>NZ_JBSPUE010000004.1:0-387977 GCF_056861455.1 Stenotrophomonas sp. 22LJNL06-5-1
GAAGTGGCCTCAGCGCCGTTCCCGTGTGCTGCGAAGTTTCCTTCGTAGCGAGCCGCCCATTATGCCAGACTTTTTCAGTCCGTCAACACCTTCGTTCGATCATCTCGTTCGGCGGTGGTGGGCGCCCTGATGTCGCTGAAGCCCCTTGGTGGCGACCCCTGCGACGGGGGAGGAGAAGTATGTCCCTATTCCCACCGTTTGTGAAGGGGGTGTGGCGATTTTTTTCAACGGATGTTGCATCCATTCATCCATCGCGCTGCGGTAGGAACCCGCGAAGCGCAGCCAAGCATGGGCTTGGCTCTACAAGAGCATAAGGAAGGGCCGGCTGCGCCGGCCCTTCCTTTGTCTCAGGCAGCGACCAGGCGCACGCGGGCGAAGGTGCGCTTGCCGACCTGCAGCAGGCCTTCGAAGCCCGGCTGCAGCACCTGCTGGCCATCTTCGACCACTTCACCGTCCACCTTGACCGCGCGTTCCTTGAGCTTGCGGTTGGCTTCGGAGTTGCTCGGGGTCAGTCCGGCCGCGGTCAACAGTGCGGCGATACGCAGGCCTTCGGCCGGGATCGCCACGTCCTGCAGCGGCAGCTGGGTGATGTCGCCCTGCCCGGTCACCGCCGCTTCCCAGCCGGCAATGGCCTGCTCGGCCGCCGCGGCGTCGTGGAAGCGGGTCGCCAGTTCACGCGCCAGGCGCAGCTTGACCACGCGCGGGTTCAGGCCGCCATTGGCGACCTGCTCGCGCAGCTGCACGGCTTCGGCCTGGCTGATGTCGAAGGACAACAGCTCGATCCAGCGCCACATCAGGGTGTCGTCCACCTTCATGGTCTTGGTGACGATGTCGATGGCCGGCTCGCTGATACCAATGTAGTTGCCCAGCGACTTGGACATCTTGTTGACGCCGTCCAGGCCCTCCAGCAACGGCATGGTCAGCACCACCTGCGGCTTCTGGCCGTGGTGTTCCTGCAGGCCACGGCCCATCAGCAGGTTGAACTTCTGGTCGGTACCGCCCAGCTCGACGTCGGCTTCCAGGGCCACCGAGTCGTAGCCCTGCACCAGCGGGTACAGGAACTCGTGGATGGCGATGGACTGCTGGGCAGCGTAGCGCTTGGCGAAATCATCGCGCTCGAGCATGCGCGCCACGGTGTGCTGGCCGGCCAGGCGGATCATGTCGGCCGCGCCCATCTTGCCGAACCACTCAGAGTTGAAGCGGACTTCGGTACGGCTGCGGTCCAGCACCTTGAACACCTGCTCCTCATAGGTACGGGCGTTGGCCAGCACGTCCTCGCGGCTGAGCGGCTTGCGGGTGAGGCTCTTGCCGGACGGGTCGCCGATCATGCCGGTGAAGTCGCCGATCAGGAAAATGACCTGGTGGCCGAGGTCCTGGAACTGGCGCATCTTGTTCAGCAGCACCGTATGGCCCAGGTGCAGGTCGGGCGCGGTGGGGTCGAAGCCGGCCTTGATCCGCAGCGGGCGGCCTTCCTGCAGGCGCGCACGCAGATCCTCGAGCTTGAGGATCTCGTCGGCACCGCGGCCGATCAGGGCAAGGGCTTCTTCAATCGAGGACACGTGACTACTCCCGGCAACGCCGATTCTTGTGTGGGGTGTTAAAGCAAAGTTAACCCGATTGGCTTCACAAAAGCCAATGGGCACAAGGGTTTGACGCGGTTTTCTCAGGTGTCTATGGTAACCGGCGATCAGGCCCGCGCTCCCGGGCTGCCAGGAAAAAACCGCCGATGCACAATTCCGAACAAGGGCGCGCACGCAAGCAGCGCTTCCAGGAACGCCTCCACGTCCTGCACGACAACGCCCTGCATCGGAAGCTCAGGCAACATCTTCCCGCCGCCTTCAATGAACGCTGGACCCGGCGCCATTGGATGCACGCCAGCCTGTTCGCGACCATCGGCGCCCTGGTGGCGACCATCGTCCCGGGCTTCTCGCACACCATCGACGCCCCCTTTGCCGACAGCCATACCAGCCTGGCGCTGCCGTTGCCGCCGCTGACCATGGCCCGCCAGCAGCAGGTGCCCGGTGACAGCTGGCAGGTGCTGCGCGTGCAGCGCGGCCAGACCCTGAGCGATCTGTTCGACAAGGCTGGCATCCCGGCCACCACCCTGCACCGGGTACTGGACCACCCGGGCGCGCGTGAGGCGCTGACCAAGCTGCGCCCGGGCGCCGAGATTGCCTTCGACATGCCGCTGTCCGGCGACCTGCGCAGCATCCGCTTCGACCGCGATGCCGACCACCGGGTGGAGCTGAGCCTGGCCGGCGATGACATCAAGGAGAAAGTGACCCAGCGCGAGACCTCCACGCGTACCGTGGTCACCAGCGGCGAGATCACCAGTTCTCTGTATGCCGCCGCCCGCCGGGCCGGGCTGTCGCCGTCGGCGATCGCGACGATGACCGACGACATCTTCAAGTACGACATCGACTTCTCGAAGGACCTGCAGCCGGGCGACCGCTTCAGCGTGGTGATGGATGAAACCTGGCGCGAAGGCGAGAAGGTGGACACCAGCAAGATCCTGGCGGCGACTTTCACCACCGGTGGCAAGACTTATTCCGGCTTCCGCTTCGACCGCAACGGCAAGTCCGAGTACTACGACATCAACGGCCGTTCGCTGAAGAAGAGCTTCATCCGCATGCCGATCCCCTTCGCGCGCTTGAGCTCGACCTTCGGCGCGCGCAAGCACCCGGTGCTGGGCAAGATGCGCATGCACAAGGGCGTGGACTACGCCGCGCGCACCGGCACCCCGATCATGGCCGCCGGCGATGCCCGCGTGCAGTTCGCCGGCGTGCAGCGCGGCTACGGCAATGTGGTGATCCTCGACCACGGCCGTGGCCACACCACCCTCTACGGCCACATGTCGCGCTTTGCGAACATCAAGACCGGCCAGCGCGTGGCCCAGGGCACGGTGATCGGCTATGTCGGCTCGACCGGCCTGGCCACCGGCCCGCACCTGCACTACGAATTCCGCGTCAACGGCGAGCATCGCAATCCGCTGACTGTGACCATGCCACCGCCGGAGCCGCTGAAGGGCGCCGAGCTGGTCGCCTTCCGCTCGCAGACCGCACCGGCGATGGCCCGCATCCAGGGCATGGAGAAGCTGATCTACGCCGACGCCAGCCCGGCACCGACCAGCCGCGACGAGGCCGCCCCCGAGGTTGCCAGCGCCAAGGACAAGCAGCCGACCGGCCGCAAGCGCGGCTGAGCGCCCTGCGTTGACGAAGAAGGACGCGGCAGCCCAAGCTTGCCGCGTCCTTTTTTTATGCCTGCCATGAACACGACTGCCGACGCTGACGCCCCCCTGTACCTTGGCCTGATGTCGGGCACCAGCGCCGATGGCATCGATGCCGCGCTGGTGCAGTTCCCCGCCGGCGGTGGCTGCCGCTTCGTGCACGGGCTGACCGCCCGCTGGGAGCCGGTGCTGCGTGCGCGGCTGGTGGCGCTGGGCGAAGGCGGACCGCTGGACTCGCTGGAAGAACTGGGCGAGCTGGATGCACGGATCGCGATCAACTTCGCCGAAGCCGCCAATCAACTGCTGGCCGAGGCCGGCGTGGACCGCAGCCAGGTGCGCGCGATCGGCTCGCACGGCCAGACCGTGCGCCACCGCCCGCTGGCCAACCCCGCCTTCACCGTGCAGCTGGGCGATGGCAACCGCATCGCGGAGCTGACCGGGATCACCACGGTGTCCGACTTCCGCCGCCGCGACGTGGCAGCCGGTGGCCATGGCGCACCGCTGATGCCGGCCTTTCACCTGGGCATGCTGGGCACCGCCGACGAAGACCGCGCGGTGCTCAACCTGGGCGGCATCGCCAACCTGACCCTGATCCCGCGCGAAGGTGCGGTGCGTGGCTTCGATACCGGCCCGGCCAACGCGTTGATGGATGCCTGGTGCCAGCGCCATACCGGCCGCACCTTTGATGCCGACGGCGCCTACGCCGCCAGCGGCGCGGTGGACGAGGGCCTGCTGGCCGGCTGGCGCTCGGACCCGTGGTTCGCGCTGCCGCCGCCGAAGAGCACCGGCCGTGAGCAGTTCCACCTGGCCTGGGCCGAGGCCCACATGGGCGAAGGCCAATACGCTGCCGCCGATGTGCAGGCGACCCTGCTGGAGCTGACCGTGGCGACGGTGGCCGATGCGCTGCTGGCGCAGCAGCCGCAGACCCGGCGCCTGCTGGTCTGTGGCGGCGGGGTACGCAACCGGCAGCTGATGAAGCGCCTGGCGGCGCGGCTGCCGGGAGTGCAGGTGGAGTCCAGCGCGGTGCACGGGCTGGACCCGGAGTACGTGGAAGCGATGGGCTTTGCGTGGCTGGCGCAGCGGACGATGGACGGGCTGGCCGGCAACCTGCCGAGCGTGACCGGGGCGAAGGGGCCGCGGATCCTGGGAGCGATCCACCTGGCGTGAGGTGGCGCCATCCACGCATGGCGTGGATCTACCGGGCAGCCGAGCGTGGGCTCGGCCCTACAGCATTGCGGCACGGCCGCTAATCGAAGCCCTGCCCTGCGGGCAAGGCCTGCAGGGCCGCGATGGCGTCGGAGAGCGCGTCCACTTCGGGATCGCCGAAGCCGGAGCGAACCTCCAGTTCACTACTGAACAGGCCCTGCTCCAGCAAAGCGGCGCAGGTCTGTTCGTGGGTCCAGCCGCGGGCGACCGCGACACGTCGGATGCGTTCCAGCAGCAGCGGGTCCAGGTCCCGCAGCACAACGTCGGCCATGCTCACTTCCCCGTTCGCAAGGCACCGCCCCCTCGGCGCGTCGGGGGCGATGATCCCGCAGACGGGGCGGGCAGGCAATCAGGTCGAGCTGGCGGCCTGACGACGGCGCTGCTGCAGGATCAGCAGGGCGCAGAGGATCACCACCGGGATCGCCACCAGCGCGGTACCGACGAAGAACAGCGCGTAGCCTTCCAGCAGCGTCCGGCCCTGTGCGAGCGTCTGTACCGACCACCCCGAGAGCCCCTTGAGCGCCTTGCCGGGCATCGCGTAGAACGAGCTCAGCAGCGCGTACTGGGTTGCGGTGTATCCGATGCTGGTCAGGCTCGACATATAGGCGATCAGCGCCGTACCGGCGAAACCGCTGGCGAAGTTGTCGATTGCCATGGCCACGGCGAAATGGGTCGTGTCCGGGCCCGAATAGGCCAGCCAGGCAAACGCCAGGTTCGAGGCCGGACCCAGCACGGCACCCACCATCAGCGCCGCCAGCACCCCCCAGCGCACCGAGACCAGGCCCGCCGCAGCAATGCCGACGAAGGTCGCGACCAGGCCCACCGAGCCTCGCACAGCGCCAACGGTGTCCTCGTCCAGGCCGAGATCGACGTAGAACGGGTTGGCCATCGGCCCCATGACGAAGTCGGCCATGCGATAGACGCTGATGGCCACCAGGATCAGGATCGCGCCGCTGCGATGCTCGCGGACAAAGGCGATGAACGGCCCCGCCACGGCATCGAACAATCCGCGCGGCGTCCATAGGGAAGTCGCCTGTGCCTGCACGGCAGCCACTTCCCGCGCGGGTTCACGGGCCATGACCACGGCCACGACGCCAAGCGCCATCAGCACGGCCATGATCTCGTAGGAAACCTGCCAACCAACACGGGCTGCGATGATCAGGATCAGCGCATCGGTAACCAGCAATGCAGTGCGGTAGCCCAGTGCCGAGGATGAGGTCAGCAGTCCAAGCTGCTCGCTGTTGTCAGCACTTTCAATGCGCCAGGCATCGATGACGATGTCCTGGGTGGCCGAAGCAAATGCGACGATCACGGCCATCACGCCGAACACGACGATGTGCTGCCAGGCGATACCCAGGAACTGGATCTGGCCCCCCTTGGGCTGGACCAGCGCCATGCCGACAAGGCCCACCACCACAACCAGCTGCGACAGCAGCATCCAGCCGCGGCGGCGGCCAAAACGACCGAACAGAGGCACGTCGGTCTTGTCGACGATCGGTGCCCACAGGAACTTCATGGTATAGGCCAGCCCGACCCATGACAGGAAGCCAATCGTGCTCAGCTCGATGCCTTCCTTGCGCATCCAGAAGCCGAGCGTGTTGCCCACCAGATAGATCGGCAGGCCGGAACTGAAGCCGAGCAGCAGCATCGCCAGCACCTTGCGCTGGCTCAGGTTGGAAACCACCTGCTGCCATGGCCGGCGCGGCTTGGCAGCCTCGGTCACAGGTCGTAGTCCACGATGAACGGCGCGTGGTCGGAGAAGCGCTCGTCGCGGTAGATCGAGCAGCTGCGCAGGCGGTCACGCAGGCCCGGGGTGATGAACTGGTAATCGATGCGCCAACCGACGTTGTTGGCGCGGGCAGCGCCGCGGTTGCTCCACCAGGTGTAGTCCTCGCCGGTGGGGTTGAGCAGGCGGTAGGCGTCAGCCCAGCCACGGCCGGCGGCGACATCGGTGGCCTGGCCATGGTCGGCGCACAGGGCATTGAGCCAGTCGCGCTCTTCCGGCAGGCAGCCGGAGTTCTTCTGGTTGGACTTCCAGTTCTTGATGTCCAGCGCCGAACGCACGATGTTCCAGTCGCCGCACAGCACGTAGTCGCGGCCGCTGCGCGCCCATTCCTCGAGGATCGGCCGCAGCCATTCCATCACTTCGAACTTGAAGCCCTGGCGCAGGTCGCCCGAGCTGCCCGACGGAATGTAGAAGGAGACCACGCTGAGGTTGCCGTAGCGTGCCTCGATATAACGGCCTTCGTCGTCGAACGGGGCCCAGCCCAGCGAGGTGATGACCTGGTCCGGCTCGCGCTTGCTGTAGATCGCCACGCCGCTGTAGCCCTTCTTGGTGATGGCATCGCGGTAGAAGCAGTGGTGGCCATCCGGGCGGAACATCGGGTCGGTCAGCTGGTCTTCCTGGGCCTTGGTTTCCTGGATGCACAGGACGTCGGCGTCCTGGGACCGGAACCAGTCGAGGAAGCCCTTGGTCGCGGCGGAACGGATGCCATTGGCGTTGAAACTGATGATGCGCATGCGGGGGACCTACGGCGGGAAACCGGGCAAGCATACCGGTTGCCCGCGGGGCTGCGCAGTCCGCCAGGCCGGGCCGCGACGCCCTTCACACGGGCCCGGACGAGCGCGAAACGCCCAGCTGGATTAGGATTTGTGCTCCAAATGAAGATGAATCGAGTTTTGATGAGCGACCACCGCCACCGTTTCCTGCAGCTGGCCCTGACTGCCGACGCCCTGCGCTTCGGCCAGTTCACCCTCAAGTCCGGCCGGCTGAGCCCCTATTTCTTCAACGCCGGTCGTTTCGACTCCGGTTCGCTGCTGTCGCAGCTCGGCGCCTGCTACGCCGATGCCATCGACGCCACCGGGATCAAGTACGACGTGGTGTTTGGCCCGGCCTACAAGGGCATTCCGCTGGCCACCGCGATGGCCTGTGAGCTGGCCCAGCGTGGCCGCGACCTGCCGCTGTCGTTCAACCGCAAGGAAGCCAAGGACCACGGCGAGGGTGGCCAGCTGATCGGCGCCGACATGCAGGGCAAGCGCGTGCTGATCGTCGATGACGTGATCACCGCGGGTACCGCGATCCGCGAAGCGCTGGGCATCATCCGCGCCGCCGGTGGCACCCCGGCCGGCATCGTGGTGGCGCTGGACCGCCAGGAGATCGCTTCGGAAACCGATCGCCGTTCGGCGGCGCAGTCGGTGGCCGAGGAAGCCGGCATTCCGGTGATCGCCGTGGCATCGCTGGCCGATCTGCTTGATTTCGCCTCCGGCAACCCGGAACTTGTGGGTTACCGGCAGCCGCTGGAAGCCTACCGGGCCCAGTACGGCGTCCGTTCGATCCGCTGACCGACCCAGGGGAAAGGTCATGTCCCGAGTTCCTGCTGTGCTCTTTGCCGGCCTGCTGCTGGCCGTGCCGTTCACGCTGCCGGCGCAGTCGCGGGGTGGCGACAAGACGGAAAAGAAGCTGTACTGCTGGAACGAGGGCAAGGAGCGGATCTGCAGTGATTCGCTGCCGGCCGATGCGGTCAACCATGCCCGCGAGGAATTCAACGCGAAGAGTGGCCTGCGCAATGCGCAGGTCCAGCGCGCGTTGACCGACGAAGAGCGCGCCGCCGCCAGCACGGTGGCCGCGCAGCAGCAGCTGGACCTGATGGCCGAGCAGACCCGCCAGCGCACCGAGCAGGCGATGCTGACCACCTATGGCAGCGAGGACGACCTGCGCCGGGTGTTCGCCGAACGCCAGGAAGTGCTGGACAACAACCTGAAGACGGCCGAGTACAACGTCACCAGCCTGCGTGAGTCGCTGGTGGCCCTGTTGTCGGCGGCCGGCGACCGCGAACTGGCCGGTGCCAAGGTGGCCGACAAGCAGGCCGAGGCGATCCGCCAGCGGCACGTGCAGCTGCAGTCGCAGCAGCGCCTGCAGGCCGGGTTCCTGCAGCAGCAACAGGCGTTGAAGGCCGAGATCGACAGCACCCTGCAGCGCTATCGCGAGCTGAAGGGCGTGGCGCCGGCTGCCCCGGCGGGCTGACGACGCTCCTGCCGCCGGGCATGGCCCGGCGCTACCCGTGGCCTGGTTACGGCTTCGGACGATGAATTTATGCACTTTTTACGCGTCGGCCCAGTCCGGCGCGTAGTGCGTTTATGGGGGGCAGGACGACGATGACGGCCTGAGGTGGAGGGGTTCCACCAGGACGCTATTGCAATGTCCCCCTGGCTGTCGTTGTTGTGTGGCGTGCTGGTGCTGGTCGCCGCCGCCTATCTTCTTTATGTCGTGCTGCGGCCCGAGTCGTTCTGAGCGGAGCCGGCCATGACTGAGATGCTTGTGATTATTGCCGCCAGCCTGCTGCTGGCGTGGCCGCTGGGCCTGTACCTGGCCCGCGTGATGCGTGGCACGCCGATGAAGGTCGACGTGCTGTTCCACTGGATCGAGAAGCCGCTGTACAGGGTGTTCGGCGTCGATCCATCGCGCTCGATGTCCTGGCGCGGCTACGTGCTGGCCTTCGTACTGAGCAACGTGGTGGTCGCGGTCCTGACCCAAACGGTGTTCATGACCCAGGCCTGGCTGCCGCTGAATCCGGACCAGATCCCGAACATGCGCTGGGACACCGCGCTGCACACGATGATCTCGTTCCTGACCAACACCAACCAGCAGCACTATTCGGGCCAGGCGCAGCTGTCCTACCTCTCGCAGATGACCGGCATCACCGGCCTGCAGGTGGTGACGCCGATGATGGGTCTGGCGCTGGCGGTGGCGACGCTGCGCGCGTTGTTCTCGCGTGCGCCGCAAGCTGCGGCGGCCACCGGCAGCGGCGATGACCGCCAGATGGCGGTGGGCAACTACTACGTGGACGTGGTGCGCCTGTGCGTGCGCTTCCTGCTGCCGCTGTGCCTGGTGTGGACGCTGGTGCTGACCAGCCAGGGCGTGCCGTCGACGATGGCCGGTGGGCCACAGGCCACGCCGATCGATGCCAGCGCTGGCATGGCCGAACAGAAACTGCCGTTGGGCCCGGTGGCGGCGATGGTCGCGGCCAAGCAGCTCGGTGCCAATGGTGGCGGCTGGTACGGCCCGAACAGCAGCTTCCCGCTGGAGAACCCGACCCCGCTGTCGAACGCGCTGGAAATCGTCGGCATCCTGCTGGTGCCGATGGCGGTGATCTTCATGATCGGCGCGTTCACCGGCCGGCGCCGATTCGGCGCCCTGGTGTTCAGCTGCATGCTGGGCATGTCGCTGCTGTCCACCGGCGCGATGATGTGGAGCGAAGGGCATAGCGCCAGCGCCGCCACCCCGCTGCTGATGGAAGGCAAGGAAGTGCGCTTCGGCGCCGATGGCACTGCGCTGTGGGCGGCGGTGACCACCCAGGTCTCCAACGGCTCGGTCAACGGCATGCACGATTCGCTGGCGCCGCTGAGTGGCGGCATCGCGATGGTCAACATGCTGGTCAGCGCGATCTGGGGCGGCATCGGCTGTGGCCTGCAGCAGTTCATCGTGTACCTGCTGCTGGGCGTGTTCCTGGCCGGGTTGATGACCGGGCGTACGCCGGAACTGTTCGGCCGCAAGCTGGAGACGCCACAGGTACGCCTGCTGGCCCTGCTGGTACTGCTGCAGCCGATCACCTTGTTGGTGTTCACCGCGATCACCCTGGCCGTACCCGGCCTGGCGGGCACCTCCAACCCCGGTTTCCATGGCATCAGCCAGGTCTTCTACGAGTACGTCTCGGCTTACGCCAACAACGGTTCGGGCTTCGAAGGGCTGGGTGACGCCACGCTGTGGTGGAACCTGAGCTGCTCGCTGGTGCTGCTGCTGGGCCGCTTCCCGCTGCTGATCATCCCGCTGGTGGTGGCCGCACAGCTGGCCGCCAAGCGCCAGGCACCGGAGTCTGCCGGCAGCCTGCAGATCGAAACCCCGACCTTCGCCCTGACCCTGGTCTCGGTGATCGTCATCCTGACCGTGCTGCAGTTCATGCCGGCGCTGGTACTCGGCCCGATCGCCGACCACCTGAGCCTGGGACTGCACTAAGGACACCCCGATGAGTACCCAAGCAAGTTCCACCCGCAGTTCCCTTGCACCGCGCCCTGCCCTGCTCGATGGCGCCGGCCTGCGCCGTGCGCTGGTCGAGGCAGTGCGCAAGCTGTCACCGATGCACCTGGTGCGCAGCCCGGTGATGGCAGTGGTGATGGCCGGCACGATCGTCGCCGCCATCGTCACCCTGACTGGCAATGCACCGCTGGGCTTCGGCCTGGCGGTGACCGCGATCCTGCTGGTGACCGTGTTGTTCGGCAATTTCGCCGAAGCAGTGGCCGAGGCGCGTGGCCGTGGCCAGGCCGCGTCGCTGCGGCGTGCCCGCCAGGATCTGGTGGCACGCCGGCTGGCTGCGCCGCAGCCGGGGGCAACCGAAGCCCAGGTACCGGCCGCCGAACTGCGCCCGGGCGACCATGTGATCGTCAGTGCCGGTGAGCTGGTACCGGCCGATGGCGAGATCGTGCAGGGCCTGGCCACCATCAACGAAGCGGCGGTGACCGGCGAATCGGCACCGGTGCTGCGCGAGGCCGGTACCGACCGCTCCGGCGTGATCGGCGGCACCAAGGTGCTGTCCGACCAGATCATCGTGCGGGTGACCGCCGAGCCCGGCCACAGCTTCCTGGACCGGATGATCGCGCTGGTGGAGGGTGCCAACCGCCAGAAGACGCCGAACGAGATCGCGCTGACCCTGCTGCTGGCCGCGATGACGCTGACCTTCCTGGTGGTGGTGGCGACGCTGCCGGCGATCGGTGCCTCGGTGGGCGTCAAGGTCGACCCGCTGTTGCTGATCGCGCTGCTGGTGTGCCTGATCCCGACCACCATCGGCGGGCTGCTGCCGGCCATCGGCATCGCGGGCATGAACCGTGCGCTGGCCGCCAATGTGCTGGCCAAGTCGGGCAAGGCGGTGGAAGTGGCCGGCGACGTCGACGTGCTACTGCTGGACAAGACCGGCACCATCACCTACGGCGACCGCCAGGCCAGCCATTTCCACCCGCTGGCCGGCATCGACGCCAGCCAGCTGCGCGAAGCAGCACTGCTGTCTTCGCTGGCCGACCCGACCCCAGAAGGCAAGTCGATCGTGCGCCTGGCGCGCGAACAGGGCTGCGCCACCGCCGAACCGGACCATGCCGAGTATCTGGCGTTCAGTGCACAGACCCGCATGTCCGGCGTGGATCTTGAACATGGGCGGCAGATCCGCAAGGGTGCCGCCGATGCGATCCGTGCCCATGTACAGGCGCTGGGCGGCACGGTGCCGGCTGAACTGGCCGGCCGCGTCGAGCAGGTCGCACGCAATGGCGCCACCCCGCTGGTGGTGGCCGAAGGCCGCCATGTGCTGGGCGTGATCGAGCTGTCGGACGTGGTCAAGCACGGCATGCGCGAGAAGTTCGCGCAGCTGCGGGCGATGGGCATCCGCACGGTGATGATCACCGGTGACAACCCGCTGACCGCCGCTGCCATCGCTGCCGAAGCAGGCGTCGATGACTACATCGCCGAGGCCCGCCCGGAAGACAAGCTGGCACGCATCCGCCAGGAGCAGGCCGGTGGCCGCCTGGTGGCGATGGTCGGCGACGGCACCAACGACGCCCCGGCGCTGGCGCAGGCCGACATCGGCCTGGCGATGAACTCCGGCACGCAGGCGGCGAAGGAGGCCGGCAACATGGTCGACCTCGATTCGGACCCCGCCAAGCTGCTGGCGGTGGTGGAGGTGGGCAAGCAGCAGTTGATCACCCGCGGCGCGCTGACCACCTTCTCGCTGGCCAACGACGTGTCCAAGTACTTCGCGATCCTGCCAGCGCTGTTCGCCGCAGCCGTTCCGACCATGGCCGCACTGAACGTGATGCAGCTGTCGAGCCCGCGCAACGCGGTGCTGGCGGCACTGATCTTCAATGCCCTGGTGATTCCCGCCCTGATCCCGCTCGCCCTGCGTGGCGTGCGCTTCCGCCCGGCCACTGCAACCGCACTGCTGCGCCGGAACATGCTGGTGTACGGCCTCGGCGGCGTGCTGCTGCCGTTCGCAGCGATCAAGGCGATCGACCTCCTTCTTGTCCTGGTATTCGGCGCATGAACCGTTCCGCTTCCACCTCCACCTCCCTGTCCCGCGAAGCAAAAGCCGAGGCCCGTGTGGCCAGCCTGCAGGATGGCGCAAGCTGGCGCCCGGCCATCGGCCTGGGCCTGGCCACCCTGCTGCTGGCCGGCGCGGTCTACGCCGGCATCGCCACCGGCTTCGCCGGTCTGGCTTACCCGACCCAGGCCGAGGGCAGCCTGCTGCGCGATGGCAAGGGCCAGGTACGCGGCTCGGCGTGGCTGTCGCAGCCGTTCACCGGTGACGGCTACTTCCAGGCACGCCCGTCGGCCGCCAACTACGACCCGATGGCCGCGGCCGGTTCCAACCTGGCGCGCAGCAACCCGGCGCTGGCCGAGCGCGTTGCCGCCAGCACCGCGGCGGTGGCCGCACGCGAAGGCGTTGCCCCGGCGCAGGTGCCCGCGGATCTGGTCACCCAGTCCGCTGGCGGCCTGGATCCGCAGCTGTCGCCGGCGGCGGCACAGCTGCAGGTAGCTCGCGTGGCGCGTGCCCGTGGCCTGCCGGTGGAGCGCGTGCAGGCATTGGTGCAGGCGCATACCGAAGGACGCCAGTGGGGCCTGTTCGGCCAGCCGCGGGTGAACGTGGTGACGCTGAACTTCGCGCTAGACCACGCGGCCAAGGCGCCGTGATGCCGGCCTGCACCGGCTGCGCGCACAATGGCGGCCATGACAGCGGCACCCATGACTGATGCGCGTACCCGCCAGGCCGATGCCCTGGTCGAAGGCCTGCAACGCGAAGCCGGCGGCAAGCTGACCGTGTTCCTCGGTGCGGCGCCGGGCGTGGGCAAGACCTACACCATGCTGACCCGCGCGCAGGAACAGCTGCGCCGTGGCGTTGACCTGGTGGTCGGGCTGGTGGAAACCCACGGCCGCGCCGATACCCAGGCGCTGCTGGAGGGCCTGCCGCAGCTGCCGCTGAAGGCAGTGGCCTACCACGGCCACACCCTGCAGGAGATGGACCTGGATGCCGTGCTCGCGCGGCACCCGGCGCTGGTGCTGGTGGACGAACTGGCCCACCGCAATGCGCCGGGCAGCCGCCATGAGCGGCGCTGGCAGGATGTGATGGAGCTGCTGGATGCCGGCATCGACGTCTGGACCACGGTCAACATCCAGCATCTGGAAAGCCTCAACGATGTGGTGATGCGCATCACCGGCGTGCGCGTCAGTGAGACGGTGCCGGACGGTGTGCTCGACCGCCTGCACGACATCGTGCTGGTCGATCTGCCGCCGCGCGAACTGATCGCGCGCCTGCAGCAGGGCAAGGTCTATGTGCCCGAACAGGCCGCGCAGGCGCTGCAGGCGTTCTTCTCGCCGGCCAACCTGACCGCGCTGCGCGAGCTGGCGATGCAGGAGGCGGCCGACCGCGTCGACAGCAGCCTGCGCGAAGCACGTGCCGCGCGTGGCGAGAGCAACCTGCCGCTGCGTCGCGGCGTGCTGGTGGCCATTGATGGCGGCGGTCAGAGTGAATACCTGGTGCGGGTGGCGCGGCGCATCGCCGAACGCCGCGACGCACCGTGGACGGTGGTGACCGTACAGGGGCGACGCCAGGACGAGGCGACCCGGCGCGAGATCGATGCGGCCTTCGCATTGGCACGGCGGCTGGGCGGCGACGCCGAACTGCTGCACGGATCGAGCATCGCCGATGCCCTGCTCGACCATGCCGCACACAACGGCGTATCGACCCTGGTGCTGGGCCGGACCCGCGAACGTCCGCTGGCGCGGATGTTCAACCGCACCCTGACCCAGCAGCTGATCCAGCGCGGCGCGCATTACGAGATCACCATCATCAGCACGCCGCAGGCGCGGGCGCGCTCGCGCCGCGAGGGCCTGCTGCCGCCGATGCGTGGCATCAGCTACGAACCAGCACAGGCCCTGATCGCCACCGCACTGGCCTGCGCGGTGGCATGGCTGGCCGAGCGCTGGGTGGGCATGGCCGACCTGTCGATGGTGTTCATCGTGGCGGTGGTGTTGGTGGCCGCACGCACCCGCGCCAGTGTGGCGGTGATGGCGGCGATCCTGTGCTTCCTCGCCTACAACTTCCTGTTCATCGCGCCGCGCTTCACCTTCGCCATCGGTGCGCGCCAGGGCGTGATCACCGTGTTCCTGTTCCTGGCCGCCGCACTGGTGGCCGGACGCCTGGCCTCGCGCCTGCGCATGCAGGTGATCGCGCTGCGTGCGGCCAACCGCCATGCGCGTGCGCGCCAGCAGCTGGGCCGCCAACTGGCCAGTGCCGCCGGCAACGGCGAGGTGGCGCAGGCGGGTCGGCATGCACTGGAACAGGCCATGGACGTGCCGGCGTGGCTGCGCATCGGCGCCGATACCGCCACCGGTGGCCGCAGCCAGCCGGGCGATACCGACCTGGCCGCCGCCGACTGGGCGCTGCGCCACGGCCAGCCCAGCGGCCGCTTCACCGACACCCTGGCCGGTGCGCAATGGTGGTTCCTGCCGCTGCTCGACGGCGAGGATCGTGCGATCGGCGTAGCAGGCCTGTACCTGCCCGGCGCGCAGGCACGCCTGCTGCCCGAGCAACGGCAGCTGGCCGAAGCAATGGTCGATGACATCGCGCAGGCCGCGCTGCGTACGCGGCTGGTGGCCGAGCTGGAGCAGGCGCACGTCAGCAACGAGACCGAACGGCTGCGCTCGGCCCTGCTTTCTTCGGTGTCCCACGACCTGCGCTCGCCGCTGGCGGCGATGATCGGTTCGGCCGACAGCCTGGCCAGCTATGGCGCGGCGATGGATACGGCCGATCGCCGTGCCCTGCTGGACACCATTCTGGTCGAGGGCGAACGGCTGGACCGCTACATCCAGAACCTGCTGGACATGACCCGCCTCGGCCACGAAGGATTGAAGATCAACCGCGACTGGATCGGGGTGGACGAACTGATCGGCTCGGCGGCGCGGCGCCTGCAGCGCTACCAGCCCAAGGTACGGCTGGAGCTGGATATTCCGGCCACGCTGGCGCCGATCTGGGTGCATCCGGCACTGGTCGAACAGGCGGTGTTCAACGTGATGGAGAACGCGGCCAAGTTCTCGCCGCCCGACGCCGCCGTGCAGGTGCAGGCGCGCGAACTGGACGGCCAGCTGCGCATTGACGTGATCGATGCCGGCCCCGGCATTCCCGATGACGAGCGCGCGCGCATCTTCGACATGTTCTACAGCGTTGAACGCGGCGACCGCGGCCGCCACGGCACCGGCCTGGGCCTGACCATCTGCCAGGGCATGATCGGCGCGCATGGCGGCAGCGTGCAGGCGCTGCCCGGACGCGACGGTCGCGGTACCCTGATCCGCATCACCCTGCCCCTGCTCAAGCCAGCCTCCCACGATGAGCCCGACCCCGATTGATGCCAGCGTGCCGGCCGCGCGCGTGCTGGTGATCGATGATGAAACCCAGATCCGCCGGTTCCTGGACATCAGCCTGCGCGCGCAGGGCTACCAGGTGCGACAGGCGGCCACCGGCCAGGAAGGCCTGCAGCTGGCGGCCAGCGAGGACATGGACCTGGTGATCCTGGACATCGGCCTGCCGGACATGGAAGGCCATGAGGTGCTGGAGCAGCTGCGGCAGTGGAGCCAGGTGCCGGTGATCATGCTGACCGTGCGCGCCGGCGAAGCCGAGAAGGTGCGCGCACTGGATACAGGTGCGAACGACTACGTGACCAAGCCGTTCGGCACGCAGGAGCTGATGGCACGGGTACGGGCGCTGCTGCGCACGCGCAGCGTGCCAAGTGATGGCACGCCACCGGTGTTCGACGATGGCCACCTGCATGTGGACCTGGTGCGCCGTGAAGTGGCGCTGGACGGCGAGCCGGTGGCGTTGACCCGCAAAGAATACGCGTTGCTGTCGCTGCTGCTGCGCAACGCGGGGCGCGTGGTGACCCAGCCACAGATCCTGCAGGAAATCTGGGGCCCGACCCACCAGCACGACACCCACTACCTGCGCATCCTGGTCGGCAAGCTGCGGCACAAGCTGGGCGACTCAGCGCTGGATTCGCGCTACCTGTTCACCGAGCCGGGCGTGGGATTGCGTTTCAAGGGGTGAAGGTGTGCCGACCAACGGTCGGCACCCACGGTGTGTGGATGGACATCCATCGAAGCGCATCCACGCATGGCGTGGATCTACTGTGTCGACCAAGGTCGACACCTACCAACGGCGGTCCATGCCGTTCCGACAGATCGCGGAAATCTGTCGAAGGCGGGGTGGGTCCGGTTGCGGGGGCGTGAGCCGCATGGATGCGGCGACCGAGCTTACATGGACGTACTTGCAGCGTCCCCCGCAACCGGACCCACCCCGCCATCCCACGGATAGCCGGCCTTTGACGTTGACGTTGACGTTGACGTTGACGTTGACGTTGATTCGGCGGGTGCCGGGCGCAGCCCGGCCCCAGCTCAGAACCCCAGCGGGGTGTCGCCCAGCACCGGCTGCAGCTGGCTGCGGAACAACGCCTGGATGCGTTCCAGTGCCGCCTCGTCGTTGCCCTCGAAGCGCAGCACCAGCACCGGCGTGGTGTTGGAAGCTCGCACCAGGCCCCAGCCATCGGGGAAGTCCACGCGCAGGCCATCGATGGTCGACAGGCGACCGCCCACATACGGGTTGTCCGGCGACTGCGCCGCTGCCACCAGCATCGCCACCAGCGCGTGCGGCGTACCGTCGGCCACCGGCACCTTCAGTTCCGGCGTGGCCACCATCTCCGGCAGTTCGCCCAGTACCTCGTCCGGGGTCTCCTCGCGCTGGGCCAGGATCTCCAGCAGGCGCGCCGCCGCATACAGGCCATCGTCGAAACCGAACCAGCGCTCCTTGAAGAAGAAGTGGCCGCTCATCTCGCCAGCCAGCTCGGCGTCGGTCTCGCGCATCTTCGCCTTCATCAGCGAATGCCCGGTCTTCCACATCAACGGGCTGCCACCATTGCGCAGCACGTGGTCGGACAGCTTGCCGGTGCACTTCACGTCGTAGATCACCATCGCGCCGGGGTTGCGCATCAGCACATCAGCGGCAAACAGCATCAGCAGGCGGTCGGCATAGATGATCCTGCCTTCGCCGGTGACCACGCCCAACCGGTCGCCATCGCCATCGAAGGCGACGCCGAGGTCGGCGCCGAAGCGCTTGACCGTCTGCACCAGGTCTTCCAGGTTGGCCGGTTCGCTCGGGTCGGGATGATGATTGGGGAAGGTACCGTCGACATCGCAGTACAGCGGAATGACTTCGGCGCCGATCGCTTCCAGCAGCTGCGGTGCGAGCGCACCGGCAACGCCATTGCCGGCATCGGCCACGACCTTCAGCGGGCGGTCCAGCTGCACGTCATCGGCGATGCGCTGGATGTAGTCGGCACTGACATCGCGCTGCTGGTAGTCACCGGGCTCGGCGGCCTGCACGAGGCGACCCTCGACGATGCGCTGGTAGAGATCGGTGATGGCATCGCCGGACAGCGTCTCGCCGCCGATGACCACCTTGAAGCCGTTGTACTCGGGCGGGTTATGACTGCCGGTGACCGCCACGCAGGTGCCGGTACGCAGATGGAAGGCGGCGTAGTACACGACCGGGGTCGGTGCCAGGCCGATGTCGATCACAGCGCAACCGGCGCGCCTCAGGCCCTCGGCCAATCCTGCGGCCAGTTCCGGGCCGGACAGGCGGCCGTCGCGGCCGATCACCACCTCGCGCAGACCCTGCTCCAGTGCCACGGTACCGATGGCCTGGCCGATCAGCGCCGCCGTCTTCGGCGTCAGTTCGCTGCCAACCACGCCACGGATGTCGTAGGCGCGGAAGATACCGGCCGCCAGTTCCTCGGCCGGAACCGGCGGCGGAGGCGGCGGTGCACTTTCAGTTGTGCTGGCCTCGGCCACCGGCGGCGGCGCCATCTGCAGGCTCTCGCTCAGGGTCGGGCCATGATCCGCTTCCGCCACGGCCGCACGGCGCGGCAGCGGCAGCGACTTCGGCAGGCGGCCACGACCGACCACCAGCAGCACGGCGATGAACGCCAGCAGCAGCGCGACGATGGCGCTGGCCAGCGAACCCAGGCCCAGCGGACCGGGTTCGACATTGGGTACCGCGGCCACCAGCCGCAACGGCGTGCCCGGAATCGGCCGCGCCAATGCTTCGGCACTTTCTGCCAGGCCGGCATCGCCCTGGGCGACGAGGTCATGCGTGCCCTGGCGCAGGCCAAGGAAACCGGCCGATGGCGCACTCACCTGGTCCAGCGGCGAGGTCAGTCGCAGCAATGGCTGGCGCACGTAGAGCACTGCCGGGCCCAGGCTGCCCAGCTGCACCGGTGCCGCCAGGCCCAGGCGATTGCCACCACCATCGCGGACCACGCGCAGGCTGGGCTTGCCTTCGGCCAACGCCGCTTCCAGCAGCGCCAATCGGGCATAGCCGAAGGTCGCCGGGTCGGCATAGGCGCCGGCCAGATCGGCCGTCAATACTTCGGCGTGCTCGACGCCGGTCCAGCTCTCGCGGACAGCGAGTGCCGCCGCAGCGGCATCACCGGCCTGCAGCGCCTGCTGCACGCGCTCGTTCTTCAGCTGCTGCTGCAACTGCTTCAGCTGGCCAGCAGCAGCCTCCTGCAGGCCTTGCACGGCCTGGTCACGCGCAGCTTCCAGCGCCTGGCCGTTGGCCTCCTGGCGCCATTGCTGCACCGCGCTCCATCCGAACCAGCCGGCCAGCAGGACCAGCAGCACCCCCAGTAGTGGCGCACTGCGTCCCAACGACCGTCCCCGCTGTCCTTCCCCGATGCCGCTCATCGATGTCCCCTGTCAACGCACCCCGGTATGGCCGAATCCACCCGTTCCCCGCACGCTGTCGGTGAAAGTATCCACCACCTGCAGGCTGACGCGGGCAATCGGCACGACCACCAGCTGCGCGATGCGATCGCCCGGCTCGATGGTGAAGGCCTCGCGGCCACGGTTCCAGACGCTGATCAGCAGCGGGCCCTGGTAATCGGCGTCGATCAGGCCGGTACCGTTGCCGAGCACGATGCCGTGGCGGTGACCCAGCCCGGAACGCGGCAGGATCACCGCGCACAGGTTCGGGTCGGCGATGTGGATGGCCAGGCCGCTGGGCACCAGCGCGGTGTCGCCCGGCTGCAGGGTCAGCGCGGTATCCAGCGCCGCGCGCAGGTCCATGCCGGCGCTGGCTTCGGTGGCATAGGCCGGCAGCGGCCAGCTGTCGCCGAAGCGCGGATCGAGCAGCTTGACCTGCAGCGGTTGGGAAAGGGAAGCCTGGGTCATGCCTGGAGTCTCCGCGCGATCAGCGCCAGCAGTTGTTCGGCCAGCTCGCGCTTGGAGGTGGCCGGGAATACCTGTTCACCGTCCTGCCAGAAGGCAGTGGCGGCATTGTTGTCACTCTCGAAACCACCGCCGCTGATGCCGACCTGGTTGGCGATCACCAGGTCCAGGCGCTTGTCGACCAGCTTGCCACGCGCATATTTCTCCACGTCGTGGGTTTCGGCGGCAAAGCCGACCACCAGCTTCAGCGACTGCGTCTGCGCGGCAACTTCGGCAAGGATGTCCGGCGTGCGCACCAGCTCGATCACCAGCGACTGGCTCTCGGCGGTCTTCTTCAGCTTCTGCGGAGCCACCTGCCGTGGCGTGTAGTCGGACACCGCAGCGGCACCGATATAGATGTCTGCCGGCAACGACTTCAGCACGGCATCGCGCATCTGCGCGGCCGAGCGCACATCGACCCGCTGCACGCCGGGTGGCGTCGGCAGCTGTACCGGGCCGCTGACCAGCACCACCTGGGCGCCCATCGTCGCGGCGGCCGCGGCCAGGGCGAAGCCCATCTTGCCGCTGCTGCGGTTGCCGACGTAGCGCACCGGATCGATGTCTTCATAGGTCGGGCCAGCGCTGATCAGCAGGCGCAGGCCCTGCAGCGCGCGGGTTTCCGGCGCGGCAACGGTCGCGGCACTGCTGCCATTGGCGGCCAGCGCCGCCACGATGTCGCCGGGCTCGGCCAGACGACCCGGACCGGACTCGCCTTCGGCCAGCGGACCGTCGACCGGGCCGATCACCTGCGCGCCGCGCTGGCGCAGCAGGGCGATGTTGGCCTGGGTGGCCGGATGCAGCCACATGCGGTGGTTCATCGCCGGGCAGAGGGTCAACGGCGCGGTGCTGGCCAGGCACAGGGTGCTGACCAGGTCATCGGCGTGGCCCTGGGCCAGCCGTGCCAGCAGATCGGCGGTCCCCGGAGCGACCACGATGCGGTCGGCCCAGCGGGCCAGCTCGATGTGGCCCATGGCCTGTTCGGCGGCGCTATCCCACAACGTGGTGCGGGTCGGCTGCCCGGACAAGGCCTGGAAGCTGAGCGGAGTGACGAACTGCTGGGCACCGGCGGTCATCGCCACCTGCACCTGGGCACCGGCGTCGCGCAGGCGCCGCACCAGTTCCAGCGCCTTGTACGCCGCGATCCCGCCGCCGACGCACAACAGCAGTTTCTGACCTTCCAGCGCGCGGGCCGGCGCGGGGGAAGCGTTGGGGGAGTCAGCCACCTGGAATTCCTGTGCAAACGAGGGCGCTAGCTTACCCGATGGTCGGTAATGTCCCGGTGCAGGGCGCACATAGCGGGCGGCTATCAGCAGATGGAGTCCGCCTACGTTGACCCGGGATTCACCCGGTATCAGTTTCGGACCTTTCCTATACCTCTGCGGGTCTGCACTTTTGCAGAATCAGGCATTGGCTGCCGCCCGCCGTGGCCTGTTCGACCTTCGAGGAGCCGCGTGCATCCACGCATCATCATCGCCGACGACCATCCCGTGGTCCTGCATGGCATCCGTATCGTGCTGCAGACCTACCTGATGGACATCGTCGGCAGTGCGCGTGACGGCGCCCAGCTGCTGGAGCTGGTGGACCACCACGATTGCGATGCGGTGCTGACCGACCTGTCGATGCCGGGTGCCGGCCCGGACGGTCCGGAGCTGATCGACGCGCTGCGCATCCGCCGCCCTGGCCTGCCGGTGGTGGTGCTGACCGGCGCCCGCCATCCCGGCCTGCTGGACGGTCTGCTGCGGGAGGGCATCAGTGGCCTGGTCGACAAGTGCGCCGATTTCGCCGAGCTGCCCCACGCACTGAACGCCGCACTGGCCGGGCAGGTATTCGTCTCCCAGCAGCTGCGCCACCACCTCCAGGCGCGCGACCTGCTGTTTCCGCGCGAACCGGCGCCGCTGTCGGCACGTGAACAGGAAGTGCTGGAGCTGCTGGCGGCTGGTCTCAACGTGAACGAAGTCGCCGAACGCTGTGGGCGCAGCCCGAAGACCATCAGCCGGCAGAAGGCCGAAGCCAAGCGCAAGCTGGGCCTGCAGAACAACCAGGAGCTGTTCGACTACCTGCAGACCCGGCGCGGTTAGGGCATTGGGACTCAGCCAGCGGGAGCGGCGCAACCAGGGGCAGAAAGGACAATGGCTGCCAAGGGCACATCCGACGATACCCGCCAGGGAACCTGCTCCTCGCCTCCCTTGCGGTGCCCAAGGCCAACCAACACGCGTCCGTCCGGGCTGACCAGAGAGCCCTCCCAACGGGTATCTTCAGGGAGCTCCACAGGAAGTGCCCGCAGCCAGTCTTGCAGACGACACACGCCATTGCTGCGCGTCCAAATCAGTGCCTGATTCGAAAACGGCTCGCTTCCCAGCAAGATTCCGCCCTGCAGATCCATCCACACGATCGACATTGGCTCGTAGCGATCGATCCCTGCGGCCTGGAGCGACTGCTCCGAGGCGAACTGACCAATCTGGAGCGTGTCATCCGACATGGGTGCAAGCGAGGCAGGGTCGATTTCATCGTTTCGCCACCGGATCCGCATGGGCATCGCGGGATCGCCTGGTTCAGGCCCGTCGACAAAGAAAGTGCCATGAACGACAGCCGGATCCGGGTCGAAATGGGTAGGACGTGTACCGTCGGCTCCTTCAGGCGCCGGAAGAATGCGATAGCCCCCTGCCTCGCTCCACAGGTAGGGCTGCTCGCTATCCGGTGAGTGGTAAAGGTACTCCGCTCCCCCGACGACGGTCCCATCAGCGTTCATCGCCAGGCCTTGGTGGGATTCACTGACCGGGGTAACCGCAACCCGTTCGCCCCCAGGCAACCAGCGGAGAACCTGCATCGCGGTCGAGATTCGGGTCTCCACCAGGATGATCTGACCATCCCTGCTGATTGCCCGAGCCGAACTGTCCTCTGCCTCGTTCCGCGGTGACAGCCAACGGACGCCATCCTGACGGGACCATCGGAATGCCTGCGAGAAGCAGCATCCTCGACGCCCAGTCCCCGCCAGTACAGCGCCATCGAAGCTTGCCGCCACGACGGCAACTCCGCTGTTGGCCAACGAGGGCAGTTCCTCGTAGGTCGCCGCAGCGTCCCCAGCCCCCGCCGGACCAGGCAGCATCGAGGTTGAAAGAATCAGGATCAGGGAAAGTCGCTTCATCGGGTCTCCCAAGCACACCGTTGAAGTCTAGAGAAGGCGATCAGTGGATCCATTGAAGTTTGTTGCAAATCTGCCTGGTAGGCATCGACTGACCCCTCTCATCCCGGTTTCCTGATTTCGGTGGTGGGGCCAAACGTCCAGGATTGGGGCCATGCCCATCCACGACTGGCCCGAACAGGAACGCCCCCGCGAGAAGCTGATCGCGCGCGGGCCCACGTCACTTTCCGACGCCGAACTGCTGGCCCTGTTTCTTGGCTCCGGGTTCGGTGGCCGCGATGCCGTGCAGACTGCGCGCGACCTGCTGCAGGCGCATGGCCCGTTGCGGGTGCTGCTCGATCGCCCCGCGCGGGAGCTGGCCCGCCTGCCCGGGCTGGGCCCGGCGCGCAGCTGTGCGCTGGCTGCCGGGCTGGAACTGGCCCACCGCTACCTGGCCGCCGAGCTGGAACACGGCGAAGCGGTCGGCAACAACCCGGCCGCGGTCGGCCGCTATCTGCAGCACCGCCTGCGGGGGCAGGCCCGGGAAATCTTCATGGCCCTGTTCCTGGACAACCGCCACCGCCTGATCGCCTGCGAGGAACTGTTCCACGGCACCATCAACGCCGCACCGGTCTACCCCCGCGAAGTGGTGCGGCGCGCCCTGCTGCACAACGCGGCGGCGGTGATCCTCAGCCACAACCACCCTTCCGGCGACCCGGAACCCTCCAGCGCCGATACCCGCATCACCGACGAACTGCAGCAGGCCCTGGCGATGGTGGACGTGCGCCTGCTGGACCACTTCGTGGTCGGCGAGGGCCGTCCCGTTTCATTTGCTGAACGGGGCCTGCTGTCCCCGCCCCAGCCACGCCTGTTCGGCTGAGCGCGGCCCCTTCAGGCGCCATCGGCCGCCCCCACAGGCATGTTCTGGTCAGCGTGGGCGCGGGTATCTGCGCTAAAATGGGCGATTCCGCCGCTCATTCTCACAGCAGGCCTCGTGAAAAATCTCCTCCGCGCCCTGATCAGCCAAGGCATCGAAGCCTTGCGCGCCAATGGCACCCTGCCCGCCGACTCCCTGCCGCCGGACTTCGTGGTCGAGCGCCCGAAGACCCGCGACCACGGCGACTTCGCCACCAATGCCGCGATGCTGCTGGCCAAGGCCGCGCGCAGCAATCCGCGCGCACTGGCACAGGCATTGGTCGAGGCGCTGCCGCGCAGCGAGGACGTCAGCAAGGTCGAGATCGCCGGCCCCGGCTTCATCAACTTCCACCTGGCCCCCGCCGCGTACCAGCGCGAAGCCGCCTCGGTCATCAAGGAAGCCCACGACTACGGCCGCAACCTGTCCGGCAATGGCCGCACGGTGGGTGTGGAGTACGTGTCGGCCAACCCGACCGGTCCGCTGCATGTCGGCCATGGCCGCGCGGCGGCGATCGGCGACTGCGTGGCACGTGTGCTCGATGCCAACGGCTGGAACGCCAAGCGTGAGTTCTACTACAACGACGCCGGCGTGCAGATCGAGAACCTGGCGCTGTCCACCCAGGCGCGGATCAAGGGCATCGCGCCGGACCAGGACGGCTGGCCGGAAGGTGGCTACCGCGGGGAGTACATCGCCGACGTCGCCCGCGCCTACATGGCCGGCGCCAGCGTCGATCTGGAAGGCAGCACCGTGGTCGGCGCCAAGGACCCGGACGACATGCAGGCGATCCGCCGCTTCGCCGTGGCCTACCTGCGCAACGAGCAGAATCTGGACCTGGCCGCGTTCGGCGTCGACTTCGACATCTATTTCCTGGAAAGCTCGCTGTACGCCGACGGCAAGGTAGCCGAAGCGGTGGCCAAGCTGCAGGCCTCGGGTCATACCTATGAAGAAGGTGGCGCGCTGTGGCTGCGCAGCACCGACTTCGGTGACGACAAGGACCGCGTGATGCGCAAGTCCGACGGCACCTTCACCTACTTCGTGCCGGACGTGGCCTACCATCTGTCCAAGTGGCAGCGCGGCTACGAGCGCGCGATCACCGAACTGGGTGCCGACCACCACGGCTCGCTGGCACGCGTGCGCGCCGGCCTGCAGGCGATGGAAGTGGGCATCCCGCAGGGCTGGCCGGAATACGTGCTGCACCAGATGGTCACCGTCATGCGTGGCGGCGAGGAAGTGAAGCTGTCCAAGCGTGCCGGCAGCTACTTCACCCTGCGCGACCTGATCGAGGAAGCCGGCCGCGATGCCACCCGCTGGTTCCTGATCGCGCGCAAGCCCGATTCGCAGCTGACCTTCGACATCGACCTGGCCCGCCAGCAGAGCAACGACAACCCGGTGTTCTACGTGCAGTACGCGCATGCCCGCGTCTGCAGCCTGCTGCGCCAGGCGCAGGAGAAGGGCCTGGTGTACGAACAGGGCAACGGCCTGGCCAACCTTGGCCGCCTGGCCGACGACGCTTCGCTGCTGCTGATGAACGAGATCTCGCGGTACCCGGAAGTGGTGGAAGCGGCTGGCGTGGCGCTGGAACCGCACCTGGTGGCGCAGTACCTGCGTGAATTGGCGCACGCCTTCCACACGTGGTATCACGGGACGCCGGTGCTGGTGGAAGACGCCGCCGATCGCAACGCCAAGCTGACCCTGGCCTGCGCCGCGCGCCAGGTGCTGGCCAACGGCCTCGAACTCCTGGGCGTCAGCGCCCCGGAAAAAATGTAAGCATCAGGAGACGCAGTACACATGGCAGCACGACGCGGCAAAAACCAGGCACGACGCAACAGCAGCAGCCAGGGCACACCCGGATGGGTGTGGCTGGTCGCTGGCGTGGCGATTGCGGCCGTGGTGTTCCTGGCGGCGCCGAACCTGTTCAAGGGCGAAGGCGATGGCTTCCTTCGCGCCGGTCCGCAGCCGAACCCGAACGCGCAGCCGGCCCCGGTCGCGGATGCCGACAGCGATGTGGGCACCCAGCCGGCCGCGCAGCCGGCCACGCCGAAGCCGGCCGAACCGGAAAAGCCGGCCGCCACCCAGTACGACTTCTACACCCTGCTGCCGGGCAAGGAAGTTGAAATGTCCGACGCCGAACTGGCCGCCAGCGCGCGTGCCGAAGACCAGCGCCGGGCCAAGGCCGAAGCGCAGCGCGCGCAGGCGGCACTGGAAGGCAAGCCGGTTCCGGCCGCCGCCGCTACGCCGGCACCGACGGCAACCGCCAGCGTGGCCAGCACCGCACCGGTAACCGCCACCAGCCGTCCGCTGCCGGCACCGCTTAGCGAACGCCCGGCTGCAGCAACGCCGCCGGCCAGCACGCCGACGGCGTCGACCAGCACCGCCGCTGCCACTCCGGCGGCGCGTGCGGAAACCCCGCCGACCGCGGCCAGTACCCCGGCCGCTGCTGCACCGGCGGCCGCCGACAACGCCCGCTACATCCTGCAGGCGGGTGCTTTCGGTGCCTCCGGCGATGCCGAGGCCACCAAGGCCAAGCTGGCGATGATGGGCCTGGCGGCACGCGTGGAGTCGGCGCAGATCAACGGCAAGACCGTGTACCGCGTGCGCATGGGGCCGTATGGCAGTGCCGGCGAGTTGTCCGAAGCCAAGCAGAAGCTGGATGGCACCGGCCTGCAGGCAATGGCGATCAAGGCGCAGTAAGCCTGCCGATGTGAATGAAAAAGCCGGGCATTGCCCGGCTTTTTTTGTTTCTGTGGAGTCGAGCATGGCTCGACTGGGGGTAGAACAACAGTCGAGCAAGCTCGACTCTACAAACGGCCGTCAGCCTTCGCGGGCGACCTGGAAACCGGCGAACGACTGGCTGACCGGCATCAGCTCCAGGCGATTGATGTTCAG
Source organism: Stenotrophomonas sp. 22LJNL06-5-1 (assembly GCF_056861455.1). Classification (NCBI taxonomy): domain Bacteria; kingdom Pseudomonadati; phylum Pseudomonadota; class Gammaproteobacteria; order Lysobacterales; family Lysobacteraceae; genus Stenotrophomonas; species Stenotrophomonas sp. 22LJNL06-5-1. Next base: position 26,705 of record NZ_JBSPUE010000004.1, read on the forward strand.
GTGCGGCGGCAGGCTGGCCACCCAGAAGATCTGTTCGGCGATGTCTTCGGCGGTCATCGGGTTGGCGCCGGTATAGAGCTTGTCCGACGCCGCCTGGTCGCCATGGGTACGCACCACGGTGAACTCGGTCTCGGCCATGCCCGGCTCGATCGTGGTCACGCGCACGCCGGTGCCGTGCAGGTCCGAGCGCAGGCCCAGCGAGAACTGGCTGACGAAGGCCTTGGTGCCACCGTAGGCGTTACCGCCCGGGTACGGATAGACGCCGGCCACCGACGAAATGTTGATGATCGCGCCCTTGCGCTCCACCAGCTGCGGCAGCAGGCGGTGGGTCAGGGTCACCAGCGCGGTGATGTTGGTGTCGATCATCGTGGTCCAGTCCGACAGCTTGGCGCTCTGTGCCGGCGCGGTGCCCTGCGCCAGGCCAGCATTGTTGACCAGCAGATCGATCTCGCCGAAGGCCGGCGGCAGTGCCAGCAGCGCGGCTTCCATCGCGACCGGATCGCGGATGTCGAAGGCGGCCGCATGCACCACGTCCTTGCCGTAGCGCTCGACCAGCGGCTGCAGGCGTTCACTGCGGCGGCCGGTGGCGATCACCTTCCAGCCTGCCTGGGCGAAGCGGTGGACGGCGGCGGCGCCGAAGCCGGACGTGGCGCCGGTAATCAGGACAGTGCGGGTCATCAGGCAACTCCAGGGGGAAAACCAGACCCCCATTCTGGCACCGTCGGCCGGGGGTTGCGTTGCCTGATCGGCCAGATCCGGCCCCGCCTGCCGGGGTGACCGGTACAATTGGGCCATGATCAACAACGATGTCCTGCGCAGCGTGCGCTACTCCCTGGACCTGGGCGACCACCACGTGGTCACCCTGTGCCAGATGGCCGACCCGGCCTTCGCCGTGGATCCCGAACAGGTGAAGGCCTGGCTGCGCCGCGAGGACGAAGCCGGTTTCGAAGCGATGAGCGACAGCGCGCTGGCGCACTTCCTCGACGGCCTGATCGTGCACCTGCGCGGTCGCGACGAGAGCCAGCCGCAGCGCGCGGTGGAAACCCGCATCGACAACAACCTGGTGCTGAAGAAGCTGCGCGTGGCGTTCCAGCTGCGCGACGTCGATCTGATGGAGATCTTCGCCAGCGCCGGTTTCAACGTGTCCAAGTCGGAAGTGGGCGCGCTGTTCCGCCAGCCCGGGCACACCAACTACCGGCGTTGCCTGGACCAGATGCTGCGCAACTTCCTCAAGGGCCTGAGCCTGCGCCTGCGCGGCTGAGCACGGCCTCGACGAACGCCCGCGCCGCCGGTGTCGGCAGCCGCTGCCAGACCAGGTGCACGCGGCGGGTCGGGGTTGGCTGCAGAGGAATCTGCACCACGCTCTGGAAGCCTTCGGCGATCAACGCCGGCACGATGCCAACCGCCAGCCCATGGCGGACGAAGCGCTCGATCAGTTCCATCAGATTGACCTCGAAGCGCACCGTGTGCGGCAGGCCAGCGGCGGCGAAGGCATCGTCGGTCTGCCGCCGCGCACCGGTGCCGCGCGGGAAATCGACCAGCGCCTCGTCCTGCAGTTCGGTCAATGGCAGCCGCTTGCGCCGGGCCAAGCGATGCGACGGCGCCAGCACCGCCACCAGGTCTTCTTCCAGCAGCATCTGGTGGCAGACCCCGTCCAGGCCGGCCGAGGGTGACAACCCGACCAGCGCCACATCCAGGTCACGCGACTGCACCTGCGCGATCAGGTCCTCGCTCTTGTCGACCCGCAGCTGGAACTCCACCTGCGGGTGTGCCTGCTGAAAAGCTGCCAGCATCGCCACCACATCGATATCGGTCAGCGAGGAGATCTGCCCGATCGCCAGCAGACCACGCACCTCGCCACTGACCGCGGCCACGTCGGCGCGCAGGTGACGCAGGCTGACCAGCACCTGGCGTGCGTGCACCAGCAGCGCCTCACCCGCTGCCGTCGCCCGCACCTGCCGCGGCAGGCGCTCGAACAGGGGCGTGCCCAGTTCCTGCTCCAGGTAGGCAATCTGGTGGCTCAACGCGGACTGCACCACATGGCAGCGTTCGGCGGCACGGGTGAAATTGCCCTCCTCGGCCAGGGCGACGGCAAATTCAAGCTGCTTGAGATTCATCCAACTATCTTGTTTCAAGATGACATGGATGATGATGATTCATTTCCATCATGACCGCAGCAGGCGGACACTGTGCACCCCGCTTTCTGGAACACCGCGTGAGTCCGTCCCTCCCCCCTCTGCACCGCTGGCAGGTGCTGCTGATGTCGGTGGCTACCGGCGTGGCCGTGGCCAGCAACTACTATGCGCAGCCGCTGCTGCACACCATTGCCGATGCCTTCGGTGTGCCATTCGGCCAGGTTGGCATGGTGGTCACTGCCGCACAGCTGAGCTATGCCGCCGGACTGATCCTGCTGGTGCCGCTGGGAGACCTGTTCGAACGCCGCCGCCTGATCGTGGTGATGAGCCTGCTGTCCGCCGGCGGGCTGGTGATCAGTGCCTGCGCGCCGTCGCTGACCTGGCTGCTGGTGGGCACCGCGATCACCGGCCTGTTCTCGGTGGTGGCACAGGTGCTGGTGCCGTTCGCCGCTACGTTGGCCGCGCCGGAACATCGCGGTCGCGTGGTCGGCACGTTGATGAGTGGCCTGCTGCTGGGCATCCTGCTGGCACGTACCGTGGCCGGCCTGCTTTCCAGCCTGGGCGACTGGCGGCTGGTGTACGCGATCGCCGCCGGCACCCTGGTGCTGACCGCACTGGCACTGCAGCGCGGCCTGCCGCGCTTCCACCACAGCGCCGGCCTTGGCTACTTCGCATTGCTGCGCTCGATCGGCGTGCTGTTCGTGCAGGAGCCGGTGCTGCGCCAGCGCACGCTGCTGGGCGCCTGCAGCTTCGCCATGTTCGCGATCTTCTGGACGCCACTGGCGTTCCTGCTGGCACAACCGCCCTACGCCTACAGCGACGCCACCATCGGCCTGTTCGGACTGGTCGGTGCCGCCGGTACGCTGGCGGCCGGCCTGGCCGGCCGCATGTCCGACCGCGGCCAGACCGGACGTGCAACCGCCATCGCGCTGGTGCTGTTGCTGCTCTCGTGGCTGCCGCTGGGGCTGTCGGCACACTCGCTGCTGGCGCTGCTGGTCGGCGTAGTGGTGCTGGATCTGGCCGCGCAGCTGCTGCACGTCAGCAACCAGAACCTGATCTATGCGCTGCAGCCTGCGGCACGCAACCGCCTCAATGCCGGCTACATGACCGGCTACTTCATCGGCGGTTCGCTGGGTTCGCTGCTGTCGGCACAGGTCTACCAGCGCTTCGGCTGGACCGGCGTCTGCGTGGCCGGTGCCGCCGTGGCCGTGCTGGCACTGCTGCTGTGGCTGCCCGGCGCGCTGCGCGCGCGCCAGGCCTCGGCTGCCAACTAGAAGCTGCCCTGCAGTGCCAACTCCCATCGGCCACCGGCGTTGCCCGGGAACAGGCGCTTGGCCGCGTTGTCGGTGTCATGCACGGTGGCGCGCAGCTCCCATGCCGGGGCCAGCGTGGCGACGGCACTGAGCTGTCCATGCAGGTAGTCCGGCCCCTGCGCGGTGGCCAGCCAGTACTGGCCCACCGCGGCTTCCAGGCGGAAGCGCTCGTGCAGCGGCACACGCACGCCCAGCTGGGCATAGGTACCACGATGGCCACCGGCCAGCGCGTCGTTGGAATGCGCGACCTGCAACCAGGCGCGCTGCTTCCAGGTCACGGTGGTACTGAGTTCGGTCCAGTCCAGCGCGCGGCCAGTGCCCGGGTACACGTAGCGGGTCAGGTTGGCATCCAGTGTCCAGTCCGGGGCCAGCGCACCGGACCAGCCCGCCACCAGATCGAACTCGCTGCGCGCGCCGTTGTCCGGCTTGAACGAAACGTTGGAACCCCACACGCTGGCGTACCAGCCCGATGGGATCGAAACCTTCGCGCCCGCCTGCACCGCCGGGTCGCCGTCGCTCTGCGAGCTGCCGCGCCACACGTAGTCACTGGTCAATGCGGCACTGCCACTGACCTGCACCTGTGCCTGCGCGCTGCCGATCCCGAGCAGCCCTGCCAGGGCGGCCACCACCGCCGCCATCATCCCCTTGCTGTTCACTGCACTGTGTTCCTCGTCGAAGGCGGTCATGCCGCCGGGAACGCAGTGTCGAGGCGGTGGCCGTAACGGATCGAGGGTGCTACCGGGCCCGTGGCGCAAATTCGGCGTAAATCCCGTGAATCGGGGCCACATGCCAGCAGCGCGGTATCATGGCGCCCTGTTTCCAGGAACCAACCGCGTGGACGCTATCCTGACCCCGGTATCGATCGGCGAGCTGATCGACAAGATCACCATTCTCCAGATCAAGGCCGAGCGCATCGACGATGCGGCCAAGCTGGCCAACGTGCGCACCGAACTGGACGGCCTGCTGCCCTTGTTGCAGCAGCAGCTGCAGGCACAGCCGGCCCTGGCCGCGCTGCAGCAGCAGCTGAAGGCGATCAACGAGCGCATGTGGGACATCCAGGACCAGCTGCGCGACAAGGAAGCGGCCCAGGTGTTCGACGATGCGTTCATCCAGCTGGCACGCGGTGTCTATGGCACCAATGGCGAGCGCGTGCAGGTGAAGAACGAGATCAACCGTGTGGCCGGTTCGGCGCTGGTGGAAGAGAAGCAGTACCAGGGCGAATAAGCCCGCTCATCCGCATTCGAGCAGGTGCCGGATGCGGAACAGCTCACCATCGCTGTGGATGCCCAGCTTCTCGTAGGCCGTCCGCTTCTGCGTGCTGACCGTACTGGCCGTGCGCCCGAAGCGCCGCGCCACCTCCCCGGTGGTGCAGCCCTGCAGGACCAGCCGCAGCACCTCGCGCTCACGTCGGCTCAAGGGCGTGAGCACCGGCGCCGGTGTGCGCCGCATGCGCGATCGGCTCAACTGCGTGCGCAACTCCGGGGGCACGAAGCGGCCCCCACGCGCCAGTACGTCAACTGCGCGCCGCAGCATCTCCGGCGTGGTTCCCTTGGACAGAAAGCCGCGCGCGCCGGCCTGCATCGCCATGGTCACCGTGCTGGCATTGCAGTGCGCAGACAGCACCAGCACCGGCAGCAGCGGCCAGCGCCGCGACAACAGCCGCAACAGGGACAGGCCCTGTTCGGGTCCGCACGGCGCCAGCAGGTCGATCAACAACAGGTCGATGCCATCCGGCTGGCGCTGCAGCAGATCGAGCAGATCACCTTCGCGGGTGAAGCTGCCACAGACCTGCACGCCACCGTGCTGGCAAAGCACCACCTCCACCCCCAGACGCAGCACGGGATGCGGCGCCAGCATTGCCAGGCGGCGGGGCCGATCGAGGGGCAGAGCGGGAACGGCAGGCGGCATCACACGGATCCGACGATACGAAGTGCCCACCGTAGGCCCGCGCCGGGAGCAGCGGAATCCAATTTATTGCAACGCAGCAGCGGCCCCGGAACATGCTCAGCTGCGGTTTCGGGTCGTCACAACGCAACAGGCCCGGCATGGGCCGGGCCTGTCGAGGCATCTTCAGCGCGCACGCGCGCCGAGGAAGCAATTACCAGCTGAAGCGCGGGCCGACGGTGTATTCCTTGTCGCCGTCGCGGTTCATCTTCAGCTCGCCGTTCAGGCCCCAGTTCTGGTTCAGCTTGACCTGACCACCCAGGCGGCCGTACCACTGGCCTTCCGGATTGATGCCGTGCTTCTTCGAGAAATCTTCGTAGCCGACCATGCCGTAGACTTCGGCGTGGGCACCGAAGGCGGTGCGGATACCGGCTTCAGCGCTGTAGCCGTTGAAGTCCAGGCCGTGCTTCTGGTCGCGCTTCTGGTAAGCAACGCGGGCAACGAAGTCGGTGGTCGGAGCGATTTCAACGTTGTAGCCGGCGCCGATCTTCCACTGGTCCAGCTTGATGTTGGTGTGGTCGATTTCCTGACGGCTGTACTCACCGAAAGCGTGGAAGTTCGGCAGGAAGCCGTACGAACCCTTCACGCCCCAGCCGTCGGCCTTGAACGCGTCGATGTCGGTCTTGGCGTAGTCGGCTTCGGCGTAGTTGTACGACAGGTTCTCAGCAGCCGAGGCGGTGAACGGCAGGGCAGCGGCCAGGGCCAGAGCAATCAGCGAATTCTTCATGGGGGTACACCTTTACTTTCTTATGGTGTGCAGCAGCGCCAGGGCGCCATCGCATCGGGAATGTAAATTCTCCGTTATTCGCCACAACGCTCCCTGAAAACAGCGGTCTTCGCATTGCTGAATTTTTTGGCTTGATTCAGGCTGTCTCTGGCATACGCGCGCGGTGCGCGTGCATTTGTGATTCGTCGTCGATTGCAACAGGAGGTTGCCTTGCACGTTTCCGATCCGCTGCTGATGCCTGTTCGCGCCGCGCTCCTGGCCTGCGCGGCTCTGTTCCCGATCCACGCTGCGCACGCGCTGCAGGCGGCTGACTACCAGCGCGCTGAACGCGTGCATGACAGTCATCTGCGCGGTGCGCTGCGCAATGCTTCGGTCCTGCCCCACTGGCTGGCCGATGGGCGCTTCTGGTACGAACGCGAAGACACACAGGGCCGGCGCCAGGCGGTACTGGTCGATCCCGTCCAGGCTACGCGCCAGATCCTGTTCGAACCCGATGCGCTGGACACTGCAGTTGCACCTCTCGGTGCCGGCGGGCCACGCCTGCGCTTGAACCGCGTGCAGGTCCTGGATGATGGCCTGCGCCTGCAGTTCAACGGCGAGGCGGCGATCAACTGCCAATGGCCACGCCTGCAGTGCACGGCCGCGCAACAGGCGTCGCCGCCAGCCGATGCATTGCCTTCGCCCGGGGCTGACGCCTGGCTGCAGGTACGCGATCACAACCTGTGGCTGCAGCGCTCTGGAGGAACGGCGCCGCAGGTACTGACCCACGGCGGTGAAACCGGTCATGGCTATGGCGTACTGCCGGACTTCACCCTGCGCGGCATTCCACGTCGCCAGGGCAGGATGCCAGCACGACCGTTCGCGGTGAGCTGGTCCCCCGATGGCCGCTACGTGGCCGGCATCCGCTACGACGAACGCGCGCTGCAGGACTACCCCTATCTGGAAAGCAGCCCGACCCACAGCGCGCGGCCGCGCGTGCATACCGTGAAGCTGGGTGTGCTGGGCGATGCACAGCAGGTCCGCGACAGCCTGTATGTGATCGATATCCTCAGCGGCAGGCAGCATGACATCGTGCTGCCCGAGGGCTGGAACACGCTCAGTGAGGCCGGCATCCTGGGTTGGGACGGTGATCGGTTGTATGCCGTGATCGCGCACTTTGGCACACCGCGCAGGCTGCGCCTGGTGGAGATCAATGCCAACAGCGGTGCATTGCGTACGGTTCTGGAAGAAGCCAGCGACACTCGCCTGCAGCTCAACGTGTATTCCTACAACCGGCCCGCGGTGGCCATCCTGCCCGGGCAGGACACCGCCGTGTGGTTCTCGCAGCGCGATGGCTGGGGCCATCTGTACCGGGTGCGCCTGTCCGATGGCAAGGTGCTGCGCCAGCTCACCCGCGGCAAATGGGTGGTGCGTGACCTGCTGGGTGTGGACTCTGCGGGTGGCTGGGCGTACTTCAGCGCCGGTGGCGTCGACGGTGGCGACCCCTACGTGCGCGGCCTGTACCGGGTATCGCTGCAGGGCGGCCCGGTCCAGCGCCTGGCCGCCGATGGCAACGACCACATGGCCGATGCCGGTACCGGCGCGCTGTTCGGCGCGCGCGCCCCCCAGGCGCTATCGCCTGGTGGTGGCTATCTGGTAGATACCGTTTCCCGTCTCGACCAGCCACCACGCACCGTGCTGCGGGCCAGCGATGACGGCCGTGAAGTGATGGTGCTGGAAACAGCCGATGACAGCGCGATCGTTGCTGCCGGCTGGCGTCCACCACGGCGCGAGCGGCTGCTGGCCGCCGATGGGCGCACGCCGATCTTCGCCACCGTCTACCTGCCCCGTGACTATCGCGATGACGGCAGCTTCCCGGTGATCGATGCGATGTACGGTGGTTCCTTCATCAGCAATGCGCCGGTGACCTACGCCGAGGCGGTGTCTGCCTTGAACCCGGTGTCACGCGCCAGCCTGGCCGAACTCGGCTTCATGGTGGTCAGCATCGATGCGCGCGGCACCGGTGGCCGCGACAAGGCGTTCCATGACAGCAGCTTCCTGCACGCCGCCGATGTGCAGCTGGATGACCATGTGGCCGCGCTGCGCCAGCTGGGCGAACGCTACCCGGGCATCGAGCTGCAGCGGGTCGGCATCTACGGGCATTCGTTCGGCGGCTACAGTGCAGCGCGCGCCCTGCTGCGCTATCCGGCGCTCTACAAGGTGGGCGTGGCCTCGGCCGGCAGCCACAATTTCCAGGGCATGTACGGCGGCGCCCTGCACGGCATGGACCGGCTGTTCGGTGGCGTGCTGCCAGCTACGGCCATGGCCGATGGCGTGCCGGCGCCCTTTGCCGGGCTCGACAATGCGGCACTGGCCGGCAACCTGCGCGGGCATCTGCTGCTGGTCTATGGCGAATTGGACGAGAACGCGCCACCGGCGCTGACCCTGCAGCTGGCCGCCGCCCTGAACAAGGCCCAGCGCCGCTACGACCTGCTGTACCTGGCCCGGCAGGACCACGAACTGTTCCGCAACGACGCCACCTACACGCACCGCATGTGGGACTACTTCGTGCGCCACCTGGCCGGCCAGCAGCCACCGGATACGGTGCTGGCACCGCTGCCCGGTGGCCCGGGCTGAACAGGCGCACACAGGATGTCGATCCCCGACGCCCTGGTTCGTCGGGTACTTGAAGGCCGTGCATGCGGCACGGTCCATCCGGAGGCAGGCAATGAGCTACATCGATGGTTTCGTCCTGGCGGTGCCCACCGCCAACAAGGAGAAGTTCCTCGCCCATGCACGCACAGGGGATCCCGTTTTCATCGAGTACGGCGCGCTGCGCGTGGTCGAGTGCTGGGGTGACGACGTACCGCACGGCAAGACCACCGATTTTTTCGGCGCGGTGAAAGCCACGCCGGATGAGACGGTGGTGTTTTCCTGGATCGAATGGCCGGACAAGCCGACCCGCGACGCCGGCATGAAGAAGATGATGGAAGACCCGAGGTTTGATCCGGCAACGAATCCGATGCCATTCGACGGCGCGCGGATGATCTACGGTGGCTTCGTGCCGATCTACGAACTGACCCGCTGAACCGGGCGGACGTGCTCAGCGCGCGTCCGTTTCATCGCTGGCGGAGGCATGGCCGGCGCCCAGTGCGGCGCCGGCGCCGAGGCCCACACCGCCCGTGCCGGCCCCCATTCCGCCACCGCCACCGCCGCCTCCACCCGCACGACCGCCCTTGGCATCGCCGTCGTTGCGGCCCTTGCCACCGCCACTGGCACCGCCCGGCCGGGTCGGCCCCTGCGGCGGTATCTGCAGGTCGGCCGGAATCGGCGCCAGGTCCAGCGCTTCGCGCACGAAGTCGCGCAGCGAGACCACCAGTTCGTGGGTGTGCACCGGTCGCCCCTGTGCAAGATCGTTGGCAGCGCGCGCAGCCAGCCGCACCTGTTCGTCGGTGCCCAGCAGCAGGATGTCCGACAGCGCCGCTTCAACGGCATCGCGGATGCGGCGCGCGCGATCCGAGCGGGGTTCGGCAATGCCTTCGGCATCTTCGCGCTGGCGCAGGTCACGGCGGTGGCTGGGATCCACGCCCAGTTCACCGGTGAACGAACCGCCCAGGGTCTTGTAGGCCGCCATCAGCGTGCGCAGCCGCTCGTTGATCTGTCGGTTCTCGCGCTCGCGGCGCTGCTGCAGGGTCTGCATCACCAGCAGGCGGATGCCCACGCCCAGCAGGGTGATCAGGACCAGGCCGGCCAAGGTGGACAGCACGCCCTGCCAGGAACTGAAGTCGATACCACGCATGCCCGGGGCTCCGGCGGGAAGAACCTGCATCTTGCCCCAGACCGCGCCCCAGAAACGCGAAAGGCCCCACCACCCGGTGGGTGGCAGGGCCTTCGGTCACGGCGCGATTACTTGCGCTTGGCGACCTTGCGCACGGCCTTCTTGGCCGGAGCCTTCTTGGCGGCGGCCTTCTTCAGCGGGGCAGCCTTCTTGGCAACCGTCTTGCGGGTGGCGGCAACCTTCTTGCCAACTGCCTTCTTGGCAACAGCGGTCTTCTTGCCGACAACCTTCTTGGCAGCCGCGGTCTTCTTGCCGACGGCCTTCTTGGCCACAGCAGCCTTCTTGCCGACAACCTTCTTGGCGGCGGCGGTCTTCTTGGTGGCGACCTTCTTGGTGGCGGCAACCTTCTTGCCGACAACCTTCTTCGCAGCCACGGCCTTCTTGCCAGCGACCTTCTTGGCGGCGACGGTCTTCTTGGCCACAGCCTTCTTGGCGGTGGCGACCTTCTTGCCGACAACCTTCTTGGCGGCCGCGGTCTTCTTGGCAACGGTCTTCTTCGCGACGGCAGCCTTCTTGGTGGCAGCCTTCTTCACGGTAGCGACCTTCTTGCCGGCAGCCTTGGTGGCAGCCTTGGTGGTCTTCTTGGCAGCGGCGGCCTTCTTGGTCACAGCCTTGCCTGCAGCCGCCTTCTTCTTGGCCACTTCCTTCTTCAGGGCAGCGGCTTCGGCCTTGGCGTTCTTCTTGGCGGCTTCCAGCTTCTTCTTGGCGTTGGCAACAGTCTTGCCGACCGACTTGGCAGCCTTTTCGGCCTTCTTGGCAACGGTCTTCTCGACCTTGGCCACAGCCTTCTTGGCCTTGGCAACGCGGGTACCGGCAGCCTTGGTGGCGCGCTTGACGGTCTTCTTGACCGACTTCACTGCGTCTTCGGCAGCGTGGGCGATGGTCTCGCCAACGTTGGTGGCGGTTTCTTTGACGTTCTCGACGGCGTCGGTCACGACCGACACACCATTACCGTTGCTCATGTTGCCCTCCTGCGGGCCTTAAGTATCAAAACGGGGCGATGCTATACCGACATTGACGATCGTGGAACGGGGCATGTGCCAGCAATCGCATCTGCTGCGACGGCGATGGTGTAGCCGAGCACCCTCACCAGCACAGCGGGTTGACAGGAAACCCCTTTTTTTCAGTGCTGCGCCGCACGATCCGGGTGGCGGCAGATGCTGCCTGCGCGCACCTGCCCGAATGCGGCGAAAGGCGTGCGATATGGCGCATCGCGGCACCAGGATGCGCAGAACTGCGCAAGTATCGGCCTGTATCCACACGCGCTTCGGCCGACGTCGGCACGTTGAGAAGCACGCCCGATGTTGTCGCCACCGCCCCACAGAGGGCGATGCCGAACCGCGTTCCGGGCGCCGGGTTTTCATGGCGCATTTATCCAGATCGCGACACACTCATTCAGCTTGTTTTACCGTAGGGCCGAACCGCCCCCACCCACGCCAGCGAACCGACTCCCATGCGACCGCTTCCCACCCTGCTCACGCTCGCAATCGCCGCCGCCTTCGGTGGCTTCGTTGCCACCGGCATCAATGCCCACCTGGGCAACCGTGCCGACGCCGCGCCGCTGCCAGCGGTACTGCCGACGACGGCGGCATTGCCGGCCTCGGCAGCCGGACAGGCGGTGCCGTCGCTGGCACCGATGCTGGAAAAGGCGATGCCGGCAGTGGTCAGCGTCAACACCAAGCAGGTGGTGCGCGTACGCAATCCCTTCTTCAACGACCCGTTCTTCCGCCGCCTGTTCCCGGACATCCCGCAGGAACGCATCAACGAATCGCTGGGTTCGGGCGTGATCATCGACGCCAAGGAGGGCCTGGTGCTGACCAACCACCATGTCATCGACAACGCCGATGACGTACAGGTGACACTGGCCGACGGGCGCACGGTCAAGGCCGAGTTCCTCGGTTCGGACCGCGATACCGATATCGCGCTGATCCGCATTCCGGCGCAGAACCTGACCGACATCAAGCTCGGCAACAGCGACCAGCTGCGCGTGGGCGACTTCGTGGTGGCGATCGGCAATCCGTTCGGCTTCAGCCAGACGGTCACCTCGGGCATCGTCTCGGCGGTAGGCCGCAGCGGCATCCGCGGGCTGGGCTACCAGAACTTCATCCAGACCGATGCATCGATCAACCCGGGCAACTCGGGTGGCGCACTGGTCGATCTGCAGGGCCAGCTGGTCGGCATCAATACCGCCAGCTTCAACCCGCAGGGCAGCATGGCCGGCAACATCGGCCTGGGCCTGGCGATTCCCTCCAACCTGGCACGCAGCGTGGTCGACCAGCTGGTCAAGCACGGCGTGGTGGTGCGCGGCACGCTGGGCGTGGAAAGCCAGAACCTGACCGCGCAGATCGCGCAGGGCCTGGGCCTGGGCGAAACCCGCGGCGCGCTGGTCACCCGCGTGCTGGCCGGTTCGGCCGCTGCGACTGCCGGCCTGAAGCCGGGCGACGTGGTGGTCTCGGCCAACGGCCAACGCGTGGACAGCGCCGAAGCCCTGCACAACGTGGAAGGCCTGGCCGCGGTCGGCAGCGCACTGACGCTGGACGTACGCCGCGAAGGCAAGCCGCTGCAGATCAAGGCAACGCTGAAGGAACAGGCGCGCGCGGTCACCGGTGAGAGCCTGGACCCGCGCCTGACCGGGGCCACCTTCGTCGACCTGCCCGAGTCGCTGCGCCAGTCCGGTGTCGGCGGCGTGCTGGTCAGCGAGGTCAAGCGCGGCAGCCGCGCGGCCACCAACGGCCTGCAGCAGGGCGACATCATCACCGATGCCACGGTGGGCGAATTCGCCGACCTGGCCAGCTGGCGCGCCAACTTCCAGCAGCGCCCGCCGACCCTGGTGATACGCGTGCTGCGCAACAATGGCCAGCAGCAGGGCCAGCTCGTGATGCGCTGATCGCCCTGCCGTAACACCCCCTATACCCCGGCAATGCTATTGCTGTCAGTCCAGGTCGGCACCGCCGACACCCGTTCCCCCATCGCAACAGGAGTGATTCGATGAGCCCCACCAATACCGAGAACCTGAAGGAACACCTGGGTGAAGCCGGTTCCCACCTGAAGCAGGCCGCGTCGGCCGCCGGCGGTGCGATCAAGGGTGCAACCGGCGCAGCCGGCGACGAACTGCGTATCGGCAAGGCCAACGTCAAGGCTGAACTGTCCGACAGCGCGCTGTCCGGCCTGGCCGCCGCCGAATTCGGTGGTGCCGCCGCCAAGGAACAGGTCGACGCGCTGATGGACAAGGGCAAGGATCTGATCGACAGCGCCGCTGAGCTGATCCGTGAACGTCCGTTGGCCTCGTTCGGTGTTGCCTTCGCTGCCGGCTGGATCATCGCCAAGCTGGCCCGCGGCAGCAGCGACAAGTAAGCCGCGGCGTGAGCGAAGACAACGCGCAAGCCCCTGATCCAGCGGCCACCCCGCCGCTGGATGAGAGCATCCGACAGGTCGGTGCGGCCGGTCGTGCCGCTGCCGATTCGGCCAAGTACACGCTGCGCTCGCTGCGCCGGTTGGCCTCGGCCGACTTCGCGATGGCACGCAGTGCGTTCGGTCGTGCGCTGGCCTGGGCTGGCGTGGCGATCGTGTTCGGTGCCTCGGCCTGGTTGCTGATGGCCGCCACCCTCATCGCCCTGCTGCAGAGCTGGGGCCTGAGCTGGCTGCAGGCCCTGCTGATCACCTCGCTGCTGAGCCTGGCCGTCACCGGTTATGCGATCTGGCGGGTGTCCTACTTCTTCCACCACACCGGCATGCACGCTACCCGGCGCCAGCTGTCACGCCTGGGCCTGTTCGACGAGCCCAGCGAAGACGATCCCGATGCCGAGGTGCAGCTGCCCGAGGGCAAGCCATGAAGTTCGGCGCGCTGCAACGGCGGGTGAAACGCTGCGAACAGGTGGTGACGGTTCGCCTGGGCGAAACCCAGGACCACTGGTCCACGCTCAGCGACGTCTGGCGAAAAGGCTGGTCGCCGCTGCGCATCGTGGTGGTCGGCCTGGCCGGTGGCTTCATCGCCGGCAAGCTGGAAGTGCCGGGCAAGGTCAACGGTGCCCGCTGGCTGCAGATGGTGGGTTCGGTCTCGAACCTGTTCGCCAGTGCGCAGGCGGCGTTCGCCACGGCGATGGCGGCGCAGGCCGCAGCCAGCGCCGACGACGCGGCCGAAGAAGCCGACGATGCCAGCGAACAGGCACAGGCGGCGGCCTCCGCTGCCGACGCACGGCCGGCACCGGCACCACGCTCCGTGCCGGAGCCAGAACCGGAACTGGACCTGCGCGGACCGCGTCCGGCCGAAGCGGCCACCGAGCTGTCCGAACGTTGATCCATGGAATCCGCCGCGCCGATCGCGGCCGGCGGATAATGCGCTCCCCTTCCCGGTTGGTGCGTCGATGAGCGAGTCCCTCCTGTCCCCGTCACCGGCCGGCCCCGAACAACCGGAGGCACCGCTGCCGCCCCCCTCGCGCCCGCGCGGGCCGATGTCGCTGGTGGTGCTGGCGACCCTGGCGGTGGGCTACACGCTGTGGGCAGCGCAGGACATCATCCTGCCGGTGCTGCTGGCGATGTTCTTCGCGCTGGTCGGCAACCCGATCCTGCGCCTGCTGCAGAAGCTGTGGATTCCGCGTGCGCTGGGCGCACTGCTGATCCTCGGTGCCGGCCTGGGCGTGACCGGTTCGCTGGCGGTGCAGTTGATCGGCCCGGCAATGGAATGGGCACAGGAAGCACCGCAGCAGCTGCGCAAGATCGCCCGCCAGGTGCAGGACCTGACCAAGCCGGTGCAGCAGGCCAACCAGGCCGCGGAGAACTTCGCCCGCGTTGCCGGTGGCGACAGCAACCGCAAGGTGCAGGTGATCCGCGCCCAGCTCGACGACCCGTACCGCATGCTGACCCGTGCGCCGCGGCTGGCCGCCTCGGTGCTGGCGGTGGTGCTGCTGACCCTGTTCTTCATGATCTACGGGCAGAGCCTGCAGCGCGCGGCGATCGCGCTGTTCCCGAACCGCCAGCAGCAGCGCTTCACCAGCGACATCCTGCGTTCGATCGAGCGCGAGGTTTCGCGCTACGTGCTGACCATCAGCGTGATCAACACCCTGGTCGGGCTGGTGTTCGCCGGCGTGCTGATGCTGCTCGGCATCGGCCTGCAGGAAGCGTTGCTGTGGGGCACGGTGGCCGCGCTGCTGAATTTCGCTCCCTACGTGGGCCCGCTGATCGGCGTGGCGCTGATGCTGCTGATGGGCTTCGTCGAGTTCCGCGACCCGTTGCAGGCGCTGCTGCCGGCGGCCGCCTACCTGGGCCTGCACACCCTGGAAGGGCAGATGGTGACCCCCATCGTGCTGGGCCGGCGCATGAAGCTGTCGCCACTGGTGCTGATCCTGGCGCTGATGGTGTTCGGCTGGGCCTGGGGCATGATCGGGCTGCTGCTGGCGGTGCCACTGCTGGTCTGCATCAAGCTGGTGCTGGCACGGCTGGACGGCATGCAGGGCTGGGCACGCCTGCTGGAATGAAAGCCCGCGCGGGCAGGGGTAGAATGGCGGGGTGAATTTCCCCGTCCAAGCCATCACCCTCGACCTTGACGACACGCTGTGGCCGTTCGCTCCGATCGGCGCCCGCATCGACCTGGTCCTGCATGAGTGGATGCGTGAACACAGCCCCGCCACGGCCGAGATGTATCCGGTGGCGGCGATGCGCGAACTGCGCGAGCGCCTGTACCACGCCCATCCGCACCTCCATCACGACCTGAGCGCACTGCGCCGGCTGACCCTGCACGAAGCGCTGCACACCAGTGGTGCCAGCCTGGATCTGCTGGAGCCGGCGTATGAAGTGTTCTTCGCCGCGCGCAACCAGGTCGAGTGCTACCCCGATGCGATCGATGCGCTGGCGCGGATTGCCGCGCGGGTGCCGGTGGCAGCGCTGAGCAACGGCAATGCCGATCTGGAGCGGATCGGCCTGGCCCATCATTTCGTCTTCCAGCTGGGCGCGCGCGAACACGGCGCGGCCAAGCCGGAAGCGAGCATCTTCCACGCCGCCTGCACCCGACTGGGTGTTGCGCCGGCACAGGTACTGCACGTCGGCGACCACGCCGAGATGGACGTGGCCGGGGCGATCGCCGCCGGCCTGCGCGGCTGCTGGATCAACCGCGAAGCAGCCACCTGGACCCATCCGCAGCTGCAGCCGGACCTGCAGTTCGACACCCTCACCGGCCTGGCCGACTGGTTGGATGCCAACCTCGACGCTGCCGCACCCCGGAGTACCTGACGCATGAGCGAGATCACTGGATTCACCGCAGACACCGCCGCAGCACTGCCGCTGTACGTGCTGGACCGCGAGCAGTTCGCGGCCTGGAAGGACGGGCAGCCGGCCGCCACCCAGGCATGGCTGGCGTCGCAGGGCTTCACCGCCGGTGCCTTCACCACGGCGTTGCTGCCCGGCGCCGATGGCCTGGCCGGTGCGGTGATCGGTGTCGGTGATCGCGCCGATGCCTACAGCTATTCGCATGCCCCGCATGCCCTGCCGGAAGGCAGCGTGTGGCAGCTGGCCAGCGAACTGCCGGCCGCCGAACTGGCGCTGCTGCAGCTGGGCTGGGGCCTGGGCAGCTACCGCTTCGACCGCTATCGCAAGCGCCACCGTGCGCCGGCGCGCCTGGTGGCTGAGCCGACCGGCGAAGTGGCCGACCTGATCGCCGCCAGCCTGCGCGTACGTGACTGGGTCAACACCCCGACCGAAGACATGGGTCCGCAGCAGCTGGAAGACGCCGCGCGCGCGCTGGCCGATGCGCACGGCGCGCAGGTCGAGGCGATCACCGGCGATGAGCTGCTGAAGCAGAACTTCCCGGCCATCCACGCCGTCGGTCGTGCCTCGCACCGCGCACCGCGCCTGGTCGTGCTGCGCTGGGGCAAGGACACCGATCCGGCACTGGTGCTGGTCGGCAAGGGCGTGTGCTTCGATACCGGCGGTCTGGACATCAAGCCGGCCGACGGCATGCGCAACATGAAGAAGGACATGGGCGGCGCCGCGCATGCACTGGCCCTGGCCGGCCTGGTGATGGCACGCGGGCTGCCGGTACGGCTGACCCTGCTGGTGCCGGCGGTGGAAAACGCGATCGGCCCGGATGCGTTCCGCCCGGGCGAAGTGATCGCCACCCGCAAGGGCCTGAGCGTGGAGATCGACAACACCGACGCCGAAGGCCGCGTGATCCTGTGCGATGCACTGACCTTCGCCAGCGAGCAGAAACCGGACCTGGTGCTGGACTTCGCCACCCTCACCGGCGCCGCGCGCATCGCGCTGGGCCCGGATCTGCCGGCGCTCTTCAGCAATGACGACAGCGTGGCGCAGCAATGGCTGCAGGCCGGTGATGCGACCCGCGACCCGGTCTGGCGCATGCCGCTGTGGCGCCCCTACCTGCGTTACCTGACCAGCGGCATCGCCGATCTGGCCAATGCCGGTTCGCGCATGGCTGGTTCGGTGACCGCCGCGCTGTACCTGGAGCGCTTCCTGGAAGACGGCCAGCGCTGGGCGCATCTGGACGTGTACGCCTGGAATGATGGCGAACGCCCGGGCCGTCCGGCCGGTGGCGAAGCGCTGGCGCTGCGCTCGGCGTGGGCGATGCTGAAGCAGCGCTACAGCTGATCGGGTGGGTGCCGACCGTTGGTCGGCACGCCGTCCCCGCCAAATCTGACGAAAATTTGAATACCGGGCCTGGAAGGGTTCTGCGAGGATGTGTGCGTCGACCACCCACACGCTCCGTGAAGGCAGGAACCCGACCATGTCGCTCTTCCGCTACACCCGCGCCGGCCAGACACCGGGCGCACCGCGCAAGCATTCCCCCCTGCCCTGGATCGCACTGATCGCGCTCATTCTGGGCGCCGTCGCGCTGGCCTTCGCCTGGCTGGCCGGCTGGATCGGCGACCGCCTGACCGCGCAGCGCTTCACCGACACCATCGAAGCTACCGGCCCCGCCCATCCCGGGTTCCGTCGTGCGCACAGCAAGGGCATCTGCGTAAGCGGTTGGTTCGAACCCAGTGCGCAGGCCCCTACCCTGTCCAGCGCCCGCGTGTTCTCGCAGGCCCGTGTGCCGGTGATGGGCCGCTTGTCGATCGGCGGCGGTGATCCCTACGGCGCCGACAACACCGCACGCGTACGCAGCCTGGCGGTGCAGATGGTCAGCGATGACGGCCAGGAATGGCGGATGGCGATGAACAGCTTCCCGTTCTTCGCCGTGCCCAACGCCGAAGCCTTCTTCGAACAGACGCGCGCCTCCATTCCCGACCCGGCCACCGGCAAGCCCGACCCGCAGAAGATGGCGGCAGTGCTGGCCAAATACCCCAGTGCGCAGGCCTTCCAGCAGTGGGCCAAGACGGCACCGTGGACCAGCAGCTGGGCCGACACCACCTTCAACAGCGTCAACAGCTTCTGGTTCACCAATGCGCAGGGCCAGAAGCGCGCGGTGCGCTGGCGCTGGCAGCCGCAGGCGCCGGTGGTGGAAATGGAGGCGGAAACGCGCAAGCAGGCCAGCGTCGATTTCCTCAGCCAGGAACTGCAGCAGCGCCTGGCCAGCGGCCCGGTGCGCTGGAACCTGGTCGTGACCACCGCCGAGCCCGGCGATGCCATTGATGATCCGTCAGTGCCGTGGCCCGAGTCGCGTGATCAGGTGGTGGCCGGCGTGCTCAGCCTGGACCGCATGCAGTCGCAGGAACAAGGCGCGTGCGGCCAGATCAACTTCGATCCGCTGATCCTGCCCAGCGGCGTGCGCGGTAGTGACGATCCGATCCTGGCCGCCCGCTCGGCGGTGTATTCGCAGTCCTTCAACCGCCGCGAACGCGAGCGCGCCACCGGCAACGTCGAGCAACCGAAGGAGGCCGCACGATGAGCACCGGCAACGGCCACTTCAACCTGCTGGCGCGGGTGCTGCACTGGTCCATGGCACTGATGATCATCGCCATGCTGTTCATCGGCGTGACCATGGTCGCCTCGCTGCATCTGCGACCGATGCTGATCGACCTGCACCGCCCACTGGGCATCGCCATCGGCGTGCTTGTGCTGCTGCGCCTGTACAACCGGCTGCGCCATCGCCCACCGCCGCTGCCTTCCGACCTGCCCGCCTGGCAGGTGCTGGCAGCGAAGGCCTCGCACTGGATGCTGTACGCACTGATGCTGGCGATGCCATTGATCGGCTGGGCGATGCTGTCGGCTGGCGGTTACCCGATCGTGCTGTGGGGTGGCCTGCATCTGCCGCCGATCGTGCCGCACACTCCGGCGTTGTATGCCGCGCTGCGTAATGCGCACAGCCTGCTGGCGTATGTGTTGTTCGCCACGGTGCTGATGCACGTGGGTGCGGCGTTGTTCCACCTGTGGGTACGGCGCGATGGCGTGTTCCAGGCGATGGCGCGCGGGAAGGATTGAGAGCGAGCTCCTCTGCGCCCACGCATGAGTGGCGCCGGGCCATGCCCGGCGGATCGTTTCCGCGCCCGCGGAGGGGTGTCACTTTCTTTGCGCGCAAAGAAAGTAACCAAAGAAACGCTCCGCCGGCCGCGAGCCGACGTGCTTTGTACGCCGGTGCCCTGCGCTCCTCGGTCCGTCAAGGGACGGTGCGGAAAGCCAGCCGACTAGCAGTCGGCTCTACAGGACAGCGGTGCCTCTTCGCCCTCGCCGGACCTGCGGTGCTCGGCTCGCTTGAAGGCGGACTGGAAGGGCAAGATCAACGGCTAGAGCATCCACGCATGGCGCGGTTCTACTGAGTGCAGCTGCGGCTTTTGCTCTTGGGTCCGCCTTGAGCGAGCCGAGCATCGCAGGGGAATCAGGGGCGCAGAGGCGCCGGTGTCTGAGCGAAGCGAGTTCGGCGCCGTCCCCTGATTCACCGAGAAGCGCAGGGAACCGGTGCGCAGCACCGGCTCGCGCTCTGGCGGCGTGTTTCTTTGGTTACTTTCTTTGCACGAGCAAAGAAAGTGACACCCACCCGCGGTCGCGGAAACGACATCACCGGGAACAGCAGGCCGCCCCTACAACCATCCCTTCTGCCTTGCCAGCCGGTACGCCTCGATCCGGTTGGCCACACCCAGCTTGCCGATGCACTCGGACAGGTAATTGCGCACCGTGCCGTGCGACAACCCCAGCTGTTCGGCGATCTCGCTGGCGGTACGGCCCTCGCCCGCCAGCCGCAGCACGCGGCGCTCGCGGTCGCTCAGCGGGTCGGCCTGCGACCACGCATCCAGCGCCAGCTGCGGGTCGATCGCACGGATGCCCTGTTTCACCTTGCGCAGGGCATCAGCCAGGTTCTCGGCCGGTGCGTCTTTCAGCAGGTAGCCCAGCACGCCCGCTTCCAGCGCGCGGCGCAGGAAGCCGGCACGGGCGAAGGTGGTCACGATCACCACCTTGATCGGCAGCTCATGGCGGGCGATGCGCTGCGCCAGCTCCAGCCCGGACAGGCCGGGCATTTCGATGTCAGTGACCAGGATGTCCGGCTGCAGCTGCTGCAGCATGCGCCACGCCGCCTCGCCGTCAGCAGCGCTGCCCAGCACCTCGATGTCAGGCTCCAGGCCCAGCAGCGCCGACAATGCACCGCGCACCATCGCCTGGTCTTCGGCCAGCAGGATGCGGATCATGCGGCACCATCCTGCGCCAGTGACGCTGGCGACAGCGACGTGGTCGCGGCCACCAGTGGCACGCGCACGGTCACTACCGTGCCTTCTCCGCGCGGCGACTGCAGTGACAACTGGCCGCCCAGCGCCATCGCCCGTTCGCGCATGCCACACAATCCATTGCCCTCGGCCTGTACGCCACCGCGGCCGTCATCGCGTATCTGCATCACCAACTGTCGTTCCTCAAGCATGAAATCCACCTGCACGCGGGTCGCCTGTGCGTGGCGCACGATGTTGGTCGCGGCCTCGCGCAGCACCAGCGCCAGCCCACGTTCCACGTCGACCGGCATCGGCGGCGGCGGCGTGTACTGCAGGTGTACCTGCTGGCACTCCAGCAGCAGGCGCGCCGATGCCAGCTCGCCGGCCAGGTCGCTGGCGCGGATGCCGGTCACCGCACTGCGCACCTGGGCCAGCGCCTCGCGGGCGATGGCCTCGGCCTCACCGATCTCCTGCCGTGCACGCGCGTCATCGCGGTCGTACAGCTTGCGTGCCAGTTCCAGCTTCAAGGTGATCAGCGAGAGGGTGTGACCGAGCAGGTCGTGCAGGTCGCGGCCGATGCGTTCGCGCTCGGCGGTGGTGGCCAGCCGCCGCACCTCGTCCTGGGACAGCTGCAGGGCAACGTCCCGTTGATGGCTCAAGGCTTCTACGTTCACCACCAGGCCGACGATGAACGACACGGCCGGCATCCACACCATGGCTTGCCACGGATAGCCGACGTAGAGCGCAGCGCCGCAGAACAACAGGTTCAGGCCGGTGAGCTGCAACAGGTACACCCACCAGCCGCCACGGCTGCTCATGCGGATCATCACGCAACCGAACACGAAGTAGCTCAGTCCCGACGGATACCACGGCAGCAGCACCAGAGCCATCAGGATCATGCCCAGCGCGTAGCGCCATGCGTGGTGCCGTGGCGCCAGCATCACCTTCGCATAGAGCAGCAGGAACAGCGGATAGCTGGCCACGGTCAGCAGCAGCCAGCGCACCGTGAAGCCGTTGCCGAGCACCGGGGTAAGGAAGATCCAGACCGACCACAGCAGGTGGATCGCACCACTCCAGGGCGACTTGCCACGCCTCAGCAGGTCGGCCACCGCCGAATCCGGTGCGGGGCGCAGCAGGGACGCAAGCCAGCTCGACGACACGGAAGAATCCAGGCGGGAATGATCGCTGCCGATCATGCCAGTTCAGCCGATCCGGCGCAGGCGGCGGCGCGCCAGCAGCAGCGCCACCACCGTGACCGCCAGCAGCACCAGCAGATGGCCGGCCATGCTGCCCACCGACGGCAGCCCGACCACCGGCAGCGCCAGCTGCGCCAGATGCCAGGTCGGCCACAGTGGGGCCATCGTCGAGAAAAGCTTCGGCAGCGCCGACAGCGGCAGCCACAGGCCCGACAGCAGGGCCAGCGGCAGGTAGACCAGGTTGACCATCGCCGGTGCCGCGCTGGCACTGACATGACTGCCGATCAGCAGGCCGATCGCGCCCAGCGGCAGCGCTGCCAGGCCCGCCACCGCCAGCAGCTGCAGCACCTGCAGGGCGTGCAGCTGCACACCACCCAGCACAGATGCCACGCCGATCAACAACGAGGCCACCAGCAGCGCGAACATCACCGCCATCGCCAGCCGTGCCAGCAACGGTGCCGCCGGCGGCATCGGCAGCGCGCGCTTGAGGGTCAGCAGGCCGCCTTCGCGGTCCAGCGCCAGCTGCACGCCGAAGCCGAACAGCGCCGGGGCCATCGCGCCGAACACGCAGTAGGTGGCCAGCAGGTACAGCGGCGCGTGACCGCGCCCGAGCAGCACGCCGAACAACAGATAGAACAACACCGGGAACAGCAGCGAGGGCACCGCGAAGGCCGGCGTGCGCCAGGCGCGGCGCAGTTCGGCCACCAGTTCAGCGCGGTACGGACGCAGGGCCTGGCGCCAGGCAGATGGCGGCGCGGGTGTGGTGCCGGTACAGGTCATCGTGTTCATGCGGCCTCCCGGGTCATGTCGAGGAAGGCGTCGGCCAGTGCCGCGCCCTGTACTTCCAGCTCACGCAGCAGTGCATCGGCGGCCAGCAGACGCGCCACCACCGGCTCGGCCGGGCTCGCCAGCAGCTGCAGGTGCTCGCCGTCGCGCTGCACCTGCTGCACACCCGGCCACTGCTGTACATCTTCAACAGTCAGCACGCTGCGGCAGCGGATGCGGCGCGGCCGATCGGCCAGGCGCAGCTCGCTCAACGGTGCATCGGCCAGCACCCGGCCCTGCTCCAGCACCACCACCTGCTGCGCCAGCGCTTCGGCCTCCTCCAGATAGTGGGTGGTCAGCAGCACGCCGCAGCCTTCGGCCACCAGCTCCCGGATCGCCTGCCACATCGCCTGCCGCGCCTGGATGTCCAGGCCGGTGGTGGGCTCGTCTAGGAACAGCACGCGCGGGCGGCCACACAGTGCGATGGCGAACTGCACCGCGCGCTGCTGGCCACCGGACAGCTGACCGTAGCGGCGGCGTGCCAGTGCCTGCAGGCCTGCGCGCTGCAGCACCTCCTGCAACGGCATCGGGTCCGGATAGCAGGCGCTGGCCTGCGCCACCAGTTCGTCCACCTGCAGCATCGGTGGCAGGCTGGTGCTCTGCAGCATCACACCCAGGCCGAGGCGGCTGCTGAGCTGCTGCGGGTCACCGCCGAGCAGCTCGACCTGGCCGGCATCGGCGCGGCGCAGGCCCAACAGCACGCTGATCGCGGTACTCTTGCCGGCACCGTTGCGGCCCAGCAATGCCAGCACCTGGCCAGCGCGGACCTGCAGGTCGATGCCATGCAGGGCGGTATGGTCGCGGTAGCGCACCTGCACCTGCTGCAGGCGGGCCAGCGACGGGGCGATCGGATCCATGGGCGGTACCGGTAGCGGGGACGTTGCCATCCTGTGCCGCCGTGGTCACATTTCGCAGTTGCCGCCGTCAGTGTCATCGGATGACAGCTGTCACTGCCGTCATCGCTGTGCCTGCCTTCATGCTGTGCCGCACGCTCCACCGCCGGAACCGCCGCCGTCCGCTCTTCCGGCCACACCCGCCCGAACGCCTGTGATGGAACGAATGAACGCTTCTGCCGAGCTGTTGAAGGAACTCCGTATCGACCGCAAATCGCCGCCGCCCGCCTCCGGTGGTAGCAATGGCGGTGGCCGTCGTTGGCTGTGGATCGCGATCATCGTGGTCGTGCTGCTGATCGCCGCCGCCGTGGCCTTCCTGTTCGGCCGCGCGCCGGCCGTGGAAGTGGAAACCGTGCCCGCGGTGGCCATCCAGCAGGGCAACGCCAGCAGCTCGGTGCTCGACGCCAGTGGCTACGTGGTCGCCCGGCGCATGGCCACGGTCTCGGCCAAGATCACCGGCAAGGTGCGCGAGGTGATGATCGAGGAAGGCATGCGCGTGGAGCAGGGCCAGATCATGGCCACGCTGGACCCGATCGATGCCGATGCCCAGCGCAGCCTGTATGCCTCGCAGCTGCAGGCCGCACGCAGCCAGGTGGCCGGGCTGGAGGCACAACAGAAGCAGGCCGCCGCTGAGGCCAGCCGCCTGCAGGCGCTGATCGGCCAGCAGCTGGTGTCGCGCTCGCAGTACGACCAAGCCGTGGCCCAGCGCGACAGCCTGCGTGCGCAGCTGGAGACCGCCCAGCGCAACGTCAAGGTCGCCAACGACCAGCTGGCCATCGCCGACCTGGGCGTGGACAACAACATCGTGCGCGCGCCGTTCTCCGGGGTGGTCACCGCCAAGGCAGCGCAGCCTGGCGAAATCGTCTCGCCGCTGTCGGCGGGCGGCGGCTTTACCCGTACCGGGATCGGCACCATCGTCGACATGGATTCGCTGGAGATCGAAGTCGAGGTCGGCGAGGCCTTCATCGGCCGCGTGCAGCCGAAGATGCCGGTGGAAGCCACGCTCAACGCCTACCCGGAGTGGAAGATTCCGGGCGAGGTGATCGCCATCATCCCCACCGCCGACCGCGGCAAGGCCACGGTGAAGGTGCGCGTGGCGCTGAAGGTGAAAGACCCGCGCATCGTGCCGGAGATGGGCGTGCGGGTCAGTTTCCTGGAACAGGCGCAGCCGCAGGCGGCCGCCAAGCCGCAGGGTGTGCGCGTGCCGGGCGGCGCCGTGGTCCAGCGCGAGGGCGCCTCGGTGGCCTTCGTGCTGGGTGACGAGAGCCGGGTGCAGCAGCGCACGGTCGAGGCCGGCCAGGCAATGGGCAAGGACCGCCAGATCCTCAAGGGCGTGAGCGCAGGTGAATCGGTGGTGGTGAACCCGCCGGACACCCTGCGCGATGGCGCCAAGGTGCAACAGAAACAAGCGCAGTAACGGCCTGGCGCCCACGGGCGCCGCCGGCAACACCGCTCGACGCACGCCTGCGGCCACCGCAGGTGCGCTTCC
Source organism: Stenotrophomonas sp. 22LJNL06-5-1 (assembly GCF_056861455.1). Lineage (NCBI taxonomy): Bacteria > Pseudomonadati > Pseudomonadota > Gammaproteobacteria > Lysobacterales > Lysobacteraceae > Stenotrophomonas > Stenotrophomonas sp. 22LJNL06-5-1. Next base: position 51,627 of record NZ_JBSPUE010000004.1, read on the forward strand.
CTGTTTCCCGCCTTCCGTGGAGAACCACCCATGTCGACCCTGGTTTCACTGCGCAACATCACCAAGACCTACCAGCGTGGCCCCGAGAAAGTGCAGGTGCTGCACGGCATCGACCTGGACATCGCCAGCGGCGATTTCGTCGCGCTGATGGGCCCATCCGGCTCGGGCAAGACCACTCTGCTCAACCTAATCGGCGGCCTGGACAACCCCAGCGGTGGCGAGATCAGCATCGAAGGCGAGCGCATCGACCAGATGAGCGGCGGCCAGCTGTCGACCTGGCGCAGCCACCACGTCGGCTTCGTGTTCCAGTTCTACAACCTGATGCCGATGCTGACCGCGCAAAAGAACGTGGAACTGCCGCTGCTGCTGACCCACCTCAATGCTGCACAGCGCCGGCGCAATGCGGAGATCGCACTGACCCTGGTCGGTCTGGCCGACCGCCGCAGCCATCGCCCCAATGAGCTGTCCGGCGGCCAGCAGCAGCGCGTGGCGATCGCGCGGGCAATCGTCTCGGACCCGACCTTCCTGATCTGCGACGAACCCACCGGCGACCTCGACCGCCAATCGGCCGAAGAGATCCTCGGCCTGCTGCAGCAGCTCAACCGCGAGCACGGCAAGACCATCATCATGGTCACCCATGACCCGAAGGCCGCCGAGTACGCCACGCACACGGTGCACCTGGACAAGGGCGAGCTGGCCGACGCGCCGCTGGCCCACTGACGGAGGCCACGGCGATGAAATACTTCTCATTGGTGTGGGCACAGCTGTTCCGCAGCCGCACGCGCACCCTGCTGACCCTGCTCTCGGTGGTGGCCGCGTTCCTGCTGTTCGGCATGCTCGACTCGGTGCGCGTGGCGTTCACCTCCGGTGGCAGCGTGGAAGGCGCCAACCGCCTGGTGGTTGCTTCGCGGCTGTCGATCACCCAATCCCTGCCGATCCGCCTGGAAACGCAGATACGCCAGGTCGCCGGCGTGCGTGATGTGGCCTATGGCATGTGGTTCGGTGGCATCTACCAGGACCCGAAGAACTTCTTCCCGAACTTCTCGGTGTCACCCAACTACTTCGATGTCTACCGCGAACTGCAGATCGACCCGGCGCAGCTGGAAGACTGGAAGCAGACCCGCACCGGCGCCATCGTCGGCGAAACCCTGGCCAAGCAGTTCGGCTGGAAGATCGGCGACACCATCCCGCTGCAGGCCACCATCTTCCCGCGGGGCGGCAGCAACGACTGGCCGCTGGAGCTGAAGGGCATCTATCGTTCCAGGGATCCGGCACAGGCTTCCAACGAAGAACGCCAGTTGATGATGAACTGGAAGTACTTCGATGAATCCAACGACTACATCAAGAACCAGGTGAGCTGGTACACCGTGACGCTGGACAACCCGGACCAGTCCTCGCGGGTGGCGCAGGCGATCGATGCGATCTCGGCCAACTCCGACCACGAGACCAAGACCCAGACCGAATCAGCCTTCCAGCAGGCCTTCGTCAAGCAGTTCGCGGACATCGGCATGATCGTCACTTCGATCATGGGTGCGGTGTTCTTCACTCTGCTGCTGTTGACCGGCAACACCATGGCGCAGGCGGTGCGCGAGCGCGTGCCCGAACTGGCCACGTTGAAGACGCTGGGCTTCAAGGACAGCACCGTGCTGACCCTGGTGATGGTGGAGTCGGTGTTGCTGATCGGCCTGGGTGGCCTGATCGGCATGGGCCTGGCCGCGCTGATCCTGCCGGCGATCGGCCCGAAAAGCATGGGCATGCTGCCGCCGCACGTGCCAACGCCGACCTGGCTGATGGGGCTGGGCCTGATCGTGGTGATCGGCATCATCGTCGGCCTGTTGCCGGCGCTGCGTGCCAAGCGCCTGAAGATCGTCGACGCACTGGCCGGCCGCTGAGGAGGACACCCACATGTTCAAGAGCAAACTCAAGAAGTGGCTGGGCAACGGCGTGACGGTGCTGCTGCTGGTGATCGGCCTGGTGCTGTGGATCAGCCTGCCGTGGTTCGGCGTGCTGGCCTTGGCCGCGCTGGTAGCGCTGTGGCTGCTGCTGACCCGTGGCGGACGGCTGGCGCTGGCCGCCACCCGCATCGGCGTGGCCAGCCTGCCGCAGCGCTGGGGCGCGTCCTCGGTGATCGTGGTCGGCATCGCCGGCGTGGTCGGCGTGCTGGTGGCGATGCTGGCGATGGGCGAAGGCTTCCAGGCCACGCTCAACAACACCGGCGATGACACCACCGCCATCGTGTTGCGCGGCGGCTCGCAGGCCGAGACCAACTCGGTGATCACCCGCGAGCAGGTACCGACGCTGTCCACCCTGCCCGGCATCACTCGCGATGCCGAGGGCCGGCCGCTGCTGTCACCGGAGCTGTCGCAGGTGGTCAACCTGGTGTCGAAGTCCGATGGCACCGACGTCAACGCGCAGTTCCGCGGCGTCGGCCCGCAGGCGTGGGCGGTGCATGACAAGGTCAAGATCGTCGAAGGCCGCAGGTTCGCCACTGGCCTGCGCGAGATCGTGGTCGGCCAGGGCGCCAGGGGCCAGTTCCGCGATCTGGATGTGGGCAAGACGCTGACGCTCGGCAACCAGACCTGGACCGTGGTCGGCGTGTTCGCCACCGGTGATGCACATGATTCGGAACTGTGGACCGACGCCGATACGCTGGCCACGACCTACCAGCGCAGCGCCTGGCAGTCGATCAGCGTGCGCACCGATGGCAAGCCCGGCTTCGAGCAGTTCAAGGCCGCCGTCGCCGCCGACCCGCGCCTGAAGCTGGACGTGGAAACCACCCGCGCCTACTACAGCAAGCAGGGCGGCGGGCTGACCAAGCTGATCGACATCCTCGGCAAGGTGATCGGCACGATCATGGCGGTGGGTGCGGTGTTCGGCGCGCTCAACACCATGTATGCCGCAGTGGCCACGCGTGCGCGCGAGATCGCCACCATGCGCGCGATCGGCTTCCGTGGCCTGCCGGTGGTGACGGCGGTGATGTTGGAAACCATGCTGCTGGCGCTGCTCGGTGGCCTGCTGGGGTGTGCGGTGGCGTGGCTGCTGTTCAATGGCTACAGCGTGTCCACCATCGGCAGCAACTTCAGCGCGGTGGTGTTCAAGTTCCATGTGTCGCCGGAACTGCTGTGGACCGGACTGAAATGGGCGCTGGGTATCGGCCTGGTCGGCGGCCTGTTCCCGGCGCTGCGCGCGGCACGTTTGCCGATCACCACGGCGCTGCGCGAAACCTGAGCATCACGCAGCGGCGGACTGCGCATCACGCAGGGGGACGGAGCGAAGGCTCCGTCCCTTTTCTTTTGCGCGCCATCCACGCATGGCGTGGATCTACTGATGCGGCGCATCCACGCTTGGTGATGAGCCAGGACGTCCGGTAGATCCACGCCATGCGTGGATGGATGCCGGCCCACGCGCACGGCTACAGATTGCGGGAAATACGCCGCTATCGATGCCTCTGCCCATCGCAAACGCAACGCGCGTGACGTTGCGCACATCGCATCTGTGGATTGTTGGTTGCGATTCATTTTCGCGCCCATCCGCGGCGCAGAGACAAACAGTTACGAATGGAAACATTCTAGAATCGCGCCCCCCACGTTGGTTTGCAGCACCCCACGCGTCCATAGAACGGGCGCTTGTTTTTCCTGAAACACGAGATTTCACGGATGTCCCTGAAAACCAATCCGCTGCGCAACGCGATCGTCATCGCGCTGGCCGCCAGCTGCACCACCCCCGCCTTCGCACAGAGCGCCGGCGATACCCCGACCAACCTCGACCGCATCGAAATCACCGGCTCGCGCATCCGCCAGGCCAGTGTCGAGACCGCACAGCCGGTCGTCGCGCTCAGCCGCGCCGAGATCGAGAAGAAGGGTTACATCAACGTCGCCGACATCCTGCAGGACGTCACCGCCGCCGGCGCTCCGAGCCTGAGCCGCTCGTCGTCGCTGAGTTCTTCGCGCGACTTCGGCGGCACGTACGTCAGCCTGCGCAACCTCGGCCCGGAACGCAGCCTGGTGCTGATCGACGGCCGCCGCATGGGCGTCAGCGCCGGCGGCTACTCCGACCTGGCTTCGATTCCCTCGGCGATTGTCGAGCGCGTTGAAGTGCTGACCGACGGCGCCTCCGCGCTGTATGGCTCGGACGCCATCGCCGGTGTGGTCAACATCATCACCCGCAAGAACTTCGACGGTGGCGAAGCCAGCGTCTACGTCGGCCAGTACGGTGAAGGCGACGGCCAGAAGCGCTCCTACAGCGCCACCTTCGGCAAGACCTTCGACCGCGGCTGGTTCAGCGTCGGTGCCGAGCGCACCAAGGAAGACGAGATCCTCGGCAGCGAGCGCGAGTTCAGCCGTTACCCGGGTGGCCCGCGCCACGCCGATGACGTCGACGCACTGAGCCCGACCACCCAGTGGGGCACCGTCACCGTCGGCGGCAAGCCGCTGACCGTGGGCCCGGGCGGTGATCCGAGCCTGGCTGGCAACTTCCACACGCCGGACCCGGCTGATGGTGCCAACGCCAAGACCAACATGAGCCTGCTGAGTGGTCTGGAGCGCACCTCGGTGTTCGCCAACGGTGGTTTCTCGATCACCGACAACCTGCGCATCGTGGCCGACGCGCTGTACAGCAAGCGCGAGTCGACCAAGCACCTGGCCGGCTACCCGTACTCGGTATCGGCCGCACAAGCCCGCAATGGCACCCGTGCCGCCCTGTCCAAGGACAGCGCGTTCAACCACTGGGGCCAGGACGTGCTGTTCTCGCACCGCACTGAAGAACTGCCGCGCGGCACCGAGAACAACCTGGACACCAAGCGCGCCAGCGTCGGCCTGGAAGGCAGCTTCGAAACCGGTTCGCGTTACTGGGACTGGAACGTCAGCTACATGTACAACCGCAATGAAGGCGAGCGCATCGGTACCGGCAGCATGTACCAGCCGCACGTCGACCTGGCAGTCGGCCCATCCTTCATGGATGGCACCGTGGCACGCTGCGGCACCCCGGGTGCGGTGATCGCCGGCTGCGTGCCGTGGAACCCGGCCGCACCGATGGGCTATGCGGGCCCGGGCTCGCTGAGCAACCAGGACGTGCAGGACTACCTGTTCACCCGCTTCGTCGACAAGATGAAGAGCACCACCAAGGTCGCCAGCGCCAACATCTCCGGTTCGGTGTTCACCCTGCCAGCCGGCGACGTGATGGCCGCGATGGGCTTCGAGCACCGCAGCGAAGAGGCCAGCTACACCCCGGACCTGATGGTGCAGAAGGGCCAGATCGCCGGCACCACCGGCCAGCCGACCCGTGGCGACTACTCGCTCAACGAGGTCTACCTGGAACTGCAGGTACCGCTGCTGGCCGACATGCCGTTCGCGCGTGAACTGTCGCTGGACCTGGCCGGCCGCTACACCGACTACAACACCTTCGGTTCGACCACCAACAGCAAGTTCGGCCTGAAGTGGAAGCCGATCGACAGCCTGCTGGTGCGCGCGACCTACGGTACCGGCTTCCGTGCACCCACCGTGGACGATCTCTACGGCGGCGCAGTGTCCAGCCGCGATTCGTTCACCGATCCGTGCGATACCAAGTTCGGCATCGCCGCCAGCAGCCCGACCGTGGCCGCACGCTGCAAGGCGCTGAATGTGCCCGCCAACTTCCGTCAGCAGACCGGTGCGGACGGCAACCTTGCCAACCGCCCGGGCCAGCAGGCCACCTCCGATTTCAACTCGGGTTCCAACCCGGAACTGAAGCCGGAAACCGCCAAGACCTGGACCGTCGGCCTGGTCTACAGCCCGGAATTCGTGCAGGGCCTGGACGTCAGCCTGGACTGGTGGAAGATCCGCATCAACAACGCCATCGTGGGCGAGTCGGCCACCGACATCCTCAACCAGTGCTACGTGCAGGGTGTGGATTCGGCCTGCGGCCGCTTCACCCGTTCCACTGCTGCGGCCACCCGTGGCCAGGTGACCGCGCTGGATCGCTCGCTGGTCAATGCCGGCTACCGCGAAACCGCCGGCTATGACATCGGTGTGCGTTACCGCCTGCCGGAAACCGCGTACGGCAAGTTCGCCATCAACTGGAACACCACCTACACCGACTACCTGGAGCAGCGCAACGACAGCGCCGCCACCACGCCGGTGGAGCAGAAGACCGGCTGGCAGGGCAACTTCCGCGTGCGTTCGACCTTCAACCTGGATTGGCAGTACGGCGACCTGGGCATTGGCTGGACCGCCCGCTACTACTCGGGCATGAAGGAAGCCTGCTCGTATGACCTGGGCGGTGGCCCGGACTGCAACATGGCCGGCTTCGTCTCGCCGTACACCGATGCGCAGCCGAGCCGCAAGGTGGGCTCCAACACCTTCCACGACCTGCAGGTGCGCTACAGCCTGCCGTGGGATGGCACCGTGTCGCTGGGCGTGAACAACGTGTTCAACCACCAGGGTCCGATCATGTACAGCCAGCCGAACAGCAGCTTCACCTACTACGGTGGCTTCGACATCGGCCGCTTCATGTACATGAAGTACCAGCAGCGCTTCTAAGCCTGCAACCGCGTTCCCGCCACAGCCAACTCTCTCCTGGCTGTGGATGGAAGCAGAGCGGCGCCCCTCGGGGCGCCGTTCTTTTTTACGGGAAGCGGGGTCGGATCCCTTCGCCCCGTGAAGGGCTCTGACCCCGTTTCATGCGACCCCGTCCCGGTCAGCGCCTTGCGGCGCGCATCGTGCGGATGTTGTCGCCGACGAACAGCACCAGGCCGGCCCAGATCGCGGCGAAACCGATCGCCTTGGCGGTATCGAACGCTTCGTGGAAGAAGAACACCCCCAGCAGCAGCTGCAGGCTCGGCGCGATGTACTGCAGGATGCCGACCAGCGACAGCGGAATGCGCTTCACGCCGTAGGCGAAACCGATCAGCGGCACTGCGGTCACTGCGCCACCGAAGATCAGCAGCAGGTCATTGCGCCAGCCCCAGCCGTGGAAGAACGCGCCGCCATGGCCGTTCTCGGCCCATATCGCAAACGCCAGCGCCGGCAGGAACAGGTACATGCTCTCCACGCCAAGGCCGGCCACCGGATCGACCGAGACCAGCTTGCGCAGCAGGCCATACAGGCCGAACGAACAGGCCAGGCCCAGCGCGATCCACGGTGGCGTGCCCGCGTCGATGGTCAGCCAGGCCACGCCCACCGCTGCCATCGCCACCGCCACCCACTGCAGGCGGCGCAGGCGCTCCTTCAGTACCAGCACGCCCAGCAGCACGTTCACCAGCGGGTTGATGAAGTAGCCCAGGCTGGTTTCGATGACGTGGCCGGCATTGACCGCCCAGATGTACAGGCCCCAGTTGAAGGCGATGGTCAGGCTCGACACCAGCAGGATCGGCAGCGCGCGCGGCTGCGCAGCGATCTTCTGCCACCAGCCCAGGCGCGAACTGAGCAGCAGCCAGCCCAGCACCAGCACGGTGCTCCAGATGATGCGGTGGGCGATGATCTGGAACGAGGGCACCTCGTTGAGCAGGTGCCAGTACACCGGCACCAATCCCCAGATCACGAAGGTGGAGGCAGTGACCAGCAGGCCCCGGCGTTGTTCTTTCTCGTCCATGCTCATTTCTTTCGTGTCCTTGCCATTGTCAGTACCACCACACCCAGAAGAATCACCGCCATGGCGAGGAAGTCCCGCCATCCAAAGCGTTCACCATTCAATGCAGCACCCAGCAGCACGGCAATCACCGGATTGACGTACGCATAGCTGCCCGCCAGCGCCGGGCGCACGTTCTGCAGCAGCCACACATAGGCGGTGAACGCCACGATCGAACCGAACACGCACAGGTAGGCCATCGCCAGCAGGCCGCCGGTGTCGGGCAGCGTGGTCGGGCGTTCGCCCACGGCCAGGCCGATCAGTACCAGCAGCACGCCGCCGCAGATCATCTGCCCGGCCGCGGTCATGAAGGGGCCCGGCAGGTCCAGGCCACGTGACCACACCGAACCGAACGCCCAGCCGATCGGCGCGATCAGCAGCAGCACCAGCCCGGTCGGTGAGGCGGTCAGGCTGCTGCCGGCATTGAGCCAGACCACGCCGACAAAGCCGACCGCGATGCCCAGCCATTCACCCTTGCTGGCGTGCTGGCCGCGCAGCGCCGAGAACAGCGCCATCCACAGCGGCACCGAGGCCACCGCCGTAGCGGCCAGGCCCGAAGACACCTCGCGCTCGGCCAGCACCACCATGCCGTTGCCCAGCACCAGCATGGTCACGCCCATCACCACCAGGTTGCGCCACTGCCGCAGGGTCGGGTTCGGCATCTTCCAGAACAGGCGCAAGGCCAGGAACATCAGGCCACCGGCAATGATGAACCGGCTGCCGGAGACCATCGTCAGCGGCAGCGCGCCGCCGTGCAGGGCCTTGGCGATGCCCAGGTAGGTCGAGCCCCAGACCACGTAGACCAGCAGCAAGGCCAGCGCGACAAGGCCACCCCGGGGGGCAGCCGCAGACGAAGAAGGGGGAGCCGACATGACACACCAGGGAGCCGGGGGAAGGCGGATTCTAGGACGTTTTGAGTATGGTCCGGGACCCCGGACGGTGGCACGCTGTCATCCATCCATGCACCCTGCTCTGGTCTGCTACCCCGTGTTGACGGCCGATGCAGTACCAAGAGGGCTGCCCGGCCGCGCCGCCCCAAGGCCGGGCGCCGTTTTCCCTGCGCACGGACGCGCCGCATCGAGGATTCCCACCCAGATGAGCACCACGTCCCAACCTGCCGTACCCGCAAACGACCGCGCCGCCCTGCGGCGGTCGATCTCCAACACCCTCAAGGGCTCCGCCGGCAACCTGGTGGAGTGGTATGACGTCTACGTGTACTCGGTGTTCGCCGTGTACTTCGAATCGCAGTTCTTCTCGCCGGACGACAAGAACTCCACCATGTACGTGTGGGCGATCTTCGCCGCGACCTTCCTGATGCGCCCGATCGGTGCCTGGTTCTTCGGCCGCTTCGCCGACCGCCACGGCCGCCGCCTGGCACTGACGGTCTCGGTCACGCTGATGGCGCTGTGCTCGTTCCTGATCGCCATCACCCCTACCGCCGCCAGCATCGGCATCTGGGCCGCCGTGATCCTGCTGTTCGCGCGCCTGCTGCAGGGCTTCGCCACCGGTGGCGAGTACGGTGCCAGCGCCACCTACATGTCCGAGGCCGCCATTCCCGGCCGTCGCGGCTTCCTGTCCTCCTTCCACTACGTCACCCTGGTCGGCGGCCATGTGCTGGCCCAGCTGACCCTGCTGCTGATGCTGACCTTCTGGGGCAAGCCGGAGATCTCCGAGTGGGGCTGGCGCATCGCCTTCGGCATCGGTGGCATCGCCGCGGTGGTGGTGTTCTGGCTGCGCCAGGGCATGGACGAGTCGCTGTCGGAGTCGTCCATTGAAGCCGCGCGCGAAGGCAAGGCGCAGAAGTCTGGCTCCATGTACGAGTTGTTCGTGCACCAGTGGCGGCCGCTGCTGCTGTGCTTCCTGATCACCGCCGGTGGCACCGTGGCCTTCTACACCTACTCGGTGAACGGCCCGAAGATGATCCAGAGCGCCTTCGCCGGCAACGACCCGATGACCGGCACCCTGATCAACCTGGGCGTGCTGGCGTTCCTGATGGTGCTGCAACCGGTCGGTGGCTGGCTGTCGGACATCATCGGCCGCAAGACCCTGCTGGTGTTCTTCGGCGTCGGCGGCGTGCTGTACAGCTGGTACCTGATCACCCAGCTGCCGCACCAGCATGACGCCACCCTGGCCTTCCTGACCCTGGCCATGGCGTTCGTCATCCTCACCGGCTACACCTCGATCAACGCGGTGGTGAAGGCCGAGCTGTTCCCCACCCACGTGCGTGCACTGGGCGTGGGCCTGGGTTACGCGCTGGCCAACTCGCTGTTCGGCGGCACCGCCCCACTGCTGTACCAGGGCGCGCTGAAGACCGGCCACGTCGACTGGTTCGCCATCTACGTGACCGCCACGATCGCGGTATCGTTGGTGGTCTATGTGTTCTTCCTCACCAACAAGGGCCCGAACTGGCTCGACGGCACCCGCAAGTAAGCGCGTTGCCCTGATCGCGGCCACCGGTGCACTGCCGGTGGCCGCTGCGTCTCCCGCCACGCCCCTGATGTGGATCGCGGCGACGCTGGCCGCAGCCACGGCACTGGCCTGGCTGCTGCGCCGCCCCACTGCACAGGCCGCGTGGCCACGCATCGGATTCGGGATCGCCCTGCTGGTGTTCTGCGGCGCGCTGGCGCTGCAGCTGGCGGTGGACCTGGGCAGCGGCCACAGCTCGCTGCAACTGCGCCTGCATCGCGGCATCAATGCAGGATCACCGGTTGGCCTGCGTACGATGGTGGCGTGCTATCTGGCGGCGCTCGCCGCCGGCGGCTGGGGCGCATGGAAGCTGCTGCGCCGGCGCTGACGAACACCCGATCGTGCCGGCCGCTGGCCGGCAACTCAACATTCTTTCGGTAGTGCCGGCCGCTGGCCGGCAACCTCATGAACCTCCGGAAAGAGCAGGGAGTTGCCGGCCAGCGGCCAGCACTACCTCAGCGACGGGCCGCTTCGCTCTTGTCGCGCGCGCCGCGGAACTCCGATTCCTTTTCCCACGTCGGCCAGCGGCGGCTGTTGGCCAGCTCGGCGCCCAGGTCGTAGACCAGCAGGGTGTCAGCGGCGTGGCCACTCGGGTCCCAGCTCGGGGTCCAGGCATCGCAGGCCTGGTGGTAGCAGTCGGCGAAGTACTTCTCGCGCAGCGCGCGGCCGGCTTCAACACCGCCGTCCAGCTTGTCCAGGCCCGGGCCGATGGTGATCGCCGGCACGCCCAGACGGGCGAAGGCGAAGTGGTCGGCACGGTAGAAGAAGCCGGCTTCAAGGTTCGGGTCCGGGCTGTAGCTGCGGCCTCGGGCCTTGGCCACACGTTCCAGATCACCTTCCAGCGACACCCGGCCCTTGCCCCACGAAGCGATGTCACGGGTCGCGCCATCCGGGCTGAACATCTCGATGTTCAGCACTGCAGCGGTCTTGTCCAACGGCGCCAGCGGGTGCGCGGCGTAGTAGCTGGCGCCCAGCAGGCCCTTCTCTTCGGCGGTCAGTGCCACGAAGTACAGCGTGCGCTGCGGCTGCGGGCCGGCGGCGAACACGCGGCCCAGTTCCAGCACCGTGGCCACGCCGGTGGCGTTGTCGATCGCACCGCGGCGGATGCGGTCGCCCTTGGCGTCGGGCTGGCCGATGCCGAACGCATCCCAGTGCGCGGAGAAGATCACCGCCTCGTCGCCATGCTCGCCACCGGGCAGCTTGGCCACCACGTTGCGGGTCACCACCTGCTCGCGCTTCAGCGCGAAATCCACGCTCAGCTTGGCGTTGTCCAGTGCCACCGGGCGGAAGTCGGCACGCATCGCCTTGCGCTTCTCGGCATCGAAGTCGAGGCCGGCGTCGGCGAAGATCGCCTCGGCCAGCTCGCGCTGCATCCAGCCGCGCAGCGGCGTGTGCTGCGCCATCGCCTCGGTCTGGCCGCGCTCGATGTCGAACAGCGGCGAGGTGCCCGAGCTCTTCACCGTGGCCCAGCCATAGGCGGCCGGTGCGGTCTCGTGCACGATCAGCACGCCCTCGGCGCCACGGCGTGCGGCTTCCTCGAACTTGTAGGTCCAGCGGCCGTAGTAGGTCACCGCCTTGCCGTCGAACGCGCCCGGCGCATCGGCTTCGAAATCGGCGTCATTGATCAGCACGACGGCGATCTTGCCGTGCAGGTCCACATCCTTGTAGTCGTTCCACTGGCGTTCCGGTGCGTCGATGCCGTAGCCGACGAACACCAGCGGGGCGTTCCTGATCTGCACGCGCTTGCGCGGCTGCAGGCTCTGCAGGGTCACGTCCACGCCGTTGGCCAGCGCGCGGCTGCCCTGCTTCAGCGACAGGCTGGCCTTGGCCGGGCCCTCCAGCTGCGCGCGCACCAGTGGCACCGGCTGCACCCAGCTGCCATCCACACCACCCGGCTGCAGGCCATAGCTGCGGAACTGCTCGATCAGGTACTGCACCGTGCGCTCTTCGCCCTCGGTGGCCGGCGCGCGGCCCTCGAATTCATCCGACGCCAGCACACGCACGTGGCGCGACAGTGCCTGCGGATCGATGCCGCCACCCGGCAGGTCGTTGGCCGCATGGGCCAGGCCACCGACGAACAGGCAGGACGACAGCAGCAACACGCGCATCGGATTCACGGCAGTACCACGGCTAGCTTGGAAGTCACCAGAGTGTAACGTGGTCGTGACATCACGGCGCAGCCTGGGCCCACGTCATCCACGCATGGCGTGGATCTACCTGCTGATGCGGTCCAGCCAGCACGCCAGGCCCTGCGCGTTGAGTTCGATGTCCATCGCCAGAACAGCAGTCACCGCCGCATCGTCCAGCGCACAGCCATGCAGCTGTGCACGTTCCAGGTACAGCGCCTGCAGTGCGGCCAGCAGGCAACGGTGGCGGTCCGGGCGACCATCGCACTGGCGGCCGATGGCCGCCATTGCATCGATCTGCTCGAACAGGTCGTCGGCCAGTTTCTCCACCTGTTCCACACGACCGTAGTGGGTCAGGTACATCGCCTGCGGGCCGTAGCCCAGCATGCGCTGGATCGAGACCTTCATCGCCTCCGGATCGAACTGCACCGGCGACGAGGTCGGGAAGATGAAAGCGCCCTGCGTGCTGTCCAGCTCGCGGTAGGAGATGCCGAACGTATCGCCGGTGAACCAGCTGCGGCTGCGCGCATCCCACACGCAGTAGTGGTGCAGCGCATGGCCCGGCGTGTGCAGCAGCAACAGCTCGCGGCCGGCCAGGTCGATGCGGTGGCCGTCTTCGGCCACCACCACACGCTGCTCCGGAATCGCTTCAATGCGACCATAGCTACGGGCGATTTCCTCGGCACCATAAACGGCGGTAGCACCGGCAATCAGCCGGGTCGGGTCGATCATGTGCGGCGCACCGCGCGGGTGCAGTACCGCCTTTGCGTTCGGCAGCTGCTGCATCAGCAGGCCGGCGCCGCCGGCGTGGTCCAGGTGCACATGCGTGAGCAGCAACCAGTCCACTGCTTCCACGCCCAGGCCGGCGTCCGCCAGCGCCTGCAGCATCGCCGGCACTGACAGGCCTGTGCCGCAGTCGACGAACGCGGCGCGGCCGTTTTCAACGATCAGATAGGCCGCGTCGAAGTCGGGACGCTGGAAGCCGGTATCGATGGTGTGGATGCTGGGGTCGGCGGTCATCGGCACGCATCTGGCAGGATCGGGAACAGACGCCCATGGTAGGCGCGCAGGCGGCCCGGGTTCGATGCGGCTTTGGTCGGGTAGTGCCGGCCGCTGGCCGGCAACCTCGGGGTAGCCGGTTGAATGCAGTTGCCGGCCAGCGGCCGGCACTACCGATCAGCCGCAGCGCAATGCGAACCGCGGCCGCAGCAGCAGCGCCAGCACCAGCACTGCCAGGAACGCGCCGTAGGCATACAGCACCGCCAGCACCTGTGGCCAGATCGGGCCGGCGCCGGGCTGCACCACGCCAATGCGGTAGCCCCACAGCATCGACACGATGCTCAGGGCGAATGCCAGCACCAGGGTGGTGGTATCGAACAGGCGCCGCCGCGCGGTGCGCGGCTGGCGCGGGAACAGCCAGTACAGGCTGCCCAGCAGCAGGAACCAGGGCAGGAACAGCAGCAGCGACAACCAGGCCATCGCAGACTCCATGTCATCGCGCCTGAGGCGCGCGGACATCATGCCACGACCTTCGTTCGCGGGTAGGGCCGGCCGCTGGCCGGCATTTCCTATGCAAATGCCGTGGTAGTGCCGGCCGCTGGCCGGCGATTCTGTGCAGTTGCCGGCCAGCGGCCGGCACTACCCTTACGCTTCGCGCAGCGCGGCCAAGGCCGCCAGCACGGCGTCCACTTCGGCGTCCAGCTTGAACAGCTCGCTCTGCAGCTGGTCGCCCTGCTCGGCCTGCTTGATCACGGCAATCAACTGCCCCGCATCGCGCGGCGAATCGAAGCCTTCGCTCTGGATCAGCAGCGTGCCGTCACCGGCCGTCAGCTTGAAGTAGAAACGGCCATCCTTTTCGCGGTACTGCTTGAACAGCGGCGGTGCCACGCGGGCCACGCCGGCATCCTCGCTGGCGATATCGCCCGCCGTGGACAGGTCACGCAGGCCCACGGCATGGCGCAGCTCGTCCAGCAGCGGTGCCGCCAGCTGCTCGCGCAGCTGCTGGCCGCGGCGCTTGAGCAGCGCTTCAATCTTCTCCGGCTCGGCCATCAGCGCGTTGTAGCGCTCGCGCAGCGGTGCAAGCTCGCTGTCGATGCGCTCGAACAGCTGCTGCTTGGCATCGCCCCAGCTGATGCCCGCAGCGAAGGCCTTGGCGAATTCAGCGGTCTGTTCCGGGGTGGTGAAGGCCTGATACATCTGGAACAGCGCCGAGCCCTCGGTATCCTTCGGCTCGCCCGGCGCGCGCGAGTCGGTCAGGATCGAGAACACCAGCTTCTTCAGCTCCTCGCGCGGCACGAACAGCGGAATGGTGTTGTGGTAGCTCTTGCTCATCTTGCGGCCATCCAGGCCCGCCAGCGTCGCCACCTGCTCGTCGATCACCACGTCCGGCAGCGGGAAGTACTCCTTGCCGTACACGTGGTTGAAGCGCTGGGCGAAATCGCGCGCCATCTCGATGTGCTGGATCTGGTCGCGGCCCACCGGTACCTGGTTGGCCTTGAAGATCAGGATGTCGGCCGCCATCAGCACCGGGTACATGAACAGGCCGGCGCTGACGCCTGCGTCCTCGTCCACGCCTTCCTCGCGGTTCTTGTCCACCGCCGCCTTGTAGGCATGCGCGCGGTTGAGGATGCCCTTGCTGGCGATGGCGGTCAGGAACCACATCAGCTCGGTGGTCTCGCGGATGTCGCTCTGGCGGTAGAACCACACGTGTTCCGGGTCCAGGCCGCAGGCCAGCCAGCTGGCCGCGATCTCCAGGGTCGCGCGCTGGGTGCGCTGCGGGTCCTGCGATTTGATCAGGCTGTGCAGGTCGGCCAGGAAGAAGAAGCTCTCGATCCCCGGGGCGCGGCTGGCCGCGATGGCCGGACGGATGGCGCCAACGTAGTTGCCCAGGTGGGGCGTGCCGGAGGGGGTGATGCCGGTAAGGACTCGGGTCGTCATGACTGCGTGGGGTAACCTTCGATGAACGGGGCCAGTTTACCTTGCACGCCACCAACCCCGTCAGGGCCTGCGGCGCGTTCATTCACGCAACCCCGCTGGAGACGCCCGATGAAACGCCTGCTGCCCCTGCTGCTGATCCTGCCCCTGGCCGGCTTCCGCCCCGCCCCGATGCCACCGCCGGTGTACGAGGGCGGCCCCGTGCGCATGGCCCTGGTCGACCGCGACCGCGGCACCGAACTGCGCAGCTACCCCGCCGAGGGCCAGCGCTGGGTGGCCGGTGAGCGCGGCCACCGCTACGCGGTGCGCCTGTACAACGACAGCCCGCGCCGGGTGCTGGTGGTGCTGTCGGTGGACGGCGTCAACGCCATCTCCGGCGAAGATGCCGATCCCTCGCAGACCGGCTACGTGCTCAACCCCGGCCAGCGCGCCGACATCACCGGCTGGCGCAAGAGCCAGGATGAAGTGGCGCAGTTCGTGTTCAGCAGCCCCAGCGGCAGCTATGCCAGCCGCACCGGCCGCCCGGACAACATCGGTGTGGTCGGCGTGGCGGTGTTCGAGGAGGCGCGCCGCTGGTACCCGCAGCCGATCCTGCGCCGTGGCCTGCCAGCACCCGCCCCGGCGGCCGAAGCAGCGGCCGATGCCAGTGCCAACGCCAGTGCCAGCCGCATCGAGGGTTACGCCAGCAAGTCGCAGGCGCCGGCGCTGGGTACCGGCCACGGCGCACGCGAGCAGTCCTCGGTGCGCGATACCGACTTCGAACGCGCCAGCCGCAGCCCGGCGCAGGTTCTGCAGCTGCGCTACGACAGCGCCCGCAACCTGCGCGCACGCGGCATCCTGGTGGATTCGCCGTCGCGCCTGCCGCGCGAACCGCAGGCGTTCCCCAACCGCTACGTGCCGGACCCGCCGGCGCGCTGATCCTTCCGCCCAGACAACACAACGCCCGCAACCTTTCGGTGCGGGCGTTGTGTTGTGGGGGAAACCGTAGCGCTTACTTGTAGTCCGGATAGTCCTTGCTCACGCTGTCCTGGAACTCACGGACTTCCTTCTCAGCGCGGTCCTTGGCCCAGCCATAACGTTCCTGCAGGCGACCGGCCAGATACTCGGCATTACCTTCGGCCACATCGAAGTCGTCGTTGGTCAGATCGCCCCACTTGGCCTGGGCCTTGCCCTTCAGCTGCGACCACTTGCCGGAAATGATGTCTTTGTTCATTGCTGGGAGTCCTTGGTTGCAACGGCGTTCTTACCGTGGCTCCAGCTTCGCGCAGCGGCCGTTGAATACCGGTCAACCGGCAATGAAATAGATGCTCACCTGCTTGAATGGTTCACTCCGCTTGCACAGCCCTGCAGCAGAGCGCGCGCACAAAAAAAGGCCGGGGAAATCCCCGGCCTTTTTCTCTTTCCGTTCCGTGCAGGGCTCAACGGCCCTTCGCGGTGTCCTCGACCTTCTCGCCCGCCTTCTGCACGTCCTTGCCGGCACCGGCAATGGTGTTGCAACCGGCCAGCAGGGCCACCGAGAACATCGACAACAGCATCAGGGCAACTACGCGCTTCATGGGCTTCTCCTTGGGTTCACCGCTACACCGCTTCATTCGCGGATGGGATTGTTTCGCTCGGCGGGAGAAGGCCAATGCCCACCGCCGCCGCGTGAAGTGCAATCTGGCGGCAGACGCGTGGAGCGGGTGTGAACGGATCACAGATCCGTTCAGGCGGAGCCGTCAGTCACGCATCAGGGTGGACTTGCCGAACAGGCTTTCGACCAGGTCCACGGCCAGTTCGGCGGTGGCATTCTGCTTGTCCAGCAAGGGGTTGAGCTCAACGATGTCCAGCGACCCCATGCGCCCGGTGTCGGCGATCATTTCCATCACCAGCTGCGCCTCACGGTAGTTCACGCCGCCCGGCACGGTGGTGCCCACGCCCGGTGCGATGCTGGGGTCGAGGAAGTCGACATCGAAGCTGACATGCAGGTGGGTGTTCTCGTCGATGCCGGCCAGCGCCGCCTCCACGGTGCGCTTCATGCCGTTCTCGTCGATGTAGCGCATGTCATAGACATCCACTTTGTGGGTCTTGATCAAGCGCTTCTCGTCCGGGTCCACCGAGCGGATGCCGATCTGGTGCATCTGCGCCGGGGTGATCGCCGGCACGGTGCCACCGAGGCGGGTCAACGCATCCGGGCCAAGGCCGCACAGGCAGGCCACCGGCATGCCGTGGATGTTGCCCGACGGGGTGACATCGCTGGTGTTGAAATCGGAATGCGCATCCAGCCACAGCACGCGCAGGGTCTTGCCCTGCTCGCGGCACCAGCGCGCCACCGCAGTGATCGAACCGATGCCCAGGCAGTGGTCGCCACCGAGCATGATCGGCATGCGGCCGGCCTGCAGTTCGGCATAGCTGGCTTCCATCAGCGCATGGTTCCACGCCACCACTTCATCCAGGTGCCGGTAGCCTTCCACCGGCGCGGTCCACGGGTTGCGCGGGCCATCCAGGTTGCCCAGGTCGCGCACGTCCACCCCACGCGCTTCCAACGCCTCCGGCAGGCCGGCCACGCGCAGCGCTTCCGGCCCCAGCCGGGCACCACGATGGCCCGCACCCACATCGGTGGGAACGCCAATCAGGGATACGGAGATGGGATGGGCCATGGGTGCCTCCTGCGTGGAAAAAGAAGCACAGTCTAGCCAGAGCTGTGTGACACCACTCGCGGCGGTGCAGCAGGGCATTGGCATGACATGATGCCGCGCGGACCCGACCGTCCTTCATGGAAGATTGCGATGTCGCCCTTCATCAATACCGCGTGGCCACGCTTTTTCACCGTGGCGCTGCCCATCGCCGTTTTTGCGCTTTTTTTGAGCAACTCGATCGATGCGTCGCCGAATGGCTGGCTGATGCAGGCGATGCTGCTGCTGACGCCATTCTCGTTTCTGGTATTCCTCGGGTTGGGGTGGCAGCGTCTGCGCAAGGCACACGCTGAATATCCGATCCTGAAGAGCGAGCCGCAGCGGATGCTGACGGCGTTGATCGGCAACGTGAAGGTGGCCGCGCTTTGGTTCGGCCTGACTTTCGTTGGCATGTTCGCCCTGATGCTGGCGTGGGTGCTGCTGCGAACATCAGGCGGCTGACGGAGGTCCCAGCCTGCGACGAAATCAACCGCCGCGGCGGCGAACCGGCGTCACGCTCTGCACCTGGCCGTTGTTGCGCATCATGCACAGGAAGCGGCCATCGGGATAATCGATGATGAGTTCCTGGTAATCGCTGCCCACCGGTAGCTGGGTCACCAGCGTGCCCTGCGCACCCTTGCGCATGTTGCAGGAACCCAGCGCGGTATCGCCCGCCGGCGCGCTGTTGGCTGCCTTGGACACATTGCGGAACACCGCACGGCAGCCGCCATTCACCCACACCGAGTGCCGCGACAGGCCCCAGTTCTGGCCTTGTTCGCAGCGGGTGTGGCTGAGCTGGCGCACGATTTCCACGTTGCCACGGGTATCCATGTCGCACGACACCTGCTGCTGGCCAGTGGATTCGCAGGTGACTTCGCGCGGCAGCGCCGGGTCGTTGTCGTCATCGTGGCGACGGTGGTCACGATGCTCAGACGGTGCGGGCGTTCCGCTGGCACTGATCTGGCAGATGCCATTGGCGCCGCCTCGGCCGGTGTAGCTGATCTGCGGCGTGCCGTCCTCGTTGCTGCTGATCGACAGCGTGATGCCACTGTTGGCATCGCGTGCTTCGAAGTAGCGGTCGTTGAAGCGCTTCAGCGTGGCCTCGCGGCCCTGCACGTAGACCGGCCCGCCATCGTCGGCGTGCACATCGATGCCGCCCGGGCAGCTGGCGTTGAAGAACGGCACGGCGGCCATGGCCGGGGTAACGAAAGCGGTGGACAACAGTGCGACGGTGAGCGACAGGGCATGGCGACGCATGTGCGGATCCCGAAGGGGCCCAGGATGGGCGTGTGGCGGCAGTATGCGGCGGAGCGTTGCGGGCTGTCCGTGAGGAATATCAAGATCCGGACGGCGCGCGTGGGGATTCAGGTCTGATAGGGTGTTCCTGGAGCTCTGCCGGGACGGTTAAGCCAGCTTTACTTCCCAGGCCGTGATGGGCCGTGCGGCAGCGACGGCACAGCCGGATGTATCGTGGTTCGCGGCACTGCGCGAACTGTCGCTTCTGGCATTGCGCTGCTCGAAACAGGCCAAACGCGATAATTCATTTTTCCTTTCAGATCACCCGATGCCATCGAAACAAACGACTGGCAGGCGGTGATTTCGCGTGCGCATGATGAATCGCCACCTTCAGCGGGGTGGCCGGGATTTCCAACCCGAAGACTGAAAGCTGTTTACGCTTGCCAGCCGGCGTCGTCCTCTGAGGAACGGCGCCGGCTGGCAATCCGTTCGCCGATCGACGGCGGGCGGTGCGTGGGGGCCTTGTGCCCACCGGCTCATTCAGTCCCGGGATTGGAAACCACGTATCGCCCGCCACCTTCTGCCGGTGGCGCCTCTGTTCCGCAGGAGGATGCCCGCATGTCCAGAAACCACCACCCGTACCTGACCGCCACCTTGGGCGAGGCCGCCCTGCGCCTGCCGCCCGAACTGGCGCAGCCGTTGGAAGCCGCTTTCGCCGCTGCGAACGAA
This sequence comes from Stenotrophomonas sp. 22LJNL06-5-1, assembly GCF_056861455.1. Classification (NCBI taxonomy): domain Bacteria; kingdom Pseudomonadati; phylum Pseudomonadota; class Gammaproteobacteria; order Lysobacterales; family Lysobacteraceae; genus Stenotrophomonas; species Stenotrophomonas sp. 22LJNL06-5-1. Next base: position 71,374 of record NZ_JBSPUE010000004.1, read on the forward strand.
GCCCCCGCGCCGATCAATCTGCCCAGCTGCCTGCAGCGCATCCGCGCCGGTGATGCCGCCGACGGACAGCCGTGGCCGGGACCGGCAGGCACACCTGGCGACGCCGTGGCTGCTGCACGCAGGGACCGCGCCGCAGTGGGCCTGGTGTCACTGCTGGAGCTGTACCACGCCGCAGAGCGCGTGCGCGTGGATGGGGAAGAGAAAGACGATATCGGCGACGGCACACGCGAAGGGCTGATGCTGGCCTGCCGTGGTTTGGCGGAGTATGTGGCGCTGCAGGTGAGTACGAGGTAGCTGGCGAGAAGATCTGCACAAACGCCCGGATTCTACTTCGTCGTGGAGTGTTTCCTTGCACTCGCACACGCGCGACTCATTACCGAGGGTGATACTCGACGACACCGAGGGATACTCAATACCAAGACCGAAGTCTCATCTACCCCTGTCGATCTCATGTCAACTGCTCCGCGTGGCTTCGAAACCACGGTACACCACGCATCCTTCTAGACCAAGGAGAGATCTAGCATGAGAATGAGTTCCAAGAGCATATTGGCCGCCTCCACTATCGCATTGGGAAGCGCACTCCTGTTCACAGGTTGCAATCTGAAGAGTGTTCGGGCTTATGGCGAGTGCAGCGGAAAACAAGCAGGTGGCGGAGAGTGCAAGGCAGGTATGGAAGTTATCTGGGAAGGAGACGGCGGTGGGAAGAAGAGCATTTACAACTCCCTGCTGTCTTCGCTCAGCGTACTCCCAGATGCCGCGACGTTTGAGCTGGATACATCCGGATCAACCATACCGTATCCTGCCACGGGCAATGCGGTGCTTCGGGTAAAGAACGTCGCTACGGGAGCGATCAGCGCGTCCCAGACCTTTTCCTGGGTCAGGACAGGCACCGTGATCCGAGTTGCGGACCCAAACGCCGTGAATGCCTGGATATACGCCAATGTGGGTAATGGTGATGCCTTGAGCTACGACCTGCTCCCCTTCCATTCGGCATACGGAAATGGCCCGCAGGTTATCGCTGGGCAAGCCAAACAGGAGGGCATTACCAAGGCGAGCTACTACCTGGAGTTCGAAGGACGGGATTGTGTCAACCACCCGTCGCCGCACTTGTGCATGGAGATGTAGTAAACAACAGGAGATGCGGGTGCGCCTTGAGCACCCGCACCTTTGGGAAAAACGATGAAAGGAGTCGTACTCGCCGCATTCGCAACCTCCCTCCTGGCAGGCTGTGCCACAACGATTGAATTGCCACAAGGCATCCCGCCGGATGGCTACACCGAGCTGGTGTCCACGCCTCTCGGGCCATTCCGCTACTTCCGGTCCCTGTCCATTGTTCCGGGACGCAGAAGCTTGCCTCCTCTGGAATCTTTTCAGTGCACGCATACCCAGCACGAAATCGTGCTCATGATGGCTGCAGGATCACAGCTTGATGCTGCAGATACCTGCAAGCGCATTGATGCAGCAGCAAAGTTCTCCGAATCATGGATAGAAGCAAAGGCGAACAGATACCGGATCCTTCTCGCGCCAACGGATACCGCCGCGACGATACAGTCGCGTACTTTTGGATCGTTCTCGGGTGGGAAGACGTTGGCACTTGCGGCTTCGATACATGACGACCGCGAACGGACTGTTGCGAACCTTGTCGATCTGGTCGCACACGAGACATTCCATGCGCTAGGTCATGCCACAAGACACCCTCAGGCGCTTGATGAACGCATCGCCTACTACGCCGGCATCTGCGCACAGCTTCTGGTGAATGGCGTTGTTCGAGAAGATTCGCTGCCTGGAGCCGCCATCGGCACGGACGACGATGCAGTGCAGCTGTCTTCGCAAGCGGCCTATCGCGTCCGTCTCGAGACCTATCCCCTTCTCGCTGATGGCGGCATTCAACTCAAGGAGCAATCCGGCGAACGTATGCTCCAACGTTGCAGTCAACTCAAAAGGGGCCTTGCGACCTCACGGTGAACATGCCTGCAGGCTCCCATTCTTTCCCAGAACGGCAACGCACAAAAACCCGCCATTGCAGCGGGTTGATTGTTCTCCGTGGGCATTTGCGGATGCCAAGGGATCGAAGATGGTGCCGCTTATCCGAATCGAACGGATGACCTACTGTTTACAAGACAGTTGCTCTACCAACTGAGCTAAAGCGGCATGGGTGGTGCACCGGCGGCAGCGCCGCGGTCCGGGGATTCTAGCGCAACCGCGTGCATTCCAGCGACCGGCTCTGTGCCGCCCCGCTGCGCTGCTGGGCCTGGGCTGGCTGCGTGCCCGCCGCCAGCTGCCCTTCCAGCCACCATTGGCCGGCGTCGCCGCTGGCCACCAGGCGCGGCTGGAAGCCGGCGGCCTGCACCGCCGCCATGCGCCGCTCGGCGCCTTCGCGGTTGCGGTACTGGCCCAGCGCCACGGCGTTGATGTCCTCGCCCTGGCTGATGATGTAGTAGTCGCTCAGGCCGGCGGCGACGATACGCTTCACGATGGCCTGCGCTTCGTCACGGTTGGCGGCGGCCGGCAGCATCACCCGGAAACGGGCGCTGCCACTGGCAGCGGGCTGTTCGCGCAGGCGCACCCGGCTGAGCACAGCGCCGGCCTTGCCCTGCGCGCTGGTCGCGGCGGCGCGGTCGGCGAACGGACCCAGCGCGACGCAGCGCGGCGGCTCGGCGGTCGCGGGCGGGGTTATGGGCTTTTCCGGCGCCGGAACGGGTGCAGGCGGTGTTACCGATTTGGCAGCGGCAGCAACCGGCGTAGCCACAGCCACCTGCGGCTTGGCAGATTCCGGCTTGGCCGGGGCGGCGGGCGCCGGCGTGGCAGCCACAGCCGTCTTCTCCACCGGCTCGCGCTCCGTCAACGGCGCGGTCGGGGCGGCAGCGGTGGCCTCGGCAGCCGCAGCCGCATCAACACCACCGGGCACCCAGCGCAGCTCGGCCACACCGGCCGGTTGCGGCGGCGGCGCAGGCTTCTGCGGTGCATCGCGCAGCAGCCACCAGCAGGCGACGCCGAGATTGAGGATAGCCAGTACGACGATCAGGGCACGGGTCAGCATGCGCGGATACTAGCCTGCGGGCTGGTGCACCGCCCAGCGGGCGAGGCCATCCAGCACCAGCGAGGGGTGGTAGTCGGCGCCGGGCAGCAACGGCATCAGCGCCGGTGCGCCGCCACCGTGCACCAGCAGCGAGGGCGCAACGCCCAGCAGCGTGTGGGCCTGCTGTGCGCTGCGTTCGATCAGTGCCACGGCCGCACCATCGCAGCCGGAGGCCAGCGCGTCGGCGGTGTCGTTGGCGAATTCGCTGTAGTCACCGCCGGTAGCCGGCAGCTGCACCGCGCGGGCATGCAGTGCTTCGCGCATGGTGGTGGGCGATGCGGAAATGCGGCCACCGTGGTGCTGGCCGTCGGCGTCGAGCAGATCAATCGTCAGTGCGGTGCCCACCCCGACCACCAGCACCGGGCGCTGCGCCTTGGCAGCGGCCAGCAGGGCCAGGAAGCGGTCGACGCCGAACTTTTCCGGCTTGGCGTAGGCAATGCGCACACCGGCGCATTCGGCGCTGGTACGCACCACGTGCACGTGCTCGAAGCGACGCTGCAGCTGGTCCAGCATGGCGCTGGTCAACGATGGTGCGGCCACGCTGGCCACGAACGCGGTGGTGCCGCTGGGCAGGCTGTGTGGCGGCTGCCCGGCCATGCCTTCGGCGCCATGCGCCCAGGCCTGCACGTCACCGGCACGGTCATCCTGCAACGGCGCGAACTTGAAGCGCGAGTTGCCGAGGTCGAACAACCAATCGCTCATGCCGCCCTCACGCTGACTTCGCCGGCGTGCAGCAGGCGCTCGCGGCCATCGATGCGCACGCGCAAGGCGCCGTCATCGGCCAGGCCGAGCGCGGTGCCATGCTGCCACTGCCCTTCCAGTTCCACCCGTACTTCACGGCCGGCCAGCATGTCGAACGCGGCGTAGCGCGGCAGGAACGGCGCCAGGCCTTCGCGATCGAATTCTTCCAGCGCCGGCAGCAGGCGCGTCAGCACGGCCGCAACCACCACGTTGCGGTCCACCGGCTTGCCAGCCAGCGTGTCCAGATCCACCCACGGCTGGGTGATCTGTTCGGCGAACGACGGTGGCATGTGCGTGTTGATGCCGATGCCGATCACCGCGCGCGCCGGGCCGGCGTATTCGCCACCACCTTCTGCGAGCAGGCCGACCAGCTTGCGCTTGCCACCGACGATCAGGTCGTTCGGCCACTTCAGCTGCGCCTGGGTGTAGCCCAGATCGTGCAGCGCTTCGGCCACGGCGATGCCGGCCACCAGACTCAGCCCGGCCAGGCGGCCGAGGCCACCGGAGAACAGGCGCAGCACCGACAGGTAGATATGCGCGGCCAGCGGCGAGGCCCAGGCACGGCCGCGACGGCCACGGCCGCCGGTCTGGCGTTCGGCCAGCAGGACGCTCACCCCGCGCTGGGGCGCGCTGCAACGCAGCAATTCGGCGTTGGTCGAGTCCACTGTCCAGGCCACCTGCAGGTCGTGCAGCAGGGCCTGAACGTCGGCCGGCAGGCCGGCGCGGATCGCGTCCGGGTCCAGCAGGTCGACCGGGCGAACCAGGCCATAGCCCTCGCCAGCGCGGCCCTCGATGTCCACACCGGCGGCCCTAAGTCCTTGAATACGCTTCCAAATGGCCGCCCGGGTCTGACCCAGCTCACGGGCCAGGGCGTCGCCGGACAGGCGACCGGCAGCGAGTTTGGCCAGCAATTGGCGATCGTCCACGGCAGCTTCCACGAAGTCAGAAAGGAATTATGCGGGAAAGCCGCCAGCGACGCCCGCCACCGGTGGGCCGCAGGGGCTTCCATCGGGGCGCCGGGTTCGGGCTAGAATCGGGAACTCACCTTCCCTTAACGTGGATGTCGTCAATGCGCCGTTATGCCCATTGCCTGATCCTGCTGACGATGCCCTTCGCGGCGTCTGCCACAGCAGCGCTGGACGACAGCCGTGGGGCATGCGTGTCCTCCAATGGCGATGCCGCCTCGCAGCGCGCACCCACCGCCAGCGCATCGGCCGCCAGCACCAAGGCGGCACCGGTACGCCCGGCGGCCAGCACCACCACCGGCGGCGGCGGCGGCAGCGACGACGACATGCTGCCGCGCATCCGCGCGCCGAAGTGGCACAGCTACCTGCCGGGAATGTTCCGCTGATCAAGTCGTTGCTGCAGTGGCTGCGGCCTGCGCCGCGGCCGATCGACGATGCACTTTGGGAAGACGCCTGCCAACGCGCGGCGTGGCTGCACGGCCTGGATGACGGGCGTCGTGGGCGACTGCGCCTGCTGGCCACGCGCTTCCTGCACGAGAAGACCATTACCCCGATCGGCGAGCTGCAGCTGCAGCCCGGCGATGGCGTGCTGCTGGCCGCGCTGTGCTGCCTGCCGCTGCTGGAGTTCGGCGAGGTGGGACTGGAAGGCTGGTCGCAGCTGATCGTCTACCCCGACGCGTTCCGCGTGCACCGCAGCCATATGGATGCGGCCGGGGTCCTGCATGAGTGGGATGACGAACTGATTGGCGAATCGTGGGACAGCGGTCCGTTGATCCTGTCCTGGGCCGATGTACAGGCCGACCTGGCCGCGCCGCACGAGGGCTACTGCGTGGCGGTGCACGAGATGGTGCACAAGCTGGATGCGCTGGATGGCGCGATGGACGGCACGCCGCCGCTGCCACGCGAATGGCAGCGCGAATGGGCGGCCACGTTCCAGCAGGCTTACGATGCCTTCTGCGTGCAGGTGGATGCCGGTGTGGAAACGCTGATCGATCCGTATGCGGCCGAGGCACCGGAAGAGTTCTTCGCGGTAGCCAGCGAGTATCACTTCTCGGCCCCGGATCTGCTGCAGCAGGCGTTGCCGGAAGTCGCTGCGCAGCTGCGGCGGTTCTACGGCGAGCCGCCGGCGATCGAAACACGGTAGTGCCGGCCGCTGGCCGGCACCCTGGCAATGGCACCGAAGATCATGAGGTTGCCGGCCAGCGGCCGGCACTACCGGATCACCCTGCGTTGTTGCGCCAGGCGATGCCCGGCGGACGGGAACACGCGGCTGCGGCGGTTCCATGGCGAGCCGCCGACGATCGAAACACGGTAGTGCCGGCCGCTGGCCGGCACCCTGGCATTGCCACCGAAGATCATGAGGTTGCCGGCCAGCGGCCGGCACTACCGGAACACCACGCGCTGTTGCGCCAGGCGATGCCCGGCGGACGGGAACGCGCGGCTTACGGCCCCGGCGGCAGGCGCACTTCGAAACGGGCGCCGCCCAGTTCCTCGGAGCGGCCCACAGCCAGTTCACCGCGATAATCCTTGATCAGGTCCTGCACGATCGACAGGCCGATACCGTGGCCCTGCACGCGCTCGTCGCCACGCACGCCACGCTGCAGCACCTTGCCGATGTCGTCCGGGGCAATGCCCGGGCCATCGTCGTCCACCGCCAGCAGCAGGCCGGCGCGGCGCGCGTTCGGTGCCGGCAGCGGCTGCGCGGTCAGCAGCACGCGGCGGTTGGCCCACTTGAAGGCATTTTCCAGCAGGTTGCCGAGCAGTTCCTGCAGGTCGCCCGGTTCGCCATGGAAGCGCGCCGCCGGGTCGATATCGAACTCGCACAGCACGCCCTTGGACGCGTAGACCTTTTCCAGGCCACGCACGATTTCCTCGGCGTTGGATTCGATCGGCAACGGCGCGGAGAACAGCTTGTGGCCCGACGACGCAGCCCGTGCCAGCTGGTAGGAGACCAGGTTGTTCATGCGCTGCAGCTGCACGTCCAGCTCCTCGCGCAGCGCGCCATCGCCCGCGCCGCTGTCCATCTGGGTGCGCAGCACCGCAATGGGCGTTTTCAGGCTGTGCGCCAGATCGGCCAGGGTATTGCGCTGACGCTCGAGGTTCTCGCGCTCGCTTTCAATGAAGGCGTTGATGCTGTCGGTCAGCGGTTCCAGCTCGCGCGGGTGGCGCTCGCTCATACGCGCGGTCTCGCCGCGCTGCACCTTGGTCAGCTCGGTGATCACGCGACGCAGGGGCCGCAGGCTCCACTGCAGGATGACGGTCTGCAGCAGCAGCAGGATCAGGCCGATACCGCCCAGGTAGAACCAGACCCGGCCACGGAACACCCGCAGCTGCGCACCCAGCGCGCGCGAGTCTTCCATCACGTAGATGGTGTACGGGAATTCGGTGGCGGGGTCGGCGTCGGCGTCCCACACCAGGCCCAGGCCATAGCGGTACACCGAGCCCTGGCTGCCGTCGATCTGGATCATCGGCAGCGGGCCTTCGAACACTTCCTGACGCGGCGCCAGCAGGCCGCCGCCGACGGTGGGCAGCATCGGGCCTTCGGCGGACATTGAATTGCCCTTGCCGTGCGGCATCACCACCTGCAGGTACAGGCCGCTGCCCGGCACGTCGAAGCGCGAATCCGGCGGCTGCTCGCGGATGTACAGCGAGCGGTCGCGGGTGAAGTCGATGCCGGCCGCATAGGCGGTGGCGTAGTTCTTCAGGCGCTCACGCAGGTTCGCCTTCGCCGTATCGGCGAAGGCGGCGTCGAGCGCGTAGCCGGCCAGCGCCAGGAACGCGACCAGACCCACGGACGCGGCAAGCATCTGGCGCGCCTGCAGGGAGCGCGGCCGCCAGCGTCGGAAGAACCACAGACGGCCGGACATCATGGTATCGCCAGGCTGAGCCGGCTCAGCCCTCGTTGCGCGGAATCGCGAAACGGTAGCCGCGGCCGCGCACGGTCTCGATCGGCTTCAGTTCGCCATCCGGGTCCAGCTTCTTGCGCAGGCGGCCGATGAAGACCTCCAGCACGTTCGAGTCGCGGTCGAAGTCCTGCTGGTAGATGTGCTCGGTGAGGTCGGCCTTGGAGACCAGTTCACCGGCGTGCATCATCAGGTACTCCAGCACCTTGTACTCGTAGCTGGTCAGGTCGACATTGCTGCCGGCCACGCTGACGGTCTGCGCAGCCAGGTCCAGGGCAACCGGGCCGCATTCCAGCGTCGGCTTGCTCCAGCCAGCGGCGCGGCGCAGCAGCGCGTTGACGCGGGCCAGCAGCTCTTCGACGTGGAACGGCTTGACCAGGTAGTCGTCGGCGCCCTGCTTCAGACCTTCGACCTTGTCCTGCCAGCTCGAACGCGCGGTCAGGATCAGCACCGGGAACTTCTTGCCTTCGTCACGCAGGGCCTTGATCAGCTCCATGCCCGACATCTTGGGCAGGCCGAGGTCGATGATGCCGACATCGAACGGAACTTCGCGCCCCATGTAGAGGCCTTCCTCGCCGTCCTGCGCAGCATCGACGGCAAAGCCTTCGCGCTTGAGCCGGGCTGCCAGGGTCTCACGCAGCGGGGCTTCGTCTTCGACCAGAAGGATACGCATGAACTCTCCCTAGTGTCCTGGGTGTGGCCCGGAGGCCTGTGGGGTACGGGTTGATAGCGACAACTATCCCTGTTCAGGGGTTATCGCCGCGTAGTGATGACATATCCGACCGCGGCGTGCGCGGCTGTGAACGCGACGGGGCAGGGTCGTCCATGTAGCGGACCCGGCCCCGATCGTCCATGTACTTCACCCGGTTGATATCACGACCATCGAACGGCACGCGCTCGGCGCCGAGGATGTGGCCGCCGGTGGTGCGCTGCACGCGGCGCACGGCATCGGACAGCGACCGCTCGTCGCCACGGTTGCCGCGCTCGCCCCGCTCCATCATCTCCGCCCGCGCCTGCTCGCCACGCGGCGGCTGTTGCGCCAGCGCCGAAGACAGCGGCACAGCCGACAGGACCACGCAGGTGGCCAGGGCAATGCGGCGATGGAAGGGAGCGGAAGACATCGATGCGATCCTAGCCGAGCACGGCGATTCGTTCAAAAGTCGTAAATCCGGCGCCGGGTTCGAAACCCAGCGTTTTACAAATCTTTTGCAAATTCTTGGTTTACAGCGGTGAATCCGGTCTGAACTTTTCCGGCCCTGCGCCCGCGTCGTTCAGCTAAGTGAACATTCGGGACGAATCGCCGCCCCTTGTCAAGTCAGGAACGTGACCACGGTCACGCTACGGCGCGATCAGCTTCGCGTTCGGTGACCGCCAGGGCCTGTTCGATCAGGCTCCAGCCGGCGCCCGGGCGGTGCGCGCCCTCGCTCAGCACCTGCCGGAATGCGCGACCACCGGGCTGGCCGTGGAACAGGCCGAGCAGGTGGCGGGTGATGTGCTTCAGCGCCAAGCCTTCGCCCAGCCGCGCCTCGATGTAGGGGCGCATCGCGCGCAGCAGGTCACCACGGGCCTGCAGTGGGGCGCCGGTGTGCAGCGCCTCCAGCTGATGCAGCAGGTAGGGGTCGTGGTAGGCCGCACGGCCCAGCATCACGCCATCGACGTGCGCGGCCTGCGCCTGTACCGCCTCGATGCTGGCCAGGCCACCGTTGATCACCACCGGCAGTGCCGGGCGCTCCTGCTTCAGGCGGTAGGCCCAGTCGTACTTCAGCGGCGGAACCTCGCGGTTCTCCTTCGGCGACAGGCCCTTCAGCCACGCGTTGCGCGCGTGCACCACCACCATCGCCGCACCGGCGGCAACCTGGCGGTCGACGAAGCTGGCAAACACGTCGTAGTCGTTGTCCTCGTCCACACCCAGGCGGCACTTCACCGTCACCGGGATATCAACCGCGTCGACCATGGCCGCCACGCACTCGGCCACCAGCACCGGCTCGCGCATCAGGCAGGCGCCAAAACGCCCGGCCTGCACGCGGTCGGACGGGCAACCGCAGTTGAGGTTGACCTCGTCATAGCCCCACTCGGCAGCGATGCGTGCGGCCTGCGCCAGCAGGGCCGGATCGCTGCCACCCAGCTGCAGCGCCAGCGGCTGCTCGCTGCGGTCGAAGCCGAGCAGGCGCTCGCGGTCGCCGTGGATGACCGCGTTGGCGTGCACCATCTCCGTGTACAGGCGCGCACCCGGCGCCAGCACGCGATGGAACACGCGGCAGTGGCGGTCCGTCCAGTCCATCATGGGGGCAACGGACAGGCGCAGGGAATCGGCGTAACGGGCGGTGGCGGACGTCATCGGGGTGTTGATCGTGGAGACTGGCATTGCCAGTGAGATCAATAGTTTACACCGCGTGGCTGAATGCGCCCGGTCAGCCGCGCGGCGAGCGCCGGTTGGGCCCGGTTCCGGCTGGCGGCCGGGGCGGGCTGGGCGGCGGCAGCAGACGCTTCCTGCCCTCGGGGAGCTTGGGGTTTGCGTTCTCCATGGATACGACCCGCGGGTTCAGCGCAGTACGCCACGCATTGACGCGGATGCCAATTGAACGGTGTATCCTTTTGGATACGATTCGTGGATGGCAACCCTCCAGGCAACAGAGACGTTCACGCGCTGGCTGCGCGGGCTCAACGACAGCGGCGCCCGAGCGGTGATCGTGGAACGCCTGCAGCGCGTCGCCCGCGGTCTCGAGGGAGATGTTCGATCAGTGGGTCATGGCGTGAGCGAACTGCGAATCAACCATGGGCCGGGATATCGCGTGTATTTCACACGTCGCGGAAGATCCATCGTCGTGCTCCTGCACTGTGGCGACAAGTCGAGCCAGCGTCGCGATATCGAAAAAGCGGTCAGGCTCGCGGAGCTGCTGTAGCCACCATTTGATTCCATGCCGTTCCCAGGACTCTCCCCATGAGCAAGCTGAAGACGATTCCCTTCGATCCCGCAGACTATCTGGATGATGACGTCGCAATCGCCACCTATCTGAGCGAGGCCTTGGCAGCAGGTGATGCGGGCCACTTCCAGGAGGCACTTGGAACAGTGGCGCGCGCCCGCGGCATGGGCGGCGTTGCCGAGGTCTCCGGTCTTGGACGCGAAAGCCTGTACAAGGCGCTGCGCCCCGGAGCACACCCACGCTTCGATACCGTGCAACGTGTGCTGTCGGCGCTTGGCGTGCATCTGATCGTGCAAGCCGACAAACAACCCGCTGGCACCGCCTGATCGCTGCCGCTGGTAGCGCCGGGCATGGCCCGGCGCTACCAGCGTGCCCTATGCGATCAGTGCGCGCTGCGCGCGCCACCCACCTGTTCGATCAGGGTCTGGCTGGCGGCATTGAGGCCCACCACCGTCACCTCCGCCCCATGCGCGGCCAGCTTTTCCTGCGCCCGCTCCAGCGCGGCCACGGCAGTCAGGTCCCACAGGTGGGCATCGCGCAGATCAATCTGCACCTTCGGCGTCACGTGCTGGTAATCGAACGCCGCACCCAGCTGCCCTGCCGAGGCAAAGAACACCTGCCCACGCACGCGGTAGACCTGCGTGTCACCGGCATCGTCGCGCTGCACGTCCAGCATGCGGCCGACCTTGCGTGCGAAGAAAAGCGCTGACAACAGCACACCGCTGAGCACGCCCTTGGCCAGATCATGGGTAGCCACGGTGACCACCACGGTCAGCAGCATCACCGCAGACGAGCTGCGCGGATGCGTGCGCAGGTCGCGCAGCGAGCGCCAGCTGAAGGTGCCGATGCTGACCATGATCATCACCGCCACCAGCGCGGCCATCGGGATCTGCCGCACCAGGTCGCTGCCGTACACCACCAGCACCAGCAGGAACACGCCGGCCACCAGGCAGGACAAGCGGCCGCGGCCACCGGAGGTCACGTTGATCACCGACTGGCCGATCATCGCGCAGCCGGCCATGCCGCCGAGGAAACCGGTGACCGTGTTCGCCACGCCCTGACCGACGCATTCGCGATTGCGCTCGCTGGGCGTCTCGGTGATGTCCTCGACGATCTGCAGGGTCATCATCGATTCGAGCAGGCCGACCACCGCCAACGTGGCCGACACCGGCAGCAGGATGCGCAGCGTTTCCCAGGTGAGCGGCACGTCGGGCAACAGGAAATGCGGAAGGCTGTCAGGCAGCTGGCCCATGTCACCCACGCTGCGCACGTCCACACCAAAGCCGATCACCACGGCAGTGAGTACGACGATGGCCACCAGCGGCGACGGCACCGCGCGGGTGACGCGCGGCAGCAGGTAGATGATCGCCAACGCGGCGGCGCACAGCACGTACACAGTCGGGCCGCGGCCAATCAGTTCCGGCATCTGTGCTAGGAAGATCAGGATCGCCAGCGCGTTGACGAAGCCGGTGATGACCGAGCGCGAGACGAAGCGCATCAGCGAGCCAAGCTTGAACACGCCCGCGAGCACCTGCAGCAGGCCGGCCAGGATGCTGGCCGCGAACAGGTACTGCAGGCCGTGGTCCTTGACCAGGTCGACCATCACCAGCGCCATTGCACCGGTGGCGGCGGAGATCATGCCGGGGCGGCCACCAGCGATGGCGGTGATGACGGCAATGGAGAACGCGGCATACAGGCCGACCTTGGGGTCGACGCCGGCGATGAGCGAGAAGGCGATGGCCTCGGGAATCAGGGCCAGGGCGACGACGATGCCGGACAGCAGGTCGCCACGGATGTTGCCGAGCCATTGCTGGCGCAGGGGGTAGGACGTTTGCATGGGAAAACTCCGCGCGCAGGCGGGCGTGGCCGCATGGCGCTGCAGTGGAAAGACACGGGTTCCTGAGCCGGACGGGCCGGCTGCCGATGTGCGGCAAGGGTCAGGGTGGCGTGATCACTGCAGGCGGGCGTCGGTACGTGGGAGGGGCGCAGTCTACGGCACAGAGCTGCCCAGGGACAGCATCGGCAGGCCGCAACGGCAGCGAAGCATGGCGCCGCTCTACAATCGGGCCATGGCCACCCACCGCCCACAGTTCTTCGATCCCGCCACCGAACAAGGCGTGCTGCGCCTGTCGATCGCCGCCTCACTACTGTTGGCCGCCGCCGCAGTGGTGTTCGGCCTGCTGGCCAACTCCTCGCTGATCATCTTCGACGGCATCTACGGCCTGATCGACGTGGTGATGACCTGGCTGTCGCTGCTGGTGGCACGGTTGATCGCGCTGTCCACGCAGACCGATGCGCTGCAGTCGCGGCTCAACCAGCGCTTCACCATGGGCTTCTGGCACCTGGAGCCGATCGTGCTGGGGGTGAGCGGCACACTGATGATCGGTGCGGCGCTGTATGCGCTGGTCAATGCGGTGGACGCGCTGATGTCCGGGGGCCGCCATATCGCGCTCGGCCCGGCCATCGCCTTCGCCGGGCTGTCGATCGTGGGCGAAGGCGCGCTGGCCTGGTTCATCCTGCGCGCCAATCGCCGCATCGGCTCGGAATTCATCGCGCTGGACGCGAAGAACTGGGTAATCGCGGCCAGCATGTCAGCCTGCTACCTGCTGGCCTTCCTCGGCGGCGTGCTGGTGCAGGGCACGTCGCTGGCGTGGATCGGGCCGTACATCGACCCGGCCATCCTCGCCTTCGTCTGCGTGCTGGTTATGATCGCCCCGCTCGGTACCGTGCGCCGGGCGCTGGCCGGCATCCTGCTTGTCACCCCGCCGGAACTGCAGGCGCACGTCGATGCGGTGGCACGCGCGATCGTGGCCAAGCATGGCTTCGTCGAGCACCGCAGCTACGTGGCGCAGGTGGGGCGAGGCGAGCAGATCGAGCTGTTCTTCGTGGTGCCGGAAAACGACCCGCCGCGGCCCCTGGTGGAATGGGACCAGCTGCGCGACGAGATCGGCGATGCACTGGGCGAGGCCTCGCCGGACCGCTGGCTGACCATCATGTTCACCACCGACCGCGAATGGACGATCTAGGCCAGCAGGACGATCGATCAAGTTTTTCGTACGCATTGCAACCCAACGTACGCGGAAACCGGGCAAAGTAGGCTCCAACGCAACACCCACCCACCGACCAGGAGCATCCCGATGTCCATCGAAAAGGTTCTGTACACCGCCCAGGCCACTTCCACCGGCGGCCGTGAAGGCCGTTCCGTCTCCTCCGACAACGTGCTGGACATCCAGCTGTCGACCCCGCGCGAGCTGGGCGGCGCCGGCGGCCCGGGCACCAACCCGGAACAGCTGTTCGCGGCTGGCTACTCGGCCTGCTTCCTGGGCGCGCTGAAGTTCGTGGCCGGCCAGGCCAAGGTCGCGCTGCCGGCCGACACCACCGTGACCGGCAAGGTCGGTATCGGCCAGATCCCGACCGGTTTCGGCATCGAAGCCGAGCTGACCATCAACGTGCCGGGCGTGCCGCGCGAGCAGGTGGAAGAGCTGGTGCAGAAGGCGCACATCGTGTGCCCGTACTCGAATGCCACCCGCGGCAACATCGACGTGACGCTGATCGTTGCCTGATGGGGTGCTGCCGGCCAGCGGCCGGCACTACCAAGGTGAAGAGCAAAAAAATGGGCGGATGCCGGTCGAAACCGAACATCCGCCCATCCCACCTTCGTTGTCCCACAGGGGGGCATGAGGTTGCCGGCCAGCGGCCGGCACTACCAGGTCACTTCTCGCTGGTGATCAGCTGCACGACGCTGGAGAAATCCAGCTTGCCGCGGCCGGCCTGGTGGTTCATCGAGTACAGGTTGCGGGCCACTTCGCCCAGCGGGATCGAGGCGCCGACACTCATCGCCGCTTCCACTGCCAGACCCATGTCCTTGAGCATCAGATCGCTGCCGAAACCGCCGCTGTAGCCGCGCGAGGCCGGCGCGTTTTCCAGCACGCCGGGCCACGGATTGCACACTTCGGTGGCCCAGCTGCGGCCGGTGCTGACAGCCATCATCTGCGACAGCACCTTCGGGTCCAGCCCGTGCGCCACGCCCAGGGCGATGGCTTCACCGGTGACGGCCATGATCACGCCCAGCGCCATGTTGTTGCACAGCTTGGCAACCTGGCCGGCACCGCTGGCGCCCACGTGGAAGATGTTCTTGCCCATCGCCTGCAGCACCGGACGTGCCCGTTCCAGCGCGTCCTCTTCGCCACCGACGATGAAGGTCAGCGTACCGGCCTGGGCACCGGCGGTACCGCCGGATACCGGCGCGTCGATCATCTGCAGGCCACGTGCGGCGGCCGCTTCCGAGACCTTGCGGGCACTGGCCGGTGCGATCGTGCTGCAGTCGATGACCAGTGCGCCGGCCGGAATCGCGGCAAGAATGCCGTCGTCGCCCAGGTACACGCCTTCGACGTGGCGGCTGGCCGGCAGCATCGAGATCACCACCTCGGTATCGGCCAGGGTTTCGCGCGCCGATGCGGCCGCGCTGGCGCCGGCATCGACGGCGGCCTGCACCGCGGCCGGAACCAGATCGAACACGCGCACGGTGTGGCCGTTCTTGACCAGATTGGCGGCCATCGGGCCACCCATGTTGCCCAACCCGATGAATGCAATGCGGCTCATGCAAGGCTCCTTTCAACAAGGGGAGTGCCCAGGTCGGCCAGCGGATGCGCGGCATCGGCCCAGGGGGAAGCGAAGAAGGTGTCGGCCCACGCGCCGGTGGCCTCGGCCAGGGTGGCCGGGTTCCACTGCGGATTGCGGTCCTTGTCGATCAGCAGCGCGCGGATGCCTTCGGCGAAATCACCGTGGGCGGCGCAATGCAGGGCGACGATGTACTCCAGGCGGTAGATCGCGGCCAGGTCCTGGCCGGCACTGCGGCGCTGCAGCTCGTACGACAACCGTGCCGAACCCGGTGCACCGGCGGCGAGGGTCTTCTGTGCGGCCTGCAGCCAGGCATCGTCGGTCTGCAGACCGGCAATGCGCGCAACGATGGCCTGCAGGTCATCGCCTTCGCACAGCGCCTCGACCTGCGCCGCATTGGCCAGCAGCGGGCCGGTGGCGGCGTCGCTGGCATGCGACTGCAGCAGATGGGTCAGGCGATCGTGGTTGTGTACGGCATCACTGGACCAGGCCACCTGCAACAGCGCGTCGAACACCGCGCTGCGGCGGTCTTCGGCCACGTGCACGTCGGCCAGGCCGGCGTAGATGGCATCGCCCGGATTGAGCAGCGCGCCGGTCAGGGCCAGGAACAGGCCGCCCTTGCCGGGTACGCGCGGCAGCAGCCAGCTGCCACCGACATCGGGGAACAGGCCGACGGTGATTTCCGGGAAGGCCAGCTTGGAGCGCTCGCTGACCACGCGATGGCTGGCGCCGGACATCAGGCCGATGCCACCGCCCATCACGATGCCGTGGCCCCAGCACAGGATCGGCTTGGCGTAGGTATGGATGAGGTAATCGACGCGGTATTCGACGTCGAAGAACTCGGCGGCGTAGTCGTTCTCGCGGATGTCGCTGCGGCCGGCCTCGCGGAAGGCGACCATGGCCTTGTACAGGCTGTGCAGGTCGCCGCCAGCGCAGAACGCCTTTTCGCCCGCACCCTGCAGCACCACCATGGCGATGCCGTCGTCGTCGGCCCAGGCATTCAACTGCTTGAGCAGCAGGTGCGCCATCGGCAGCGAGAAACCGTTGAGCGTGCGCGGCGCGTTGAGCGTGGCGATGCCGATGCGCGCGCCGTTGCCGGCCACGCGCTCTTCGAACAGCACCGGTGCGTCGTCGGCAGCGGTGTCGGTGCTCATGCGTTCTTCCACTGCGCGGCGCGCTTTTCCAGGAAGGCGTTCACGCCCTCGACCTGGTCGGCGGTGTCGAACAGGTCGACGAAGGCTTCACGCTCGGCCACCAGCGCCGAGGCATGGGTGCCGGTGCGGGTGGACTGCACCAGGGTCTTGCAGGCGGCGATGCTGGTCGGGCTCTGCTTGCCGGCCTTCTTTGCCCATTCCAGGGCCAGTGCCTTGGATTCGCCCTTGCCGACCTTTTCTTCGGCCAGGCCAATGCGCAGCGCGGTCTCGGCGTTGATGCGCTCACCCAGCAGGATCATGCGCTTGGCCCAGCCCTCGCCCACCAGGCGCGGCAGGTTCTGGGTGCCACCGGCGCACGGCAGCAGGCCAACGGTCGCTTCCGGCAGCGCGACCTGGGCATGGTCTTCGATGATGCGCAGGTCGCAGGCCAATGCGCATTCCAGGCCACCGCCCATGGCGTAGCCGTTGATCGCGGCGATCGACACGCCGCGGAAACCGGACAGCGCTTCGAAGGCTTCACCGAAGCGACGCGCGGCCTCACGTGCAGCAGCCTTGTCGCCCGAGGCGAACTGGTTGAGGTCGGCACCGGCAGAGAAGAACTTCTCGCCGTCACCGGTGATCACCAGTGCGTAGATCCCGCGGTCCGCGTTGAGCGCACCGACCAGGTCGCGCAGCGCCGACAGGCTGTGCACGGTCCAGGTGTGCGCCGGCGGGTTGTTCAGGGTGACCACGGCGGTGTGGCCATCCACCTCCACCTTCAGGCCCACGTGCTCCTGGGTACGCCAATCCTTCATCGCAGTTCCTCTTCGGTGTTGAGCAGGTGACGGGCAACGATGACCCGCATGATCTCGTTGGTGCCTTCCAGGATCTGGTGCACGCGGCAGTCACGCAGCAGGCGCTCGATCGGGTATTCGCGGATGTAGCCGTAGCCACCGTGGATCTGCAGCGCTTCGTTGCAGACGTTGAAACCGGCATCGGTGGCGAAGCGCTTGGCCATCGCACACCAGACGTTGGCATCACTGGCACCGGCATCGAGCTTGCGCGCGGCGGTGTGCACCATCTGCCGTGCGGCCACCAGTTCGATGGCCATGTCGGCCAGCTTGAACTGCAGCGCCTGGAAATCCGCCAGCGCCTTGCCGAACTGGCGGCGCTCGCCCATGTAGCGGCGCGCGGCGTCCAGCGCACCCTGCGCGGCACCCAGCGAGCAGGCAGCAATGTTGATGCGGCCGCCATCGAGCCCCTTCATCGCCAGCTTGAAGCCGCCGCCTTCCTCTCCCAGAAGGTGGCTGACCGGCACGCGGACGTTTTCGAAGGTGATGCCACGGGTGGGCTGACTGTTCCAGCCCATCTTCTCTTCCTTGCGGCCGAAGCTGATGCCCGGCAGGTCGGCCGGCACCGCAATCGCGCTGACACCGCCGGCACCGGCACCGCCGGTACGTGCCATCACCACCAGCAATTCGGTGGCACCAGCGCCGGAGATGAAGGCCTTGGAACCGTTCAGCACGTAGAAGTCGCCATCGCGCACGGCGGTGGTCTTCAGCGACGCTGCATCGGAACCGGCACCCGGTTCGGTCAGGCAGTACGAGGCCAGCTTGTTGCCCGAGGACAGGTCAGTGCCCCACGCATCGCGCAATGCCGGCTGGCCCCACGTGGACACCATCCACGAGGCCATGTTGTGGATGCTGATGTACGCCGCGGTCGACGGATCGACGTTGGCGAGCTCCTCGATGACGACGGCGGCGTCCAGTCGGCTCAGGCCGCTGCCGCCCACTTCCGGGTCCATGTACAGACCGCAGAAGCCCAGTTCACCGGCCTTGGCGATCGCCTCGCGCGGAAAGATGCCCTCCGCATCCCATCGCGCGGCGTGCGGCGCCAGTTCGGCCTGTGCGAAGTCGCGCGCAGCCTCGCGGTACGCCTGCTGCGCTTCTTCCAGTTCCGTCGTCATCGAGTGGCTCATGGCTGCTCCTGCCGTTACTTCAGGCTGATCGTGGTGTTGACGCCGTGGCTCAGCGTCTCGTCATCGAACCAGCGCGCGGTGACCGTCTTGGTCTGGGTGTAGAACAGCACCACCTGCTTGCCGTACGGGCCCAGGTCGCCCAGCTTGGACGCGCGCGAACCGGTGAACGAGAACAGCGGCACCGGCACCGGGATCGGCACGTTGATGCCGACCTGGCCGACGTCGATGTCCTCCTGGAACTTGCGCGCGGCCGCGCCGGACTGGGTGAACAGGGCGGTACCGTTGCCGTTCGGGTTGCTGTTGACCATCGCGATGGCTTCTTCCAGCGTCTCTGCTTCGAGGATGACCAGCACCGGCCCGAAGATTTCTTCCTGGTAGATGCGCATGTCGGTGGTGACACCGGCAAAGATGGTCGGGCCGACGAAGTTGCCCTTCTCGAAGCCATCGATCTGCGGCTTGCGGCCATCCAGCACCAGCTTGGCGCCCTGCTCCACGCCCGAGGCGATCAGGCCTTCCACGCGCTCGCGGGCGCTGCAGGAAATGACCGGGCCGACGTCGGTGCCGGACACGGTGCCGGCGCTGACCTTCAGGGTCTGGGCCTTGGCCACCAGGTCCTGCACCCAGTTACGCGCTTCACCGACCAGCACCAGGGTGGAAGCGGCCATGCAGCGCTGGCCAGCGGCGCCGAAGGCGGCACCGACCATCGCGTTGAGGGTCTGTTCCTTGTTGGCGTCCGGCAGCACCACGGCGTGGTTCTTGGCACCCATCATGCACTGCACGCGCTTGCCGGCCAGCGAGGCGCGGTTGTAGACGTGGGTGCCGACGCGGGTGGAACCGACGAACGACACGGCCTTGATGTCCGGGTGGTCGCAGATCGCGTTGACCACTTCTTCGCCACCGTGGACGACGTTCAGCACGCCCTTCGGAATGCCCGCTTCCAGCGCCAGCTCGACCAGGCGCATGGTGACCATCGGGTCCTGCTCGGACGGCTTGAGGATGAAGGTGTTGCCGGTGGCGATCGCCATCGGGAACATCCACAGCGGAATCATCGCCGGGAAGTTGAACGGGGTGATGCCGGCGCACACGCCCAGCGGCTGCATGATCGAGTAGGTGTCGACGCCGGTGGCCACGTTGTTGGCCAGCTCACCCAGCTGCAGGTTGCCGATGGCGGCGGCGTGCTCGACCACTTCCAGGCCGCGGAACACATCGCCTTCGGCGTCCGGCAGGGTCTTGCCCTGCTCGGCGGTAAGAATGTGCGCCAGCTCGCTCATGTTCTCGCGGATCAGCTGCTGGTACTTCAGGAAGATGCGCGCACGGACACCGATCGGGGTCTTGCGCCAGGTCTTGAAGGCTTCCTTGGCAGCGGCGACGGCGGCGTCCACTTCGCCGGTGGTGGCGAACGGCACCTTGGCCAGCACGTCCTGGGTGGCCGGATTGATCACGTCCTGCCAGTGGGAGGTGGCCGATTCAACGAACTGGCCATCGATCAGCATGCGGATACGGGGCGCTGCAACAGTCATGACGACAATCCCACAGGGTGCGAAAGATGCTTGGCATTATTCACAGCACCCAACTCGATTTCCGGGCTGAATCCGCTTAATCTGGCCAACACGCCAGACGATTCATGTTAATTCTGTGAATTTCCAGCCTTCACAACGCCAGCTGGGCCTGCGCCTGCTGCGCCTGCGCGAGCAGCGCGGCTACAGCCAGGTGGACCTGGCCCGTGCCCTGGGCCTGTCGGCCAGTTACCTGAACCAGATCGAGCGCAACAAGCGCCCGCTGACCCCGGCCGTGCAGAAGAAGCTGGGCGAGGTATTGGGCGATGTTTCCGTACTGTTCGACGAAGATGAGCCCGCCGCGCTGCAGGAAGCCCTGGGCGAAACCCTGCGCGACCTGGGCCTGGCCGAGGTGAGCGCGACCGAGCTGCGCGCCCTGGCCGGCAACCTGCCGCAGGTCAGCCGCGCCCTGTTGGACCTGCATCGCCGGCACCTGGCATTGCGCGAGCATGCCGCCGCGCTGGAATTCCAGCTGGGCGAGCCCGGCGCCGGCAGCACCCTGCCCGCTGGCGATCAGGTGCGTGAGTTCTTCAACCGCATGCACAACCACATTCCCGAGCTGGATGAGCTGGCCGAGCAGCTGTTCGCCGAATGGGGACTGTCGCCGGGGCACGTGGCGCCACGGCTGCGCCAGCTGCTGGCCGACCGCCACGGCGTGCTGGTGGAAGTGGCCGCGTTGCAGGCCGGGCGCGAGAAGCGCCAGTTCGACGCCGGTGCACGGCGGCTGTGGCTGCCCGATTATCTGGAGCCGGGCCAGCAGGCGTTCCAGATGGCCGCCGAGCTGGCCCTGCACGGCTACCTGCCACAGATCGATGCGGTGGTGGCGCGTGCCGGCTTCACCGATGAGGCACGCATCGCGCAGGCGCGGATTGGCTTGTCGAATTACTTCGCTGGCGCGCTGGTGATGCCGTACATGCGCTTCCTGCGGGCGGCCGAAGCCAGCAGCTACGACATCGAACTGCTGGCGCATCAGTTCGGTGTGGGCTTTGAAGCGGTCTGCCACCGGCTGAGCACGCTGGCGCGACGCAGTGCGCCCGGGTTGCCGTTCTTCTTCATCCGCGTGGACCGTGCCGGCAACGTGTCCAAACGCCATTCGGCCACCGATTTCCACTTCTCGCAGGTGGGCGGCTCGTGCCCGCTGTGGATCGTCTACGAGGCGTTCAACCAGCCCGGCCGCATCCTTACGCAGACGGCGCGCATGCCCGACGGGCGCCGCCATTTCTGGCTGGCACGGCAGGTCAGCAGTGGTCCGGTCGGCCATGGCCAGCCGCGCAAGACGTTTGCGGTAGCGCTGGGCTGCGACCTGCAGCATGCCGAGCGGTTGGTGTATTCGCTGGGCCTGGATGTGCAGAGCCCGGGCAACTCGGTGTCGATCGGGCCGGGCTGCCGGGTGTGCCCGCGCGAGGACTGCATGCAGCGCGCGTTCGCGCAGTTGCCGGGGCGGTAGGGTTGGTTCGGCAGGGCTGCGCCCTGCACCTGCCGAGGCCGAAGCAACGGCAACGGCAACGGCAAAAGCTGGCATTCCGTGGGATGGCGGGGTGGATCCGGTTGCGGGGGACGCCGTAAACCCGTCCTTGGGGGCTTGGCCGCGGCATCCATGCCGCGGACACCCCCGCAACCGGACCCACCCCGCCTTCGACAGTTTCCCGCTGCTGTTGGTGGGTGCTGACCGTTGGTCGGCACGCTGCTCTTGGTGGGTGTCGACCTTGGTCGACACGGTAGATCCACGCCATGCGTGGATGCTCTTCGATGAATGTTCGAAATATTCGATTCCGATGGGGTTCCATCCACGCATGGCGTGGATCTACTAAACCTTTCGTGCGTAGGCTGCATCCCATTGCAATGCCCGCCCTGGAGACACCCCATGTCCTTGCTGCGCTCTTGCCTGGCCCTGCTGCTTGCTGCCACCGCCGCGCCGGCGTGGGCGACCTTTTCGATTGCGGCCTGCAATGAGGCCGGCGACTGCGGGGTGGCGGTGGCTACGAACAACCTGGCAGTCGGGGGCGTGGGGGTGCCGTGGGCACAGGCGAAGGTGGGCGCGGTCGCCAGCCAGTTCGAGACCAACCCGGCCTATGGCTCCAAAGGCCTTGAGCTGCTGGCCAAAGGACGCACGCCTGCGCAGGTGCTGAAGCAGCTGCTGGATGAAGACGGCAACTTCGATGGCACCACGCTTGCCGAACGACAGGTGGGACTGGTCAGCGCGCGTGGCGGCAATGCGCAGTACACCGGCGCTACCGCGCAGCAGGCGGATTGGGCAGGTGCGCAGGGTGAGGGGATGCTGAGCGTGCAGGGCAATGGGCTGGCCGGGCCGGAGGTGCTGGCCACGATGCAACGCGTCTTCGCCACCTCACGTGGGCCGCTGGCCGCGCGCTTGTTGGCGGCGCTGGAAGCTGGTCAGGCAGCGGGTGGTCAACGCAGCGGACAGTGGTCGGCGGCGCTGCTGGTGCGTACGCCCGGCGGCGACTGGCGGGACACCGACCTGCGTGTGGACGCCGATCCGCATGCCGTGGCGAGGCTGCGCGAGCTGTACGACATGCGTCTGTCCAACGAGGCGATCATCCGCGCGGAGGAACGTTGGGAGAACGGTGATGTGGAGGGTGCGCGTGCTGCGCTGGCGACCTCGTTGTCACTGGCCCACGGCTGGGACCGCACCTGGGCGCGCGCTGCGCGCCTGGCCATGCGGCAGGGTGATATCGCGCTGGCCCGGGAATACCTCGCCGGCCTGCGCGCGCTCAATCCGGGCTGGGTGAAGCAGGAGCTGGCGTTGCCGTTGTATGCGCCGTTGCAGGGCGATGCGGTGGTGGAGCCGTGGCGATGAGGCACGGCAGGGATCAGATCGTGCCGACCAAGGTCGGCACCCACCAGAACAGTTCAATCGGCTGCGGCGGAAATCAGTAGATCGGCGTCACCTTCATCTGCGGCAGCGGACGCGGTGCGCCGTCAGTGAGGTCGGGGCCGAGGTCCTCCCAGGTGCGTCCCTGCTCGACCATCAAGCCCCACAGCTGCTGCGAGGCCAGCCGCTTGTCTTCCGAGCCCAGCTTGTACGACGGCGGGGTCGGTTCACCGCGGGCAACCATCGAGTACGCCGCGCGGTAGGCCAGCACCTGCTGCGCCGGATCGTCGGTTCGCGCCACTTCCAGCGTGTAGCGCTGATAGGCCGAAGCCAGGTTGCGCCAGCGGATCCAGTAGTGGTTCTCGAACGAGAACGAGCAGAAGCGCGCACCGGCCAGGCTGCCCTTGTCGGCGATGCGGGTCAGCACCTCCTGCGGCATGTCCAGGTTCATGCCACCTTCGTCGCCCTGCAGGCTGACATGCACGATGCGGTCGCGGTAACCCGGTGCGCGCGCCTGCAGCAGATCGCGCCAGTTCTGCATGGTCGCCACCACCGCGAACAGGAAACGCCCCAGCTCGGCGGCCGCCAACGGCGTGGCGATCGACTGGTAGGTACGCTGCCAGCCGTGACGGTTCTCGGTGGGCAGGAACACGGCATGTTCCAGCGCCTGTCGGCCACTGCTGCCGTGGTTCACCTCTTCAGCGTGCTGCGGATAGACCAGGTTGATGGCGAAGGTCGGCCAGCGCGGCAAGGCGGCATCGAACAGATGGATCGGGAAGTTGCTGCTGATGCCACCATCGGAAAACCAGCAGATGCGGAAGGCGGTGATCACCGGGCCAC
This sequence comes from Stenotrophomonas sp. 22LJNL06-5-1, assembly GCF_056861455.1. Taxonomy (NCBI): domain Bacteria; kingdom Pseudomonadati; phylum Pseudomonadota; class Gammaproteobacteria; order Lysobacterales; family Lysobacteraceae; genus Stenotrophomonas; species Stenotrophomonas sp. 22LJNL06-5-1. The sequence goes on from NZ_JBSPUE010000004.1 coordinate 94,946, forward strand.
AGGTCTGCCCGGCACTGGTCAGCCCTTCCATGCTGTCGGCCACGTTGTGCTCCTGGTCGGCGGCAGGCGCGGTGGGTTCGCAGCGGCGCTCACGGCGCGAAGGCTCATGCAGCGGCACTGCGCTGATCAGCAACGGGAAGCTCAGGCTCATGCGCGTGGCCACCAGCACCGGCAGCTTCGGGCCCTGCGGCAGATGGTAGTACTGCCGGCCCGCCACCTCCAGCGGCGGGCCGGCCTGCGTCACCAGCCACTGCACCACGCTGGCCGGGAACAGCTGCTCGAACTCCTCGCGCAGGAACCAGAACTGCGCGCCGCCCAATGGCAGTGTGCGTGGCTCGTTGTGCGACACGCAGGTGGTGATCATCTGCAGGCTGATCGCATGCGGGCTGTCCGGCTCGCCGGCATAGCGCGGCGCGTCATGCAGGTCGGCGAAGGTGAGCGGTGCATCCAGCGGCTTGCCGGACAACTGCTGCAGGCACTCGTGCAGCCACTCGGTCAACGCCGGCGTGCGTGCATCGCGGCCGAGGCCGCTGCACAGGCCCAGCAGGTTGCGCCGCGCCACCCGCGCCACCCGCAGCGCGGCACCGGCCACACCCGCACCGTACGCGCACAGCAGCGACGGCAGCAGCGTGGCGGCCACGCCGCTCCAGCCACCGCCCCACCAGCCCAGGCCCAACAGCAGCGCCAGCGACACCAGCACCTCCAGCGGCGCGATCTCGAACACGGCAACGGCCAGGCACAGCAGCTTGTGCGGCAGGCTGGCATTGCCGGTCAGTACCACCAGCAACCGATAGGCGGCGCGCGCGCCCCGCGCCGGTTGGAACAGGCTGTAGATGAAGCCGCGCCGCGACAACTGCGCCGATACCGCCGACAACCCGCCATAGCCGGCATCGCCAGGCAGGTGCTCGCCCGCCTGCTGGCGGCGATCACCGCAGGCCGCCGCGGCCGCCACCGCCGCAGCAATGGCGCCGGCCGAGGTGCCGCCGATGCTCTTGAATCGATACTCGCGCGCCAGCGCCAGTACCGCATTGGGGTACACGATGCCGCTGGTGATGCCGCCTTTCATGACCAGATCGCAGTACTTCGCCGCCACGAGCCACCTCCCGTCTGTCGGTGCCCAGTATGGCAAGAGGCGCTCTCACCGCCTGAGAAACGAGCCACAGCCCTGCGCTTTGATTGGCCCTTGACCATTGCCCTCGACGCGTCCACCGTGGGCGCGCCGAAGGTATCCCTGCCGTGGCTGGATGGCGGTCGGGATTTAAACGGGAATCCGGTGAAGGCGCCTCGCGCGCCCATTCCGGAGCTGCCCCGCAGCGGTGAATGGAAACGAATCCTGCCAACAGCACTGGGCTCGCGCCTGGGAAGCGGCAGGTAGTAGGTGGGCTGCGGCCCGTGTCCATCAGCCCGAATACCGGCCCCGGCCGGGGGACACGACCGTCCCCTGACTCGACCTGGAATCTCCGCGGGGAGGTTGCCGGGGCCGTCGTTGTCCTGCGCGTGCAGGCGATGCGGTCGCGTGCGTCCTGTTCACGGTATCCGGCCAGACCCGTTCACCCACGCGCTGATGCATGGGCCACCGCCGTTGCCGGCGGTCCATGCGGTACCTGACGATGACCGAGCTCCAACGCCCCACCCTGACCCTGCCCGCCGATGGCACGCGCCTGCTGCTGCATTCATGCTGCGCCCCCTGCTCCGGCGAAGTGATGGAGGCGATCACCGCCTCCGGGATCGACTACGCGATCTTCTTCTACAACCCCAACATCCATCCGGTGAAGGAGTACGAGCTACGCAAGCAGGAGAACATCCGCTTCGCCGAGCAGCACGGCATTCCTTTCATCGACTGCGACTACGACACCGACAACTGGTTCAGCCGTGCACGCGGCATGGAAAACGAGCCCGAACGCGGCATCCGCTGCACGATGTGCTTCGACATGCGCTTCGAGCGCACTGCGCTGTACGCGCACGAGCACGGCTACGACACCATCAGTTCTTCGCTGGGCATCTCGCGCTGGAAGAACATGGCGCAGATCAACGACTGCGGCATCCGCGCCGCGTCGCGCTATGAAGGCCTGCAGTACTGGGACTACAACTGGCGCAAGGGCGGCGGTGCCAGCCGCATGATCGAGATCAGCAAGCGCGAGCAGTTCTACCAGCAGGAGTACTGCGGCTGCGTGTACTCGCTGCGCGATGCCAACCGCCATCGCCGCGAGAATGGCCGCGAGCGGATCAAGATCGGCCTGTTGTACTACGGGCAGGGCGCTGAGACGCCGCAGGGCGATTGACGTGCAGGCATGGGGCGGCCACGCTGGTCGCCCCTTCTGTTGTACCGGATCTGCCATGACCGCCCTGCCCGCCGATGTCGCCCTGCTGGTGATCGACCTGCAGCCGGACTTCATGCCCGGTGGCGCCTTGGCCTGCGACCAGGGCGATGCACTGGTGGCACCGATTGCCGATCTGCTGGCGCAGCGCCGCTACCGCACCGTGGTGGCAACACAGGACTGGCACCCGGCCGACCATGCCTCGTTCGCCAGCCAGCACCCCGGCCAGCGCCCCTTCGAGACCATCCTGTTGCACGCGCAGCCGCAGACCCTGTGGCCCGACCACTGCGTGCAGGGCAGCGCCGGTGCCGCCCTGCACCCAGGCGTGGACTGGACCGTGGCCGACCTGATTCTGCGCAAGGGCACGCGCCAACAGGTGGATTCGTACAGCGCCTTCCGCGAGAACCACGGCCCCGATGGCGAGCGCCCGGCCACCGGCCTGGCCGGCTGGCTGCACGAACGCCGCATCCGCGAAGTGCATGTGTGCGGCCTGGCCCGCGACTACTGCGTGCTGTGGAGCGCGCAGGACGCGGTGAAGTCCGGCTTCCGGGTGAAGTTCCTGTGGGACCTGACCCGGCCGGTGACCGAAGCCAACGACGCGATGGTGCGCGAGGCACTGGGCAAGGCGGGGATCGCGGTCGTCTGACCCAGAGCGGTAGTGCCGGGCCATGCCCGGCGGACGCGGGATGGGCGATTACCGGAACACCACCGTGCGGTGCCCGTTGAGCAGGATGCGGTGCTCCACATGGCGGCGCACCGCGCGCGCCAGCACCTGCGATTCGGTATCGCTGCCCAGCCGCACCAGTTCGCGCGGTGCCATCGCGTGGTCCACGCGGGCGACGTCCTGTTCGATGATCGGGCCTTCGTCCAGGTCCTCGGTGACGTAGTGCGCGGTGGCGCCGATGATCTTGACCCCGCGCGCGTGTGCCTGGTGGTACGGCTGCGCGCCCTTGAAGCTGGGCAGGAAGCTGTGATGGATGTTGATCGCACGGCCGGCCAGCGCACGGCACAGCGTGGGTGACAGGATCTGCATGTAGCGCGCCAGCACCACCAGGTCGATGCGCTCGCGCTCGACCAGGTCGATGATCTGCTGCTCCTGCACCGCACGCGTCTCGGCGGTCACCGGCAGGTGGTGGAACGGCACCTGGTAGGACGCCGCCAGCGGCGCGAAGTCGGCGTGGTTGGACGCCACCGCCGCGATGTCCACCTTCAGCTGGCCGCTGTGGGCGCGGAACAACAGATCGTTGAGGCAGTGCCCCTGCTTGCTGACCAGCACCAGCAGGCGTGCGCGGCGGCGGCCATCATGCAGCTGCCAATCCATGCCGAAGCCTTCGGCGAGCGTGGCCATGGTCGCGTGCACGGTCTCCAGCGGCAGGCTGGCATCGCGGTCGAAGTGCACGCGCAGGAAGAAGCGGCCACTTTCCTCATCACCGAACTGCTGGGCGTCGAGGATGTTGCAGCCGTGGTCGAACAGCAGGCCTGACACGCGGTAGACGATGCCGGTGCGGTCGGGGCAGGACAGGGTAAGAATGGAATCGGGGCGCATCTTCCGAGTGTAGGGCAGCGACCTGCCTGCCGGATCGATGGTCTCCGATGCAACCGAACTGCTTGGTTCAGTCCCAAGCGATACTTGGGCTTCCCCGTGGCAAGCTGGTCGGTCATGAACCTGTTGCAACTGATCCGCAGCTTCACCCGCACCGCAGAGACCGGCAGCATTGCCGCCGCGGCCCGCATTCTTGGCATCAGCGCCACCGCAGTCGGCCAGAACATCAACCGTCTGGAGGCCCATCTGGGCGTACGGTTGCTGAACCGAAGTACGCGGCAGCTGGCCCTCAGCGAGGCCGGCGCGCTGTACCTGGCGCAGGTGCGCCACATCGAAGCCGACCTGGCGCGCGCGCAGGCGATGGTCACCTCCGGTGACATCGAACCGGCCGGACCGCTGCGCATCGCCAGCAGCAGCGCGTTCGGTCGCCACGTGCTGGCACCGTTGCTGCCGTCGCTGCAGCAGCGCTACCCGCAGCTGCAGCTGGAGCTGCGCCTGACCGACCGCGCCGTGCAGCACGGCCCCGAAGCGGTAGATGCCAGCATCCGCATCGGTGCGCAGCTGGAAGACGGTGTGGTCGCGCGGCAGCTGGCGCGCGTGCCGTTCGTGTTCTGCGCCTCACCGGCCTACCTGAAGGCACACGGCACGCCGAAGCAGCCCTCCGAGCTGAGCGGTCATCGCGGGCTGCTGCACCGCTTCCCCACCGATGGCCGGCCGTTGCGCTGGGGCCTGCTGAAGGATGGCCAGCGCGTGGACGCCGCACTGCCGCCGAGCATGGTCTGCGATGACATCGATGCACTGGCAACGCTGGCTGCGACCGGTGCCGGCATCACCCGGCTGGCCGCATTCGTGGCCGAGCCGTACCTGCGCGATGGCCGCCTGCAGGCGGTGTTCGGCGCCGACACTACATGGCGCCCGGAGCCGATGGAGGTCTATTTCTGCGTCAGCGACCGTCGCGACTTCACCGCCAAGATCCGCGCGCTGTTCGAGCACCTGCAGGCCGGCATGGCGCCGGCCTGGCGGGTGTGAGCCTCAGCGCACCTTGAACACGCCGCGCGCATCGCGCGGCTCGCAACGCAGGTACTGCGGCGCCGGTTCCACGCTGTCGCGCAGCGCGGCGGCGGCATGCCACGGCCAGCGCGGGTCGTAGAGGATGCCGCGCGCCAGGGCCACGGCATCAGCGTGGCGATGGCGCAGGATCGATTCGGCCTGCTCGGGCTCGGTGATCATGCCCACGGCGATGACCGGCATGCGCACCTTGGCCTTGATCGCGGCCGCGAACGGCACCTGATAGCCCGGGCCGACGGTGATCTTCTGGCGCTCGTCCAGGCCGCCGCTGGAGACATGCAGGAAATTGCAGCCGCGCGCGTCCAGCACCTGGGCCAGCGCTTCGCTCTGCACCAGATCCCAGCCGCCATCGACCCAGTCGCTGGCGGAAATGCGCACACCCACCGCGACCTTGTCGGACACTGCCGCACGCACCGCGTCGAACACTTCCACCAGCAGACGCAGGCGGTTCGGCAGCGAGCCACCGTAGCCATCGGTGCGACGGTTGCTCAGCGGCGACAGGAACTGGTGCAGCAGATAGCCGTGCGCGGCATGCAGCTCGATCAGCTCGAAGCCCAGGCGCTCGGCGCGTACCGCGCTGGCGGCGAAGGCGGCGATGACCTCGGCGATGCCGGCCTCGTCCAGTTCCTGCGGTGCCGGATCGCCGGCATGGAACGGCAGCGGCGACGGCGCCACGGTGGGCCAGCCACGCACATCATCGGCCGGCAGCTGACCACCACCGTCCCATGGACGATTCACCGAGGCCTTGCGGCCGGCGTGGCCCAGCTGGATGCCCAGCGGCATCGGTGACCAGCGGCGGACGCTGGCCAGCACCTGTGCCAGTGCGGCCTCGGTGCCGTCGTCCCACAGGCCCAGGTCGGCCCAGCTGATGCGGCCGCGCGGTTCGACCGCGGTGGCTTCCAGGATCAGCAGGCCGGCACCGGACTGCGCCAGGTTGCCCAGGTGCATGGCGTGCCAGTCGCTGGCACGGCCGTCTTCGGCGGAGTACTGGCACATCGGCGCGATGACGATGCGGTTGGACAGGGTCAGGGGGCCGAACGAGATCGGCGAAAACAGCTGGCTCAAGACGGTGATGAACGACGTAGGGGGTGCGTATTGCACCGCCGCACGGCCTGCGAATCAACCGTCTGGATGGATCGCTGTTTCGTGCGGCCTGCTGAAGCCGAGCGTGGGCTCGGCTCTACAGGAGCCGACAGCCCTTGTAGAGCCGAGCCCATGCTCGGCTCAGCGCGGGGCCCACCCAGCCAGCGCTTCAGCGCAATCGCGCTCGTCCTTGAACTGCAGCAGGTCGTCGGCACGGGTGCGGCCGCGGTTCAGCGCCGCCACCGGCAACCCTGCCTTCGCGGCCGCCTGCACGAAGCGGAAGCCGGAATAGACCATCAGCGAGGAGCCCACCACCAGCACGGCGTCGGCCTGCTGCAGGTGGTCGTGCACCGCCGCCACGCGTTCGCGCGGCACGTTCTCGCCGAAGAACACCACGTCCGGCTTCAACAGGCCGCCACAGTGCGGGCACTCGGGCACCACGAATGTGGAGAAATCGGTCTCCAGGTCGGCGTCGCCATCCGGCGCGATACCGGCCTCCAGCGCGTCCCAGCCAGGGTTGGCGTCCAGCAGGCGCTGCTGGAATTCCTCGCGCCCGCTGCGGCGCTCGCAGCCCATGCAGCGCACCAGATCCAGGCGGCCATGCAGGTCGATCACGTTGTGGCTGCCGGCACGCTGGTGCAGGCCGTCCACATTCTGGGTCAGCAGCAGCTGCAGCTTGCCGCGGCTTTCCAGTGCGGCGAGGGCCTGGTGGGTGCCGTTGGGCCGGGCCTGGCCGAAGCGCGGCCAGCCCAGCAGGCTGCGCGCCCAGTAGCGCTGGCGGGTAGCCGTCTCGCCCATGAAGGCCTGGTAGGTCACCGGCGGCGTGCGTTTCCACTGACCGTCGGCATCCCGGTAATCGGGAATGCCCGAGGCGGTGCTGCAGCCGGCGCCGGTCAGCACGAACAGGCGCTGGGCACGGTCGATGAAGTCGGTCAGTGGCGGGGTCATGGCTGCCAGATGGGGGCGCGGCCGCGCCCCCGCAAGCGCAGGTTCAGCCGGCGGATCAGGCTGCCGGCAGCGGCGGCACCGCGATCGGGTGGCCTTCCTCGTCCAGCGCGATCATCACGAAGTGGCCGCGGGTGCACAGCTTGCGCTCGCCGCTGTGCAGGTCTTCGGCAACCAGTTCCACCTCCACCTTCATCGAACTGCGGCCGACTTCGACGATGCGGCCGATGGTTTCCACCATCTGGCCGATGCGGATCGGCAGCTTGAAGTCGACCTGGTCGCTGCGTGCGGTCACCACGGTGCGGCGCGAGTAGCGGGCGGCGGCCAGGAACGCGGCCTTGTCCATCCACGCCAGCGCCTGGCCACCGAACAGGGTGCCGAGGTGGTTGGTGTGGTTGGGGAAGACGATTTCGGCCATGCGCACTTCGATGGGCGGCACGGTCTCGGGGATCGGGGTCATGGGGGTGCTTCGGTGTGGGGTGCTGCGGATTCTAAGCGACCGGCGTGATGGCCATCGGAATGCACGTGCAACGGTCACCCGGCAGCGGTGCCTGCGCAGGCCGCGCCTGCGGCAGGCGTTACACTGCGCCACGCCCACTGCCAGGACCGCCCATGCCCGCCACTTCCGACCTGCTGGCCTTTGCGCTGGTTTCGCTGGCCATGGTGCTCACGCCCGGGCCGAACATGATCTACGTGATCTCGCGCTCGATCTGCCAGGGGCCGATGGCTGGCCTGATATCGCTGGGCGGGGTGGCGCTGGGCTTCGTGTTCTACATGCTGTGTGCGGCGCTGGGCATCACCGCCCTGCTGATGACCGTGCCGTTCGCCTACGACGCGCTGCGCATCGGCGGCGCGCTGTACCTGCTGTACCTGGCCTGGCAGGCGCTCAAGCCCGGTGGCCGTTCGCCGTTCGCCGTTCGCGAACTGCCGCAGGACAGCCCGCGCAAGTTGTTCACGATGGGGTTCCTGACCAATCTGCTGAACCCGAAAGTGGCGGTGATGTACCTGTCGCTGCTGCCGCAGTTCCTGCACCCGGACAGCGAAGGCAGCGTGCTGATGCAGTCGATCGTGCTGGGCTCCACCCAGATCCTGGTCAGCGTCAGCGTGAACGGCATGATCGCGCTGACCGCCGGCAGCATCGCCGGCTTCCTGGCCGCACGCCCGACCTGGCAGATGGCGCAGCGCTGGTTGATGGGCACGGTGCTGGCCGGGTTGGCGGTGCGCATGGCGGTGGAAGGGCGGCGCTGATTGTAGCGTCGAGCTTGCTCGACTGCTTTGCGCGAACGGCAGTCGAGCAAGCTCGACTCTACAAAGACCCGCGTGCAGCATGACGGCCGGTAGCACCAGGCAGGCTCCGCCGGGCATGGCCCGGCGCTACCAACAAAAAACCCCGGCATTGCCGGGGTTTTCTGTTGCGACAGGCCTGACCGTTTCGATCAGAAGTTCATGTCGAAGGCGACTTCGCCCTGCACGCCGACCTGGTAGGCCGAGACGCGGCGTTCGAAGAAGTTGGTCAGTTCCTGCACGTCCTGCAGTTCCATGAACGGCAGCGGGTTGCGCACGTTGTACTTCTTTTCCATGCCCAGCTTGGCGAAGTGCTGGTCGGCACAATGCTGCAGGTACTGGCGCATGTCGCGGGTCGAGATGCCGGCCACGCCGCCGGACAGCACGTCCTCGGCGAACTGCACTTCGCATTCGATGGCTTCGGCCAGCATGTCGTAGACCTGCTGCTTCATCTCGTCATCGAACAGGTCCGGCTCTTCCTCACGCACCACGCGCACCGACTCGAACGCGAACTCCATGTGCGCGCTCTCGTCGCGGAACACCCAGTTGGTGCCCGAGGCCAGGCCCGGCAGCAGGCCGCGCGAACGGAAGTAGTACACGTAGGCGAAGGCCGCGAAGAAGAACAGCCCTTCGATGCAGGCGGCGAAGCAGATCTGGTTGAGCAGGAACTGGCGGCGCTCGGCACGGGTCTCGATGCGCTTCAGGTCCTGGATCGAGTCGATCCACTTGAAGCAGAAATCGGCCTTCTTCTTGATCGAGTCGATGTTCTCCACCGCAGCGAAGGCTTTGACGCGCTCTTCCGGATCCGGCAGGTAGTTGTCCAGCAGGGTCAGGTAGAACTGCACGTGCAGCGCTTCTTCATACAGCTGGCGCGACAGGTACATGCGCGCTTCGGGCGCATTCAAGTGCTGGTACAGGTTCAGCACCAGGTTGTTGGACACGATCGAGTCGCCGGTGGCGAAGAACGCGACCAGGCGGTGGATCAGGTGACGCTCGCCCGGCGACATCTTGCTGTGCAGGTCGGTGATGTCGATCTGGAAGTTGATCTCTTCCACCGTCCAGGTGTTCTTGATCGCGTTCCGGTACATGTCATAGAACTGCGGGTAGCGCATCGGGCGCAGGGTCAGTTCAAAACCGGGATCGAGCAGCATCTGCTTGGGCTTGTCGGCCATGGGTGTTTCCTTGAATTCCTGGGTGAGCCGCCGGGCATGGCCCGGCGCTACCGTGGGTGTTTTTCCGCAGCCGAGCATGGCTCGGCTCTACAGGTGCGAGGTATTCGAGTGCCGACCAACGGTCGGCACCCACCGCGCGGTGTGTTACTGGCAGGCCTCGCAGGCTTCCGGGTTTTCCAGCGAGCAGGCGATGGCTTCGTCCGGGCTGAACACCTTGGCCGGTGCGGCAGCGCTCACCGTGGTCTTGGCGATCTTGGTGGCCGGGCGCGAACGCAGGTAGTAGGTGGTCTTGATGCCCTGCTTCCAGGCGTACATGTACATGGAAGACATCGCGCCGATGTTCGGGCTTTCCATGAACAGGTTGAGCGAGGCCGACTGGTCGATGAAGGCACCACGCTCGGCGGCCATGTCGATCAGCGAACGCATCGGCAGTTCCCACGCGGTGCGGTAGACCTCGCGCAGCGTTTCCGGAATCTGCGCCACGCCGGCGATGGAACCTTCGGCCAGCTTGATGGCATCGCGCATGTCGGCGGTCCACAGGCCCAGCTTCTTCAGCTCGTTCACCAGGTAACGGTTGACCTGCAGGAAGTCACCGGACAGGGTCTCGCGCTTGAACAGGTTGGACACCTGCGGCTCGACGCACTCGTAGCAACCGGCGATCGAGGCGATGGTCGCGGTCGGTGCAATCGCGATCATCAGCGAGTTGCGCAGGCCGTGTTCCTTGATGCGGGCGCGCAGGGCATCCCAGCGTGCGGTGTCTTCCGGCACCACGTTCCAGGCGTCGAACTGCAGTTCGCCACCGGCGGCACGGGTGTCGTTGAACGACGGGTGCTTGCCACGTTCCTGGGCCAGCTCACAGGAGGTTTCCAGCGCGTGAAAGTAGATCGCTTCGGCAATCTTCTTCGACAGGGCACGGGCTTCGGCGCTGTCGAACGGCAGGCGCTTGCGGAAGAACACGTCCTGCAGGCCCATGCAGCCCAGGCCGACCGGACGCCAGCGCAGGTTGGCGCGGCGGGCGGTTTCGATCGGGTAGAAGTTCAGGTCGATGACGCGGTCGAGCTGGCGCACGGCCAGGCGCACGGTCTCGGCCAGCTTCTCGAAGTCGAACTCGTTGTGCTCGTCGAAGTGGTTGCCCAGGTTGATCGAACCCAGGTTGCACACCGCGGTTTCATCGTTGGAGGTGACCTCCAGGATTTCCGTGCACAGGTTGGACAGGTGGATCACGTTGCCCGGACGCAGGGTCTGGTTGCTGGCGCGGTTGCACTTGTCCTTGAAGGTCATCCAGCCGTTGCCGGTCTCGGCCAGCGTACGCATCATGCGGGCGTACAGCTTGCGCGCGGAGATGGTGCGGTTGGCCTTGCCCTGGGCTTCGGCCTGCAGGTAGGCCTGCTCGAAGGCTTCGCCGAACAGGTCGGTGAACTCCGGCACGACGCGCGGATCGAACAGCGACCATTCCTGGTCGGCTTCGACGCGCTTCATGAACAGGTCCGGCACCCAGTTGGCCAGGTTCAGGTTGTGCGCACGGCGGGCTTCGTCACCGGTGTTGTCACGCAGCTCGAGGAAGTCCTCGACGTCGGCGTGCCAGGTTTCCAGGTAGACGCAGGCCGCGCCCTTGCGCTTGCCGCCCTGGTTCACCGCGGCCACGGACGAATCCATGGTCTTCAGCCACGGCACGATGCCGTTGGAGTGGCCGTTGGTCGACTTGATCAGCGAACCACGCGAACGCACACGGGTGTAGCTGACGCCGATGCCGCCGGAGAACTTCGACAGCTGGGCGATGTCGCCGTACTTGGAATAGATCGACTCCAGCGAGTCCTGCGGCGAATCCAGCAGGAAGCACGAGGACAACTGCTCGTGGGTGGTGCCGGAATTGAACAGGGTCGGGCTGGACGGCAGGTAGTCCAGGTTGCCCATGCGCTTGTACAGCGCCAGGGTCTCGGACACGTCCTCGCTCAGCGCGCTGGCGATGCGCAGGAAGAACTGCTGCGGGGTCTCGATCACCTTGCGGGTGTGCGGGTGGCGCAGCAGGTAACGGTCGTACAGGGTGCGCAGGCCGAAGTAATCGAAGTTCAGGTCCAGCGAGATGTCGATCGCATCGTTGAGCTTGCGTGCGTTGGTCTGCACGAAGTTCAGCAGGCGGTCGTTGATCAGGCCCACTTCGTGGCCACGGCTGACCGACTGCGAGAAGGCGTAGATTTCCTGGCCGGAAACTTCCTTGGCGATGTAGTTGGCCAGCAGGCGCGCAGCGAGGCGGCCGTACTCGGGCTCTTCACCGATCAGCAGGGCCGCGGTGCGGATGGACAGTTCGTCCAGCTCGCGGGTGGTGGCGCCGTTGTACAGGCCGGAAATGGTGCGGGTGGCCACGCGCATCGGATCGACGGCGTGCAGGCCTTCGGAGGAACGCTGCACCGCGCGCACGATCTTGTTCAGGTCCACCAGTTCGGTCGTGCCATTGCGCTTGGTCACACTCATCGCGTTGGCCGTCGGCGGCGACGTCAACAGGAATTCGCTTTCCTTCTCGATGGTGGCGCTGGATTCGGTGGTCACGGCGTGTGTCCTCTTGGCGTGATTGGTGGGTGCTCGATGCATCGGGTGACGCAGCCCGGGACATGACAGCCCAGGATGGCAGGACGGCGTCGCAGGGGATGAGACCCTGCGCCTGCCACTGCCGTTGACGATCGCGGATGGGTACCCCGGGCACCCCCTGGAATTGGGGTTGCTGCGACCGACGGCCACAAGATAGTGGGGGTAATGGGGTCCGTCAACGCCAAATGTAGTGAAATTCGGCAATCCCTTGCGCCGCAAGGATCGTGCCATCGGCGCCCGGATCAGACGCTTCAGACCTGCCGGAACGGGCTGCGCAGTCAAGCCCGAAAGGCGTCATTGCGGTGGTACAACGCACCGCGAAAACGGAACAATGACAGCTTCACATGACAGTGATGAAACTGGCTAGGGACAACCCTGTGGATAGGTGGTGGGCAGCCGGTGGGAATCCGGTGGACGGGTGACTTCCGGCCGGTGACGCCCGCCCGCTGACGGCGGATGCTGGCCGCTCGCTCCCGGAAAAGGATGCTCCGATGCACCTGCGGTTGCCCGCGCTGGCCCTGCTGCCTGCCCTGTTCATTGCCCCGGCGCTGGCCGCCGAAGGGCCGGACCTGCGTTCGGACCAGTGCGGCATCCATACCGACTATGACGTGCTGGTGGACAGCGGCGGCATCTGGCTGCGGCATGGCCCGCAGGCGCCGCATGAAGTGGTGTTCCACGACGGCGAGCTGAGCCTGGACGGCAGGATGGTCACGGTCAGCGCCGCCGACGCCGCCCGCCTGCGGCAGATGGAGGCCGGTGCCCGCCAGCTGATGCCGGCGGCCACCGCACTGGCCCATGAAGTCTCCGGGGTCACCTTCGATGCGCTGGACGCCGCCTTCGAGGCCATCACCGGCAAGTCCCGCAACCGCCAGATGCGCGCGATGCGTGGCGAGATGCAGGAGTGGATCGACGCCAACCTGGGCCGTGGCTACTGGGAACAGGACGCATTCGGCGACGGCTTCGACGCGCACATCGAGCAGATGGCCGAGACGATGGCCGGGTCGATGACCCGCAGCGTGCTGTGGCAGGTGTTCACCGGCCGCGCCGGCGCCATGGAGCGCCGCGCCGACCGCCTCGATGCCGAAGTCGACCGCCGCATGGAAGCGCGCAGCCAGCAGCTGGAGGCCAAGGCGATGGCGCTGTGCCCGCTGGTGCGGTCACTGGCAGAGGCCCACGATGCGCTGGAAGTACGCTACCAGGGCCAGCCGCTGCGGCTGCTGGAGCGCGGCGAGAGCGTACGGGTGGAGCACGGGAACGGCTCGGGACTGCATGTGTCGGCCGGGCCGGATGAGCCGCCGTTGAGCAGTGCGGCGGATGCCGGCCAGCGGCCGGCACTACCGGGACGATAGCGGGGTGGTGCCGGCCGCTGACCGGCATCGCACGCCCGCAGAACCCCTCACGCCCGGTGCGGGGTTCCCAGGTATTCCGCGCTCTGCATCTCGATCAGGCGCGAGGCGGTACGCTCGAACGCGCCCTGCAGGCGCTGGCCGGTGTACAGCTCCACCGGCGAGGTGCTGGCGGTGCAGACCAGGTTGACGTGGCGGTCGTACAGCTCGTCGATCAGGTTGACGAAGCGGCGCGCGGCATCTTCGTTCAAACGGTCGAAGGCGGGGATGCCGCCCAGCAGCACCGTGTTGAACTCGTGTGCGATCTCGATGTAATCCGAGGGGCCGCGCGGGCCCTCGCACAACGCGGCGAAATCGAACCAGGCGATGCTCTTGCCGCGGCCACGGACCGGGATCTTGCGGCCCTCGATCTCGATGTTGCCGGTCTTGGCCGGCTGGCCGCCGCTCAGTTCGTTCCAGCGCGTGGCCAGCCAGTCGTCGCTGTCGGCGGCCAGCGGCGCGCGGTACACCGGCGAGCGGGTCAGCGCGCGCATGCGGTAGTCCTCGGTACCTTCGGCGTACAGCTCCACGCAGAAGCGCTGCAGCAGGCCGATGGCCGGCATGAAGCTCTCGCGCTGCAGGCCGTTGAGATACAGGTTCTCCACCGCGGTGTTGGAGGTGGTGACCAGGGTCACGCCTTCGGCAAACAGGCGCTCCAGCAGCCGCGCCAGCAGCATCGCGTCGCCGATGTCGGTGACGAAGAACTCGTCCAGCACCAGCACGCGCAGGTTGCTGCGCCATTCCTGGGCGATCTTCGCCAGCGGGTCGCTCTGGCCCTGGTGCTCGCGCAGGCGCTCGTGGACGCTGCGCATGAAGCGGTGGAAATGGGTGCGGTACTTCTGCTTGATCGGCAGCCCGTCGTAGAACAGGTCGACCAGGAAGGTCTTGCCGCGGCCGACGCCGCCCCAGAAGTACAGGCCCTTGACCGGCTCGGGCTTCTTCCAGAACGAGGACAGGCGGTCCAGCCAACCGTCCTCGGCACTATCCAGCAGGCCCAGGTGGATGCGGTCCAGCTCGGCCAGCGCCGCATGCTGGGCCGGGTCGTTCTGCCAGTCGCCACGGGCAACCCCTTCCGCGTACCGCTGCGACGGGGTCAGCTCGGTTGCACTCATGCCGCCGCGCCCAGCCAGTGCTTGACACCGTGGGTCAACGCGCCACGCAGGTCGATCAGCTTGCGGTGGAAGAAATGGCTGGTCTCGGGCATGCGCACCAGCTCATGCGGGAAATCCAGCGTGTCCAGCCACTGGTAGACGGCCTGCGGGTCGACGATCTCGTCCTGCTCGCCCTGGATCACCAGCCAGCGGGCCGGCGGTGCAATGCCATCGAAATCCCAGCGACCGGCCGGCGGCGCGATCGAGATCAGCGCTTCCGGCTGCAGTTCGCCGGCGGCCTTCAGCGACACGAACGAACCGAAGCTGAAACCGGCCAGCCACAGGCGGTCATCCGGACGCTGGCTGCGCACCCAGGCCGCGACGGCCTTCAGGTCATCCTGCTCGCCCACGCCGTGGTCGAACTCACCAGCCGAACCACCCACGCTGCGGAAGTTGAAGCGCACCGTGGCGATGCCCAGCTCGCGCAGGGTGGTGGCGGTCATGGTGACCACCTTGTTGTGCAGGGTGCCACCCTCGGTGGACAGCGGATGGCAGACGATGGCCACGATCGGCTGCACCGGCACATCGGCCTTGGGCAGGTCGACGACCACTTCCAGCGGGCCGGCCGGACCGTCCAGTTCGAGGCAGGCGGTTTCGCCGGGGGCGACGGGGAACGAAGGCTTGTGCATGGCACCATGATACCGTCCCCTGCCCCTGCCCTGTGCCCGCCCCATGCTCTACCTGTCTTTGGCCGTGATCTGCAGCGTGCTGGTTTCGGTGTTGTTGAAGGTGGCCGGACGCCGCCAACTGGATGTTGCGCAGATGGTCACCTGGAACTATCTGGTGGCCGCAACGCTCACCGCCGTGGTACTGCAGCCGCCGCTGGACGCACTGCGCGCGCCGCATGCGCCGTGGCTGTCATTGCTGGCGCTGGCGGTGGTGCTGCCGTCGATCTTCCTGGTGCTGGGCCGCGCGGTGGCGGTGGCCGGCATCGTGCGCAGCGACGTGGCGCAGCGGCTGTCGTTGTTGCTTTCCTTGGCCGCCGCCTTCCTGTTCTTCGGCCAGACTGCCACGCCGTGGAAATTGGCTGGGCTCGGCCTGGGCCTGCTGGCGATGGTGGCCATCAGCCTGCGCCCGCGCGGACCGGCGGTGGCGTCCTCACCGGGTGGCTGGGGCTGGTTGCTGGGCGTGTGGGCCGGGTTCGCGGTGGTGGACGTGCTGCTCAAGCAGGTGGCGCTTTCCGGTACGCCGTCGATGGCGGCGGTGCTGGCCAGCTTCAGCGTGGCCTTCGTGCTGATGCTGGCGCTGCAGCTGTGGCGGCACTTCAGTGGCCGCAGCCAGCTGGCCTGGCGCAACCTCGGCGCGGGTGCACTGCTGGGCCTGCTCAATGGCGGCAACATTCTTTTCTATGTGCATGCGCATCAGTCGATGCCGGAGAGCCCGGCCACCGTGTTCGCCGGCATGAACATCGGCGTGGTGGTGCTGGGCGCCCTGGTGGGCGTGTTCGCCTTCGGCGAGGCCACCACGAAGTGGAACCGCGCCGGCCTGGCGCTGGCGGTGCTGGCGATCGGATTGATCGCCTGGGGTTGAGCGTTGGTTGCGGCGGGCCATTTCCGCGCCCGCGGTGGGATGTCACTTTTCTTTTCGCGCGAAAAGAAAAGTAACCAAAAGAAACGCTCCGCCAGCCGCGAGCCGGTGCTGTGCACCGGTACCCTGCGCTTCTCGATGAACCAGGGGACGGCGCCGAACTCGCTGCGCTCAGACATCGGCGCCTCTTCGCCCCTGATTCACCTGCGATGCTCGGCTCGCTTGAAGACGGACTGGTAGATCAAAAGCAACGGCAGCATCCGTGCCGATCAAGGTCCCTCCCAGAGCAGATCCCCGCCGAACCTTATCTGTCGAAGCCCAGCAGCAGCGGGTCGTGGTCGGAGCTGCGCCAGGGGCCCTGCACGTTGCGGCCCTGGTAGCCGCTGGCGTCCTGCTCGTCGGCATTGCTGTGCCATTCGGCGGCACCGCGCAGGCGCTTGGCCATGCCCGGGTTCAGCAGCGCGTGGTCGAGGCGGCCGGTGTAGCCGTTGTAAACGTAGCTGTAGGGATGCTCGACCTTGGCGACCTTGAATGCGTCCTGCCAGCCCAGGTCATGCAGGGTGCGGATCGGGTCTTCCATCGCGTAGGCATTGAAATCACCCAGCAGCACCGCGTCCTTGGCACCGGTTCCGGTCGGGTCGGCCTGCAGCCAGGCGTGCAGTTGCTGCGCCGAGGTCACGCGGGTGGCGTTCCAGCAGCCCTGGTTGTCGTTGCGGTCGGCGTCGGCACCGCTCGCATCGCGGCAGCCCTTCGACTTGAAGTGGTTGGCCACCACCACGAACGGCGCGCCCTGCTTGCCCTGGAAGGCCTGTGCCAACGGCACGCGGCTGTGCTCGACGAACGGGCCGCCGGTCAGCGTGGCCGGCACGCCCACCGGCTGCAGGCGTGAGCTGCGGTAGATGATGCCGACCCGGATCGGGTTGTCGCCGGGGCCGTTGCCGGCATCGACGAAGCGCCAGTCGCCCTGCGCGCCACGGTCGCGGTTGAGCGCATCGACCAGTTCGGCAATGGCCGACTGCGGGCCGTAGCCGTCGTTCTCCAGTTCCATCAGCGCGGCGACGTCGGCGCCCAGCGCGTTGACCGTGGTGACCAGCTTGGCCACCTGCGCCTTGTGCTCGTCCAGCGTGCGCGCGCCGCGCAGGGTCGGGAAGCCACCGCCCTGGCCGTCACCATTGAAGAAGTTCTCCAGGTTGAAGGCCGCCACGTGCAGGCTGCCCGGCACCGTCGGCACCGCCGGACGCTTCAGCTCCGGCAGCTTCAGCGCGCCTTCGACCTGCAGCCGCGGACGGCCCTGTGCGTCCACGCGCACGATGCCCTCCACATTGCGCAGCTGCATGCCGGTACGCAGCACCGGGTTGGCCGGCAGGTAGGCCACGCTGGCCGGGTCGCGGGCATCGCTGCCGTCGTCCAGCAGCAGGCGGCGGCGCTGATTGTCAGCCATCACCTGCTCGTAGCCGGCAGTACCCGGCGCGGCCACTTCGGTCGGCTGCCAGAGGCGGCCATCGAAGGCCACGGTGAGCTGGCCGAAGCGCTCCAGGCCGTCGGTACCGGCCAGGGTCAGCGGTGCGGCGATGCGCACGCGCTGGCCATCCAGCACACGCCAGTCGGCCGGCGCAGCGGTCAGCACCACGGTGGCGCTGCTGCGCGCGGCGGCGGGCGCCGCGACCGGTGCGGCCTGCGGCTGGGCCTGGGCAAAGGCGCCGGCCGGCAGCAGCAGGGACAGGGCAAGGGCGAGGGAACGGCGGCGCATCGACGGGCGACTCCATGGAAGAGGCGCACAGACTAACCCTGAAATGCGAAACCCCGCCTGCGCAGCGGGGGCATATGAGCGATCAGGCCTCGGTGGGCAAAGCCGGGTCGTGCCGGCCGCTGGCCGGCAACCTCATGACCTTCGTGCGACGCGTGGTTGCCGGCCAGCGGCCGGCACGACCGTCTATTTCAGGTTGCCCAGCATCCAGTCCACGGTGGCGTGGATCTGTTCCTCGGTCAGCGCCGGGTTGCCGCCCTTGGGTGGCATGATGCCGCCATCCGGGCCGGTGTAGCCCTCGATGGCGTGCTTGTAGAGGGTGTCCTTGCCCTGTGCGATGCGCTTGTCCCAGTGCGAATGGTCCAGCGTCGGCGCCATGCCCACACCGGTGGTGTGGCAGGCGGTGCACAGGTTGTCGAAGATGACCTTGCCGTCCTTGGTGCCACCGTAGGCCACCTGCGACGCGGCCTTGGCCAGCGCGGCAGCCTTGGCCGCTGCCTGCGCGGCGGCGCCGGTGCTGCCGGCATAGACCGCGCCGGTGGGCGAAATGCGCTGTTCGGTGCGCTTGGCCGCAGTCGGCGACACCTCGGGTGGAATCCGGGTGTGGATGTAGGCGGCAAGGAGGATGAGGCCGAGGGTGATGGTCGCCAGCAGCGCGATCACCATGGAGAAGCGTTTCAGGAACTCCAGATCGTAATTCCGCACTCTTCGTTACCCCTGGCTGATAGTCGTTGGACCACGGCTGAGCGACTGCGTGATGGACCGAGTATAGAACGCGCTTTGCGTGCGACAACAGGCGTCACTGCTGGTGCGGCGCAACATGCCGGGAGCTGGGGTCAGATCCCTTTTGCGCCGCAAAAGGGATCTGACCCCGGCAACAGAAGCCGGCCAGCGGCCGGCTCTACCAAATTACCGGGCGCCGATCGCGCGCAGGCAGAAGCTGCAGATCGCATCCACCAGCGCGTCTTCGTCGCGGTGTGCTTCGCGGCTGGGCGCGGTGGGGCCGACCATCGCCTCGGTGAAGGCGCCAACCAGGCAGGCGGCGGCCACATGCGCGTCCTGCGCCGGCAACTCACCGGCCGCCACACCCTCCTCCACCAGCCGCAGGAACACGTCGCCGAAGGCGCGACGTCCGCGCATGCGCTCGGCTTCCACGTCCGGATCGACCGGTTCGACGATGAAGGCATGCGCCAGCCCCGGCCCGGCCAGGGCGCGGCGGACGAAGGCGGTGATCGCCAACCGCAGGCGCTCGCTGGCCACCTCCGGGCCACTGGCGATGCGCTCCATGATCGCGACCTCGTGGGCCACGGCGGCGTTGAGCACCTCCACGAACAGCTCGGCCTTGGACGGGAAGTGCCGGTAGATCAGGCCGGTGGACACCCCCGCCTGGGTCGCCACGGCGGTCACCGGGGCATTGCGCCAGCCGCCGGTGGCGACCAGCTCACGGGTGGCCAGCAGGATCCGTTCACGGGCCCCGGCCAGGCGTTCTTCCATCAGTGCAGAGCGTTTGTAGGCCATGTTTTGATTCTAGTTTCAATTTTTGAATTTGTATTCACTTCTTGCCCGAACCCCGCTACGCTGGAGTCCAATCGCCCGTGCGGGCAGCGGTCCTGCAGACCGCCGCCCGCTCCCCCGCCGGGTGCGTCCATTTCCTGCCATCCCGCCGTGGAGCCACCACAATGCACGTGCCATCCCTGAACTTCGACCTTGGCGAAGACATCGACCTGCTGCGCCAGAGCGTGGCCCATTTTGCCGCCGCCGAGGTCGCACCGCTGGCCGCCGAGGCCGATGCCACCAATCAGTTCCCGCTGGCCCTGTGGCCGAAGCTGGGCGAACAGGGCCTGCTCGGCCTCACCGTGGAAGAAGAATACGGCGGCACCGGCATGGGCTACCTGGCCCACGTGGTGGCGATGGAAGAAATCTCGCGCGCTTCCGGTGGCATCGGCCTGTCCTATGGCGCGCACTCCAACCTGTGCGTGAACCAGCTGCGCAAGAACGGCAACGAAGAACAGAAGCAGCGCTTCCTGCCCGGCCTGTGCAATGGCAGCCTGGTCGGCGCCCTGGCGATGAGCGAACCGGGTGCCGGTTCGGACGTGGTGTCGATGAAGCTGCGCGCCGACAAGCGCGGCGACCGCTACGTGCTCAACGGCAACAAGATGTGGATCACCAACGGCCCGGACGCCGACGTGCTGGTGGTCTACGCCAAGACCGACATGGAAGCGGGTGTCAAGGGCATCACCGCGTTCCTGGTCGAGAAGGGCATGAAGGGCTTCTCCACCGCGCAGAAGCTGGACAAGCTGGGCATGCGTTCCTCGCCCACCTGCGAGCTGGTGTTCCAGGACTGCGAAGTGCCCGAAGAGAACGTGCTGGGCCAGATCGGTGGCGGCGTGCGCGTGCTGATGTCCGGCCTGGACTACGAGCGCGTGGTGCTGTCCGGTGGCCCGCTGGGCCTGATGGCCGCGGCCATGGACGTGGTGATGCCCTACGTGCACGAACGCCACCAGTTCGGTGAAGCGATCGGCAGCTTCCAGCTGATCCAGGGCAAGATCGCCGACATGTACGTGGGCCTGGGTGCCTGCCGTGCGTATGTCTATGCCGTGGCGCGCGCCTGCGACCAGGGCCGCACCACCCGCCAGGACGCCGCCGGTGCCATCCTGTATGCCGCCGAGAAGGCCACCTGGCTGACCGGCCAGGCGATCCAGATCCTCGGCGGCAACGGCTACATCAACGAATACCCGACCGGCCGTTTGTGGCGCGACGCCAAGCTGTATGAAATCGGCGCCGGCACTTCGGAGATCCGCCGCATGCTGATCGGCCGCGAACTGTTCCAGCGCACCCTGTAAGGCCACCGCGATGACCGTCCTGAACAGCCAGCTGCAACCGGGCAGCGAAACGTTTGAAAGCAACCGCGCGGCCATGCAGGCCGTGGTCGACGACCTGCATGCCACCCTGGCGCGCACCGCGCTGGGTGGCAGCGAAGCCGCACGCGCCAAGCACACCGCACGCGGCAAGCTGCTGGTGCGTGACCGCATCGACGCCCTGCTCGACCCCGGCAGCGCCTTCCTGGAAATCGCGCCGCTGGCCGCGCACGGCATGTACGAAGACGCCGTGCCTGCTGCGGGCGTGGTGGCCGGCATCGGCCGGGTGAGCGGCGTGGAATGCGTGATCGTGGCCAACGATGCCACGGTCAAGGGCGGCACCTACTACCCGATGACGGTGAAGAAGCACCTGCGCGCGCAGGAGATCGCCGAGCAGAACCACCTGCCGTGCATCTACCTGGTCGATTCCGGTGGCGCGTTCCTGCCGCTGCAGGACGAAGTCTTCCCCGACCGCGATCATTTCGGCCGCATCTTCTACAACCAGGCCAACCTGTCGGCGCAGGGCATGCCGCAGATCGCCTGCGTGATGGGCAGCTGCACCGCCGGTGGCGCCTATGTGCCGGCGATGAGCGACGAGACCGTGATCGTGCGCGAGCAGGGCACGATCTTCCTCGGCGGCCCGCCGCTGGTGAAGGCGGCCACCGGTGAAGTGGTGACCGCCGAGGAACTGGGCGGCGCCGACGTGCACACGCGCATTTCCGGCGTGGCCGACCACATGGCCGACAACGACCTGCAGGCATTGGCGCGGGTGCGCGCGATCATCGCGCAGCTGAACTGGCGCAAGCCGGAACCGGCGATGGCGGTGCAGGCCAGCGAAGAACCGCTGCTGCCGGCACACGAACTGTACGGCGTGATCCCGGCCGATACGCGCAAGCCCTACGACGTGCGCGAAGTGATCGCGCGGCTGGTGGACGGTTCGCGTTTCGATGAGTTCAAGCCGCGCTACGGCGCAACGCTGGTGACCGGCTTTGCCCATCTGAACGGCTACCCGATCGGCATCATCGCCAACAACGGCATCCTGTTCTCCGAGTCGGCACTGAAGGGCGCGCACTTCATCGAGCTGTGCACCCAGCGCAACATCCCGCTGGTGTTCCTGCAGAACATCACCGGCTTCATGGTCGGCCGCAAGTACGAACAGGGCGGCATCGCCAAGGACGGCGCCAAGCTGGTGATGGCGGTGGCCTGCGCCAAGGTACCCAAGTTCACCGTGGTCATCGGCGGTTCGTTCGGCGCCGGCAACTACGGCATGTGCGGTCGTGCGTACTCGCCGAACTTCCTGTGGATGTGGCCGAACGCGCGCATCGGCGTGATGGGCGGCGAGCAGGCCGCCAGCGTGCTGGCCACGGTCAAGCGCGATGGCATCGAAGCCAAGGGCGGCCAGTGGCCGGCGGCGGCGGAAGACGCGTTCAAGGCACCGATCCGCGATCAGTTCGAGCAGCAGGGCCACCCGTACTACGCCAGCGCGCGCCTGTGGGATGACGGCGTGATCGATCCGGCTGACACCCGCCGGGTGCTGGCCCTGGCGCTGTCGGCCAGCCTCAACGCCGCCCCGCAGCAGACGCGCTTCGGCGTGTTCCGCATGTAACCCGTGCCATGACCGAGCCTGTTGCCATGTTCACCAAAGTCCTGATCGCCAACCGCGGCGAGATCGCCTGCCGCGTCATCGCCACCTGCCGCCGCCTCGGCATCGCCACCGTGGCGGTGTATTCCGATGCCGACCGCAACGCACGCCACGTGCGCCTGGCCGACGAAGCCATCCACATTGGTCCGGCCGCTGCACGTGAGAGCTACCTGCGCGGCGATGCCCTGCTCGACGCCGCACGCCTGACCGGCGCGCAGGCGATCCACCCCGGTTACGGCTTCTTGTCCGAGAACGCCGACTTCGCCGATGCCTGCGCCGCCGCCGGCGTCACCTTCATCGGGCCGCCGGCCAGCGCCATCCGCGCGATGGGCGACAAGAGCGCGGCCAAGGCGCTGATGGCCAAGGCCGGTGTACCCCTGACGCCGGGCTACCACGGCGACCAGCAGGCGCCGGACTTCCTGCGCACGCAGGCCGACGCCATCGGCTACCCGGTACTGATCAAGGCCAGCGCCGGTGGCGGTGGCAAGGGCATGCGCAAGGTCGAGCGCAGCGAGGACTTCGTCGATGCGCTGGCCAGCTGCCAGCGCGAGGCGGCCTCGGCATTCGGCAACGACCACGTGCTGGTCGAGAAGTACGTCGAGCGCCCGCGCCATATCGAGATCCAGGTGTTCGGCGACAGCCACGGTGAGGCGGTCTACCTGTTCGAGCGCGACTGCTCAGTGCAGCGCCGCCACCAGAAGGTGCTGGAAGAAGCGCCGGCACCGGGCATGAGTCCCGAACGTCGCGCAGCGATGGGCAAGGCGGCAGTCGATGCCGCGCGTGCGGTGGGCTACGTCGGTGCCGGCACGGTGGAGTTCATCGCCGGCCCGGACGGCGATTTCTACTTCATGGAAATGAACACCCGTCTGCAGGTCGAGCACCCGGTGACCGAGTACATCACCGGCACCGACCTGGTGGAATGGCAGCTGCGCGTGGCCTCGGGTCAGCCGCTGCCGCTGCGCCAGGACCAGCTGGCCATCCATGGCCACGCCATCGAGGCGCGGCTGTACGCCGAGGATGCCGACCGCGGCTTCCTGCCGTCCACCGGCACCCTGCGCCGCCTGCGCCTGCCCACGCCGTCGGCCCATGTGCGCGTGGATACCGGCGTGGAGGAAGGCGACAGCATCACCCCGTACTACGATCCGATGATTGCCAAGCTGATCGTCTGGGACGTGGATCGCGACGCTGCGCTGCGCCGCATGAGCCAGGCCCTGGCCGACTGCCAGGTGGTGGGCGTGACCACCAATGCCGGCTTCCTGCGCCGCCTGGTGAACACCGATTCGTTCGCGCACGCCAAGCTGGATACCGCGCTGATCGAACGCGAACAGGCGGCATTGAGTGCAGTGGGTGACACGGATGATGCCCTGTGGCAGCTGGCCGCCGTGGCCGCAGTTGCAGGCACTGCCGGTGCCAGCACCGACGCGCGCGACCCGCATTCGCCGTGGCAGGCGCAGGACGGCTGGCGCCTCGGCGCGTCTGCGCCGCGCGTGCTGCCGCTGCAGCAGGGCGAACGCAAGCACACGCTGAAGGTATGGGCGCAGGCCGATGGCTGGCGCGTGCAGCGCGATGACGCCGCGCCGGTGCAGGTAATCGGCACGGCCGATGCGCAGCGCCTGACGGTGCAGCTGGGCGAGCGCCGCTGCTCACTGCAGCTGCTGCGCGAAGGCGACCAGCTGTATCTGTTCGGCGCCGATGGCCAGCATCGCTTCACCCTGCACGATCCGGTGGGCGAATCGGACCACGCCGTGGCCGATGCCGGCAGCCTGCTGGCGCCGATGCCGGGCAAGATCGTCGCGACACTGGTCGCGGCTGGTACCGAGGTCAAGCGCGGCACGCCGCTGGTGGTGCTGGAAGCGATGAAGATGGAGCACACGCTGCAGGCACCGGCGGACGGCACGGTGAAGGGTTACCGCGCCAAGGCCGGCGACCAGGTGGGTGACGGTGCGGTGCTGGTGGACTTCGAGGCGGCGTGAACGCCGCGGCGGCGACCGCTCAGCGGTCGTCGCCCACCACCACCCGGCCAGCGGGATCGAATTCGGCCGTGTCCAGCGTGGCACTGCGCCAGCCCAGGCCGCAGATGGCCATCGCGCTCTGTCCGATGCCGTCGAAACCGAAGGCACGATCGACATCGGCATCGTTGATGGCTGCGGTGACGAATGCCGCCATGCCACGCTCGGTCGCGCACAGGTACAGCAGCTGCGAGATGTGGCCGACATCCAGCGTCACCGCACGATACGCCTTGGCGTGGTTGCGGTATTTCCAGAAGCAGCGGTCGTACCGCGGTGCCAGCACCAGCAGCGCCGGTGCATCGGCGAACCACTCCTGACCAGACAGCATCCGCCGTGCCAGCGCGGGCAATGCATCAGGCGGCGGCGAGGGCAACGGCAGTACCGCGTGCTGCACGGGGTGGTAGTGGTACAGCCCTGGTACCAGCCCTTCCACGTTCTGTACCAGCAGGAAACCTTCGGTGGGATGCAGGCCGCCTCCGGAGGGCACGTTCTTCTTCAGGAACTCGGTATCACGCTCGACCTTCTGCACCGCGTGGGCCATCAGCGTGCGCTGCAGCACCTGGGCCAGCAGCGGCAATGGCAGTGCACGCTGCGGGTCGAAATTGCGGCAGGTGGTGCGGCGCGCCAGCAGCGCGTCGAACGCGGCCTCTTCGCTGCGCGGCAACGGCTGGTAGTCGCCCTGCAGGGCCTGCACCACCGGTGGCGGCGGCCCCAGCCGCTGGCGCAGGCCGGCAGCGGTATCCAGACCCTGGCGACGCATGTCCTCCACGCTGTCCACCGCCTGCCAGCGCGCATGGCGATGGGCCAGTGCGGCCAACGGCCACCACTGACTGCGTCGCAATGCCTCATCACGCATCTGGTGCCCGACCTCATCCGGCGGGTCGGTCAGCACCAGCCCCTGCTCGACCAGGCGCGCCAGCATCGCCGGAGAGGTGCCGGCCGGCGGTTCGCTCCAGCGGTGCGCGCTGAGCTCGCCCAGCAGCTGGCGCTCCTCGGCGTCCACCGGCAGCGGCTGGTCCAGATGGGCGGCCAGGGCCACCCAGCTGATCTGGCTGTCCATCTCGGCCTGGCCGGCCAGCATCGCGCGCAGGTCCAGGGTGACCGACTCGCGGGGCTCGAACATCAGGCTGGCGCAGCGGCGCAGGCGCATGGGTTTCCTTCCTTCTGCCGCACAACCGGCATAGCAGCAACGACCGCGAAGCGGCCAACTTTAGCGACGTGCACGCCACCGCCCTCAATGGCAGGCTGTCGCGGCCGATACGAGAAACTCAACCTACGGACGATCCCCATGAGCACCCATCCCCGCCTTTCCGCCGCAGACGCCAGCACCCTGCTGGACCACCTCATCGGCAACGACGACTTCCGCAACCACTTCACTACATCGCCGGGCAAGGCCCTGGCCTCGATCGGCCTGGACGGTGCCGTTGGCGAGAACGACTGCATGAAGATCGGCACCCTGGCCTCGGTTGAGGAGCTGCGCCGCACCCGCGATTCGCTGCATGCATACCTGAGTGCCTCGACCGCCTCGATGACGGTGGTGTTCTGCTTCGAAGCCGACCGGATCGACGAGCGCGTCAACGCCTGAGTCCGCATCAGCGCGGCACCTGCACCGACGTCGCCTCCGTGGCGATGTCGTGCACATTCAGGGGCTGCCAGATCTGCATGGACGCCACCTCGGCAATGGCCTGACCGTGGTGCCGGGCCAGCCAGGCCTGCTCGCGGCGCACGCCCGCAGTGTCCTGCTCGGCACGCAGTGCCTGCAGCAGCACAACATGGGCCTGCACCGGTTCGCTGCCATCAAAGGTGGGCTCGAGCAGATGGCGTGCCGCTTGCGGACGCTGCTGCGCCAGTTCGGCCATCGCCAGCACAACCCGGCGCCACTTGCCCACCACGGGGCTGCGCTGCCGCTCCAGCAGTTCGCCGTGGTCGCGCAGCCACTCTGCGGCCAGCGCATGCTGGCCCTGGCGCTGGGCCAGATAGGTCAGGGCCAGCAGCTGCAGACTGCGGCTACCCACGGCGGAGTCGTCGTTCTTCCGCAGCAGCGGTCGCAGCACAGCGGCGATGGATTCAAGCTCCTTCGCATCGCCGGCTGTGCACAACGTGGTCACGGTGGCGTGTTGCAGCCGTTGATGGATCTGGTAGTCGATCAGATCCGGTGCCGGGCCATCCGCAGCGATCGCGGCGTGCAGGCTGCTGCAATCACGCTGCTCCGCAGCCACCAGCAGGTTTGCCCG
The DNA here is from genome assembly GCF_056861455.1 of Stenotrophomonas sp. 22LJNL06-5-1. Taxonomy (NCBI): domain Bacteria; kingdom Pseudomonadati; phylum Pseudomonadota; class Gammaproteobacteria; order Lysobacterales; family Lysobacteraceae; genus Stenotrophomonas; species Stenotrophomonas sp. 22LJNL06-5-1. The sequence goes on from NZ_JBSPUE010000004.1 coordinate 121,498, forward strand.
CAAGCGCATGCGCTGTTGCAGGTCATCTCCCCGCGGCAACCGCATCAACAGCTGCTGTGCCCGTGCGTCCAGGCCCTGTGCAACCAGCACGTCCACATCCAGGTCGTCGGCCTCGTCATTGCCGCGCAGCATCTGTGCCTGGTGCAAGGTGCGCATTGCCTGCTGCGGCTGGCCGAGGCCCAACTGTGCCCGCGCCAGATGGATCATCGGATACAGCCGCAACGGGTCCTGAGGCACCGTCGCGGCGCGTGCGTAGGGCTCGGCCTCGGTAAAGCGATTGTCCTGCAGCAGCCCCCAGGAGGTATTGGACAGCCCCGCAAACGAATCCGGATAGATCTTGGCCAGTGCACGCCACTGTTCCAGCGGCCACCCACCAGGCTCCAGTTCGGCCTGCCAGCCCTTCAGGTACAGGCGCTCACGCGCGGGCAGGCGCTGCTGCTGGGCCAGTGCGTGCTCCAGCGCGTCACGCGCGTCCGCGACCTGCGCGGTGCGGGCCAGCAGTTTGGCCACGCCCATGTAGGCCAGGGCGAAACCGGGATCGATATCGATCGCTGCCTGGTAGAGGTTGCGTGCTTCTTCGAAGCGACGTTGGCCCAGTGCGCTTTCGGCCAGGGCAAACGCACGCAGTGCGCGCAGGTCCTGGGTCGATGCCCGCGGCAGCGGCAACGACTGTTCCAGGCTCGCCACCGATTCGCCCAGACCACGTCGCAGGCGCCCGACCACGTCGTCCACCGCGAACACCATCTGATCGGATCGCTCCGCGTTGGCGGTGAACGTCTGGATCACCTGGCCGCTGCCCGGCGCTGCGACGTCGATGGCGAGCTCGTAGCCACCGATCTTCTGCCGCACCGTCGGCAGCAGCACTGCTCGCGCACCTTCACGTACAGCAACATCGACGGCAGTATCCCGGTTGAGCCGGGTATCGCCCGAGAGCCTCGCCATTTCCAGGCTTTCGCGGATCTTGCCCTCGGACAGCACGTTCACGTAGCGCGACTGCTCCAGCGCGATCCGGATCGCGTGCCGCATCGAGTCGTCGAAGATCGGATCACCGGTGAGATTGTCGACATCCCCCAGCACTACCCAATCGCGCTCGGCAAACGCAATCGCCGGTTCCGGGCGCAGCAGCAGCCAGCCGCCCAGCACCGCCACCGTCAGTACCAGACCTTCAGCGGCCAGCACCAACGGCTGCCGCCACAGCGGCAGGTCGCGGCGCGCCTTGGCATTGGCGCGTGGCATGCGCAGCGGTGCGGAGCCGATCTCGCCTACTTCGATCACTTCCTGCACCACCGGCACGCCTTTGAAGCGCCAGCGTCCGTGGGACTTCCACAGCAGGCGAGTACCGCGCTCGCCCAACGCATCGGTGGCGCGGCGGGTCAGTGATTCGGCGACGGCCGACAACAGGATCTGGCCTGGCCGCGCCAGCATCATCAGGCGCGCCGCCATCGGCTTGGCCAGCCCTTCCACTTCCATCGACTTGGCGCCGGCGCGCACCGCTTCGGGACTGTTGTCCCAGGTCAGTACGTCCCCCACATGCAGGCCGGCACGCGCGCGCAGTTCAATCGAACGCTGCTGGCCCAGCGTGTGCAGTTCACATTGGTAGTCCAACGCGAAACCGAGCGCATCGATGGCGCGCTCGAACAGCATGAACAGGCCGTCGGAGCGATCGATCAACTGGCCATTCCAGCGGTGCTGCAACACCAGCACCAGACGGTCGTGTTCCTGGAACAGGCTCGCGGCCGCCACGTCGCCAATTCGTTCGACCAGCTGCAGCGAATCGCACAGATCGGTGAACAACAGGGCGCGTAGCTGGGGGCTATGCGGGGCTGACGTTCCGTTGTCGCCATTCATCGCCTGCATCTCCCTATGTGCCGTCCGGAGCATCCACCCAGCGCAGGCAGTTGCCACCATCGCGCTTGGCCTGGTACAGCGCACGATCTGCAGAGGCGTACCACTCGCTCCAGCCAGCCTCCGGCGCCAGCAGGCTGGCACCGATGCTGACCAGGCTGACGTGCGGCGTGCCATGGCTGCGTTCGAGCAGGCCATGCACCGCGCTGAGGATGAACTCGGCCGCGTGCTGCACGATCTCATGGTTGCCACGGCGCAGGATCAGGCAGAACTCATCGCCGCCGAGGCGGCAGGCCAGGTCCTGCTCACCGGCCATCGAGCGCAGGATGTTGCCCATGCTCTGCAGCACACGGTCGCCGGCCTGGTGGCCATGACGATCATTGATCTGCTTGAAGCGGTCGCAGTCGATCAGCAGCAGGGCCTGCGGCAACCCGTCACCATCGGCGCGGCACTCCTGCAGGTACAGGGTCAGGCCACGTCGGTTGTGCAGCCCGGTCAGTTCATCGGTACGCACCAGCTCACGGGTGTGGGTCAGCTGATGGGTGGTGATGTACAGATTGTCCAGCGCGGTTTCCAGATCATGGTTGCGCCGGCGCAGCTGGCTGATCAGGGCCTGTTCGTTGGTCAGCACGCGCATGATCGTACGGCGCAGGAAGTAGGCGACCAGGCCGGGATCGGATTCCACCAGGCGATGGAAGTCGGCCGGGCCCAGCTCCAGTACTTCACAATCGGCCAGCGCGCGTGCACTGGCGCTGCGCAGGTGATCGCCAACCAGCAGGCCAAGCTCACCGAAGAACTCATGCTGGCCGAGCGTCTTGATCACCAGGTCCTCGCCGAAGTCCAGTTCGATCTGGCCCTGGAGGATCACATACATCCGTTCGCCGCGATGGCCACGCTGGAACAACCACTGTCCGGCATGAAGCTTGCATGGACGGGCAAATCTGGCGAACAATGCAACTTCGGCAGCGGACAGCAGCGCGTGCACGATCTCGGCCATCGCCACCCGGGCGATACCTGTCGTCACATCACTGTTCTCGGCCGCACCCCTGCCGGTCATTCCCTGCACCCGCCGCCAGCGTCCCCTGGTGAGCCGCGGAGCATAGCACCGCTTTAAAGTGTGCGCCCTATCTCATTTTGAGCCTTCTGCCGATCTTGATTGATGTGAAGATCGGTGGTGGCCCGTTCTGGTCACGGGTGTCCGGGCAAAACCCCTGCTGGATCAATCCGATGCCGGGTTTCACAGGGTTTCGGCCAAGTTGGCGGGACCCGGGGTGCGCCTGATTGACGCTGGCTGCGCGCTGCACCCTTGCATCGATACAACAACGCCGGCAGGTCCCCCGACCGGCCGGCGTTGTCTGGCCCTTCCCTGGCCACCCTGATCGTATTGCGAGACTTCGGTAGAGCCGGCCGCTGGCCGGCTTCCCCGTGGTGCCCGAAGGATCACCTGGGTGCCGGCCAGCGGCCGGCACTACCGCATCACGCAGCGCGTTCGCTGCGCCCGCCGTGGAACTGTTCTTCCTCGGTCGAGCCGGTCAGCGCGGTGGTCGACGACTGGCCCTGCTGGATCGCCTGGGTCACCGCGTCGAAGTAACCGGTACCGACCTCACGCTGGTGCTTGACGGCGGTGAAGCCGCGCTCGGCCGCTTCGAACTCGGCTTCCTGCAGTTCCACGAACGCGCTCATCTGGCGGCGTGCGTAGCCGTGGGCCAGATTGAACATGCCGTAGTTCAGCGCGTGGAAACCGGCCAGGGTGATGAACTGGAACTTGTAGCCGTAGCTGCCCAGTTCGCGCTGGAACTTGGCGATGGTGGCGTCGTCCAGGTTCTTCTTCCAGTTGAAGCTGGGCGAGCAGTTGTAGGCCAGCAGCTTGCCCGGGAACTTGGCATGGATCGCTTCGGCGAACTTGCGTGCGAACTCCAGGTCCGGCTTGCCGGTCTCGCACCACACCAGGTCGGCATACGGTGCATAGGCCAGGCCACGGCTGATCGCCTGGTCCAGGCCATTGCGCGTCTTGTAGAAGCCCTCGACGGTGCGCTCGCCGGTGGCGAACGGCTTGTCGTTGCCGTCGATGTCGCTGGTCAGCAGATCGGCGGCTTCGGCATCGGTACGCGCCACCAGCAGGGTCGGCACGCCCAGCACGTCGGCGGCCAGGCGCGCAGCGTTGAGCTTCTCGATCGCCTCGCGGGTCGGCACCAGCACCTTGCCGCCCATGTGGCCGCACTTCTTCACCGACGCCAGCTGGTCTTCGAAATGCACGCCGGCGGCGCCGGCCTCGATCATCGCCTTCATGAGTTCGAAGGCGTTGAGCACGCCGCCGAAACCGGCTTCTGCATCGGCCACGATCGGCTGCAGGAAGTCGATGTCGTCCTTGCCTTCGGCATGGTGCAGCTGGTCGGCACGCAGCAGCGTGTTGTTGATGCGCTTGACCACTGCCGGCACCGAATCGGCCGGGTACAGCGACTGGTCCGGATACATCTGGCCGGCCAGGTTGGCGTCGGCCGCCACCTGCCAACCGGACAGGTAGATCGCCTTCAGGCCGGCCTTGACCTGCTGCATGGCCTGGTTGCCGGTCAGTGCACCCAGCGCGTTGACGAACTCGCGCTCATGCAGCGACGCCCACAGCTTCTCTGCGCCCAGCCGGGCCAGCGAATGCTCGATGTGGACGGTGCCGCGCAGGCGCACCACGTCGGCGGCGCTGTAGTTGCGCTGGATGCCTTCCCAACGCGGGTTGGTATCCCAGTCGTGCTGGATCTGTTCGGCAGTGGGCAGCTTGCTCATGTCTTTCTCCAGTTCGGTTCGTGCGTGCAGCGGGGAGGGAAACGGCGGGTTTGCGGGCAGTCGGTCAATCAATGCGCGCGTAGGCCGGCAGGGTCAGGAAATCGGTCAGTTCGTCGCTGCGGCTCAGTTCGCCGAGCAGGGTGATGGCCTCGCCGATGCGTGCGCCACCGGGCAGCGCGGCGGAATCGCCCAGCCGTGCCGGCAGCTGCGAGAGGGTGGAATCCAGCAGCGCCAGGTCGATCGCAGTGCCGTCGTCCAGCTGCTGGCCCGGGGTATGCAGCCACTGCCACAGCTGGCTGCGGCTGATCTCGGCGGTGGCTGCGTCCTCCATCAGGTGGTGGATCGGCACGCAGCCGTTGCCATCCAGCCACGCCGCCAGGTAACGCACGCAGACTTCCACGTTGCCTTCGAAACCGGCGCGGGTGATGGTGCCCGGCGGCCGCGCGATCAGTTCGTCGCGGCCGACGCGCACATCCTGGCGCAGCACGCTGTGCTGGTTCGCACCGGGCATGTGCTCATCGAAGATCGCCATCGCCACCGGAATCAGCGCCGGGTGCGCGACCCAGGTACCGTCATGGCCGGCGGTGACTTCGCGCAGCTTGTCGGCGCGCACGCGGGCCATCGCCTGTTCGTTGGCGGCGGCATCGTTGTTGATCGGAATCTGCGCGGCCATACCACCCATCGCATGCGCACCGCGGCGATGGCAGGTCTGGATCAGCAACTCCGAATAGGCCTTCAGGAACGGCTGGGTCATGGTCACCTGGCCGCGTTCGGGCAGCACGCGGTCAGCATGGCGGCGGAAGGTCTTCAGGTACGAGAAGATGTAATCCCAGCGCCCGCAGTTCAGGCCGACGATGCGGTCACGCAGCGCGTGCAGGATCTCGTCCATCTCGAATACTGCCGGCAGCGTTTCGATCAGCACGGTCACCTTGATCTGGCCGTGCGGCAGGCCGAGCATGCCCTCGATGTGCGACAGCGCGGTCTCCCACAGCGCCGCCTCCTCCATGCTCTGCAACTTGGGCAGGTAGAAGTACGGGCCGCGGTCCTTCGCCTGCAGGGTGCGGGCGTTGTGGAAGGCGAACACCGCCGCGTCGAACAGGCCGCCTGCAATGAACTGGCCATCGATGCGCACGTGCTTCTCGTCCAGGTGCCAGCCGCGCGGACGCACGATCAGCACCGCCTGTTCGTCGAACGGGCGCAGGGTGTAGTGCTTGCCGGCCTTGCCGTTGGATGCCGGCGCGGTGTACTCGAGGTCGCCGCGCACCGCCGCCGCCAGCGACTGCTGGCCGGCCAGCAGGTTGCGCCAGGTCGGCGAGGTCGAATCCTCGAAGTCGGCCATGAACACCTTGGCGCCGGAATTCAGCGCGTTGATGACCATCTTCGGGTCGGTCGGGCCGGTGATCTCCACGCGGCGGTCCTGCAGCGCGGCCGGCAGCGGCGCAACGCGCCAGTCGCCGCTGCGGATGGCGGTGGTGTCGTCGCGGAAGCCCGGCAGGCCGCCCTGGTCGAAGAACGCCTGACGCTCGCGACGCGCCTGCAGCCGTGCCTGCCGGCCCGGTTCCACCGCACGGTGCAGCGACACCAGCAGGGCCAGCAGCGGCGCCGGCAGCAGGGTGTCCTGGCCAGCCACGCGGGTCGCCAGGGCGATGCCGGGGGTGGCCTTGGCGGCGGGGGTGGGAACAGCGGAAGCGACGGCGGACATGGGGCGACTCCAGCGGTGGGGGAACGACTCCACGGTGCCGCTGGGCCCGAGTATTTGGCAAAACAGTTTTTGCAATGTTCTACATAAGTTGTGCTAATACTCGTGACATGATGAGCACACGCACCCCGCCAAGTCCGCGTTTTTCCTACAAATCCGACCGACTGAAGCCGCTGCGCGCGTTCTGCCAGACCGTGCGCCTGGGCTCGGTCTCACGGGCGGCTGAGGCGCTTTTCGTCAGCCAGCCGGCGATCAGCCTTCAGTTGCAGGCGCTGGAACGGGAGCTGGGGGTGCCGCTGTTCGAGCGCAGTGGGCGACGCCTGGTGCCCAGCCGCGAGGGCCAGCTGCTGTACGAGATGGCACAGCCGCTGGTGGAGAACCTGGACGGACTGGAGGCGCGCTTCCGCGACAAGGTGCGCGGGCTGGACGCGGGCGAGCTGAACATCGCCGCCAACAGTTCGACCATCCTGTACCTGCTGCCGAAGATCGTCGAACGCTTCCGCCTGCATCACCCCGACGTGCGCCTGACCCTGCACAACGCGATCAGCGCCGATGGCACCGACCTGCTGCGCGAGGACGCCGCCGACCTGGCGATCGGTTCGATGACCGATGTGCCGGCCGACCTCAGCTACGCCCCGGCCTACCGCTTCGAGCAGGTGCTGATCGCCCCGCACGACCATCCGCTGGCCAGCGGTGGCGAGCTGGAGCTGGCTGACATCGCGCGCTATCCGCTGGTGCTGCCACCGAAGCGGCAGATCACCTACCGGCTGGTCGACCAGGTGTTCCAGCGCCACCGCATTGCGTACACGGTGGCGCTGGAAGTGGGCGGCTGGGAGGTGATCAAGCAGTACGTGGCGATGGGCATGGGCATTTCCATCGTGCCGGCGCTGTGCCTGAACGAGGCCGACCGCGAGCGGCTGGGGGCGCGGTCGATGAAGCGCTGGTTCCCGGAGCGCAGTTACGGAGTGATCGTGCGCCGGGGCAAGGCGCTGTCGGCGCAGGCGCGGGCGTTCATCGAGCTGATCCAGCCGGAGTTGTTCAGCCCGCGCGATTACGATCAGAGCGGGCATTCCGAGCGGTAAGGGGTGTTCGGCAGGGCTGCGCCCTGCACCTGCCGAATCAACGACAACGGCAACGTCAAAAGCGGGGATATCCGTGGGATGGCGGGGCGGTGTGGGTGGGCAGGACACGCCGTAAACCCCTCCCTGGGGGCTCGATGGCACCATCCATGGCGCCAACGGTCCTGCCCACCCACACCGCCCCGCCTCTGACAGATCCCCGCGATCTGTCGGGGTCGGATCCCGTTGCTGCGCAACGGGCTCTGACCCCATCTCTGATTCATTTCCGGCTGACGATGAATAAACTGGCCTCATGTCCATCGAACTCCGTCACCTGCGTTACTTCCTTGCCGTTGCCGACACGCTGCACTTCGGACAGGCGGCGGAGCGGTTGGGCATGTCGCAGCCGCCGCTCAGCCAGCAGATCCGCCAGCTGGAAGATCTGATCGGTGCGCGCCTGTTCGTGCGCAGCCATCGTCGTGTGCAGCTGACGCCTGCGGGCGAGCTGCTGCATGAACGCGCACGCGCCATCGTGCAGCAGGTGGAAACGGCGGTGGACGAAGTGCAGCGCGCGCAGCGCGGTGAGCAGGGTGAGTTGCGTATCGGCCTGACCCGCGCCACGCCGCTGTCACCGCAGATTCCGCGTTCGATCCTGCGCTACCGCCAGCAGTACCCGCAGGTGCGCCTGCAGCTGAGCGAAATGAACACGCTGCAGCAGATTGATGCGCTGCTCGACGGCAGCCTGGATGTGGGCATCATCCGCAAGCGTGCATTGCCGCCGGAACTGGTGGCACACAGCCTGTTCGTCGACCCACTGGCGTTGATCGTGCATGCCGACCACCCTGCCCTGCGCAGACTGTCGAAACAAGGAACGCTGTCGCTGCGCGACTTCGCGCAGGAATCGTTCGTGGCGTTCCGGCGCAGTGCCGGTGCCGGCATCCACGACCATATGATCGCGCTGTGCGCGGCCGCCGGGTTCACCCCGCGCATCGTGCAGGAGGCAGGCGAAGCCTCGACCCTGATCAGTCTTGCTGCGGCCGGTCTGGGTGCGGCGATCCTGCCGTCGTCCTGCGATCACATCCGGGTGGAGGGCGCGCGCTTCGTGGCACTGGCCGATGCCGGTGCGCATTCGGAAGTGCAGCTGGCGTGGCACCGCGAGGGGGTGACGCCGCTGATCCGCAATTTCGCCGGGCTGCTGCGCGAGGCGTTTGCCGAAGGGTGAGGTGCAACCCACCCGGTAGTGCCGGCCGCTGGCCGGCACTACCGTGCGTTGGATCGCGCCGTGACCGGCTGCGGCGCGCGCTGCTGCAACGCCCAGACGATGCCACCACCGATCAGGGTCAGCACGGCGGCGAACAGGCACACACCCAGCCAGTCCCAGGCCGCATAGGCCAGGCCGCCGACCCCGCCCAGCACACTGGACCCGAGGTAGTAGGCAAACAGGTACAGCGCCGACGCTTCCGCGCGCATCGTGCCGGCGCGGCTGCCGACCCAGCTGCTGGCCACCGAGTGACCGCCGAAGAAGCCGAAGGTCACCAGCGCGATGCCGAGTGCCATTGTGCTCAGCCAAGGCAATGCCAGCAGCGCGATGCCGGCGCCGATCAGCGCGAACGAGATCGACAGGATGCGGCCGCGTCCGTAACGCGTAGCCTGCTGGCCCATCCACGCCGAACTGAAGGTGCCCACCAGGTACACGCTGAAGATCAGGCCGACCACGGTCTGGCTGAGGCGGTACGGCGGCGCCAGCAGGTGGTAGCCCAGGTAGTTGTAGAGGGTGACGAACACCCCCATCAGCACGAACGAGGTGGCAAACAGCCACGGCAGGCCCGGGTCGGCGAACAGCGTGCGCCAGCGCGACGGCAACTGGCGCAGGCCATCGCGGCGCGCCTGGAAATGCCGCGACGGCGGCAGTTGCAGCCACAGCAGTACGGTACTGGCGATGGCAATGATCGAGACCACGCCGATGCCCCAGCGCCAGCCCCAGTGATCGGCGATGATGCCGGCCAGCAGGCGTCCACTCATGCCACCAATGGCATTGCCGCCGATATACAGGCCCATCGCCAGGCCCAGCGCGCGGCTGTCCATTTCCTCGACCAGGTAGGTCATCGCCACTGCCGGCACGCCGCTCAGCGCCAGGCCGAGCAGGGTGCGCAGCACCAGCAACGTGGTCCAGTCGTCCACCAGCGCCGTGCTCAGCGACAGCATGGCCGAGGCCAGCAGCGCAGCGATCATCAACGGGCGACGGCCGACCGCGTCGGACAGCAGGCCGGCCAGCAGCATGGCCACCGCCAGCATGCCGGTGGTCAGCGACAGCGACATCGCGCTGCCGGCAGCAGAAACGCCGAAGTGACGGCTGAATTCGGGCAGCAGCGGCTGCACCGTGTACAGCAGGCCGAAGGTGGAGAAGCCGGCCAGGAACAGCGCCAGCGCGGTGCGGCGGAAGGCCGGCGTGCCCTGCTGGATGCGGGTCTCGGCGCCGGAGTCGACGGTGTGGGGGCGGCATTCGACTGCCGCCGTGGTTTCGCCAGTCATGGAATCGAAGGGCCGGTGGGGACGGCCGGGCGTGGGAGGGAACGGGCCTCAGACTAGGCCCGTCCATCCAGTCGATCCATAACCTGATAGGTCAGGATTGATACACAGGAAGTATCAATTCAGCTTACAGGCGCTGCCACTCGAAGCCGGCGCCCCGGCGGTAATACACCGCCACGGCGCGGCCGTAGACCTTGTCGGCGTCGACGAAGCCGAAGAAGCGGCCATCGAAGCTGTTGCCACGGTGGTCACCCAGCACCAGCACCTTGCCGTCCGGCACCACCAGGTCGGCGATGTCCGGGCCGCCCCCCATGTCCAGATCAAGGCTGGCACGGCGTTCACCGAAGGCTTCCACATCCTGCAGTTCGGCGGTCTGCAGCGGCTGGCCGTTGATGCTCAGGTGCCCTTCGTGCAGTTGAACATGGTCACCGGCCACCGCCGCCACTCGCTTGATCAGGCGGGTGCCGTCGGCCGGCGAATCGAATACCGCCACTTCGCCGCGCTGCGGCGTGCCGGTGGACACCAGTTCCTTGCTGGTGAACGGCAGGCGCAGGCCATAGGCACGCATGTCCACCACCACCCGGTCGCCGGGCTGCAGGGTCGGCTGCATCGAGCCGCTGGGCACCACGTAGTGGTTGGCCAGGGTATCGCGGGCGGCGGCGAGCAGGCCGAGCATCACCAGCAACGGCAGCGCCTCCTTTTTCAGCCAGGCCAGCGCGCGTTCGGAAAAGGGAGGGCGGGCAACGGCATCCATGGCAGGCTCCGGGTGAGTGGTAGCTGCATCAGACCACATCCAGGCCGGAGAGGTTCCCGCGCCGGCATCTTCGTAGCGTCGAGCTTGCTCGACTGCTCTGCGCCTCAGCCGAGCAAGCTCGGCGCTACAAAGAGCAATCCGAGCGTAGGCTCGCCTCTACAAAACGGGTTACGCAGGTTTTACGCCCCGGCCCGGCCGCGGGCATCGCACCTTTACGGGCAGCACGCGCATCGTGTGCCCACCGCGCCACAGGGCGCATTCCGCAAGGTGTTGTATGACCCTCCTGGTGATCCGCCACGCATCTTCGTCGGCGCCGCGCCCGCAGCTGCCGGCACAGCTGGCCGGCCATCGCGTGCTGTGCAGCGACTGCGCCAGCCTGTCCGAGGTACGCCAGTGCCTGTGCCAGCCGCAGGCGCGCTCGGCCGACTGGGTGCTGCTGGATGTCGGCGTGGCCGACGAAGCGCAATGGCAGGCCGAGGGCGGTGCACTGCAGGCGGCGTTGGAACGGCTGCCGGCGCAGTACATCGAACTTCAGGCGCCCAGCGAACCCGGCCTGGAGGCACGCCTGCGCCTGCAGCATGGCCCCGCCGCGGTGGTGGTGGACCAGCGCAGCCAGCAGGCCGGTTACCCGTTGTCGCTGGCCATCGTTGGCCACCGCCTGGCGCAGGAGGGCTGAGCCATGTCGATCTTCATCATCCGCGGCCCGGAAGCGGCCGGCGCCTTGATCCGCACGGCGATGCCACTGCCGGCGCCGGTACTGAAGTCGCTGGTGCATCGTGCGATCGATGCCGGCACCAGCGTGGCGATCCGTGCCTGCGGCTCGGAACAGGAACTGCTGGATGCGCTGCGCGTGGCCGATCACAGCCGTGGCGAAGTAACGCTGCTTGACCCGGGTGCGTGTGCCAACAGCCTGCGCCTGCAGCGGCTGCTGCCCTACCTGCACAACGCCTACGTGGAAGTGCATGACGACGGCGCGGTGGCCGAGCCGTGCCTGCCGGCCGGTGTCGGCCAGCGCCTGGGCATCGCCGCCGGCTATGGCGCGCAGAGCTATGTGCTGGCGCTGGACATTGCCCTGGATCACCTGGGATTGGCCGAACAGGCGAACCGGGTGCATGTGGGGACGTGATGGCCGGGCTGTGCCCGGCACCCGGTAGTGCCGGCCGCTGGCCGGCAACCTCAACAGCAACAGCAACAGCCAAAGCCGGTTTCCTGGGGATGGCGGGGTGGGTCCGGTTGCGGGGGACGCTGCAAGTACGTCCCTGCAAGCTTGGCCGCGGCATCCATGCCGCGGACACCCCCGCAACCGGACCCACCCCGCCTTCGACAGATCTCCGCGAACTGTCGCAATGGCATGGCCTGCTTTTGGTGGGTGTCGACCTTGGTCGATACATGGATCCACGCCATGCGTGGATGAGCGGCAAACTGCGGAATCTGTCGATGGCATCGATTCAACGAAAAACGGCGGGGTTTCCCCCGCCGTTATTTCTTTCGTACTTCAGGTCAGGCTTATTTCAGCCCGCGGAACTTCAGCAGCGGTTCCACCGACGGGTCCTTGCCGCGGAAATCGCGGTACAGGGTCGACAGCTCCACGCTGTTGCCGCGCGAGAGGATCTTGTCGCGGAATTCCTGGCCATTGGCTGCGGTCAGGCCACCGTGTTCGGTGAACCACTGGTAGGCATCATGGTCCAGCACTTCGGCCCAGAAGTAGGCGTAGTAACCGGCCGAGTAGCCGCCACCCCAGATGTGGTCGAAGTAGGTGGTGCGGTAACGCGGCGGCACCTGCGGCAGGTCGACCTTGAACTTCTTCAACGCGCTGGCTTCAAAGGCGCCAACATCCTGCAGCGGCGCATCAGCCTTCTGCGTGTGCCAGGCGAGGTCGAGCAGTGCGGCCGACAGGTATTCGGTGGTCGCATAACCCTGGTTGAAGCTGCGTGCCTTGAGGATCTTGTCGACCAGCTCCTGCGGCATCGCTTCGCCGGTCTTGTAGTGCTTGGCGTAGTTGGCGAACACCTTCGGATCCAGTGCCCAGTGCTCGTTGAACTGCGACGGGAACTCGACGAAATCACGCGAGGTGGCGGTGCCGGCGATCGACGGGTACTTCACGTTCGAGAACATGCCGTGCAGCGCATGGCCGAACTCATGGAACATGGTGGTGACGTCGTCGAAGCTGATCAGCGCAGGCTGACCGGCGGCCGGCTTGGTGAAGTTGCAGACGTTGTAGACCACCGGCTTGGCACCGGTCAGGCCATCCTGTTCGACGAACACGTCCATCCAGGCGCCACCGGATTTGCTGTCACGCTTGAAGTAGTCGGTGTAGAACAGGGCCAGCGAGGTGCCGTCCTTGTCGAACACTTCGTACACCTTCATGTCCGGGTTGTAGGTCGGAATGTCGGTGCGCGGCTTGAAGGTGATGCCGTACAACTGGGTGGCGGCGTAGAAGACGCCGTTCTGCAGCACGTTGTCCAGTTCGAAGTACGGCTTGATCTGCGATTCGTCCAGATCGTACTTGGCCTTGCGCACCTGCTCGGCATAGAAGTCCCAGTCCGAGGCAGCGACCTGGAAACCACCCTTCTGCGCGTCGATCACCTTCTGGATCTCGCCGGCTTCGGCGCGGGCCTTGGCGGTGGCGGCCGGCACGGTGTCGGTCAGCAGCTTCAGCGCGGCGGCCGGGGTCTTGGCCATCTGGTCGCCCAGCTGGTAGTCGGCGAAGGTGTCGAAGCCGAGCAGCTTGGCCTTCTGTGCGCGCAGCTGGGCCAGGCGCTGTACGGTCTGCCGGGTATCGTTGGCATCGCCGCGCTCGGCGCGGGTTTCCGAAGCCTTCAGCACGGCGGCGCGCTGGTCGCGGTCGCTCAGCGAGCCGAGCACCGGCTGCTGGGTGGTGTTCTGCAACGGCAGCAGGAACTTGCCATCCAGCTTGCGATCCTTGGCGGCGTTGGCAGCGTTGTTGATCGCATTCTCGTCCAGGCCGGCCAGCTTGGCCTTGTCGTCGACCACGACGGCCGCTGCGGCGGTGGCGGCCACCAGACGGGTGTGGAACTGGGTGGAAAGGGTGGTTTCTTCCACGTTGAGCTTGCGCAGGCTCGCCTTGTCGGCGTCGGACAGCTGCGCGCCAGCGCGCACCAGGCCGTCGTAGTAATGCTCGACCAGGCGCTTCTGCACCGGATCCAGTTCCAGCGTGTCACGCTGGTCGTACAGCGACTTCACGCGCGCGAACAGCTTCGGATCGAGATTGATCTCGTCCTGGTGCGCGGCCAGCTTCGGCGCTACTTCTTCCTGGATCTTCTGGCGCGCATCGTTGGTGTCGGCCTGGACCAGGCCGAAGAAGATGCGCGACACGCGGTTCAGCGTCTCGCCGCTGCGCTCCATCGCCACGATGGTGTTGTCGAAGGTGGCCGGTTCGCTGCTGTCGGCGATCTTGCGCACGTCGGCCAGGTGCTGGCGCATGCCTTCTTCGAACGCCGGCAGGTAGTCGCTGTCCTTGATCTTGTCGAACTGCGGCGCCTGGAACGGCAGCGTGCTGGCGCTCAGCAGCGGATTGGTGGAGGCTTCGGCCGGCTGCTGGGCCGGGGCATTCTGGGCATCGGACATGGGGGTGGACTCCTTGCCGGAACAGGCCGCCAGCGCCAGGCTGATGGCGGCGGCCAGGACTACGGTACGCGACATGTAAAACACTCCTTGGGCGGACGGTACGGGATACCAGCCCTCCACCCTACTCCTGTCGCGCTCGCCCGGCATGTGCCGGACGTGGCGTCTATGCGGCGGCCTGCGGCAGGCTCAGACCGTACCGCGGGTCTTGCCGATCCAGGGCCGGTAGAACTCGCGGATGGCGGCCATGTCGGCGGCATCATCGCCGGTCGGCGTGAACAGCGGGCCGATGCCGATGGTCTTCTCCGGGTAGTGGAAATACGCGGCCAGGATCGGCACGTCGGCCATCCGGGCGATCTTCAGGAAGCCGGCCTTCCAGTCCTTCACGGCCTTGCGGGTGCCCTCGGGCGTGATGGCGAACCACATCTTCTCGTTGTTGCGCAGCAGGTCCACGGCCTGCCCCACCGTGCCCTGCGGCGAGCTGCGATCGAGCGGGATCACGCCCAGCTTGTGCAGCAGCGGGCCCAGCGGCCACCAGAACAGCGATGCCTTGCCCAGCACCTTCACCTTCATGCCCAGTGCAATCTTGGCCGCCATTCCCCACAGGCCATCCCAGTTGGACGAATGCGGGGCGATGATGAAGACCAGCCTGGGGATGTCAGGCAGGGTACCGGTCACCTTCCAGCCGCCCATGCGCAGGGTGCAGCGCGCCAGCCAGCGCAGGAAGGCGTTGGGTTTGACCTGCGGCATCTGCGGCGGCACGGCCGGCAGCAACGAAGTCGGGTTGTTCAAGCAATCACTCCCAGTCACGTGATGAGCGCCCGCGCTTGATCTGCGCGCGCCCGCGTTTGGCGTCCAGACGACGCAGTTTCGACCCGAGGGTCGGCTTGGTGGCCTTGCGCGGTTTGGGCACGCTCAGCCCGGCCTGGATGAAGGCCGCCAGCCGATCGCGCGCATCCTCGCGATTGCGATCCTGGGTCCGGAAACGTTGCGCGTCGATGACCAGCACGCCTTCGCCGGTCATGCGCCGGTCACGCCGCGCCAGCAGGCGCGCGCGCAACGGTTCGGGCAACGAGGGCGAGTTGGCCACGTCGAAACGTAGTTCCACCGCGGTGGAGACCTTGTTGACGTTCTGGCCACCGGCACCACTGGCACGCACGAACCGCTCGACGATCTCGCCGTCGGGGATTTCAAGCTGCGCGCTGATGGTGACCGGTCCACTGCCCATCCGCGCATTGTAGCGGCAGCCACGTGCCGGAGTGCGGCATCGCGCACCGTATGCCGCCGATCAGGTACCGAACACGCCGCCTTCGCCTTGGCTGCGGGTATGCTGGCCATCCCATGTACTGCAGGAAGCCCCGCATGACCCGCTTCGTACCCGCCCTGCCGTCCCTGCTGCGCCGCGCCGCCCTGCTGCTGGCGCTGGCCGTGGCCAGCGTTCCGGCCCTGGCCGCGCCACCGACCGATGGCGACATCAACCGCCTGCTGTCCGCGTCGCGTGCGCAGAGCATGATCGACACCATGCTGCCGCAGATCGAGGCGATGCAGCAGCAGCAGTTCCAGCAGGTAGCCGCGCAGCGCCAGCTCAATGCCCAGCAGCAGGAGCAGCTGAAGCGGATCCAGGCGCGGACCAGCCAGACCCTGCGCCAGGCCCTGTCGTGGCAGCAGCTGCGGCCGATGTACGTGGACCTGTACAAGAAGACCTTCAGCAAGGAAGACGTGCTGGCGATGGCCGAGTTCTACGAGAGCGCGGCCGGCCAGAGCCTGCTGGACAAGACCCCGGCCCTGATGCAGAACGTGATGGTGGCCATCCAGGCACGCATGCAGCCGCTGTTCGCGGACCTGCAGAAGGACCTGGAAGCAATCGTCAACGAGCCGGAAAAGAAGTGAGGTAGTGCCGGCCGCTGGCCGGCAACCTCGTACGGTTGGGATCAGGCAGATGCCGGCCAGCGGCCGGCACTACCGTCTATAGGTCCACCTGCCAGCCGAACAGGTCCAGCGCCTTCTGGAACCCGCCGTCCAGCGGTGCACGCACATCCACCGTGCCACCGTCCGGATGCGGGAAGCGCAGGCGCTCGGCATGCAGCAGCATGCGGTGCACGCCCTGCATGCGGAAGATGCGGTTGTGGCGGCCATCACCGTGGCTGGTGTCGCCGATCATGTGATGCGAGAGATGCTTCAGGTGCCGGCGGATCTGCCGGAAACGCCCGGTCTGCGGCTGGCAGCGCAGCAGCGCGTAACGCGAGCTGGTGAATTCACCGACCGGCACCGACAGCTCGCCGGTGGCCAGGCGCTGGAAATCGGTGACCGCCGGCTTCTTCACCGGCTTGCCCGGGCCGCCATCCAGATCATGGTCGACCTGCCAGGAAAGTTCGGCCGGCCAGCCCCGGCAGACCGTCAGGTAGTCCTTCAGCACTTCGCCGCCCATCAGCGCCTTGCCCAGCGCGCTGGCGGTCTCGCGGTCGAAGGCCAGCAGCAGGCAGCCGCTGGTCGCCCGGTCCAGGCGATGCACGAGGAAGATCGGGCGGCCCAGCTGCTCGCGCAGGCGGTCGGCCAGGAAGTCATCTTCGCCACGGGCCAGCTTGCTGTCGTGGACCATCAGCCCGGCGGGCTTGTTGACCACGGCCAGACGCTCATCCAGGTGCAGCAGCTGCAGGGGCGCGGTGTCGGTCTCGACCGCGGCGAGGGTATCGGGTTCGGTGCTCACGGCGGGATTATCGGGGCTGGGCACTGAATGGGGTAGAGCCGGCCGCTGGCCGGCTGCCTCCGGGTCGCCTGGCTGCTGGAGTTGCCGGCCAGCGGCCGGCACTACCAGATCAGGCGCGGCCGGCACGACCGGATCAGGCACGGGCAGCACTACCGGATCAGACGCGGGCAGCACGGCGGTCAGGCGTTGCGTACGGCCAGCAGCTCGCCGTTGCCCACCGGCACCAGGCTGGTGCTGAAGTCCGGATCAGCGTCCAGCAGCACGCGCAGCGGTTCCATCTCTTCCGCATGCGAGGTGGCGTTGTCCACCACCAGCAGGCCACCCGGACGCAGCACGCGGCGCAGCTGCGGCCACCAGCCGGCGTATTGCCCTCGGTCCGAATCGAGGAACAGCAGGTCAATGCTGGCATCGGCGGCCTGTACCAGCCACGGCCCGGCATCGTCGTGGACCAGCGTGATGCGATCGGCCAGGCCACTGCGTGCGAAGGTGTCACGCGCCATCGCCGCCTTGTCCTCGGCGTATTCCAGCGTGGTCACGTGGCCGTTGATGGCTGTGGCTGCCTCGGCCAGCCACAGCGTCGAATAGCCGTTGGACGTACCGATTTCCAGCACCCGGCGCGCAGTGCCGAAGCGCACCAGCACCGACAGGAATTCACCGGTCTCCGGCGTGATGTTGAGCATGCGTCGGCCGCGCGCACTTTCGCGTGCGTCGTTGTCGGCGCCGAAGCGGGCCAGTTCGTCCTTGAGTGCCTGCAGCATGGGGCCTACTTCCACCACGCGCGCAGCAGCGCCACTGCGCCGACCGCACCGGACAGCCAGCTCCACGCCGGCACGTCGCCCCAGTACCAGCCCGGCGGCTGCAGCACATACATCAGTGCAGCGATGGCCAGCAGGCCGACGCCGGTGATCGCACCGACCGCATGCTTCTGCAGGCGCTGCACGCTGGCATCCAGTGCGGCCAGGTCGCGCGAACGCATCGACAGTTCGTGGCGACCTTCCACCTGCTGGGTCAGCCAGGCGTGCACCAGGCGCGGCATGTCCGGTGCATGGGTCATGATTTCCGGCAGGCGCTTGCCGATCTCGCGTACCACCCGGCGCGGGCTGTAACGTTCGCGCAGGATCTTCGCCAGCACCGGCTTGGCCACCGCCCAGATGTCGATCTGCGGATCGAGCTGGCGGCCGACGCCTTCGATGTTCAGCAGGGTCTTCTGCAGCAGGATCAGCTGCGGCTGCAGGGTCAGCTGGTAACGCTGGGCCACGCGGAACAGCTTCATCAGCACTTCGGCCAGCGAGATCTGCGACAGCGGACGGGTGAAGTACGGCTCGCACACCGAACGCACGGCCGCTTCCAGATCATCGATGCGCACGTTGTCCGGCATCCAGCGCGCCTGCACATGCAGTTCGGCGATGCGGCGGTAGTCGCGGTTGAAGATGGCCATGAAGTTCTCGGCCAGGTAGTACTGATCTTCCTGCGACAGCTGGCCCATGATGCCGAAATCCAGCGCGATGAAGCGCGGATTGGCGCGACGCGCCGGATCGGTGTCGACCCAGATGTTGCCGGCGTGCGCATCGGCGTGGAAGAAGTTGTCGCGGAACACCTGGGTGTAGAACACCCGTACGCCCTTGGCGGCCAGCGCCTTGCGGTCAATGCCAGCCTTGTCCAGTGCAGCGATGTCATCGGAGGGGATGCCCCACACACGCTCCAGGGTCAGCGCGCGCTCGGCGGTGTGGCTCCAGATCACTTCCGGCACGTACAGATCGTCGCTGTTTTCCCAGAAGCGGCGCAGCACGCTGGCATTGGCGCCTTCGCGCTGCAGGTCCAGCTCGGCGGACAGGGTGTTTTCGACTTCGGCCACCACTTCGCGCGGACGGATCTTGTCGGCGCGCGGATGGGTGCGCTCGACCAGGGCGGCCAGCGAATTGAGCAGGGCGATATCCGCGTCGATCTGCTTCTCGATGCCCGGGCGCAGCACCTTGACCACGACCTGGCGGCCATCGGCCAGCGTGGCCGCGTGCACCTGTGCGATCGAGGCCGAGGCCAGCGGTTCGGTGTCGAAGCTGGCGAAGGCCTCGCTGACCGGCAGGCCGAGCGCTTCCTCGACGATGCGGCGCGCGGTCTCGCCGTCGAACGGCTTGACCCGGTCCTGCAGCAGGGTCAGCTCATTGGCCACATCCGGCGGCACCAGGTCGCGGCGGGTGGACAGGATCTGGCCGAACTTGACGAAGATCGGGCCGAGATCCTGCAGCGCCAGGCGCAGGCGCGCACCGCGCGACTGTGCGGCGATGTCGGCCGAGGCGCGCGGCACGAACGGCTTGGCCAGGCGCAGCCAGCGCTCGGCCGGCGTGCCCTGCAGCAGGTCGTCGAGGCGGTAACGCAGGATCACCCGGCCGATGCGGCTTGCCCGCAGCACGGCCTTCATGCGGCACCCCGCAGGCGCTGCACGCGTGCACCGAGGCGTTCGACGTCATCGCGCAGCACGTCCACGTCATCGTGGAAGGCATCCAGCTCAGCGCGCGGCACCACATCGCGCGATTCCTCGGTGATGAATTCGGCGGCGCTGTGGGCCAGGTCGATCGCGCCCTGGCGCGCGTGCTGCAGGGCGCCACGCAGGGTGTTGGCCACCTGCACGCCCAGCACTTCGCCGAACACGCTGACGAAGGGCTGCTGCCAGTCCGGGTCGAAGCCCTTGGCCAGCTGCTGCAGGCGGCGCGCCAGTTCGGCGTCACCCGCTACGCGCACGCGGCCCTTGCCGTTGTTGTCGGCGCGCCGTGCGTTGGCCAGCAGCGGCAGCTGCGCCAGCACGCCGGCCAGGCTGCTGCGCACGGCCAGGTCGGCTTCCTGCGCATCCACCGGGCCGACCCGCAGCTGGTCGCCGTCGACGCTGATGCGCATCGCCAGCGACGGCGCTTCCAGGGTCAGGTCGATATGCCGGCCGTCGAGGCTGGCCAGTGCATGGCGGGTATCCGGATCCAGCGCCAGCGCGCGGTTCAGGGCGATCTGCAGGGCGCGGCCAGCGACCGGCTTGAGGGACTTGAGCAGGGAGAGAGCCATGTGCGCATTCTACCTGCGTGGGTGGGGGGCTTGGGCCGGGCTGCCGCCCGGCACCCGCAGAGGCACCGGCCGCTGGCCGGCAAGATCAACATCAAAAGCTGGCTATCCGTGGGATGGCGGGGTGGGTCCGGTTGCGGGGGACGCTGCAAGTACGTCCATGTAAGCTCGGTCGCCGCATCCATGCGGCTCACGCCCCCGCAACCGGACCCACCCCGCCTTCGACAGTTTCCCGCTGCTGTTGGTGGGTGCTGACCGTTGGTCGGCACGCTGCTCTTGGTAGGTGTCGACCTTGGTCGACACGGTAGATCCACGCCGTGCGTGGAAGGATTTCTGGTTCATCTGTGCCTCACGCGGAGGGCCGATGAAGGTTCATGCTATGAGGCCACGCAACGCACAGGACATCGCACTCCCCATGGCACGGACCCGGGTCGGCATCATCTTCGGGGGCAAGTCCTCCGAGCACGAAGTTTCGCTGCAGTCGGCGAAGAACATCCTCGATGCGCTTGATCGCGAGCGCTTCGAGCCGGTGCTGGTCGGCATCGACAAGCAGGGCCAGTGGCATCTGAGCCAGCCGGATACCTTCCTGATCAATGCCGATGATCCGTCGCGCATCGCGCTGCACCGGTCTGGCACGTCGCTGGCGGTGCGTCCGGGTGCGGAGCAGGCGCAGCTGCAGCCGTCCGATGCGGCCAGTGCGCTGGGCCAGATCGATGTGGTGCTGCCGATCGTGCACGGGCCGCTGGGCGAGGACGGTGCGCTGCAGGGGCTGCTGCGCATGGCCAACCTGCCCTTCGTCGGTTCGCCGGTACTGGGCTCGGCGGTGGCGATGGACAAGGACGTGACCAAGCGGCTGCTGCGCGACGCCGGGCTGCAGGTGGCACCGTGGCTGTGCATCCGTCGCCATCAGGCGGCGGAGGTGGATGCCGATGCGGTGATCGCGCAGCTCGGCCTGCCGTTGTTCGTGAAGCCGGCCAACCAGGGCTCGTCGGTGGGTGTGAGCAAGGTCAAGGATGCGGCGGGCTTCGCCGAGGCACTGGCCTTGGCGCTGCGCTACGACCACAAGGTGCTGGTGGAATCGGCGGTGGTTGGCCGCGAGATCGAGTGCGCGGTGCTGGGCAACGAACATCCGCAGGCCAGCCTGTGCGGCGAGGTGGTGGTGCACGACGAGTTCTACGCCTACGACACCAAGTACATCAACGCCGATGGCGCCGAGGTGGTGGTGCCGGCGGATATCGATGCCACAACCCAGGCGCGCATCCAGCAGATCGCGCTGCAGGCCTACCAGGCGCTGGAGTGTGCGGGCATGGCGCGCGTGGACGTGTTCCTCACCGCAGCCGGTGAGATCGTCATCAACGAGGTCAACACGCTGCCGGGCTTCACCCGCATCAGCATGTATCCGAAGCTGTGGGGCGCCAGCGGTGTGGACTACACCACGCTGATCACGCGCCTGATCGAACTGGCGCTGGAGCGCCATGAAGCCGATCGCAGATTGCACAGCGCCGTGTAGAGGCGCTCCCAGTAGCGTCGAGCATGGCTCGACGCTACAGAGGGGGCGTGCCGACCAACGGTCGGCACCTACCGGGAAGAACGGTGCCGGCCAGCGGCCGGCACTACCCTGCGGTCTTCTAGCCGCGCTTGCGGAACATCGAGATCACGGCCAGGACCAGGAACACAACGAACAGGATCCAGGCGATGTTGCTGGCAGCACCGGCAATACCGGAGAAGCCGAGCACGGCGGCGATGATGGCGATGACGAAAAAGATGACGGCGTAATGCAGCATGGCGCTCCTCGCAGATGTCCGGGCCGTTGGATGGCGTGGGTCCATCCTCCCGATCTGGCGGTGTGCAGCCAGTGACGGCGATCTATGCAGCAGATGAAGCCTTCAGCCTGCGCAGCCCTTCTTCGATGCTGACCTGCGGCACATAGCCGAAGTCACGGCGTGCCGGCTCCATGCTGTACCAGTGCGGCGTGCACAGCTGCTCGGCCAGGAAGCGGGTCAACGGCGGTTCGCCACGCAGGCGCAGCAACGGCCACAGCCGCTCGCAGATGGCGCCAATGCGATAAGCGGTCTTGAAGCTGATCGCCTTGTCCACGGTCGGTGCACCCACAGCGGCCAGCAGCTTGTTGACCAGCTCGCGCATCGGCAGCGGTTCGCCGTTGGAAATGAAGTAGGCCTTGCCCGCACACGCGGCACCCGGCGCCAATGCCTCGAAAGCGAGGAAGTGCGCGAGCGCGGCGTTGTCGATGTAAGTGGTATCCACCTTGTTGTTGCCATCGCCGACCAAGCGCAGGCGGCCCTGCCGTGCACGTTCGGCCAGGCGCGGCACCAGCTGCTGGTCGCCCGGGCCCCAGATCAGGCGCGGGCGCAGCGCCACCGTCGCCAGCGAGGCGTCGTTGGCCGCCAGCACGCGCTGTTCGGCAATCGCCTTGGTCGCCGCATACGGCGCCTGGAAATCTTCGCCGTACGGCACCTGGTCGGCACCGAGTCCTTCCACTGGATGGGTAGCGCGGTGGGTCACGCTGGGCGTGGAGGTGTAGACCAAGCGGCTGATGCCATGTGCACGGCAGGCGGCGATGACGTTGTCGGTGCCGACCACGTTGGCCTGGTGGTAGCTGTCGTAGCTGCCCCAGGCGCCGGCCTTCGCACCGTTGTGGAACACCGCATCGACGCCAGCCACCGCGTGCAGCACCGCCTGCGCATCGGCCAGGTCGCCGCGGATCTGGCCCACGCCCATCGCCTGCAGCTCCGGGTAGTGACTGCGGTTGAACGCCAGCACCTGGTGGCCACGCTCGACCAGCCCGCGGCACAGCGCCTGGCCAAGGAAACCACCACCACCGGTGACCAGGATCTTCATGCGCGCTTCTCCAGTTCGGCGCTGGCCCAGACGGCGAGCTTCTCGCGGCCGATCTTGGCGTTGTGACGGATATCGACGGGGAATGATGGATGCACCAGGAAGTGCTGCAGGCCGGCCTCTGCCAAACGGGCTGCGGCATGCACACGCAGCGCTTCCTGCAACGCCGGGCTGTCTGCCTGGCCACGCTGCAGCTCCACGCACAGCACCGGTACCTGCGCACCGGCGACGCCGACGCCCACCAGCGCCGTACGCGCCACGCCCGCCACGGTGTTGAACACCGGCTCGACCTGTTCGGTGTACAGCGGCCCGCGCGCGGTTTCCACGCGCTGGGTCTTGCGTCCGCAGAACCACAGGCGACCCTGCGCATCGAAGTAGCCCACATCGCCCATGCGATGGACCACGCGCGTGCTGCCATCGGCCAGCGTCTCGCTGATCTTCGCCGCCGCGGTGGCCTGCGGGCGGTTGAAGTAGCTGTCGGTGGCGGTCGGTCCGGCCACGGTGATCTCGCCCACTTCGCCGGTGGACAGCACACGCGCCTGCGACCAGTCCGGCAGCGGTGCGTCATCGATGGCGATGATGCGCACCTCGTTCGGCGCCACCACGCTGCCCACGCAGGTACCGGCGCCGGCTTCGGTCGCCGCGCGAGTGCGTTCCAGCTCGCGTCCCTCGACCACCGCCACCGGCAGGCACTCGGTGGCGCCGTACGGCGTCCAGAACTGCGCATCGGCGGGCAGCAGGCTGCGGATGGTGGCCACCACATCCGGCGGCACCGGCGCACCCGCCGAAGTCACCCGGGTCACCGTCGGCAGCGGCCGGCCGTGCCGGGCCAGCACCCGCATCAGCGCGGGCGAACCGAACAGCTGGGTCACGCCGAAGCGCTGGATGGCATCGTGCAGGCGCGCCGGGTCGGCCTGCGCCGGTCGTGTCGGGTCCATGTCCGGGATCACCGAGGTCAGGCCCAGCGCCGGGTCGAACAAGGCGAACGGCGGGAAGGTCGGCAGGTCCACCCCGCCCGCTTCCATGCCGAAGGCGCTGCCCAGCAGCTGGATCTGGCCGACGAAATGGCGGTGGCGGTAGACCACGCCCTTGGGCACGCCGGTGGAGCCGCTGGTGAACAGGATCGCGGCCATGTCCTCGCCATCGGTGGCGGCCAGCATCGGCCCACCGTTGGCGCCGGCGCGCTCCAGCGCGGCCAGGGTGGTTCCGCCCCAGCCGAGGCGGCGGCCGACAGTGACCAGGCGGGTGGCAGAGGGCGCCCAGCGCAGCACCAGCCGCGCCACATGCGCCAGCGGAATGCCGATGAAGGCTTCCGGCTGCGCCTCGTCCAGGCACTGCTTCAGCGCGCGCTTGTCGATGCCCGGGTCGACCAGCACCGGCACCGCGCCCAGCTTGAACAGCGCGAACATCAACAGGAAGAACTCCGGCGAGGGCCGCACCATCACTACCGTGCGCACCCCGCGGCCGATCCCGTAGCCGGCCAGGCCGGCGGCCATGGCATCACTGCGGGCGTCCAGCTGGCGGTAATCCAGGGTCACGTCGTAGGCGGCCATGCCGTTACCGGCGCCCCGGCGGCCGGGGCAGCGGATGGCGATCTGGTCGGGGCGTTCACGCGCCAGTTCAGGCAAACGGGCCGCAATATTGCAGGGTCGGTTCATCCGTTCATTGTCGCCGCTTACGGAATTTCTTGCGCGGCGGCCCACTTCGTGGAAAATCCGCACCCTCGTTCCTGATTCCGACTGCCGCCCGAGGCGGCTTGCCCATGCAACATCCCTGCATGACCTGCGGCGCCTGCTGCACTCAATACCGCGTGGCCTTCCACTGGATGGAATCAGACGAGGTCACCCCCGGCGGCGTGCCGCACCAGCTGACCGAGGTGCTGGACCCGCACCGCCTGTGCATGCGCGGCACCCATTCCAAGCCGGTGCGCTGCGTGGCGCTGGATGCGCAGATCGGCGTGTATTCACGTTGCACCATCCACCCCAACCGGCCCAGCGTGTGCCGTGAGGTGGATGCATCGTGGGAGTACGGCAAGGCCAGCCCGCAGTGCGACAAGGCGCGCATCGCCTATGGCCTGGATCCGCTGACGCTGGCCGACTGGCGCTGGCGCGACGCGGCCGACAACGACGACGACCATCCCGACGACAACGGCAACAGCCCGTCGTCGCCACCACAGGCTCCGGTCGCCGCGTAGTGGTAGTGCCGGCCGCTGGCCGGCAACCTCATGAACCCGGCCAGCGTGCCGACCAACGGTCGGCACCCACCCATTCCTTTCCCCTGTGGGTGCCGACCGTTGGTCGGCACGCCCCCTCAGATCGGGTTCTTGTCCAGGAACGCGCGGATCTCCGGCACCAGCACTTCGTGCTTGTCTTCCAGCACGTAATGCCCGGCATCCTCGAAGGCATGCACCTGGGCCTGCGGCAGCGCGGCCTGGAAACCCTTCAGGAAGTGGTGGTCAAACACGAAGTCGCGCAGACCCCAGCCGAGGAAGGCGGGGCGGTCGGCGAACGACGGCAGCGCCTTGCCGGCGCGTTCCAGCAGCGACCAGGCCTTATCGGCCGGCGACAGCGGGATGTCCTGCATGAAGCGGATGGTGCTGATGCGGTTGGCGTAGCTGTTGTACGGCGACACGTAGGCGCGGCGCACGTCGGCCGGCATCTTCCGCTCCACGCCCAGCCACGAGGCACCTGACGAGAACGCGTTGAAGGTGCGGATGATCCACTCGCCGATCTTCCAGTGGCGGCCCAGCGCGATCTGCCACGGCATCTTCTTCGCTGCCGGCATCGGGAACGCGGCGGTGTTGAGCACCACCAGGCGCTTCACCTGGTCGTGATGCGACAGCGCCCAGCCGAAACCGATCATGCCGCCCCAGTCGTGCACGGCCAAGGTCACCGGACCGGTGATGCCCAGGTGCTTGAGCAGCGCATCGAGGTCGTCCACGCGCGACTGCAGCGTGTACTCGTAGCGGCGGTCATCGGGCTTGTCCGACAGGCCCATGCCGATGTGGTCCGGCACGATGCAGCGGTACGTGTCCGACAGGCCGGCCACCAGCGTGCGCCAGTAATAGCTCCACGACGGGTTGCCGTGCACCATCACCACCACCTCGCCGTCGCGCGGGCCTTCGTCGAGATAGTTCATCGACAGGCCGGGGCGCACTTCGAAGCGCTGCGGGTGGGCGGGATAACCGGGAAGCTGGGACATCGAATCGCACCTGTAGAAAGGGCCGGTAGAACCGGCCCCTGGACACTTGGAAAAATCATCGCTGTCCGTCGCGAGCGATTGGCCAGGCAATCGCGCAGCAGGTCAGCGGTGACTTTTTTACCAGACCACTTCAGCCATCGAGCAGTTCAGGCCCGAGCCGATGCCCAGAAGCGCGATGCGATCGCCCTTCTTCAGCTTGCCCAGCTGCTTGAGCTTGCTCAGCACGATCGGCACCGAGGCCGGGCCGATGTTTCCGTGCTCACCGAAGATGGTCATGACCTTCTTCGGGTCGATGCCGAAGTTCTTGATGAACGCGGCGGTGTGCGGCTGGCTGACCTGGTGGATCACGAACTGGTCCAGCTCTTCCACGGCCCAGCCGAGTGCGATCTTGGCGGCGCTGAAGGTCTTCTGTGCCAGCTTGATGCCTTCGATCAGCAGCAGGCGGGTGTCGGTGACCATGCGGTCCAGGTTGCCCAGGCACAGCTGGTTCCACTCGGTGGCCGAGCGGGTCACGCCGCCCTTGTAGCGCGGTGCGTCCGGCACCAGCTCCGAGCGCGCCATCACCATCGCGGCGGCACCCGAACCGGTGGTCAGGGCGGCCAACTCGTTACGGAAGTCGTCAGCGGTGACGTCCGGGGCGGTCATGCGCTCCAGGGTCTTCTCGTACACCAGGTTGGCGGTCTCGCCATCCACCACCAGCGCGTAGTCGATATCGCCGCGCTCGATCATGCGCGCCGCGATATCCATGCCGTTGATGAAGGCCAGGCAGGCATTGGCGACGTCGAAGGTCATGCACTCGTCGCTGACGCCGAGGTTGCCCGACACGATGGAGGCGGTGGACGGCTCCAGGTAGTCGCGGCTGACCGAGGTGTTGACCAGCAGGCCGACCTGCGTCGCATTGATGCCCGCGTCTTCCAGCGCCTTGCGGCCGGCCATGGTGGCGGCATCGGACGCCAGCACGCCGTTGTCCCACAGGCGGCGGGCATGGATGCCGGCGATATCGCCGAGCACGTCGGTGCGGATACCGAGGCGATCCAACGTCGGCTGCAGCCGCTCGTTGATTTCCTTGGTCGTCAGCGTGTGCGGCGCATCAACGTGTGCCAGGCCGGCGATCGAGACATTCTTGAAGAGCATCGAGGTTAGCGCCAAGGCTCAGGCAAAAGGGGGCGCTATTCTATAACCCCCGGGGCCTTCACCGCATCTTTACGAATTCAGGCTTGGCCGTATGGTGAAGCGTTCAGCGCGGCGGGCACTGGAAAGCGGCGAAGCGCTGGCTGCCATCGGCCGGGGCTGCGGCGGCCTGCACGGCATTGGCACCGGCGCTCGGGGCCTCGTTGCGGGCCAGGGTTTCCAGCTCTTCCTGCACGCGCAGCGGGTTGCGGTTGTAGAAGCCGACCTTGCTCTTCACGGTGACCACCACCTCGCCCTTGGCGATGCAGCCGGCCGGAACCGGACCTGCCGGCAGCACGCGGGTCGCCTTGCCGGCCGGTTCGATCGGCACCCAGGTACAGGCGGTGACGGTGAGCAGCAGGGAGGAAAGCAGCAGAACGCGCATGGGCAGATCCTGGAAGGGTATGGGGGGATTCTGCCTGAACAGCCTGAATCGGGGGTAGCCGGTGGCGGTCGGATCCCCCGCAGGGGGCTGACCCCTTCAGGGTTGCCGGCCAGCGGCCGGCACTACCGGGGGAGCCGGCCCGCCACATGGCGGGCCGGGTAGTGCCTTACTTCTTGACCGGGTTGCCTTCGGCATCGATCACCGTCACCTCGCCCAGGTTCAGCGCACGCACGGCCGCTTCGGTCTGCTTGAGGTCACCCACCACCACCCAGGTCAGGGCCTGCGGCTTGATCTCGGCGGCGGCCTGCTGCACCTGTGCCGGGGTCATCGACTCGATCTCGGCCTTGCGGCGCAGCACGTAGTCGTCCGGGCGCTTGAACTGCACGATCGAGCCGATGGTCGACGCCACCGCGCTGGCGGTCTCGTAGGCACCGGGCAGGCTCAGGGTCTGGATGTTGCGGATGCGATTGACCTCGGCGGCGGTGGCCGGCTTGCTGCCATCGGCGAACGCGGCGATTTCCTTGCGCATTTCCGCCATCGCCGGGCCGGTCTTGTCGATCTGCACCGGTGCGCTGGCCATCCACGGGCGCTGGCCCACCGAGTTGATCGCGCTGCTGCGCGCACCGTACGACCAGTGCTTGTCCTCGCGCAGGTTCATGTTCAGGCGCGAGGTGAAGTCACCGCCAATCACGCCATTGGCGATATCGAAGCGGGTCGAGCTGGTGGCGCTGGACGGCGCGACCACCTGGCCGGCGAACAGGTTGGCCTGCACCGCGCCCGGCTGGTCGATCAGGAACACGCGCGGGCCCTTCGGCAGTGCGACGTCGGTGGCGGCCTTCACCTGCGGGGCGTCGCCGGCAGCCTTCCAGTCGCCCAGCTGCTTGTCCAGCAGCGGCACGATCTCGGCCAGGGTGGTGTCACCGACCACGATCAGGGTGCCGTTCTGCGGGCGCAGCCAGTCGTGATGGAAGTCGACCAGGTCTTCGCGGGTCAGGCCGCTGATCGCCGCCTCATCACCGCTGCCGGTGAACGGAATGGCATACGGGTGGCCCTTGCCGTACAGCAGCGGCGGCAGCACGCGCATCGCCACCGCACCCGGGTTGACCTTCTCCTGCTGGATGCCGGCGATCCAGGTCGCCTTGACCCGGTCGATCTCGCCCTGCTCGAAACGCGGCTCGCGCAACAGGTCGCGGTACAGCGCCAGCGACGGTGCCAGGTTTTCCTTCAGTGCCGACAGGTCCACGCTCATCGAGTCCAGGCCAGCCGAGGCATCCAGGCTGGCGCCCAGTGCGTCAGCGGCATCGGCGAAGGCCAGCGAGCCGAGCTTGCCGGCGCCTTCGGTCATCAGGCTCATGGTGAAGTTGGCGGTGCCCGGCTTGCGGCCCTGGTCGGCGCTGAAGCCGCCCGGGAACTGATAGCTGAACTGCACCACCGGAATCTCGTGGCGCTCGGCCAGGATCACCTGCGTTCCGTTCTTCAGCGTGGCGCGCTGCAGCGCCGGGAACTTCAGCTGCGGGAACTCGCGGGTCTGCGGCACGCCGGCCTTGCGGTCGACCTGCTCCGGCAGGGTGCTGTACTTCGGGTCCACCGCCGGCACGTTGAACGGCTTCGGTGCCTGGCTGGGATCTTCCTTCAACGCCACGCGCTCACCCGGTGCGATCACAAGCGTGTGGCTGCCCTTGTCCAGCCACTGTGCACCGAGCCGGCTCAGATCAGCAGCACTGGCCTTCTCGATGTTGGCCAGCGAGGTGCGGAAGCAGCCCGGGTCGCCGGTGAACACCGCGCACTCGGCCAGTGCGTCGGCCTTGCCGCCGAAGCCGCCGATGCGCTCGATGCCGCGGATGAAGCCGGCGCGGGCACCGGTCTTGGCGCGCTCCAGCTCGGCTGCGGTCGGGCCCTGCTTGATCAGGCGGTCCAGTTCCTCGTCGATGATCTTCTCGACCTTGGCCGGGTCCTGGCCCTGCTTGACCGTCGCCATGATCACGAAGTTCGAACCCAGCTGCGACGTCGACAGGCCCGAGGCGATGCTATCCACCAGCTTGTCCTGGTGCTGCAGGCGCTGGCTCAGGCGCGAGGACTTGGCACCGCCCAGGACCTGCGCGAACAGCTGCAGCTGATCGACATCGGTGGTGCCGACCTGCGGCACGTTCCAGGCGCGGTAGATGCGCGCCTGCGGCACCTTGTCGGTCATCGTCTCGCGCGTGTCGGCACTGCGCTTGGCCACGTTCACGGCCGGCTGCGCCATGGTCGGGCCGGCCGGAATGCTGCCGAAGTACTTGCCGACCTTTTCCTTGGCGGTGGCCAGGTCGATGTCGCCGGCCAGCACCAGCACCGCGTTGTTCGGGCCGTACCAGGTGCGGAACCAGGTCTTCACGTCATCCAGCGACGCCGCGTTCAGATCGTTCATCGAACCGATCACGCCGTGGTGGTACGGGTGGCCTGCCGGGTACAGCGCCTTGTTGAGCTGGTCCCAGGCCTGGCCGTAGGGCTGGTTCTCGCCCTGGCGCTTCTCGTTCTGCACCACGCCGCGCTGCTCGTCCAGCGCCGCCTGGTCGATCGCACCGACCAGATGGCCCATGCGGTCCGATTCCATCCACAGCGCCATGTCCAGTGCGGTGGTCGGCACGTTCTCGAAATAGTTGGTGCGGTCGGTGTTGGTGGTGCCGTTCTGGTTGGTGGCGCCCACCTGCTTGAACGGTTCGAAGAATTCGCCGTCGTGGTTTTCGCTGCCCTGGAACATCAGGTGTTCAAACAGGTGCGCGAAGCCGGTACGGCCAGCCGGCTCGTCCTTGCTGCCCACGTGGTACCAGACGTTGACCGCGACGATCGGCGCCTTGCGATCGGTATGCACGATCACGCGCAGGCCGTTGGGCAGGGTGAACTGCTCATACGGGATATCGACCTTGGCCGGTGCGGCCGGCTTGGCCGCCAGCGCATGGGAAGGCACAAGCGTGCCCAGGGCGGTGCTGAGGGCGACGGCCAGCAGTGCAGCGCGCGGGCGAAGGGCGAGAGACATATCCGGATCCTTGGTCACATAGGTGAACCCCGATCCTAGCCTGCGCACGCAGCGGCAGGAATCAGCCAGCAGTCACTGGGGGTGTTTGCCCCTGTGCGCCATCTGCGGTGCCGATCGACCCTGCCCGAGCCGTCACAAGCGCCCGCCAGGACCGTCCGGACAGTGTCCGCAGCACATCGAATGGACAGGTGTCCGCCCACCGGACACTTCTCGTTGGCCCAAAAATCCTTGCAAATCAACGACTAAAAGTTGGCACGGGGATTGCTTGGTACTTCCTGCGCCAGGAAGGGCTTCAGACGAAAGATGACTGAAGACTGAACAAATGCAGGAAACCGAAAATTTTCCTTGCAAGCCCAGAATTGGTGTACTACCTTACTACCACACCACTGATCACCAACACTAAACAGGCCCCGTCATGAACGCCAAGACCATTGCCATCGCCATCGCCCTGATTGCCGGCACCGCGGTTGTTTCGTCGGTGCAGGCCTCCGAATCCATCAAGACCCTGGCCACCGTGCAGGTTCGCCCGGCTGCCGACCAGCTGGCCCAGCAGGCCTGGGAACAGGCCAGCGGCATCCCGACCCTGGCCACCGTGGAAGTGCGCCCGAGCGCCGATCAGCTGGCCGAGCGCAGCGGCTACGTCGCCGCCCCGGTCGCCGCCGCACTGCCGATCACCACGCTGGCCTCGGTGGAAGTGCGCCCGAGCCTGGAGCAGCGCGTCGCCCTGGCCGCCGAACTGGAAGCACAGCGCTACGCCGCCACCCTGGCTGCCGCCGCCACCAACGTCGCCCACTCGGTCATCGTCAACCTGCCGGCCCTGCAGGTGCGCCCGAGCGCCGCCGACCTGCAGGCCCTGGCCACCGAAACCGCCCAGGTCCTGCTGCGCCCGTAAGCGGTGCCGCCCTGCCCAGCGCAGGGCGTGCGCCGCAAAGGCGGCCGCCGTCGCAGGTACACTGCGCCGATGAATGCCGCGCCCCAGTTCCACGTGATCCTGTTCCAACCGGAAATCCCGCCCAACACGGGCAATGTGATCCGGCTCTGCGCCAACACCGGCGCGCAGCTGCACCTGGTCGAGCCGCTCGGCTTCGCACTGGAAGACAAGCAGCTCAAGCGCGCCGGCCTGGACTACCACGAGTACTCGCGACTGCAGGTGCACCCCGACCTGGACACCGCGCTGGCGCGGATCGCACCGAAGCGGTTGTTCGCCCTGAGTACGCGTGCCAGCGTCCGCTATGACAGCGTGGCGTTCGAAGACGGTGATGCCTTCCTGTTCGGCCCCGAAAGCCGCGGCCTGCCGCAGGACGTGCTCGATGCATTGCCCGATGGGCGCCGCCTGCGCCTGCCGATGCGGCCGGACAACCGCAGCCTCAATCTTTCCAACACCGTTGCCGTGGTGATGTACGAAGCGTGGCGGCAGCATGGGTTTGCCGGCGGGGCGTAAAACCGCTCCGGGGTGGGTGTGAACCGCTCCTGGTGGGTGCGGACCTTGGTCCGCACCGCTGCCCGGTCGCACGCTGAAGGAATGTGCCGACCAAGGTCGGCACCCACCAAAGGCAGGTTCAGGGGACTGCTGAGAACTTCTGGTGGCTCTGGATCGCTTCTGGTGGGTGCGGACCTTGGTCCGCACCGATGCCCGGTCGCGCGCCGAAGGAATGTGCCGACCAAGGTCAGCACCTACCAAAGGCAGCTCCAGGGGGGCTGCAGAAACTTCTGGAGAGAAGTGCCAACCAAGGTTGGCACCCACCGGAACCAGGCTTCAGAAGGCGTTGATGCCGGTCAGCTCGCGGCCGATCACCAGCTGGTGCACGGTCTCGGTGCCTTCATAGGTGATCACCGATTCCAGGTTCAGTGCATGCCGGATCGCCACGTGCTCAGTGGTGATGCCGGCCCCACCCAGCAGGTCGCGACACTCGCGGGCGATGTCGATGGCCATGCGGCAGTTGTTCCACTTGGCCAGGCTGACCTGCTGCGGCTGCAGCTGGCCGGCTTCCTTCAGGCGGCCCAGCTGCAGGGCCAGCAACTGCGCGGTGGTGATGCGGCGGGCCATCTCGGCCAGCTTGATCTGCGCGCTCTGCGTGGCGGCCAGCGGACGGCCGAACAACACACGCTCCTTGGCATAGCCCAGTGCTTCATCCAGGCAGGCGATGGCCGAGCCGATCGGGCCCCAGCTGATCCCGAAACGGGCCTGGGTCAGGCAGCCCAGCGGCCCCTTCAGCCCCTTCACGTTCGGCAGGCGGTGGCTGTCGGGCACGCGCACGTCATCGAAGTACAGCGCACCGGTCAGCGACGCGCGCAGGCTCATCTTGTGCTTGATTTCCTGCGTGGTGAAGCCGGCCATGCCCTTTTCCAGCACGAAGCCCTGGATGCCGTCCTCGGTCTGTGCCCAGACAATGGCCAGGTCGGCCACCGGGCCGCTGGTGATCCACATCTTGCTGCCGCTGATGCGCCAGTCGCTGCCGTCGCGCACCGCGCGGGTCTTCATGCTGGCCGGATCGGAACCGCCGTGCGCCTCGGTCAGGCCGAAGCAGCCGATCAGTTCGCCGCGTGCCATCGCCGGCAGCCACTGCTGGCGCTGTTCCTCGCTGCCGTAAGCGTAGATCGGGTACATGCACAGCGAGCTCTGCACCGAGACGAAGCTGCGCAGACCGGAATCGCCGCGCTCCAGTTCCTGGCAGATCAGGCCGTAGCTGACCGCGCCGAGGTCACCGCCACCGTATTCGGCCGGCAGGGTCGCACCGAGCAGGCCCAGCGCGGCGATCTCCGGCACCAGTTCATCGGGGAAGCGGGCCTGGTCGAAGGCATCGCCGATGATCGGCAGCACGCGCTCGTTGGTGAAGCGGGCGACGCTCTCCTGCACCGCGCGCTCTTCCTCGTTGAGCAGGGAACGGACATCGAACAGATCGTACGGATGCAAAGCCATGGCACTCACACGCAGTCAGGACCCGGCCATTGTCGGTCATCCGGGCAGAGCGTGCCGACCAAGGTCGGCACCCACCAGAGCTGCGGCCCTACGCTGCATTGCAGCAATCCGGGTGTGAACATCGGCGATCTAGCTCGATCACGCGCGGCCCGGTACCCTGACACATTCAAACAACCGTTTCGCCCGTGGCCGCACGCGCGATTCCCAGGCACCGCCGGTGGCCCCGATGCCGGCCCTACCCACGAGTCATGCAATCGATGAGCGCTGAAGCCAACGCCCTGCCCCCGCGTGAAGTAATGGAGTTCGACGTGGTGATCGTCGGCGCCGGCCCCGCCGGCCTGGCCACCGCGATCCGCCTGCGCCAGCGCGCGATCGAAGCCGGCCGGGAGCTGTCGGTGTGCGTGCTGGAAAAGGGCTCCGAGCCAGGCGCGCACGTACTGTCCGGCGCGGTGATGGACCCGCGCGCACTGACCGAACTGTTCCCGGACTGGGCCGAGCGCGGCGCACCGCTGAAGCAGAAGGTCACCCGCGACGAATTCCTGTTCCTCAGCGAAACCGGCGCACGCAGCACGCCCAACGCGCTGCTGCCGGAGTGCTTCCACAACGAAGGCAACTACATCATCAGCCTGGGGGAAGTGACCCGCTGGCTGGCGCAGCAGGCCGAGGCGCTGGAAGTGGCGATCTTCCCCGGCTTCGCCGCCGCCGAAGTGCTGTTCGGCGACAACGGTGAAGTGATCGGCGTGGCCACCGGCGACATGGGCATCGAGAAGGACGGCAGCATCGGCCCAGCCTTCGAGCGCGGCATGGCGCTGCAGGCCAGGTACACGATCTTCGCCGAAGGCGCGCGCGGCCACCTCGGCCGCCAGCTGATCGCCCGCTACAAGCTGGACGAAGGCAAGGACCCGCAGGCCTACGGCATCGGCATCAAGGAACTGTGGCAGATCGACCCGGCCAAGCACGAGCCGGGCCTGGTGGTGCACGCCGCCGGCTGGCCGCTGGACAGCGACACCTACGGTGGTGCATTCCTGTACCACGCCGACGGCGGCAAGGTCGCCATCGGTTACGTGGTCGGCCTGGACTACAGGAACCCGTGGCTGAGCCCGTTCGAAGAGTTCCAGCGCTTCAAGACCCATCCGTCCATCCGCAAGCACCTGGAGGGTGGCACCCGCATCGGTTACGGC
Organism: Stenotrophomonas sp. 22LJNL06-5-1; assembly: GCF_056861455.1. Lineage (NCBI taxonomy): Bacteria > Pseudomonadati > Pseudomonadota > Gammaproteobacteria > Lysobacterales > Lysobacteraceae > Stenotrophomonas > Stenotrophomonas sp. 22LJNL06-5-1. The sequence continues at coordinate 156,230 of NZ_JBSPUE010000004.1, forward strand.
GCGCGTGCGATCACCGCCGGTGGCCTGCTGTCGCTGCCGAAGACGGTGTTCCCCGGTGGCGCGCTGGTCGGCTGCGAGGCCGGCTACCTCAACGCCAGCCGCATCAAGGGCAGCCATGCCGCGATCAAGACCGGCATGCTGTGCGCCGACGCCGCGTTCGATGCACTGGCCGCCGACCGCCAGCACGATGAACTGAGCGCCTACCCGAAGGCGTTCGAAGCCAGCTGGCTGTTCACCGAACTGCAGCAGGCCAAGAACTTCAAGCAGTGGTTCAAGAAGGGCCAGACCGTAGCCACACTGATGACCGGCGTGGAGCAGTGGCTGCTGCCGAAGCTGGGCGTGCGCAACCCGCCGTGGACCCTGCACCGCACGCAGCCGGATCATGTCTGCCTCGAACCGGCCACCAAGCACACCCGCATCGCCTACCCGAAGCCGGATGGCGTGCTGACCTTCGACCGTCTCAGCTCGGTGTTCCTGAGCAGCACCAACCACGACGAGAACCAGCCCAGCCACCTGACGCTGAAGGACGCCAGCATTCCGGTGAAGGTGAACCTGGCCGAGTACGCCGGTCCCGAAGCACGCTACTGCCCGGCCGGCGTGTACGAGTTCGTCGGCGAGGCCGACAACGCGCGGCTGCAGATCAACGCGCAGAACTGCGTGCACTGCAAGACCTGCGACATCAAGGACCCGACCCAGAACATCGTCTGGGTGACCCCGCAGGGCGGTGGCGGCCCGAACTATTCGGGCATGTGATTGCTCCGGGCTGCGACCGCGTGTCGCAGCCCACCTGCCCCGCTGCGTCGCTATCCTGCCCGCCCATGCGTGCTTTCCGCCTGCTCATCACCGTTGCCGTGGCCCTGGCGGCCACGGCCTGCCAGCGCCCGCCTGCGGCACCGACCACGCCGGAACAGGCGCGCCAGCAGGCCATGCAGCGCGCGTTTGAACTGTGTGCCGGCTGCCACACCGTGCAGCCCGGTGGCATCCACCGCTTCGGGCCGAACCTGCACGGCGTGATCGGTCGTCGCGCCGGCAGCCTGCCCGACTACGGCTACTCCGATGGCATGCGCCGTGCCGACATCACCTGGACCGCGCAGACCCTGGATGCGTTCCTGCAGTCGCCCACCCACGTGGTGCCCGGCACGCGCATGTACAACGCTTTCCCCAGCGCCGAACGCCGCGCGCTGGTGATCGCCTACCTGCAGCAGCAGGCGGCTCAGTGAGCCAGGCGCTGCAGCTGTTGCTGCAGCCGTGCCACAAATTCCGCCACTGCCGCGAACAACGGCGCCACATCGGTTTCCGCCGCATCCTGCAGACGCTCCACCAACGCATTGGCCTGCGCGGCCAGCACCGTCGCTCCCACCGCGCCCAAGCCACCGGCCTGGCGATGCAGGTGCAGCGCCGCGGTCTCGCGGTCACCGGCCTGCACGGCGCGCTGTACGCCCGCCAGATCGCTTTCGCTGGCCTGCAACAGGCTGTCACGCAACTGCTCGGCCACCGCACGTGATCCGAAGCGCTGCTGCAGGCTGTCCAGATCGGGCAGCGTCCCGCCATCGTCGGCAGCGGACTCGGCCAGCGGCTCCTCGAACGACTGTCCCTGCGCCTGCGGCAACCAGCGCAGCAGCGCGGTACGCAGCGTGGCCAGTGACAGCGGCTTGGCCAGCACCTCGTCCATGCCGGCCTCGCGGCAGCGCCGTGCATCGTCGTCCAGCACACTGGCGGTCAGCGCCAGTACGGTCAGCCGCGGCTGGCCGTTGCGGCCCTCGCGTTCGCGCAGCAGGCGGGTGAACGCGAAACCATCCAGCACCGGCATCCGGCAATCGGTGATGACCAGATCGAACGGCTCCGACGCCAACCGATCCAGCCCCTGCTGGCCATCACCGACCAGCACGTGCGGCACACCCAGTTGCTGCAGGCGCCAGGCCATCATCGCCTGGTTGGTCGGATGATCTTCGATCACCAGCACACGCGCCTCGCGCAGCGCCGGCGGCAGCAGCGCCGCCTGTTCCTGCTCGGCGACCAGCGCTTCAACATCACCACTGCCGGCTTCCACCAGCGACAGCCGCACCTCGGCGCGGGTGCCCTCGCCCAGCGTGCTGTGCAGTTCCAGCTCGCCGTCCATCATCTGCACCAGGCGCTGGCAGATGCTCAGGCCCAGGCCGGTCCCACCATGGTCGCGCTGGATGTACGCACCGGCCTGGGTGAACGGCGCAAACAGATGCTGCAGCTGTTCCGGTGCGATGCCGATGCCGGTGTCGGTGACGCTCAAGCACAGCGGCTGGCTGCCGTCTTCGGCGGTCGGCCCCAGTACCTCCAGTTGCAGCCGGACTTCGCCGCGCACGGTGAACTTGATGGCATTGCTGAGCAGGTTGAACACGATCTGGCGCAGGCGCACGCCATCCACTTCGTGCGCGGCTGCCAGCTGCTGGTCGATCTGCACGTGCAGGTCCAGCCCACGTGCACTGGCCTGCGCCGACAGCAACCGGCACACGCTTTCCAGCAATGGCCGCAGCGGCTGCGGCACCGGTTCCAGGCGCAGCGCGCCGGCCTCCAGCCGCGAGTAATCGAGGATATCGTCGAGGATCTGCCGCAGCATCTGCGCCGAATCCTCGATGACCCCGAGGATGCGCTGCTGCTCGGCATCCAGCGGCGAATGCGCCAGCACTTCCAGCATGCCCAGCACGCCACTCATCGGCGTGCGGATCTCATGGCTCATGGTTGCCAGGAAACGCGACTTCGCCTCCGCGGCCTGTTCGGCGTCGGCCTTGGCCGCAGTCAGGGCCTCGGCCTGCGCACGTGCCTCGCTGACATCCACCCAGTAACCACTCCAGGTCACCGCGCCCGCCTCCGCCGCATAGGGATGGGCCTGGCTGCGCACCCAGCGCGCGCCGCTGCCTTCAGGTCGCAGCCGGAATTCGAGAATGAGCGGTGCGAACTGGCGCGCCGCCTGCTCGACCGCATGCAGGATGTGCTCGCGGTCGTCTTCCTCGATGCGCTCCAGCAGGCACGTTGCATCCTGTTCGGCCTGCTGCCGGCTGATCCCGAACAGCGCCTGCAGGTCACCGGCAATGAACGGGAAGCTGAGGGTTCCGTCTGCCGCACGGCGCGCCTGATAGACCACGGCGGGCAGGTTGTCGGTGACTTCAGCCAGGCGCTGTTCCAGATGACGTCGTCCGGCCACCTCGCGGCGCAGCCGCCAATGCCCGACGGCGTGCACCAGCAGCGCGGTGAGCAGCACCAGCAGCAGCGGCACGCCCCAGTGCGCCACACTGTTCCAGTCGAGGCCGTTGCGGTATTCGACGGCCAGCCAGTCGCCGCGCAGCGCCTCGCGCTTGCGTGGGGTCATCTGCAGCAGCAGGCGGTCGAAGGTGGTGGCCAGGGCGGCATGGCGGCGCTCGACAGCCAGCACCAGCTGATCGTTGAAGCCGGCCGGTGCGGCCACCTGCAGGCGCCCCGGGAAGCGGCTGCGCAGCAGATGGTCAACCAGTGCCAGGTTGCCTACATAGGCATCGGCGTCGCCATTGATCAGGCGCTGCAGGGCCTGTTCCGCGCTGCGCGCCGCGATGATCCGGGCCTGCGGTGCCTGCTGCAGCACGTAGCCACGCACGCGCTCCGGATCGGACAGCAGCACCCGCTTGCCCTGCAGGTCGGACAGGCCCAGCAGCGCCGGGCTGTCCCGCCGGCTGACGATCACGTTCGGCACGCTGATGAAGGGCTGGCTGAACACCCAGTCCGGGCCCAGGTAGCGCGAATCGGCAGGAATGCCCATTACCGCCTGCAGCTCGCCGCGGCGCGCCTTCTCGCGCACCTCGTACCAGTCATGGCTGTTTTCCACCTGCAGGTTGGCGCCGGCCTGCAGCAGGCGCCGCAGGTATTCGCTGGCCAGGCCACTGGGTTTTCCATCCTCGTCGGCGAACGACAGCGGCGCCGCGTTCGGCGCGAAGCCGATCTTCAACGGCTGCTCCAGTACCCGCTTCTCGGCCTGGCTCAGCGCCAGCTGTGCCGATGCCGACCAGCGCGGAGGTGGCAGCCAGCGCTGCACCAGGGCATCGCGCTGGGCCTGGCTGGTCGCGGCCAGCGCCAGGTCCAACGCTTCGGCCAGCGGCTGCTTGCTGTTGGGAATGCCGAAGTGCAGCCGTTCGGGCGGCAGATCGCTGGGGCGCAGCAGCACGACCCCCTGCAGGTCCTCGCGGGCGATCAGTTCGGTGGCCACGTAGGCATTGCCGATGTAAACGTCGGCCTTGTCGTCTCTGACCATCTCCAGCGCCGCCAACGAGTTGTTTGCGACAAGCTGTCGTGCCCGGGGGAAGCGCGCCCGCACCTGCGGGCCGGTCAGGAAGTCCTGCTCGATCACCACCCGCAGTCCATCCAGGTCGGGGATGTCGGAGGCACGCAGATCATCCGGGCGTCCCACCAGGGCCAGCGGTGCCTCGCCATAGGCAGCGGTATAGACCATGCAGCGGGTGCGGTCGGCACTGAGACCGACATTCATCACCACATCGATCTCGCCACGACATGCCGCATCCAGCACGGATGTCCAGTCGGAATAACGCCTCGCCTCGACCTTCACACCCAGCTGACGGGCGAGAAGCGACAGATAATCCGGCCCCAGGCCGACCTGCTGGCCATCACGGAGGGACTCGAACGGCGGCCAGCCACTGTCATACTGGCCCACGACGATGCTCGGATGCGCGGCGAGGTACTCGCGCTGCAGCTGGCTGAGCGGCAACGGCCCAGGCACCGCCTGTGCCAGCGCCGCAGGCAGCACCAGCACGGCCAGCAGCAGGACCAGCCCGCGAACAGCCCAGCTACGCATCGGCGTCGATCTCCTAGAATCTGCCAGGAACCGCGATGGTCGCGGTCCGGCGTGCCCGGTGGCCATACTAGAGCATGAGCTTGCGCATCATCATCGCAGACGACCACCCGGTGGTCCGTATCGGTACCCGTGCCGTCATCGAATCGAGCGGGGTTGGCCGCGTGGTCGGCGAAGCCGACAGCGCACAGGCGCTGATGGCCCTGCTCGGCAGCCAGCCCTGCGACCTGCTGGTGACCGACTACTCCATGCCGGGCAGCCCACAGGCCGACGGCTTCGCCATGATCGGCATGATCCGCCGCCGTCATCCCGACCTGCCGGTGCTGATGCTCAGTGTCTCCAACAACCTGGCGATCCTGCGCATGGTGCTCGACAGCGGCGTGCTCGGCCTGGTCGACAAGAGTTCGTCGATGGACGAACTGCCGCAGGCCATCCAGTCGGTCTACCGGGGCCAGCCCTACATCAGCCGCAGCCTGCGCGAGCGGGTCGAGGCCGCCGGCAGCTGGCGCATGCGCGAGGGCGACGGCAAGCCGCTGTCGCCACGCGAGGTGGAGGTGCTGCGGCTGCTGGGCACCGGCATGACCGTGAAGGAAATCTCGCTGCAGCTGCACAAGAGCGTCAGCACCATCAGCCGGCAGAAAGGTGACGCCATGCTCAAGCTGGGCCTGAAGGGCGACGCCGAGCTGTTCGATTACCTGCGCGACGGCAAGATCTGAGAGCCAGATCACACAAGAAGGGCATCTGCCACCGCCCTCTTTGACCGGCCGCCGATCTGTGCCAAGATGGCCCGGCATGAGTTCTCAATGCGAGGTCGAAGGAATCGACCGGCTCATGTCCTCGCTCCCGTCCCTGGTGGATGGGGTGCGGTTTCCTGCCGGCCGTCTGGCCCGGCAACGCTGACCATGGAGAGGCGCATGCATCACCCCCCTGAGCTACGTTGGACCCTGCCGTTGCAGCCCCTGCGCGCATTCGCAGCGTGCCTGCTCGTCTCTCTTTCCGCTGCCGCCTGCAGCGCCGCCGATCCGGCCCCCTCGTCCTCCCAGCCCGGCGCGCCTGCGCAGGCTGCCAATGCGCCCCGACAGGATGTTGCCCCGATGCAGACCCCCACCCCCGATGCCGCCGTCACCCCGCCCGACGCGCCGACCGTGATGTATTTCACCTACCAGGTGGACGGCGATGGCGCGACCTCCTACGAGGTCCAGAACGGCAGCGTGGCGACCTTCTGGTTCGGCCACACCTTCACCCTCGATGGCACCACGTATTACACGGGTTTCTCCTGGGATACCCGCGAGCACTACGGCAAGCCGGGCGAGCAGACGCCGGCCGGTCCGGATGACCGCGCCAACCTCGCTGAGGCCACCTTCGTGCTGGCCGGCGCGGACGCCAAGAAGCCATGGAAGTTCCGTGGCCAGGAATGGACCATCGGCGCACTGGGCGCGTACGACAAGGCCGACGATGTCGATACCCGGCGCAAGCCGCTTGAACATCGCACCGCCGACGGCCGCCTGCTGCTGGCGGTGCCGACCAGCGGCTTCGATCGCGGCATCAGCAGCACCGGCTATGCGCTGCTGCTGTTCAACCCCAAGCGCAGCGAAGACGACGTGGACAGCAAGGTCTGGCGCTATGTCGGTTCGGTGCGTACGGGCGAGGACAACAGCGCCGCCTGCGACGAAGGCAACGTGATGCCCTGCACCGACAGCGATGGCGAACTGGCCTTCGCTGCCGACGGCAACGGCCTGCCGCGACTGACCGTGACCTTCAAGGGCACCACCATCGAAGGCCCCGGCAAGACCCGCGCACTGGGTGCCGGCGACGCCGTGCACTACACCTTCGACAGCGCGACCCAGCAGTACGTCGCGCCCTGATAGCACCCGCCACGCGCGGGTTCCCTGTTGACCGACATGTTCTTGACTCACGGATGAGTCCGGTTGGCGATTCGCGGCATGCGCCGCTCCATCAACCCCGAGGAAAACGTCATGGCACAGCATGACTACAGCAGAAAGGAAGTCCTGGACATCGTCGAGCAGGTCGCCCGGCAGAAAGGCATTCCGGTCGATGACTTCATGCGCTTCGCGCACATCGAGACTGGCGGCACCTTCAACGAGCGCGCCCACAACACCTCATCCGGCGCCAAGGGCCTGTTCCAGTTCGTGCCCAGCTCCGCGCGCCAGTACCACCTGACCGGCCACGAGTTCGACCCCACCCGCAACACCGAAGCGGCCGCGCAGATGTACCAGGACAACCTGGACTCGATGGCACGCCGCAACGAGCGCACCGGCAACCCCTACCTGTCCGGCGGTGACACGCCCACCGGGCTGGACCTGTACCTGGCCCACCAGCAGGGCAGCGCCGGCTATGGCTCGGTACAGACCGCCATTGCCACCGGCACCTTCGGCGTGGTCCGCAACAGCCACGGCGAAGAGATCAACATGCGCCGCAACGTGCTGAACCAGATCGGTTCCGACGCGAAGGCGCTGACCGGCCACACCCTGGCCGAGATGCGCGGCATGAACGACGGCGACCTGGCACGCACCTTCTCCAGCTACTACATCCACAAGTACGCGGCGATCAGCATTCCGGAAAAGAACATCGAACCGCAGGCGGTGGCGCAGGGCCAGGGCCAGACCCCAGCAGCGCCTGCACAGGCCAGCGCAGCCGTGGCGGCGGGTGCAGCCACGCTGGCGGCCACCGCAGCGGCGGCTGCCACACCGAAGCCGGGCATCGAACTGCAGGCCGCCTACGAGGCCGGCGTGAAGTACGACCACGTGAAGTACGCCATCAACATTCCGGGTCACGCGCTGTACGTACCGGGCAAGACCGGCAAGAACGTGGAGCAGGGTTACATCGACTGTTCCGGCTGGGTCGGCACCCTGCAGAACCAGACCATGGACGAGATCAACCAGAAGGCCGGGCACGCGGTGTTCAGCAAGGCTGATCGCATCGACCTGGGCAACCTGGGTTCCGGCGGCATCGTGCGCAAGGCGTTCGACCAGTCCGGCGTGCTGCTGGACCGCGACGCGATCCTGAAGCCCGATGCGCTGAAGGAAGGCATGATCATCGGCCTGGATACGGCCAAGACGCGCCATGAGCACTGGAACGGCATCGACCACATCGTGATGGTGGTGCGCGACCCCAACACCGACAAGCTGCTGATCAGCCAGTCCACCGGCAGCAAGGGCGTGCACACCATGCCGGTGGAGGACTACCTCAAGCAGGTGAAGGACCACCCGAACTGGAAGCTGTACGCCTCCGATCCGCTGTCCAAGGCGCGCGACCTGCTGGAAAACCGCACCCAGTCGCATGAGCAGACCCAGGGCAAGCCTGCGGCCGAGCACAAGGCCGCTGCCACCCCGCACGCCGAACTGTACAAGCAGGGCGCGCACAGCGAGGGCGTGCGCAAGGTGCAGGAGCAGCTGGGCCACCTCGGCTACGTCGGTGCCGACGGCAAGCCGCTGGTCGAGGATGGCCGCTTCGGCCGCAACACCGACGCGGCGGTGCGCCAGCTGCAGAAGGACAACGGCCTGGTGGCCGACGGCATTGTCGGGGTGAAGACGCTGGAGGCAATCAAGGAAGCCCGCGATCGCCCGCTGCTGAACGACGAACAGCACCCGCGCAATCCGCTCTTCATCCAGGCCAGCAAGGGTCTGGAACTGATGCCGGCAGGCACCTTCAAGGATCGCCACGCGCTGGAAAGCGCCGCCGCAGCCCTGACCAAGGAGGCGCATGCTGCCGGCCTGCAGCGCATCGACACGGTGGTGCCGAGCCCGAACGGTGAGCGCCTGTTTGCCGTGCAGGGCACGATCGGCGACCCCGCCGCCAGCCGCGTGGCGGTGGACACCCGTGCGGCCAGCGAGCAGAGCCTGGCGCTCAGCAGCGGTGCCGTGCAGGGCGCGCCGAACGTGCTGCACCAGCAGCAGGACGCGCAGCAGGAGCAGGCCCGGCAGGCACAGAAGGCGATGGGCGTCTAAGCCCGCAACGCCTTGGCAGAGAAGGGAGGGCCACGTCCGCGTGGCCTTTTCCCTTTCTGCCAGCTGAGCGGCCGAGGCCGCTTTCAGCCTTGCTTCATGCCGCCTGCCGCTAGATGAATGCGCAAGCCGCACGGTGGACCAGGCAATGTTCCGGCAATGTTGGAACGCCAGCGTGGGCACCACGGCAGCCGGGCGCCCCGCGCCCTCCCTGCCCAGCGTGGCATGCACCTCACAGGAGAACCGAACATGCTCAGTACTTCCGCACTCAGCTTCCGTGGTCTGGCGATGGCTCTGGCACTGGTGGCCGGTGCGGCCGTGGTCAGCGATGCCAGCGCGATGTCGAGGAAGGACAAGCGCACCCTGGTCGGCGCCGTGGTCGGTGGCGTGGCCGGCAACCTGCTCTCCAACGGCGATCCCGCTGCCACCGTCGGCGGCGCCGTGGCCGGCGGTGCGATCGGCAACCTGACCACCTCCGACCGCCGCGACCGTCGTTACTACGACAATCGCCGTTACGACGACCGCTACGATCGCCGTTACGACCGTGGCTACTACCGCAGCGGTTACTACGACCGCGGTGACGACCGTCGCTGGCAGCGCGAGCGCTACTACGACAACCGCTACTACCACGACCGCGGTCGCCATCGCGGCTGGTAAGCAGCGCGGCATCTCCCATGCCGATGCACGGACGGGCGGGTCGATGACCCGCCCGTTTGCGTTGGCCGCGTGCATGGCGTTGAATGCGCAGCCTTGGATGTGACTTTCCCCACTGGGGCTGCGGCATGACTTCTTCCTCCCACCGCGTGCAGGGCCTCAACAACGACGAGGTTGCTGCCGACTGGCCACCTATCAGCGCGGCGGACATTGCGTGGCTGCGCCAGCGCTACCCTCAGCTGGACGAGCGCAGCCAACCGCGCTGGCACAGCCCGCGGCCGCTGTCGGCCGCCGCCATCGTCAACGGCGTGGACGGCGCGGTGTTCATCAAACGCCACCACCACAGCGTGCGCAGCGCGGCCTGCCTGGAAGAAGAACACCGCTTCATCGCCCATCTCGCCGCAGCGGGCGTGCCGGTGGTGCAGGTGCTGCCGGCGGCCGATGGCCACACTGCGGTCGAGCATGGCGAATGGACCTTCGAGCTGCATGCGATCGGCGTCGGCGAGGATCTGTACCGCGATACCGTGTCGTGGTCGCTGTTGACCGATGCCGCGCAGGCCCGCGAGGCCGGTCGCATGCTCGCCCGGTTACACCACGCCGCCGCCAGCTACCAAGCGCCCCAGCGCAGCACCCATGTGCTGGTCGCGCGCGACGATCTGATCCGCGCCGACGATCCGATCGCGGCCATCAAGGCAGGGCTGCATGAGCGCCCCGGGCTGGCCCGCTATCTCGCGCGCATTCCGTGGGAAGCGCAGCTGCAGCGTGACGTGCTGCCGTGGCATGCCGGCCTGGCCGAGCGCCTGCGCGATGAGCCACGGTTGTGGGCGCACAACGACTGGCACGTTTCCAACCTGCTGTGGCGCGATGGGCAGATCAGTACCGTGCTGGATTTCGGCCTGGCCTCGCCCACCAGTGCGCTGTTCGACCTCGCCACGGCGATCGAGCGCAACGCGGTGGCGTGGCTGGAACTGGAGCGCGGCATGGAGGCGGTACGCATCGATATCGCACTGGCCCTGCTCGACGGCTACCGCCAGGTGCTGCCGCTGTCGGCGGCACGCGTGCACCTGCTGGCCGACCTGCTGCCGATGGTTCATTTCGACTTCGCACTGTCCGAAGTGGAGTACTTCGAAGGCGTCACCGGCTCGACCGCAAATGCGGACGTAGCCTGGCAACCCTTCATGCTGGGGCACCCGGCGTGGTTCCACAGCGCTCCGGGACAGGCACTGCTGCAGGCGCTGCACGCGGCAGCCTGAAGGGCACCGGCTCGCAAATCCGTACCATTTGTAGTGAAATGGTCACCTGAAGCGGGGGTGCCTGGATCTGCCAGGCTGAGAGAGTCCCTTGGAACCTGATCCGGTTTGCACCGGCGTAGGGAGCTTTGAGCCGCAGCCACACCCCCATCATGGGCCGGTGCACCTGCGCGCCGTCGCTTCGTCTCCCTTGTTGTCCGAAGACGAACCGAATGAACCGCTGCCTGCGCCCCACCCTGCTCTCCCTCGCCCTCTGCGCTGCGCTGCCGCTGCCGCTGCACGCCAGCGAGGCCGAGGCGTCCCCTGATGCGGCTGCCACTGGCGCCGAACGCTCGCCGACCGAACTGGCGGCGGTGCGCGTGCAGGCCGGCAAACCAAAGGCCGATACCTCACGCGTGAACGCCTTCGGTGGCGGCAGCTGGAAGGACACACCGGCGTCGGTGAACGTGCTCGAGCGCGATTACCTCGACCGCCGCCAGGTACGTTCGCTGTCCGAGCTGGCCAGCAACGATGCCTCGCTGGGTGATGCGTATGCGCCGGTGGGTTACTACCAGAACATCGCCATCCGTGGCTTCGCCCTGGACGCGGCCACCGGCTACCGCTTCAACGGCCTGTCCATCGCCGGCGAACAGCGCCTGGCGCTGGAGAACGTGCAGTCGGTGGAGATCCTCAAGGGTGAAGCCGGCCTGGCGGCAGGCGTGATGGCGCCCGGCGGCATCATCAACTACATCGGCAAGCGCCCGGCCGAAGTGCGCACCGCCACGCTCGGTACCGATTCGGAAGGCTCGCGCTACGTCGCCGTCGATGTCGGCCACTGGATCACCCCGCGTTTCGGCCTGCGCCTGAATGCTGCATGGGACTCCAGCAATTCCTACGTCGAGCACGCCGATGGCCGTCGCAATTTCTACTCGCTGGCCGCCGACTGGCTGATCGGCGAGCGCGGCAAGCTGGAAGTGGATGCCAACTACCAGACCAGCTCGCAGCGTTCGGTGTCCGGCTATCAGCTGCTGGGCGCGCGCGACCTGCCGCGCGGCGTCGACCGCGAGCACCTGCTCGGCTACCAGCCGTGGCAGCGACCGGTGGATATTGCCAGCACCAACATCACCGCGCTGCACACCTACGACTTCAACGAGGCCTGGCAGTCGCGCGTTTCGGTCGGCCACAGCCGCTCGGTCATCGATGACAACGTCGCCTTCGCCTATGGCTGCTACTACGCCGTGCAGTGCGCCGATGGCAGCGTGCCGGGCAACTACTTCGCGCCCAATGGCGACTACGACGTCTACGACTACCGCAGCCCGGATGACACCCGCCGCAACCAGCAGGCCCGTGCCGAGCTGCGTGGCCGCTTCGAGACCGGCAGCGTCGGCCATGAGCTGACCCTCGGTGCCGACTATTTCCGCCGCACCGTGGACAAGCGCCCGAGCGTCAACGAATACGTTGGCACCACCAACATCCACGACGCGCAGGTGCCGGTGTTCGCGCCGTCGCCGAAGATGCCGGGCCCGTCCGCACGTCGCCTGGACAGCCGCCAGACCGCGTTCTTCGCGCTGGACCGGATCAGCTTCGGCGATGACTGGCAGTGGCTGGCCGGTGGCCGCTTCGTGCGCCTGGACGAGCGTGCCTACGACAAGCGTGGCACCCCGCAGCGGCACAGCCGCCTGTCGCGCTTCCTGCCGCAGACTGCGGTGGTGTGGAAGGCCACCGACCAGCTCAACGCCTATGCCAGCTACGTGCGCGGCATTTCGCTGGGCCAGGAAGCGCCGTTCTGGACCAGCAACGCCGACACCTTCCTGCCGTCGGTGCAGTCGCGGCAGCTGGAAGTGGGCGTGAAGTACGTGCCGGTCGAGGCGCTGACGCTGGGCGCGGCGGTGTTCCGCATTTCGCAGCCGTACCAGTACGCCAAACCGGACAACAGCGACGTCGGCTACACCTTCGTCGAGGAAGGCACGCAGACCCACACCGGCCTGGAGCTGACTGCCAACGGGCAGCTGACCGATGCGCTGCAGATCGTGGCCAGCGCCAGCGTGCTGCAGGCGCGCGCGCGCGACACCGGCACGCCGGTCTATGAAGGCCATCAGTTGGTGAATGTGCCGAAGGTGCGTGCCAGCGTGCACGTGGCCTACGCGCTGCCGTTCGTGCAGGGCCTGGATGTGACCGGCGGCTGGCGCTATGCCGGTGCCAACGTGGCACGCGCCGACGGTGGCGTACGCGCGCCGGACTACTCGGTGTTCGATGCTGGCCTGCGCTTCCAGCATCGCCTGCACGAGCGTGCGGTGACCTGGAACCTGTCGGTGGACAACGTGTTCAACCGCTTCTACTGGCGCGATACCGGCAGCAGCGGCGGTGACTACTACCTGTTCCCCGGCGCACCGCGACAGGCCCGCCTGTCGGTGACGTTCGCACTGTGAGCGGCGTGATGCTGGAGTGGACCGCCGCGCTGTGCAGCATCCTCGGCGTCTGGCTGATGGCCCGGCGCCGGCTGGCAGCGTGGCCGGTCGGCCTGCTGTCGGTGGCGCTGTACGGGTTGGTGTTCGCCGAAGCCAAGCTGTACTCGGACACGCTGTTGCAGGTGATCTTCGGCGGCTTCCTGGTCTATGGCTGGATCAACTGGCGGCAGCATGCCGCCGATGAGGGCAGCATCCGCATCGTGCCACTGGCGCGCGGCAAGCTCCTGCGCGATCTGGCCATCGGCGTGTGCGGTGGCGTGGCGCTGGGCGCGGCCATGCACAGCTTCACCGACGCGGCCCTGCCGTGGTTGGATGCGCTGCTGACCGGTCTGAGCCTGGTCGGGCAATGGTGGCAGGCACGCCGCCACGTGGCCTGCTGGTGGGTGTGGATCGCGGTGGACGTGGTCTATGTGGGTGCGTACCTGTTCAAGTCGCTGCACGTGACCGCCGCGCTGTACGTGTTCTTCCTCGGCCTGGCCGTGTTCGGCCTGCGCGCATGGAGCGCGGCCGCGCGTGAACCGCAGGTGGCAACCCGGTAGAGCCACGCCATGCGTGGCTGTTACGGGCAATCGGCGCGCCATCCACGCATGGCGTGGATCTACGGGGTCAGGGCCAAACCCAGCCGCAGTGGCTGGCGCATGTCGGCCGGTGGGGCCGCCTGCAACGGCGCGGCCTGCAGCGTCGCGCGCAGGTCGGCGTCGACCTGGGCATCACCCAGGCTGTCGAACTCCAGCTTCGAAATGCGACCATCCGCCGCAATCCACACGCTCACCGGTAGCGGCGTCGGTGCGTCCGGATGTGCCTGCAGCCATTCCAGCACGCGCTGTGCCTGCGGGTCCTGCTCCTGCTGCAGGCGCTGCTGCAGCTGACCACCCACGGCGGCGGCGTAGGCCATCCAGTGCGCAGGGGCTTCCTGCGCGGACACCGCGGCGCTCCCCAGTGCCAGCGCACCGAACAATGCTGCCAGCCGCTTCCACCCGCGGCGTGCGCCGCTCCTGTTTCCGGTCATGGTCATCGCCCGCCTCCTGCACTCCCATCCAGCACGACATGGTCGGCGCGGTAGATGACAGGCAGATGGCGGCACAGTAGAACCACGCCATGCGTGGCTGCTACGGGCAACGTGTGCACCATCCACGCATGGCGTGGATCTACTGGAACAGATCGGCCAGTAGCATGCGCAAGGACGAGAGGCGCGATCAGTCGCCCAGGTCGGCCAGCACCTTGCGCGAGGGCGCGAAGAAGGTCACGCCGGTGGTGGCGGTGGAGAAGTCGAGAATGCGGTCGTGCAGCGGCGCAGGATTACCGATGAACATGCGCTCGAGCATCGTCTCGATCACCCACAGGCGGCGCGTGTAGCCGATGAAGTAGGTGCCGTACTCGCCGCGGCCCGGGTTGGCGAACGGCATGTTGTCGCGCAGGATCTCGTGCTCGCCGTCGGCATCCTCGATGGTGCACAGCGTCTTGTGCGACTTCTGCGCATCGGCCGGCGCATCGTCCAGCTCGATGTTGTCGTGCTTGGTGCGGCCGATGATCGCTTCCTGCGCCTCGGTCTTCTGTGCGCGCCAGGCATCAAGATTGTGCAGGTACTTCTGCACCACCACGTAGCTGCCGCCGGCATGCTCCGGGTCTTCCTCGCCCACGATGGTGGCTTCCGGCAGCGACAGCCCTTCCGGGTTGGCGGTGCCGTCAACGAAATCCAGCAGGTCGCGGCCATCGAAATAGCGGAAGCCGGCCACGTCATCGACCGTCTCCACCGCATCGCCAAAGGCCATCAGCAGGTTGCGCTCGAACGCCACGATCAGGTCCATGGTGCGTGCGCGGATGTGATACAGCAGGTCACCGGGTGTGGACACCGCCGTGTGGATCGCACCCTTGATCTCGCGGAACGGCTGCAGCTCGCGCGGCGGCGTGGTGCCCACCAGCGGCTGCCACACGCGGTGGCCGATGGCCACGTTGCAGGTGAAGGTGCGCTCGATCTCGCGGATGGCGGTGTTCTTGATCAGGTCATCGGTGCTGGCCAGTACCTCGCGCGCCTTTGCGATCGACGCCTCATCGTCCTTCACCTTCAGCACCAGGAACGCCGCCGAATGGGTCAGTGGCGCGGTGATCTGCTGCGGCTCGTTGTCGAGCGTGTGGTTGAGGGCGGTGATCGGTGCGGGCTGGGAGTTCACGGCGGTTCCTGCTGGCTTGAGGCGGGCGCATCGCGTGTGGCGATGTGCGGGCGATCATAGCGGAACCGCCTGACCGGGGACGGAGCGGTTCTCGTTCCGTCCACCGGCCAAGGTACGAAGACCTCAATCCACATCACTCCAAACCGCCAGCTCATAGCCATCCAGATCGCGGAAGTGGAAGCGGCGGCCACCGGGGAAGGCGAACACCGCCTGTACGACTTCGCCACCGGCAGCGATTACACGCTGCTGTGCATCGGCCAGGTCCGCGCAGTAGAGGATCACCAGCGGCCCCCCGTCGGCACGCACCGGCGCGTCGGCCACGAAGCCACCTTTCAGACGGCCGTCGTCGAACTCGGTGTAGGCCGTGCCGTAGTCGGTGAAATGCCAGCCGAACACCTCGCCGTAGAAGCGCTTGCTACGGGCAATGTCGGCAACGTTGAATTCGATGTTGTCGATGCGGCGTTCGGCATCGTGAGTAGCGGCATGGCTCATGGCGTGGCTCCTGGGTGGGAGCCCAGCTTCAGTCAGCGCGGCACCGCGGTCTTGAACGAAACGGCCATCATTGGCCCCATTCCAGGCGCAGTTCGCGTGCGGTCATGCTGGCAAGCTCACGCGCCTCGCGGCTGAGATGGGCCTGGTCGGCATAGCCCGCCTCGGCGGCCAGCATCGCCAACGAGTGCTGCGGCAGCGCGCGGCTGTGGCGAAGAAAACGTTGCAGGCGCAGGATCCGCTCCAGCGTCTTGGCGCCGTAGCCGAACTGCGACTGGCTGAAACGCCGCAGGCTGCGCGGGCTCAGGCTCAAGTGCGCCGCCAGCGTATCCAGCGTGGCGTCACCCGCGGTGAGCGCCCGGAACAGGACATGGGCGCGCTGCGCCGGCGTATCGAGCGCGGCCGCACCCATATGCTGCTGCAGGCAGCGCGCCATCCGCTGCAGGCGCAGCGCAGGTGCGGTGTCGCCGATGGAGGCCGCAGCCTTCTTCGCCCACGCGCCCTTGAGATCAGCCAGTGGCACGGCCTGGCCGATGATCCCGGCCAAGGGCAGGCCCAGCGCAGCCAATGCCTGGCCGGGACGGAAGCGTGCGCCCAGCACCTGCGCACCGGGTGCCAGCGCCGGGTGCGCGGCCACGCGGTCCGGGCCAACCACGAACAACGCACCGTCGCGCCAGAGGATATCCACGCAGCCATCGGGCAATACGGTGATGTGCCCATCGGCATCGGCAGGAAGCTGGCTCTGCCAAAGCTGGCCAAAGTGGCCGCGCAGCGGCGCAGGCGCCAGATGCTCCTGGTAGGCCGTGCCAGTACCTGCGGGGGAGGAAGGGTCGCCCATGCCGCATTGTGGCGCCACAGGGCCCATAAAAGTGAAGCCCGGCGCGAGGCCGGGCTTCGGTTGGCGTGTGGGAGAGAGAGAGTCACACGCCAGCACAACACGCACTAACGACAGGCGTTTGTTACCAGGTGAAGCGCGGGCCCACGAACCACTCGCGGTCGCCGGCCTTGGCCAGCTTCACTTCGCCGCTCAGGCCCCAGTTCTGGTTGAACTTGGCGGTGGCGCCGACACGGCCGTAGAACTCGCCGTCCGGGTTGTAACCGTGCTTCTTGCTGAAATCTTCGTAGCCGGCCATCACGTAGCCTTCCACCTACGGGTTGAATGCGGTGCGCACGCCCACTTCGGTGGAGTAGCCGTTGAAGTCCAGGCCGCGCTTCTCGTCGTACTTCTGATACGCAACACGGGCCACCAGGTCGGTGTTCGGTGCGATGCCGTAGTTGTAGCCGACACCCAGGCGCCACTGGTCGACGTCATTCTTGAACTTGTCGGTTTCCTGGGCGCTGTAGTCGCCAAAGACGTGGAAGTTCGGGTGCACCGCAACGGAACCCTTCACCTTCCAGCCATCGGCGTCGCCGCCCTTGGCATCGGTGTTCACGTAGCCGCCTTCAACGTAGTTGTACGACAGGCCATCGGTTGCCGATGCAGCGAACGGCAGAGCAGCCAGAAGACCCAGGGCAAGCAGCGAATTCTTGTTCATCGGGACACACCTTTAATTATTTTGGTTTCGCCGACCGCCTCCCGGGAGGGGGAGAGAGAGGAGGCGGTCGACAGGTGTGAATTATCCGTTAGGGGGTCTAATCAACCCTGAATATTGAACTGACTGGTGTATAAATAAGGTTCGCGTTCAGGGAACTCCGCATGGCATTGCTGTCGGCTTCTTACGTGCACCACGCTCGATGCCTGATGCGGGCACTGATCCTCATCGCCTCGCCGGTCGCACTGCTGCAGGCACAGGCGGCTGAGCGCATCGTTCCTGCCGGGCACATCGTCGTGCAGACAGACGATGTCACGCGCTTCTTCAAGGTGCTGGACGCCAACCACGGGCGCCCAAGCGCCGATGATCTGCAGCACGGCTATCTGGATGCGGGTACGGATGCCTTGCGCAGCTTCACCGACAGCCGTATCGGCTCGATGGAGCGGCTGGCCAGGGCCATCCAGGACAAGCCGGCATTGTTTGCGAAAGCGAGAACCTGCGCGACCGCATTGCCATCGATCCGCACGCGCGTCGCCGCTGCCGTCGATCAGCTGGGCGCCCTGTTGCCGTCTGCGCGCTTTCCCCCGGTCACCGTGCTGGTGGGCCGCGGCAACAGTGGCGGCGTGACTACCGAAGCAGGTGTGGTCATCGGACTGGAAGCGCTGTGCAACGCCGACTGGATGCAGGCCGATGTAAGTGACCGCTTCGTGCATCTGATCGCGCATGAGTATGTGCACGTGCAACAGCCCGGTGCACGCGTGGACGTCGAGCAGCCCACCCTGCTCTATCAGACGCTGCTGGAAGGCGGCGCCGAATACGTGGCCGAACGGATCTCCGGTCACCCGGCCAACGCGCATCTGCAGCGTTGGACGCAGGGTCGCGAGTGTGCGCTGGAGCGCGCGTTCCTGCAGGACAGCATGGGTACCGATCTTTCGAGGTGGCTGTACAACGGCCCCGGCGACGACGCGCGCCGCGGAGATCTCGGCTACTGGATCGGCTACCGCATCGCCCATGCCTATGTTGCGCGCGCGCCCGACACGCACAACGCCATCGCCGAACTGCTGGATGTCCAGCCTGGAAACGCTGCGGCGCTGCTGGAAGCAAGTGGATGGCAACCTGCGTGCGGAGCAGACGAGAGCACGCAGACGCGCATGCCGTGATGCCGGCTTCATGCAGGTGAATGGGTGATGTTTAACAGGCACAAGGCGATACGCCGATGCAGATCAGCTCGCTTGATCCCGCTTGTTAAGGTTTGTTGATTTACAGGCCTTCACAGCGCATCTACGTACTCAAATTCCAGCTGAAAGCACTTGGTAGCGCCGGGAACAAACGCCGCTATATTCCAGCTTCCCCAGACGAAGGAGGGAGTGGAATGAAACTGACCTCGCAACACATGAAGATGGCCCGTGCACTCAGCGTGGCGCTCATCGCCACCGTGAGCCTTGGCGCTTGCGCCTCTTACAAGAACGAATTTGCAACGATCAACTCGCGTCTCGACCAGCTCGATGTAAAGGTGCAGGGCGCCGCCCAGAGTGCCGAGTCCGCCAACCAGTCGGCGCAACAGGCCAACCAGCGTCTGGACCAGATCGAAGGCCGCGTGCAGCAGCTTGAAAGGGCACCTGCCGGCCGCAAGCCGCGCGGGTAATCGCTCCCTCACCGTTTGAATTGATCCACCTCTGTATCGGGAACCAGTGGCCTTCGCCGGCCACTGGCATCCTTCCACCAAGATTGCATTGCAAGGAGTCGTCCCATTCGTACCTCCTCCTCCCCTGCACGCCGCGCCCTCCATGCCGCATTGGCCATGGCACTGGTCGTTGCGTGCAGCGGCGTAGCCCACGCCAGGGACAAGGACGCACCTGCACCCCCGGTGGCCGCAGTCGATGAACTTCCCGCTGACCAGAGCGTCTCCGAGACGGTGATCGAGCTGGCCGGCTGGGTGGTCGCCAGCAGGGACAACCAGGGTTATCCGTTCGCGATCATGGACAAGGCGGCCGCGCAGGTACTGGTCTTCGGTGGAGACGGCAAGCTGCGTGGCGCGGCACCGGCGCTGTTCGGTTCGGCCGTCGGCGATCACTCGGCCCCGGGCGTTGCCAAGCTCGCGCTGAGTGCGATTCCAGGCCATGACCGCACCACCCCGGCGGGCCGTTTCATTGGTGGCTACGGCCCCTCCGACGATGCCGGTCGCGTGCTGTGGGTGGACTACGATTCCGCCGTCTCGATGCACCCGCTTCCGCCAGGCACCCCGAAAGAGAAGCGCGCCGAACGGCTGGCATCACCTTCGCCGGACGACAACCGCGTTACGCACGGCTGCATCAACGTCACGCCCGCGTTCTACGAGCAGATCGTGCAGTCCACGTTCGAAAAGGGTGGTGTGTTCTACATCCTGCCGGACAAGGATTCGATCGCGAAGACGTTCCCGGAGTTCGCGCAGAGCCGTGGGGATGCAAAGGACGAAGACGAGAAAGGCGCGCGGCGCGCGAGCAAGTAGCGGACGCTTTGCCTGCGGCCGTGGCTGGCTGTGGTCGGGGTGCGACCAGGCCTGTTGACGATGCGAGCCTGCGCTGCAGGCAGAGGTTCCCGGGCACGCTTCTGGCAGGCCCTACCTGGACCCCACTCATCGCGGACGTCCCGCCGTCGTCGTGGCGCTGCCCATATGGACCGGATAAGGCATCGCGCTCCCACGACGTCAAAGAATCCTTGAATTCATGAGGATTTTTTGCAGGCTGGACGCCTTTGCAAATAAATCCTTTTTCTAATGAGGATTTTCTTGCATCCAGCTCTTTTGCGAAGAAATCCTCAAGAACGAAAGGATTTTAAACAATCTCGGGTTCTGCGCGAAAAATCCTCACTGCAGTGAGGATTATATGGTATAGACGATGGGTCGAATCCAGAGCGTCAGGCTCTGCTGGGGGAGTTCCCATTGAAGATCAGGCTTGAGAAGGCTGAGGCCTTGGGGCCACTGGTGAGAGCCGCCCGCAAGCATCAGGGACTACGCCAGGATGCAACCGCCGAAGGCATCGGGGTCAGCGAGAATTTCCTGGCCAAGGTCGAACGCGGCGGTACCACGGTGCAATGGGGCAAGTTGTTCACCGTGCTTGATGAGCTGGGGCTGCATGTCGAAATCGACGTGCCGGACGAAGCGATGGCCCTGCTGGCCAAACGTGTCAACGGGAAGGTGCCATGAGCGCCCCCCCTATCGACCTCAAGGACGTCATTACAACGACCGTCCTGTCTGGACTGCACTATCCGCTTCCACCACGCGAACTGCAGGTCAGCATCGACGAAGCGCCGGTGGGCCGCCTGACCGAAGCAGCAAACCTGTGGCGCTTCACCTATGCGCCGGAGTGGCTCGGCAGCGCACATCGGTTTCCACTGGCGCCTGCGTTGCCACTGCAAGACACCGCCATCCTCGATGGCTCCAGCCAACGGCCCGTGCAGTGGTACTTCGACAATCTGCTGCCGGAAGAGCAGCAACGCACGCTGATGGCAACCGATGCCAGGGTGGATGGCGCGGACGCGTTCGCGTTGCTGGCCGCCTATGGCGCGGAATCGGCAGGCTCGTTGACGCTGCTGCCTCCAGGCGAGCGCCTGCCACCGGGCGGCAGAAAACCACTGCCCGATGCGGAACTCTCCACGCGTATCCAAGGCCTGCCACGCACGTCGCTTGCGGCGGGTGCCGCCAAGCGCATGTCACTGGCAGGTGCCCAGCACAAGCTGGCAATCATCGAGACAGGGGGAGAACTCTATCAACCTCTGGGCGCCGAGCCCTCGACCCACATTCTCAAGCCTGACAGCACCAGCAGCAGTTACCCGCACAGCGTGGCCAACGAATGGTTCGTGATGCGCCTTGCGCAGCGCATGGGGCTGCAGGTGCCGAAGATCGAGCGCCGCTACGTACCGGAGCCGGTCTTCATCATCGAGCGCTTTGATCGCGAAATCACCGCCGACGCCATCCACCGACGGCACGCGATCGACGCCTGCCAGCTGCTCAACCTCGACCGGCAGTTCAAGTACACACTCGGCAGCATCGACACCCTGAAGGTCATCGTCGAGCAATGCAGAAGCAAGCTCAAGACGCGCGTCCGCCTGTTCGACTGGTTGATCTTCAATGTACTCACCGGCAACAACGATGCGCACCTGAAGAACCTGAGCTTCCTGGTCGGCAGCAGGGGCATCGAACTGGCCCCCCACTACGACCTGCTGTCCACCGCATGTTACGAGACCCGCGCGTATGCCGACGAGGGCGCACGTTGGCCAGAACGCTCGGAACTGTCGTGGCCCATTCTCGGCGTCGCGCGCTTCCACGACCTTCATTTCGAGCATCTGGTTTCTGCCGGTGAAGCGCTGGGCCTGGGAAGGCCGGCTGCCACCCGGCAGCTGCGCCATCAGATCGACCGGATCACGAGCGAAGCCCAGGCGCTTTACGCGCTGGTGCTACAGGAAAACCAGCAATGGTCGACCCGTTTCGACATCGGCCCAACCCTGGAAGGTGAGGTGCATTTCCTGAGAACACTGGTCCACGTGATCATCGCTGACATGGTGAGGCAGCTTTCACCTGCATGATGCGGCCGCCGGAACATCATCCGGCGTCACCACCGATTACTCGCAGGACTCGCCTTCTTCCTTCAGCATCGCTTTGTCCACAGGCTGCTCGCGCTCGATCAGCGCGCGCTGCTCGTCGCTGGGCTCGCCCAGCCACCACACACGGCAGCGCGCGGTAAGACGGCCGACCATCTTCGACTGGTCGGGCGAATACAGCATCGCCAACGCGGTGCCGGGGCAGTCGTGGGCCTGGCAGGCGGTGTAGAACCACCACGGCTCGCCCTGCAGCACCAGCAGCTCGCCGGGCCCGCTGGGTCCGCTCAACAGGCGTTCGCGCAGCGACGGAATCTCTTTGTCGGCGGATTCGGCCGCCGCCGTGTTCTTCATCAGGGCGTTGAACGCGGCCAGCACCTTCGGATCCTTGCGGCCGCAGTCGTCCACGGTGTTGCCACCCACCAGGGTGAAGAAATGGGTCGCCAACGGGTTGTCCGCGCAGGTGAGTTCGCCGCCGGCGCTCGGGTCTTCAGGTTCGCCTTCGTTGTCCCACACCGCGGGATCCACGCCGTCTTCGATGGACGGTTCCTTTTCGACCACCGTCGCCGTGGCGGCCGGTGCTTCGGTGGTCGGTGCCGGCGCGGCCGGTGCTGCATCCGGCGCCGGTGCCTGCCCGCAGGCCACCAGCAGTGCGACCATCATCGCCATCCCTGTGATTCGAATCTTCATTCCGTGTCCTTGTCTGATCTGCGCTGCATGCGCCACGCGGGCAGCCGCGTGATTCTAACCAGCGGCGCGCTAGGATGCGTCTGTCGTCTTCCCATCATCGCCAGAGCCTGGACGCATGCGCCGCACACGACTCGCCATGATCTTCTGCAGTGCCCTGCTGCTGGCATCGCCGGCAATTGCCCTCGATGCAGAAGGCGCGAAGCCTGCACAGCCTCTCCCGGATGCAGCCCTGCCCGCACCGCTGGACCGTGTACTGCGCGACTACGAGCAGGCGTGGCGCACGGGTGATGCCAAGGCGCTGGCTGCGCTGTTCGCCGAGGATGGCTTTGTGCTGCAGAGCAACCAGCCGCCGGTGCGCGGCCGTAGCGCAATCGAGGCCACATATGGCGGCCAGGGCAGCAGTCCGTTGCGGCTGCGTGCCCTGGCGTATTCGATGGAGGGCAACACGGGCTACATCATTGGTGCCTACAGCTACGGCAACAACGTGGGCGATACCGGCAAGTTCACGCTCACGTTGAAGCGCGTGGGTGATGGGCCGTGGCTGATCTTTTCGGACATGGACAACACCAGCGCGCCGCCACGGGCGCGGTGATGGATGCCGCGCGTTCCGTCGTAGATCCACGCCATGCGTGGATGGGCCGCGCACAAAAAAACCCCGGCACGTAGCCGGGGTTTTTCGATTCACTTGAACAGCGTATCCGGATACTCCGGTTTCTGTTCCCGCGCCAGCAATGCGCGCAGGCCTTCTTCCGGCGTCTGCTCGCCGTGCAGCACGGCACGCACGCGGTCGGAGATCGGCAGGTCGATGCCATGACGGCGTGCCTGTCGCATCACTTCGTCGGCGGTCTGCACCGACTCGACCACCTGGCCGATTTCGCGCACGGCATCCTGCAGCGTCTGGCCACGGCCCAGGGCCAGGCCCAGGCGGCGGTTGCGCGACAGATCGCCGGTGCAGGTCAGCACCAGATCGCCGAGGCCGGCCAGGCCCATCAGCGTTTCCGGCTTGGCGCCAATCGCAGCGGCCAGGCGCAGCATCTCGTTCAGACCACGGGTGATCAGGCCGGCACGGGCGTTGAGGCCCAGCTGCATGCCATCGGCCACACCGGTGGCCACGGCCAGCACGTTCTTCATCGCGCCGCCCAGCTCGGCACCGACCATGTCGTCGCCGGTATAGGCGCGGAACGCCGGGCCATGCATCGCCTCGGCCACCGTCTGCGCGAACTCGGGCACGTCGCCATGCACGGTGATCGCCGTCGGCAGGCCCTGGGTCACTTCCTTGGCGAACGACGGCCCGGTGACGACGGCCAGCGGCACGTCCTCACCCAGCACTTCGCGCGCCACTTCATGCAGGAAGCGGCCCGAACCGGGTTCGAAGCCCTTGGTGGCCCAGGCCACGCCAGCACCGGCAGGACGCAGCGGCGCCAGCGCACGCACGGTTTCACCGAAGGCATGCGACGGTGTCACCACCAGGATCCAGGCCGCGCCCTCCACCGCCGACGCCAGGTCGGTGGTGGCACGCAGGCTGTCCGGCAGCGGGATGCCCGGCAGGTAACGCGGATTCTCGTGGCGCTGGTCGATGGCTTCGACCACGGCAGCATCGCGCCCCCACAGCACGGTCGGATGACCGTGCCGCGCGAGCAGGCTGGCCAGCGCGGTTCCCCAGGAACCGGCGCCAAGCACGGCGATCTTGTCAGCGGTAGTGCTCATCCGTGACGTCGCGGCAGGAATCAGGCGTTGCCAGCCGGCTCGGAGTCAGCCAGCGACGGTGCGTCGCCCTGCTCCTGGCGCTGGCGCAGGGTTTCTGCGTACAGGCCTTCGAAGTTGATCGGCTGCAGGAAGAACGGCGGGAAGCCGCCGGCCTGGATCAGGTCGCTGATCAGCTGGCGCACGTACGGGAACAGGATGTTCGGGCACTGGGTGCCGAGCAGCACGTCGATCGACTGCGGGTCCAGGCCGACCAGGCCGAACACACCGGCCTGCTTCACTTCGGCCACGTAGGCGGTGCGCTCACCGGCCTGGCAGGTCAGGGTCACGGCCAGGACGACTTCGAAGGCGTTCTCACCCAGGCGCTGCACCTGCTGGTTCAGGTTCAGCTGCAGCTCCGGCTGCACCTGGTCATTGAAGATGGTCGGAGCGTTCGGCGACTCGAAGGAGACGTCCTTGACGTAGATCTTCTCGACGGTGAAAGCAGGGCCGGTAGCGGCATCGACCGGCGCAGCGGCGCCGTTGGTGATCTCTTCGGACATTTCCAGTAACTCCAATGAATGCAATGAAAACGATGGTCGAATTACTGCGATGGGGGCGGGATCAGGCCCATACAAGGCCGGATCCGCCACCTGCGGCAATCAGTTGCGGCCCTTGACCAGCGGCAGCTCGGCCTGCTGCCAGGCGGGAATGCCGCCGTCGAGCACGTAAACCTTCTCGAAGCCGGCCTTCTTCAGCGCCTTGGCGGCGGTTTCCGAGGCGTTGCCGCTGCGGCACACCAGCACCACCGGCGACTGCTTGGCGTTGGCCACCAGCTTGTTGTCCGGGCCGAAGGCACTGGCCTGGGCATTGCGGCTGCCGGCAATGTGGCCCTTCTCGAAGTCACCGCTGGCCGACAAGTCGACCACCACCGTGCCACCCGCGTTCATCAGCTGGGTCAGTTCGGCGGGCTTGATGCCCTTGAAGCCCCGGAACAGGCGGCGGATCTCGGTGACGATGATGGCCACGGTCAGGCCGACCAGGGCCGCGGACAGCATCGGGTTTCGGCCTGCAAAGGCCAGCAACTCTTCGTAATTCACTCAGGTCACGGGTCGATTAAGCGGGCGCCGATTGTCGCACAAGCCGGACGCGGCCCGTCACTGCCCCTTCCACAGGTCCGGCAGGCCGGCGGTCTGCCACCAGCGCTTGGCCTCGGCATCCCAGCGCCAGCGCTCGACCACGACCACGGTGCGCTCGGCCTGGGTGTTCTGGTTGATCACCCCGATTTCGACCCGGCGCTCGACCAGGCCGCCGTCCAGCGCGGCGCTGCTGCGCTCGCGGTAGGACGACACGCGCAGCTGCGCATAGCGGTTGAGCTCGAACTCGGTGGGCGGCTTTTCCTTGCGCAGCTTGGGATCCAGATAGCCGATGGCATCGTCCATGCTGCCCCAGCGGATGGTGGCGCCGTAGGCGATCTGGGTTTCTTCCAGCAGCTTGCGCTGCTTGCGGCTCAGGTCGTCGGCCGAAGCCACGGCGCTGACCAGCAGCAGGGAACACATCAGGAACTGGATGAGGCGGCGCATCGGTGGTTTCCCCAGAACGTCAGCCTGCCATCCTACCCTTTGGCGAAGGCAACGAAGCGACCGCTGAACTCGGCAGCGGGCTTGCCATCGGCACCGGGCTGGGTGGCGATGATGCTGATGCGGGCCTTGCGGCGCTGGCGGAAGGTGTTCAGGAAGGCATCCCAGCCAGTGGCCTCGGCCGCTTCGGCATGGGCGTGCAGGTCTTCGTAGACCGGCGCCAGGTAGCGCAGGTTGCTGTCGGCCACGTAGACCTCGGCATCGTGGCCGGCCAGGCGCAGGCGCAGGCTGACCAGCGCCCAGCCGGACAGGGTCAGCACCGAGGCCAGGCTGCCACCGAAGGCGTTGCCCTTGTCGTTGACGTTTGCAGCCAGCGGCGCGGTGATGCGCAGCACGCCATCGGCATAGCCGTCGAGCTGGATCTGCATGGCGCGCACCGCCGGCATGCAGTCCAGCACGTCCTGCAGGGCGGCCAGCGAGGAAGTCAGAGCATCAACGGACATCGGAGCAGAGACCACGACAACGAAGGGCCCGCATAATGCAGGCAATGGCCGACCATACGATACCCACTGGCGCCGCCGGTTCCGAGCCGGGCTGGACCTTCATTTCGCTGCGACCGCAGGGCCAGAATTCCGCGCTGCGCCGCGCCGCTGCTGGGCTGGGCGGGCATGTGGTGGCCCTGCCACCCTGGCGCCTGCAGCGCCTGAACGGCACGCCAGTGATGCGTCAGCTGCAACGCGCGCTGAACTGCGATCGGGTGGTGTTTACCAGCCCGGCCGCTGTTACTGCGGCCGCTACCCTGCTGCCACTGGCCGAGGCGCAGCGCAGCCCGTGGCTGACCGTGGGCGAAGGCACCGCGCGCGCGCTGCGGGCGAAGGGTGTCGCCGAGGTGCATGCACCGCAGCGGATGGACAGCGAGGGGCTGCTCGCGATGCCGGTGCTGGCCAACGTACAGGGCCTGCGCATCGGCCTGGTGACCGCCCCCGGCGGACGCGGCCTGATTGCCGCGCAACTGCAGGCCGCCGGCGCCACGATCGAACGTGCCGATGTCTATCAGCGCCGCCTGCTGCGCCTGCCGCCCCGCACGCTGGCTCGATTGGCGCATTCAGCGCAGCCGTGGGTGCTGGCGGTCAGCAGTGGCGAGGCGCTGCAGCATTTCTGGCAGCAGCTTCCGCCGGCATTGCAGCAACGCCTTCAGGCTCATGCCACCGTCGTCGTGGCCAGCGAACGGCTGGGCGATCAGGTGCACGCACTGGGGCTGCAGCGCGCGGTACGCGCGGCCGGGCCCACCACGGCACAACTGGTGGCCGCTGCACACGCCACGCTCACCGTCCCGGCAGCGACCTGAACAGGGACGTGGGTCACGCTTGCCGCTGTGGTCGGCAACAGTGATGCTGTGCACAACGCGGCCTGCCGGACCCTGACCGGCGACGTTGCCGACAAGGAAGCCCCATGAACGAGACTCCGCCCGTTTCCCCGCCCCGTCGACCCGTGCGCTGGCTGCTGCCGCTGGCCGGGGTGGTCGTGCTCGGCGTGGGCGGCTATGCCGGCTGGTACGTCTGGCAGCAGCAACAGCACGAACAGGAAGCGCAGGCACAGACCACGGCCGTGCAGCTGCAGGGCCTGCAGGCAACGCTGGACGCATTGCGCCGCGACCAGCGCGCGACCAGCCAGCGCCTGCAGGATGCGGCGACCACCAACCGCGTGCTGCGCGACGAGATGCTGGGCCTTTCGCAGCGGAGTGCGCTGCTGGAAGAGAACCTGGCCAAGCTGGCCGACAGCGCCAATCAGGGCCGCCAGGCGGTACAGCGCGATGAGGCCGAACTGCTGCTGACCCAGGCGGCGCAACGCCTGAACTACGCCGACGACGTGGAAGGCGCGCGCCGCCTGTATGCACAGGCCGCCACCGCGCTTGCCGATCTGCCCGACAGCGATGGCCTGAACCTGCGCCAGGCACTGGTGCAGGAACGCGATGCGCTGGATGCGCTGGGCACCGGCCCGCGCACGCAATCGCTGCAGCGCCTGGATAACCTGGCCAAAGCCCTGCAGGGCCTGCCCTCGCAGGTGGCAGGCGGCAGCGCACCCGGCGCCGGCAAGCCCTGGTGGCAGGCCACGCTGGCACCGTTCGTGGACATCAGCCCCAGCCGCCAGAACGGTCCGCTGACCGCCGCCGAACGCCGCAATGCCGACGATGCACTGCAACTGGAACTGACCCTGGCGCGTGCCGCGATCGAACGTGGCGACCGCACCGGTCGCGATACCGCGTTGGCGCGCGTGGAACACTGGGCACAGCGTCGTTGGCCGGATTCACCGGCCCTGCGCGCGCAACGTGCTGAACTGAAGGCCTTGCGCGAGCTTCCGCTGCAGGCCAGCAACACCGTGCTTGGCAGCACCCTGCAGCAACTGCGCACCCAGACCGACCGGAGGTAATCCCGCATGAAACCCCTGCAATCCCTGGTCGTGCTGTTGCTGGCCGTGGCCATCGGCGTGGTTGCCGCGCAATGGCTCGGCGCCGATGACCTCAACCGCTTCGGCGAAGTAACGCTGCGCTACGGCGGCTACGACTACCACAGCAATCTGCCCAAGGTGGCGCTGCTGTCGGTGATCGCGGTGCTGGTGCTGTGGCTGCTGTGGAGCCTGATTGCCGCACCGTTCCGTGCCTGGGGCCGCTACCGCCGCAAGCAGGGCCGGGTGCGCCTGATCGATGGCCTGCAGGCCTATGAGCACGGCCAGTGGCAGCGTGCCGAGAAGCTGCTGGACGGCGCCGCCAAGGATCCGGAAGTGAGCGCGGTGGCGCTGGCCAACGCCGTGCGCAGTGCGCAGGCGCGTGCCGATGGCCCCGCCGGCGAGGCGCTGCTGCAGCGTCTGGGCGAGAGCGATGCCACCCTGCAGGCGCTGTTGCGCGCCGAACAGCTGCTGGCGCGCGACCTGCCGGTGGATGCGATCAACGCGTTGGATGTGGCGACGATCCAGCCGCTGCCGCCACGCGGCCTGTGGCTGCGTACCGAAGCGCTGGCACAGGCCGGTCGCGCCCACGAGGCGTATGGCCAGCTGGGTGCACTGCGCCAGAGCAAGGTGCTGCCGGCCGACGCGAACAGCGAGCTGGAAGCACGCCTGGCCGCACAGGCGCTGCTGGAAGCGGCCGACGTCAATGCGCTGGCCGCACAGTGGGAAGCCACGCCGAAGGCCCTGCGACCGACCCCGGACGTGGTCGGCGCCTATGCCAGCCGCGCGGTGGCACTGAGCTGGGACGAGCCTGCATTGCTGGCGCTGGAACAGGCGCTGGACCATCGCTGGGACGACGAACTGGTGGCGCTGTACGGCCGCCTGCCGGCCGAGCGCCTGGCCACCCGCCAGGCCAACCTGGCGCGCTGGCGCAATGTTCATGATGGCTCGGCCGCACTGCATCTGGCGCAGGGCCGCGTGGCCCTGGCCCAGCAGCAGTGGGATGCCGCCGATGCGTTCCTGCATGAGGCCATCGCCGCCGGCGCTGGTGCTCCTGCGTGGGAAGCGCTGGGTGAGCTGTTCGCACAGCGTGGCGAGCACGCGCTGGCCGCGCAGTGCCTGGCCAATGCGCTGCGACTGCAGCGTGGCGAGGACAGCGTGGAACTGGTGCGCGGCAGCGAGACGCCGCTGCGTGCCACGGTGGAAGAGCAGCCGATCGCGGTGCAGCCGCCGGTGTATGACGCCAACGAAGAGCGCGACGAATTCGGCAACCCGCGGTTGCCGTGAAGCGTGCCGACCAACGGTCGGCACCCACCGGACAAAAAAACGCCGCCCGATGGGCGGCGTTTTTTTTGTTCGATGAATGCGATCAGCGTTCGACGATCGCCACCACGCCCATGCCACCGGCGGTGCAGATCGACACCAGCGCGCGGCCACCACCGCGTTCGGCCAGCTGCTTGGCTGCGGTAGCGATCACGCGGGCGCCGGTGGCGGCGAACGGGTGGCCGGTGGCCAGCGACGAGCCCAGCAGGTTGATCTTGTCCGGGTCGATGCGGCCCAGCGGCGCGTCCAGGCCCAGGCGGTTGCGGCAGTAATCCTCGCTCTCCCACGCGCGCAGGGTGCACAGCACCTGTGCGGCGAAGGCCTCGTGGATCTCGTAGATGTCGAAGTCCTGCAGGGTCAGGCCGTTACGCTTGAGCATCTCCGGCACGGCTACGGTCGGTGCCATCAGCAGGCCTTCGCCATGTACGAAGTCCACCGCAGAGACGTGCGCATCGCGCAGGTACGCCTGCGGCTCATGGCCGTGGGCGCGCGCCCACTCTTCGCTGGCCAGCAGCACCGCGGCGGCACCGTCGGTCAGCGGCGTGGAGTTGGCAGCCGTGAGCGTGCCACGGCCGGAGACCTTGTCGAATGCCGGCTTCAGCGTCGCCAGCTTCTCCAGCGAGGTATCCGGGCGCAGGATGTTGTCACGCTCGATGCCACGGAACGGTGCGATCAGGTCGTTGAAGAAGCCACGCTCATAGGCGGCAGCCAGCTTCTTGTGCGACGACACCGCCCACTCGTCCTGCGAGTCGCGCGAGATGTTCCATTCCTTGGCCATGTCCTCGCAGTGGTCGCCCATGCTCTTGCCGGTGCGCGGCTCGGCCACGCCCGGGAACTCGGGCTTGAGCTCGGAGAATTTGAAGCCGGCGGTGAGCGCGCGGATCTTGTCGCCAGTGCTCTTGGCACGGTTGGCGGCCAGCAGGCGCGCGCGCAGCTTCTTGCCGTAGACGATCGGCACGTCGGAGGTGGTGTCCGAACCGCCGCCGATGCCCGATTCAATCTGGCCCAGCGCGATCTTGTTGGCGACGGTGATGATGCTGTCCAGCGAAGTGCCACAGGCGCGCTGCAGGGTGATGCCCGGGGTCAACGGCGACAGGCCGGAGGACAGCGTGGCTTCGCGGCCCAGGTTCCAGTCGCTGGAGTGCTTGATCACCGCACCCATCGCCACTTCACCGAGTTGCTGGCCGTGCAGGCCGAAACGTTCGACCAGCGCGCCCAGCGTACGGACCGACATGCCGAGGTTGCCGACATCCGAATACGCGGTGTTCTGGCGGCAGAACGGAATGCGGACGCCACCGAGGATGGCGACGGGACGAGCGTTGGGCATGGAGATACCTGGCATGGATGAGGGTGTCTGCAACATGGCCTGCACGGCGGAGCAGGCATAATGGAGCCAAGTGTAGCTGCCGCCCTGTGATGGGCCAACCGTGGAACCATGAGCAAACCCGACCCTGCGATGAATGCCCTTGGCGTGCTGGCCCTGGAACTGGCCGGCGGCGAAATCCCCCGCCAGGCGGTGCTCAGCGCCGAACAGGCCGGTGAACTGGCCGAACGCGTCGGCCGTGACCTGTCCAAGCTGGTGCCGCAGGTGGCCGAGCTGGACCTGGTGTTCGCCGCCGCCCATTTCGACCCGGCCGAAGTACTGCGCCCGGGCTGGCCGATCCACCGCCGCCTGGAAGAACTGCAGATGCGTGCGCCGGGCCGCAACCAGGGCCCGCGCCTGCTGGCGTTCGGCACCGACGCCAACGGTGATGTACCGCTGCCGTTCCAGGCCGATGCCAGCCTGGTGGGCGGTGGCCTGCGCGTGGTGCCGTTCCTGCTGACCGGCAGCGACGTGGCGACGACCAATGCGGTGGCCGAGGCGCTGGAAGACACGCTGCTGGCCAACGGCATGGCCCATGCCGACACCGCGTTGATGGCGCAGAACACCTTCGGTGCGCGCATCGAGCACGCGCGGTACTTCACCGTGAACGATCTGGCCGCGATGATGTCGATGCAGTACGACAACCAGGGCCTGGCTGCGCTGTGGCCGCTGATCGAGACCGCGATCATGGCCCCGGGCGAAGACGAATGGCTCAATGCCGCGCCCGAGCCGCTGCTGCGCTATACCCATGGCGAAGCACGCATGGCGCTGTTCGACCCGGCTGGCTGGTGCGCGCACTACGATCACGGCAAGAACGACTGCGACCGCCTGAAGGGCATCTACGAGCAGTTCCTGATGCGCCAGCGGCAGATGGCCGCAGTGCTGGAAGCGCATGGCGTGCCGGTGCTGTTCGTGCACTGCGAGGCCGGCCAGGACGCGCGCGAGCTGCTGGCGCGCTGATCATTGGGTGATCCGTTGGTAGTGCCGGCCGCTGGCCGGCAACCTCCGGATTTGTGATTGCCGGCCAGCGGCCGGCACTACCGATCAAGAAAAACGCCGGCTTCTGCCGGCGTTTTTCGTTTCCAGCAAAAGCGCTCTTACTGCGCCTTCTGGATCACCGCACACGCCAGGCGCGCGCCGGCGTTGCCGGTCGGCTGGGTCTTGTAGTCATCCGCATCGGCGTGGACGATCAGGCCACGGCCGATGATGTCGAAATCATCACCCTTGCCGATGTTGACGTTGCTCGACACCGGGCCGTCGATGGTGGCCACGCCCTTGTCGTCGGCCTTGATGTTGGGCATGTCGCCGCCGTGGTGCGGATCGGCGGACACGCTGCCGTGATCCTGCTTGCCCGGGTTGAAGTGGCCACCGGCGCTCATGCCGTCCGGAGCACTGCAGTCGCCCTTCTCGTGGATGTGGAAGCCGTGTTCGCTACCCGGCTTCAGGCCACTGATCTGGCCGGTCACGTGGACCTTGCCGTCAACCACCTTGAAGGTGACGCTGCCCTTGGTCTCGTTGCCCTGGGTCGGTGCCAGCTCGGCCGTGGCCGTGGCATCGGCAACCGGTGCAGCCGCAGGGGCCGGCGTTGCAACCGGTTCGGTGGTGGCGCCGTCGGCCGGAGCGGCCGGCGGGGTTTCAGCCTGCGGCGCGGCCGGCTGCTGGTTGCAGGCCGCCAGGCCCAGTGCAGCAATGGCCGCGAACAGCGAAGTGTGGATCAAACGCATGGAATCTCTCCCTGGATGATGCCTGCAGTGATCAGCGGACGACCCGGATCACGCCACAGGCGATGCGGACGCCGGCATTGCCGGCGGGCTGGCTGCGATAGTCGTCGGCGTTGGCATGCACGACCAGTGCACGTCCGGCGATATCGGTGGCGGCGCCTCCGCCAAGGGTAACGCCCTTGAGGTGGATATCGACGTTGGCGCGGCCCTGGGCGTCGGCACGCAGATTGTCCATGTCGCCCAGGTGATGCTTGCCGGTGCCGGCGCGACCATGCGCAGCGCCACCGGGATTGAAGTGATTGCCGGCACTGCTGGCATCCACCGCGCTGCAGTCGCCGCGCTCGTGGATGTGGAAGCCGGCCTGCTGCATCGGCTGCAGGCCACCGATCAGGCCAGTGATGTGGATGCCACCGGGCTCCACCATCAGCGCGATGCGGCCACTGACGATGCTGGCCGAAGCCGGCGACAGATTGGCCTCGCCCTGTTTCGCGGCGCTGACCACGGTTGGCGGTGGCGGGGTGGGCTCGGCCTTCTTCGGCGCACTGCCACAGGCAGACAGCAGCACGGCGGCGGACAACGGCAGGATGGCAAAGGACAGACGCATCGAAGACTCCTTGCAGGTGACACTACGGACGGCATCGTCCATGAACGATCAACGGTTCGGCAAGCGGGCGCGAGGATCGCGTGCAGGGACCGTTCAATGGCCCCCGCGGCGGCGCCCGGCGCCCAGCTTGCGGGTAAGGGTATTGCGGCCGAGGCCCAGGCGGGCCGCGGCTTCGGCACGGCGGCCATGGGTGATCTGCAGCGCGGCCTCCAGCAGGGCATGGTCGACCCGCTCGCGCACCTGCGCGTGCAGCCCTTCCACGCCTTCGGCCAGCTGACGGCGTGCCCATTCGGCCAGCAGCGCTTCCCACTGCCCCGGATCGGCGCCGGTGGTGCTGCTGCGACGGCCGCGCGTACGGTTGAGCGCGGTATCGACGTCGGCCACGCCGATGGTGTCGGCGGCGGCCAACGCCGCCATCCGCCAGCACACGTTTTCCAGTTCGCGCACGTTGCCCGGCCAGTCGTGTTCGCGCAGCGCCTGCAGGGCGGCAGCGGTCAGGCGCTTCGGCGGCGTATCCAGCTTGCGCGCGGCGGCGGCCAGGAACGTACTGGCCAGCTGTGCAATGTCCTCGCGGCGCTCGCGCAGCGGCGGCAGCTGCAGGCGCACCACGTCCAGGCGGTGCAGCAGGTCGGCGCGGAACTTCCCCTGCGCAACCAGACCTTCCAGATCCTGGTGGGTGGCCGCCACCACGCGCACGTCGACGCGGATCAGTTCGCGGCCACCGACGCGGAAGAACTCGCCCTGTGCCAGCACGCGCAGCAACCGCGTCTGCAACGGCAGCGGCATGTCGCCGATCTCATCCAGGAACAGCGTGCCGCCATCGGCCTGCTCGAAGCGGCCGATATGGCGGCGCTGCGCACCGGTGAAGGCGCCGGCCTCGTGGCCGAAC
Organism: Stenotrophomonas sp. 22LJNL06-5-1; assembly: GCF_056861455.1. Lineage (NCBI taxonomy): Bacteria > Pseudomonadati > Pseudomonadota > Gammaproteobacteria > Lysobacterales > Lysobacteraceae > Stenotrophomonas > Stenotrophomonas sp. 22LJNL06-5-1. Next base: position 190,421 of record NZ_JBSPUE010000004.1, read on the forward strand.
AACTCACTTTCCAGCAGCTCGGACGGGATTGCAGCGGTATTGAGCGCGACGAACGGCCCCTGCGCGCGCGGCGATTCGCGATGCAGCGCATTGGCTACCAGCTCCTTGCCGGTGCCGGTCTCGCCGGTGATCAGCACCGCCAGCGGCGCCTGTGCCAAGCGACCGATGGCACGGAACAGCGCGCGCATCGGCGGGGTATCGCCCACCAGTTGCGGCGGTTGGTCGCTATGCGCTTCCACCGCAGGTGTGGGTGCCGCCAGCGCCGGTGCAACGGCCGGCAACACCCGCTGCGCCAGCGCCACCGCATCGTCCAGGTCGAACGGTTTGGACAGGAACTCATGCGCGCCGCCGCGGAACGCACCGGCCGTGCTGGCCACATCGGTATAGGCCGACATCACCACCACCGGCAGCTGCGGCAGCGCGGCCTTGAGCTTGTCCAGCAGCACCAGGCCATCGTCGCCGGGCATGCGCACATCGGTGAACAGCAGCGCTGGTGGCGGGCCTTCGCTCAACGCCTGCAGGGCGGGTGCGGCGCTGTCGAAATCGACGACCTGGTAGCCCGCCTCGCGTAGCGCGGTACACAGCACGAAGCGCACGGCACGATCGTCATCGACCACCCAGATGCGCTGCGGGGACGAAGAAGACTCAAACATCGCGCGGGGCCTCCTCGGCCGGGGCGGCGCCGCTGACGATCGGCAGCAGCAGGGTGAACACGGTATGGCCGGGGCGCGAGCGATAGGTCAGCGTGCCGCGATGCTCACGCGCCACCTGCTGGGCCAGCGCCAGGCCCAGGCCAGTGCCTTCGGCGCGGCCACTGACCAGCGGCAGGAACAGGTGCTCGGCCAGCTCCTCAGGCACGCCACGGCCGTCGTCGGCGATCTCCAGGCGCAGCGCCAGCGTGTGCAGCTGCTCGGCGATGCGCACGCCATGCTCCACGCGGGTGCGCAGGGTGATGCTGCCGGCGCCAGCCTGGATCGCGTTGCGCACCAGGTTCCACACCGCCTGGGTGAGGCGGTCGGCGTCGCCGTGGAATTCGGGAATGCTGGGGTCGTAGTCGCGCTGCAGGCGCACCGCCCAGCCGGCCTCGTTCTCGGCCAGGCGCAGCACACGTTCCAGCGCAGCATGGATGTTCAGTTCGGCATGCGGCGCGGCCGGGGCCGGCGACAGCAGCTGGTCGAGCAGGCCGTTGAGTCGCTCGATCTCCGAGCCGATCAGTTCGATCAGCTCACGTTCGCTGGCATCGCGCTGGGCGGCACGCCGGGCCAGCAGCTGGGCCGCGCCCTTCAGCCCGGCCAGCGGGTTGCGCAGCTCGTGGGCCAGCCCCTTCAGCGCTGCACTGAGCGCACTGGGCAGGGCCTGGGTCGGGTCCAGCCCGGGAAATTCATCGACCGGATGCGCCTCCAGCAGCCAGCCACCATCGTCGCGGCGGCTCATCCAGCCCTCGGCGAAGCGCGGTGCCTCGCCGGGCACCGCCAGCGCCAGCCGGTTCAGGCGCAGGCTGTCGCGCTCATCGCGGGCCAGGAAGTGGGCCAGGGCTTCGCCCTGCACTTCCAGTGCGGCCAGCGGCCGGCCCAGCAGGCGCCGGACGCTGACGCCCAGCCAGCGGGCGAAGGCCGGATTGCAGCCGGCAATGCAGCCATCGGCCCCGGCCCAGGCCAGCGGCGTGCCCAAGGCATCGAGGGACGGCGGGGGTGCGGGGTCGGACATTGCACCAATGTAGTGCAAAACGCGGGTCCAGCATCAGATCGCATCGAATGCGTCGCCAGTCGTCGTGCCCGGGAATTACGGTCCACGCTTGCCGAGCGGATAATAACGCCTTACGATACTATCGCCACACGTTATCAATATGCCGATCCAATCATTTGCCTGCAAACGTACGCAGGCACTGTTTGATGGTCATCGCGTGCAGAGATGGCGCCACATTGAAGCTGCCGCGCTGCGAAAGCTGGCCATGCTCAATGTGGCAGCTGATCTGCGGGATCTGCGCCTGCCGCCAGCGAACAGACTGGAATCGCTGCATGGGGACCGGCGCGGCCAGTACAGCATCCGCATCAATGACCGGTTCCGGCTGTGCTTTGCCTGGTCTCGGGAAGGTCCTGCCGAGGTCGAAATTGTCGATTACCACTGAAGGAGTCGTGCGAGTGCGAACCGCCCCCTACCCCGCTCCCGGCGAGATCCTGTTGCATGAATTCCTGGAGCCTCTGGGCATCACCCAATACCGGCTGGCCAAGGCAATTGGCGTCTCACAACGCCGTATCGGCGAGATTGTCTCCGGTGATCGCGCAGTCACTGCGGACACCGGGCTGCGCCTGTCCCGCTACTTCGGCGTTTCCGACAAGTTCTGGATCGGCCTGCAGGCCGACTTCGATGCCGCGATGACCAAGGAAAAGCTGGCCGACGTGCTTGCCCGGATCGAACCCTACAACGCGGCTGCCTGAGCCTTGGCCCGGGGTCAGAGCCCTTTCACTGCGGAAAAGGACCCGAACCCGGCCGGGCAGCGTTACACCGGGTAGCCGGTGGCTTCCCGGGCCTTCTTCCAGGCGCTTTCGAATTCGCGCGCGGAGATTTCGTCGTCCTCGTCGAAATCCAGGAACGACACCGGCTGGTCGGCCAGCAGGAAGCGGTCGTCGCTGTGGGCGTGCTCGTCGGCCCAGACCATCTTGGTGCCGTAGATCTCCACCTGGCGCACGATCTTCTCGCCACGGGCTTCCATCAGCACGTTGCCCTTGCCCAAGCCCGATTCGGCCCAGTGCTTGTAGTACTTCTTTGCGGCGGATTTCGCGCCGGATTTTGCGTTGTGCTTTGCGTAGGTCATTGCAGGGGTCCTGGCCGCAGGCGCGGCCGGAAAGTTCGGAATGACGCCATTATCAGGCATCCGGGGGCCAACCTACTGCGGCAGCGCTACGCCCTTCGGCCACAGCATCCAGATGTTGCCCTTCTGCTTCATGTCGCCGGCCAGCTTGCCGGCGGCATCGCCGCTGCCCCAGTACAGGTCCGCGCGCACTTCGCCGGCAATCGCGCCGCCGGTGTCCTGCGCAGCCACCGGGCGTACCACGGGCGTGCCATCGGGGCGCGTGGTGGACAGCCACAGCAGGCTGCCCAGCGGCACCACGCTGCGATCCACCGCCACGCTGTAGCCGGCGGTGAGCGGCACGTTCAGTGAACCGCGTGGACCCTCCGGGCTGTCCGGGTTGCGCACGAAGAACACGTAGCTGGGATTGCTGCGCAGCAGTTCCGGCACGCGCGCGGGATTGGCCCGGGCCCAGGCGCGGATGGCGTCCATGGTGACGTCTTCCTTCTTCAGCTGGCCCTGGTCCACCAGCCAGCGGCCGATGGCACGGTACGGGTGGCCGTTCTGTTCCGCATAGGCCAGCCGCACCTGCTTGCCATCGGCTAGGCGCACGCGGCCGGACCCCTGGATCTGCAGCAGCTGCAGGTCCATCGGGTCGGTCAGCCAGGCCAGCACAGAGGCCTTGGCGCCCTTGGCCGCGATGGTGCCGGCGTCGTCATAGGGCTTGAGCACCTTGCCCTCGACGCGCCCGCGCAGGCGCTTGCCCTTCAGTTCCGGGTAGAGACTCTCCAGCTGCACCACCACCAGATCATCGGGCGTGCCATAGACCGGCACCGTGGCCTTGGCGGTACGGGTCAGGCTGCCGGGGTAGATCGGCTCGTAATAGCCCGTGATCAGCCCGTCGGCCTGGTGGCCGCCGGCACGCAGCGCGTAGACCTCGAGGTCGCGCTGCAGGAACTGGCGGATCGCGGCCGGGTCCTTGTCCGCTACCGTCGCGGCGGTGGCACAGGGTTTGGCCCAGACCGCATCGTTCTTCAGGCGGGTGCAGCTGCTGCGCCAGGCAACGAATCCGGCCTGCAGGTCGCTGTCGGAGACCGGTGGCAATGCGCTCCATGTGGCCTTGGCGTAGGTGGCCGTGGGCTTCGGTACTGCCGGAGCTTCAGGGCGGGTGCCCGTGGTGGAGCAGCCAGCAAGCACGGTCAGCGCAAGAAGGCTCAAGCGCGTGCGGTTCAGGGGGGCGATGATGTCTTTCATTGCCCCAATGTAGAGGAAATGGCTCAGCGCCGGACCGTCGGGGATCCGGCGCCACGCTCTCCCTTCAGCGTCCGCCGCCTCCCAGCAGGCCACTGTTGCTGGTGGCGAACACCGGCGGCGGCACGTCCAGCACGGCATCGTTCACGGCGCGGCCGGCCAGGAAGTCGACGATGCTGCGTGCAATGGCAGGATTGCCCACCCACAGCTCGTGATGATGGCTGGCATTGCGTACCAGCAGCGAGCGGCCGTTGCTCAAACCGGGACGCAGCGCGTCGGCATTGGCCGGCGGCGTGCGCCCATCCAGCGTGCCGCTGATGAACAGCACCGGCACGTCGCTGCGCAGCGGCCCGCGGAAGGATTCGCCCAGATCGGCCAGGCCCAGACCGTTGCCGATGGCGGGGAACGGGAAGTTCAGGGCGTTGCCGAACAGGCTTTCGCGTGCCTGCGCCTCTACCCGTGCCAGGCGTTGCGGGCTCTGCCCGGAGGCCACATCCATGGCCAGCCCCATTGCCGGGTACTGGGAGAACTGCGCGCGCACGATCAGCACCAGGTCGGCCATCGGATCGTAATTGCCGCGCTCGGCCTCGCGCAGGACCAGCGGCAGCCACTGCTGGGTATGCCGTTGGCCAAGGGCATTGGCCATCAGGATCTGCGCATCGAATTCACCGATGGTCACTTGGCGACCGTCATGCATGCGGCTGCGACCCTGTCGCGGCTGCTCATGCAATGCCTGCAGCACACGCTTTGCCGATCCGGCCAGATCGTCGAAGCCGTCCTTGCGGGCCAGTGGCGCCAGCTCCTGCAGCAAGGCGTCGCTGCTGAGCGGCAGCTTCAACGTATCATCGGGGCCTTCTGTGCCCATCAGCACCACGCGTTCCAGGCCCTTGCCGTGCAGGCGCACCGTCGCAAGCGCCAGGTGGGTGCCGTAACTCATGCCCCACACGCTGATCCTGGGCACACCCAGCGCGCGCCGCAGATCATCCAGGTCATCGGCACTCTCGGCGGTGGTATAGGCGCCCAGATCGACGCCCGCCTGGCGCCAGAACGCCACGCACTTGGCAGCCGTCGCCTGCAATGCGGCCAGGGCCGCATCGTGCTGCAGCGGTTGGCCATCGTCGAAGCGGGTTTCATGCGGACACTCCGGCGGCGGTTCAGACAGGCCGGCACCGCGCTGATCGAGCAGCAGCACGTCGGCTTCGCGCCGGACCTGGTCGAACACCGGCCAGCGCGGACCGCGCGCAGTATCGATGCCGGAGCCACCCGGACCACCGGCCAGGTAGACCACGGGGGCGCTGCGGCCATTGCCGCCGGTTGCACGTAGGCGTACCACTTTCAACCGCATGCGCGGCCCATCCGGCTCGCTGTGCCGGCGCGGCACATCCAGCACGGCGATCTCTGCGGGGATGGCGCCATGTGCTTTGGTCTGCAGTGTGTACGGCTCGAACGCCAATGCCGGAGGCGTGGCCTGGGCCGGCATGACCGCCGCGAGCGCCAGGCAGAACGTGGCCGCGGCGGCGACCATGGCAGAGCGACGAGGAGGGTGACTGCTGGACGATGTGCAGGCGTTGCGGCTCATGCTGGGCTCCAAAGGATGGACGTGCGTGGCCAGCATCGGGTCGATCGCGGGGCTGCGGAGGCGCCCGCCTGCCGAACGTCTCCAGACGGCGGTCCAATGGCTCCACGCAACCGATACGATGGCCGACATGCAGATCACACGAACCCTTGCTGTCCTTGCTGTCCTGCTTGCGGCCGTGACGGCGTGGCTGATCGTTTCGAAGCCCCCCGCCGGGCTGGTGTTCGTGCAGGGGGCGCAGATGGCACCTGCGGACGCCGGGACATCCAGCGCCCTGCCTCCGCGGCCACCGCAGGACCTGGCCTGGCGTCCGCTGGATCAGCAGCTGCTGGCGCAGTGGCGCGGCCCGTACTGGCTGCGCTGGCAGGTGCCGGCGCCAACCGGCACCGACGATCATGACCGCACGTTGCGGCTGTCGCTGCGCGCTGCCAGTCAGCTGTACTGGAACGGCACGCCCTGGATCAGCAATGGCGTCGTGGGCCGCACCGCTGAAGAAGAACAACCAGGACGCATCGACCTTGTTCACGTGCTCCCCCCCGCTTCGGGCGATGCCACCGATGAGCTGGTCGTGCTTGCATCCAGCCAGCGACAACATTTCACCCTGCACGGCGCCGACGCGATGGCACTGATCGCGCCCGCTGCTGTGCTGTATGGCCAGATCATCCTGCCATGGCTGGTTGCGGCCTTCGCCATCGGCGCACTGGCGGCAGCGAGCCTGTATTTCCTGGCGGTACTGCGTGGCCAGACCCGCACGCCCGGCACTCGCCTTCTGCTGGCACTGGGCGTGGTGGGACTGGCGTTGCCTGCAGTGGAAGCGTGGCGCTCCCTGCTGGGCTATGACTACCCGTGGCATGGCCTGCGCCTGATTGCACTACTGGCGTTGCACGTAGCCGCGGCGGCACTGCTGCCAGCCTATCTGGCGCGGCGGTTCCAGGTGACAGTGCCGCGTGCCGCGTGCTTCGCCTATCTGTCAGTGATCGTGGCGCTCGCCATCATCCTGCCCGGCTTCGATACGCGCTCGGCCGCAGTGCTGTTGTTGAGCCTGCTCGCTTCGCTGTGGCTGCTGTTGCGTGTGCGCGGCGACACAGAGGATCGATGGCCGATCCTGGCCCTGCTGCTGGCTGGCCTGCTGGCGTTGCTGGTCGCGCGCGGTGCTTTCCTTGACGGGCCGTACTTCCTGCTGCTGGCGGTGCTGATGGTGTTCCTGCTACTGCGTCACGCGGCACAGCTGCAGGGATTGGACCGGCACAACGCGTTGCTGCGTGAAGAGCGTGCACGGCTTTCACTGCAGTTGCTGCAGCGAGGCATCCAGCCACATTGGCTGATGAACACCCTTACAAGCCTGCAGGAACTGATCGAACAGGCACCACAGCGCGCGAGCCGCCTGGTGGAATCGCTGGCCGATCAGTTCGATCGCCTGCGCGACAGCAGCAGCCGACAGAGCGTTCCCTTGCAGGACGAGTTGGCCCTGTGCCGCAGCCATCTGGACATCGTTGGCCAGTCGCTGGGCCAGCCGCTGCTGCTGGAGGTGGAGGGCGAAGACGCGCCGCTGTCGCTGCCACCCGGCATCCTGCATGCGCAGGTGGAGAACGCGCTGACCCATGCCGGCGCGCTGGCGTGCGTGCAGCACCCGTTCCGTCTGCGCGTGAAGCGCGACGATGACCGTTGGGTGCTGGAACTGCACAGCGCGCGCGGCTCATCCTCGCATCGCGGTCGCGGCACGGGCACGCGTTACATCGAAGCCAGCCTGGCCGCCGCAAGTCCCGGCGGATGGAGCTTCGTGCAGGGCATCGACGGCAACCAGTGGCGCGGACGGATCGAGCTGACATGCGCATCCTGATCGTCGAGGACGAACCGCTGGTACGCCAGCGCCTGCAGCGGCTGTGCGCCGAGCTGGCAGGTCCGCGCGCGCGCTTCGATGCCGTGGCCGATCTGGAAGCAGCCGGCGACCGCTTGCAGCGCAATGTCTATGACGGCCTGCTGCTGGACCTCAACCTTGGGGGCGAGGACGGTTTCGAACTGCTGCGGCGTGCGGTAGCCGGCCGTTACCAGTGTGTAGTGGTATCGGCCCACCGTGATCGTGCGCTGCAGGCGTTTGAACACGGTGTACTCGACTTCGTTCCCAAGCCGTTTTCGCGCGAACGCCTTGGCCAGGCGCTGGAACGCTTGTTGGGTACCGGCGGTCCGCGTTCAGGCCGGGCACGCTACCTGGGCATCTGGCGCGCGCAGGGAACGGCAACCGTCGAGCTCTCGGAGGTGATGTGGATCGCGGCGGACGGCGACTACAGCCAGGTGCGCATGCGCGATGGCCGCAGCGAACTACATGACAAATCGCTGGCCGCACTGGCCAACGTGCTGCCTGCGGATTTCGTCCGCTGCCATCGATCGCATCTGGTCAACCTGCGGCACGTGCGGACGCTGCATGCCGGTTCCGGCAGCCGCTACTGGCTGGTGTTGAGCGATGGCAGCGAGCTGGCGATCGGTCGCGCACATGTCGCGGCGGTACGCAGCGCGCTGGGGATGGAGTGAGGCTGCCAGCCATGGGCCGCCACTAGGGGCTCATAGGCTCTGCAGCAACAGCGAATGAAGGATGCGGGCGTCCTCGGCATCCAGCGTCTTCGGCAGGTCGTCGCGACCACGGAAACGGCGGTGGAAGGCCGCAACGGTGGCCTCACGGTTGTCCAGCGGATAGCCAAAGCGGGCCAGCGCATTCCACGCATCGAAGCCTTCCGGCGCAGCACCATCCGCAATGCGCGGCCAGACCCCGAACCCGGCCTCGGCCAGCTGCTGCCATGGGAAGAGGCGGCTCGGATCCTGCTTGCGCGTTGGCGCCAGGTCGGCATGGCCGATCACTTGGCGCGGCGGAATGTTCAGGCGCGTAGTGAGATCGCGCAGCAGCACGATCAGCGATTCGATCTGTGCCGCACTGAACGGACTGCGGCCATCGTTGTCGAGCTCGATCCCGATCGAGGCCGAATTGAGATCGGTGATGGTGCCCCAGCGCCCGGCCCCGGCGTGCCAGGCACGGCGCTCATCGGCCACCAGCTGGTAGCGATGGCCATCGGCACCGATCAGGTAGTGCGCGCTGACCGGTCCACCGCTGTTGGCCGTACGCAGCGTATGCAGGCTCTGCTGCACCGACTTCTGCTCGGTGTGGTGGATGACGATGATGACCGGCGTGCGCGCGTTCTGGTTGGGTGACGGCACCCAGGTGGCGAGCGGGTTGCGGGTTTCCTGCGGCGTGGAGGCGCAGGCGGCCAGCAGCAGGCAGGCCGAGAGCATCAGGGCGGTGCGGGTCGGGTGCATGGCCCGATTGTGCGCGATCAGGCGCGATGATGCATGCCGCCGTGCAGAGCAAGCTTGGCACCCACCAGAGAGGATGCGGTAGATCCACGCCATGCGTGGATGGGCTACCCGCTGTGCCGACCAACGGTCGGCACCCACAACATCAATGCAGTAGCTCCGCCGCTACTTCAGGCCTCGTAGGCAGATTCACCGTGCGAGGTCACATCCAGGCCCGTGCGTTCGGCCTCTTCGGTCACGCGCAGGCCGACCACGCTGCGCACTACCAGCAGGATCAGCGTGGTTACCACCGCCGACCACACCACGGTCAGGCCGACGCTGACCACCTGCACCCACACCTGATGGGCGATATCCAGATCGGCCTTGGTGCCGCCCAGCGACTGCGCACTGAACACGCCGGTAAGGATCGCGCCGACGATGCCGCCGACACCATGCACACCGAACACGTCGGCAGTGTCGTCCACCTTCAGCAGGCGCTTCAAACCGGTCACGCCCCACACGCAGACCATGCCGGCGACGAAGCCGATGATGATCGCGCCGAGCGGGCCGACAGTGCCACAAGCCGGGGTGATGCCGACCAGGCCGGCGACCGCACCCGAGGCCGCGCCCAGTGCCGAAGGCTTGCCCTTGCCGATTGCTTCCACCAAGGTCCAGCCGAGTACGGCGGCAGCAGTGGCCAGCACGGTGTTGAGGAAGGCCAGCGAGGCCACGGTGTCAGCGGCGGCGGCGGAACCGGCGTTGAAGCCGAACCAGCCGACCCACAGCAGCATCGCGCCGATGTAGGTGAACGGCACGTTGTGCGGTTTCAGCGCGGTCTGGCCATAGCCCAGGCGCTTGCCGACGAACCACGCAGCGACCAGGCCGGCCACGCCCGCGTTGATGTGCACCACGGTGCCACCGGCGAAATCGATCGCGCCCATCTCACCCAGGTAGCCGCCACCCCAGACGATGTGCGCCATCGGGATGTAGCTGAGGGTGAACCACAGCGCCGAGAACAACAGCACCGCACGGAACTTGATGCGTTCGGCGAAGGCACCGACGATCAGCGCGGTGGTGATGCCGGCAAACGTCGACTGGAAGGCGACGAACAGGTAATCCGGCAGGCCCTTGATCGGCGTGTTGCCGACCGACTCCGGAGTGAAGCCCTTGAGGAAAGCGAATTCGGTGAACGAGCCGAAGAACGGGTTGCCCGCGCTGAACACCGCGCTGTAGCCATAGGCCACCCACAGCAGCAGCACCAGCGAGAACACCACCAGGATCTGGCTGAGCACCGACAGCACGTTCTTCGAACGCACCAGGCCACCGTAGAACAGGGCCAGGCCCGGCACCACCATCAGCAGCACCAGCAGGGTGGAGGTGAGCATCCAGGCCACATCGCCGCGATCATAGGCGGCCGCCGCTTCGGCCACGGCCGGTGCAGCCGCTGCGGCAAGCGGATCCTGCAGCGGTTCAACAGCCACGCTTTCGCTCGGCAGCGGCGACACCTGCACCTGGGCATGGGCACTGCCCGGCCAGGCGCCGGCGGCCAACGCGCTGAGCAGCATCAACAGGCACACCAGATGGAACCGGGCTTGCCACCCGGTGAGAAGGCGCATCTTCATGGGAGAGTCTCCGGAAGGGGGTTACAGCGCGTCGGCACCGATTTCGCCGGTGCGGATGCGGATGACCTGTTCGACGGCGGTGACGAAGATCTTGCCGTCACCGATCTTGCCGGTACCTGCAGACGACTGGATCGCTTCGATCACCGCGTCGGCACGCTCATCGGTGACCACGGTTTCGATCTTGATCTTGGGCAGGAAATCGACGACGTACTCGGCGCCGCGATACAGCTCGGTGTGGCCCTTCTGGCGACCGAAGCCTTTCACTTCGGTCACGGTGATGCCCGACACGCCCGCGTCGGACAGGGCCTCGCGGACCTCGTCGAGCTTGAACGGCCGGATGATGGCGGAGATCAGTTTCATGCGCATGTCCCGAGGGTGGATGGAGCCAGCGCGCCAGCGCGCGTTGGCATCAGGCAACCAACGGCCATCGGGGTGATGGCCGCGGCTGTTGCACCGGACACGTACAGGGCCGGGACGGCCGTGCCTCTCTCCTTGCACGACCGACGCGGGAGGGAGGGCGGCCCTGGTCGCGTATCCGGTCTTTCTCTTGCCCCTGTTTCAGCGGACCAGCAGTCCGCTCTACCACGGCGGGCCGGGGCCCGCCGTGCGGCTCCCCAGCCACGAGAACGGAAGCGATGGCGGCGGGTGGGAGGGGGATGCCCACCGCCATCGCCACCGGTCAGCTGGCGTAGTACAGCTGGTATTCCAGCGGGTGGGTGGCCGCGCGGAACTTGGTCACTTCCTGCATCTTCAGCGCGATGTAGCCGTCGATGAAGTCATCGCTCATCACGCCGCCGGCCTTCAGGAACTCGCGGTCCTTGTCCAGCGCTTCCAGCGCCTGGTCCAGCGAGGAGCAGACCTGCGGGATCAGCTTCTCTTCTTCCGGCGGCAGGTCGTACAGGTCCTTGTCGCTCGGTGCGCCCGGGTCGATCTGGTTCTTGATGCCGTCCAGGCCGGCCATCATCAGCGCGGTGAAGGTCAGGTAGCCGGACTGGATCGGGTCCGGGAAGCGCATTTCGATGCGGCGCGCCTTCGGGTTCGAGACCCACGGAATGCGGCACGAGGCCGAACGGTTGCGGGCCGAGTAGGCCAGCATCACCGGTGCTTCGTAGCCCGGCACCAGGCGCTTGTAGCTGTTGGTGCCCGAGTTGGCGAAGGCGTTGATGGCCTTGGCGTGCTTGAAGATGCCACCGATGTACCACAGCGCCAGCTGGCTCAGGCCGCCGTAGCCGTCACCGGAGAACAGGTTGGTGCCGCCCTTGGACAGCGACTGGTGCACGTGCATGCCGCTGCCGTTGTCGCCGACGATCGGCTTGGGCATGAAGGTGACGGTCTTGCCGTTGCGGTGCGCGACGTTCTTGATCACGTACTTCATGCGCAGCAGTTCGTCGGCCTTCTGCACCAGGGTGCTGAACTTGGTGCCGATCTCGCACTGGCCGGCGGTGGCCACTTCGTGGTGCTGCACTTCCACTTCGATGCCGACCTGTTCCAGGGTCTTGCACATCTCGGCGCGCAGGTCGTGCAGGGTGTCGGTCGGCGGAACGGGGAAGTAACCGCCCTTCACGCCCGGACGGTAACCGCTGTTGGCGCCGTCGTACTTGGCGCCGCTGTTCCACGCCGCTTCTTCCGAGTCGACCTGGAAGAAGGTGTGGCCCATTTCATTGGCGAAGCGGACCGAGTCGAAGATGAAGAATTCCGGCTCCGGGCCGAAGAACGCGGTTTCGGCGATGCCGGAGGACTTCAGGTAGGCCTCGGCGCGCTTGGCGATGCCGCGCGGGCAGCGGCCATACGGCTGCATGGTGGCCGGATCGAGGATGTCGCAGCTGATCACGATGGTCGGATCGGCGTAGAACGGGTCGACGTAGGCGCTGGCGGTATCCGGCAGCAGCACCATGTCCGATTCGGCGATGCCCTTCCAGCCGGCGATCGAGCTGCCATCGAACATCTTGCCTTCTTCGAACAGCGACGGCTCGACGATGCTGACCGGGAAGGTCACGTGCTGCTCGACACCACGCATGTCGACAAAGCGCAGGTCGACGAACTCGATCTGGTTGTCCTTGATCAGCTTCTCAACGTTTTCCACGGACATCGGTACGACCTCGGATGGGGATGAATGCCTGCTGAGGTACAGCAACGACCGTGCCAACTTTTCGCAGCCCGCAAGTCATTGATTTGAAAAAGACCGCCCCGCGTCGGTGCAGAATCATGTGCACCAAATGGGTGCAGTCGGCACCAGACGCACCCGTTTGGTGCGGCAGTGATCGTCTATCCTCTCGACCTTCTTCCTTCCTGCCGCGCGTGCCCGCACCGTCCATGTCCGACCTGCTCTCCGCCCTGCTGCTGGGCATCCTCGAAGGCTTGACCGAGTTCCTGCCGATCTCCAGCACCGGCCACCTGCTCATCGCCCAGCACTGGCTGGGTGCCCGTTCGGACTTCTTCAACATCGTCATCCAGGCCGGTGCGATCGTGGCGGTGGTACTGGTGTTCCGCCAGCGCCTGCTGCAGCTGGCCACCGGCTTCAACCAGCGCGAGAACCGCGAGTACGTGTTCAAGCTGGGCGCCGCCTTCCTGGTCACTGCCGTAGTCGGCCTGGTGGTGCGCAAGGCCGGCTGGTCGCTGCCGGAGACGGTCAGCCCGGTGGCCTGGGCGCTGATCATCGGTGGCGTCTGGATGCTGCTGGTGGAGGCCTATACCGCGCGCCTGCCCGACCGCGACCAGGTGACCTGGACGGTAGCGATCGGCGTCGGCCTGGCGCAGGTGGTGGCCGGTGTGTTCCCCGGCACCTCGCGCTCGGCCTCGGCGATCTTCCTGGCCATGCTGCTGGGCCTGAGCCGCCGCGCCGCCGCCGCCGAGTTCGTGTTCCTGGTCGGCATCCCGACCATGTTCGCCGCCAGCGCCTACACCTTCCTGGAGATGGCCAAGGCCGGGCAGCTGGGCAGCGAAGACTGGGCGGACGTGGGCGTGGCCTTCCTTGCCGCGGCCGTCACCGGCTTCGTCGTAGTGAAGTGGCTGATGGGCTACATCAAGTCGCACAAGTTCACCGCCTTCGCCATCTACCGCATCGCGCTGGGCGCAGCACTGCTGCTGTGGTTGCCGTCCGGCAGCTGAACAGCGCCGGGGCACGGTAACCCCGTTGCCGGCCCCACCCCGTTTCCCCCACGGTTCCCCAAGGAGAATCACCATGAACCGCAAGCTCACCCTGCTCCTCCCGCTGGCCCTGATGGCCGCCTGCAGCCAGACCCCGGCCCCGGCCGGCACCGGCGGCGACGACGTGGCCCCGGCCGCGGCCAAGGCAGCAGACCAGCAGACGCTGGCGCACCTGGACGCGCAGCGCCTGCAGAGCCAGCACTGGCTGCTGCAGCAGGCCACCGGCGCCGACGGCAAGCGCATCGACGCGCTGTTCGCCCGCGAAGACAAGCCGGTCACCCTGGACTTCGCTGATGGCCGCCTGTCGGTCAGCAACGCCTGCAACCACATGGGTGGCGGCTACACCCTGGCCGACGGCAAGCTGACGGTCAGTGCGATGGCCTCGACCATGATGGCCTGCACCGACAAGGCGCTGATGGCGCTGGACGAAGCCGTGTCGAGCCGCCTGCAGGGCGAGCTGAAGGCCGAACAGGATGCCGACGGCAAGCTGACCCTGACCAACGCCAAGGGCGACGTGCTGGTCTTCAACCCGGAACCGACCGCTGAAACCCGCTACGGCGGCGCCGGCGAAACCGTGTTCCTGGAAGTGGCCGCCAAGACCGAGAAGTGCTCGCACCCGCTGATCCCGGACTACCAGTGCCTGCAGGTGCGTGAGGTCAAGTTCGACGACAAGGGCCTGAAGCAGGGTGAGCCGGGCAAGTTCGAGAACTTCTACGGCAACATCGAGGGTTACACCCACGAAGACGGCGTGCGCAACGTGGTGCGCGTGAAGCGCTACGAAGTGAAGAACCCGCCGGCCGATGGGTCGTCGCAGGCGTACGTGCTGGACATGGTGGTCGAGTCGGCCATCGAGAAGAAATAAAACGATGGAAGGGCGGCCGCGAGGCCGCCCTTCTTCATGGTCGGTAGAGCCGGCCGCTGGCCGGCTGCCCTGCGGAGCACCGCCAACACACGGATGTTGCCGGCCAGCGGCCGGCACGACCCACATGCATCGGGAGATCGGCATGAAGCACGTCCCCGTCCTCATCATTGCTGCGCTGCTAGCCACGTCTGCGGATGTGGCCGCTGCCAGCACGCCCAGCACCGATCAGCTCGAGGCACACCGGTGGCAACTGGCGCGCGCCACCGACGCGCAGGGCCGACGCATCGATGCCTTGTTCGTCCGCGGTCGCCCGCCCTACACGCTGCGCTTCCAGCCCGGTTACCTGAGCCAGTTGAACCTGTGCAACCAGTCAAGCAGCACCTATCACCTGCAGGGCGACCGGCTGGTCCTGGAGGGCGGCATCATCACCACGGCCGCCTGCATCCGGCCCGAGGTGGCCGAACAGGAACGTGTCGCCGGCACGCTGGTGAATGCACGCGCAGAGATGACGCTTGCGCTGGATGGGCGTGGCCGCCTGCTGCTGCGCAATGCACATGGCGATGTGCTGGAGTTCGCGCCGGTAGCGGGTACGGACGAATGAAAAGGGCGGCCGAAAGGCCGCCCCTTTTCATGGTGGCTCGACTCTACAGAAGCAAAGCCGGCCAGCGGCCGGCTCTACCCATCGTGCCGCTCAGCCCAGCGCCGGGTTCAACGTGTAAGTGCCATGCAGTGCGGCTTCGGCCAGCAGGTGGCCGTGCATGGCACGATACGCGTCTGCGGCGGTGAAGCGCGCCGGAAGCTCCAGCGAGGCCACATCCAGCGCAAACACGCGGAAGAAATAGCGGTGCACGCGTTCGTCGTTGAACGGCGGATACGGGCCGTCATAGCCCAGGTAATCGCCGGCCATGTCCGGGTTGCCCGCAAACCAGCCGGTGAAGTCGTTCAGGCCCTGCCGGCTGCCCGCCGGGCCAGCCGGTGCGGTCTTGCCCTTCACCACGAAGCCATCGCTGCAGCTGCCGGCGGCGATCTCCTGCACCGAGGCCGGAATATCGGCCATCACCCAGTGCACGAAGTCGCAGCGCGGCTGGTCGCGCGGCACGGTCATGTCGCTGCGGCCGACCGTTTCCGCAACGGTCGGCACATCCGGGTCCACGCACACCAGCAGGAACGAACGCGTGCCTTCCGGTGCGCCGTTCCAGGCCAGGTGCGGGTTGCGGTCCGGCGCGAAGCCGGTGGCATCGCCGGCGGCGAACTCGCGGTCGATCGGCGCACCGTTGGTCAGGCTGTGGCTGCTCAGTTGCATCGGCTTCTCCTTACTCTTCCGGGTAACCCAGGCGCACCGCAATCGGGGTGAGCTTGGCAAAGGCGGCGTTCATCACGTCGCGGTAGTTGCGCCAGTGGCCCGGCGGGAAGCGCGGTGCGCCCAGCTGGGCAGCCGGCGGCATCTGCCGCTCGAACAGGCGTCCCAGCAGCTCGGCCATCGCGTGCGGATCGTTGCCGATCTGGTCGATGCGCAGCAGCACGTGCGGGTACAGCTCTTCCTCATGCAGGGTGGCAACCTGGGCCAGCGCGCGCGCCAGCCATTCGCTGGCTTCAGCCAGCGAGGTCATCGCCAGCGGAGCGGCAGCGCCGTAGGCCACCCAGTCCAGCAGCATGTCGCGCGGATCACGCAGCACGAGCACCAGTCGTCCCTGCGGCAGCTGCGGGCGCAGCGCCCACAGCAGGGCGTTGTCCCACCACAGCAGCCAGTCGATGACGGCATCGCCCTGCAGGCCACGCGCCGGCAGCTGCTCGCGCCAGCGCTGCACCAGCCGCTCCGGCGTCAGCACGCCGGAGGCGAGATCCTGCAGCGTGTGGTAGTTCTGGAATGCATCATCCGGCGGATTGCTGGTGTAGCGGTCGCTGCGCAGCACCGGGCTGGCGGCCGCCAGGCCGGTCGCAACCCGCTCCACACCCGAACCCGGCGCACCCCACAGGAAGATCGGCGCGGAGCTGGCATCACTGTCAATCTCGCCCTTCTCCGGCCAGCTCGGCGGCGCCTTGGCCTGCGGCGGAAGCGGCAGGCGCTGCGGTGCCTGGTCGGCCTGCAGCGCCATCCACGTCTGCAGCGCCTGTTCCGGCTGGCCAGCGCGGTCCTGGATTTCACCCAGCCAGGTACGCAGGTCGGCGCGATGGCCGTCCGGCGCCCTGTCGATCAGCGCCTGCACGCGCGCGATCGCGGCAACCGGATCACGCTGCAGCAGGCCTTCGACCAGGCGTGTTTCGCCACTGACGCGGCCCGGTTCGAGGCTGACGATACGTTCGGCGATGGCTTCGGCCTGTTCGTGTTCACCCACCATGTCATGCAGGCGCAGGCGTGCTTCCAGTGCCGGCAGATGACCCGGCATCGCGTCCATCCAGCGCTCCACGGTCGCCGCGGCGGTCGGGCTGCCGACTTCTTCCACGGCCAGGCGTGCCAGCCACAGGTCGTGCAGCTGCGGATGCTGTTCCAGGGCAGCGTCCAGGCGCGCGCGCGCCTCGTCTTCGCGGCCCAGGCGCTGCCAGGACATCAGCAGCAGCTGCAGCACCTGGCGGTCGTCGGGGATCGATTCCAGCAACGGCAGCAGATGGTCCAGCGCCTGCAGCGGCTGGCCACCGCGCAGCGACAGCTCACCGGCCAGGCGGCGCATCGACGGCGTATCCATGCCTTCCTGCTGCAAAGCGATCTGCATCGCTTCGGCAGCGGCCTCCACGTTGCCCTGGCGCAACGCCAGCTGCACCACCAGGCCATGCAGCGAGCTGATGGCCGGGTTCAATTCCAGCACGCGGCGGAAGGCCTGCTCGGCGAAGGCCAGCATGTCCTTGCCCAGGTAGGCAAAGCCCAGTGCGTACAGCACGCGGGTGTCGTTGGGCTGCGCCTGGTTGGCCGCCGACAGCAGCGTCAGCGCACGATCCGGGTCGTCACGGCGCAGCGCGATCATGCCGTCGATGGTCAGCAGTTCCGGGTGATCCGGCTCAACGCGCGAAGCCAGCGTGGACAGGCGCTGGGCTTCATCGAAGTCGTTGCGGCCGATGGCCAGGTGCGCCTGCATCAGGTAGGCGGAGAAGGAGTTCGGGTCGAGCCCGGTGGTGCGCGCCAGCGCTTGGTCGGCGCCTTCGTACTGGCGCAGGGCCAGCAGCAGGCCGGCATGCTGCAGGTGCAGCTGGCCGTCGTCCGGTGCCAGCTGCAACGCCTGCTGCAGGGCTTCCATGGCGTCTTCGGCCTTGCCCTGCTGCTGCAGCGCAAGCGCCAGCCAGCGGTGGGCTTCGGCCTGGCCGGGTTCATCACGGGTCCACGCCTGGGCCAGCTGCACGGCCTGGTCGGCCTGGTTCTGGCGCAACGCTTGGATGATCTGGTCTTGCATGGCGGTCCGGTTCAAGTGCAAACCCGCATTGTAGCGGTCCACGCACCGGTGCCGGTTCAGCCCGTCAGTACCCGCTGCAGGCGCTGCGCCACCCAGCGCTCGGAGAAGCCGTCACCCCGCCAGTTTTCCAGGAAGCCGCAGTGGCCTCCCCAGCACGCGGTTTCCAGGTGCGCCTGGCGCGGCAGCTGCCAATCGCTGAAGGTCGCGTACGGGATCACCGGGTCGTCCTGCGCCATCAGGATGTCGGCCGGCACCTGCAGGGTGGACAGGCGGTCACCGGCAATCGAATAGCCATCGAAATAGGCCTGCAGCGAGCCGAAGGTGGTATGCCGTTCGACCAGCCAGGCGGTCAGTGCACGGATGTCCAGCTTCAGCACACGGTCGTCGCAGTCGCTCAGCTCGGGGAACAGATCGCGCTTGCGGCGCAGCGAGCCGGCCCATTTGCGGCGGAAGTACCAGTCGTACATCGCCGGGCCGTTCTCGATGCTCTCCATCGTCAGCCCCGGGTCCAGCACCGGGCACACCGAGGCGACGCGCAGCAGCGGCACGCCGGCAGCCGGCGCGCGCAGGGCCAGGCGCAGCACGAAGTTGCCACCCAGCGAATAGCCGGCGGCCACCAGCGGCAGCTGCGGCCAGCGCTGGGCGATATCACCCGCGGCATGCACCACTTCATCGATGAGATTGGAGTGGAAGATGCCGGGATTGAGATGATGGGTGTTGCCATGGTCGCGGAAGTTCAGCCGCACCACATCGAAACCCTGTTCGATCATGCGCGCGGCGGCCATGCGCATGTAGCTGGATTCGGCACTGCCTTCCCAGCCATGCAGCAGCAGCGCGACGCCCTTGGGCTCGCGGCCTTCGACATGGCTGTGCCAGCCCTGCAGGCGCACGCCATCACCACCATCGAGGATCAGCTCTTCGCTGACTGCACCGGTGGCCGCCAGCAGCAGCAGGCCGCGCTGCAGGCGCATGCGGCTGGAACTGAGCATCGACTGCAGGTGCGGATTGCGCAGCCAGCGCGGCGGCTGATAGTCAGCCGCATGCAGCGTCGGCGTACCGGCGTCCAGGACAGGTGGCGGTATCAGGGCCACCGCACCCTCACTGCGTGCTCATGGCCGCCACGATGCGCGCGCGCGAGGTTTCCGCGATGCGTCGACGGCCTTCCAGGTCCTGGGTACCGATCGGCTCCAGGAAATGCACTTCGGTATGCCGCGCCGGCTCACCCAGCAGGCGCAGGAAATTGGCGGCGAAACTCTCGCCCGGGCCGAACGCGACGATGGTCTGTGCGTCGCCCTTCACCCCGTACACCAGCGCCACCGGCTGCACCGGCACGCCGGTTTCAACCGCGGCCTGGAAGATGCGGGCATGGAACGGCCCCACTTCGTGGCCACCGCGGGTGCGGCCTTCCGGGAACACGCCCACCGCCTTGCCGGCACGCAGGCGATCGGCCATCACCTGCATCACCCCACCGAGCGATTCGGTGTTGCCACGCTGATGGAAAATGGTCTGGCCGCGCGCGGCGAGCCAACCCACCAACGGCCAGCTGGCGATCTCGCGCTTGGCAACGAAGCCCATCATGCGCTGGCTGTGCAGAATGGAAATGTCGACCCAGCTGACGTGGTTGGCGACGAACAGCACGGCGCCCGGCAGCGGCTGGCCCACCCGTGACAGGCGGAAGCCGAAGATCCACATCAGCCCGCCCTGCCACCAGTTCACCACCTTCGCCCCGAAGGTATCCTCGCCCACGCGCAGCTCGCCCCACGGCGGGAGCATGCCGATCAGGATCAGCGGCAGGAACACGGTGATGTGGACCAACAGCAGCGGTACGCGGTACAGGTAACGGCACACACGCGCCACGCCGCCACGGGGGGCCGGAGTGGGGGAAGTCATCCGCGCACGATACCGGAGCGCCGCAGCAGCTGCCAGCCGATTTAGGCCATAACCGCCATTGACCGGGGCAATCGGCGGGGAACGCTGGGTTCTGCCGCCGTCAACACGCCCGCCGGGGGCTCAACCGTGGCCGGCGGCCACCACCGCCAGGGTCAGCCGCGAGATGCACACCAGCCGGCCCTGCTCGTCCTCGACGCGGATTTCCCACAGCTGGGTGCTGCGGCCCACGTGCAGCGCGCGCGCGGTGCCGGTGACCGTCCCCGAGCGCACCGCACGCACATGGTTGGCGTTGATTTCCAGGCCCACGCAGATCTGCTTTGCGGTATCCACGCACAGGTTGCCGGCGCTGCTGCCCAGGGTCTCGGCCAGCACCACCGAGGCGCCGCCATGCAGGATGCCGTAGGGCTGCCGGGTGCGCTCGTCCACCGGCATGGTGGCCTGCAGCCAGTCTTCGCCCGCGGCGCTGAAGACGATGCCCAGCGACTCGATCGCCGTGTTGCGGCTGAGCGCATTGAGCTGCTCGATGGAAACGGCTTCGCGGAACACCTGGGTCATGCGGGCACCTTCAGAGAATGGGAACGAGGCCGGCACCGAATGCGGTCAGCATGCGCACCAGCAGCCACTTCGGGCCGACGTTGACTTCGGGGAAGTCGCCGACGGCGACGTAGCAGTTGTGGAACGCCGGGTCCTGCCGTGGCAGCGGCTGCGGGCAGTCCGGGCCGGGCTTGAACTCGTAGTCGGTGGCATAGCGCCACGGCCAGAAGTCGAGGATCGGCAGCGCTTCGGAGGCTTTGCCGACGCTGTAGTTCAGGCCCGACAGCACCGGTGGCTTGGCCCGCGGCGCCACCGTCCACGAGTTCTGCGGATGGGTATCGCGCAGGATGCTCTCGGCCAGCTGCTCGGCAAACACCGGATCGTCGATGATCACCGCGCCTTCGGTGTTGTAGTTCTCGCTGCGCGGATCGAAGTTGTGGGTGCCGACCACGCCGATGCGGCGATCGACCACCAGCGACTTGGCGTGCAGGCCCATGCGGGCGCCCTTGCGGGTGACCGGCAACGGCTTGTTGACCGCCTTGCTGCCCAGGAACGACGGACGCGTCTCGGTGCGCAGCAGGCGCGTTTCCACCTCGCTGCCGGCGGCGCGGCGACGTTCGCGCGCGTTCTGGTACGCACTGCCGGTGCGCGGATGATGCACCGTCGCCGGCTTGCGGGTCGCGGCCAGATCCCCGTCGCCGCCACCGCCGGCATTGCTGCCAGCGGCGCTGCCGCCGATCAGCGGATTGCGCCCACCGTCGTCGTCGCCTCCGGGCGCAGCGATCGGATCAGGCAGCAGGTTGCGGTAGTCGACCGGTGCATCCAGCGGGAACGGCTTGTATTCGAAGATGTTGAAGCCCAGTTCGCGCATGTTGCGCCGCTTGTACTTGTACGACAGCGCATACACGATCGGGTTGTCGGTGGCCGCCAGGCTGTTGCTCGACACCACCACGCGCGGCGGCTGCGGGCGCTTGCGCAGCTCGCGGAACAGCTTCTGTGCCGGCTTGGACAGCACCAGGTACGGCGTCTGCAGGATCACTTCCTTCTGCGCACCGGCAATGAGTGCATCCAGCTGTGGCTCGGTCACGTGCTGGCCGGCCAGCGGGGCATCGGCCTTCTCGCGGCGGTGCTTGCGCGGCAGGTCGGCGACGTAGCGCACCGAGGCCACCGGCAGCGCGGTATCCACGAAGGACCGGCTGACGAAGTCCATGTCATTGGCTTCGGCGCTGACCCGCTGCACCCGCTCGGGGCGGCGGAAAGTGGCCGGTGGCAGCACCGGCACGCCCTCGCGCAGCAGGGTGCGGCCCACGTCATTCAGGCGCTCGGCCGGCACGCTGCGCTTGGCGCGCCAGAACGCATCGAAGTTGGCCGCCATCGCCCGCGCTTCCGGACCGGCGATCATGACGTCGCGATCGCGGAAGTTGTACTCGCGATCCCAGTCGTAATAGTCGTCCTGGTAGTTGCGGCCGCCGACCACGCCGATCGCATCGTCGATCACCAGCAGCTTGTTGTGCATGCGCTGGTTGAAGCGGCGGAAGCAGCACAGCACGCTGCCGGCGTAGTCGAAGTAGTTCAGCCGGGCCTTGCCGAAGGTCGGGTTGTAGACCCGCAGCTGGAAATTCTGGTGCGCACCGGACAGCGCGCCCAGGATCTGCAGGTCGGAGATCGCCGAGAGCTGGTCGATCAGCACCCGCACCTTCACCCCGCGGCGCGATGCGGCCAGCAGCTCGTCGATGACCAGCCGCGCGCTGTCGTCCTTGTCGAAGATGTAGGTCTGCAGGTCGATGCTGCGGGTGGCACTGCGCAGCAGGTTCAGGCGCGCCACCAGGGCGCCCTCCCCCTCGTCCAGCAGGGTGGCGTAGTGGCGCGGCTGCTCCGGGGTGGATTCGGTGAACGCCCGGCCGGCCAGCGCTCGCAGCGGCGAGTCCTGTGCGCAGCGGTCGGCGCGCTGGCAGTCGACCTGGGTCGAGCGCGCCTGCACGGCAATCGCTTCGGCACGGTCGCGCTCGGCAGTGGACAGCGATGCACAACCGCTGCCCAGCAACACGGTTGCCAGCGCCAGTACACGCAGCAGGAGGTTCACGGTTTCGGCGCCTCGCTCAGGCGCGCTCGCAATACGAAGGTCACTCGGTCACTCAAGGCAAGCTGCCAGCTGTCCATGCCATACCGGCCTCGCTGCACGGTACCGCGGCTGACGACGTCGCAATCATAGCCGGGTCGGGCGCACTCCGCTTTCTCGACCTTCAGTGTCTCGGGGTGGCTGATCCCGCGCAGGGTCAGCCGCCCGTTGATGTCGCCCCCGTCTTCCACGGTCTCCGGCCAGTACGGCAGCGAGTCGAACTCGACCACCGGGTGGCGGCCCGCGTCGAAGAACTCCTCGCCGCGCATCCAGCCGGTGTAGCGCGCCTTGCCGGGGATCTCGACCGAGCGCGTGAACATCTTCAGGTGCACCTGGTGGCGGCCATCGGAGAGGATCTCGATGCGACCTTCGAAGTGCGGGAACAGGCCCTCGATGCGCTGCCCGAAGCGGGTGCGCACCTCGAAACCGATCTGCGAGCGTTGGGTATCCAGGTGCAGGACCCGGTGCGCTTCGGCAACCACCGGCGGCAGGGGCGTTGGCGGTGGCGCGACAGCCCAGGCCGCGCCGGAAGCCAGCAGCGCGGGCAGCAGAAAGCGGCTGCGCCGCGCCAGGCTCATTGGATCACGGCCACCAGAACGCGTTCAGGCTGGCCACGCCCGGCTCGATCGAGGCCTCGCGCGGGAAGCCAAGCACGGCAATGCCGGCTGGCGGCATGCCGCGATAATCGCTGCTGGTGCCTTCCGTCATCAACGCCACCAGGCGCTCCAGGCCGGGATTGTGGCCGACGATCAGGACCCGGTCGAGGTCACGGCGGTCGTCCACCAGCGCCGCCAGGGTGCCGGGGGTGGCCTCGTAGATGCGGTCTTCCAGGCGCTTCTCGACGTAGCCGATGGTGCCGAGCACGGCTTCCAGGGTCTCCCGGGTGCGCCGCGCCGGTGAGCACAGCACGCAGTCCGGCAGCAGGTTGTTCTCCTTCAGCCACTTGCCGGCGGCTTCGGCTTCGGCGAGCCCCACCGGCGACAACGGCCGGTCGAGGTCGGCCTGGCCGGGGGTAGCCGGTTCGGCATGGGCATGGCGCAGCAGGATCAATTCACGCATCGCGGGTTTCCATGAAGAAGAGGATGCAGCAGAAAGAGTGAGGCAGGCATCAAAGCTTCAGCCAGGACAGCAGCGGCTCCCAGTCGGCCTGGTGCTCGCGCACCTGGGCCGAGCGGTAGTCGAACAGGCTGCGGCCCAGGCCGGTCATGACCACATAGCTCTGGCTGTCGCGCAACTGCGCGACCACCGGGTACGGCCATTCACCCAGCATCTGCAGCGCCTGCTGCGAGGTCTGGGTCCATGGCTTGGTACGGTTGAGCACCAGCCCCACCGGCAGCTTGCGGCTGTGCACGCGCGGGTTCTGGGCCAGGCTGTTGAGGAAGCCGACGATCGCTTCGATGTCCAGCGCCGAGGGCAGCACCGGTACCACCACCGCGTCGGCAGCGTCGAGGAAATGGGGAATATCGTCAGCCAGGGCACCGGCCGGCGCATCGATGATGACGGTGTCGGTGCCATCGGGCAGCTTCTGCGCCCATTGCTTCTTCCGATACACGTCGATGGGGAGCACCGCGCTTTCCAGCCCGGCACGGCGTTGTGCCCAGCGGGTGCTGGAGCCCTGCGGGTCGGCATCGGCAATCACCGTGGCCTTGCCCTGCAATGCCGCGTACGCGGCCAGGTGGGTGGCGACGGTGGTCTTGCCCACCCCGCCCTTGGAACCGGCCACCAGGATCGTCTTCATGCCAGCCTCGCTTCCGGGTACGTGCCCCGAGCGTACACCGGCGATGGTGACGGGAGGTAGCGTCGTGCTGAACCAGCGGCCATCGCCTTTGCTATCGTGGCGCCCCCGAAGGATCGAACCGGCATGAGCGAACTGCAGGATCTGAGCGCGTTGATCCGCGCCAATACGCCACTGATCGTCATCGAGACCCAGGACGAGGGTCGCATCGTCGAGCTGTTCCGGCAGACGCTGATGCACGTATGGCGGGCGCTGCACCGCTGGTCGATCACCGAGGGCCTGCGCCGCATCGACCTGGACAGCGAGGACCCGCCGGTCGGGCCACCCGATGCCAGCGCGGCCCTGCAGATGATCCGCCAGGCCGACCAGCGCGGGGTCTACCTGCTGCTCGATTTCCACCCCTACCTGGGCTATGCCAGCCACCAGCGCGCCTTGCGCGACCTGATCCAGCGCCGCCACAGCGAACCGCATGTGCTGGTGCTGATCGGCGCCAAAGTAGAACTGCCGGCCGAGCTGGAAGCATTGGCGGTGCGCTTCAACCCGCGCCTGCCCGATGCCAACGCCCTGCTGAAGATGCTGCGCGAGGAGGCCGACGCCTATGCACGCGAGCATGGCGGCCGACGGGTGGAAGTCGACAGCGAAGCGGTGAAGAAGATCCTGAAGAACCTGCAGGGCCTGAGCCTGGTCGATGCCCGGCGCATCGCCCGCCAGCTGATCTACGCCGACGGCGCACTGCGCGACGACGACCTGCCGCAGCTGGCCCGGCTGAAGTTCGAGCTGCTCAACCGCAGCGGCCACCTGTTCTTCGAGCACGACAGCGCGCGCTTCGGCGATGTGGCCGGTGCGAACCGCCTCAAGCGCTGGATCAACCAGCGCCGGGTGGCGTTCATCGCCGGCTCGGCGCCGGCCGGGCTGGACCCGCCGCGCGGCATGCTGCTGCTGGGCGTGCAGGGCTGCGGCAAGTCGATGCTGGCCAAGGCCACCGCAGCTGGCTTCGGCGTACCACTGCTGCGCCTGGACGTGGGCGCGCTGTACAACAAGTACCACGGCGAGACCGAGGCGAACCTGCGCCAGGCACTGGCCTCGGCCGAGCAGCTGGCGCCCTGCGTGCTGTGGATGGACGAGATCGAGAAGGGCCTTGCCAGCGGTGGCGAGGACGGCGGTGTATCACGCCGCGTGCTCGGCTACCTGCTGACCTGGATGGCCGAGCGCAAGGCACCGGTATTCATCGTCGCCACCGCCAACCAGGTGCACGAACTACCCGCCGAGCTGCTGCGCAAGGGCCGCTTCGACGAGATCTTCTTCGTCGACCTGCCTTCGCCTGACGTGCGCGTGGAACTGCTGCGGCTGCACCTGGGCCGGCGCCAGCTCAACGCCGACGACTTCGCGCTGCCTGCGCTGGCGGCGGCGGCGAATGGCTTCTCCGGCGCCGAGATCGAGCAGGCCATCGTGGCCGGCCTGTATGCGGCGCATGCCGAGGGCCGGCCGCTGGACACCGACCTGCTGATGACCGAGATCCGCGCCACGCGGCCACTGTCGGTGCTGATGGCCGAGCAGGTGGAGGCTCTGCGGGCGTGGGCGTCGGGGCGGACGGTTTCTGCGGACGACTGAGAGATTCCAGCGAACGGCGCAGCCCCTCATGGCTGGTCGCTGAAAGCAACAGCCGCAGTTGGCCGGGCGGGTAGGCCGCGCAGGGGACGCTGCAAGTACGTCCCTGTAAGCTCGGTCGCCGCATCCATGCGGCTCACGCCCCTGCGCAGCCTACCCACCCGGCCCCTGACAGTTTCCGGGGGCGATCAGCCACGTAGAAGAAAGAAGAAGAGCAAAAGCGCTTGGCTGGCCGCTTTTTGTAGAGCCGAGCTCACGCTCGGCTGCCTTTCGATCAGATATCGAATACTCGATTCCGATGCAGATTCATCCACGCATGGCGTGGATCTACCGTGTCGACCAAGGTCGACACCTACCAACAGCAGCGTTGAACCGTCAGAGGTGGGGCGGTGTGGGTTGGCAGGACCGTTGGCGCCATGGGCCCGAGGCATGCCTCGGGCGGGTTGGGCAGGACGCCCAACCCCGGTCTTGCCGTGTGCGCAGGACAGCGCACACGAGCAAGGCGCCATCGAGCCCCCAGGGACGGGTTTACGGCGTGTCCTGCCAACCCACACCGCCCCGCCATCCCGCGGATTGCCCGCTGTTGCTATTGCTTCGGCTGTTGCTTCGGCTGTTGCCTCTGCGGGTGCCGGGTGCAACCCGGCCGAACCCCTTCCCTCAGGGCCAGGCAGGCGGCGCGGCAACCCACGCCTGCTGCACCTCGGCCAGCGACGCGCGCTCATCCTCACGCCACTGCGGCAGCAGCTGCCCATAGTTGGCCGTGGTATTCCACTGCGTCGGCTCGGTGCGTACCGCAGCCGCATACCACTGCACCGCCTCCTGCTTCTGCCCCATCCGCCACAATGCCAGCGCATAGGTCGGAGGCACCCAGGTGGGCTTCGTACGGGCGTTGCTGGCCGATACCAGCCACTGTTCCAGCGCCGCCTCTGCCTTGCCCTGCCGGAGCAGGTCCCAGCCGTAGTTCCAGCGCACGCTGCGGCCACTGCTGCTCTGCGCCGGGGCTTCTTTCAGGGCTTCGCCGTACAACTGTTCGGCCAGTTCACCGCGGCCCTGCGCCCCGGCTACCGATGCCAGCTGTACCGTCGCCTCGACCGCGCGGCGGCCGCGTTCACGCAGCTTGACCAGCTGGGCCACCAGATCATCGCCCTCGCCCTGCACCGCCACCATCGGCGTGGCCGCCGGGTCGTTGTCGAAGTAGAACTCCTGTGGTGCCGGCACGGCCGGCGCGGCCCACGCAGTAGCCACTCCCGAGGCCAGCAGCACGCTGGCCAGGATCTTTCCTGGAACTGACATCCCTTCTCCCCAGGCCGCAACTGCAGCCTCCCTCTCTCTCCCCGATCCTAACCCCAGCACCGCCACGGGCGCGAGTGCCGGGGCCTGCGCGGCCCCGCTGCTACAATTCGCGCCTTTCCCGCTGCGTGCCTGCACGCGGCCGGTGCCAGCCGATCCTACCGGGCCAGCCATGACCAGTACCGCGCAACTCACTTCGCCCTCTTCCGCCGACCTGCTCGACCGTGATTACACGCTCGACCACAAGTACACCCGCAGTGAGGGGCGGATCTACCTGAGTGGCGTGCAGGCGCTGGTGCGGCTGCCGCTGATGCAGCGCCTGCGCGACGCCGCCGAAGGCATCGACAGCGCCGGCTTTGTCAGCGGCTACCGTGGCAGCCCGCTGGGTGGCTTCGATCTGGAGCTGTGGCGCGCGCGCAAGCATCTTGAAGCAGCCAAGGTGAAGTTCACCCCGGGCCTGAACGAGGACCTCGGCGCCACCATGGTGTGGGGCACGCAGCAGACCAACCTGTTCCCCGGCGCCAACGTGCAGGGCGTGTTCGGCATGTGGTACGGCAAGGGCCCCGGCGTGGACCGCTGCGGCGACGTGTTCAAGCATGCCAATGCTGCGGGTACCTCGCGCTACGGCGGCGTGCTGGCGCTGGCCGCCGATGACCATGCCTGCCGCAGTTCGACCCTGCCGCATGGCAGCGAGGACGAGTTCGTCAGCGCGATGATGCCGGTGCTGAACCCGGCCGGCGTGCAGGACATCCTCGACATGGGCCTGCTGGGCTGGGCGATGAGCCGCTATACCGGTCGTTGGGTCGGCTTCAAGACCATTGCCGAGACGGTGGAATCATCGGCCTCGGTCGAGGTCGACCCGATGGCGCGCCGCATCGTGCTGCCGGAAGACTTCGAGATGCCGTCGGCTGGTCTCAACATCCGCTGGCCGGACCCGCCGCTGGACCAGGAAATGCGCCTGCACCGCTATGCGGTGAAGGCCGCGCAAGCGTTTGCCCGCGCCAACGGCATCGACAAGGTGGTGATGGATGCGCCGCGCGCGCGGCTGGGCATCGTCACCACCGGCAAGAGCTACCTGGACGTGCTGCAGGCGCTGGAATACCTGGGCCTGGACGAACAGGCGTGCGCCGACATCGGCATCCGCGTGTACAAGGTCGGCATGACCTGGCCGCTGGAACCGCAGGGCATCGCGCGCTTCGCGCAGGGCCTGGAAGACATCATCGTGGTGGAGGAGAAGCGCGCCTTCATCGAGCGCCAGATGAAGGAACAGTTCTTCAACTGGCCGGCCAGCTGGGGCCAGCGCCCGTCCATCGTCGGCAAGTACGACGAGAGCGGCGAATGGATCCTGCCGTCCACCGGTGAGCTGACCCCGGCCACCATTGCCGGCGTTATCGGTCGCCGCATCCAGAAGTTCTTCAACAACGAGTCCATCGAGCAGCGCCTGCAGTGGATGCAGGAAAAGGAAGCCGAACTTGCGTTGCCGCGCGCCAGCTTCCCGCGCGTGCCGCATTACTGCTCCGGCTGTCCGCACAACACCTCCACCCAGGTGCCGGAAGGCTCGCGGGCGCTGGCCGGCATCGGTTGCCATTACATGGTGACCTGGATGGACCGCAGCACCGATACCTTCACCCACATGGGCGGCGAAGGCGTGACCTGGGCCGGGCAGGCGCCGTTCACCGATACCCCGCACGTGTTCCAGAACCTGGGCGACGGCACCTACTTCCACAGCGGTTCGCTGGCGATCCGCCAGGCGGTCGCCGCCGGCGTCAACATCACCTACAAGATCCTCTACAACGATGCCGTGGCGATGACCGGCGGCCAGCCGGTGGACGGCCCGCTGAGCGTGCCGGACATCGCAAAGCAGATGCGCGCCGAAGGCATCCACACCATCGTGGTGCTGTCGGACAACATCGGCAAGTGGACCGGCCAGCGCGAGCACTTCCCCAGCGATGTCGAGTTCCACGACCGCAGCGAACTGGACGAAGTGCAGAAGCGCCTGCGCGAAGTGAAGGGTGTTTCGATCCTGATCTACGAACAGACCTGCGCCACCGAGAAGCGCCGCCGCCGCAAGCGCGGCAAGCTGGAAGACCCGCAGAAGCGCGTGCTGATCAATTCGCTGGTGTGCGAAGGCTGCGGCGACTGCGGCAAGAAGAGCTTCTGCGTGTCGGTGCTGCCGAAGGAAACCGAGTTCGGCCGCAAGCGCGAGATCGACCAGTCCAACTGCAACAAGGACTATTCCTGCGTGAATGGTTTCTGCCCGAGCTTCGTCACCGTGCACGGTGGCCAGCCACGCAAGGGCAGCAAGCGCGATGCCTCCACCCTGCTGGACAACCTGCCGGCACCGACCCTCCGCGGCACCCTGGACCAGCCCTGGAACATCCTGATCACCGGCGTGGGCGGTACCGGCGTGGTGACCATCGGTGCACTGCTGGGCATGGCCGGCCACCTGGAAGGCAAGGGTGCGACCGTGCTCGACCAGACCGGCCTGGCACAGAAGGGCGGTGCGGTGACCACGCATATCCGCATTGCCCGTCGCCCTGAAGACATCCACGCCGTGCGCATCGCCGCCGGCGAAGCCGACCTGGTGGTGGGCTGCGACATGGTGGTGGTCAACGACTACTGGGCGCTGTCGAAGGTGCGCGCCGGCCGTTCGCAGGTGGTGCTGAACACCTACGAAGCGATGCCGGGCACCTTCACCACCCGCCCGGACATGCAGTTCCCCGCCGCCGACATCGTCGCCGGTGTGCGCGTGGCGCTGGGTGGCGAGGAACCGCTGCTGCTCGATGCCACCCAGCTGGCCACCGCGCTGCTGGGCGACGCCATCGCCGCCAACCTGTTCATTCTCGGCTACGCGTGGCAGCAGGGCCTGGTGCCGCTGTCGTTCGAGTCGCTGATGCGGGCCATCGAGCTCAACGGCGCTGCCGTGGCGATGAACCAGCAGGCCTTCGCCTGGGGCCGCCTGGCCGTGGTCGACCCGCAGGCCGTGCAGCAGGCCGCCGGCCTGGTGCGCAACCGCCACACCGATACCGAATCCACCCCGGGCCCGCTGCATCCGCTGCCGCCGGGCGAATGGGAAGGCAACGAATGGGGTGCCACTGCCGCACCGCGCAACACCGGCGACGAACGCGAACTGCGTGGCCTGCCCTCGCACGGTGGCGACGTGGCGTTCCTGCCGCTGGACGACGCGCGCCTGTCGCGCTCGCTGGATGAAATGATCGAGCGCCGCGCCGCCTTCCTGGTCGAGTACCAGGACGCCGCCTACGCCAACCGCTACCGCAGCCTGGTCGAGCGCGTGCGCGCCGCCGAAGCCGACCGCATCGGTGGTTCCACCGCACTGACCGAGACCGTGGCCCGCTACCTGTTCAAGCTGATGGCCTACAAGGACGAGTACGAAGTGGCCCGCCTGTACACCAGCGGTGACTTCCAGCGCCGCCTGCAGCAGCAGTTCGAGGGCGACTACCAGCTGCGCTTCCACCTGGCGCCGCCGCTGTTCGCAAAGAAGGATGAGCAGGGCCGCCTGCTGAAGAAGGAATACGGCCCGTGGATGTTCAAGGCCTTCGGCCTGCTGGCCAAGCTGAAGTTCCTGCGTGGCGGCCGCCTGGATGTATTCGGCCGTACTGAAGAGCGGCGCATGGAGCGCCAGCTGATCGCCGATTACGAAGCCACCGTGCAGCTGCTGCTGGATGGCCTGGAGGACGGCCGCCTGGCCCTGGCGGTGGAGATCGCCAGCGTGCCCGAGCACATCCGCGGCTTCGGCCACGTCAAGGAAGCGCACTACGAACAGGCCAAGGCGCGCGAGGCTGCCCTGCTGGCGCAGTGGCGCAACCCGAAGGCGCTGCATATCGTGCAGGTGGCTTGACGCGGCGCTGCGTCATGGAAAGGCAACCTATAGGTTGCATAGCGATATAGCAATCGATAGGTTGCCTCCTTAGCGAGAAAGCGATAGGTTGCTTGTCGTAAAGCAACCTATCCTTTGCGTACGCGTTGGCGTACGGTCATCTTTCCTTGGGGACTGCCGGTATGGACAGGCCGCTGCACACAGTGAGGACAGCCCAACAACTTGCGCCCCTGATGCGTGCTTTCCGGCGCCAGGCGGGCCTGAGCCAGGCTCAGCTGGCGGAGCGACTCGGGATCAGCCGCCAGGCAGTGGGCGCGCTGGAACGCGACCCTGCATCGGCAAGTTTTGAACGCCTGATGCGGATCTGGGCGGTGCTGGGTCTGGAGGTCAGCCTCCAGCAACGAAGTCCCCAGGAGAACACGTCGTCATTGGAGTGGTGAGCCATGGGTACGCTGCAGGTCTGGATGAATGGTGTGGAAGTCGCACTTTGGGATGATGCCCGGAACGGGTCATCCCGGTTGTCGTATGTCAGCCAGTGGATCAGCTCGCCCCAGTCCCGACCGTTGTCGCTCTCTCTACCCCTGCTCCCAGATGGCGAGAGCCATCGGGGCAACGTCGTCAACGACTACTTCGATAACCTTCTTCCCGATAACGTCGCCATACGCAACCGGATCCGCGACCGGTTCGCCACGCGCGGCAGCGATACGTTCGATCTTCTTGAAGCCATTGGACGGGATTGTGTCGGCGCAGTGCAGCTGTTGCCGCCTGCGCATCCACCCGAAAACATCCAGCAGATCACGTGCGAGGTGTTGGACGAAGCAGGTGTCGCTACGATCCTGCGTCAGGTGACGACAGGGAACCTGCCTGGCGCACCCAGCCGTGATGATGCATTCCGCATTTCCATCGCCGGTGCGCAGGAAAAGACCGGTCTTCTGCTGCATGCTGGCAAATGGTGCATTCCTACCGGCAACACACCATCCACTCACATCTTCAAGCTGCCGCTTGGCATTGTTGGCAACATGCGGGCAGACATGCATCAGTCCGTGGAGAATGAATGGCTGTGCATGCATCTGCTTTCCGCCTTTGATATCCCCGTGGCCGAGACGCAGATGGGCCGCTTCAACGACCAACGTGCTCTCATTGTCGAGCGGTTTGACCGTCGCCTGTCTGCCGACCGCCGGTGGTGGCTGCGACTACCACAGGAAGACATGTGTCAGGTCTTTGGTCTGCCGGCTGCCAGAAAGTATGAATCCGATGGCGGCCCCGGCATCGTTCCGATCATGGATCTGCTTCGACAGTCCGAACACCCCGAGGATCGCGCGATCTTCTTCAAGACGCAGATTCTTTTCTGGATGCTGGCCGCAACCGACGGCCATGCCAAGAATTTCAGTGTTCACCTGGAAGCCGGTGGACGCTTCCGCCTGACGCCCGTCTACGACGTGCTGTCGGTATATCCCATCCTCGGCAGGGGACCCAATCAACTCGATCCACGAAACGCACAGCTCGCCATGGCCGTACATGGCAAGAACCGCCACCGGAAACTGCACCTTGTGCGACGGCGGCACTGGAATGAAACCGCGCGCGCCTGCGGCGTTGCCGATGGTGCAGAACCATGGATCAAGACATTGATCGCGGCCGTCGAGCCCGCCATCCAGCAGGTCACCCGTCAGCTCCCGGATGACTTCCCCTCAAACGTGTCCGAACCGATTTTCAACGGACTTCGTGCTGCGGCAGCACGCCTTTCCAGCATGGCCCCCGAGGCTTGATCACCCCAACCGCCACAGCAGGAGGCGGTTGTTGGCCGGCATCGCCACGTCGCGCAGGCGGGTGAAGCCGTTGTCCTCGGCCAGCGCCTGCACGGCTTCCACATCGCGGATGCCGCTGCGCGGGTCACGTGCCTTCAGCCACGCATCGAACTGCGCGTTGCTGTCGCTGGTGTAGCGGCCGCCGTAGTTGAACGGGCCGTAGACCGCCAGCAGCGCACCGTGGCGCAGCAGCGGCGGCAGCGCGGCGAACATCGCCTGTACGTGATCCCAGCCCATGATGTGCAGCGTGTTGGCGCTGAATGCGGCGTCGAACGTGCTGCCCTGTGGCAGGCTGAGCCCGGGCGCCGGTGGCAGTTCCACCTGCAGCGCCGCCGGCGGCAGCAGGTTCAGCAGCGCCGCCTCGGCGCGCCAGGCCTCGATGCCGGGCAGATGGTCCGGGTGATCGCTGGGCTGCCAACGCAGCCACGGCCAGCGCTCGGCGAAGAAGGCCGCATGCTGGCCGGTGCCACTGCCGATCTCCAGCACCCGATGGCGGTCGCCCATCCACGGGTCGAGTGCGGTGGCGATGGGTTCGCGGTTGCGCTCGCAGGCTTCTGAATACGGCTTGCTCGACATCAGGGACGGTGTCCAGGCGGGGTCGGCCCCATTGTGCACGAGGGGGTGTCGCTCGGCAGGGCTGCGCCCTGCACCTGCTTCAAGCCACAGCAACGGCAACAGCCACGTCAAATTCAAAAGCGGGCTTTCCGTGGGATGGCGGGGTGGGTGGGCAGGACCGTTGGCGCCATGGATGGCGCCATCGAGCCCCCAGGGGTGAGGGCGCTTTGCCTGCGAGGCATGCCTCGCAAGCGCCCGAACGCACAGCCGCCAGCGGCTGGGCCGGACCGCGGAGCGGGGTTTACGGCGTGTCCTGCCCACCCACACCGCCCCGCCATTCCTCGGCAAGCCCGCTGTTGCTGTTGCTCCGGCTCTGAGCAGGTGCAGGGCTGCAAGCCCTGCCGAAACCCTCCCCAACCATGACTGCAGTCACTTGCCCGGACGCGCCGCGCTGGCGAAAGTCGAGGAGTTGACGTGATCGGTCCGGCCCGTTGCCAACCGCACGCAAGCGAGAGAGAGAAACGCTGTGCAACGACGTGAGTTCCTGGCTTTTTCCGGTCTGGGCCTGGCGGGCCTGCTGCTGCCGCATTCCCGTGCCATCGCCGCCGAGCAGCTGCTCGCCCCGGTCGATACCGCCCAGCGCAGACGCCTGGCGGACGTGGCGCTCGCCGCCGCACGCACGGCCAAGGCCAGCTACTGCGATGTGCGCATCGGCCGCTACCTCAACCAGTCGGTCATCACCCGCGAACACCAGGTCGGCAATGTGACCAACCGCGAATCGTCCGGTGTGGGCGTGCGGGTAATCGTCAACGGCGCCTGGGGCTTCGCTGCAACCCATCAGCAGACCGAGGCCGCCGTGCGCGCCGCGGTCGAGCAGGCGGCGGCGATCGCCCGCGCCAACGCCGGCATCCAGACCCGGCCGGTGCAGCTGGCACCGACGCCGTCGGTCGGCGAGGTGCGCTGGCAGACGCCGGTGCGCCGCAATGCGATGGCAGTGCCAATCCAGGACAAGGTCGAGCTGCTGCTGGCGCTCAACGCCGCCGCGCTGAATGCGGGCGCCGACTACATCAATTCCACCCTGTTCCTGGTCAACGAACAGAAGTACTTCGCCTCCAGCGACGGCTCGTTCATCGACCAGGACATCCATCGCATCTGGCTGCCATTCACCGCCACTGCCATCGACAAGGCCAGCGGCAAGTTCCGAACCCGTGCCGGGCTGTCCTCGCCGATGGGCATGGGCTATGAGTTCCTTGATGGCGATGCGCGCGGCAAAGTGCATCTGCCCGGTGGCATCACCGCCTACCGCGACTCCTACGACCCGGTCGAGGACGCCATTGCGGCCGCCCGCCACGCGCGCGAGAAACTGAAAGCACCGTCGGTGAAGCCCGGCAAGTACGACCTGGTGCTGGACCCGTCCAACCTGTTCCTGACCATCCACGAGAATGTCGGTCACCCGCTGGAGCTGGACCGCGTGCTTGGCTACGAAGCCAACTACGCCGGCACCAGCTTCGCCACGCTGGACAAGCGCGATGCTGGCTTCCGCTGGGGCAGCGACATCGTCACCTTCTTCGCCGACAAGACCCAACCGGGCAGCCTCGGTGCGGTCGGCTACGACGACGAAGGCGTAAAGACCCAGCGCTGGGACCTGGTGCGCGACGGCATCCTGGTCGATTACCAGGCCACCCGCGATGAAGCCCATATCCTCGGCCGCGATGCATCGCATGGCTGCAGCTATGCCGATTCCTGGTCCAGCGTGCAGTTCCAGCGCATGGCCAATGTCTCGCTGGCGCCGGGCAACCAGCCGCTCAGCGTCGAGGACATGATCAAGGACGTGGAGAACGGCATCTACATCCACGGCCGCGGGTCGTATTCGATCGACCAGCAGCGCTACAACGCGCAGTTCGGCGGCCAGCTGTACTACCAGATCAAGGACGGAAAAATCGCCGGCATGGTCGAGGACGCGGCCTACCAGATCCGTACGCCGGAGTTCTGGAACGCGTGCACTGCGATCTGCGACGAGCGTGACTTCCGCCTGGGTGGTTCGTTCTTCGACGGCAAGGGCCAGCCCGGGCAGGTTTCGGCGGTCTCGCACGGTTCGTCCACCACCCGCTTCAACGGCATCAACATCATCAACACCGCGCGCAGTCTCGGCGCTTGAGCCACCCATCCTTCGACATGGAGAGCAGCCTTGCAAAGACGTGACTTCCTGGCCCTGACCGGGCTTACCGCGGGCGGGCTGATCGTGCCCTCCTTCTTCGGCAAGGCGATTGCCGCCGAACAGCTGCAGAGCACGCTGGACCTGGGGCTGAAGAAGCGCCTGGCCGATGCAGCGCTGGCCGCCGCCCGCCAGGCCGGCGCCACCTACTGCGACGTGCGCATCGGCCGCTACCTGCGCCAGTTCGTGATCACCCGCGAGGACAAGGTGCAGAACGTGGTGAACACCGAGTCCACCGGTGTTGGCATCCGCGTGATCGTCAACGGTGCCTGGGGCTTTGCCGCCACCAATGCGCTGGGTACGGCCGACGTGGCCAAGGCCGCGCAGCAGGCCGCGGCAATCGCCAAGGCCAATGCCGGCGTGCAGACCGCACCGGTGCAGCTGGCCAAGGCGCCGGGCGTGGGTGAGGTGAGCTGGCGCACGCCGATCCGCAAGAATGCGATGGAGGTGCCGATCAAGGACAAGGTCGGCCTGCTGCTGGACGTCAACGCCGCGGCGATGGGCGCCGGCGCCAGCTTCGTCAATTCGATGCTGTTCCTGGTCAACGAGCAGAAGTACTTCGCCTCCACCGATGGTTCCTACATCGACCAAGACGTGCACCGCATCTGGGCACCGATGACGATCACCGCCATCGACAAGTCCAGCGGCAAGTTCCGTACCCGCGAAGGCCTGTCCTCGCCGATGGGCCTGGGCTACGAGTACCTGGACGGTGCGGCTGCCGGCAAGGTGGTCAGCCCGAATGGCGTGGTCAACTACAGCTCTTCCTACAACATGAAGGAAGACGCCATCGCCGCCGCCAAGCAGGCGCAGGAAAAGCTGAAGGCACCGTCGGTGAAGCCGGGCAAGTACGATCTGGTGCTCGACCCGTCGCACACCTGGCTGACCATCCATGAGTCGATCGGCCATCCGCTGGAACTGGACCGCGTGCTCGGCTACGAAGCCAACTACGCCGGCACCAGCTTCGCCACCCTGGACAAGCGCGAACAGCATTTCCAGTACGGCAGCGAGCTTGTCAACATCTTCGCCGACAAGACCCAGCCGGGCAGCCTCGGCGCGGTGGCGTACGACGATGAAGGCGTGAAGTGCAAGCGCTGGGACCTGATCAGCAACGGCAAGCTGGTGGATTACCAGACCATCCGCGACCAGGCCCACATCCTCGGCAAGACCGAGTCCGACGGTTGCTGCTATGCCGACTCGTGGTCCAGCGTGCAGTTCCAGCGCATGGCCAACGTGTCGATGGCACCGGGCAAGAAGCCGTTGAGCGTGCCGGACCTGATCAAGGACGTGGAGAACGGCATCTACATCATCGGTGACGGTTCGTTCTCGATCGACCAGCAGCGCTACAACGCGCAGTTCGGCGGCCAGCTGTTCTACGAGATCAAGAACGGCCAGATCACCCGCATGCTGGAAGACGTGGCCTACCAGATCCGCACGCCGGAGTTCTGGAATGCCTGCACCGCCGTGGCCGACGAGAGTGACTACCGCCTGGGCGGTTCGTTCTTCGACGGCAAGGGCCAGCCGGGCCAGGTCTCGGCGGTCTCGCACGGTTCGTCCACCGCGCGCTTCAACGGCATCAATGTCATCAACACCGCACGCAGCCTCGGCTGATCGGTCAGGAGCCCTTACACCATGAGTATCTTCACCGAAGCCCAGGCCAAGGCCATCCTCGACAAGGTCATCGCCCTGTCCAAGGCCGACGAGTGCACCGCCGTGCTGGCCGGCGCGATCAGCGGCAACATCCGTTTCGCACTGAACAATGTCTCCACCAGCGGCATCGTCGACAACACCGAGCTGGCGGTCACCGTCGCCTTCGGCAAGCGCGTCGGCACCGCCTCGATCAACGAGTTCGACGACGCCGCGCTGGAACGCGTGGTGCGCCGTGCCGAAGACCTGGCCCGGCTGGCCCCCGAGAACCCGGAGTTCATGCCGGCCATCGGCAAGCAGAGCTACCGTGCCAGCCCGACCTTCAGCGAATCCACCGCTGCCATCGATCCGGCCTTCCGCGCCAAGGTCGCCGCCGATTCGATCGCCCCGTGCCGTGGCCACGGCCTGATCGCCGCCGGGTTCCTTGAAGACGGCCAGGGCTTCCAGGCCACCGCCAACAGCAATGGCAACTTCGCCTACCAGCGCACCACCAACTTCGACTACACCTGCACCGTGCGTACCGAAGATGGCCGCGGTTCGGGCTGGGTCGGCCGCAACCTGAAGGATGCCGCCGACTTCAAGGCCGACCAGGACATCCGCATCGCCATGCGCAAGGCCACCGAATCGGCCGAAGCCAAGGCGCTGGAGCCGGGCAAGTACACGGTGATTCTGGAACCGGCCGCGGCCGCCGGCCTGATCAGCTTCATGATGAATTTCTTCAGCGCACGCTCGGCCGATGAAGGCCGCAGCTTCCTGTCCAGGAAGGGCGGCGGCAACAAGCTGGGTGAGCAGGTCTACGACCCGCGCGTGAGCATGTATGCCGACCCGTGGCATGCCGAGGCACCGGTGCTGCCGTGGGACGGCGAAGGCATGCCGCGCGAGCGCATGGCGATCATCGAGAATGGCAAGATCGCCAACCTGGACTACTCGCGCTTCTGGGCGCAGAAGCAGGGCAAGACCGCCAAGGCAACGCCGGGCAACCTGCTGATGAGCGGTGGCGACAAGAGCACCGCCGAGCTGGTGCGCGGCACCCAGAAGGGCATCCTGGTCACCCGTACCTGGTACATCCGCATGGTCGACCCGCAGACCGTGCTGCTGACCGGTCTGACCCGCGACGGCACCTTCTACATCGAGAACGGCCAGATCAAGCACCCGGTGAAGAACTTCCGCTTCAACGAATCGCCGGTGATCATGCTCAACAACATCGAAGAGCTGGGCAAGCCGGTGCGCGTGGCCGGTGATGAATCCAGCTACGTGATGATGATCCCGCCGATGAAGCTGCGCGATTTCACCTTCACCTCGCTGTCCGACGCGGTCTGATGGATCGCCGGGCCTGCCTGCGCTGGTTGGCCGCTGCCGCTTCGGCGGCGGCGCTGCCGGCCTTCGCGCAGGCGGGCCCGCGCAGTTCGCGCTACGACTTCTGGTTCACCCGCCTGCAGTACGACTCCGGTGACTGGGACGTGGACGCGCGCATGCCGTCCAACCTGATCACCTCGCTGATCGACTACACCTCGCTGCGCGTGGACCCGCAGGAACACGTGGTGGCGCTGGCCGACCCGCGCATGCTGGAAGCGCCGTTCTGCTACCTGGCCGGGCACACACTGGTGGAGTTCAATGCCGCCGAACGGCAGAACTTCGTGCGCTATGTGCGCAATGGCGGCTTCGTCTTCGTCGACGACTGCAACCACGACATCGACGGCCTGTTCGCCACCTCGTTCGAGGCGCAGATGGGTCGCCTGTTTGGTCCGAAGGCACTGCAGAAGCTGCCCAACAGCCACGCGCTGTACCGCAGCTTCTTCCGCTTCCCCGATGGCCCGCCCGCCACCAGCTTCGAACTCAACGGCTGGGGCGACGACCTGGTGCATGACTACCTGAAAGGCATCGAGGTCGATGGCCGCCTGGGCCTGCTGTACAGCAACAAGGACTACGGCTGCGAGTGGGACTACGACTGGCGCAACAAGCGCTTCCTTGCCGAGGACAACACCCGCTTCGGCGTCAACATCGTGATGTACGCGTTGAACAATTGATAGGACCTGCACGCCCATGACCTCCCCCGACCTCGATTCCCTGCTGCCGCGCCTGAATGAGCTGCGCGCCGCGCTCGCACGCGCAGTGGTAGGCCAGAACACGGTGGTCGAGCAGCTGCTGATCGGCCTGCTGGCCGGCGGCCACTGCCTGCTGGAAGGCGCACCCGGGCTCGGCAAGACCCTGCTGGTGCGCTCGCTCGGCCAGGCACTGGAACTGCAGTTCCGGCGCGTGCAGTTCACCCCCGACCTGATGCCCAGCGACATCCTCGGCACCGAGCTGCTGGAGGAAGACCACGGCACTGGCCATCGCCATTTCCGTTTCCAGCAGGGCCCGATCTTCACCAACCTGCTGCTGGCCGACGAACTCAACCGCACCCCGCCCAAGACCCAGGCCGCACTGCTGGAAGCGATGCAGGAACGCACGGTCAGCTACGCCGGCACCACCTACGCGCTGCCCGCGCCGTTCTTCGTGCTGGCCACGCAGAACCCGATCGAGCAGGCCGGCACCTACCCGCTGCCGGAAGCACAGCTGGATCGTTTCCTGCTGCATGTGCTGGTGGATTACCCGAGCGAAGACGAAGAGCGGCAGATCCTGGAACAGACCACCGGCGGCGCAACTGACGCGGTGCCGAAGGTGATGGACGCCGAGGCGGTGATCGCACTGCAGGCCGCCGTGCGCCAGGTGCATGTCAGCCCTGACGTGCTGGCCTGGATCACCCGCCTGGTGCGTGCCAGCCGGCCAGGTGAAGGCGCACCGGCCGCCATCAACCAATGGGTGAAATGGGGCGCCGGCCCGCGTGCGGGTCAGTCGCTGGTGCTCGCCTCGAAAGCACGTGCGCTGCTGCAGGGCCGGTTCGCCGCCACCCGCGAGGATGTGCAGGCACTGGCCGCGCCGGTGATGCGCCATCGCCTGCTGCTGTCGTTCGCCGCCGAGGCCGAGCAGAAGCGTGCTGACGACGTGGTCGCCGCCCTGCTGCAGGCCGTGCCGTTCCCGGGTTGATCCACGCGTGAACGCCGGTACCCCGCTGACCTTGCCGCCGGAACTGCGTGCGCGCCTGCGCCTGCTGCGGTTGCGGCCGCGCGTGGCAAGCGGCGCCAGTGGCATCGGCCAGCACGCCAGCCGCAGCCGCGGTGCCGGTCTCGAATTCGCCCAGTACCGGGCCTACGAGCCCGGGGACGAACTGCGCCAGATCGACTGGAAGCTGTACGCCCGCTCGGATCGCTTCTTCGTGCGCGAATCCGAACGCGAAAGCCCGATCACGGTCTGGCTGCTGCTCGACGCCACCGCTTCGGCCAACCAGGCGGATCGCGCGGCACCGCAGCGCACGCGCCTGGACCACATGCGTGGCGTGGCCGCCTGCGTGGTTGAGCTGGCCCTGCAGCAGGGTGACCGTTTCGGCCTGCTGGCGATCAATGGCGATGGTCTGCAGCTGGTGCCCGCAGCGAACGGCGCACGCCAGCGTGATCGCGTGCATCTGCAACTGCATGCCTTGCAGGCGTGCGGCGCCTGGCCTGCGGCCGATCGCCTTCGGCCGCTGTGGGAGCGCGTGCGCCCGGGCGACCTGCTGCTGGCGATCGGCGACGGCTTCGACGATGCCGGCATCGTGCTGCTGGAACAGCTGGCCAGCGCACGCCGCGAAGTGGCACTGCTGCAGATCCTCACCGCCGACGAGCGCGATTTCCCGTTCGACGCCGGCCATCGCTTCCGCGACCCGGAAACCGGCGAGGAACTGTTGGGCGATGGCGCGGCGATCCGCGCCGATTACCTGCAGCGCTTCGCTGGCGCACGCAGCGCGTTGCAGTCGCGCCTGCAGGCCAGCGGCATCGCCAGCGCCACCGGCTGGCTCGATCAGCCGCTGGACCAACCACTGCAGGTGCTGTTCGGCCGTGGGGGCGCTGCATGACCCTGCTGTTCCCGCTCGGCCTGGCCGCGCTCGCCGCATGGCTGCTGCCGCTGCTGATCCATCTGGCCCGGCGCCATCCGTACACGCCACTGGATTTCGCTGCACTGCGCTGGCTGCGTGCACAGATCCGGCCGCGCCAGCGCATCCGCTTCGATGACTGGCCGTTGCTTCTGGTGCGGCTGATGTTGCTGGCTGCATTGGCCTTTCTGCTGGCACGACCTGCGTTGACCGGCCCTGCGCCTGTCCCCGCTGCCTGGACGGTAGTGGCACCTGGGATGGACGCCGCCGCACTGCGCGGCACCGCCGAAGAGGGCAACTGGCACTGGCTGGCACCCGGCTTCCCTGCCATCGATCAAGCACCGCCTGCGTCCAGCGCGTCCCTGCCCAGCCTGCTGCGCGAACTTGACGCACAGCTGCCCGCTGGCACCGCGTTGACCGTGCACGTTCCCGATCCCCTGCCCGGCCTGGATGGCGCCCGCCTGCAGCTGTCGCGCGAGGTGCAATGGCACACGCAGCCGATGCCGGTCACCCCGCCGCAGATTGCAGCGGCGCTGCCGCGGCTACGCGTGCACGGTGAGGCACCCGCCGCTGCCCAGCACTGGTTGAATGCACTGCAGCGCGCGTGGGGCGTGCAGGCACTGCCATTGCCCTTGGCGGGGGATGCCCTGCCCGAACGCGGCGAGATCGGCGTGTGGAGCCGCAGCGACTCACTGCCAGCGAACTGGCAGGCGTGGCTGCGCGACGGCGGTCGTGTCATGACTGCCGGCAAGCCTGCTGCCAGCGCCCGCATCCTGCTGCGCGACGCCGAGGGCGCACCGCTGCTGTGGCAGCAACGCATCGGCCACGGCGCTCTGCTGGCGCTGCCGGGCGACTGGAATGCCGCCAGCAACGCCGCGCTGCGTGATCCCCAGTTGCCGCGTGCCCTGCTGCTGGCGCTGCAGCCGCCCACGGCCCCGCGCCTGGGCGATGCACGTGACCACGCACCGCACCGGGCCGTAATGCCTGCTGCAACACCACCACTGCGTGAGCCGACACCTTGGCTGTTGCTGGCCATCGTGCTGCTGTTCGCGCTGGAGCGCTGGATGGCCAGCAGTGCCCGACGCAGGGTGGGTGCATGAACACCCTGCAGCACGCCTGGCAACGCGCACGCCGCCGCCGCGCGGCCATCACCCTGCTGCTGGGCCTGCCATGGGCGCTGGCCGCGGCGGTGCTGGCCCTGCGTCTGGGCGGTTTCGACGCCGCTTGTGTGGTCGGCACCGTCAGCCTGCTCGTCTGTGCAGCGCTCGCCACCGCGCGTGCCCGACAACTGGGCCGGCAGTGGCTGCAGCGCCAGCTCGATGGCAGCGGTGCCAGCGAGGACAGTGCCGATCTGTTGTTCGCCGATGCCGCCACGCTCAATCCGCTGCAGCAGCGCCAGCGTGCGCACGTGCTGGCCACGCTGGAACGCGCGATGCCGGAGCTGCGTCCGCACTGGCCGCGTGGGGCGTTGGCGCTGTGCTGGATCGCAGGGCTGGCCATTGCTGGGCTGGCACTGGGCTGGCCACGTTCGAACCCCGATTCCGCGCCTGCCCGCGCGTCCGCACCTGGCAGCGCTACTGCCGCGGGCCCGCTGCGCCTGCAGTCCACCCGCCTGCGCATTGACGCGCCGGCCTATACCGGCCAGGCCACGCTCACCCAGAATGCGCTGGACGCCAAAGTTGCCGCCGA
This sequence comes from Stenotrophomonas sp. 22LJNL06-5-1, assembly GCF_056861455.1. Lineage (NCBI taxonomy): Bacteria > Pseudomonadati > Pseudomonadota > Gammaproteobacteria > Lysobacterales > Lysobacteraceae > Stenotrophomonas > Stenotrophomonas sp. 22LJNL06-5-1. Next base: position 233,206 of record NZ_JBSPUE010000004.1, read on the forward strand.
CAGCCGGCTGTCCTGGTCCCTGCGCTTCGACCGCGCCCCGGACAAGGCATGGCTGCAGTTCCACGATGGTCGCCGGTTGCCACTGAGCGAGCACGAAGGACAGTGGCAGGCGCAGGATGTGGCACGCACGCCAGTGCTGTACCGCGTGGTGAGCGAACCGGCACTGGCAGAGACCCGCCTGCACCGGCTGGATGTGGTGGCCGACCGTGCACCCAGCGTGCGCGTACTGGAGCCCGCGGCCAGCCTGGTGCTGGGCACACCTGGGCAACGGCAGTGGGCACTGCGCTTCGAGGCCAGCGACGATTACGGTGTCGCGGCGCAGGCAACGCTGTCGATCACCACCACCCAGGGCAGCGGTGAGAACATCACCTTCGTGAAGCGCAGCGTCGTGCTTGCCGGCAGCGGCGAAGCCACCGCGCGACGTTTCGCCCACACCCTTGATCTGGCTGCGCTGGGCGCGCAGCCCGGCAACGATGTGATCGCCCAGCTGGAAGTGCGCGACAACCATGCGCCCATGCCGCAGACCGGGCGCAGCAGCAGCGTGATCCTGCGCCTGCCCAGTGCCGAAGTCGCGCTCGGTGCAGAGCTCGAGGGCCGCATCAAGAAAACCCTGCCTGCGTACTTCCGCAGCCAGCGGCAGATCATCATCGATGCCGAAGCGTTGATCCGGCAGCGACGCAGCCTGGCCACCGAGGACTTCGTGAAGCGCAGCGATGCGATCGGTGTCGACCAGCGCATCCTGCGCCTGCGCTACGGCCAGTTCCTGGGCGAGGAAAGCGAAGGTGCGCCGAAGCCGCCGCCGACCAGCGACCTGCCCACCAGCGATACGCCGGCCGCAGATGACCACGACCACGACCACGACCATGACGACGATCACGATCACGACCATGGCGCCGATGCAGGCGCGCACGACGCGCATGGCCACGATCACGGCGGCAAGCCAGCCAATGCCGATACGCCCCCGGTGTTCGGCAGCGACACCGACGTGCTCTCCGAATACGGACACACCCATGACCACGCCGAGGCGGCCACCCTGCTCGATCCGCAGACCCGCGCCACGTTGAAGGCCGCGCTGGACCAGATGTGGTCGGCCGAAGGCGAGCTGCGCCAGGGCCGTCCGGAGCAGGCATTGCCCTTCGCCTACAAGGCATTGGGCTTCATCAAGCAGGTACAGCAGGCCGAACGCATCTATCTGGCCCGGGTCGGGCCGGAGCTGCCGCCGATCGATGAAGGCCGTCGCCTCGGCGGTGATCGCGCCGGACTGGCCAGTCGTGAACTGCCGTTGGCCGCGCGCACTCCGCCGGATCCGGCCATCGTTGAAGCCTGGCAACGCCTCGGTGATGACAACGGCGCACCGGATCTCGATGCGCTCGCGGCCTGGCAGCAGCGCAACGCGGCCTACCTGCCCGATGCACTGGATCTGGCCGCGGCCATCGAGCAGCTGCGCATCGAGCCCGACTGCAGCGCCTGCCGCCAGCGCCTGCGCGCGCAGCTGTGGCGGGCGCTGCAGCGTCCACTGCCGCAGGCGATGCGGCGCAGTGCGGCCGATGCGATGGGCCAGCGCTTCCTCGATGCGCTGGAGGCGCAGCCATGACCACCTCCAGCCTGAACCTGTGGATTGCGCTGGCACTCGCTGTGGTCGTGGTCATCGCCAGCGTGCGCCAACTGCGTGGAAGCACCGCGCATCCGGGCCGCCGGTGGAGCGTGATCGCGCTGCAGATCATCGCCGCCACGCTGCTGTATTTCTGCCTGGTGCCGCCCACCCGCCAGCAACCCGCAGGCGGGCTGGTCGTGCTCGGAATCGATGCCGGCAAGGCCGGCGCACTTCCGGCCAGCGAAGGCCCGCTGTTGCTGTTGCCGGAAGCTGCCGATGTGCCCGGCGCACAGCGCGTTCCCGACCTGGCCACCGCGCTGCGCCAGCATCCGGCCTCCACGCTGACGCTGGTCGGTGCGGGCCTGGCCGCGCGTGACCGCGACGCGGTGCTGCCGCCGGATGTACGTTGGCAGGCCGCACCGGAGCCGCGCGGCTGGATCGCACTGCAGCCACCGGCCGATGTCGCACCCGGTGCCCGTTTCGACGTACAGGCACAGGCGCGTGGCGCGGCCAAGGCGAAAGCAGAACTGCTCGACCCGGCCGACAGCGTGGTCGATCGCACGGAGGTTGCCGACGACGGTCGCGTGCAGCTGAGTGGCATCGCCCGCGCCGAAGGCCGCAGCGTGTTCCAGTTGCGTCTGCTCGATGCCGACGGCCATGTGCTGGACAGCGTACCGGTGCCGCAGCAGACCCTGCCGGCCGCACCGCTTCGTCTGCTGGTGCGCGCCAGCGCGCCGGGTCCAGAGCTGAAGTACCTGCGCCGCTGGGCAGCCGATGCCGGCATCCGTGTGCAGGTGCAGGCGGATACCGGGGCCGGACTCAGCGTGGGTGATGGCGCGGTGGCGATCGATGCAGCATCACTCACGCGCAGCGATCTATTGCTGCTGGACGAGCGCAGCCTGGCGGCATTGAGTGCGGGCCAGCTGGCCGCCGTGCGCCAGGCGCTGCGCGATGGACTGGGCGTACTGGTGCGCAGTGCGGGGGCACCTTCGGCCACTGCGCGCCAGCGCCTCCGCGATCTGGGCCTGCCCGTGCAGGGCGATGGCAGCAGCCGCCCCCTCGAACTTCCCGGCGATGGCGAAAGCGCGGTCCTCGCCGCACGACGTGGCCCGCTCGCCGCCGGCACGTTGCCGACCGGCTACGGCGAAGAAGCCGACCGCAGCTCGCACGGTGCCGCCCTGCCCGCGCTGGAAGCACTGGCGCTGCAGGTTCCAGGCAGCAGCGCACTGCTGCACGATCGTGCCGGCAACGACATCGGTGGCTGGCGCGCGGTCGGCAAGGGCCGCATCGGCCAGCTGCCGTTGACCGACAGCTGGCGCTGGGTGCTGGCCGGGCGCGATGACCGCCACGGCGAACTCTGGAGCAGCGTGGTGGCCACCCTGGCGCGTGCACAGGGCAGCGCTGATGCACTGTGGTCACCACAGCCGATCAGCTGGGCTGGCGAACGGCAGGCGCTGTGCGGCGTGCAGGCGCCGCTGCAGGTCTTCAACAAGCGTGGCGACGATGTACCCCTGATCGTCGATGGCGCGACGTCGGCGCTGCGCTGCGCCGGCTGGTGGCCCCGTGAGGCAGGCTGGCAGCGCCTGCAGCATGGCGACCGCGTTGTCTGGCGCTATGTGTTCGACCCAAAGGATGCACCGACGCTGCACCGGCAGGCGATGATCGATGCGACCACGCAGGCGTTGGCCTCAAGCACTTCGGCAAACACGCTGATGATGCAGCCCGTACCGGGCTCGCGCTGGCCGTGGTGGCTGGCGTTCGTGTTGTGCGCATCGCTGCTGTGGTGGCTGGAGCGACGGCGCTGAGCCGGGGTCGGATCCCTTTCGCCCGCGAAAGGGCTCTGACCCCACCGATTGGATCGCAGAGAGCATCCACGCATGGCGTGGATCTACTGGCCGGTTGCCCTGGTAGATGCCAACCTTGGTTGGCGCCTTTCCACGGGGTCAACGCTTGCCCGCGCGCCGGTACACGCCATTGAAGCGCACGTTCATGCCACCGCATTCGCTGTTGTCGGCCACGATCAGCACCTCACCCAGCGAATGCACGCGCACCTTGCAGGTGTCCTCAACAAACTCGACGTCGGCACCACGCGGCGCGGCGCGCGCTTCCACCTGGCCCATGTTCGGCCCGTAGGGACGCTGCTCCGGCGTGGGGTTGGCAGAGGGCCAGTAGGCGTCACCCTCCACATGCAGTTGCCCGCCCTGCACGGTGATGCGCAGGCCGTTGTCGCCATCCTTCCAGTCGCCCGCCCAGTCCTGCAGCGACGGTACGACCACCGGCAACGCCTGCAGCTTGCTGCGTTCGACCCAACCGGCACTGCCACCCACCTTGTTCGGGAAGAACGCGCAGCGGTAGCCGCCCAGGTCACGCCCGGTCACCACGGTATCGCCGTTGACCACATGGCTGCGCTGGCGGCAGGCCGGCTCGCCCTTGGCCGGGCAGCCGTCCATGTCGCCGAGCAGGTACAGGCGCGGCGCATCGATCACCCGCGCAAGCGCGAACCGGCTCTGTTCGGAGGGAAACGCGCCATTACGGCAGGCGCGATCATCGGCGATGCCATCGGCGAAGGCGGACGCCGGCAGCAATGCGGCCATCAGGCAGATCGAACGCAGGAGCATGGCAGCACTACCGGTGGGGAGCCGGCAGGATATACCGGCCTACTTCACCGGCGATGCATCACCGGCATCCTGCTCCTGGGAGAACCGCAGCGCACGCTGCTGCTGTTCGGCACTGAGCTCCGGCGGTGGCCGCGCCACCGCGGCCTGGATCTGCGAAGGCCCGCCGGTGAGTTTGTTGATCCCCTTGGCCGCCGCCATCACACCCTTGACCACGCCCATCATGATGTAGCCGCCACCCATGCTGACCTGCTCCGGCGATGGCGGTTCGCTCCAGTCGCGGCTGAAGCGGTTGTCGCCGAACTTCACCGGATTCTTGAAGCGGTACAGATCCAGCGGCTCGTCTTCCGGCTTGAGCGCACGCACTTCGCCGAGGGTGGTGACGTTGTCCTGCGGCAGGGCGGTGGAGATCGCTGCGGTGGCTACTGCCGGGGCATCAGCAGGGGGAACCGGTGCAGGATCGGGCACCGCCACTGGCGTGGCCTGCTGCGCCTGCGCGATGCCGGCCAGCAGCATGCTGGCCAGGAGGGCTCCCTGCGTTCCACGTCGTGCCACAGCCATCCACCCTGTTGGTTGCGTCCAGCGCCCAAGGATACGGATGCCGGCTTCAGATTTCGTTGCTGCGCTGGCAGCTGTTCAGCCAAGGGAGATGCGGCGACGCTACGGGACGCGAGCACTGAACGGTTCACGCCCTCCGTGTGCGGTGTCTCACATCCTGAGACGTGAGTGTGGTGCCATGTGACCCCTCGCAATCCGTCCCGGCTCCATCTTCCATGGCTTACGAACTCGCCAAGCGCACTGCCGATGCCGAGCAGAAGCTCGCCACCCGCGATGGCCTGCCCGCCCGCGACGGCGCCCTGCTCAGCGCGCGCCTGCAGCGCCGCTACCAGGACCGCATCACCGGCAGCTTTGCCATTCCCGGCCGCGAAGGCCGCTATGCGCCCATTCCCGATTCGGTTCCGCCTGCCCTGGCCGCCGCGCTGAAGGCACGTGGCATCGATCAGCTCTACAGCCACCAGACCGAGGCCTGGGAGGCGAGCCAGCGCGGCGAGCACGTGGCCATCGTCACCCCCACCGCCAGCGGCAAGTCGCTGTGCTACACCCTGCCGGTGGTCAGCGCGGCGATGCAGGACAAGGCCAAGGCACTGTACCTGTTCCCGACCAAGGCACTGGCCCAGGACCAGGTGGCCGAGCTGCTGGAACTCAACCGCGCCGGCGATCTGGGCGTAAAGGCCTTCACTTTCGATGGCGACACCCCCGGCGATGCGCGGCAGGCCATCCGCCTGCACGGCGACATCGTGGTGTCCAACCCGGACATGCTGCACCAGGCCATCCTGCCGCATCACACCAAGTGGGCGCAGTTCTTCGAGAACCTGCGCTACATCGTCATCGACGAAGTGCATACCTATCGCGGCGTGTTCGGCAGCCACGTCACCAACGTGCTGCGCCGGCTCAAGCGCATCTGCGCGTTCTACGGCGTGCAACCGCAGTTCATCCTGTGCTCGGCCACCATCGGCAATCCGCAGGCGCATGCCGAAGCGCTGATCGAGGCACCGGTCACCGCCATCACCGAATCCGGCGCACCCAGTGGGCCCAAGCAGGTGCTGCTGTGGAACCCGCCGGTAATCAATCCGGACCTCGGCCTGCGTGCCTCGGCACGCTCGCAGAGCAACCGCATCGCACGCATCGCGATCAAGTCCGGGCTGAAGACCCTGGTGTTCGCGCAGACACGCTTGATGGTGGAAGTGCTGACCAAGTACCTGAAGGACATCTTCGACCACGACCCGCGCAAACCACCGCGCATCCGCGCCTATCGCGGTGGTTACCTGCCCACCGAGCGCCGCGAGACCGAGCGTGCGATGCGCTCCGGCAACATCGACGGCATCGTCAGCACTTCGGCGCTGGAACTGGGCGTGGATATCGGCAGCCTCGACGTGGTCATCCTCAACGGCTACCCCGGCAGCGTGGCCGCCACCTGGCAGCGCTTCGGCCGCGCCGGCCGCCGCCAGCAGCCCGCGCTGGGGGTGATGGTGGCCAGCTCGCAGCCGCTGGACCAGTACGTGGTGCGCCATCCGGACTTCTTCGCCGAGGCATCGCCCGAACACGCGCGCATCGCGCCGGACCAGCCGCTGATCCTGTTCGACCACATCCGCTGCGCAGCCTTCGAACTGCCGTTCCGGGTCGGCGATGGCTTCGGCCCGATCGATCCGGAAGTGTTCCTGGAAGCGCTGGCCGAAACCGAAGTCATCCACCGCGAAGGCGAGCGCTGGGAATGGATCGCCGACAGCTATCCGGCCAACGCGGTCAGCCTGCGCGCGGTGGCCGACGGCAACTTCGTGGTGGTCGACCGCAGCGACGGCCGCCAGCAGATCATCGCCGAGGTCGATTATTCCGCCGCCGCGCTCACGTTGTACGAAGGCGCGATCCACATGGTGCAGTCCACCCCATACCAGGTGGAGACGCTGGACTGGGACGGCCGTAAGGCGTACGTCACCCGCACGCATGTGGATTACTACACCGACAGCATCGACTTCACCAAGCTCAAGGTGCTGGACCGTTTCGACGGTGGCGTGGCCGGCCGTGGCGATTCGCACCATGGCGAAGTGCACGTGGTGCGCCGCGTGGCCGGCTACAAGAAGATCCGCTATTACACCCACGAGAACATCGGCTACGGGCCGGTGAACCTGCCCGACCAGGAACTGCACACCACTGCGGTGTGGTGGCAGCTGCCGCAGGGGCTGCTGCTGCGCGCCTTCGCCAGCAAGCAGGATGCGCTGGATGGCTTCCTCGGCGCAGCGTATGCGCTGCACATCGTCGCCACGGTGGCGGTGATGGCCGATGCGCGCGACCTGCAGAAATCGGTCGGCAACGGCGATGGTTCCTGGTTCGCGATCGCCGACCAGAGCGGCCGTGGCCAGCTGCGCGGCAGCGAGGGCGATCCTGGCGTTGTCGAGCTGCTGCAGGAGTTCGTGCCCACCGTGTACCTGTACGACAACTTCCCCGGCGGCGTCGGCCTGAGTGAACCGTTGTGGCAGCGCCAGGCCGAACTGGTACAGCGCGCGCGCGAACTGGTGCAGCGCTGCGACTGCAAGGCCGGCTGCCCGGCCTGCGTGGGCCCGGTGCTGGCTGCGCAGGAAGAAGATGAGACTTCGCCGCGTGCGCTGGCGCTACGCGTACTCGACCTGTTCGACGCAGAAGCCTGCCAGCACGTGCCCGACGTGGTGGTGACCACGCGCGATCCGATGGAGCTGCTGGCACCGTGAGCCTGAGCCTGGACAAGCTGCGCCTGCTGCGCAGGCAAGCCGGCGACCCGAAGGCGAGTACACCGGCCGCGCCGGACGTGCCCCCTGCGCCACCGGCACCCGTGGCCGCCAACGATGCGCGGCAACCACCGGCCGAGCGTTCGGTGTTCGCCTGGGTCGAACAGGAAATCCGCCACAAGCCGACCGGCACTGCGGCCTCCACACCGGCACCCGCACCGTTGCGTCGGCCGGAAGTGGGCAGCCTGCATCGCCTGCTCGGCATGCGTTCGCGGGGAGGAGCCGCGCCGGCACGCGCCAGCGCGCAGGATCGCCAGCTGCCCGGCGAGGAGATCGCGCCGGGCCTGTTCCTGATCGAATCGCTGCAGCCGCAACCGATCCCGACCGCCCCGCTGTCGCTGGCCTTCGCCAAGCGCGAAGGCCAACACGTGGCCGCACGCGATCTGCTGTTCTTCGATACCGAGACCACCGGCCTGGCCGGTGGTACCGGCACCCGCGCCTTCATGATCGGCGCGGCCGACTGGCATGTGTGCCCGCAACGTGGCGAAGGCCTGCGCATCCGCCAATTGTTGATGGCCACGATGGCCGCCGAGGATGCGATGCTGGCTACCTTCGCCCGCTGGCTGCAGCCGTCCACCGTGTTCTGCAGCTACAACGGCCGCAGTTACGATGCGCCGCTGCTGAAGGCGCGCTACCGGCTGGCCCGCCAGCGTTGCCCGATCAGCGCGCTGGATCACGTCGACCTGCTTTACCCGACCCGCCGCCGTTATCGCGGCACGTGGGAGAACTGCAAGCTGTCCACCATCGAACGCCAGCTGCTGCGCGTGGTGCGCGAGGACGACCTGCCCGGTTCTGAAGCGCCGGGCGCATGGCTGCGCTTCCTGCGCGGCGGCGATGCGGTGAACCTGCGCCGGGTGGCCGACCACAATCACCAGGACGTCGTGACCCTGGCCCTGCTGCTGCAACGGCTGGTGCGCGAGGAGCAACGCGAGCGCGAGACGCTGGCATTGGTCCGGCAGTAGGCGTTGACGCGGCCTGACGGCGGCAGCGGTGACACTGCCGCCACCATCCACGCCTGGAGCCCGACGATGCGCCTCAATCCCCTGGTCCTGCTCGCCATCCTGCCCTTGGCCGCCTGCAGTCACGCTGGCAGCAGCACCTCCCACGATCCCACGCCAGCGCCCGTGGCCGATGCCGCGCACGAATGCAGGCCGGAGACGCTGGACGCCTTCACCGGCAAGACCGCCGACGAAGCCACGATCAAGAAGCTGGTGGCTGACAGCGGTGCGCGCGGTGCACGGGTGGTCAAGCCCGGCATGGCGGTGACCATGGACTTCCGCCAGGACCGCGTGACCGTGCAGGTAGATGCGCAGAACCGCATCGAGCGCGCCAGCTGCGGTTGATGTTCCCAGGGTAGTGCCGGCCGCTGGCCGGCACCCCACATTGCCGGCCAGCGGCCGGCACTACCGATCAGAGTCGCTCGGCCTTGCCGCTGGCCAGTGCGCGCGCGATCACCTGCTGCGCCTGCTGCGATGCCTGCGCATGCACGCGTGCCTGGCGCTCACCCAGCGCGGCCTGCTGGTTGCCCAGTGCCGCCTGGCGGCTGGCCAGTTCAGACTGCTGGCTGGCCAAGCGCTGCATGTCACGGGTGCGGCCGGACTGCGCGGCCTCGCTGCGGGCTTCCTGCATCGCACGACGTGCCTCGGCGGCGGCCTCGCGTGCAGCCTCTCGCGCAACGGCCATATCGCGGGTTGCACCGCGTGCGGCATTCGCCGCTTCCGCAGCTGCCTCACGGTTGATGTCGTGGGCGGCCATCGCGCTGCGCGCTACCTCAGCGGCGGCCAGCGCAAGGCGGCGTGACTCCTCGCCCTGCATGCGGCCCATCTCACCCATCTGCCTGCCGAGTTCGCCCTGCTCGCGACCCAGCGCACTCTGCTGGCGGCCCAGTTCGCTCTGCTGGCGACCGAGGTCTGCGGCGCCGCTGTAGGCGCGCTGCAAGGCCTGGATCAGCATCGGGTCGCGCACCACATAGCGCTTGTCGCCCTGGCGGAACCACAGCGCCGGGCCCTTGCCGAGCTGCCGGCGGGCCACCGTCACGTCGTCGATGCCGCCGTTGGCGAAGGTCGAGTCACCATCCACCAGCACGTAGGCCTCCCGGGGCGACTTGCCCAGATCGAGGCGACCGTAGGTGGTGATGGAGGTAGTGGTGGTCGTGCCGTCATGGTCCTCATCCCTGCCAGCGGCATCGTCAACGTAGGCGACGTCTGCGTCGTCAGGACCGGACGGTTCTTCCATATCGGCCGGTTCGGCGGGCGGCGCGGGCGCCACCGGCACGGCCGGCACACGCGCGGCCGAGGGCGGTGCAGGCGGTACTTCCGGAGCCTTCGGCGGCGGCGGCACCACGGCCTTCGGGGCGGCCGGAGGTGCGGGCGGAGCCGGCGGCACCGGCGCTGCGACCAGTCGCATCGGCGCCACGCCCACCACCACCACCACAGCGGTCAGCGCCATCGCCAGGATGCGCGGGCAGGCCCGACGCGGCTGCAGCGACAGCAGACGGCGCTTGAGGCTGGTGGTGTTCGGTGCGGCACTCGCCACGCCCAGATGCGGCTGCGGTGCCACGCCCAGCTGCAGCAGCAGGCGACCATAAGCCTGGCGGCTGGCGCCGTGCTGGCCGACCACGGCCGCATCCACCGCTTCCTCGCGGGCCTGTGCGTATTCGCGCACCGACAGACGCAGCAGCGGGTGGAAGAAGAACAGGTGCTGGGCCAGTGCGGGCAGCAGGCCCCACTGCAGGTCACGCCGCTGCAGGTGCTGCAGTTCGTGGGTCAGTGCCAGATCCAGCGCATCACCCTGCAGGGCATTGTCGCCGGCCGGCAGCAGCAGCACCGGGCGGAACGGCCCGACCAGCTGCGGTGCATCCACCTGCGCGCTCATCCACAACCGTGGCGAAGGACGCACGCCGTGTGCATCGGAGGCCAGCTGCAGGGCCTCTACCAGCGCCTCGTCTTCGCAGGGATAGGCCGCAGCGAGCAGTGCGCGGCAGCGACGCCACTCACCGAAGGTGCGCAGCGCCATCAGCAGCACGCCGGATGCCCACAGCGCAGCCAGAGCAACGGCCCACCACGCCACTGCCGGCACGTCCGCTGCGGGCATCGGCATCGTCGCCAGCAGCTGCGCCGAGGCTTCCGGTGCCAACGGGTAGACCAGATCAGCGGCAACGTCAGTGGCGGTCATCGCCACCGCCTGCGGTGCCGGCAGCCAGGCCAACTGCAGCGGCTGGCTCCAGAACAGACCGAGCACGGCCTGCAGCGATACCAGCCACCACAGGCGGCAGCGGGTGGCCGCAGACAGCGACGGCAGCGCGCGGCACACGCCGTACACCAGGGCCACCAGCAGCACGGTCTGCAGGCTGGTCCAGCCCAGCCGCTCCAACATCGGGATCAGCATCGTGGTGTCCATGGCTCAGCCCTCGTGGCGACGCGATTGGAGTTGGGCGACCAGCGCTTCCAGTTCGGCCAGCTCGTTGTCGCTGACCTGCTGGCGCTGCGACAGGTAGGCCACGAACGGCGACACCGAGCCCTGCAGGGTGTTGTCGACGAACTGGGCCACGGCACCCTGCAGCACGCTCTCCGGGCCACGGGTGGCCTGGTAGCGGTAGACGCCGTCCTGCTGCTGGCGCTGAAGATACCCCTTCGCCCGCAGCCGCTCCATCATCGTCAGCACGGTGGACCGGGCCAGGCCACGGGCCTCGCCATAGCCACTGGCGACCTCGCCGACCGTGGCCGGCGCATGTTCATCGATGTACTGCAGCAGGGCCAGCTCCTGGTCCCCGATCGTCTTGCCACGCATGACACCACTCCCTTGACTACACGTGTCGTCACTTTCTGCGTGACGACAACTGTAGTCAACCCCCCGGAAGTCATGGGCCGACGAACGGTAGGGCGGTGGTTGTGCCCCTCAGTACTCCACCCGGTACCCGATCGAGAAGGTCCGCCCTGCCGCCGGCAGGCTCGACATCTTCCCGTAGGTCGCCTCGGCCTGCTGGCCGTAGACCGTGCGGTAGTCACGATCGGCCAGGTTGTAGATGCCGACACTGAAGCGGCCGCCTGCCAGCGGCAGCTCGCCGATCAGGTCGAACACCGCATAGCCGTGGATCTTCGCTGCCGGCGTGGCGCGGATGCTGGGACTGATCGCCGCAGCCGGTGCATCGCGCCAGGCGCGATCGGTCCCGCCGACGACCTGCCCCTGCAATCGCAGCAGGCTGTCGTTTGCAAAGCGCCACTGCCCATGCACACCCGCCTTCAAGGGTGAAACGCGGAACGCATTGAGTTCACGCCAGCGTCCGGCAGCGTCGCGGTACTGGCCACGGGTGCTGGCAAGGCTGGCGCCCAGCTCCAGCGGTGCGGTCGGCGTGTAGCGCAGGTTGGCCTCCACACCCCACACCCGCTCATCGGTGTCGGCCACCGACACGCTGTAGTCGCGGTTGAACTGCACGGTCTTGTCCGAGCGGTTGTAGAACGCGGTCACTGCGCTCTGCAGCGAGGCATCGCTGCGGCGCCAGCCCAGCTCGTAGCTGTCGACCTTGATCGGGCCGATGTTGCGGCTGTCGATGACGAAGCTTGCCGGTACGTCGCGCAGCATGCGCTGGGTATCGGGCAGGCTGAAGCCCTGCGAGACGTTGGCGAACAGCTGCTGCGATGCATCCAGCCGGTACACCACACCGGCATTGAACAGCGTCTGCGAGTGGCGCACGCGGCCGCCCTGCAGCACGCGCGGCTGATACCCGGCAACGGCATCGGCGGTGATCGCTTCGGTGTAGGGAAGCGAGTCTTCCACGCGGTTGCGCAGGATCTGGTGGCGCACGCCGGCCTGCACGCTGAAGCGCTCACCCAGCGAATGATCGGCCTGCAGGAACAGGCCGGTGGTATCCACGCGCACGTCCGGCCCCATCGCGTACTGCGCGGTGGGCTGGTAATCGAGACCATTGCTGGCGATGAAGCGGTTGATGTCATACATCTGCCCGCGCTGGCGATCCTGCTCGCGTTCGTGGTCCACGCCATACGACAGCTGCAGGCTGCGGCCACCGACCTGGAAATCCTTGTGCAGCGCGCTGCGCAGGCCCCAGACATCAATGTCGGTGTTGGACTGCATCGCCACATAGGCGAAGCCGCCGCGCAGTGCGGGGTGCACCAGGGTCGACACCGACGGGAACCAGCGTCCCTGCTCGTTGCGGTAATAGGCTTCCACGCTCAGTTCCTGCCCACCCGGCAGGTCGCGGTTGCGGTACTGCGCGTTGACACCCTGATGGCGTGTACGCGGCTGCGCCTCCAGCTGCAGGCCGGGCAGCGCCTGATGGCTGGGCGTGAACGCAGGGTTGAACAGCGCGGCCTGGCGCGGGCCATAGTCGGGGCCATGATCACTGTCCTGCTGATCGTCGAACCAGCGTACGCCCACGCTCAACCGCTGGCTGTCCGTCGGGGTCCAGTCCAAGCGCGCATTGAGTTCGCGGGTCTCGGTGTCCTGGCGATCGGTCTGCGCGATCTCCGGGCCGATGCGGCGGCCATGCGCATCCAGCGATGCACCCTGCCGGCCATAGGCGAAGCCGAACGCGCCACTGAACTGATCGCCGCGCACGGTCATGGTCTGCGCTGCGTTCCAGGCCCTCGTGTCACTGGACAGACGCGAGGGACTGCGCAGGCCGAACTGGCTGGCCAGCTGCACCGGCTGCTCGCCGGGCTGCAGGGTGATGATGTTGATGATGCCGCCACTGGCACCGGCGCCATACAGCGCGGTGGCGCCGGAGATCACCTCGATGCGCTCGATCATGGTCGGCGAGATGCTGTTGAGCTGGCGCGACCCATCGCGTGCGCCGGTCAGCGGCACGCCATCGATCATCACCTGCACGCTGCGGCCGCGCATGGTCATGCCGTAGTTGCTGGTGGTCCCGCTGGCCGGCGCCAGCGACGGCACCAGCTGGCCGAGGATGTCGGCGGTGCTGCGCCCGGCGGTGATCTGCTGGGCAATCTGTTCGTGCTCGATGGCATACACGGTGCCGGCGATCTCGGCCACGCTGCGTGCGCCTCGCACGGCGGTGACACTCACCGCATCCAGTTGCCGGGTGCCGGCCGTAGCGGACGCATTCTGCGCCGCCAGCTGGCCACTGATGGCCATCGCCAGCACAGCCAGCGGAAGGGTTGCTGCGGTATGCCGCATGGTGTCCTCGTTGCGTATCAGGGAGAGTTCGTGGGTGCTGCGAAGCGGCGCATCAGCGGCCCGCACAACAGCAGTCCAAGCGCCGAAACCGTGGCCAGCGCGATGTAGTAGGTGGGGTAGCCCATGCCCTTGGCGAGGAAGCCGGACAATGCGCCGCCGATGAAATTGACCAGCAGCTCGAAGCACACCAGCAGGGTGAAGTCGGTGCCGGCCTGGGCACGCGAGCTGACCCGCATGAACAAGGCATACAGGCTGGTCATCGCCACATAGCGCAGCGCCAGCAGGGCGATCACCAGCACGCCCAGACCGAACCGCGAGATCGCAAGCGCGCCGCTGTACAGCATCAATGCCAGCAGCACATACAGCGCCGTGCGCCACCAGCCGGCATGCATCAACAGCTGCTCGGCCCGGTGCTGCTTGAGCAGCCAGGCTGCGCCCACGGCTGCCAGCATGCCGGTGCCGGCACCGCCCACCGAGATCAGCAACCCGATCTCGGTCAGGCTGAACTGCTGGTCGACCAGCAGCGGGTTGATCATCGCCATCGCCGGCGCTTCCACCAGCCGGTACAGCACGATCAGCAGCAGCGCCCAGCGTAGTTCGCGGCGGCCCAGCGCACGCAGGATGCTCGGCCGCGGCGCGTCGGGCCTGGCCGGCGCTTCATTGATCTGCTGCACTGCCAGCAGGGTCAGTGCGCTCATCGCGGCCAGGCTCAGCAGGGCCACGCTCCAGCCGCGGGTTTCATACAGCCACAGCACACCGGCGCCACCGATCATGCTGCCCAGGGCCACACCCACGCTCTGCGCCATGCTGCCCAACCGGTGCTCGGCCGGCGCCAGCGCCTCCACGGTGTAGCCGTCGATGGCGATGTCCTGGGTGGCGGCAATGCTCGAGATCCACATGCCGACCAGCACGAACACGACCAGGCCATGATCCAGGCCGGTGAACGCCAGCACCAGGATGCCAGCCAGCAGCAACAGTTGCGTCAGCCACAGCCAGCTGCGGCGGCGGCCGAGGGCGGGCAGGTGCCAGCGGTCCACCAGCGGTGCCCACAGGAACTTCAGCGCCCACGGCAGGTACAGCAGCGACAGCATGCCGATCCAGCGCAGGTCCACGCCCTGGCTGCGCAGGATGGCCGGCACCGCCACGTTGTAGAAATACAGGGGCAGCGCGTGCGCCATGTACAGCGCGACAATCACCCCCAGGCCGAATGGCGAAGCGGCGGCGCGCTCAGTGCGCATCGGCCTGCTCCAGATGCTCGCCAATCCAGCGCATGCCCGCGCCGGTATCGGCGGTGACGAAGTAAGGCACGGCCCAGGCGGCATGCAGCGCCGGGGTGTCCAGCCGCTGCTGCTCGGCGGCATCGCTGGCGATGCGTACCAGGCCCCGGCAGTACTGCCGGAAGGCGGCCTTGTACTGCTTGTACCAGACCGCCTGCAGGGCACGGTAATCGTCGCAGAAGGTGGCACCGGGCGCGGTGCTGGCAATGAAGTAGAAGGGACGGTGAGCCTCGATCAGCGCCTGCACGCGATCCAGCCAGTACCGGATCTGGTCCGCATCCACCGCGCCATGGAAGACGGCACGCAACACCACCGCCTCGTTGATCACCAGACCCATTGCCATCGACCTTCTTGCTGAACAGGGGAAAGGGGCAGCGACCACCCCCGCAAATGAGAATAATTTGCAATACGATTGCAAGTTTAGGCGCGACGAAAGAAAATTTAGGCACGACAGCATTCGTGGGTGCCTTGCATGCAGGTCTATTCCTGCGCCGAACTGATGAGCGCCGCCCACGCGCTGGGTGGCCGGGTCGACTTTGAATCGGGCCTCCCCGATGCGCTGCCGGTGCTGGCCGGCTGGCAGCAGGTGCAGTCGATGGACAGCGGGCTGGTGCTCTATCTCAGCCGCAGCCAGGACATGGTCGGCGGCCGCAGCCAGAACTGCCTGCCTGCGGGCCTCACCGCCAGTTTCCTGCTGCACGGGCAGGCCGAAGTGGTCATCGCCCACCAGCGGCTGCAGATGGACAGCCGCCGGGCCGGGAGCCCGGCGATGCTGGTCCACCTTCGCGAGGAGGAAGCGTTCCAGCGCCATTGGCAGGCGGGTCGTGAGGAAACCAAGGTCAGCCTGCACCTCAGCCAGGACTGGCTGTCGCGCCAACTCGACGGCATTGCCTCGACCGGTCTCAGCCGCCTGCGCCTGAGCCACGCGCGCAACCAGGCGTGGCAACCGCCTGCGCCGCTGCTGCGGCGAGCCGCAGCGTTGTTCGGGACGGAAACGGCGGAGCCGCCTCTGCTGGCCAGCCTGCAGCGCGAGAGTTTCGCGCTGGAGGTCGCGGCCAGCGTGGTTCGATCCGTGGTCGCCGAACGCGACGCGCCTGCCCCCAGCGCGCATCTGCGGCGTTGCGTGGACCAGTTGCAGCAGTGGCTGCAGAGCGGCGAGGCCGATGGCCTGACCATCAACCAGATGGCGCGCAGGCTGGGGACCAACGCTGTCGACCTGCAAAGCACCTTCCAGCAGCTGCACGGCAGCAGCATCGCCGCCTGGCTGCGTGCACTGCGCCTGCAACGGGCACACGATGCGCTGCTGCAGCGGCGGGTGTCAGTGGACGTGGCGGCCAGCCTTGCCGGGTACGCCCATACCAGCAGCTTCAGTGCCGCGTTCAAGCGGCAGTTCGGGAGATCTCCTTCACGGATCCGCTAGGCGCAGCAGGCACGCCCCGCGTGCTGAACCGGGACCTGCCTCGCAGCGCAGGTACTGCTTAAACCTTTTACGCACCCGCTGCATCCGATCCTCGACGCCCCGCCGGAATCCTGCATGTTCCGCCCAACGCTTCGAGTCGTGCTCATGCTCATCGCTGCCCTGCCCTTCGCCGCCGTCTCTGCCAGCCAGGACCAGGCCAACGACCAGACCCGCCGCCTGATCCGCCAGACCATGCTGGAGCAGCGCATCCCGGGATTGCAGATTGCGGTGGTCAAGGACGGGCAGATCGTGTTGTCCGAGGCCTACGGCCTGGCCAATGTCGAGAACGGTGTACTTGCCTCGCGCGACACCCGCTTCCCGCTCAACTCGGCCACCAAGGCGTTCACCGGCGTGGCGGCCGCGCAGCTGGCGCAGGAGGGGCGATTGGATCTGGACGCGTCGGCCTCGCGTTACCTGGATGATCTTCCGCCAGCGTGGAGAGACGTACGCGTACGCCAGTTGCTGGCGCATACCTCAGGCCTTCCGGACATCCTTGATGCGAACGGGCTGTTGGGCGGTGGCTCCGAAGCGCAGGCATGGACGGCGGTGACAGCTCGGCCGCTTGAAGCGGTACCCGGGCAGCGCTTCGCCTACAACCAGACCAACTATGTGCTGCTGGCACGGATCATCGCGCAGCAATCCGGCATGCCCTACGAACGTTTCCTCGCCACCGGCCAGTTCAGCAGCGCACGCATGGCCCGCACCACCTTCGGCGACAGCTACGACCTGATTCCGGACGCGGCGACGATGTACAGCCTGGCCCCGCGTGCCACCGACGCTGCGGATGCACCGCCGCGCCTGTCGCATTGGTTCTACGACATGCCGCCTTCGCTCTGGGCCGGCGGCGGCATCCTCACCACCGCCGACGACACCGCGCGCTGGCTGGTCGCGTTGACCGAAGGTCGCCTGCTGCCGGAGACGGCCCTGCGGCGGATGTGGAGCGCAGAGCGCCTGGCGGATGGCCATGCCGGCCCGTGGGCGGGTGGCTGGCCGGTGCTGCGCGCATCGCCCGACCTTCAGGTAGCGGGTATCGGCGGTGCGCGCTCGGCCTTCGTGGTCTATCCCGAGCGCGGCGTGGCGGTGGTGGTGCTGACCAATCTTGTTGGTGCCAATCCGCAGCAGTTCATTCCGCGCATTGCCGACTTCTATGCGCGCGATGCCTCAACGCCCCGTCACGAACGGGTCGCCCTTGCACGGCAGCAACGGGCTGCCATCGCAGGGCCATAGCCCGGCCGGCACGGCCCTGGCCACTTCGAAGTGATCCTGGTTCCAGCGCAGGAAACCGCCGTGGATGGCATTGCCATGGTCGAAGCTGCGCGCATCGGCGGCCAGTGGCTGTTCGGGATCGGCCTCGGCCGCCCAACGCAGCACCGGCACCTTGTCCAGCTGCCCGATGAAGGCGAAAAGATCGCCTGCGCCCTTGCTCTGATAGGCCGCCATCGCCGCCGCGTCGGGCAGGTCGGCCTGCGCCAGCAACGACGCAGTGACATCCTGCAGCGGTGCAGCTCCCTGTGCGATGTAGGCGCGCATGCCCGTGGTGGTTGCCGGGCAGTCCTGCAGCTGCACCAGATACCCGGTGGTACCGCCACTGCCGGAGAACGACCGCATCCAGTAGCGGAAACGCGGCCCGCTGCTGTCGGTGACCATGAAATCCTGCTGGCCATCCTGCGCGGGAATGGAAAGCACCTGCACCTTGCTGGCGCCCTCCACGTTGCACTTCAACTGCGCCAGCACCTGCCTGGCCGGTTCCGGCAGTGCTTCGTAGCGGCCGCCAGGGTGGGCGCTGCCGGAGGCTTGCGGCAGTGCGGGCAATCCACGATCAGTGGGCAGGGTCTGCGCAGGCAAGGCCTCCGGTTTCGCCGCCGGGCTGGCGGTGGGTGCCGCTACCGGCGCGACGCGCTCTCCAGCGGGCGCGCAGGCGCTGCAGGCCAGCAACAGCATCAACGGAACGCTCGGCATCAGGTGTGATCGGATCATCGCTCAACGCCCTCCCATCGCCGGCGCTTCCTGCAGTTGTGCAGGCGCAGGTGTAGGTGCCGCCTGTTCGCGCGATTGCTGCTGCAGCTGGCGCAGGCTGGATTCCACCGCGGTGTCGCGCACCTCGGCTGCATTGACCCCTGCGCGCAGCGCCGCAGGATCGCCCGGACTACCCTGCACCAGGAACAGTGTCTCGCCCGCCGCACGTCCAGCACTGGGATTGCTGGCCACGATCTGGTCGACCCGGGTGATGCCCGCGGCCTTCGCTTCGCGCAGCATCACCAGACTGTAGTCATCGGCATGCTCGGCGTAGCGTCCGCCCAGGGCCTGCAGGCGCGTGCTGATCTGCTGCTGCAGGGCATGATCGCGATGCTGCGGCTGACGGGGATCGTCATTGGCCGCGAGTGGCACGTCCTGCCCCATCTCGCGCGCCTGGCCAGGTGCAACCGAGGTCAGCACGTACTGCCAACGGTTCTGCCCAGGCGTGCCGCGCACCGTCGACACGAAGTCGTCGTACTCGCCGCCGCCGATGGTCTGGCAGCCGGCCGAATCGGTGTTGGAGCGGCTGCCACGATGGATCTTGAAGGTGTCGTTGAGGTCCTGCACGCCCTGGGTATCGCGCGCATCGAACCAGCCGTCGCCATTGCTGTCGCGCTCCACCCGTCCGGCGCCCGTAGTGATCGCGCCCTGCGAAGGACGCAGCGCGAACTCATCGGGATGGCCATTGCGCGGATGGGTCGTCGCGCGCATCTCGGTGGTGCCCTCGCCCAGGCGACCCAGATCCTTGACTCGGTCGCCGTTGACGTCCTCACCCTCGGTCTTGGTGCGCGGCGCCACGTTGCCGAAACCCGGGCTGCGCGGCGTGGTCTTGGCATGACCATCGTACTGGGCGGTCGGCTCGGTCGTGGCCTGGTTGAACTCGCGCACATGGCCGTGGCCCTGCGCATCCTTCCACAGCACCACAATGCGGTCGTCGTAGACGCCACGCCCGCGTGCCTCAGTGGTGCGGTTCTCGTCGCGCAGCCCCAGCACCACGCGGTCCTGCGTTGCCATCGCGTCATTCGCCGCCGTGTTGCCGCGCTGGGCCACGATGCTGCCATACACATCGTACTGCTGGGCCTGGCTCAGGGCTGCGGTCTCTGCCGCATCGGGCATCCGCGGTGGCCGCGTCGCCTCGCCCAGGCGATCGAGCATCGGGTTCACCGTGGTCGCATCTGCTGCGGCAACACCGCCGCTGCGCCGCAACGCCTCAAGCTCGGTGGCCGCGCGCACCGACACGTAGCGGTCCAGCGCTTCCTGCACCACCGCGCTCTGGCCGTCGTGCAGGGCCTCCAGGCGGGTGGCCGCAGCGCGCGCGTCGTTCTGCCGCAGCAGGGCGACGACTTCGTTGGCCGCCGCATCGATATCCATCTCGGGCATGCTCGTTCCTTGGAGGTGATCAGTACGGGGTCAGCCTACCCCAGCCGCCTGCTGGGGCCTTTGACACACCGCACACCTTCGCCGCCGCGCCGTATTCAGGCAGGTCACGCCATCACTCAGCCCCGTGGTCCACCCATCACCGGCAGGATCACCCCGCTGATGTAACCGGCACAGACCGGCGAAGCCAGGAACACATAGGCCGGCGACAGTTCCTCGGGCTGTGCAGGCCGGCCCATGTCGCTGTCCCTGCCGAACTCCGCCACGTCCTCCGCCGGCTTGTCGGCCGGATTCAGCGGCGTCCACACCGGCCCCGGCGCCACGCAGTTGACCCGGATGCCACGTGGCAGCAACTGGCTGGCCAGCGACTTGGTGAACGCGTGGATCGCGCCCTTGGTCGCCGAGTAATCGATCAGCGCCTTGCTGCCGAAAATGCCAGTTTCCGAACCGGTGTTGATGATGCTGGCGCCCTCGCCCAGATGCGGCAGCACCGCGCGCGCCATCTGGATGTAGCCGCCGATGTTGGTCTGCAGGGTTTCCTGAAGGTGCGCGTCTTCCAGGTCCTCAAGCCGTTCGCAATGCAACTGGAACGCGGCGTTGTTGACCAGGATATCGATGCCGCCGAAGGCCTTGGCTACCTGCTTGACCGCCTTGTTGCAGAAGCGCGGATCACGCACGTCACCGGCGATCACCACGCAGCGGCCGCCTTCACGTTCCACATGCTGGCGGGTGATGTCGGCATCTTCTGCCTCGTCCAGGTGCAGCACCGCCACATCCGCGCCTTCGCGTGCGAACAGCACCGCAACCGCACGGCCGATACCGGAATCACCACCGGTGACGATCGCGCGCATGCCCTGCAGCTTGCCGCTGCCGGCGTAGTCCGGTGCAAGGAAACGCGGCGCCAGCTGCAGTTCGTGTTCATGCCCGGGCTTGGCCAGCTGCTGCGCCGGCATCGCCTCCGGTTGCCGGCGTGTGCCGGCCTGGGTTGCGGTCTTCTTTGTGGCTTTCTTTGCCGCGCGCACATCCCTGGCCTTTTCCTGGTCCTGCAGGCGCCGCTGCCGGGCCGCGACGCGTGCTGCCCGCGGATCGCTGGCGGCCGCCTTGCGGGTTGCCGTCTTCACCACCCGTGGGCGAGCGGGGTCGGCGACGGTCTTCGTCGCGGTGCTGCCTTTGCGCACCTTGGGCGAGGCTTTGCGGCGGGCGGGGGTTTTCCTGGTGGTGGCCATGCAGGTCTCCTCGGGGGGAAATGGGGTTGCCGGCCAGCGGCCGGCACTACCGGGCGCATGCGCCGCAGTACCGGGGGCGGCATCCGCCGCTCCTGCAGTGTCGCCACCTATGCTGTTGGCGGCAGTGAGCGCATCGTGTCCACGATGTGCACGGTATTCATTCCGCCACCACGTGCGGCGTCGCACGCTGCACGCAACCACACAAGGAACGCCTCCATGAAACATGCCATCGCCACCGCCGCCGTCTGCTTTGCCCTCGCCGCCTGCAGCAGCACGCCGATGGCCCAGGTGCAGCCGATCGACGGCGTGATTTCCGGGCAGTGCCACAGCGACATGGTGCGCGGCGCACTCGGCCTGGCCGCTTCGGACGCCACCGTCGCCCGCGCACGCGTGGACAGCGACAGCCTGCACGTGCGGGTGCTGCGCCACGACGGCCCGCGGGTGCCGCCGGCCAGCGAAGGCGGCGACCGCCTGACCATCGAAAAGGGCCGCACCAACAACATCACCGCGATCTACTGCGGCTGAGCCGGTGCGCCCTGCGCAGTACGCGCAGGGTGGCCTGTTCCCACTGGCGCGGCCCGCGCAGGCCGACCAGTTTGGCCAGTTCGCCGCGCTCCCAGCCGGCGAACACGCAGGGGTCGATATAGGCCTTGCGGCACACCGCCGGGGTATTGCCCAACAGCGACGCCACTTCGCACACCACCGCGCGCTGCGCCTGCGCCAGCGCGCGCTGGCTGGCAGGTTCCGGCAGCTCGGTGGCGGCAAACGCCTGCACCGCCGCCACGGTGCCGCCCCAGGTGCGGAAGTCCTTGGCAGTGAAGTCCTCGCCCATCACCTCGCGCAGGTAATCGTTCACCGCACCGGAATCCACCGGCTGCACGGCTCCTTCGTCATCTCGGTACTGGAACAGCGCCTGCCCCGGCAGCTGCTGCAGGCGCCGCACCAGCAGCCCCAGCCTGCGGTCGCCCACGGTCACCTCCTGCAGCTGCCCGGACTTGCCGCGGAAGCGCATGCGCACCCGGCCGCCACGCAGCAGTTCCAGATGGCGGTTGCGCAGTGTGGTCAGTCCGAACGAACGGTTCTGTTGTGCATAGGTTTCATTGCCGACCCGCACCAGGGTGTCCGCCAACAACGCGACCACCATGGCCAGCACCTTTTCCTGCGGAAACCCAGGTCGCTTGAGATCCCGCGACAACCGCCGCCGCAGCGTGGGCAGCGCCTCGCCAAAGGCGATGATGCGGTCGAACTTGCCGGCGTCGCGCTCCTTGGCCCAGTCGGCGTGGTAGCGGTACTGCTTGCGCCCGCGCGCATCGCGGCCGGTGGCCTGCAGATGACCGTTGGCGTGGGCGCAGATCCACACGGCGGTATACGCCGGCGGAATCGCCAGTGCACGGATGCGTTGCAGGGTGGTGGCGTCGCGTATCACGTGGCCATCAGCATCGCGGTAGCTGAAACCCTTGCCAGCGCGGCGCCGGCTGATGCCCGGCTGGGTGTCGTCGACATAGCGCAGGCCGGCCGCGCGCGCGGCCTGTCGTTCGGGGGTGGAGGGGGTTGGCATGCCTGTAGTGTCGCCGTCGCCATGCCGCGATCCTGTCGATAACACAAGACAAACACGTGAGGGCCGGTTCGCCGCTATGCTCGGGTCTTCACAACCCCTTCCGGAGTCATGATGTCGTTCCCGATTCGCGCCCGTTCGCTCTCCGCCCTGTTGCTGCCGGCCGTGCTGGCCCTGACCGCCTGCCAGGCACCGGCGCTGGATGAACAGGATTCGGCCACGGCCCACGCCCAGCAGGCCGCCGAAGCAGCCAAGGCACCGGCCGATGAAGCCGGCAAAGCCACCGAAGCCCCGCCGGTCGGCACCTGCGATGCCAGCCAGGTGCAGAGCCTGGTCAGCCAGGCGTACACCGATGCCCTCGGCAAGCAGGCGCAGGAAGACGCCGGCGCAAGCCAGGTACGCGTGCTCAAGCCCAATGATGTCGCCACGATGGAGTTCCTCGGCGACCGCCTGAACATCGAAGTGGACGACAAGGGCGCCGTCAGCGGCGTGCGCTGCGGCTGAGTTCGACCCGGCGCCGGCACTGTGCTGCCGGCGCGTTCTGTTGCACCTGCAACCGTGTATTGCGGCGTTGCAGCAACCTGTGATCTAGTCGAGGCATCCGGTGGCCTCACGATGCGCTCCAGGGATTGGGCGGGCTTGAGTGTCCCCGTTCAATTCATCCCGCATCGAGGTAGAGATGGCCCCCCGCAACCGCCAAGGGCTTTACGACCCGCGCTCCGAGCGCGATGCCTGTGGATTTGGCATGGTCGCCCAGCTCGACGATCAACCATCGCGCCTGTTGGTTGATACCGCCATCGCCGCGCTTTCGCGCATGACCCACCGTGGTGGCGTCGCCGCCGATGGCCTGACCGGCGATGGCTGCGGCCTGCTGCTGCGCCGCCCGGATGCGTTCCTGAAACTGCTGGCCAGCGAAGCCGGCATCGCGGTCTCCGCACGCTTCGCCGCCGGCCTGGTGTTCCTGCCGCACGACGCCGACGCGGCGCAGGCCTGCCGCGCGCAGTTGCAGGCGCAGGTGGAAGCGGTGGGCTGCAGGGTTGCCGGCTGGCGCGAGGTACCGACCGACGACAGCGTCTGCGGCCAGCTGGCGCGTGACACGCTGCCGCGCATCGAACAGGTGTTCGTCGATGCCGGCGTTGGTCAGGATGATGCCGGCTTCGCACTGGCGCTGTTCCTGGCCCGTCGCCGCAGCGAACAGCAGCTGCGCGAACACGCCGACTTCTACGTCACCACCCTCACCCCGGATGCGATCAGCTATAAGGGCATGGTGCTGCCGGACAAGCTCAGCCGCTTCTTCCCGGACCTGCAACGCCGCGAGCTGGCCTCCAGCGCCATCGTGTTCCATCAGCGCTTCTCCACCAACACGCTGCCGCGCTGGCCGCTGGCGCACCCGTTCCGCATGCTCGCCCACAACGGCGAGATCAACACCATCGAAGGCAACCGTCGCTGGGCCCAGGCGCGCAGCAAGGTGTGGAAGACGCCGCGCTTCGACATCGGTGAATTCGACCCGGTCATCTCCATGCACGGTTCGGATTCGCAGAGCCTGGACAACATGCTGGAGCTGATGGTCGCCGGTGGCATGGAGCTGATCCAGGCGCTGCGCATCCTGGTGCCGCCAGCTACGCAATCACTGGAATTCAAGGACCCGGACCTGGCCGCGTTCTACGAATTCCATGGGCTCAACAGCGAGCCGTGGGATGGCCCGGCCGGCATCGTCGCCTGCGACAGCCGCTATGCGGTGTGTACGCTGGACCGCAACGGCCTGCGCCCGGCGCGCTGGATGCTGACTGCCGACCGCCACTTCCTGGTTGCCTCCGAAGCGGGTGTGTGGGAGGTGCCGACCGAGCGCGTGGTGCGCAAGGGCAAGCTCGGCCCGGGCGAAATGATCGCCATCGATCTCAAGCGCGGCGACCTGCTCGACTCCGACGCGGTGGACCGCATCAACCGTGGCCGCGCACCGTACAAGCAGTGGCTGCAGCAGGGCGTGACCTACCTGCAGACCGAACTGATCGACCCGTCGCTGGTGGAAGAACCCTTCGACGAAGGCACCCTGCGCAGCTACCACAAGCTCTACCAGCTCAGCAGCGAGGAAGTGGAGCAGGTGCTGCGTCCACTGGCCGAGACCGAACAGGAAGCCACCGGCTCGATGGGCGATGACACGCCGATGGCCGTCCTCAGCCAGCGCAGCCGTCCGCTGTACGACTATTTCCGCCAGGCCTTCGCGCAGGTCACCAACCCGCCGATCGATCCTCTGCGCGAAGACTGCGCGATGTCACTGTCCACCCAGCTCGGCAGGGAGACCAACATCTTCCATGCCGGCCCGGAGACGGTGAACCACGTCATCCTCAACTCGCCGGTGCTGAGCCAGCGCAAGCTGCGCCAGCTGCTGAAGATGGACCAGTACGTGCAGGCCAACCGCCTGCTCGACCTGTCCTACAGCGAGGACGAAGGCCTGCGCGCCGGTATCGAGCGCATCTGTGCCGAGGCCGAACAGGCCGCGCGCGAGGGCATGGTGATGCTGCTGCTGTCCGACCGCTACCCGGTGGCCGGGCGGCCGATGGTGCATGCCCTGCTCGCCACCAGCGCCATCCATCACCACCTCTCGCGGCTGGGCCTGCGCTGCGACGTGAATCTCATCGTCGAGACCGGCACCGCGCGCGATCCGCATCACATGGCCTGCCTGCTCGGCTTCGGCGCCACGGCGGTGTATCCGTACCTGGCCTACCAGACCCTGTTCGACCTGGGCCGACGCGGCATCCTCAAGCTCAGCAAGGGCGGTGAGCAGTCGCAGATCGGCCGCCGCTACCGCAAGGGCGTCTACAAGGGCCTGTCGAAGATCATCTCGAAGATGGGCATCTGTACCGTGGCCAGCTACCGCGGTGCGCAGCTGTTCGAGATCATCGGCCTGGAACCGGAAGTTGTCGATCTGTGCTTCCCCGATACCGCCTCGCGCATCGGTGGTGCCGGCTTCGCCCGCCTGGATGCCGATGCGCGCGAACTCTGCGCCCAGGCCTGGGACGCGCAGCAGGACGTGGATGTCGGCGGCCTGCTGAAGTACGTGCACGGCGGCGAGTACCACATGTACAACCCGGACGTGGTGACCACCCTGCAGCGCGCCGCGCGCAGCGGTGACCCGCGTGCGTGGCAGCAGTACTGCGATGCCGTGCATGCACGGCCGCCGTCGGCACTGCGCGACCTGCTGGAACTGGTGCCGGCCGCTGCGCCGACACCACTCGATGAAGTGGCACCGGCCAGCGAACTGTTCCCGCGCTTCGACACCGCTGCGATCAGCCTGGGCGCGTTGTCACCGGAAGCGCACGAGGCACTGGCGATTGCCATGAACCGCCTCGGCGGCCGCAGCAATTCCGGCGAAGGCGGCGAAGATCCCGCCCGCTATGGCACCGCCAAGCGCAGCAAGATCAAGCAGGTGGCCTCGGGCCGCTTCGGCGTCACCGCCGAATACCTGGTCAACGCCGAGGTGCTGCAGATCAAGGTCGCGCAGGGCGCCAAGCCCGGCGAAGGCGGCCAGCTGCCCGGCCACAAGGTCAACGAGCTGATCGCGCGGCTGCGTTATGCGCGCCCGGGCATCGGCCTGATCTCGCCGCCGCCGCACCACGACATCTATTCGATCGAAGACCTGGCGCAGCTGATCTACGACCTCAAGCAGGTCAATCCGACCGCGCTGGTGTCGGTGAAGCTGGTCAGCCATGCCGGCGTCGGCACGATTGCCGCCGGCGTGGTCAAGGCCGGCGCGGACCTGATCACCATCTCCGGCCATGACGGCGGCACCGGTGCCTCGCCGGTCAGCTCGATCCGCTACGCCGGCGTGCCGTGGGAGCTGGGCGTGGCCGAAGCGCACCAGGCGCTGCTGGCCAACGACCTGCGCGGGCGTACCCTGCTGCAGACCGATGGCGGCCTGAAGACCGGCCTGGACGTGGTCAAGGCCGCGCTGCTGGGGGCGGACAGCTTCGGCTTCGGTACCGCGCCGATGATCGTGCTGGGCTGCAAGTACCTGCGCATCTGCCACCTCAACAACTGCGCTACCGGCGTGGCCACCCAGGACGAGCGCCTGCGCGAGAACCACTTCACCGGCCAGCCCGAGCGCGTGGAGAACTTCTTCCGGCTGCTGGCCGAGGAAGTGCGTGGCTGGCTGTCCTACCTGGGCGCACGTTCGCTGGAGGAGATCGTCGGCCGCACCGACCTGCTGCGGCAGATCGAAACGGCGCCCCGTGACGGCGTGCGCGTGGACCTGTCGCGCCTGCTGGCCGATGCCCGTTACGAAGGCAGCCACTGCGCCGCGCAGCGCCTGTACGAATCGCCGGACAGCCTGGCCACGCAGATGGATGGCCTGCTGGCACCGGCCATCGAGCACAAGCGTGGTGGCGAGCATCGCTTCCTGATCCACAACACCGACCGCAGCATCGGCACCCGCCTAGCCGGTGCCGTGGCTCGCGCGCATGGCAACCAGGGCATGGCCGAGGCACCGCTGGAACTGCGCTTCCGCGGCAGTGCCGGGCAGAGCTTTGGCGCGTTCAACGTGGGTGGCCTGCACCTGGAAGTGGAAGGTGAAGCCAATGACTACGTCGGCAAGGGCATGGCCGGCGGCCGTCTGGTGGTGCGCCCGCCGCGTGGTGCCCGTTTCGAGGCACGCAGCACTGCGATCATCGGCAACACCTGCCTGTATGGCGCCACCGGGGGCGAGCTGTTCGCTGCCGGTCGTGCCGGCGAACGTTTCGCGGTGCGCAATTCCGGCGCGCTGGCGGTGGTGGAAGGCGCCGGTGACCATTGCTGCGAATACATGACCGATGGCGTGGTGCTGGTACTGGGCAAGGTCGGCCTGAACTTCGGTGCCGGCTTCACCGGCGGCCTGGCCTACGTGCTGGACGTGGACCGCGACTTCGTCGACCGCTACAACCACGAGCTGATCGACATCCACCGTGTGTCGGCCGAGGGCTTCGAGAACTACCGCCAGCACCTGCACCGCCTGATCGGCCGCCACCGCGAGCTCACCGGCAGCATCTGGGCGCAGCAGATCCTGGACGAGTTCCGCGATTACATCGGCAAGTTCTGGCTGGTCAAACCGAAGGCCGCCAGCATCGAGTCGCTGACTGAAACCCTGCGACGCGCCGCGTGATGTTTTCCGGTAGTGCCGGCCGCTGGCCGGCAACGTTTTCCCCCGCATTCCAGAGCCCGCCATGAGCCGCAAGCACGCCTTCCAGTTCCTCGACCTGCCCCGCACCATGCCGCAGCGCATTCCGGTGGAACTGCGCACGTCCGGCGACTGGGGCGAGTTGTACGGCAAGTTCGGCAAGGAGGACGCCCAGTACCAGGCCGGCCGTTGCCTGGACTGCGGCAACCCCTACTGCAGCTGGAAGTGCCCGGTGCACAACGCCATTCCGCAGTGGCTGCAACTGGTGCAGGAGAACCGCATCCATGAAGCGGCCACGCTGTGCCACAGCACCAACCCGCTGCCGGAAGTGTGCGGCCGGGTCTGCCCGCAGGACCGCCTGTGCGAAGGCAGCTGCACGCTGGAGGAGTTCGGCGCGGTCACCATCGGCGCGGTGGAGAAGTACATCGTCGATACCGCACTGGCCAGCGGCTGGCGCCCGGATCTGGGTGCGGTGCAGCCGACCGGCCACAGCGTGGCGGTGATCGGCGCCGGTCCGGCCGGGCTGGCCTGTGCCGACCGCCTGGCACGCGCCGGCATTGCCGCCGTGGTCTACGACCGCTACGAGCAGATCGGCGGCCTGCTGCAGTTCGGCATTCCCAGCTTCAAGCTGGACAAGGACGTGATCCATCGCCGCCGCGAGGTGCTGGAGGGCATGGGCGTGCAGTTCCGCCTGGGCGTGGAGATTGGTCGCGACCTGAGCGTGCAGCAGCTGCTGGACAGCCACGATGCGGTGTTCGTCGGTACCGGCGCCTACCGCTACACCGATGGTGGTCTGGACGGCCAGGACCTGAAGGGTGTGCTGCCCGCGCTGCCGTTCCTGGTGCAGAACAGCCGCATCGTCAGCGGCGATGATCCGAAGGGCCGGCCGATTGCCGGCTGGGAAGACACCATCGCCCTGCCCGACCTCAACGGCAAGCGCGTGGTGGTGCTCGGTGGCGGTGATACCGGCATGGACTGCGTGCGCAGCGCGGTGCGGCTGGGCGCGGCCAAGGTGACCTGCGCCTACCGCCGCGATGAAGCCAACATGCCCGGCAGTGCGCGCGAAGTGGCCAATGCACGCGAAGAGGGTGTGCGTTTCCTGTTCAACCGCCAGCCGCTGTCGATCGAAGCCGGCGCCGATGACGAAGTGATCGGCGTGACCGTGGTCGAAACCCGGCTAGGCGAACCCGATGCCAACGGCCGCCAGAACGCAGTGCCGATCGAGGGCAGCGAATCGCTGCTGGAAGCGGACGTGGTGATCATCGCGTTCGGCTTCTCGCCAACCTTGCCCACTTGGCTGGCCGAGCACGGCGTGGAAGGCCAGTCCAACGGCCGCATCGTCGCCGGCGGCAAGGACCGCCTGCCGTACCAGACGTCGCACCCGCGCCTGTTCGCCGGTGGCGATGCGGTACGCGGTGCCGACCTGGTGGTGACCGCCGTGGCCGAAGGCCGCGATGCCGCCGCCAGCATCGTGCGGCTACTGGCCCACTGAGTCCGGCGCCAGCAGTTCCGCCAGCAGCGCACGCAGTGCGTGCGGCTCCACCGGCTTGGCCAGGAAGTGGTCGATGCCAGCCGCACGACAGGCTTCTCGGGTGCTTTCCATCACGCTGGCGGTGAGCGCGATGATCGGCACCTGCGCACGCGCCGGGCAGGCATCGGCACGGATCGCCCGCGCCAGCGCGAAGCCGTCCATGCCCGGCATGTGGCAGTCGGTGATGACCAGCTCGAACGGCTGCGCCTGCCATGCTTCAAGCGCCGACCGTCCATCGGTACAGGCGTGGACCCGCAGCCCGAGCGCACACAGGCGTAGCTCCAGCAGATGCAGGTTGGTGGGATGGTCTTCAGCCACCAGCACGCGCGCCGCCGGCAATGGACGCGCGTCCGCAGCCGCCGCCGAAGGTGCGGCCACGGGCGCCGCGCAGGCATCCAGGTCCAGATCCAGCCACACCGTGGTGCCCTTCCCGGGTGAGCTGCGCAGCTGCAGTTCCGCGCCCATCGAGGTCGCCAGCTCGCGGCAGATCGCCAGGCCCAGCCCACTGCCGCCGAAGCGCCGCGTGGTCGAGCGTTCCGCCTGGGTATAGGCGGCGAACACCGCCTGCTGGCGTTCCTCGCTGATGCCCACGCCGCTGTCGCTCACCTGCAGGCGCAGCCGCTGGCCGCCATCACGCTGCTGCAGTACCTGCACCTGCAGTTCCACATGGCCGTGCCGGGTGAATTTCAATGCGTTGCCGGCCAGGTTGAACAGGATCTGGCGCAGGCGCAGGCCATCGGCCAGCGATCCCGGCTGCATCTCCGGATCAAGCATCACCTGCAGGTGCAGGCCGCGGCTGGCGGCCACCGGCATCAGCAGCTGCTGCACCGCGCGCACCAGCGCCGCCAGGTCCGTGGGCCGCAGCTGCAGTGGTGCGCCCTGCAGGCGCTGGCTGTGCAGTACATCGTCGAGGATCTGCCGCAACATGCGCGCGGCATCATCGACCGTGGCCAGCACCTGCCGCTGGCGTGCCTCCAGCCTGCTGCCGGCCAGCCGTTCGAGCATGCCCAGCAGCGTGCTCATCGGGGTGCGGATCTGGTGGCTCATCGTTGCCAGGAAGTGCGCCTTGGCCTGTGCCGCCTGTTCGGCCTCGCGGCGCGCGTCGGCCAGCGCGCGGGTACGTGACTGCACCTCGCTGACGTCGATCCAATAGCCGCTCCACTCGACGTCGCTGTCGTCGCAGGACAACGGCCGCCCATGCGAACGCACCCATCGCCAGCCCTGTGGCGAGCGGGTGCGGAAGGTGACGTCGATCGGGCCACGCGCCAATGCAGCCGTCTCGACACAGGCCATCACCTGGCTGCGGTCTTCCGGATGGACCGCGGCCAACAACCGCTGGTGATCGATCCGCGCAGTCTCCACGCTGATTCCGAACAGGGCCTGCACGTCACCGGCGATCTGCGGAAAGCTGTAGTGGCCGCCCGCCGAACGACGCGCCTGGTAGACCACCGCCGGCAGGTTCGCGGTCACCTCCTGCAGGCGCTGCTCCAGCCCTCGGCGGCGCACGCTCTCGCGATGGACCCGCCAGTAGCCGAAGGCATGGACCAGCGCCAGGGCGAGCAGGATCAGCGAGGCCGGCACCAGCCAGCGCAGGGGCGACGATGACGGGGAATTGCGCGGCCGGTCCGGCAGCCAGGCCGCGCGGATCTGATCGCGCTCGGTATCGGTCAGCTGCGACAGCGCCTGCTCGAAGCCGGCGATGACATCGGCGCAGGCGGGCGTGGTCGCCAGCACCAGGGCATCATCGAAACCGGCCGGCGCGGCGATCAGCAGTGCATCGCCCTGGTAGCGGCGCAACGCGGCCTCGACTTCGCCGAGGTTGGCGACCACCGCATCGATCAATCCGGTGCCCAGCAGCGGGAGTGCCTCGTCCAGCGCTGCCGGTGGCAGCAGCTGTGCACCCGCAGCCTGCTCGGCGAGCAGCCGCTGCAGCGGCATCCGGCTGGGGCTGGCCACGGTGCGTCCACGCAGATCTTCCAGGCCCAGCACCGGCGGCGCGTCCTCCCGGCGCACGATCACCTGTGGCAGCTGCAGGTAGGGCGTGCTGACCACCCAGCCGGCGGGCAGTTGCGAGCGTGGCCACCCCAGCAGCGCCTGGGTGCCGGCCGGCAGCTCGTCCCGGTCCACGCTGGCGGCCGGCACGGGCAGCAGCTGCAGTGGCCGTTGCCCGCCCAGCAGCTTCAGGTACGCCGCGCCGAGCCCCAGGGCTTCGCCCTGTTCGCTGGACGACAAAGGAGCACGGTCGGACGGCCAGGCGATGCGCAGCGGTGTCCTGCAGCCCGTGGCGGAGGCCGCGGCAGGCAGCAGCAGGCTGGCCATGACAGCAATGGCTGCCGGGAAGCCGGCGACATTCACGGTAGGCATCCTCATCTCGCGGTCGGAAGGAACGGCCGCGCAGCGGTACCGCTGTCTGCCACGCTATCGACGCGCGGGCCGACGGCAATGAAGAAAGTTGTAAAAGCATCCAGATAGGGGAATGCCGACATACACTGCCGCCTTCACCCGTACCTGCGGAGCGTTCGATGCGCATCGGCCTGGCTGCCAACCGTCTTCATCACCTCGACGCGCGCGCCGCGCTGTTCCGTTGGCTGCGCAGCAGCGAGGCCGGCCTGCGCGAGCTGGGCGTGTCGCTGCATGCGGTCGGCCGCACCCATGACGCGATCGAACGACAGAGCTTCCTGACCGGGTACGCGGGCCTGCACCGTTATCCCTACGGTCGCGAGGGTGGCTTGATGAAGCTGGTTGCCGAGGTGGTTGGCATGGGTCCGGATCGGACACTGGATGGCGCGATCTACCTGATCGACCCGGTCGATCCGTCCTCCGTGTTTCCGGAAGCCACGGCCCTGAAGCGTCAGTGCGTGATTCACGGCAAGCCGTTCATCTCGACCGTGGCCACCGCACGCGACTGGGTCGAGGTGGAGCGCGTCCACGCCGGGCTGGCGGCCGACGCCGGCGCCGACGACCTGCATGCGTTCGAGGGCCAGACGCTGGCACTCATCGCGCACGATGCGATGAAGCCGGCGATGCTGGCCTTCGCCGACGAGCACTTCGATGTGCTGGCCCGGTTCGGTGAGCGGGTGGCGACCGGCACCACCGGCCAGCGCTTGAACGAGTTGGCCTGGAGCCGGGGCTGGCCGCGTGATACGCCGTGGGTGACGCGCTACCAGAGCGGCCCGATGGGCGGTGATGCGCAGATTGCCGACCGGGTGCTGGAGGGGCGTTGCCAGCGCGCGATCTTCTTCGAGGATCCGCATGTGGCGCGCCAGCATGAGGCAGATATCCAGCTGCTGGAGCGCGCGGTGACGACGGTGACCGACCAGGCGGTGTGCATTACGGCGCCGCGGGTGGCGGCGCGGTGGGCGGCGGCGGCGGCGTTGCGGGCGGGGTAAGGGTTTCGGCCAACGGCTGAGCCCCTCGTGGTGGGTGGTATCCGAAGGCAAAGCCGTGCTTGGCCGGGCGGGGTGGATTGCGCAGGGGTCGCTGCAAGTACCCCTCCGGGGCCCGGCCCAGCCGCTGGCGGCTGTGCGTTCAGGCGCTTGCGAAGCAGTGCTTCGCAAGCAAAGCGCCTTCACCCCTGTAAGCTCGGTCGCCGCATCCATGCGGCTCACGCCCCTGCGCAACCCACCCCGCCCGGCCACGGACAGATTCCGGTGTGCCCACCACGGAAGAAAGAAAGAAGGAAGAGCAGGGGCGAAAACGGGTCGCGCTCTGGAAACGCTCCATGGCGCGTTACCAGAGCGGGCTGGAGGAAAGCCCCTTCTGTTGAAGGGGCGCGCCGAAGGCGGGGGTAGAGGAAGAATGCGTGGGCAACTGCTGTAGCGCTGGCGCTACAGCAGTTGCCGCAGCATGGCCTTCAGGCGGCGTCCTTCGAGCTGAAAGTAGTCGCGCTGTTCGCGCCAGGCGGGGAAGCGTTGTTCCACTTCATGCCAGAACGCAGGCGAGTGGTTGGGCTGGATCAGGTGGCAGAGTTCGTGCACCAGCACGTACTCGAACGCTTCGGATCGGCCGAGCACCAGGGCCAGGTCCAGTGCCATGCTGCCGTCCGGGGCCAGTGAGCCCCATTGCGAGGACATCACCTTCAGGCGCAGGCGGCTGGGTGCGCGCGGCAGGGTGGGCAGGTACTTCGGCAGCCAGCGGCCGACGTCGGCGCGGGTCTGTGCTTCGTAGAACTCGCGCAGCAGGCGGCGCAGGGTGGCGTCACCACCACGGGTCGGCCATTGCACGCAGGCGCCGTGCGCGTCGATCTCCAGGCGCGCGTAGCGGCCTTCCTGCCAGCGCAGTGGCAGCAGTTCGCCACGCAGGGGCAGCACGCCGTCTTCGCCGGGCTGCAGCGGTGCCGGCAGGCCCTGGCCCTGGTACTGGCGCAGCTGCAGCGCCAGCCAGTCGCGATGCTGTTCCAGGAAGCGTTCGCCCATCACCAGGCTTGCGCGCGGCGGCAGGGTCAAGCGTGCGCCGCGTTCGTCCACGCTCAGTTTGATGCGGCGCGCACGCGGATCACGCACGCGCAGTACCTCGATCTCGGCATCCTCCAGGCGCAGGCGAACGGTGTCGCGCTGTACGGTGGCGGGCGGGGTCGGGCTGATCAGGCGGCGCAGCAGACGGCTCATGCGCCCAGCATAGCGCCGCTTCGGGCCGCCGGATGACCGGCGGCCGTCGGGCTGCCTGTTCAGTCAGCCTTGCTGAGCTTGAAGGCTTCTTCCAGCAACAGGAACAGGCGGCGGATCTCGGCGCTCTGCAGGGCGAAGCGGGCGTCGAACTCGGCGCGGCGGCCGTCTTCGTCGGCATGCTCCAGCTGGTCCAGCGCGCCGTCGAGGAACTTCAGCTTGCGCACGATCAGGTCGTCGCCGATGACGAAGGACAGGTTGTCCTCGAAGATCAGCGCCAGCTTGGTCACCTGCTTGCCGGCGTCCAGGTGCTTGTCGATCTCGTCGCAGCGCAGTTCCTGGTGCTGGCACTTGACCACCGCGCCGCCCTCCACCGGGTCCTTCATCTCGCACTCTTCGCCCAGGCTCAGCCCGGTCGGCAGCGGCTCGCCGGCGATCCAGCCGGTCAGGATCGAGCGCGGCGCGACTTCGGCGTTCAGCGGCATCGCCGGGAAGCTGCCGAGCAGCCCGCGGATGTCGGACATGAAGTACTCGCCGGTCTTGCGGCTGGAGGTATCCACCGCCACGTAGCCGTGCTGCAGGTCGATGAAGGCGTCGTTGCGCGAGGACTTCACGAAGGCGCGCGGCAGCAGTTCATGCAGCAGGTCGTCCTTCATGCGCTTGCGCTCGCGGCCACCCGGGCGGCGGCCTTCCTTCTCTTCGATCTCCTCCAGCTTGCGCTCGAGCAGGTCGTTGACCACGGCTGCCGGCAGGATCTTGTCCTCGCCGCCCACGGTCAGCCACAGGTGTTCGGCGATGCGATGGGAGAGCAGTTCCTTCTCCTCGCGGCCGAACGGCGAGATGAAGCCGCGCGAATTCATTTCCAGCGCGCCGACCGGCTTCAGCAGGGCGTGCGGCAGCAGGGTATCGACTTCGGAAAAATCGGTGGTGGTCGGGAAACGGAAGAACGTCAGGTTGCGAAAGAACATGGAATTCCGGATGGCAAAGAGGAAGGGCGACCGACCTTAAACGGTGGGCGTCTCGGGATCTGCGTCGGCGTCGGCCGGGGAACCGGCCAGCCAGGCATGGGCGTCAGGCAGCGGCGCGTCGTCGCGACGGCCCAGCGCCATGAAGTCGAACAGGGTGGTGTCGGCCAGCTGCGAGGGCCGGACTTCGCCCATGGCGCGCGCGATCTGCTCGATGCGGCCCGGGTGGTCCTTCTCCCACTGCTTCAGCATCAGGCCGACCTGGCGGCGCTGCAGGTTCTCCTGGCTGCCGCACAGGTTGCAGGGAATGATCGGGAACTGGCGTGCCTGCGCGTAGTCGACGATGTCACTCTCGCGCACGTAGGCCAGCGGCCGGATCACCACATGCCTGCCGTCGTCGCTGCGCAGCTTCGGCGGCATGCCCGACAGCTTGGCGTGGTGGAACAGGTTCATGAAGAACGTGGCCACCATGTCGTCGCGGTGGTGGCCCAGGGCGATCTTGGTGAAGCCATGGATTTCGGCGTAGTTGTACAGCGCGCCACGACGCAGCCGCGAGCACAGCGAGCACATGGTCTTGCCTTCCGGAATGACCCGGCTGACCACCGAATAGGTGTCCTGCTCGATGATGTGGTACGGCACGCCCAGGCCTGCCAGGTATTCCGGCAGCACGTGCTCGGGAAAGTCCGGCTGCTTCTGGTCCAGGTTCACCGCCACCAGCTCGAACGGCACCGGCGCCTTCTTCTGCAGCTGCAGCAGCACGTCCAGCAGGGTGTAGCTGTCCTTGCCGCCGGACAGGCAGACCATGACCTTGTCGCCGGCCTCGATCATGCCGAAGTCGGCAATCGCCTCGCCGACCTGGCGGCGCAGGCGCTTGGCCAGCTTGTGCTGCTCGCGCTCGGCCACACGCGGATCGCGGGCGGCGCGCGGCTGGGGATCGGGGAGGGAAATCACGGCACTCATGGGCTCCATTCTAACGGCTCGGAGCGGCCACGGCCGGGGGTCGGGATTCCCCTCTCCCGGCAGTCATCATCGCTGTGTATGCTCGGAGGCTGTGGACACCTACAGCCCCGCCGAGATCGTCGAGCACCTCGCCGCCCTGCGCGCCGAGCACCGCCTGCTGGATGAACAGATCACCCGCATGGCCGCCAACGGCGAGGATGAACTGGAAGCCAAGCGCCTGAAGCGGCGCAAGCTGCAGCTGAAGGACTGCATCGCCAGGCTGGAAAGCCTGCAGATTCCCGACGAACCAGCCTGAGGCCGGGTTTGGGTGGGGGCCAACTCTGGTTGGCCTACTGCTCTGGTGGGTGCCAACCTTGGTTGGCACGGCAGGAAGGTGTGCGGACCAAGGTCCGCACCTACCCACAAGGTTCCCACCCGCCGGGCAGGACCCGGCGTTGCCTTCAATCCTGCGGCGCCGGCTCGTCCGGGCGTGCCGCTTCCGGGCTGACCCGTTCGATGGTGTGGCGCAGCTCGCGGCCGAGAATGAACTTGGCGTCCTTGGCCCAGGCATCCAGGCGCTCGTCGAACAGCAGCTTGCTGTTCTCGTCCGGCCACACCAGGCGCAGCTCGCGCAGCTTCTGGATGAAGCCACGGAACAGGGTGCGGTCGAAGAACTCCGGCGCAGCCGGCGCATAGAGCAGGCTCAAACGCTGCGCCGCCTGCTGGCACAGGCTTTCCAGCTCGGCCGCACCCAGCACGCCCGGGCCATTCTTCACCAGCACCGAAATGGCGATGTAGTAGCGCTCGAACGCCTGCTGCAGTGAATGGCCGATCGCACGCAGGCGGAACACCTCGTCGGTCTGCCCGGTGTTGCGCGCCAGGATGCCACCGTCGTCATCGTTGACGTTCTGCAGCAGGCCTTCGCGCACGAACACGTCGATGGTCTGGTCGATGCGCTGGGCGAACTCGTCCTCGCTCCACGGCAGGAACAGCTCGGCCTGCAGGAACGGGTACACCGTGCGGCCCAGCTGGACCAGGCCGGTACGGCTCATGCGGCGGTTGTTCTGGAAGCAGCAGGCCACCCACGACGAGGCGGTGAACAGGTGCAGCACGTTGTTGCGGAAGTAGCTCAGCAGCACCGCGGTATCGCCGCTGACGCTGAGCACATCGCCCAGCGGGTGCTTGATGCGGGTGAGGACGTTGATTTCCTCGGCGTGGGCGATGATCCGCTCCGGCGAGTGCGGGGTCACCGTCACCCGGTCCGAATACGGCATCTCGACCAGCAGCGTCTTGCACAGCTCGATCTGCGCGATCAGGTCGGCCTCGCCCATCGCGTGCTTCGGCGTGGACAGCAGGGCCAGCGCCAGCAGGTTGATCGGGTTGACGTCGGCGGCGCCGTTGATGCGCACCTGGATGCGTTCGGCCAGCGTATCCACCGTGGTCGACAGCCACGCCGGCTTTTCGTCCTCGGACACCGCCTCGCCCTTCCACTCCGGCGCCTTCTCGGCCAGCACGTCGTTCAGTGCGATCGGTTCGCCGAAGTTCACCACCACCTGGCCGTAGTTCTGCTTGAGCACCTTGGGGATGCCCCACAGCAGCGACCAGATCGATTCCTTTTCCTTCGGCCGGCCGGACAGTTCGTCCAGGTAGCTGCCGCCCTCCATCAGCTTCTCGTAGCCGATGTAGATGGGCTGGAACAGCACCGGCTTGCGCGGCTGGCGCAGGAACGCACGCAGCGTCATCGAAATCATGCCGCCCTTGGGCTGCAGCAGTCGGCCGGTACGCGAGCGGCCGCCTTCGACGAAGTACTCCAGCGAGTAACCACCGGCCACCAGCTGCGCGACGTACTCACTGAGCACCGCCGAGTACAGCGCGTTGCCACGGATCGAGCGGCGGATGAAGAAGGCACCGCCCTTGCGCAGCAGGGTGCCGACCACCGGCAGGTTCAGGTTGATGCCGGCCACGATGTGCGGCGGCACGATGCCACGGTCGTACAACAGGTAGGACAGCAGCAGGTAGTCCATGTGGCTGCGATGGCTGGGCACGTAGACCACTTCGTGGCCCGGCGCGGCGGCCTTGAACTTGTCCAGGTGGTGCACCAGCACGCCCGCATAGATGCGGTTCCACACGTGGCTGAGCATGAAGCTGGCCGAGCGCACCACCGGGCTGGAATAGTCCGCGGCGATTTCCCAGGCGTAGGCGTGTGCCTTCTTCCAGGCGTCGGCCGGCTTCGAGTTGTCGCGCTTTGCCTGCGAGGCGATCGCTTCGCGCACCGGTTCGGCGGCCAGCACCTGGTCCACCAGCAGGCGACGGGTCGACAGGTCCGGGCCGATGACCGATTCACGGATGCGGCGGAAGTGCGTACGCAGCACGCGCTGCAGCTTGCGCACCGTGCGCTCCGGCTCCAGGCCTTCGTCCACGGTGCTGCGCAGCGAGATCGGCGGGGCGAAGCGGACGATGGTACTGCGGCCGTTGAGCAGCACCGCCAGCAGGCGCCGGAAGCGGCCGACCAGCGCCCAGTTTTCCGAGAACAGTACGGCGAACCAGCCGCTCTGCTTGTCCGGCGCGCGGCCGACGAAGATCGACACCGGCACCAGGTGCACGTCCAGGTCGTCGCGAACGCGATGGGCCTGCAGCACCTTGGCCAGCGAGTCCGAATGGGTCTTGGCGCCACGCTGCTCGGGAATCAGCGAATTGCTGGAGCTGCGCCGCGACAGCGCCAGGTAGGCGCGCTTGCGGCCGGTCGGGTCACCTGCCAGCGGCACCAGTGGCGACGGCAGGCCGGCCTGGCGGCAGGCCTTGTCCAGGATCAGCGCGTTGGACAGGCCGTAGTCTTCCAGCACGTACATCACCGGGCGGCCATCGTTGTACTGGCCCGGGTCTTCCGGCTCGATCTTCAGCGACAGCCACGGCTCGACCAGGCGGCCCAGCAACCGTGCCCACAGCGGGCGGCGGCCAGCCGGACGCGCGTGCGCGGGCGGCGGTACCGGGTTCGGGCCGGTACCGGTCGAGGGGGACGCCGGCACCGTATCGGCGGGCGTCGACTGGGATTCTTCGCCGGGGAACGGCAGCGGGTTCTGTTTCGACATCGGCGCCATTATGGCTTAGGCGGCGGCGTTGCCGCTTCCCCACCCTCGGCGGGGGCTTCAGCCGGTGACGGCGACGCAGCGGCGCGGGCCGCATCGGCCTTGCGCAGCAGGGCGTCGGTATCGGCCAGGGTGCGGGTCAGGTACCAATGGCCCTCGCGGCGGCTCAGCGGCAGCTGCAGGGTCATTTCGCGGCCAGCCAGGTCGTAGTGCAGGCGTACCAGCGCATTGTCGCCCTCCACCGAGAGCAGCTCACCGCGCACGCTGCGCAGCGCGTCGTCCACGCCCAGCCCGTAGCTGCCCAGCACGGCCTTGAGGGTATGGATGAAGGGTGCCAGCTGCTGCAGGCTGCCTTCCATGCCCGCGGCCTGCATGCCGGCCTCGTCGTCGAAACCGACCTTGCCGGCCGCGCCGACCAGCGCGGCGATGGTGCTGCGCGCGCGGGCACGGTCACTGATCGGTGCCCCCTGCGCCCAGCTGGCGAGGGTTTCCACCAGGGCGATGTAGTGAGCCTGTTGGCCGGGCGTATAGCCCTTCTGATGGCTCAGATACTGCACGCCGAAGTTGCCCATCGACTGCGCGGCCTGGCGCACGGCACCGGCCTGGCCGGCCAGCTGGCGGTCGAAGCTGCGTTGCAGTTCGGCGCTGGCATTGGGCGTACGCAGTGCGGCCAGCATCGGCAGCAGCTGGTCACCCAGCGGCAGCTCGGTCAGCGGCCACTGGCTGTGGCCCTCGGCCCAGGCCTGCTGCAGCCGCTGGTACTGGCTCGGCGGTACCGACAGCTTTGCGTAGCCGACCAGATCGTCTTCGGCCAGGCGTAGGGCCATCGCCTGCACCGCCGCAACCGGTTCGGCTGCCGGCCTGGCCGGATCGTTGGCCGATTCACGGCACGCGGCCACGGCCAGCAGCAGCATGGCTGCCAGCCCCCATCCACGCGCAGACCTTCCTCGCACTGCCACGCTCATGCACTCGGACTCCCCGGACCGGTCCGCATCTTGCGGCCTGCGACGTGACAGCGGCAAGCCGGGGCGTCACGGTTTCCGCTGTTGCCCGTGCAAGTCACTGACCGGAATAAAAAAAGAGCCGGGATCACGGGGATCACAGGCTCTTCAAGCCGGCGCAGGGCCGGTGGACAGTGGTGTGGCGCATGTCCGGTCCGAGGACCGGATGGCGGCGATCCTACGCTGCCGCTCAAGTTAAGGCAACACTTCACGTAGTGACATATAAATTATTGATTTTATTGAGTCACTTGGTACATGGGGCCAGGCTCAGGAAATCTACGGCAGGTTTTGCGGCGATTCGGGCACAACCGCTCCGCGGGCGGATGCAAAAACGCCATCCCGCGCGAGTCGGGATGGCGTTCGAGCCTGCAGCCTTGGCAGCGGAATCTCAGCGCGCTGCCAGCGCCGATGCGATTTCCTGCTGGATGGCCCGGGCTGCGGCCTGCGGATCGGCGGCCAGGCGTATCGGACGGCCGACCACGATGGCATCGGCGCCATCGGCAAAGGCCTGGGCCACGCCAACGGTACGCTTCTGGTCATCACCGACCGGGCCGCCGGGGCGGATGCCCGGGCAGACGATCGAGAACCCGGCGCCGGTAGCGGCACGGATCGGGCCAGCTTCCTGCCCCGAGGCGATCACGCCATCGATACCGGCGGCCTGCGCGGCCAGCGCGCGCTCGACCACCACGTCCACCGGTTCACGGTCGATGCCCATCTGCGCCAGGTCCGGGCGGCCCATCGAGGTCAGCACGGTCACCGCCAGCAGGCGCATGTCGCTGCTGTTGGCGGCGGCGCAGGCTTCCATCATCGCCGGGTGCCAGCCGTGGATGGTGGCGTAGCTGACCGGCCACTGCGACAGGCGCTTGATGACCGCTGCGGCGGTGGCCGGGATGTCGAAGAACTTCAGGTCGACGAACACGCGCTTGTCGCGGCGGGCCAGCTCGTCCAGCACCTGGAAGTACTCGCCGGAGGCGAGCAGTTCCATGCCGATCTTGTAGAACGCCACGCTGTCGCCCAGGCGATCGACCCACTCCAACGCCTGCACGCGGTCAGGCACGTCCAGCGCGAAGATCAGGCGCTCGTCATCGCGCAGCGGCAGCGGCGCGC
The DNA here is from genome assembly GCF_056861455.1 of Stenotrophomonas sp. 22LJNL06-5-1. Classification (NCBI taxonomy): domain Bacteria; kingdom Pseudomonadati; phylum Pseudomonadota; class Gammaproteobacteria; order Lysobacterales; family Lysobacteraceae; genus Stenotrophomonas; species Stenotrophomonas sp. 22LJNL06-5-1. The sequence continues at coordinate 274,180 of NZ_JBSPUE010000004.1, forward strand.
GGCTCACGGCGCGTAGTCCAGGGCAGCGCGCTTGGCGTCGTGGCGGGCCTGGCGCGACTGGCTGTAGTCGTTGTTGAACTGCGCCGGCTCGAAGCCGCCGTAGGTCGGGTTCGGCAGCATCCACCAGCGCTCGCCGAACCAGTCGTGGTACTGCTGCAGCAGCGCGTCACGGCCGTCGTTGGTGTTGGCGGTCACTTCCACGAAGTCGCCCAGCTGGTCGCCGAACTGCATCAGCACACGGTATTTCTGCCCGGCCAGGCGGCGGCGGCAGTTCTTCTCGCTGCCGGCCTGCTCGCAGCCTTCGACCACGGTGCCCAGGCCCAGGAACACGCTGTCATCGGCCACCGGCAGGCCCTGCTCGCGCAGGTTGGCCAGGGTCGCGTCCTTCAGGTGCACGGCGCGGTTGGAGATGTACAGCAGGGTCACACCCTTGGCGTTGGCGGCCTTGGCGAAATCGACCACGCCCGGAATGGCCTTGGCCTTCTTTTCGGCCACCCACTGGTCCCAGGTCAGCTCGTCGTATTCCTTGCCGTCGCGCACCAGGCGCGCCTGGTAGGGCGAGTTGTCCAGCACGGTCTCATCCACGTCCAGCACCACGGCCGGCTTCAGGCCCTTGGCCTCGTTGCCGCGTTCTTCCGGCACCAGCGCATCCCAGTGGGCTTCCTTCAGCGCGGCATCCAGGTGGTCGGCGGCGGCGCGGTAGGTCTGCTCGGTGATCGCCTTGTACTCCTGCGCGCGCTGCATCCACAGCACTGCATTGAGGTTGTCGTTGGCAGTGGCATCGAGCGCGCCATCGGCCTTGGCAGCGGCGGCCGGGGCCTCCGGCGCAGCGACTTCAGCGGCAGGCGCATCCACGCGCTTGCAGGCGGACAGGCCCAGCGCCGCAGTGGCGAGCAGGGTCAGGGACAGGGAAACGGGACGACGCATGGATTCACCGGCAATCAGATATACCGGCGCATTTTACCGGCAAAGGCGGTCCCGGGACGGCTATGCTTGGCGGTTGACCCGTTGCCCTTCCGGAGGCCGCCATGACCGATTCCACCCAGACCCCCGACGTCCCCCTGCTCGACGCCGTGCAGGCCCGCCTGCTGGGCTGCCTGGTGGAGAAGGAGGCGACCACCCCGGACACCTACCCGCTGACGGTCAATGCGGCCCAATCGGCCGCGAACCAGAAGACCGCCCGCGAGCCGGTGATGAACGTCGATGCCGGCAGCGTGCAGCACGCGCTGCGCCAGCTGGAGGCGCTGGGCCTGGCCCGCCAGCACTTCTCCTCGCGCGCGGACCGCTACGAGCACCGCCTGCAGGCCGCGCTGGACCTGACCCGGCAGCAGACCGTGCTGCTGGCGCTGCTGCTGCTGCGTGGGCCACAGACCCTGGGCGAACTGATCACGCGCAGCGAACGCCTGCACCGCTTCGCCGACGCCGACGAAGCCCGGCACGCCATCGAGCGCCTGCAGCAGCGCGCGCTGCTGGTGGTGCTGCCGCGCGCCAGCGGCCAGCGCGAAGACCGCTACATGCACCTGCTGTGCGGCGAAGTGGATGGCGCGGCGCTGGCGGCCAGGTACGCCAGCAGCGGCGGTGGCAGCAGCGATGCGGCCGACCCGGGCCTGGCCGAGCGCGTGGCGCAGCTGGAAGCGGCCGTGGCCGAACTGCAGGCGCAGCTGGCCGAACTGCGCGGTTGAGGGGGTGGGTGCCGACCGTTGGTCGGCACTGCATCTGAATCGTGCCGACCAACGGTCGGCACCCACCATCAACCGCTACTGTGCCGGCCAGCGGCCGGCACCTACCAACATCAGGGGTCAGACCTGCGCCGCACCCGGCGTGGCATACAACCGGCTCGGGCTGTCCACGCCCGGCAGCTGGATCACCCCGCGCTCCTGCATGCCCAGGCCCAGCAGGATCTTCCCGGACACCACGTTGTCCAGATCCGTGATGCCATACAGATCCTGCAGGCCCAGCCCAGCGCGCGCATGCACGAACACCGCCCGCGCCGCCTCACCGGCATAGCCCTGCCCGGCGAATTCCGACAGCACCGCATAGCCGATGTCCGGCCCCGGCAGGCCATCCCGCCGCACCAGCCCGGCATTGCCCAGCCAGGCACCATCGGACAACCGCTCGATGGCATACATGCCAAAGCCATTCAACGCATAGCTGTGCAGCACACGCAGCGCGATGTATTCCCGCGCCTGCTCCTCACTGCGCACATCGCGGTCACCGATGAAGCGCACGAAGCCCGGATCATTCAACAGCGCCAGCATCGGCGCCGCATCGCGATCCGGTTCAATCGCACGCAGGCGCAGGCGTTCACTCTCGATCGGTTGCACAGGCAGACCTCCAGCCGAAACCCCGATTCTGCCTCAACCCCCGGCTGCTGCTGTTGCTTTTGATTTTCTTTGCATTGCCGTGGAAGGAAGCGCCCGGAATCTGTCAGAGGCCGGTCGGGATGGGTTCGCGGGGGTATCCGCGCCATGGATGGCGCGGCTAAGCCCCCAGGGACGGGTTCACGGCGTCCCCCGCGAACCCAACCCGATCGGCCACACTGCGGAACCAACGCGTGCTCCACCACGGAGGGGCGGCGCCGTTGGAGCGCCCTAGTCGAACAACGCCTCGATCGCCGCCAACCCGGCACTTGCCCGTTCCTTCTTGCGCACCGCATCGGCCACCGGATCAGCACCATCGCGCTGGATCTCCTCGGCCGGAATCTCCTCGAAGAACCGGCTCGGCTTCAGCCGCACATGCTCACCGAACTTGCGCGTCAGCTTGCTGTAACTCATCCACAGCTGGATCTTGGCGCGGGTGATGCCCACGTACAGCAGTCGCCGTTCTTCCTGCAGATTGCCCTCGTCCAGGCTGACCTGGTGCGGCAGCACGCCATCCTCGCAGCCCACGATGAACACGTACGGAAACTCCAGGCCCTTGGAGGCGTGCATGGTCATCATGCGCACCTGGTTGCCACCTTCGTCCTTGTCGCTGCGCGACAGCAGCGCCAGCTGGCCGGCCAGGTCAGCGGCGGTGGCACCGCGCGGGCCGCCCTCGAACCACTGCGCCAGCTCCTCGATGTTGTTGGCGCGACGCTGGTAACTCGCCTCTTCCTTGGCCTGCTGGCGAAGTTCGCTGAGCAGGCCGGATTCCTTGGCCACCTTGCGGATCATGTCGCCTGAACTGATCTGGCGCGTCTGCGCGCGCAGGTCGCGCAGGATGTCGGTGAAGCGCGCCAGGCTGTTGGCCGCACGCGGCGGCAGCTGCTGCAGAGCGCCGATCGCCTCGGCGGCCTGCGCCATCGGCATGTCCTTCTCCTGCGCCAGTTCAGCCAGCTTGGCCAGCGTGCCGGCACCGACGTCGCGCTTGGGCGACTGCACCGCACGCATGAACGCGGTGTCGTCGTCCGGGTTCACCAGCAGGCGCAGCCATGCCAGCGTGTCCTTCACTTCCTGGCGCTCCAGGAACATGGTGCCGCCGGTCAGGTGGTAGGGAATGCGCAGCAACTGCATCGCCTTTTCCAGCGGGCGCGACTGGAAGTTGCCGCGGAACAGGATGCAGAAATCGCTCCAAGGCACGTTGCGCGACTGCGCCACGAAGGCGATCTCGGCCGCGACCTTTTCCGCCTCGTGTTCGCTGTTGCGGCATTCCCACACGCGGATGCGTTCGCCGTCGGCCTGGTCACTCCACAGCTTCTTCAGGTGCTCGTGCGGGTTGTTGGCGATCAGCGCATTGGCCGCACGCAGCACACGGTTGGAGCAACGGTAGTTCTGCTCCAGCTTGATGATTTCCAGCGCGGGGTAGTCACGCCCCATCTGCTGCAGGTTTTCCGGGTTTGCACCGCGCCAGGCATAGATCGACTGGTCATCGTCGCCCACGCAGGTGAAGTTGCCCTTGTCACCGGCCAGCTGCTTGAGCAGCCGGTACTGCGCGTCGTTGGTGTCCTGGCATTCGTCCACCAGCAGGTAGCCGATGCGTTCGCGCCAGGCCAGGGCGATCTCCGGGTTTTCTTCCAGGATCTGCACCGGCAGACGGATCAGGTCGTCGAAGTCGACCGCATTGAACGCGGTCAGCCGCAGCTGGTAGCGCTCGTAGACGCTGGCCGCTTCCTTCTCGCGGTTGCTGCGCGCGGCGGCCATCGCCTGCTCGGGCGACAGGCCAGCGTTCTTCGCGCGCGACACCAGGTTCTTCATGTCCTCGATGTCGTCGGGCTTGGCCCCGTACATCAGGTCCTTGATCTGCGCGGCGGCATCATCGGCATCGAAGATCGAGAATCCACGCTTCAGGCCCACGGCCGCGTGTTCGATCTGCAGGAACTTCAGGCCCAGCGCATGGAAGGTGCAGATCGTCACCTCGTCGGCATCCTGCTCGCGCAGGCGCTTGGCCACGCGCTCGCGCATTTCCTTGGCCGACTTGTTGGTGAAGGTGATCGCCGCGATGCGACGCGCCGGATAGCGGCCGCAGCCGATCAGATGGGCGATTTTTTCCACGATCACGCGCGTCTTGCCGCTGCCCGCGCCGGCGAGCACCAGCAACGGGCCTTCGATGTGCAGGACGGCGGCGGCTTGGGGGGGATTGAGACCGTGCATGGGATGGGGATTGTAGCGGGGCCGGGTGACGACCACAGCGGGCCGCCGGTGGGGTTGCTGAACGGCTTCGGCGAAGCGGGGCTGCGGCGTACAATCCGTCGATGGCCAAGCTCTACTTCTACTATTCGGCGATGAACGCCGGCAAGACCACCACCCTGCTGCAGAGCGCCCACAACTACCGCGAGCGCGGCATGCGGGTAGCGATCCTGACCCCGCGCCTGGACGATCGTGCCGGCGCCGGCGTGGTCGCTTCGCGGATCGGCCTGCGCGCCGATGGCATGGCCTTCGACCGCGATACCGACCTGCAGCGCTGGGTCGAGCAGGACCTGGCGACGAACGGGCCGATGGGCTGCGTGCTGGTGGACGAGGCGCAGTTCCTGACCCGCGCCCAGGTCTGGCAGCTCAGCGAGGTGGTCGACCAGCTGCGCATTCCGGTGCTGTGCTACGGCCTGCGCACCGACTTCCGCGGCGAGCTGTTCGAAGGCAGCCAGTACCTGCTGGCCTGGGCCGACGAGATGCAGGAGATCAAGACCATCTGCCACAGCGGCAAGAAGGCGACGATGACGGTGCGCGTGGACGAGCATGGGCACGCGGTGCAGGACGGCCCGCAGGTGGAGATCGGCGGCAACGACCGCTACGTGTCGGTCAGCCGCGCGGAATTCAAGAAGATCACCCGCGGTGAAGGGCGGATCGATCCGGCGCAGGCCCCGCTGCCGTTGTAGCGGGCGCACCGGTGCGCCATGACCTCCAGCGGTTTACAAGCAAGCGCTGTCGCGCCTAGGCTGCGGCACTCCTGCTGCCGAACTGGAAGTCCGACATGCGTTCCGCCCTCCTGCTGCTGCCGCTGCTGCTCTTGCTGCCCCCGCTGGCCATCGCGGCCGAACGCCCGTCCGGTGAAGACGATGCGGCGGTGATCGGTGCCGGTTTCATGGACAGCCATCCGGACATGATGTACCGGCAATGGGGCGTCAACGCGCTGCGTCGCAACGATGTAAACGGCGCGATGGACAACTTCCGGCTGGCCGCGCGGTATGCCGACAAGCCTGCCCAGGGCTACCTCGGTGAAATGTACTGGTATGGAGTAGAGCAGCCGCGCAATCCGGTCATGGCCTATGCCTGGATGGAGGTGGCGGCCGAACGTGGCTATCCGTTGTTCGTCGAGCTGCGCAACGAGTACTGGGCCACGCTGCCGCTGGAGCAGCATGATGCGGCGCGCGCGCAGGTAAGCGCGCTGCGCGCCGAGTATGGCGACGAGGTTGCGCGCCCACGCATGGCCGAAGTACTCAGAAAGGGGCGCCGCGAGATGACCGGCAGCCGCGTCGGCTCGATGTCCAACAACGTCGACATCGTGTACATGGACGGCGGAATCTCCCGCACCATCAAGGCCGACCGTCTGTACGACCCCAAGTACTGGGACCCGAAGCAGTACGAACGCTGGCAGGACGAAACCTGGATGAAGATCCGCCGGGGCACGGTGGAAGTGGGTGTGCCGACCCAGTCGCACGCCACCGACAGCAAGCCTTGAAACAACGGTGCCGGCGTGTGGCCGGCACCAAGCCGCATCCATTCAGTACAGCGTGCGCTCCGGCGCACCGGCCGGCGGCGGGGTGTACTGGTACAGCCAGGTCTCGGTCAGGGTCTTGCCGCCACTGCGCAGGAACAGGCGGATGTCGATCTGCTCGGTGCTGCCTTCCGGCGGCACCAGGTCGAACATCGCGCGGTAGCCGTTGATCTCGCGCAGCGGGCGCGCCGACACGATCTCGACCCGGCCGCGGCTGGCTTCCACCACCGCCTCGACCTCGCCCTTGTCGATCAGCCTGGCCAGTTCGCCGCCTTCGAAGTCCACTGCGAAGCGCCAGCTGAAGTACTCGCGCTTCTTGCCGACCACGCCGCCCAGGCCGGTGCGGCTGGCCACGCAGTGCGCCAGCGGCGGCCGCGCCGGCGGTTCGGCGCCCCAGTACAGGCGGTAGCCGACCAGCAGCTCCTGGCCCGGCTGCGGCTTTTCCTTCGGGTTCCAGAACGCCACGATGTTGTCGAAGGTCTCGTCCACGGTGGGAATCTCCACCAGCTGCACCGAGCCTTCGCCCCACTCGCCCTTGGGTTCGACCCACAGGCACGGGCGCTTCTCGTAGAACACGCCGTCGTCCTGGTAGTGGTCGAAATTGCGGTCGCGCTGCAGCAGGCCGAAACCACGCGGGTTGCGGTCCACGAACATGTTGAAACGCAGGTTGCGCGGGTTCAGCAGCGGCCGCCAGATCCACTCGCCAGCACCGGTCCACAGCGACAGGCCGTCGGTATCATGGATCTCCGGGCGCCAGTCCCACGCCATGCGGCGGTCGTTCTCGCCCACCTGGTACATGCTGGTGCACGGGGCGATGCCCAACCGCTCGATCGCCTTGCGCGGGTAAAGCGCGCTGTCGATGTCCATCAGCAGCACGTCGCCATTGGTGATCGCGAAGCGATAGGCGCCCGCCACGCTGGGCGAATCCAGCAGGCCGTAGACCACGATCGTTTCCGAATCGGCCGACGGCTGTTCCAGGTAATAGGCGATGAAGTCCGGGAATTCCTCCGGCTTGCCCATGCCGGTGTCGATCGCAAGGCCACGCGCGGACTGGCCGTACTGGCCTTCCTTGCCGACCGCGCGGAAGTAGCTGGCGCCGAGGAAGGCGGCGAAGTCGCGGTCGGTGTCTTTGCGGGTGTTCAGGCGGAAACCGGCGAAGCCGAGGTCAGCCGGCAGCTCGCCGTCCTTGATGCCGCTCTTGCCGTAGTTGAACGCCGCGCCGTCATAGGCCAGCTCCTGCGCCTTGCCGTCGACCACGTCGAACATGCGCACCGGCGAATGGAAGTACAGGCCCAGGTGGAAGAACTTGGCCTGGAACTTGCCCGGCTGATCGGCCCACAGCGCATGGTCCTGGCGGTAACCGATCGACTGGTACTGATCCCAGTCCAGGCCTTCCAGCCGGCCCGGCAGCACCCGCTTGTGGCTCTTGTAGGGTGCCTGTGCCAGCGCGCGCGCCTGGCCCTTCAGGGTGGCGAAGTCGAACGGCTGCGGCTGGCCAAGGCGGCGCAGGCCCATCTGGCCGCTCTTGCTGGCCGCGCACGCGGGCAGGGACGGCAGGCCGAATGCAGCCAGGGCGAGGGAGGCATTGCGGATGAAGTCGCGTCGTTGCATGCAGGCGCGTCAGGCACAAAGGGAAGGTCGGCCATCATAGGCAGACAAACGTTAACGGGCAGCGGAGACGTCCCCTGCCCGTTCAGCTGCCGCTGGCCGCCCGCCTCAGCGCTGGCAGTGGCTGCACCAGACGCTGGCGCGCTGGCCGATGGTGGCGTGCTTCAGCGCGCGGCCACAGTTCGGGCAGGGCAGCCCGTCACGGCCGTACACCAGCAGTTCCTGCTCGAAGTAACCCGGCGCGCCGTCAGGGCTGATGAAATCGCGCAGCGTGGTGCCGCCACGGGTGATGGCGTAGCCGAGGATCTCCTTCACCGCGTCGGCCAGCCGCTGGTAGCGCCCGCGCGAGATCTTGCCCGCCTCGCGCAGCGGGCTGATGCCGGCCTTGAACAGGCTTTCGGCGGCGTAGATGTTGCCCACGCCCACCACCACCGCTTGGTCCATCAGGAAGGTCTTCACCGGCGCGCTGCGGCCACGGCTGCGGGCGAACAGGTAGTCGCCGTCGAACTCCTCGTCCAGCGGTTCCGGGCCCAGCCCCTGCAGCAGCGGGTGGACTTCGCCGGCCGGCTGCCAGAGCAGGCTGCCGAAGCGACGCGGGTCGTTGAAGCGCAGCAGGCGGCCGTTGTCCAGGCTGATGTCGACGTGGTCGTGCGCGCGCAGCGGGGTATCACCGGGCAGCACGCGCAGGCTGCCGGACATGCCCAGGTGCAGCACCGCGCTGCCGATGGCGGTATCCAGCAGCAGGTACTTGGCGCGGCGGCGGATGTCCTCGATGCGCTGTCCCGGCAGCAGCTCGGCCACTTCCGGCGGAATCGGCCAGCGCAGGTCGGCACGGCGCAGGATCACGCCATGCACGCGGCGGCCCTGCAGGTGCGGCGCCAGGCCGCGGCGGGTGGTTTCTACTTCGGGCAGTTCAGGCATGAACCGATTCTACGCCCGCTCAGCGTGGCGGCGCCGCCAGTTCGCGCGCATCCAGGACGCCATCACCGTTGGCATCCTGCTTATGGAAGCGCTGCACGATCACCTGCCGCTGCTGCTCGCGGCTGATCGCCCTGCCCTTGCCACCGGGCAGCTCGTCGGCGCTCAGCACACCATCACCATTGCGGTCCATGCGGTCGAAGGCATACAGCATCCACTGCACGTACTCGGATTCACTCACCCGGCCGTCGCCATCGCTGTCCATCCGCTGCAGGTAGCTGGTGGTATCGGTGACCTGGGCCAGCACCGCACCCGGCAGCAGCACCGCCAGCAGAACCCCGTACCCAGCCCTCACGCGCCCACCAGGCTGTAGCCCTTCAATCGCGCGGCGTAGGCCTGCAGCGCGGCAATGCCGCTTTCCTCGGCCTCGCGGCACCAGGCCTGCAGCTGCTGCAGGCGCTCGGCGGCATCGTGGCCGCGGGCCTCGAGCAGCGCCGCCAGCCGCGCGCGGTACTCGACCAGGGTGCGGATGCGCGGGCGCTGTGCCACCCATTCGCTGAGCTGGGCACGACTGTCCGGCTTCAACCAGCGGCCATCGTTGACCAGGCCGCGGCGCAACCGGCGTGGCAGCAGGCGGCGCAGCTTGGCCCCGGCCTGCGTCGCTTCCTCGCGCAGGGCCGGCATGAATACATTGCGCTGGTAGTCGGTCATCGCCTGGAAGCGGTGCGACAGCAGCGCCTTCAGGGTTTCAGCATCGGGCACGGCGATGTTCGGGCGCACGTCCATGGCCGGCGCCACCCGCAGCACCCTGGCCAGGCGCAGCGCCTGCAGCAGGCGGATCGCCGTCCAGCCGATGTCGAATTCCCAGCGCCGCATCGCGAAGCGCGCCGAACTGGGGAAGGCATGGTGGTTGTTGTGCAGCTCCTCACCACCGATCCAGACCCCCCACGGTGTGAGGTTGGTGGAGGTATCGGCCGACTCGTAGTTGCGGTAGCCCCACCAGTGGCCCAGGCCATTGACCACGCCGGCCGCCCAGAACGGGATCCACGCCATCTGGATCGCCCACAGGGCCACGCCAGGCAGGCCGAACAGCACGGTGTTGATCGCCAGCAGCAGCACCGGGCCCAGCGTGGCGTGCGGGGTATACAGGTGGCGCTCGATCGCATCATCCGGGGTGCCGCGCCCATACTGCTCGATGTCCGCGCGCTGGCCGCGGGCTTCGCGGTACAGCTCCACGCCGTGCCAGAACACCGTGCCGATGCCGCGGGTGACCGGGCTGTGCGGATCGTCCTCGGTCTCCACCTTGGCGTGGTGCTTGCGGTGGATGGCCACCCACTCGCGGGTGATCATCGAGGTGGTCAGCCACAGCCAGAAACGGAACACGTGGGCCAGCGCCGGGTGGAAATCGACCCCGCGATGGGCCTGGCTGCGGTGCAGGTACAGGGTCACCGAGAAGATGGTGATCTGGGTGAAGACCAGCAGCACCGCCAGCATGGCCCACCCACCCAGGCCGAGCACACCACCGGTCAACAGGGACATCAGGGCATCAGGCATGACGGCTCTCCGGATCGACGCGGGGATGGCAGACATCATGGGCGCTTGCGTTGCAAACTGCATCCCTGCGGCGGTGCTTCGCATCGCCATCCGAGGCACCGTTCACAGTTGGGGACCTGAGTTGTCGAGCCTTGATCCACGCGCCAGCACCATGACCGCCGCCCCGCCCGTCGCGGAGCTGCCCCCGTTGATCGAGCTGGACCACGCCACCGTGGTGCGTGGCCAGGTGAAGGTGCTGCACGGGCTCAGCCTGCGCATCGCACAGGGCCAGCACACCGCCCTGCTCGGCCCCAACGGCTGTGGCAAATCGACCTTCATCAAGCTGATCACCCGCGAGCTGTACCCGCTGGCGCAGGTCGACGGCTCGGTGGCGGTAAGGGTGCTGGGCCAGAACCGCTGGCAGGTGGACCGGCTGCGCTCGCAGCTGGGCATCGTCACCGGCGACCTCAGCAGCAACCTGGCCGACATGCCGGGGCTGACCGTGGAACAGGCGGTGCTGTCCGGCTTCTTTGCCAGCTACGTGGTGCCGGCCTTCCGCGAGGTGACCGACGACATGCGTGCACGCGTCGGCGAAACGCTGGCGATGACCGGCGCCCTGTCCCTGCGCGAGCGCGCCTACGCCGAGCTGTCGGCCGGCGAGACCCGCCGCGTGCTGATCGCCCGCGCGCTGGTCAACCGGCCGCAGGCGCTGCTGCTGGACGAACCTTCCACCGGGCTGGACCTGGTCGCCCGCGAACAACTGGTGGCGACCATGCGGGTGCTGGCCCAGCAGGGCATCACCCTGGTGCTGGTGACCCACCACATCGAAGAGATCATTCCCGAGATCGAGCGGGTGGTGCTGCTGCGCGACGGCCGGGTATTGGCCGACGGCACACGTGCCGAACTGCTGCGCGACGAACCGTTGTCGGCGGTGTTCGGCGGCGCGATCACGGTGGTCGAGCAGGAAGGCCGGCTGACCGCGTACGCGGGGTAGACAGACGCATCGCCTTCCGTAGCCGCCTGTAGAGTCGAGCCAAGCTCGACTGCCGTTCGCCGCGAGCAGAAGCAGCCGAGCATGGCTCGGCTCTACACGGAGCGTTACAGCGGGCCGGAACCCGGCCCGCTGCACGTAACCTCAGAACTTCAACGCCAGCGCACGTGACTCGATCGGTGCCATCCGGCTTTGATCCTGCAGCTGCAGGTCACGCAGCTCATACGGCGCACCGAAACCGGCCGGCAACGCAGCCTGGTCGAACGGCAGCACCAGCTGGCCTGCGCCCGGCCCATCGAACCACGCGGCTGCATGTGCCTGCGCGACCGGCTTCAGTTGGCCATCGCGGGCCGTGGCATACAGCGTGCCACGCGCCTCGTAGCGACCCGCTGCAGCCACCTGCAGCGGCAGCGCCACCTGGCGGCTGGCCGGATCCGGTGCCGCCTGGCCGCTGAAGCGTGCGGTCGGTCGCGCCACCGCGAAGGCCACCTTGCCATCACGCAGCACGCCATCGGCCTGGGCGAACACCTGCAGCTCCCATAGCCCCTGCACAGTGCCGACATCGGCCGGGATCCGTACCTGCGCGCGCAGGCTGCCATCGGTGGTGCGCAGCAGGCGCTGCGGCCAGCTGCGGCCATCCGGCGCGACCAGCAGGGCTTCACCGCCCAGGCCGCCACGACGCGATGCCAACTTTGCGGTGGTGGCACCGTCTTCCAGCAGGCGTGCCTGCAGCTGCACGTTGCCACCGGCCAGCACCTGCGCCTGGTTGGCCTGCACTTCCAGCCGCAGCGGGCTGTTGGGTTCCAGTACCTGCACCACGTAGCGACCCTGTGCCTGTGCGCTCTGCAGCGTGTACGCACCGGCCGCACTGGTTGCGCCGGTACGCAGCATGCTGCTGCCATCCCTAACCGGCATGCCGGCCTCCTGCAGCGCGCGGGCATCGACGCTGCGCGCCACGCTGCTGCGGCCGGCCGGGTCGCGCACCTGCAGGGTATTGGCCGGCACTGCACGGGCACCGTCGGCCGGGCTCAGCTGGATCACCGCATCGGCAGCGGTCAGCGGCAGGTCCAGGCCGCGTTGCAGCTGCGTGCCATCAACCTGCTGCCAGTAGCTGCGGCTGACCGACGCATACGGCATGGCCGCCTGCAGTGGTTGTGCCGGGTCCAGCGCCCAGGCAAAGGCCAGCGGCGCGTGCTCGCTTTCGTCGGCGGGCAGCGGCGCGGCCACCAGCGCGGCAGGCACCTGATCGCCTGCACGGGCGGCCTGCAGCGGCTGCGCGGCCTGCGCTGCTGAAAGGGACAGCGCTGCCAGCACGGCGCCGGCCAGCAGGGTGGATTGAATCGTCATGGTCATCTCCCTCACTGGGTCAGGTCGTTGCGCAGCAGGGTGCCGAGGCCGAAGCACTCGCGGCGGCTCTGGTTGTGGCTGAGCGGTTCTGCCCCCTGGGTACGCGCCTTGTCGGTGAACCAGGTGGTGCCGGCGGCCTTCTGGCTGCTGCACTCCAAAAAGCCATCGGAGCAGGACGACAGCCAGTTCTGGGTGAACTCCAGGCCGACGTTGGCCGCATAGCCGCCGCAGTAGCTGTTGCTGTCCCACACCGCCGATTCCACGTCGCTGCCGACCACCGCGCGGAACGGCTTGGGCAGGGCGGGACGGCCTGCGGTGCCGTACAGGTTCTGCGCGTTGTAGGTGGCCATGCTCGCCACCTGCTGCTGGCGCACCGCGTCGTTCTTGTAGCCCAGCAGCCAGCCCAGCGAGGTTTCGAAGGTGTTGCCGTTGAGCACCGCATCGGCCAGCGGCGTGCCGGCCGAGGACGGTGCCAGCGCGTTGACTTTGCGCACCGTGCGGATGATCTTCGGATAGCGGCTGTCGTAGGTCGGGTTGGACAGGATCCAGCGCATCACGTTGCCGCCGTTGGAGTGGGTGATGACCACCAGCTGGGTGATGCCACGGCTGTCGATGAAGCTGGTCAGCTGGTTGGCCAGGCAGCCGGCCGCTTCCGGCTTCCACATGTACTGGGTGAAGTCGCAGTTGATGACGACGTAGTTGCTGCTGTTCGGCAGGCCCTGGCGCACGGTGTCGATGATCGCCGGCTGCCAGTAGTCCTGGGTGGCATTGGTCTGTGCGCCGGTGCCATGCACGAAGGCCACGCCGACCACGTCGGCGGCCTGTGCCGGCGCGGCTGCCAGCCCGAGGAGCAGGGCCAGGACGGTACTTCCTGTTGCGGTGCTGCGCATCGCTTCTCTCCCTCTGTCAACGGATCCCCCCGGTCCGGCTGGAACTGGACGGCTCCTGATGCTTGCCGTTGTGCCGATGCTCGCGGCGCAGCCGCGTGAAAGTCCGTGCGCTGCGCCCGGATTCAGGAGACTGACGTCACTCCATGACGCTTTTCGTATTCTTCCGATGACCATGCCGGGTCTGGCCGTATGACCGATGGCCACTGCAGTGTCGTATGGGGGCTGCGATCATGGCGCGTTGTTTTCTCTCCCGGAGCCTGTCCATGTCGCTGATTTCCCACCCTGCCCGCCCGCTGCTCGGCCTTGCCGTCGTCGCGGCCCTGGCCGGTTGTGCCACCACCGCCGCCAAGCCGACCGCCGTCGAAGCCAACATCACCACCAAGGCGGTGGGCTATCTGGACAAGAGCGCGGTACCGGCCAGCCTCGACCTGGTACCGGCACCGCCGGTGGCCGGTTCGGCCGCCCTCGCCCTGGACGAACAGGTCAGCCGTGAAGCCCGCGCGCTGCGTGGCAGCCCGCGCTTCGCCCAGGCCGGAGTCGATGCGGAGCTCGGCTTCCCCGAAGGCGCCAATCACTTCTCCTGCGCCGCCGACATCGACGTCGATGCGGTGAAGACCCCGGCGCTGTACCGACTGCTGGAGCGCAGCCGGATCGACGCCAGTGCGGCGACCAAGGCCGCCAAGAACCACTACCAGCGCCCGCGCCCGTTCATGGTCAACGGTGAACCGACCTGCTCGCCGAAGGACGAAGACGGCCTGCGCAAGAACGGCTCGTACCCGTCCGGCCACACCTCGATCGGCTGGGCCTGGGCACTGATCCTGTCGGAGATCGCACCGGATCGCGCCGATGCCATCCAGGCCCGCGGCCGCAACTACGGCGAGAGCCGCCTGGTCTGCAACGTGCACTGGCAGAGCGACATCCTCGAAGGCCGCTTCATGGGCGCCGCCGCCGTAGCCCGCCTGCACGACAACGACGCGTTCAACAAGGACCTGCTGGCCGCACGCAAGGAAATCGCCGCCGCACGCAAGGCCGGCCTGCACTCCAGCCGCGATTGCACCACCGAGAATGCGGTGCTGAAGGTACGCCCGCAGAGCGCGCTGTAAGCGCCTGCCGGATCGATCGTTGCCGGCCAGCGGCCGGCACTACCGGTGGCTGTGAAACAGAAGGGCCGGCATTGCGCCGGCCCTTCTTCATTGCATTACCGCAGCCACCGCATCAGAACTTCGCAGTGAACTCCACGCCCCAGGTACGCGGCTCGTTGAGGAAGCCGGTCAGGTTGTTGAAGTCGATCGCACCGACCACGCGGGTCTGGTTGGTCAGGTTGCGGCCGAACACCGCCACGTCGTACTGGCCGTAATCCCAGTTGTAGCCCAGGCGCAGGCCGCCTTCCAGCGAACTACGGCCGCGGAACTCCGGCGACTCGTAGATGAAGAAGTTCACCGCGCTGCGGTAGGCCCAGTCGGTGTAGGCATACAGCTCGCTGCCATCGCTGAGCGGGAAACCGACGCGCAGGGTCGCATTGTGGATCCACTTCGGCGCCTGCGGCAGCGGGTTGCCGTTGACCAGCGCATAGGTGCCACCGTTGATGACGGTGGTCGGATCGTTGATGGTGCAGCCACCGCCGCAGATCGCCACCGCCAGATCCTTGTCCTTGATCTCGGTGTCGTTGTAGCTGCTGCCGAAGGTCAGCAGAACGTTGTCAGCCAGGTAGGCTTCCAGGTCCAGCTCCACGCCCTGGCCGATGGTCTTGTCGGCGTTGAGCAGGGTGGCGGTGTTGTTGGTGCCGCCCACGGCGATCAGCTGCTGGCCGTCAACGTTGTAGCGGAACACGCTCAGGCCCAGGCGCGCGCGGCGCTCGAACAGGTCGGCCTTGATGCCGGCCTCGTACGAGATCACCTTCTCCGAATCGGCCTGCGACAGGCCCGGCGCGAAGGCCAGGCGGCCCTGGATCGACGGCGCACGGAAGCCCTTGGCCACGCGGGCGTAGGCATTCACGTTGTCGGTCAGCTTGTAGACGCCGCTGACGTCCCAGCTGACGTCGTTGACGTCGGTGTTGGCCAGGTACGGGCCACTGACCGGAGTACCGAAGGGAAGGACGGCCTGCAGCACGCTGGCGTTGAAGTCCTTCTTGTCCTGGGTGTAGCGCACGCCGGCACGCAGCTTGAAGCGGTCGGTGACATCGAAGTCACCCGAGGCAAACACCGCCCAGGCCTTGTTGCGCTGGTTCTGCACCACATGGCCGGTCTGCGGGTTGCCCGGCTTCAACGAGTTGTAGTTGAAGTTGTTGATGGTCACGTCTTCGTCGAAATAGAAGACGCCGGCCTGCCAGTCGAAGCGGCCCCATTCGTTGGATTCGACGCGGAACTCCTGCGTCCACTGGCGATGGTGCGGCAGGCCGTCGGCCGACTCCGACGAGAACGGGATGAAGCCCGGCCCATAGTTGCCAGCGCCCAGCGATGCCTCGCCGTAGCCACCGTCGATATCGCCGCGGTTGAGCGATTCAGCGGTTTCATAACCGGTGATCGAGTGCAGGGTCACCGAGCCGAGATTCCACTGCAGGCGCGCGCTGCCGCCCCAGGTCTCCAGATCGGAGAAGTTGACGCCGTCGTTGGCCACCTTGTCACGGTCGAAGTTCTCGACCAGGCCGTTGCCACCCTTCTGGATGATGTTGGCGCGGAACAGGCGGGCGGTACCGTTGAGCTTGCGCTTGTGCAGGTTGAACAGCGCTTCGAAGTCATCGCCTTCGTACAGGAACTGCACGCGGCCTGCGGCTTCGTCATAGCCTTCGAAGCCGCTGTTGGGCGCACCGGCACGGGTGTTGTCGACCCAGTCGTCGCGACGCTGGTAGATGGCCGAGACGCGTGCCGACCAGCGGTCGGTCAGCGGGCCACCGTAGGCGCCCTGCACGTTCCAGCTGTTGTAGCTGCCATAGCCCACACGCACGTAACCGTCGGCATCCTGCGACGGGCGCGCCGAGTCGAACTTGACCACGCCGGCCGGGGTATTGCGGCCGAACAGCGTGCCCTGCGGACCGCGCAGCACTTCCACGTTGGCCAGGTCGAACAGCGGGAAGCCCTTCAGCAGCGGGCTTTCCTGCACCACATCGTCGTACACCAGCGACACCGGCTGCGATGCATTGAGGTCAAAGTCGGTGTTGCCCAGGCCGCGGATGTAGAAGCGCGGGAAGGCACGGCCGTAGGACGACTCGATGTTGAGGCTGGGCACGCGCGCGGCCAGGAAGCGGATGTCATCACCCGCCGAACCCAGCACATCGAGCTTCTCGCCCTGGATCGCGCTGATCGCGACCGGCACGTCCTTGGCGTTCTCGACGCGCCGCTGCGCGGTCACCTGCAGGGCATCGAGGGCAACCGGATCCTTGGCAGCGGGAGTTTCCTGGGCGGCTGCTACCAGCGGCAACAGGGCGGAAAGAGCGGCAACGAGGGGGCGCGCGACCGGAAGGCGGCCACGGGAAGTGCGGGTCGGGGACATGGCGGTAGGCTGTGTTTGGAGGGGTGGTAAAACGGCGCTACCAGATAATTGTTGCAATACAGCACCTGCCCCGCAAATGCCTGCCGTTCATGGCCACGTCGCCCCTGCCCCCGCGCCCTCGCTAGACTCGGGGTTTTCCAGCCCTGCGGAGCCACCGCGATGACCCAGTGGTACTTCCATGCCTCCGCCCAGGCCGAGCGTATCGGCCCACTTGATGACGACGCAGCGCGCCGTTATGCGCAGGCCAACCCGCGCGCCCTGGCCTGGTGCCAGGGCATGAGCGGATGGGCCTCGATTGCCGAGGTGCCCGAACTGCAGTCCGCGGCCCCGGGCATGCCGAACACCCCGCCGCCGGTCCCCGCCGCCGCCAGCGGCCGCGCCGACGACATCGAATTCCGCATCGTCGGCCATGAAATGCAGTTCGTGGAAATCGAGCTCGACCCCGGCGAGAGCGCCATCGCCGAGGCCGGCGCACTGATGTTCAAGGACGCCACCGTGCAGATGGACACGGTGTTTGGCGCCGCCAACGGCGACCAGGGCGGCGGCTTCATGGGCAAGGTGATGGCCGCCGGCAAGCGCGTGCTGACCGGCGAGAGCCTGTTCGCCACCGTCTACACCCAGAGCGGCCACGGCAAGGGCAAGGTCGCCTTCGCCGCACCCTACCCCGGCACCGTACTGGCAATGAAGCTGGACCAGCATGGCGGCCGCCTGATCTGCCAGAAGGACAGCTTCCTGGCCGGCGCGCGCGGCGTGCAGATCGGCGTGCAGTTCCAGCGCAAGATCATGACCGGCCTGTTCGGCGGCGAGGGCTTCATCATGCAGAAGCTCGAGGGCGACGGCTGGGTGTTCATCCACGCCGGCGGCTGCGTGGTGGAACGCGAGCTGGCCGCGGGCGAGCGCCTGGACGTGGATACCGGCTGCGTGGTGGCCTACCACCCCACCGTGGACATGGACGTGCGCCGGGTGGCCGGCGTCAAGAGCATGCTGTTCGGCGGCGAAGGCGTGTTCCTGGCCACGCTGACCGGTCCGGGCAAGGTCTGGCTGCAGTCGCTGCCGTTCTCGCGCCTGGCCGGCCGCATGTGGATGGCCGCGCCGCAAGGCGGTGGCCAGAGTCGCGGCGAAGGCTCGGTACTGGGCGGCCTGGGCCGGATGCTGGACGGCGACAACCGGTTCTGACCCACTCATTTGGTAGGTGCCGACCTTGGTCGGCATCGGAATCTGCGTGTGCCGACCAAGGTCGGCATCTACCGGGGTCGTTTTTGCTGAATAGGGAGTTCCCCCACCCTGCCCGCCCCGCCACGGCTTCGGTATGCTGGCGCCCTTTCCTGAATCCGGCGCCGTGAGCGCACTGCCGATGAGCCTGTTCCGCCCCCGCATGCTGCTGTCCGTCGCCCTGATCGGCCTGCTGGCCGGCTGCGGTGGCGACCCGGTCCGCCCCACGCCGCCGCCGGCACCGACCGTGGTGCCACAGGCCAAGCCGGTGAAGATCGGCATCGCCCTTGGTGGTGGCGCAGCCAAGGGCTTTGCCCACATCGGCGTGATCAAGATGCTGGAGGCCAATGGCTTCGAACCGGCGGTGGTGTCCGGCACCAGTGCCGGCAGCGTGGTCGGCGCGCTGTATGCCAGCGGCATGGACGCCTTCCAGATGCAGAGCAAGGCGGTCGCGCTGGACGAAGCCAGCATCCGCGACGTGCGTCTGTTCTCCGGTGGCCTGGTGCAGGGCCAGAAGCTGCAGGACTACGTCAACGAACAGGTTGCCAACCGTCCTGCCGAGCGCCTGAAGAAGCCGTTCGCCGCCGTGGCCACCCAGCTGGAAACCGGCGAGCGTGCGATCTTCGTGCGCGGCAACGTCGGCCAGGCGGTGCGCGCGTCAAGCAGCATTCCCGGCGTGTTCGAGCCGGTGAAGATCGGTGGCCGCAACTACATCGATGGCGGCGTGGTCAGCCCGGTGCCGGTGGATGCCGCGCGCCAGCTCGGCGCCGACTTCGTGATCGCCGTGGACATCTCCAGCAAGGCCAGCGGCAAGGCGCCGACCGACATGCTGGGCATCGTCAACCAGTCCATCTCGATCATGGGCCAGCGCCTGGGCGAGCAGGAACTGGCACGCGCCGACATCGTCATCCGCCCGAAGGTGCTGGACATCGGCGCCGCCGATTTCAGCCAGCGTGGCACCGCGATCCTGGAAGGCGAGAAGGCCGCGATGGCAGCCATGCCGCAGATCCGCGCGAAGATCCAGCAGCTGCAGCGCGCGCGTGCCGCTGCAGCGGCACCGGCCCCGGTGGCCGCGCCGAAGTGCGAGGAAGCCTCGCGCCTGGGCAAGCTGATGGGCCGCAAGGACAAGTGCTGACCTGAGCCGGCGTGTCTCTGCCAGGCAGCGGCGCGCGCTCTAGCGCGCGGGCCGGTAACCGCTGGCCTGCTGCCGCTCGCGCCTGCGCATCTGGCGTGCCTGCTCCTGCAGTGTCGCCGTGTGCTGCAGCTGTTCCATGCCATCGGCCGGCACATGCAGCTGGCGTCGCGCACGGGTGAGCGCCAGATAGACCGCGCGCACCGGGTTGTGCCAGATGCGCCCGCCCTGCCCCGCACTGAAGCAGCCGGGTGACAGCGAGACCACGTCGAACTGCAGGTTCTTCGCGTGTTCGGCCAGGCACAGCGCCACCCGTTCTTCAGGGGGCGTGTCCTGGTCATCAAGCGCCTGCAGCAGTGACTGCACCCGATCGGCAGACGCAAACAGTTCGACCAGCGCGCCCTGCCCTTCGTCGGCCTGCGTGGCCAGGAAGCGCTCCCACGCCGGGTCCGAAGCGCTGTCGCGGCGCCGGCGCCACGCATCCAGCGGTCGCTGCAGCACGCTGCGCAGCGCACGCAGCGATGCCGGGTGCAGGTAAGGTCGCAGTCCGCGCATCTGCAGCTGTGCAGCATCCAGGGCCAGATCGGCGACGCTGCCATGGATGCGCAGGCCCTCGCTCGGCACCTTCGCCCAGTCGCGGTAATGCAGCACACCGGTGGCGCGGTCGGCGGCACCGACGAACGGCCCACTTTCCTGGCCCAGTCCATCCAGCGCCAGGGTCTGGTTGACCAGACCCTCGACCTGGTTGCCCTGGCGCACCGACTGGTGCATTTCCAGCACCTTCGACGCGGTCCAGCGCGGCACCGCACCGGTCAGGCACTGGTGCGGATCACCCAGGCTGACCACGCCAGGCGCATGGCCGGCCAGCAACTGCTTCCACGACGGGCTCAGGTCATGCGCCTCGTCCACCAGCAGCATGCCCATGTCCAGCGGCGGGGTGACGCCGCGCAACGCCAGCCACTTGCCGATGTGCGCCGGGCTGAGGCTCAGCAGCGTGCCGCGCTGCAGTTCGGCGTCGAACATGCAGCGCCAGACATGCTCGGCGGCCGCCATGTACGGCGACACGTCGAGCATCGCGGCGGGCACCGAACGGTCGAAATGCTGGAACGCCAAGCCCGGTGCCGACGACGCGCACCAACGGTTGATGGCCTCGAAGGCAGTCAGCAGCACCTGCTCCGGGCTGCGCCCACCGATGCCCTGCAGGCCGATGCGGCCGGCAATCTCGCGCGGCGTACGGGTGCTGCGCCGGTAGCTGGCAACGAAGCCACCGGTCTGGCCGCTGCGTACGGCGTGCTGCGCCACGCGGTTGGCGAACTCGATCTGGGTCAGCAGGCGCACCGCAGTGCTGGCCGGCACGCGGGCGCGGAAGGCTTCCACCTGCCCACGCGAGGGCGCCACGTAGGTGTAGCGGCCGGGCCGCGCCTCCATCAGCGCCAGCACCAGGTGGCCCTTGCCGGTGCCGGCATAGCCATCGAGGTCGATCAGTTCATCGGGGTTGGCGGCGATGGCGCGCAGCACGCGGGCCTGCTCGGAGGTGTACAGGCCATGGTGTTCGACCGCCCGCGCATCGTCGGCGGCAACGTCATCCTGCGTGGCCTCGTCATCGTCACTGGAAAAGGTGGCGGGAAAGCGGATCTCATGTTCGACCAGGGTTTCCTGGCAGGCCTGCTGCAGGGCCAGGCCCGGGTACTCCCGTGGCGATTGCGCGATGACGTCCTGCAGGATCTCCGCCGGCACCAGCAGCACGCCGTGGGCGGCCAATGCGGTCAACCAGGCATCCAGCTCCGGCTGGCCACCGCCTCCGGGGCCGGCCAGCTGCGCGGCGGCGCCTTCGTCGTCGGCAAACAGCGCGCAGGCATCATGCAACAGGCGCTCGATCTCGGCCGCTGGATGCAGGCGCGTCCGGCACAGCTGCGCGGCCATCAGCCCGGCCTGCTCCAGGGCCGTCTGCGGTGGCGTGCCATGGGCGATGTAGCGCGCCAGCGACTTGCGCTGCAGCGGCAGGAAGGTGGTGGTAAGCACCGGGTGCTGGAGTTCGGACATGCGTGGAACCGGAAAGGAACGCTGCGGCGCGCGCAGGGCGGAGATGCTCGGCTACCCGCCCGGCGCCGTCAAATCGCAGCTGCGCGTTTATTCCAGCTGCGACAGCGGCAACGCCTGGAAGCCCTTCACCGTGCGCAGCACGAAGCTGGAATTGGCATCGGCCACGCCGCCGGCGTTGAGCAGCCGGTCCAGCAGGAAGTGCGAGAAGTGCTCCAGATCGCGCACGTAGACGTGCAGCAGGTAGTCCATGTCGCCGGTCAGCGCGTGACAGGCCACCACTTCATCCCAGCCCTGCACGCTGTCCACGAAGTGGCCGATGGCGGCCTGGTCGTGCTTCTCCAGCTGTACGCGAACGAAGGCCTGCAGGCCCAGCCGCAGCTGGCGCGGTTCCAGCCGCGCGCCATAGCCGACGATCACGCCCTCGCTTTCCAGCCGCTGCAGGCGCCGCAGGCAGGCCGAGGGCGAGAGGTTCACCCGCGTCGCCAGCTCGGCGTTGGTGGCGCGCCCATCCCGCTGGATTTCAGCCAGCAGGCGTATATCCGTGCGATCGAACTGGACTTCTCCGGCCATTGTTGCCCCGCAACATGGTGAGTACGCAAGGATATTGCGCCAACAAGGCCAATCGGCGCAACTTTTGCAACCCTGTTGCGCGCGCCCTGCCCTAGCATCGTGGGTATCCCGTCAAGGAGTGCCCCATGGACCTCGCCCAGCCCCGCCGCGTCGAACACCAGCAGACCGACAAGGGCTACGTGCCGGTGTATACCACCGCGCTCGTCGAGCAGCCGTGGGACACCTACAGCGCCGACGACCACGCCACCTGGAGCACGTTGTACCAGCGCCAGCGCGAACTGCTGGTCGGCCGCGCCTGCCAGGAATTCCTGGATGCACAGGACGAGATGGGCATGAACGCGCACATGATTCCGCGCTTCGACCAGCTCAACGAAGTGCTGGGCGCGGCCACCGGCTGGACCCTGGTCGGCGTCGAAGGCCTGCTGCCGGAACTGGATTTCTTCGACCACCTGGCCAATCGCCGATTCCCGGTGACCTGGTGGATCCGTCGCCCGGATCAGATTGATTACATCGCCGAACCGGACCTGTTCCACGATCTGTTCGGCCACGTGCCGCTGCTGATGAACCCGGTGTTCGCCGACTACATGGAGGCGTACGGCCGTGGCGGCGTCAAAGCCCACGCGATCGGCCCGGACGCGCTGCAGAACCTCACGCGCCTGTACTGGTACACGGTGGAATTCGGCCTGATCGATACACCCGATGGCCTGCGCATCTACGGTGCCGGCATCGTGTCGTCGAAGGGCGAATCGCTGTACTCGCTGGAATCGGCCGCGCCCAACCGCATCGGCTTCGACCTGCAGCGGATCATGCGCACGAAGTACCGCATCGACACCTTCCAGAAGACCTACTTCGTCATCGACAGCTTCGAACAGCTGATGCAGGCGACGTCGCCGGACTTCACCCCGATCTACGCGGCGCTGTCTGATCAGGCGCATCTGCCGGCGGGCGATGTGCAGGGCGATGACCGCGTGTTCCAGAAGGGCACAGGTGAAGGCTGGGCCGACGGCGGCGACGTGTAGGCGCACGGCGTACAACGCTTCGCTTTGAAAGGAAAACGGCGCACCTGGATGCGCCGTTTTCGTTGCTGCCTGATGCCTGCACCGTCACGGCGGTACAGGCGAGGGCAGGGCAGTCAGGCGTCCACGGCCCGGCAGGAACCGCGCACCATCAGTTGCGGATGCACGCTGGTTGCGGTCGGTGCATCCGGCACGTCGGCCTGCACCAGCATCGACGCGGCCACGCGGCCGATATCGGAGACATGGCGACGCACCGAGGTCAGCGGCGGCCACAGCCGCGACGCCAGCGGGCTGTCGTCATAGCTGACGATCGACAGCTGCTGCGGCACCGCGATGCCCGCACGCAATGCCACCTGGTACACGCCGGCAGCCATTTCGTCGTTGCCGGCGAAGATCGCACTGGGGCGTTGTCCGCCCATCAGCAGCCGCTCTGCGGCATGCACGCCGGACTCGAAGGTATCGCCCGCTTCCAGCACACGCTCACCCGGCAGGGTCAGGCCCACCTGCGCCAACCGGTCGAGGAAGCCATGGGTGCGCTCGCGTGCGGTACGGCGGTCGCCCGGACCGGCAATCACCGCGATGTCGCGGTGGCCGAGCGAGAGCAGGTAGCCCGCAGCTGCGGCTGCACCGTCGCGATCGTGGGTGACCACGGCCTGTGCCTCGTCATCCGACACATGCGCGTTGATGCGGACGTAGCGGCATTCGATGCCGTCGAGCATCTCCGTCAATGCAGCCGACTCGGAGGCACGCGGGCCCAGGATCACGCCGTGCAGCTTCTGCTGCTGCACGAAGCGGCGCACGCCATCCGCGCAGTCCGGAGACTGGCTGTCGCAGGGATGCACGACCAGCTCATAGCCGGTGCCGCGCAGCGCTTCCAGCGCGCCATGCTGCAGGTCGACAATGCATTGGGCGCCCGGGTCGTCATACACCAGGCCGATCAGGAAGGAGCGGCGGAACGCGAGGCCGCGCGCCAGGGGGTCGGGCACGTAACCGACCTCGCGCATCAACGCCTCGACCTTGTCGCGGGTGTCTTTGCGCACCAGCGGCGAGTTGTTGATGATTCTTGAAACCGTTTTCTTGGAAACTCCCGACAGTCGTGCGATGTCGTTGATCGTGGCAGCCTTGCCCTTCGATGCCGGCAACGCGGCATCGCTAATAATTCGCACTGACATGTATAGAACCAGGTAAGTCGGAGAATTCTAGCCTTGCGCCCGAGGGGCGCGAAGTTGCGGAATGTCGCAGCGAAGATGAATCGCGTCGTGTTCGACCGCTTCTGCTGCGCGAGGTTCCATTGTGATCGCTCTACTTGATGTGCATCTGAACCGTTCTTCCGCGCGTGTTCACCTTGAATGCGGGCGCGACGCGCGCGAACGCCAACATTCCCTTAACCAGGCTCCGCTAAAGTCGGGGCATGGACCTGCAGACTTCTCCGTTTCCGGTGTTCCGTGGCCGCGATCGGTTGATCGCCGCGGTCGACGCAGCGATGACCTCCGGTGACCCCGAGCGCATCACCGCCGACCTGCAGCTGGCGCTGCAGGAAGCCATCGCGGACAGCCGCATCGAGTTGCCCGAGTGCGTACACCGTCCGGTCAGTGATCATTACGCGCGACGCCCGCTGTACCACAGCCGCGAACACGGCTACAGCGTGATTGCCATGAGCTGGGGCCCAGGGCAGGGCACGCCGCTGCACGACCACGATGCCATGTGGTGTGTGGAGGGAGTGTGGTCGGGCGAGCTGGAGATCACCCGGTATGAACTGCTCGAATGCGCCGGCGAGCGCTGGCGCTTCCGCCGCCACGCCGTGCTGCGCGGGGGTTGCGGCAGTGCCGGCAGCCTGATTCCGCCGCACGAGTACCACACCCTGCGCAACGCCAGCGACGAAGCGCTGGCGATCTCGGTACACGTGTACGAGGCGCAGATGGAGCGCTCGGCGGTGTTCGATCCGCTGGGTGGTGACTGGTACCAGCGTCGCATCCAGGCATTGCAGGCCGATCCGGCCTGAACCGGGGCAGGGCGGGGCACCGCCAGCACCTTGGTGAGCCACGTGGCATCATGCGCCGCTGCGCTGCCGGACCCGGCGGCGATCCGCGATGCCCCGTCGGGCAAGGAGCAAGACCATGTCCAGCGCTGATCCGCGCCTGCGCGCGCTGTTGAAGCTGGCACCGGTGATTCCGGTGTACACCCCCGAAGATGTGAATGAAGCGGTCGAAGTGGCCCAGGCGCTGTTCCGCGGCGGCCTGCCGGTGATCGAAGTAACGCTGCGCACGCCGCAGGCACTGGATGCGATCAAGGCCATGGTCGAGGCCGTGCCCGATGCCGTGATCGGTGCCGGCACCGTGCTCAACGCCGCGCAGATGCAGGCGGCGAAGCAGGCCGGTGCGCGTTTCGCGGTGTCCCCCGGTGCCACGCCGGCGCTGTATGCCGCCGCTCGCGATGCCGACCTGCCGTACCTGCCCGGTGCCGCCACCGCCTCGGACCTGATCCTGGGCCTGGAGCACGGCCACGACACCTTCAAGTTCTTCCCGGCGGTGCAGGCCGGTGGCGCTGCGTTGCTGGCGGCCTGGCACGGCCCGTTCGCCGATGTGCGGTTCTGTCCGACCGGTGGCATCAGCGCGCAGACCGCGCCGCAGTTCCTGCACCTGCCCAACGTGCTGTGCGTGGGCGGCTCGTGGCTGACCACGCCGGCACTGCTGCAGACCCGTGACTGGGACGCCATCGAACGCCTGGCCCGCGAGGCGTCGGTGCTGGCCAGCTGAACCTGCCGCACGAATCCTCGAGGGTTTGATCGTGATCAAAGCGCCGGCCTCAAGCCGGCGTCATTCTGTGGGCAAGCGCACTACGGAGATCCGAACATGAATTCGACCATGAAGGCTGCCGTCGTGCGTGAGTTCGGCAAGCCACTGGTGATCGAGGAAGTCCAGGTACCGCGCCCGGGGGCGGGCGAAGTACTGGTCAAGATCGAGGCCTGTGGCGTCTGCCACACCGACCTGCACGCCGCCGAGGGCGACTGGCCGGTGAAACCGAACCCGCCGTTCATCCCCGGTCACGAGGGCGTGGGGCACATCGTGGCCGTGGGAGGCGGGGTAGGGCACGTCAAGGAAGGCGACAGGGTCGGCATCCCCTGGTTGTACTCGGCGTGTGGCCATTGCGAACATTGCCTGGGTGGCTGGGAGACGCTGTGCGAGACACAGCGCAACACCGGTTACTCGGTCAACGGCGGCTTCGCCGAGTACGCACTGGCCGATGCCAACTATGTCGGCCTGCTTCCGAAGGAAGTGGGCTTCGTCGAGATCGCGCCGGTGCTGTGCGCTGGCGTGACCGTCTACAAGGGCCTGAAGGTGACCGACACCAAGCCCGGGGACTGGGTGGTGATTTCCGGCATCGGCGGCCTGGGCCACATGGCCGTGCAGTACGCCCGCGCGATGGGCCTGAACGTGGCGGCGGTGGACGTGGACGACAACAAGCTGGCGTTGGCCCGGCAGCTCGGCGCGCAGATCACCGTCAACGCGCGCACCACCGACCCCGCCGCCTTCCTGAAGAAGGAGATCGGCGGCGCGCATGGCGCCCTGGTCACGGCGGTGTCGCCGAAGGCGTTCGAGCAGGCGCTGGGCATGGTCCGCCGTGGCGGTACCGTTTCGCTCAACGGCCTGCCGCCCGGCAACTTCCCGCTGGATATCTTCGGCATGGTGCTCAACGGCATCACCGTGCGCGGTTCGATCGTCGGCACCCGCCTGGACCTGCAGGAATCGCTGCAGTTCGCCGCCGAAGGCAAGGTCGCCGCCACGGTCAGCACCGACCGCCTGGAAAACATCAACGAGGTGTTCGCGCGCATGCACGCAGGCACCATCGAAGGCCGCGTGGTACTCGACTTCGCCGCCTGACCGCCTGTGCATGGCCGCCGCCGCTCCGTCCCCCTCTCCCACGGACGCGGCGGTCATGCCGACCCATCGGTAGTGCCGGCCGCTGGCCGGCAAACCCCAGGCGGTTCGGTAGTGCCGGCCGCTGGCCGGCAACCCGGGCACTCCGTGGCAGCCGTACAATGCGCGCATGCCCGGCCTGCTCAAGACCCTGTTCCTGTCCCTCGTCTCCGTGATCGGTGGCGTGCTGTCGCTTGCGCTGGTCAGCAGCGTCGCCAGCTGGCTGCCGCCGTTGCTGGGCATGTCGCCGGACAACAACAGCGTACAGCTGGGGTGGGACCTGGCCTTCAGCGTACTCGGTGGCATCGCCGGCATTTCCTTCGCCACCTACTACGCGCCCTGCTGGCCGCGTTCGCATGGTTTTTCGATCTGGTCGTTGATCGCGCTGGGCTGCGCCTACGCGGTGTGGACTACGGGCGCGGATTTTCCGCTGTGGTTCGTCATTTCGCTGCTGGCATCGCTGCCACTGCAGCTGCTGGCAGGCTGGTGGTTCGGCCGCCGCGCCTCGCGCGATCTGCGCTGAGCGCATACAGGTAGTGCCGGCCGCTGGCCGGCAACCTCAGCCATCCTGCAGTTGCCGGCCTGCGGCCGGCACTACCGCTTCAGCGACGGCAGCGTCTGCTTCAGCCGCGCGATGCCCTGCCATGGGTCACCCTTCAGCCGCTTCGCGCGCGCCAGCGCCTTGGCCACCGGAAACGCGTCGGCCGCGCTCACCCGGGCCAGTTCTTCCCAGCGCAGCGGCACTGCCACGCCGGCAGCATCGCGCGCGCGCAGCGACCACGAACACACGCTGGTAGCACCGCGTGTGTTGCGCAGCCAGTCGATGAAGATCACCCCGCCGCGCTTGGCCTTGCTCATCGTCGCCACGTAGCGATCAGGCTGCTCCAGCGCCATGGCCTGCGCGAACGCCTCGCAGAACGCCTTCGCCTCGTCCCAGCCAGCCTTGGGCTGCAGCGGCACCACCACGTGCACGCCCTTGCCACCGGACAGGCGTACGAAGCTCTTCAGGCCCACCTGCTGAAGGCGGTCACGCACATCGCGTGCACCGGCTTTCACCTGTGCCCAGCTGACGCCTTCACCGGGGTCGAGATCGAACACCAGGCGATCCGGGTGCTCGGGGTCGGCCACGGTCGCGCCCCAGGGATGCAGCTCCAGGGTGTTCATCTGCACCAGCTGCAGCAGGCCCCGTGCATCGTCGATGTAGACGTAATCCTCGCGGCCGCTCTTCTGCTGCAGGGGCACCGCATGTACCGCATCGCCCAGGCCGGGACCATGGTGCTTCTGGAAGAAGCAGGTCTTGCCCACGCCATCCGGGCAGCGCAGCAGTGACAGTGGACGTCCGGCGATTTCGGGCAGTATCCAGCGCGCCATGCGCTGGTAGTAGTCGGCCACGTCGCCCTTGCTCAGTTTCTGCTTTGGAAACACCACGCGATCCGGATGCGTGATCTGGACCTCGCCTCCGGCTTCGGCATCTGCGGCGCTCATTCCCAGTTCCTCCGTCTGCTTGTCGCTGCGCAGCCGCTTGAAACTGGCCTGGCGCAGCAGGCCCTCCTTGCCCCAGCCACGGAACGCCACCTCCGCCACCGCCATCGGTTTCACCCAGCGTACGCTGGCAGCACGGAACGGCACATGTGCCGGCAGCTGCAGCACGGGCGTCTTCACTGCCAACGGCTGCAGTGCCTTGAGCAGCGCGCGCAGGCTCTCGTCGTCGAAGCCGGTGCCAACGCGGCCCACATAGCGCAGGCCAGCCTTGTCCGGCGTGGCCAGCAGCAGCGAGCCGAATCCCACCCGGGAACCCTTGGGTGCCGTGTGGCCGACGATCACGAACTCGTCGGTGTCTTCGTGCTTCACCTTCACCCAGCTGCGCGCGCGGGTGTTCACATACGGCGCATCCACCTGCTTGCTGACGATGCCTTCGAATCCGGCCTTGCCACTGGCATCGAACACCTGCGGGCCATGGTCGATCACGTGCTCGCTGAAGGCCAGGGTGCCGGGCGCCGGCCCGATGAGGTCCTTCAGCAGCGCCTTGCGCTCCACCAGCGGTGCACGACTGATATCCACGCCGGCCACACCAGGAAGATCGAACACGATGTAGCGCAGCGGTTGCTTCGAACTACCGTCGATCACGCGCTGCAGCGCTGCAAAATCGCTGCGTCCTTCCGGATCCAGCACCACCAACTCACCGTCCAGGCGCGCATCGCGCACCGGCAGCGCCTGCACAGCCTGTACCACCTCGGGAAAATCATCGGTCCAGTCCAGGCCGTTACGTGAGCGGAGTTTCACCTCACCATCGTGCAGATCGGCCAGCAGACGATAGCCATCCCACTTGATCTCATGCAGCCAGCGCTCGCCATCCGGGGCACGGTCGCGATGATCGGTCAGCTGCGGTTTGAACCCGCGGGGATAGGGCGTATCACCTGCGCCGTGCAGTTGCAGTGCGCGTGCATGCCAGCGCGCATCGGCCGTGCGTGCGGCGGGTGCAGCGCGCGCCGCCTTCGCTGCGGAACGCTTCTTCGCCGCGGGTGCCCGTGTCGGTATCGGTGCCGTCAGCAGGTCATCTGCCTCGGCATCGCGCGCTTCACCGTCGTTGCGCTTGATCAGCAGCCACTGCACCTGGCGTCCTTTCATCGCGGTGCGCACCAGCTTCCAGCCACCGGCCAGGCGTTGCCCCTGCAGCACGAAGTCGATCTTTCCTGCCGCCAGTGCCTGCAGCGGATCGCCTTCGCAGGCCCAGGTACCCTGATCGAATACCTCGACGTGACCCGCACCGTAGTGGCCTTCGGGAATATCACCCTCGAAACCAGCGTAGGACAGTGGATGGTCTTCCACTTCCACGGCCAGCCGCTTCTCTCCGGCGCGAAGCGAAGGACCTTTCGGCACCGCCCAGCTCTTCAGCACGCCGTCCATCTCAAGGCGGAAGTCGTAGTGGCGCGAACTGGCATGGTGCAGCTGGATGACGAAGGTCGGCCGCCGCTTCGGATCACCGTGGGCGCGCGTGTCGTCAGGCTCCGGCGTATGCCCAGCGCCACCACCAAGTCGGCGTTTGCGCCGGTACTGGTGCAGCGACATGGTTCAACCTGCCTTGCGCCGGGTGGTCTTTTTCACGGCCTTTTTGGCGGTCTTCTTCGCAGCCTTCTTTGCCGGTGCCTTGCGCGTTGCCGTCTTCTTCGCCGGCGTGCGCTTGTTCGCATCCAGGCTCTTCTGCAGCAGCGCCATGAAGTCGACCACATTGGTGCTGGCGTCCTCGCGCGGTGCCGGCTCATCGTCCACCCGCGTGGTGCCGCCCTTGGACTTGATGCGCTTGTTCAACACCTGCTGCAGGCGCTCGCGGAATTCATCGTGGTAGTGCGACGGATCCCAGTCGCCGGCCATCGACTCGATCAGCTGTTCGGCCATCGCCGTTTCCTTGCCGGTGATGCGGTAGTCGGACAGTTTTCCGGTGGGCAGCTTGTAGTCCTCGGGATCCACCAGTTCCTGCGGATAGCGCAGGATCATCAGCACCAGTGCGTCCTGCTGTGGCATCACCGCACACAGGTATTCCCGCGTGCGCACCACCACCCGCGCGATGCCCACCTTGCCGGTACTGCGCAATGTCTCGCGCAGCAGCACGTAGCCCTTTTCGGCCTTCTTGCCGGGTACCAGCAGATACGGTTTCTCGTAGTAGCGCGGGTCGATCTGCGCCGCATCCACGAACGATTCCACCTCCACCGCTTCGTGGCTTTCCGGCGCGGCCGAACGGATATCACCTTCCTCCAGCACGACATAACTGCCCTTGTCGTACTCATAGGCTTTGACGATGTCCTTCCAGGGCACTTCCTCGCCGGTGTCGGCGTTGACCCGTTCGAAACGGATCGGCTTGCGGTCGCGGGAGTCGAGCATGCGGAACTGCAGATCGACCTTGCGTTCGCCGGACATCAGCGACACCGGCACATTGAGCAGGCCAAACGACAGCGTGCCGGTCCAGATCGGGCGGGCCATGGGCGCACCTTTGGCGGGGCAGGGTGCCCAGCGTGGGCCGGAGCGCGTAAACCAGCCGTGTCCGTGCCGTGCACGTGGGCTCTACGGAAAACGGTAGTGCCGGCCGCTGGCCGGCTGAGGCTCGCGGCCTGAAGTTTCCTGGGGTTGCCGGCCAGCGGCCGGCACTACTGCAGCAGCGGCCTCACCGCCGCCGCCGGAATATGGTCCAGCGCGCGCCAGGCATCCTCCACCACCGGCCTCGCCTGCGACCAGCTCAACCGCGACTGGCCGCGCATCTGCTCCCAGTGCTCGGCCAGTTCCTCGCAGGTATCGGCAGCATCACCGCGTGGCCAATCCGCGGCATGGGTGGTCAGCGCGAAGGCATACACCGGACACAGATCGCGCCAGTTGCGGTGGCTCTGGCCACGCCTCTCCTCGTAGTCGCTGAGCATGTACTGCAGGTAGTCCTGCGCCACCGCCTGCGGATCTTCCTGGCGGCGCGTGCGGCGTTGCGCGGTGCGCTGGCCGAGCGGATCGAGCAGGGCGTTGAACACGGACGGTGCGGGTCGTTCAAGACGGGGCATGGCCGGCTCCTGCAGCGGGGGCGGGTGGGCAGGAATACGCGCGGTGCCGTTACCGGGGGGTGAGCGAGATGTTCATGACGCCAGGTTCGCGGCGGCTTTACCTGCAGGGCGGTGTAGTGGGAGCCCCCGAGTGCAGGTACCAGACCATGAGCCGAGAGACCTCACGAGACCCGCTGCGGGAAAACCACCCGCCCCTTCCCGGCGAGCAGCGCGGCAAGCGCGATGCCGACAACGCCGACTACCGCGGCACCGGTGCACCGTTCTTCGACGCCGAGCACGGTGACGACCACCTGCCGGTAAAACATGTGGCTGAACAGGCGGCCCAGGACCGCAAGGATGGCGGTGACCGCCATCGCGGCGGCCAGGAGAGCCCGCTCAAGCGCCGCGAGCGCAAGCAACGTGCCAGCGACAACCAGGACGAGGCGCTGGAGGAGACCTTCCCGGCCAGCGACCCGACCTCGCCGTTCGTGCCGGCCAAGGCCCCCGACTGACCGGTAGTGCCGGCCGCTGGCCGGCAACCTCCTGACGTCCTCCACGGCGCGATGCCGGCCAAGGCCCACGATTTAAAGGGCCCTCGATTTACGGGTAGTGCCGGCCGCTGGCCGGCAACCTCCTGACGTCCTGCACGGCGCAATGCCGGCCAGCGGCCGGCACTACCCCTTCAGCGCCACGACCACTGCAGGCCGACGTTGGCCCGCCGTCCCGGTCCCGGCTCGTAGAAGCGCCCGTTGCCGTCATTGACGATCACCGAGCCGATGTAGGCCTGGTCCAGCACGTTCTCCAGCCGGGCGAAAGCGCGCAGCTCGCCACCCGGCAGGGTCCAGCGGCGCCCGCCTTCCAGGTGCAGCAAGGCGAAACCGGGCGCACTCGCCGTAGCCACGTCATTGACCACGGTATCGGTGCTGGCCGAGGCCTCCAGCGCCCACTGCCAGTCGGCGGGGCTCCACTGCAGGCGGGCGAAGGCCTGCTGGCGCGGCACACCGGGCA
Source organism: Stenotrophomonas sp. 22LJNL06-5-1 (assembly GCF_056861455.1). Taxonomy (NCBI): domain Bacteria; kingdom Pseudomonadati; phylum Pseudomonadota; class Gammaproteobacteria; order Lysobacterales; family Lysobacteraceae; genus Stenotrophomonas; species Stenotrophomonas sp. 22LJNL06-5-1. Next base: position 306,503 of record NZ_JBSPUE010000004.1, read on the forward strand.
GGCGGCTGCCTGCAGCCACCAAGGTGTTCGCGGTCAGGTACGGCGAGCGCACCTGCGCCTGCAGCCAGGTCCACGCCAGCTGCAGTTCCAGCTGTTCGGCCAGCGGTTGTCGGTACTGCAGTTCCACACCCTGGCGGCGGGTGCGGCCGATGTTGCGATAGGTGCTGCGCCCACCAGAGTTGCTGGCAACTGCCAGCTCATCGTCGGTATCTGCGCGGAACAGGCTGATATCGAGCTGGGTTCCGTCCTGCGCGTGCCACTTGCTGCCAATCTCCAGAGTGCGGCTGCGGGCGGCCGCCAGATCCAGTGCCAATCCCGCCTGGCCGTCGGCGCGATAACCCAGTTCGTTGAAGGTGGGGGTCTCGAAACCACGCCCCACGGCCGCGTGCAGCCGCCACTGCGGGCTGGCCTCGAAGCTGACGCCTGCCACCGGCGTGGTCGCCTGGTAGCGCCGGTGGCCACTGTCATCCGGGTTGCCTGCGGTGATGTAGCGATCGTCCGAGTCGAAGCGCACGGTGCTGTGGCGCAGGCCGGCCAGCAGCGACCAGCGCGGGCTCCATTGCCACCAGGCCTGGGCGAACTGGTCCACGTTCTGCACGACGTCGATCTGGTCACGACGCAGCCGCCCACGCACGCCCAGAGCGCTGCCCATGAAGTTCTCGTAGCCGGTGCGATGCTGGCGCTGGCGGTCGGCGCTGAGCCCGGCCACCAGATCCAGTGGTCGGCCGGCGAGGTCACCATGCCACCCCCAGCGCGCGTCCAGTCCGCCGTAGCCGCCCTCCAGATCGATCACCCCTCCGGCATGCAGCGGATTGGCCTGCGCAGTCGGCGGAATCGGCAGGTACTGGCGCACCGCGCGCTGCCCGGCATAGCCCATCAACTGCCAGCGCTGCGCTCCCGTTTCACGGGTCCAGCGCAGGCCGGCCTGCTGCTGGCGCACCGATTTGCGGGTGTTGTACTGGTGCGCCATCGCCGTGGCCTGGCGCGGATCAGCCGCCACCTGGGCACGGGTCAGGCCCAGCGGATCCTGCGCATCTGGTGCTTCCAGTGCGTTGAGCAGCAGCTCCAGCCGCCCACCGCCCAGCTCTCCACCGATGCGTGCGTTGAGCGATTCACGGCGCGCGCGGCTGTGGTCCCGCCAGCCATCGGTGCGGAAGTGATTGGCGGCGATGTTGTAGTCCAGCACTTGGCCGGCACCCTTCAGCTGCGCACCGACACTGAGCGTGTTGTCGGCGCCGGCGTTCACGCGCAACCGCCACGGGTCGCCGGCCTGGCCCTGCGCGCTCCAGACCTGCAGCACGCCGCCGGAGGAATTGCCGTACAGCGCCGAGAACGGCCCGCGCAGCACCTCGATGCGTTCGGCGCCCAACAGGCTGGCATGCGACAGCTGGCCCTGGCCATCGGGCATGGTCGCGGGCACCCCGTCGATCAACACCCGCACCCCGCGCACCCCGAAGGTCGAGCGCGCGCCGAAGCCACGGATCGACAGCTGCGTGTCCTGGGCGAAGTTCTGCCGGTCGCGCGCCAGCAGCCCTGGTACCCCGGCCAGCGCCTCGGACAGCTGCGCGCCAGTGCCAGCGCGGCTGGCATCGATCCAGACCGTGTCCTGGCTGGCCGGCAACGCGAACGGGTCGATACCCGGCACCCGTGCGGCCTGTACCTGCACCGCAGGCAGGGCGGTGGGCGCAGGCTCGGCCGCCGCCGTCCAGGGCGACAGCAGCAGGGCGGACAGCGGCAGGCAACGGCGTCGTGCGGCGGGATTCATGATTCAGGTTGATGGATCGGGCGGCAACGCACGCCATGGTACGGGGCCGCGGATGACGATGGCGGCGGCCAGCCCCGGCAGGCTTTGTTACGATGGGCTGTTTCCGGCCGAAAAGCCGCAGACCGCGTGGCGCAATTCCTCCCCCTTTCCGTCTACCGAACGAGTACCGCCGTGTCCTTCTTTGCAAACGTGGAACTGGTCCCAGGCGACCCGATCCTGGGCCTGACCGAGGCGTACAACGCCGACAGCCGCCCGACCAAGGTCAACCTGGGTGTGGGCATCTACTACGACGAGAGCGGCCGCATTCCGCTGCTGCGCGCCGTCAAGCAGATCGAGCAGCAGCTCGCCGCTGAAGCCAAACCGCGCGGCTACCTGCCGATCGATGGCCTGCCGGCGTACACGCAGGCCACGCGCGAGCTGGTGTTCGGCAAGGATTCGCCGCTGCTGGCCGCCGGCCGCGTCACCACCGCACAGACCGTCGGTGGCAGCGGTGCGCTGCGCGTCGGCGCCGACGTGCTGAAGAAGCTGCTGCCGCACGCCACCGTTGCGCTGAGCAATCCGAGCTGGGAAAACCACCGCGCCGTGTTCAGCGCGGCCGGCTTCGAGGTGGTGGATTACACCTATTTCGACCCGACCACCCACGGCGTCAACTTCGACGGCCTGCTGGCCGACCTGGGCAAGCTGGAAGCCGGCACCGTGGTGCTGCTGCACGCCTGCTGCCACAACCCCACCGGTGCCGACCTTACCGTCACCCAGTGGAAGCAGGTCGCCCAGCTGCTGAAGGACCGCCAGCTGTTCCCCTTCATCGACATGGCCTACCAGGGCTTCGACAAGGGCATCGAGCAGGACGGCGCCGCCGTGCGCATCATCGCCGAAGCCGGCATCGACAGCTTCATCGTCGCCAACTCGTACTCCAAGTCGTTCTCGCTGTATGGCGAGCGCGTGGGTGCGCTGTCGATGGTGGCGCCGACCGCCGCTGACGCCAAGGCCGTGCAGTCGCAGGTCAAGCGCGTGATCCGCACCATCTACTCCAGCCCGTCCACCCACGGTGCTGCGCTGGTGGCCGGCGTGCTGACCAACCCGGAACTGCGTGCGATGTGGGAGCAGGAGCTGACCGAGATGCGCGAGCGCATCCACGCCCTGCGCCACGGCCTGGTCGAGAAGCTGGCCGCTGCAGGTGCCCCGCAGTTCGGCTTCATCAACGAACAGGCCGGCATGTTCTCCTACTCCGGCCTGAGCCGTGAGCAGGTCGAGCGCCTGCGCGACGAGTTCGGCATCTACGCCGTCGGCACCGGCCGCATCTGCGTGGCCGCGCTGAACCAGAACAACCTGGAATACGTCGCCAAGGCCGTGGCCACCGTCGCCAAGGGCTGAAACAACGCTCCAGTAGCTTGAAGACAAAGGCGCCGAAAGGCGCCTTTGTTTTTTTTGCTTTTGCTCTTGCCTTTGCCTTCCCCACCGCGCTCGCGGCGAATCCTGAAGCGCAGGGCACAACGCATCTGGAAACGATTACGCCTTCCCGCGCTCACGCACGCCCCCGTCAGACGGGCGACAATAGGCGTTTTCCCGCTGCCGAGACCTGCCCGACCATGTCCCGTACTTCGTTGACCCGCTTCCTGATCCAGGAACAGCACGCCGGCCGCATCAATGCCGACCTGCGCCAGCTGATCGCGGTCGTCGCCCGCGCCTGCACCAGCATCTCCATCGCCGTCAGCAAGGGCGCCCTCGGTGGCGTGCTCGGCGACGCCGGTACCGGCAACGTGCAGGGCGAAGCGCAGAAGAAGCTGGACGTGATCAGCAACGAGATCCTGCTTGAAGCCAACGCCTGGGGTGGCCACCTTGCCGCCTGCGCCTCCGAAGAAATGGACCACAGCCAGCCGGTGCCGGACATCTACCCGCGCGGTGATTTCCTGCTGCTGTTCGATCCCCTCGATGGCAGCTCCAACATCGACGTCAACGTTTCCGTCGGCACCATCTTCTCGGTGCTGCGCTGCCCGACCAACGTCGAACTGCCGGGCGATGACGCCTTCCTGCAGCCGGGCAGCAAGCAGATCGCCGCCGGCTACTGCATCTACGGGCCCAGCACCCAGCTGGTGCTGACCGTCGGCCACGGTACCCATGCCTTCACCCTGGACCGCGAGAAGGGCGAGTTCGTGCTGACCACCGAGAACATGCAGATTCCGGCGGCCACCCAGGAATTCGCCATCAACATGTCCAACCAGCGTCACTGGGAAGCGCCGATGCAGGCCTATGTCGGTGATCTGCTGGCGGGCAAGGAAGGCGCGCGCGGCAAGAACTTCAACATGCGCTGGATCGCCAGCATGGTGGCCGACGTGCACCGCATCCTGACCCGCGGCGGCATCTTCATCTATCCGTGGGACAAGAAGGATCCGTCCAAGGCCGGCAAGCTGCGCTTGATGTACGAAGCCAACCCGATGGGCCTGCTGGTCGAACAGGCCGGTGGCGCTGCCTGGACCGGCCGCGAGCGCATCCTCGACATCCAGCCCGACCAGCTGCACCAGCGCGTGCCGGTGTTCCTGGGCTCGCGCGAGGAAGTGGCCGAAGCCGTGCGCTACCACCACGCGCACGACGACGCACAGGGCTGACGGCCTGCCGCCTGACAGCGGTCATGGCAGTTCGATGACATGACCGTGGGGTGACACCGAGGGCGGCAAACGGCACCATCAAGCCGTTGCCGCCTAAGGAATGCACGCATGCACGAGCAGGGCCCGGTCGATTTCATCGAAGTCATCCACAACGCCGTCCCCAGCGAGGTCTGCGCGGCGATCGTTGAACGCCTGCGCGCCACGCGTGGCCTGCAGCCCGGTGCCGTGGGCAGTGGCGTGTTCCCGGAACTCAAGCACAGCAAGGATCTGCGCATCAGTGGCCTGGACGGCTGGCAGGATGTCGACCAGCAACTGCAGATCGCAGTGTTCAATGGCCTGCTGACTTATCTACGCCGTTATCCACAGGCGTTGATTGCGCCGCTGATGTTGCAGATCCAGGACAGCAACGGCCAACCGCGACGCCTGTCTGCCGAGGACTTCCCTGACATGCCGCAGCAGCAGCTGGCCGATCTGGCGCGCACCTGCCTGCGCCCGGGTGCGATCAACCTGCAGTGGTACGCAGCGGGCGAGGGCGGTTATCCGTACTGGCACTGCGAGCTGTACCCGAAGGATGCGCAGGCCGAGACCCTGCACCGGCACGTGCTGTGGACGCTGTACCTCAACGACGACTTCGACGAAGGCGAAACCGAGTTCCTGTTCCAGGGGCGGAAGATCGCGCCGCGCACTGGCAGCCTGCTGATTGCGCCGACGGCGTTCACTCATACCCACCGTGGCAACAGGCCGCAGGGTGGGGACAAGTTCATCGCGACCAGCTGGATCCTGTTCCAGAGTGCGCAGAAGTTGTTTGGGGGATGAGGCCGAACTGCACGTCGGCCTCGGATGGAGAGTCGAGCCATGCTCGACTGATAGGCTCAGAACAACGAGCCCTGCGGCGAATCCTTCTTCGGCGGCAAGGGCTTCAGGAACCGGCTGCAATCCAGCTTCGGCCAATGGCTGTTCTGTGCATTGAAGCCCAGACGCTTGCGCGCCAGCTTGAAGCGGTTGTTCAACAGATCGGCATACACCCCCTGGCCGCGCATGCGCGTACCGAACTGGCTGTCGTAGTCCTTGCCGCCTCGCAGCTGCTGGATGGTGCTCATCACGTGCGCGGCGCGATCGGGATGGTGCGTATCCAGCCAGTCGCGGAACAGCGGCGCCACTTCCAGTGGCAGGCGCAGCAGCACGTAGCCTGCGGTGCTCGCACCTGCGTCGTGCGCGGCCTCCAGCACGGCTTCCAGCTCGCTGTCGTTGATCCACGGGATCACCGGCGCCACCATCACACCCACTGGAATGCCAGCCTCGTGCAGACGCTTCATCGCGCGCAGTCGTGCATGCGGCGCCGACGCGCGCGGCTCCAGCTTCGCGGAGAGATGCGGGTCCAGCGAGGTCACCGAGAAATGCACGCTGACCAGATTCTCCGCCGCCAACGGTGCAAGCAGATCGATATCGCGCTCGACCAGCGCGTTCTTGGTGATCAACGAGAACGGATGCTTGGTTTCCAGCATCACTTCGATCAGCTGGCGGGTCAGCTTGAACTTGCGCTCGATCGGCTGGTACGCATCGGTATTGATGCCCAGTGCGATCGGCTGCGGCACGTAGCCCGGCTTCGACAGCTCCTTGCGCAGCAGCTGGGGGGCATTGGTCTTGGCGAACAGCTTGGTCTCGAAGTCCAGGCCTGGCGACAGGTTCAGATAGGCATGCGAGGGGCGCGCGAAGCAGTACGAGCAGCCATGCTCACAACCGCGGTACGGATTCACCGATTGGCTGAAGCCCACGTCCGGCGAGGTGTTGCGGGTGATGATGCTGCGCGCGGTCTCGGCGCGCACTTCGGTACGCAGGCGCGGGGCAAGGAACTCCTCGCTCTCGTCGACCGCCCAGCCATCGTCCACCGCCTCGCTGACGGTGCTTTCAAAGCGCCCGGCAAGGTGGGACGTGGAACCTCGGCCCTTGATCGCGATACCCATTGCGGCAAGGTACGCCGTGGCTGTCTCAATGGCTGCGACGGCCACCTGAAGGATTCAGGGCGGTGCTGAGCCGAGCATGGGCTCGGCTCTACAGTTGATGCAGAGACCTTGTAGAGCCGAGCCTACGCTCGGCTGCAATGCATCAAAGCAACGCAAGGTACCCGCGCACCGTGGCGTCCAGTCCGTCGTACAGCGCCTCACCGATCAGCGCATGGCCGATCGACACCTCCAGCACGTCCGGCACGTGGGCCAGGAACTCGCGCAGGTTGTCCTGCGACAGGTCATGGCCGGCGTTCACGCCCAGGCCGACGGCCTGCGCGCGGCGTGCGGCAGTAGCGAACAGCACCAGCATCGCGTCAGCGTCGCCGGCCGCGTGGGCTTCGGCGTAGGGGCCGGTGTACAGCTCGATGCGATCGGCGCCGACTTCGGCCGCCTGCTCCAGCAGCGGGTTGCCGGCGTCGACAAACAGGCTGACCCGGCAGCCCATCGCTTTCAGTTCCGCAATCAGCGGGCGCAGTCGCGCGGCATCACGCTCGAAATCGAAACCATGATCGGAGGTGATCTGGCCGTCGCTGTCAGGCACCAGGGTGGCCTGCGCCGGGCGGGTCTGCGCGCACAGCGGCAGCAGGCCGGGGTAACCCCCGCGCGGCGGCGCGAACGGGTTGCCTTCGATGTTGAACTCCACGCCACGGGCACGGGTCAGCGTGGACAGGGCCAGCACGTCCTCGGCGGTGATGTGACGGCGGTCCGGCCGTGGGTGGACGGTGATGCCATGCGCACCGGCATCCAGGCAGGCCTGGGCGGCACGCACCACGTCCGGTTCGGCACCGCCGCGCGAATTGCGCAGGACGGCGATCTTGTTGACGTTGACGCTGAGCTGGGTCATGGAACGGAACTACTTGGAAAGAGGGGACGGATCGTGGTCGTTGGCGTCGTCGTTGCGGCGGGCCTGGGCCTTCTCGCGCAGGCGGCGCAGTTCCTCGGCATCGACCAAGGTGGCAGGGTCGCGCTGCAGATCACCGAAGCGGGCCACGTAGCGGCCGCGCACCCAGGCCAGCAGGAAGGCGAGGGCGGCCAGCAGGCACAGGGTCATCAGCCCGGCGCTGGGGGTCTTCAGCGCGAAGGCGAAACAGCCCAGCGCCAGCAGCAGGTACAACCAGTACATAGTCGGGCTCCCCGGATGATCGCCGCAGTGTAGCGCTGCGTCAGAGCAGCGGCGAGGCCAGCCGGGCGAAGGCCTCGGGCAGGCGTTGCAGCCACAGCGAGCGGCCGGCCTGGTCGTGCACCCGCGTGGAACGGTCGAATTCGCCCTGCAGCAGCTCGGCCAGGGCAGCCACCCGGTCACGGTCGCTGATCATCATCGACAGCTCGAAGTTCAGCCGGAAGCTGCGGTGGTCGAAGTTGGCACTGCCAACGATGCAGACGTCGTCATCGGCGATGAAGGCCTTGGTATGCAGCATGCGTGGGCCGTACTCGTAGATCTTCACCCCGGCATGCAGCAGCTCGTCGAAGTAGGAGCGGGCGGCCTGGGTGACGAACCAGGAATCGCTCATCTTCGGCACCAGCAGGCGGACGTCCAGCCCACCCAGCGCGGCCGAGGTCAGTGCCATCCGCGCCGCTTCGCCCGGCACGAAGTAGGGCGTGACCAGCCAGACGCGCTCGTGCGCTTCCTGGATCGCCGCCACATGCAGGCGATGGATGGTTTCCCAGCCGGAATCCGGTCCGGAGACCAGCACCTGGGCGTTGATCGCACCATCGCCGCGCAGCGGCATGTCGGCCGGCCACAGACGGGCAATGTCCATCCGCGAGGGGTCCTGTCCACTGGCGTAGAGCCAGTCCTCGGCAAACACCAGCTGCAGGCTGCGCACCACGTGGCCGCGGATGCGCATGTGCAGATCGCGGTAGGCATCCGCCCTGCGGCTTTCATCCTCGTCGTCGGTGATGTTGATGCCACCGGTGAAGGCGAGGCGGCCATCGACGATCACCAGCTTGCGGTGGGTACGCAGATTCAACCACGGGCGCTTGAACGGCTTCAGCAGCTGCCGTGGGTGGAACCAGATCGCTTCGCCACCGGCGTCGAGCAGCGGCTGCAGGAAGCGGCGGGGCAGGGCCGACGAACCCACCGCGTCGAGCAGCAGGCGCACCTGCACACCCGCGCGGGCGCGCTCGACCAGGGCATCGCGCAGCGCGGTGCCGGCGTGGTCCGGGTTGAAGATGTAGTACTCCAGGTGGACGTGGTCGCGAGCCTGCGCGATGGCGTCCAGCAGGGCCGCGTAGGTGGCCGCGCCATCCACCAGCCAGGTGACTTCGGTGGCGCTGCTCGGCGCGAGCCCGGTCGTGGCCTGTGCGACCTTGGCCAGCTCGGTGCAGTCGGCGTCGGGTGGGCAGACGTCGCTGTAGTGCTCCATGCCCGACCGCGCGCGTCCACGGCGCAGGCGCTGCCGCTTCACCTTCTGCGGGCCCAGCAGGTAGTAGATGAAGAGACCCAGGTAAGGCAGCAGCGCCAGCGACAGGATCCAGCTCAGCGTGGCCACCGGCTCGCGCTTCTGCAGCATGATCCAGCCCGCCAGCGCGAACAGGTACAGCAGATAGGCGACCGCCAGGATCGTGCCGAGGTGGGCGATGCCGTCGAGCCAGTGGCGCAGGGAGTCGAAGAGGGCGAGCATCCGCCGATCATAACGGTCCAGGCCGTCAGGCATAAAAAAGACGCCCCTGTTTCCAGGGGCGTCTGCAGTCGCGTCATGACTGTTGTATTGCGATGTAGCAGTTACTGCTGCACAAAACCGATCTTCTTCATCTGAGCGTTCTTCGCGGCAGCCAGAACCTTGGCCATCACGTCGTACTCGGAATCCGGGCTGGCGTCGATGCGCAGTTCCGGCTGGTTGGTCGGGTCCTTCTGGACCTCGTTCTCCATCCGCTGCTGCAGCTCGCTCGCATTGATCGGGCTGTTGTTCCACGAGACCTGGTTGCTGGCGTCGATCTTGAGTTCGATCGGCGGCGGCGGTTCGACCAGCTGCGGCGGTGGGTTGAGCACGCGCTGCGGCAGGTCCACGGCGATCGGGTACGTCATGATCGGCGCGGTCACGATGAAGATGATCAGCAGAACCAGCATCACGTCCACGAGGGGCGTGACGTTGATGTCTGCCATGGGGCCTTTGCCACCACCACTACTGAATGCCATGGCTTACTGCCCCTTCTCTTTGGTCGCGACGAAGCCGACGTCCAGCATGCCCTGTTCCTGCGCGATCTTGGTCATCTCGTTGATGACACGCATCTTGGTGGTGCGGTCACCACGCAGGTTCAACGGCGGCTGCGGGGTCTGCTGGGCGGCGGTCGCCAAGCGCGACTCGAGAGTCTGCTTGTTGATTTCTTCGTCGTTCCAGTAGATCGAGCCATCTTCCTTGACTGCCAGGGTGATGGGGCCCTTGCGGTCGTTGGTGTCGTCCGGCTTCTGGACCAGGTTGGCCTCCGGCAGATCCACCTTGACCTTGTGGGACATCAGGGGCGCCGTGATGATGAAGATGATCAGCAGCACCAGCATCACGTCCACGAGGGGCGTAACGTTGATGTCGGCCATGGGGCCGCCGCTGTTACCACTACTGAAAGCCATAACGGGCTCCGTCTAGATCGTGTTGACTACGTTCTCGCTGGGTACAGCGCGTCGCAATTAGCGGACGCGCGAACCGGTGGCGAAGAAGTCGTGCAGGTCGTGCGCGAAGGTATCGAACTTGCTGATGGTCGCGCTGTTGATCTTGCTGAAGAAGTTGAAGGCGAACACGGCCGGGATCGCGACGAACAGACCGATCGCGGTCATGATCAGCGCTTCACCCACCGGGCCTGCAACGGCGTCGATCGAAGCGGAGCCGGTGGCACCGATCTTGATCAGCGCGCCGTAGATGCCCCACACGGTACCGAGCAGACCGACGAACGGAGCGGTCGCGCCGACGGTAGCCAGCAGGGTCATGCCCGACTGCAGCTTGTTGCTTTCGCGGGTCACAGCCTGACGCAGAGCGCGGTCGACGAACTCCGAACGGCTCAGGTTCTCACCCACGCCGCCGGTGGCGCCGCCTTCAGCGCGCTGGTGGTGGGCAGCCGCCTGGGCAGCGTCCAGGGCGATCTTGGAGAACGGCTCGGAAGCCGGCTGTTCTTCCATCGCACGGATGGCGTCCTGCGCGTTCGGGGTGTCCCAGAACAGGCTGACGACGCGATCAGCGGCGCTCTTCAGGCGGGTGGCGCGGAAGATGTTGATGACGGTCCAGTACCAGGACATGGCCGACATGACGACCAGGGTCAGCAGCACGACCCAGGAAACCGCGAAATCACCCGGCTTGGTGGTCATTTCGTGGATCAGGTGCTCGAAGCCCATCTGCGACAGGGCGTTGGACGGATTGCCCCCGGCAGCAGCGGCGATGAAAATTTCCTGCAGCATGACGCTTACCTTTGTTGTGTGTGGTGATAAAGGGTGTAGCTAAGCTAAACAATCGAACTGGGAGCGGGGGGTGGCCGGGCGGCCACCCGGACGCATCAGTTCAGCGCAAAGTTGACCGGGACGCGAACGCGACCTGCCGCCTTCTTACCGCCAGATTCAGCGGCGTTGAAGCGCCACTTGCGAGCTGCTTCCATCGCAGCACGGTCCAGGTCGCGGTTACGGCTGGACTTTTCCACCGTGACATTGGTGACGTTGCCGCTGGCATCGACATCAATGATCAGGATCACTTCGCCCTGGATACCCGCGCGGAAGGCTGCCGGCGGGTAGCGCGGCGGATTCATTGCCTTCGACGAGATGTCCACGCTGGCCTCGATCGAGGTCGGCGGAGCCGGCGGCGACGGAGGCGACGGCGGGGTGACGATATCGCTCGGGCGCGGTTCCGGCACGTCCACGACCGGCGCCTGCGGCGGCGGCGGGACCGGCGACGGCTTCGGCGGCGACAGATTCTTCACCGGCGGCGGCGGAGTATCCGTCGGCGGCGGCGGCGGCGGCGGCGGGGGCGGCGGCGGCGGGGCGTCGACGATGGTCACCATGACGTTGCGCTCCTTCTCAGCCACGGCCTTGGGAGCCACGGCGGGGATCAGGAGCATCATGAACGCGGCCAGATGCAGGGCAATTACAAACGCGATGCCGACGATGCGAGGCCAGCTCAGCCCCTTGTCATCGGGTTGTTCGTACCGGTGAACGACTAGTTGTTCCGTCATGCGCCAAGAGCTCAATAGTGGGGCCGGGATGCCGGGGGCGGAATCCCTGATCAGCGGTGCATGACACCGCAGGAACCTCCAAGCTTATACCAATCCTGAGCGCCTGCGCATCAACTGTGCAGGCATTCAGGCGTTATTCCTACTTACTTCAGGTTGATGATTTTTTTGGCATCAGCCTGGTTCTTCACACCCTTCGCCAGCGCCTGCTGGGCGGCCTGCTTGGCCTCCGGGATGCGACCTTCGGCATGCAGGACGCGTGCCAGGTTCAGGTAGGTCTCACCGTCCTTGGACAGAGGGGCAGCCTTCTGCCACGCATCGATCGCCTGCGGCACCTGGTCGGAGTAGTAGTAGGACTGGGCCAGCGCCAGGTAGACCTGGTAGTCCGGCTTCAGGATGCCCTTCTGCAACCCTTCGTTGATGACCGCGATGACGTCCTTTTCCTTGTGTTCGGTGTTGGCATAGATCGAGTACAGCTGCTTGTACTCGCGCTCTTCGGTGAGCTGGCCGCTGCTGCGCAGCTTGTCCATCACCGCGGCAGCCTTCTCCATCTGATCGGCCTGCATGTACATGCTGGCCAGGTTCAGCTGGGCCTTCTTGTCGTTCGGGTTCTTGGCGGCCAGTGCCTCGGCTTCCTTCACCGCTTCACCGGACTGGCCGGCTTCGGAGAGGGCCGCCATCAGCAGCTGGTTCCAGTTGTCCTTCGGTTCGGTGGCGCCGGCGATGGCCTGCTTCAGCACCGGGATCGCTTCCTGGTAGCGCTCCAGCTGGTACAGCGCCTGGCCCTTGGCGATCAGTTCTTCCGGCTTGGTCGACTTGCTCTCGGCGAAGTACTTGTCCAGGGTCGCCAGGCCTTCGGCGGTCTGGTCTTCCTGCAGCTGCAGCTGGCCCAGCATCAGCATCGACTGGAAGTGGCCGTTGTTGTCCAGGCCGTTGAACTGCAGGACCTGCTTCAGGTAGGCAACGGCAGCCGGGGTGTCGTCGGTCTGGTAGGCGGCCTGCGAGGCCAGCTGCGCGGCCAGCGACTTGTCGTACTCGTTCGCGGCGCTGTCAGCCAGGATCGCGTCGGCCTGCGTGCGCGTCTCCGGGAACTTTTCCTTGTTGTAGCTGTCGATCATCTTCTGCAGCTTGCTGCCCAGCTTGGCCGATGCCTTGACGCTCGGCTCCTCACGGGTCGCGTTCGGGTACAGCGCTTCGGCCTTGGCCTGCTTGCCGCCGCGGTTGCCACGCTCGGAGGAACGCGAGGACTGCGCGAAGGCATCGGTGACCACGGCGCCGGTCAGGGCGGTCGCGACGAGGACGGAAAGTACAGCTTTGTGGTTACGGAAAATCATCGTTCACCTCGATCGAACCGCCGGATAGCGGCAAAGTCGGACTGTCAGAAAAATCTGAGCCGCCAAACGTATCAGAAACAGATGGCGTGAGAAATCGTTTTATGTGCTGCAATACAGCATAGAAATGCGCACTCATCCGCACTTTGGCCGCAGCCCGGCCGCCTGCGCCTGCTGATAGACCGGCGTCAGCCCCGGTGCATCGCGTCGCAGTTCCTGGATACGGTTGGCTGGATCGGGGTGGGTGGACAGCCATTGCGGGCTGCGACCGCCACTGGCGGCCATCATGTTCTGCCACAGATCGACCGCCTGCGCCGGGTTGAAACCGGCCTGTGCCATCAGTCGCTGGCCGATCACGTCGGCCTCGCTTTCCTGGGTGCGTGAACCGGGCAACAGGAAAGCGGTCTGCGCGCCCATGCCACCGAGCTGGTTGACGGTGCTGGCAGCGCCTTCACCGTAGGCCGCGCCAGCCAGCGCGCCGAGCACGGCCAGCCCGGTCTGCGCACCCATCTGCCGGGTGATGCGCTCTTCGTGGTGGCGGGCGATGACGTGGCCGATTTCATGGCCGATTACGGCAGCCAGCTGATCCTGGTTCTTGGCGACGGTGAAGATGCCGGTGTTCACACCGACCTTGCCGCCGGGCAGGGCGAAGGCGTTGGGCTCCTTGTCGACGAACACGGCCGTCTCCCACCGTACGCCACGGTACTGAGGTGGCAACTGCGCGACCAGGGCGTTGACCACGCACTGCACGTAACCGTTCTGGCGGCCGTCGGTGCTGATCTTTTCCTTCTGCTTGGTTTCGGCGAACGCCTGTGCGCCGAGCTGGTGCAGCTGCGCCTGCGACACCCCGCCCACCATCTGCCGGCGACCGGTAGGGGAGGTCGTGGTCGCGCAGGCGCTGACCAGGGTGGTGATGACAAGGGCCAGCAGCAGTTGTTTCATGGATCCACCCCCGTGTTCATATGCGCAGTGTGTAGCGTAGCGGCTTAATCTTTCGTCAAGCGGACACGGCGTTACGTTGCCCCGAAGAACACAAGCGCGGCAAGCGCCACACCGTTGTTCAGCGCGTGCGCGGTGATCGCGGCCCAGAGCGTGCCGGTGCGCTGGTACAACCAGCAGAACGCGGCACCCATGCCGCCGTAGACCAGCCACAGCTGCGCGATTTCGGCCGGGCCGTTGGCACTGGTGCCAGGGATTTCATGGATCAGGGCGAAAGCAAGGCTGCTCAGTACCACGCCCAGCCACGGGCGCCCGGCCTTCCACAGGCGGCCAAACAGCACGCGGCGGAACAGCAGCTCCTCGTAGGCCGGTGCCAGCACCACCGCGAACAGCACCAGGAACAAGGGAAAGCGCGCGATCGCGCTCTGCATCAGCGCCAGGTTGGTGGGGACCGGCTCGATGCCGAACTGCTTGGCCAGGAAGGCGATGCCATTGCTGCCGAGCACGATCAGGGTCGCCACCAGCAGGGTCCAGCCCCAGGTTGAGGGACGGCGCAGCGCCTGGCGCGACGCGTGGCGCTCGGCGGCGTTGGCCGGCCGTCGCCAGAAGTACAGCAGCAACGCGGCACCGCCGGTGGCAAACAGCGCCATGAGAATCTGCGCAAGCGCGCCGGGCTGACCCAGTGACGCCGCTACCGAACTGGCGTCGGGTGCGCCAGCGCCGGCCTGCGCGTTCGCGTAACCGACCATCACGCCACGGTACAGGCCCCACAGCAGGCCGCTGATCAGGCTCAGGCCGAACAGGGTGACAGCCGCGATACCCAGGTCGATGAAGAACCCCGCCAACGGCGAAACGGCACGCGGCGCGGCAGAAGCCGGCGGAACCGGGGGCGGAGCGGAAACCGGGGCGGATGCGGACATCAGGTACCTGTGTTCAAGAGTCGAAGGCCGGCGCGCCTCCCCGCGCACCGGCCGTGTCCCGATTGTGTCAGATATCCAGGTTTGCGACCTTCAGCGCGTTGTCTTCGATGAAGTCGCGACGCGGTTCGACGACATCGCCCATCAGCGTGCTGAAGATCTGGTCGGCAGCGACAGCGTCTTCGATGCGCACCTGCAGCAGTCGACGGGTTTCCGGATTCACCGTGGTGTCCCACAGCTGCTCCGGATTCATTTCACCCAGGCCCTTGAATCGCTGGATCTGGCGGCCGCGCTTGGCCTCCTCGAGCAGCCAGTTCTGTGCCTTGGCAAAGCTGTCGACTTCGATCGACTTGGCACCGCGGGAAATGGTCGCGCCTTCGCGGACCAGACCGTGCAGCAGCTTCGAGGCCTGGTGGATCGCGCGCAGTTCGCCGCTTTCGAAGGCCGACATCGGCAGCACCTGGATGTGCTGTTCGCCCATGTGGCGACGGGTCAGCAGCACAGCGGCCGGGCGCTCGTCGTTGGCTTCCTGCAGTTCCAGCGTGAAACGCGGGCTGCCCAGGCTGCCCTGGTTGAGGCGCTTGGCCAGTGCATCCAGGCCCTCGCCTTCGCCGGCAGCGCGCAGGCTGTCCAGGTCCATCGGTACGAAGTCGACCAGCGCTTCAAGCAGGTTGCGGTCGTAGCGGTGTGCGTTGCGCTCGATCGAATCCAGCGCGGCCGCGTAGGCCAGCAGCAGCTTCTCCAGCGCAAGGCCTTCGATGCCGGGCTCGCCGGTGGCCGGCACCAGTGCAGCGTTTTCCACTGCGCTGCTGGCCAGGTAGCTGTCCAGCGCCGGGTCATCCTTCAGGTAAAGCTCCTGCTTGCCCTGCTTGATCTTGTACAGCGGCGGCAGGCCGATGTAGACGTAACCGCGCTCGATCAGCTCCGGCATCTGACGGTAGAAGAACGTCAGCAGCAGGGTGCGGATGTGGGCGCCGTCGACGTCGGCGTCGGTCATGATGATGATCTTGTGGTAACGCAGCTTGTCCGGGTTGTACTCGTCACGGCCGATGCCGGTGCCCAGCGCGGTGATCAGCGTACCGACCTGGTCGGAAGACAGCATGCGGTCGAAGCGTGCGCGTTCCACGTTGAGGATCTTGCCGCGCAGCGGCAGCACCGCCTGGTTCTTGCGGTTGCGGCCCTGCTTGGCCGAGCCACCTGCCGAGTCACCCTCGACGATGAACAGTTCGGACAGCGCCGGATCCTTTTCCTGGCAGTCGGCCAGCTTGCCCGGCAGGCCGGCGATATCCAGTGCACCCTTGCGGCGGGTCAGGTCGCGGGCCTTGCGCGCGGCTTCACGTGCACGTGCGGCATCGACGATCTTGCCGGCGATCGCCTTGGCTTCGTTCGGGTTTTCCTGCAGGAACTCTTCCAGGCGCGCACCGAAGGCGTTTTCCACCGCCGGACGCACGTCGGAGCTGACCAGCTTTTCCTTGGTCTGGCTGGAGAAGCTCGGATCCGGCACCTTCACCGACAGCACCGCGATCATGCCTTCGCGCATGTCGTCGCCGGTCAGGTTGATCTTGGCCTGCTTGGCGATGCCGTTCTGCTCGATGTAGTTGTTGAGCACGCGGGTCAGCGCACCGCGGAAACCGGCCAGGTGGGTACCGCCGTCCTTCTGCGGAATGTTGTTGGTGAAGCAGTACATCGTCTCCTGGTAGGAGTCGGTCCACTGCAGCGCCACGTCCACGACGATGCCGTTGTGCTCGCCGGTGACCGAGATGACGTTCGGGTGCAGCGGGGTCTTCAGCTGGGCCAGATGCTCCACGAAGCTGCGGATGCCGCCTTCGTAGTGGAAGTCATCGCGACGGCCATCGCCACGCTCGTCGGCAAGGACGATCTTGACGCCGGAGTTCAGGAACGACAGCTCGCGCAGGCGGCGGGCCAGGATGTCGTAGTGGAATTCCACGTTGTCGTGGAAGGCGACGGTGGACGGCCAGAAGCGCACGGTGGTACCGCGCTTGGTGGTGGCTTCCAGCTTGGCCAGCGCGGTCACGGCTGCGCCGTTGCTGAATTCCTGCTGGTAGTGGGAGCCGTTCTGGAACACGTCCACCAGCAGCTTCTGCGACAGCGCGTTGACCACGCTGACGCCGACGCCGTGCAGGCCGCCCGAAACCTTGTAGCTGTTGTCGTCGAACTTGCCGCCTGCATGCAGGACGGTCATCACCACTTCGGCGGCGGAGACTTCCCGGCCGAGCTTGGCGCTCATCTGCTCGTGCTTGCCGGTGGGAATGCCGCGACCGTTGTCGGACACCGAGACCGAGCCGTCGGCGTGGATCGTCACCGCAACGTGGTCGGCGTGGCCGGCCAGCGCTTCGTCGATCGAGTTGTCGACGACCTCGAACACCATGTGGTGCAGACCGGTACCGTCATGCACGTCGCCGATGTACATGCCGGGACGCTTGCGGACAGCCTCCAGGCCTTCCAGGGCGGTAATGCTGTTGGCGTCGTAATTGCCGTTGTTTGCCGGGGTGTTCTGTTCGTCGCTCATTGCGCTTGCCGTAGGCTCCGCAGGTCGGCCACCGCTTGGGGCGATGTGCCGAGAATGAAAGGATTCCAACCCGAATTATACCAGCCGGGGTCGAGCGGCCCTGGTGTGCCCACTATGGCACAGCCACGATCTGTGCATGTTCCACGTGGAACCGGGCGATGTGGGTCAGTTCCTGCAGCGCCGCCGGGGTTTCGGTGGCGGTAATGAAGATCTGTGCCGGTCCGTTGAGCAGGCGCTCCAGTACCCGCGCCTGATGGGTGCGATCCAGCTCCGAGGCCAGATCGTCCAACGCGATCACCGGCCATTCGCCTCGCTGTTCCGCATAGTCCTCGGCCTGTGCCAGCAGGCACGCCAATGCCGTCAGCTTGGCCTGGCCGCGGGACAGCGCATCACGCCCCGGGATGCTGTGGAAATCCACACTCCAGTCCGCCCGGTGCGGGCCGACCGAGGTATACCCGGCCTGCCGGTCACGTTCCCGGGCCAGAAGCAGGGCATCGGCCAAGGGAAGCTCATGCCGCCGCCAACCGGGGCTCAGTTCCAATCCCTGGATACCCAGTTGCGGAGCCAGGCTGGCGGCCAAGGCCACCGTGCGCTGCTGCAGACGCTCCAGGTAGTGCTGGCGGCGGCTGGTCAGCGGTTCCCCGGCCTCGGCCAGCTCGTGATCCCAGGTATCGAGCATCCGCGACGGCCCCCCCTGCTTGAGCAGGGCATTGCGCTGCTTCAGCGCCCGGGAGTAGCGGCGCCACAGGGATAGAAAATCCGGTTCCACGTGGAACAAGCCCCAATCGAGGAAGCGGCGGCGGGGTTCGCCACCGCCACTGACCAGTGCATGGCTCCCGGGTTCGAACGTCACCACGGCCAGCGCTGCGCAGAGATTGCCCAGCTGCGCGACATCTTCACCGTCCAATCGCCCCTTCCAGTCCTGGCCACTGTGGCGCAGCCCGGCCTTTCGGCGGTGCGGCGGGTGATTGGCACGCTGTTCGTCCCATTCCACGAAGATTTCCAGCGCTTCCTGGCCCTGGCGCACCAGACCGTCGCGAACCCGGCCACGGAAGCTGCGCCCGTAGGCCATCAGGTGCAGGGCTTCGAGCACGCTGGTCTTGCCGGCACCGTTGTCGCCGGTCAGCAGGTTCAATCCCGGCTGGGGCGACAGGTCCACCGCACTGAAACGACGCAGTTGATGCAAGGCGAGGCGGCGGATCTGCATGGGGCGCGAAAGACCATCCGCACAAGGCGGTAGAGGGGCAGGGAATCCATCAGCTTACTGCATCGGTCAAGCCAGCCGTGCCGTGCCAGACATCGCCACTGTGCTGAAGCCTCCGCCTGGCAACCCTACGCGTGTTCCACGTGGTGGCGCTCCCTCACCTGGGCTCGCCTGGGTCTGGATATGCCCGGGAATCCTTGAATTCTGAGCGGCGGCGCAGGGTACAGGCCCTCAGATTTCAGCGATTTCAGCCTCATTCCGCGGGCATCGCCAGGCGCCCCCGCGGTGGATTGCGCGAACTCCGCGCAGATTTCTTGAAATCTACGATGCGATGCCCTGGAGGGTTCCACAGATTTCAAAGAATTCGAGGCGGTCGTTTCACGCTGTCCACAGCCGGTCTGTATGACTTATACACAAGGTATGGGCAAACTGTGGATAAAAAAGCCCTTTTGCCCGGCCTTGGAAACTATCCACAGGTTCCCCCCCAGCCTGAGGGGCCTCTATACAGGGGGTTTCAGATGCATAAATCTTTTAAAAATCAATTAGATAATGTATTTTTCCACGAAATCTGGCCCTACCATCACCACCATGCTTTAGATTTATACCCAGATTTAGAAGCTAGGCTAGCCCTGATTCGGCCCCAACCAAGCCTGTGGACAGTGACGTCTGCAGATGAAGCAACCGCAGCGTTGCGGCCCGCGATCTGCTTGATGCATCCGGCCTGTTCGAGGTAAATGAAATCAGGTCTGAAGACCCAGTACCGCCTACTCGATCGAAGGTGGCTGGACAGCGCCCAAGCAAGCAACCTGGGCTCCAATCGCTCAGGACAATTGCATCGGGAGGCTAGCCAGGATCAATCGGCAGCCAGCAATCTCGGGGAAGCCGTTCACACAGACGTGGAGATCTGGCGATCCCGATGCTCCACGTGGAACCTGCAAAAAAAAAACGCCCGGGAAGATCCCGGGCGTCCTTCGGTTCCACGTGGAACAGCACAGCTGTCAGAGACGCAGCGGCATCACCACGTGGCGCGACTTCTCGCTGCTGGATTCACGCACCAGCGCCGAGGAGTTGGAATCGCGCAGCTGGATGATCACTTCCTCGTCGCGCAGGGCGGAGAGGGCATCCAGCAGGTAGTTCACGTTGAAGCCGATGGCCAGATCGCTGACCGTGGTGTCGGCCTCGATCTCTTCCTGGGCTTCTTCCTGTTCCGGGTTGTGCGCACTGATCTTCAGGTTGCCCGGCGAGACTTCCACACGGATACCGCGGTACTTCTCGTTGGACAGGATCGCGGCGCGCTGCAGGGAGGCACGCAGTGCTTCACGATCAACCTTCACTTCGCGGTCGGCACCGATCGGGATCACCGCTTCGTAATCCGGGAAACGGCCGTCGATCAGCTTCGAGGTGAAGGTGACATCGTCGCGCTTGACGCGGACGTGGCTGCGGCCGACTTCCAGCTCGATCTCGCGATCGCCGCTCTCCAGCAGGCGCTGCAGTTCGGTCACGCCCTTGCGCGGCACGATGATCTGGCGCTTGGAACCGCTGGGCTTGGCCAGGTCGGTTTCACACAGGGCCAGGCGGTGGCCGTCGGTGGCAACGGTACGCAGGGCATCACCGCGCAGGTCGAACAGCAGGCCGTTGAGGTAGTAGCGCACGTCCTGCTGGGCCATCGCGAACGCAGTGCGCTCGATCAGCTCCTTCAGGGTCGCTTCGCCGATGGCCACGCGCTCGGTGGCTTCCACTTCGTCCACCGACGGGAAGTCGTTGGAGGGCAGGGTCGCCAGGGTGAAGCGGCTGCGGCCAGCCTGCACGGTGATCTTGTCACCGGTCTGCGAGACGGTGATCCGGCTGCCGTCGGGCAGGGCACGGATGATCTCGAACAGCTTGCGGGCGGGGATGGTGGTTTCGCCGTCCTGGGCATCTTCAACCGCGATCCGCGACACCATCTCCACTTCCAGGTCGGTACCGGTCAGCGACAGCTGGCCGTTCTGCACCTGGACCAGGAAATTGGCCAGAACCGGAAGGGTCTGGCGGCGTTCGACCACGTTGACGACCTGTGCCAACGGCTTGAGAAAGGCTTCGCGCTGCAGTGTGAAACGCATGTGGTTCCGTGCCCCTATGCTTTAAAAAATGTGGAATAAATCAAAAGCTTGGTGGTGCTGGTAGAGACAGAATCGCTGGAAAACAACGCTAAGTCTTTGTAAATAAAAGAATTTCAGACCTCGAAACCCTCTGTATTACCGCCCCCCAGGGGGTGGGGAAAGCTGTGGATAAATCCGACGCGATTTCAGACGCCTTTTTTATCCACAACGTGTCCCGCGCTTGCTACCGGATTCTGCACCGTTTTGTGCGATGACGCCTCATCGGCATCCGTGCATCATTCGCTCAGCTTCCGGATCAGCTTGTCCCAGTCCTCGCGGAGCTTGCCGTCGGTTTCCATCAGGGTGCGGATCTGGCGGCAGGCATGCAGCACCGTGGTGTGATCGCGACCGGCAAAGGCGTCGCCGATCTCGGGCAGGCTGTGCTCGGTCAGTTCCTTGGTCAGGGCCATGGCGACCTGGCGGGGGCGGGCCAGCGAGCGGGTCCGACGCTTCGACAGCAGATCCTTGATCTGCAGGCCGTAGTAGTCGGCAACGGTTTTCTGGATGTTGGGAATGCTGATCGCCTGCTGCTGGGCGCGCAGCAGGTCGCGCAGGGTTTCCTGGGCGAATTCGGTGGTGATCGCGCGGCCGGTGAAATTGGCGCGGGCGGTCAGGGTATTGAGCGCACCTTCGAGGTCGCGCACGTTGGAGCGCATCTTCTTGGCGATCAGGAACGCAACATCATCGGGAATCTCGGCACCGCGTTCGCGTGCCTTGGCCAGCACGATCGCGGCGCGGGTCTCGAAGTCCGGCGGTTCGATCGCGACCGACAGGCCCCAGGCAAGCCGCGACTTCAGGCGCGCTTCCAGGCCTTCGACCTCGCGCGGATAGCGGTCGCAGGTCAGGATGATCTGCTGCTTGCCATCGAACAACGCGTTGAAGGTGTGGAAGAACTCTTCCTGCGTGCGATCCTTGCCGGCGAAGAACTGGATGTCATCGATCAGCAGCGCGTCCACCTGCTGGAACTGGCGCTTGAACTGATCCATGGTCTTTTCCTGCAGGGCCCGGATCATCGCGCTGAAGAACTGTTCCGAACGCAGGTACAGCACCTTCGCGCCCGGATTGGCCTGGCGCATGGCGTTGCCGGCGGCGAACATCAGGTGGGTCTTGCCCAGGCCGGTGCCTCCGTACAGCAGCAGCGGGTTGTGCGCGCGGTCGCCCGGCTTCTGCGCTGCCTGGAAGGCAGCGGCCAGGCCCAGCTGGTTGCTGCGGCCTTCGACGAAGTTGGCGAACGTGTAGTGATTGTCCAGGTTGCCGGCGAACGGCACCTGCGGTTCGCTGGACACCTGCGCCGACGGCGTGGAAACCGGCGCGTTCTGCGCCTCCACGGGACGCGGGCGCGAGCCGATTTCAAGAAAAACGTCGCTGAAACCGGCGAAATGCGCCAGCAGTTCGCGGATCCGGGCCAGGTACAGCTCGCGGACCTGGTCGACGATGAAGGCATTCGGTGCATACAGCACCAGGCTGTCCACGCGCAGATCGGCCTGCAGTGGCTTCAACCAGGTATGAACGTCTTCCGGCGGGAACTCCGCTTCGAGGCGCTCGAGACTACGGGACCAAGCATCCATCAGCAATAATCGTCCGGTGGCCGGGGCATGGACGCGACAAGGCGCCCAAACACAGGCCGGAAAGGGGGGAAATGGATGGCTCAGACTACCACCGAGCGCCCGCCTTCGGAATGCTTGTCCCCTACTTATTCACAAAAACATCCACAGCTATTGCACAGCCCAGTGAATTCGCGTAGCTGACAGGGGTTGACTTGGGGCGGGGTACCTCTCTAGAATTTCCGGTTCTTTCCGTCCCATTCATACGAGAGGCCCCCAATGGCCACGAAGCGCACCTACCAGCCCAGCAACCTCAAGCGTAAGCGCGACCACGGCTTCCGTGCCCGTATGAAGACCGCTGACGGCCGCAAGATCCTGTCGCGTCGCCGCGCCAAGGGCCGCAAAGTCCTGAGCGCCTGATTGCCATGCCGCACATCGCGGCAGACGCAATCCCTTCGACAGTGAATACTGCAGACCCGCGCAAGCGATTCCCTCGCTCTGCGCGGGTTCGCACGCGTGCCGAATACTCAACGGTCTTCAACGGCGCCCGCCGTGTGTCCGATCCGCTGATGACCCTGCACTGGCTGCCGGCTGACCGGCCGGCCAGGCTGGGTCTGGCGGTTTCCCGCAAGGTTGATCCGAACGCCGTCGGGCGTAACCGGATCAAGCGCGTCCTGCGCGACATCCTGCGTCAGACACGTACCGACATCCAGCCAGGCGACTTTGTCGTCGTGGCTCGTAGTGCTGCGCGTTCCGCCAGCAACGACGAGATCCGCCAGGCCTTCCTGCGCCTGCTGCGTCGCCTGCGTGCATTGCCCACGCCGGGCGTGGACGGCACAATGCCGCCGCCTGATGGCATCGCAACTCCTTCTTTGACCGAGCCGGCATCGCGTCCCGGCCCCGCCGAGCCTGTCCGCTGATGAACCAGACCCGCGTATTCCTCATTTTTGCCTGGCTGATGGTGGCCGTGCTGCTGTGGATGGAGTGGAGCCGTGAAAAGGCTGCTCCGACCCCGGCACCGACGACCACGTCGGCCCCGGCCGCCGCACAGAGCGTTCCGGGCGCAACCCCGGGCGCCATCCCCAGCGCCCAGGTTCCGGGTGCGCCCGGCCAGGCCGCCGCGCAGGCGCAGGCCAGCGCCACCCCGGCCAGCCAGCGCGTGACCGTCACCACCGACGTCCTGCGCCTGGTGCTCGATGGCGGCCGCGTGCTCGACGCCGAGCTGCTGCAGTTCCCGCAGACCAAGGACGAAGGCAGCCCGCCGGTCCGCCTGCTGACCGAAGACCCCGCGCACCCGTACAGCGCGATCAGTGGCTGGGCCAGCGAAGACAAGAACACCCCGGTCCCCGGCGCTGACGGCTTCAAGCTGGTCGGTGACACCAAGGACTTCGTGCTGGCCAAGGGCCAGAACGAGCTGCAGATCCCGTTCGTGTGGACCGCCGACAACGGCGTGACCATCAAGCGCACCCTGACCGTCTCGCGCAACGAGTACGCCGTGCGCTTCAAGGACGAAGTCAGCAACGCTGGCGCCGCCCCGTGGAACGGCTATGTCTACCGCACCCTGGACCGCACCCCGACCATCCTGTCGCGGAGCATGACCAACCCGGATTCCTTCAGCTTCAACGGTGCCACCTGGTACGACAACGACAAGAAGTACCAGCGTCGTGCGTTCAAGGACTACCTGGAAGACGGCACGCTGAACCAGAACATCACCGGCGGCTGGCTGGCGATGCTGCAGCACCACTTCTTCACCGCCTGGATCCCGCAGAAGGACCAGACCGCACACTACGTGCTGTCGCAGGTGGCCGGTCGTGACCTGATCGAAGCGCGTGGCCCGGCCTTCACCGTGGCCCCGGGCCAGTCCACCAGCACCGAAGCCCGCCTGTGGGTCGGCCCGAAGCTGGTCAACCTGATTGCCAAGGAAGACGTGCCGGGCCTGGACCGCGTGGTCGACTACAGCCGCTTCTCGATGATGGCGGTGATCGGCCAGGGCCTGTTCTGGGTGCTGAACCAGGTGCACAAGCTGGTCGGCAACTGGGGCTGGGCGATCGTCGGCCTGGTGGTGCTGCTGAAGCTGGTGCTGTACCCGCTGTCGGCGACCCAGTACAAGAGCGGCGCCAAGATGCGTCGCTTCCAGCCGCGCATCGCGCAGCTGAAGGAACGCTATGGCGATGACCGCCAGAAGTTCCAGACCGCGATGATGGAGCTGTACAAGAAGGAAAAGATCAATCCGATGGGCGGCTGCCTGCCGATCCTCATCCAGATGCCGATCTTCTTCGCCCTGTACTGGGTGCTGGTGGAATCGGTCGAACTGCGCCAGGCGCCCTGGTTCGGCTGGATCCAGGACCTGACCGCACGCGACCCGTACTTCATCCTGCCGGTGATCAACGTGGCGGTGATGTGGTTCACCCAGAAGCTGACCCCGGCACCGGGCATGGACCCGATGCAGCAGAAGATGATGCAGTTCATGCCGCTGGTATTCGGCGTCATGATGGCCTTCATGCCGTCCGGCCTGGTCCTGTACTGGGTGGTCAACGGTGGCCTGGGCCTGCTGCAGCAGTGGTGGATGACCAAGCGCCATGGCGGCGAGCCGGTTCCGGCCACCACCGCGCCGGCCCCGGTCAAAAAGAAGTAATCCGACCGGCAGGTCGCCGGCTTCGTAGAGTCGACCTTGGTCGACTGCCATTGAGCCCCGACCGACCCGCAAAAGCCCGCCGAAAGGCGGGCTTTTCGCATGCGGCGTTAGAATCGCCTGCACATCGTTCCTCCCACCTTCGAGTTCACCATGCCGCGTGCGTCGTCGTTCCGCCTGTTCCTGCCTTCGCTGTTGTTGACGCTGGTTGTTGCCGGCTGCGGCGACAAGGACGCGAAGGCGCCGGCGACCACGGTCACCCAGCCCAGCGCGCAGGCCGCGGCCGCCGCCGATCCCGCCGCCGCACCGTTGCTGGCGGCGCTGCAGAAGCAGCTCGACGGCTACCGCCGGATCATCGTGCTGCTGGCCGACGAGGACCAGCAGTCGGCTGCCGACCGCGGCACCTCCACGCGAGTGGGCCAGCAGCTGTTCCACGATGGCCTCGAGCAGCGCACGGCCATCGCCGCGCAGTTCGACACGCTGCTGCGCGGCTCCAGTCCGCAGCGCTTCGCCACCCTCGGCACCGTGCTGGACTACATCGAGTCGGCGCCGGAACTGTTCGACGCCGACCGCCTGGCCTTCCGCGAAGTGCTGCGTGACCTGCATGAGCGCGTCGGCACTGATTCGTCGCTGCCGGCGGTGAAGCTGCACCAGCGCATCGGCGAGGATCTGGAGGCGCTCGATGAAATCGAGCGCAACTACAACCAGGAACTGACCCGCATCTTCAGCCGCTTCGAGCGCACCCGCGCCATCGAGTTGAAGCGTGAGAAGTGGGACGACTACATCGCCCACCTGCACAAGGACTACAGCCGCGAAGCGATCCTGCGCGACTACGGCGTGATCGAGCCGTACCCGATGTCGATGAAGGACAGCGACCGCGAGATCTTCGGCCGAGACCTGCCGGTCAAGACCGTGGTGCTGACCTTCGACGATGGCCCGCACAAGGCCTATACCGATGAAGTGGTGGCCATCCTCAAGCGCTATGACGTGCCGGGCGTGTTCTTCGAAGTGGGCCGCAACCTGGGGAAGGTCGAGGCCGATGGCAAGGTCAGCCTTGGCCCGATGGCCAAGATCAGCCGCAACCTGATGGAAGAGGGCTATGCGGTCGGCAACCACAGCCTGACCCACGCCCAGCTGTCGCGCACCACCGGCGATGCGCTGCGCCAGCAGGTGCTCGACACCGACACGCTGCTGAAGGACGTGGACAGCAAGCGCGCGCCGCTGTTCCGCTTCCCGTACGGCGCGCGCAACGCCGAAGGCCTGCAGCTGCTCAACGAAGCCGGGCTGAAGTCGATCATGTGGAACATCGACTCGATGGACTGGGCCGACCCGGTACCGGAATCGATCGTGCAGCGCGTGCTCGACCAGGTGAACAAGGAACAGCGCGGCATCATCCTGTTCCACGACATCCACGATCGTGCGGTGAAGGCGCTGCCGCAGATCCTCGACCGGCTGATCGCCGATGGCTACCAGTTCGCTGGCTGGAACGGCCGTGACTTCACCGTCGCCCGTGCGCGCAAGGGCGATACCGGTGCCGCCACCGTTACTACCGGCTACGAGAAGTCCTGGGCGATCGTGGTCGGCATCGACAACTACGCCAAGTGGCCGAAGCTGGAGTACGCCAGCCACGACGCGCAGGCGGTCGCCGATACCCTGACCGGGCAATTCGGCTTCCCGTCCTCGCAGGTGATCGTGCTGAAGAACCAGCAGGCCACCCGCAACAACATCCTGGCCGCCTTCCACGACCGCCTGGCCGATGACCGCACCGGAAAGAACGACCGCGTGTTCGTGTTCTTCGCCGGCCATGGTGCCACCCGCCAGCTCGCCTCCGGGCGTGACCTCGGCTACATCATTCCGGTCGATTCGGATCCGAAGGAATTCGCCACTGACGCGATTGCGATGACCGACATCCAGAACATCGCCGAAAGCATGCAGGCCAAGCATGTGATGTTCGTGATGGATGCCTGCTACAGCGGCCTGGGCCTGACCCGTGGTGGCCCGTCGTCGTCGTCGTTCCTGCGCGAGAACGCCCGCCGCAGCGCGCGGCAGATGCTGACCGCCGGCGGTGCCGACCAGCAGGTGGCCGATGCCGGCCCGAACGGCCACTCGGTGTTCACCTGGGTGCTGCTGCAGGCATTGGCCGGCAAGGGCGACCTCAACGGCGATGGCCTGATCACCGGTACCGAACTGGCCGCCTACGTCGCGCCAGCGGTCTCGGCGGTCTCGCACCAGACCCCGGCCTTCGGCAGCCTGCCGGGATCGCAGGGTGGCGAGTTCGTGTTCCAGGTGCCGGACAGCCAGGAATTCCTCAATGCCGATACGCGCCAGCTGACTGCCGATGCGATCGCGCTGAACAACAAGGTGGATGCTGCCAGCGAAGCAAAGGGCAGTCAGGCGCCGGTGACCGTGGCCGACCTTCAGGGCGGCAAGGCCAAGCTGGTGGTGCCCACCGCCGGCCCGGCGTCCGACCGCCAGCGCGCGCAGCAGGCCAATGACCGTGGCCTGCAGCTGTACCGCGAGAAGCAGTACGACGAAGCGGTAGCCCAGTTCACCGAGGCGCTGAAGCTGCGTCCGGACTTCGCCCAGGCCGCCAACAACCTCGGCTTCGTCTACTACCGTCAGCAGCGCTATGCCGAAGCCGCGCGCTGGCTGGAGAACACGCTGAAGATCGACCCCTCGCGTGCCGTGGCCTATCTCAACCTGGGCGATGCCTACTTCAACGCCGGCGACAAGGCCAAGGCGAAGCAGGCCTACACCACCTACCTGGCGTTGCAGCCGCAGGGCAGTGGTGCCGCGCAGGCGCGCGCACAGCTGGAGAAACTCTGAGCCATGAACGACGCGATCCGCACCGACACCATCGTGGCCATCGCCAGCGCCCCTGGCGCCGGCGGTGTCGGCCTGCTGCGCCTGTCCGGCCCGCGTGCCGCGGCCATCGCCAACGCGCTGGGCGCGCCTGCACTGCGCCCGCGCCACGCGCACTATGCGCGGCTGCGCGATGCCGATGGCGAGGTCATCGACGATGGCATCGTGCTGTGGTTCCCGGCACCGAACAGCTTCACCGGCGAGGAAGTGGTGGAACTGCAGGGCCATGGCAGCCCGGTGCTGCTGCAGCAACTGGTCGCGCGCTGCATCGCGCTCGGTGCACGCCAGGCGCGGCCGGGTGAGTTCAGCGAACGGGCGTTCCTCAACGGCAAGCTCGACCTGGCCCAGGCCGAGGCCATCGCCGACCTGATCGCCGCGGGTGACAACCGCGCCGCGCGTGCGGCACGCCGTTCGCTGGATGGCGTGTTCTCGCGTCGCATCGACGCCGTGGTCGAGCAGCTGGTGCTGCTGCGCATCCACGTGGAAGCGGCCATCGACTTCGCCGACGAACCGCTGGATACCCTCGGTGGCGCGCAGGTGCGGCGTGGGCTGGAACAGGCGCGCAGCGATCTGGCCATTCTGCGCCGCGATGCCGAACGCGGCCGTCGCCTGCGCGATGGCCTGCACGCGGTGCTGATCGGTCCGCCGAATGCGGGCAAGAGTTCACTGCTCAACGCGCTGGCCGGTAGCGAACGCGCCATCGTCACCGACATCGCCGGTACCACCCGCGACACCCTGCGCGAGACCATCCGCCTGGACGGCCTGGAGCTGACCCTGGTCGACACCGCCGGCCTGCGCGACGGCGGTGACGCCATCGAACGCGAAGGCATGCGCCGCGCCCATGTGGAGATCGAGCGCACCGACCTGGCGCTGATCGTGCTGGACGCGCGCGATCCGGCGGCCGGTGAAGCGGCGCTGGGCGGGGCCGTGGCGGCGGTGCCGCACAAGGTCTACATCCACAACAAGTCGGACCTGCTGGAGGCGTTGCCAGCACTGGACGATCCGGACCGCGTGTTCGTCTCGGCTGCGACCGGCACCGGGCTCGACGATCTGCACGCGCGCCTGCGTTCGATCGCATCGGCCGGGGCAGGGGAGCAGGTGGACGGCGAGTTCTCCGCGCGCACGCGTCATGTGGACGCAATCGAGCGTGCGCAGGAACATGCGCAGCGCGCCGATGGCGAGCTGGCGCATGAGCGCCTGGAACTGGCTGCCGAGGAACTGCGGCTGGCGCATGACGCGCTGGGCGAGATCACCGGGCAGATGAGCGCCGATGATCTGCTGGGAAGGATCTTCTCCAGTTTCTGCATCGGCAAGTAAGCCTTGGTAGTGCCGGCCGCTGGCCGGCAACCCAGCCGAACGAGCTGCTCGGGGTCAGATCCCCGAAGGGGCTCTGACCCCGACATCCATCAACCGCGCGGCTCGCGCTCGGGTAGGTGCCAACCTTGGTTGGCACAGGGCGTCCGGGGCCATGGACGCCGGCTGGCAGAGCGCCGACCAAGGCCGGCGACTACCGAATCCATGGGGTCCCCCACCTGTCACATTGCCGCCTCATACTGACGCCCATCACATACCGCTTGGGGAAGTCGCAGTGAAGTCGTGGGGTTGTGCGTTGCTGTTGTCGCTGGCCGTGGCACCATCGGTGGCCATGAGTGCTGAATCCTCCACCCCGGCCGCGCACAAGGTGTCGGTCTATGGCCATCGCGGGGCGAGCGCGTTGCTGCCCGAGCACACCCTGGCCGCCTATGCGCAGGCGATTGCCGATGGCGCCGACTACATCGAGCCGGACCTGGTGATGACCAGGGACGGGGTGATGGTGGCCCGCCACGAGAACGAAATCAGCGGCACCACTGATGTGGCCTCGCATCCGGAGTTCGCCGGCCGCCGCACCACCAAGGTCATCGACGGGCAGAAGGTCGACGGCTGGTTCACCGAAGACTTCACCCTGGCCGAGCTGAAGACCCTGTACGCGCGCGAGCGCCTGCCGGAGCTGCGCAGCACCGCCTACGACGGTCAGTTCCGCATCGCCAGCCTGGACGAGATCCTGGCCTTCCTGGTGCAGCAGGCCGGGCGCGCCAACCGGGGCATCGGCCTGGTGCCGGAGATCAAGCACCCGACCTACTTCCAGTCGATCGGCTTGCCGATGGAAGACACGCTGCTGGCCGCACTGCGTGGCAATGCCTATACCAACGTGGGCCCGGTCACCATCCAGTCGTTCGAGACCGCCAACCTGCGCTACCTGCGCGGCAATATCCCGCGCGGCGGCAACATCCGCCTGCTGCAGCTGCTGTGGAAGGGCGACACCCAGCCAGCCGACATCGCCAAGGCCGGTGGCAAGCTGACCTACGCGCAGATGATGACCCCGGCCGGACTGAAGGACATCGCCAGCTACGCCGACAGCATCGGCCCGGAACTGCGCTCGATCATTCCGCTGGATGCCAAGGGCGCGCTGAGCACTCCGACCACGCTGGTACAGGACGCACATGCGGTGGGTCTGATGGTGATTCCGTACACCTTCCGCCCGGAGAACCACTTCCAGGCCAGCAACCTGCGCAAGGGTGCCGACAACGCGCGCAATGCCGAGGGTTCGATTGCCGAGATGCGTGCCTATCTGGCCACCGGCATCGATGCCTTCTTCACCGATGACCCGGCACTGGGCCGGCAGGCGGTGGATGGCATGGGCGCGGCAGGGAACTGATTCTCCCGGTAGTGCCGGCCGCTGGCCGGCAATCCGGAGATTCCCACCGAAGGTTCATGAGGTTGCCGGCCAGCGGCCGGCACTACCGTCACTTCAACCGCGGGGGTCTTCCGGCCGGCGGAACGGGATCACCACGTAGTCCTGGCCTTCGCGCGGCTGCCACAGCACCGGCACGCGCTGCGGTGACGGCGGCTCCAGCTCGTCGTCGGGCAAAGGTTCGATGTCTTCTTCTTCGTCTTCCCAGCTGTAGCGCGGGCGCGGCGGCAGCGGGTCGGCATTGCGGAACAGCAGCGCGGCGATGATGCCGGCGAAGGCGCCGCCCATGTGTGACTGCCAGGACACGCCGTCGGCGTGCGGCAGGATGGTCATCAGCATGCCGCCGTAGAACAGCATGCCGATCAGGCCGGTGGCAATCGCTGCACGGTCGCGGCGCAGCAGGCCCAGGCTGGCCAGCAGGAACATCAGGCCATGGGTCACACCGCTGGCGCCCAGGTGCACGCTGCCCGGATTGCCCAGCATCCAGGCGCCTATGCCCGAGCCCAGCCACAGCAGGGGCAGGGCACGCACGGTGGCTTTCGGGTAGACGCTGCCGGCCAGCGTGCCGAGGATCAGGATCGCGATGCTGTTGGCGACGATGTGCTCGACCGAGGCATGCAGCATCGGGCCGCCGATCAGGCCAAGCAGGCCCTTGGCTTCCAGCGGTGCGACCGCCCACGGTCGCCAGTCGAACGTGCCCTGCAGGGCGAACACGGCCACCAGCACCAGCACGGCGGCCAGGCTGACATTGAACGCCCGCAGGATGCGCGAGCGGTCATTGCGGGGGGCCGGCACGTCGCCAGCGGGCAGGGGCGCGTTGTTGTTCATACCTCAGCAATGGCGGTGGTTGGCGCGAAACCAAGGCCACCGCGGCGGGAGAGTGGAAACGGCCGGCGGGACAATCCCGCCGGCCGCGCCAACCAGCGGGTCAGGCTCAGGCCTGGCCTTCGCCTTCCTTCGGCGGGTACTTCAGGCTCAGCACCACGGTGGCGGCGATGATCACCGCGACCACGCCCAGCGACACCGGGGTCGGGATCTTGAACAGGTCGATGATCATCATCTTGATGCCGATGAAGCCCAGCACCAGCGCCAGCCCGTACGGCAGCAGGTGGAAGCGGTCGGCCATGCCGGCCAGCAGGAAGAACATCGCACGCAGGCCCAGCACCGCGAACACGTTGGAGGTGAGCACGATGAACGGGTCGGTGGTGATCGCGAAGATCGCCGGGATGCTGTCCACCGCGAAGATCACGTCGGTGACCGCGATCAGGATCAGCACCGCGAACAGCGGGGTGAACCAGCGCACGCCGTCGCGCTTTACGCTCAGCGCGTTGCCGGCGTAATCCGGCAGCAGGCGCAGGTGCTTGCGCATCCAGCGCAGGGCCGGGTTGGCCTCCAGGTCCGGCTCCTGGCCGGCGGCGAACCACATCTTCCAGCCGGTGAACAGCAGGAAGGCGCCGAACACGTAGAGCAGCCAATGGAACTGGGTGATCAGCACGCTGCCGGCGAAGATCATGATCGTACGCAGCACGATCGCGCCCAGGATGCCGATGATCAGCACCTTCTGGCGCTGTTCCTCCGGCACCGCGAAGTAGCTCATGATCATCAGGAAGACAAAGATGTTGTCGACCGCCAGCGCCTTCTCGACCAGGTAGCCGGTCAGGAACTCGAGGCCGACCTTGTTGGCCACCACCTGGCCCGCGGTCTCATTCAGGTAGTACCAGAGGCCCGCATTGAACAGCAGGGCCAGCGCGACCCAGCCGATGGACCACCACAGGGCCTCCTTGAAGGTGACCTTGTGCGGTCCACCATGGCGCATCAACACGAGGTCGACCAGCAGGGCGATGACCACCACCGCTGCGAAGCCGCCCCACAACCACACGTTACCGATCGTCTGCATTGGGAATGTCCGTTGGAAAGATGAATGCCAGGCCGGACGGCGAGGATCTGCAACGGAGGATCGGGAGGGGGATCCAGGGACAGAGCTTCGCCAGTACGGCGAAGGTCTCGCTCGCAGTTCCAGTCGGCTGGAACTGCCGTTGCACCGGAGCCTGCGGGCTCGAAATGACGGCGACAACGTCTGGGAGCTACTCCCCTTCTGCCGCCGATTCTGCGGCCTGGCCGGGCCGCCGTCAAATGCCGGATTGCCGGGGTCGGATCCCCGGAGGGGCTCCGACCCCTCGTCGTCGCCACACTGGGGTCAGAGCCCCCTTCGGGGATCTGACCCCGGTGCCCGGTTTACAATAGGTGGATGAATACCCCCCTTCCGATTGTCCGCCTCAAGAATGCGTGGCGTTCCAGCCACCCGTGGATCTTCCAGAAACTGGTCGAGAAGCCGACCGTCCGGCCCAAGCCCGGTTCCATCGTCGACGTGGTCGGCATCGATGGCGAGTTCATTGGCCGCGGGTTCTACAACGGGCACTCGCGCATTGCCGTGCGCATCCTTGAAACCGATCAGAACGTGCCGGTGGATGCCGGCTGGTTCTCGCGCAAGATCGCCCAGGCAGTGTCGCTGCGCCGTGAGGTGCTGAAGCTCGATGCGGTCTCCGACGCCTGGCGCGTGGTACACAGCGAAGGCGACGGCCTGTCCGGCCTGGTGGTGGATCGCTACGGCGACCTGGTGGTGGTCGAATTCTTCGCCGCCGGCATGTTCCGCCACCGCGAATGGATCTACGACGCCCTGCGCGAGCAGTTCCCGGGTTGCCGCTTCCACAGCTTCGCCGACGAACACGTGCAGAAGCAGGAAAGTTTCGACTTCCACGGCAACACCACCACCGAGGCGTCGGTGATCACCGAGTACGGCATCAAGTTCCGCGCCGACCCGGCCGGTGCGCACAAGACCGGCTTCTTCGCCGACCAGCGCGAGAACCGCGAGTGGCTGAGCCAGCAGGTGGAAGGCAAGAGCGTGCTGGACCTGTGCTGCAACACCGGCGGTTTCGCTGTGTACGCAGCAGCGCGCGGCGCATCGGACGTGGTCGGCATCGACATCGACGAGGACGTCATCCAGATTGCCAAGGGCAATTCGCGCCTGAACAACGTGCGTCCGAAGTTCGTCCAGTCCGACATCTTCCCGTGGCTGCGTGATGCCGCCAACCGCGGCGAGCAGTACGACGTGGTGATCCTGGATCCGGCGAAGATGACCCGCGACCGCGACCAGGTGATCACCGCGCTGAAGAAGTACCTGGACATGAACAAGCTGGCGCTGGGCGTGGTCAAGCCCGGTGGCCTGTTCGCCACGTTCTCCTGCACCGGCCTGGTGGCCGAGGACCAGTTCCTCGACATGCTGCGCCGCGCGGCCTATTTCTCCGGCCGCACGATTCAGATCCTGAAGGTGGCCGGCGCCGGTCCGGACCATCCGTTCATGGCCCATGTGCAGGAATCGCGTTACCTGAAGGCCGTGTTCTGCCGAGTGGTCGACTGATTTCCAGATGTAGAGTCGAGCGATGCTCGACTCGCGGTGCCTGATCAGTCGAGCACGCCTCGACTCTACAAATCTGCTGGCCGCAGCGCTATGGTCGGGCTCTTCCCATTGCCGGTGAGAGCCCATGCCATCGTTGCGCCACCTGTCCGTCGTGCTTGCCCTGGCGCTGTGCGCGCCGCTGTCGGCTCATGCCATCGAGTTCAGCGTACAGGAACTGGCCCGCGCCAAGGCCCTGCAGCAGCGCCTGGTCACGCTCGACAGCCACCTGGATACGCCGGCCAATTTCGGCCGAACCGGCTTCGACATCGAGCAGCGCCACGACCGCAACGCGCTTTCGCAGGTCGACTACCCGCGCATGGTCGAAGGTGCGCTGGACGGCGGTTTCTGGGCCATCTACACCGACCAGGGCGACCGTAGCCCCGCCGCGCACCTCGCGGAGCGTGACCATGGCCTGCAGCGGCTGCTGGAGATCCGCGAAATGCTGGCCGCCAATCCCGAGCGTTTCGCGCTGGCATTGACCGCCGATGACGCGGCGCGGATCAAGGCTGCCGGCAAGCGCGTGGTCTACATCAGCATGGAAAACGCCAGCCCGCTGGTGGAAGACCCCAGCCTGCTCTCGTTCTACCACCGTGCCGGCCTGCGCCTGCTCAGTACCGTGCACTTCGCCAACAACGAGTTCGCCGATTCGGCCACCGACCCCAAGGGGGCGGAGTGGAAGGGCCTGAGCCCGGCCGGCAAGGACCTGGTCCGGCAGGCGGTGAAGCTGGGCATCGTGATCGACCAGTCACATGCCTCGGATGCGGTGTTCGATGACCTGCTGGCGATGATGCCGGTGCCGTTCGTGCTGTCGCACAGCTCGGCCAAGGCGGTCTACGACCACCCGCGCAATCTGGATGACGCGCGCCTGCGCAAGCTGGCCAAGGCCGGCGGCGTGATCCAGGTGAACGCCTATGGTGGCTACCTGATCGACATCGCGAAGACGCCCGAGCGCAAGCAGGCCGAGGAAGCGCTGAGCAAGCAGCTGGGTGGCTGGGAAGGCATGGGCATCGAACAGGGCGTTGCCCTGCTGAAGGCCGAGCAGGCGCTGGACCACGAGCATCCGGTGCGCCATGCCAGCCTGGACGATTTCTTCGCCCACTTCGAGCACATCCTCAAGGTGGTCGGCCCCGAGCATGTGGGCATCGGCCTGGACTGGGATGGCGGCGGTGGCCTGAGCGACCTGCCCGATGTCAGCCAGCTGCCGAAGATCACCGCCTGGCTGCTGCGCAAGGGCTATACCGAGCAGCAGATTGCCGGCATCTGGGGCGGCAACCTGTTGCGGGTGATGCGCCAGGCGCAGGATTACGCCGCAAAGCAGGGCGGTTGACCACCCTGCGGTAGTGTCGGCCGCTGGCCGGCATTGCCCCTATCAACAGGATGCGGGTTGCCGGCCAGCGGCCGGCACTACCGGTGATCCGGTTATTTCGCGATCAGCGCGTGGCGACGGCTGTACAGGAAGTACAGCACCAGGCCGGCCAGGTTCCACAGCAGGAAGTACAGCTGGGTGCTGTGCGGCAGGCTGAGGAACAGGTAGATGCAGCCCAGCGCGGCCAGCGGGCCGACCACGAAGGCCAGCGGGGTGCGGAAGGTGCGTTCGCGGTTGGGCTCACGCAGGCGCAGCACCACCAGGCAGATGCCCACGGCGGTGAACGCGGCCAGGGTACCGGCATTGGCCAGTGCAGCGATCTCGTCCAGGCGCGCAACGCCGGCCAGCGCCGACACCACCACCGCGGTGAACAGCGTGGTCGCCACCGGCGTGCCGGTACGTGCATTGACCTTGGACAGGCTGCGCGGCAGCAGTCCATCGCGGCTCATCACGAAGAAGATGCGGCTCTGGCCGTACAGGAAGGCCAGCAGCACGGTCGGCAGCGCGATGATCGCGATCACGCCGATCACCATCGCCGCGGTCGGATGGCCCAGCTGGCGCATGATCAGGGCCAGCGGCTCGGCGCTGTGGCCGAACACCGCGTAGCTCATCGCACCGACCGCGGCCAGCGCCACCAGCACGTAGACGATGGTGCAGCCGATCATCGAACCGATGATGCCGATCGACAGGTCGCGGCCCGGGTTCTTGGTTTCCTCGGCGGCGGTGGAGATCGCATCGAAGCCATAGAACGCGAAGAAGATGATCGCCGCGGCCGCCATCACACCGTGTTCGACGCCATCGGGGCCGATCGACTTGGCGAAGCCATACGGCATGAACGGCTGCAGGTTGGCGCTGTCGAAGGCGGGCAGCGCCACGGCCACGAAGATGGCCAGCGCGATCAGCTTGAACACCACCAGGATGGCGTTGAGGGTGGCGCTTTCCTTGGTGCCGGCCATCAGCATGCCGGCCACCAGCCAGGTGATGATGATCGCCGGCAGGTTGATCATGCCGCCTTCCACGTGCGGGCCGGCCGCCAGCCACGCGGGCAGGTGCACGTTCCAGCCGAACTGGGTGTGGACCCATTCGAGGAAGCCGACGAAGTAGCCGGACCAGCCCACCGCCACCGTACTCACCACCAGCGAGTACTCCAGGATCAGGCTCCAGCCCACCACCCAGGCAAACACTTCGCCCAGCGCGCTGTAGCTGTAGGTGTAGGCACTGCCGGCGGCCGGCATCATCGTCGACAGCTCGGCGTAGGACAGCGCCGCGCAGGCACAGACCGCACCGGCGATGGCGAAGGAGATCAGCACGGCCGGGCCGGCCAGGTTGGCACCGACGCCGATCAGCGTGTAGATGCCGGTACCGACGATGGCGCCAATACCCAGCGCGATCAGGTGCGGCCAGCTGAGCGTCGGGATCAGACGCCTGCCGGCTTCGTGGACGGTGACGGAATCTAGGGACTTGCGCCGGAACAGGGACATGCAGGCCTCGGAAGGGGTGACTAAGAACGACAAGTTCCCGAGTGTGACCGAACGCAGCGCAGCATTACCACTGACGGGGGTCATGCATGGCGGGGCGCGCGCTGCGCCCCGGCCAGGCTGCCGGAATCGGCACAATCCGGCGGTAGCCACCGGTGTGCGTTCGTCCCGGCCGCTGCTACGACTCGATGTTGGCCATGCCACTGACCGAATAGCGGTCACCGGCCGCGGCATGCAGCGGGAAGGCCGCATCCAGTGCGTCCAGCGTGGCCGCATCCAGTTCCACCTGCAGCGCAGCGAGGTTCTCGTCCAGCCGTGCCCGCCGCGTCGTGCCCGGGATCGGCACGATGTGCTCGCCGCGCGACAGCACCCAGGCCAGCGCCAGCTGCGAGGCGGCGATGCCGCGCTCGGCGGCCAGCGCCTGCACGGTATCCACCAGTGCCAGGTTGCGCTGGAAGTTTTCGCCTTCGAAGCGGGGCGAGGTGCGCCGGTAATCGTCGGCGTCGAAGTCATCCGGGCTGCGGATGGCGCCGGTCAGGAAGCCACGGCCCAGCGGCGAATACGGCACGAAGCCGATGCCCAGTTCCGCCGTGGTGGCCAGCACTCCGTTCTGCTCCGGCTCGCGCGACCACAGCGAATACTCGCTCTGCACCGCAGTGATCGGGTGCACCGCATGGGCGCGGCGGAGGGTGGCCGCCGAGGCCTCGGACAGGCCCAGCCAGCGCACCTTGCCCTGTTCCACCAGGCGTGCCATCGCACCCACGGTGTCCTCGATCGGCACGGTCGGGTCGACGCGGTGCTGGTAATACAGGTCGATGTGGTCCACGCCCAGGCGGCGCAGGCTGGCCTCGCAGGCGGCCTGCACGTAGTCCGGGTGGCCGTTGACCTGCCGCCCCTTCGGATCGGTCGGGTCCAGGCCGATGCCGAACTTGCTGGCCAGGAACACCTGGTTGCGGCGGCCGGCAATCGCGCGGCCGACCAGCACCTCGTTGGTGTGCGGGCCATACACATCGGCGGTGTCGAGCAGGGTCAGGCCACGGTCCAGCGCGTGCCGGATGACGGCAATGCCGTCATCGTCACTGCCACGGCCGCCGTAGTAGGCGCTCATGCCCATGCAGCCCAGGCCGAGGGCGGACACGGTGGGGCCGGCAGGGCCGAGAGTACGGGTCTTCATGCGGATCTCCTTGGGGAAGGCGCCACCGACTGGATGGCAGCGGCGAGGGGCACAGCATCCTCCACGCCATCATGTGGATAAACTGCCGATCACCGGACTTACCTTGAAGGCTGGCTTCACAATGGATGCTTCCGTCCCCCTCACCGCTGTGGTCGCCTTCGTCCACGTGGCCGAGCATGCCAGCTTTACCCGCGCCGCCGATGCCCTGGGCGTGTCGACCTCGGCGCTGTCGCAGAGCGTGCGCATGCTGGAAGCGCGGATGGGCGTGCGCCTGCTGCAGCGGACCACACGGCGGGTCAGCCTGACCGAACACGGCGCGCGTTTCCTGCAGCGCGTGCGCGGGGGCCTGGACCAGATCGACCAGGCCTTTGCCGAACTGGACAGCGCGCGCTCGGTGCCTGCCGGGCGGTTGCGTGTGACCCTGCCGCGCATCGTCGCCGATCGCATGGTCCTGCCGCGGCTGCCCGATTTCCTTGCGCGTTACCCGCAGGTGCAGGTGGAACTGTGCATCGACCCGGCGCTGACCGATCTGGTGGCCGAGGGCTTCGACGCCGGCATCCGCCTGGGCGAATCACTCGCACAGGGCATGATCGCGGTGCCGGTCGGGCCACCCGAGCGGCAGGTGGTGGTGGCCACGCCGGCCTATTTCGAACGCCATGGCGTGCCGCAGACCCCGCATGACCTGCAGAGCCACGCCTGCATCGTGCACCGGCTGGCCAACGGCCGGCTGATGCCCTGGGAGTTCAGCCGCGAAGGCCACGACCTGGACGTGGAAGTAAGCGGGCGGCTGGTGTTCAACGATGCCGGCGTCGCCCATCGCGCCGTGTTGGCGGGGCTGGGCATGGCCCAGGGCTTCGCCTCGCTGATGGCCGACGACATCGCCGCTGGACGACTGCAGAGCGTGCTGCAGGACTGGCAGCCGCCATTCCCCGGCTTCCACCTGTACTACCCCGCGCGCGAGCAGATGGCGCCCAAGCTGCGGGTGTTCATCGACCACCTGCGCGCGGAGATGCACGACCGGTAGATGCCAACCTTGGTTGGCATGCTTCAATCGAGCACGCGCGCCGCTACGCCTCCCGGCCAATGGCAGCCATCCTCCTGCCACGCCTCGCTGTCATCGTGGAAGGTGGTGCGACGGCCATCACGGGCGCGTTCGTAGCTCAGATCCAGCACCAGCGCGCCCTGCGTGCTCAGCTGGTAGCGGCCGTTGAGACGCCCGTCGAGGCGTTCTTCCCAGACGCTGTCGAACTGGTACGGGCGGTCTTCGTCCAGCACCGTCGTTTCCTGCGACACCTGTTGCAGCTGCAGGCGGCCGCGCTGCCCGGCGTACTGCACGTCGGCGCTGCCATCGTCCAGCCAGCGCCACAGCAGGTGGATGCCGTCGTTGCGACCCCCGGTGAGGCAGCGATGGTCCTGCGCGCTGGCCGCTGCGGTGTCGGCCAGAAGACCGATGAACCCCAGCACCAGCAGCCGCCGGATCATCCGTTCAGCCCCAACCGGATGCCGAACCCCACCAGGAACAGGCCGGCCACGCGGCGCAGCGCATCGCTGATGCGCGGGTGCTGGATCAGGCGGCGACGGGCCAGGTTGCCCACGCCGATCAGCATCGAGCAGTAGGCGATGCTGACCACCAGGATGATGCCGGCCAGGGCCGCGAAGGTCGCGATGCCCTGGTGTGCCTTCGGATCGATGAACAACGGCAGGAAGGCCATGTAGAACAGGATCGCCTTCGGGTTGAGCAGGCTCACCAGGATCGCCTGCTGGAAGTAGCGGCCCGGCTGCATGCGGATCGGGCCGGCGTCACCGCCCTCATGCTTCGGCGTGCGCAGCAGGCTGATGCCTACCCACACCAGGTAGGCCGCACCCAGGTACTGCACGGCGTGGAACACCAGCGGGTTGGCCTTCAGCAGTGCGGCCACGCCGGCCAGCGCCAGCCACATCAGGATCTGATCGCCGACCAGCAGGCCGGCCAGCGCGGTGTAGCCGCCACGCACGCCGCCACGGCCGGTGGCAGTCAGCAGGGTGAAGGTGCCGGGGCCGGGCAGGGCGAGAAACACCAGCACAGCGACCAGAAACGTCCACAGGTCCTGGATGCCCATCCACGGCATGGCGGCGTTCTCTTGTTACGGGGGACCGCCATTGTCGGTCAGCGCCGGGATTGGCGACAGGGGGCCGGTTGACCCACCCGGCATGCCAGACAGCAGCGGTTGCAGGTGCTGGCGCAGCTGCGCATGCAGTTGCCGTACCGCGGGCGAGAACTGCTTGCGGTGCGGGCATACCAGCTGCAACGGAATGCTGCTGCCAACACCGTCGAGCAGCAGCTGCAGACGCCCGGCCAGCACGTCCTCGCGCAGGTCCAGCCAGGACTTGTAGGTGATGCCTTCGCCGGCCACGGCCCAGCGTCGCACCACATCGGCGTCGTCGCAGACCAGCGGACCGCGCACCGGAATCACGCTACGGCGCCCGTCGACCTCGAACGACCAGCGATCGTAGGCGCGGCCACTGAGCTGGTAGATGAGGCAGTCGTGCTCACGCAGCTCGTCCAGACGGGTGGGCGTGCCGCGCCGCCGCAGATAGCCGGGCGAGGCCGCGAGTACGCGCCGATTGCCTTCCAGCAAGGGCAGGGCGACGTAGTTGGCGTCGTCGAAGTGGCCGATGCGGATGGCCACGTCGACCGGATCGCGGAACACATCGGCCACTTCGTCGGACAGGCGCAGGTGCAGGCGCAGCCGCGGGTGCGCGGCGCGGAACGCGCTCAGCCAGGGCAGCAGCAGGTTGCGGCCAAGGTCCGAGGGCGCCGACAGCTGCAGGGTGCCGTGCAGCTCGGTGTCCTCGCCCTGCACGCGCGCCTGGCCCTCGCGCAGGGTGGCCAGCACCTCCTGCGCATACGGCAGGTACAGCGCACCTTCGCCGGTCAGGCGCAGGCTGCGGGTGGTGCGCACGAACAGGCGCAGATCCAGCTCGCGTTCCAGCCGCGCCACCGCCGCGGCGACCTGCCCCGGCAGCAGGTCAGCCTCGCGTGCTGCCTGCGAGAAGCTGCCCAGTGCGGCAGTGCGGACGAACAGCTGCAGATCGTCGAAGCGGATCATCTTCATCGCCAGAGTGAAAGTGCTGCCCGATTCTGCGCCTTTCTGCGGGAGCGCGCGCGGCGCAACCTGTCGCCTCCTTCCCCACTGGACCGCTGCCATGCGCGCCATTGCCTATACCCAAGCCGGCCTGCCGATCGATGATGCCCAGGCCCTGATCGACATCGAACTGGAGCTGCCGCAGCCCGGCCCGCGTGACCTGCGCGTGGCGGTACGCGCGGTGGCGGTGAACCCGGTCGACACCAAGGTCCGTCGCGGCGTGGCCACCGATGGCCCGCGCGTGCTGGGCTGGGACGCGGTCGGCATCGTCGACGCGGTGGGCAGCGAAGTGACCCTGTTCCAGCCCGGCGATGCGGTCTACTACGCCGGCGTGATCGACCGCCCGGGCAGCAATGCCGAATACCAGCTGGTGGATGAGCGCAGCGTCGGCCGCAAGCCGGCCAGTCTCGACGATGCGGCCGCCGCAGCGTTGCCATTGACCGCAATCACTGCCTGGGAGCTGCTGTTCGACCGCCTGCGCATCCCCGAGGGCGGCGGCGAAGGCCAGACCCTGCTGGTGATCGGTGCGGCCGGTGGTGTCGGTTCGATCCTGGTGCAGCTGGCGCGGAAGCTGACCAAGCTGACCGTGATCGGCACCGCCTCGCGTCCGGATACCCAGGACTGGGCGTACGCAATGGGCGCACACCACGTGATCGACCACAGCTTGCCGCTGGCCGAAGGCCTGGCGCGGCTGGGCATCAGCGAGGTGCAGCACGTGGCCAGCCTGACCCATTCCGACCAGCACTACACGCAGATCGTGGAACTGCTGGCGCCGCAGGGCCAGCTGGGCCTGATCGATGATCCCGGCCAGGTCGATGTGATGGCGCTCAAGCGCAAGGCGTTGTCACTGCACTGGGAATCGATGTTCACCCGGCCGCTGTACCGCACCGCCGACATGCAGCGCCAGCATGACCTGTTGAACCGGGTGGCCGAGCTGATCGACACGGGCGTGCTGCAGACCACACTGGGCGAGCACTTCGGGCGCATCGACGCGGCCAACCTGCGGCGCGCCCACGCGCTGCTGGAGAGCCAGCGCGCCAAGGGCAAGATCGTGCTGGAAGGCTGGTAAGGCAGGTGGTTCCCGCGCCCTTGGGGTCAGATCCCTTTCCCAAAGGGAAAGGGATCTGACCCCTGCTCAGGCCACGCCGTTGTCGACGTGTTCGGCGAAACCGGGCTGCTGCCGCAGGCGTTCGAACCATGCTGCGAGGTGTGGCAGCGCCGGTTTGCTGCCGGGTGTGCTGCGCCAGCGTTGGGTCGACAGCCCCAGCACGATATCTGCAAGGGTGAAGGTGCTGCCCGCCACGTAGGCATCGGTGGCGGCTAGCTGGGCTTCAAGCACACCCATCAGCCGGTTCCACTGCGCCAGGCTGGCCCCGGCGCTGGCATCGTCCGGGTAGTCCGGATGCTGGCGTACGCGCGCCATGAACACGTGCCGCCAGGCGCTGTTGAGGTCGCTGGCCTGCCAGTCCATCCACTGCTCCACCCGGGCCCGGTCCTTCGCTGCAGGTGGCAGCAGATCCTCGCGATCGGCGTGTGCGGCCAGGTAGCGGCAGATGCTGTTGGATTCCCACAGCACGAAGTCGCCATCGCGCAGCACCGGCACCTGCCGGTTGGGGTTCAGCGTGGCCAGCAGGTCCGGCGGGGGGGCCGGTTCGTGCTGCAGGGGCAGATCCAACCCCGCGCACAGCCACAGCACCTTGCGCACATTGATGGAGGTGGGCTTTCCGTACAGAGCGAGCATGGTCCTGACGCAGCAGTTGAGACTCGGCCAGCC
The DNA here is from genome assembly GCF_056861455.1 of Stenotrophomonas sp. 22LJNL06-5-1. NCBI lineage: Bacteria > Pseudomonadati > Pseudomonadota > Gammaproteobacteria > Lysobacterales > Lysobacteraceae > Stenotrophomonas > Stenotrophomonas sp. 22LJNL06-5-1. The sequence continues at coordinate 349,230 of NZ_JBSPUE010000004.1, forward strand.
TACACTTGCCCCATGCAAACCGAATATCTGCTCATTGGCGGCCTTCTATTGGCCGTGCTCATCCTGCAGCTGGTTGCCCTGCTGCGCCGTCCGCCGCATGACCGCCTGGAACAGGCGGTGCGTGAGGAGGCGCGCGCCGGGCGCAGCGAGCTGCGCGAACAGCTCGATGGCTTCGCCCGCGCGCTGACCGATCTGTCCACCCGCACCGACCAGCGCCTGGACCTGCTGCGCGAAGCACTGAGCGAAGATGCCCGCAAGGCGCGCGCCGAAGCGGCCGAGAGCCAGCAGCGGGGCGCGGCGTTGATGGGACAGCGGCTGCAGGAACTGCGCGGCCAGCTGGAGACCTTCGGCCAGCAGCAGGAAGCCCGCATCCATGCGTTTGGCCAGCAGCTGCAGGAGCTCACCGGGCGTACCGATACCCAGCTCGGCGCGCTGCGCCAGACCTTGGTGGACGATGCACGCAAGGGCCGCGAGGAGGGCGCGCAGTCGCAGCAGCGGCTGACCGAAAGCCTTGGCCTGCGCCTGCAGGAACTGACCCAGCGCAACGAGCAGCGCATCGCCGAGATGCGCACGACGCTGGAAGAACAGCTGCGCGCGCTGCAGAGCGACAATGCGCAGAAGCTGGAACAGATGCGCGTGACGGTGGATGAAAAGCTGCAGTCCACCCTGGAAACACGCCTGGGCCAGTCCTTCAAGTTGGTCTCGGAGCGTCTGGAACAGGTGCAGCGTGGCCTCGGCGAGATGCAGCAGCTGGCCACCGGCGTGGGCGACCTCAAGCGCGTGCTGACCAACGTCAAGACGCGCGGCAGCTGGGGTGAAGTACAGCTGGAGAACATCCTCGAGCAGACCCTGATCCAGGAGCAGTACGCGCGCGGGGTGAAGGTACGCCCGGATAGTGGCGAGATGGTCGATATCGCAGTGCGCCTGCCGGGCCGCAGCAGCGATGACACGCCGGTGTGGCTGCCGATCGACTCCAAGTTCCCACGCGAAGACTACGAGCGCCTGCTGGACGCGCAGGAACAGGGCGACGCCGAACTGGTACGCGTGCAGGGTGCGCAGCTGGAACGAGCGGTGAAGGTGCAGGCCAAGTCGATCTGCGAGAAGTACATCGTGCCACCGCACACCACCGACTTCGCGGTGATGTTCCTGCCCACCGAGGGCCTGTATGCCGAGGTGATCCGGCGGCCGGGCCTGGTCGACCTGCTGCAGCGCGACCACCGCGTGGTGGTTGCCGGGCCGACCACGATCACCGCACTGCTCAACAGCCTGCAGATGGGTTTCCGCACGCTGGCCATCGAGAAGCGGTCCAGCGAGGTGTGGAGCCTGCTGGGTGCGGTGAAGACCGAGTTCGGCAAGTTTGGCGATGTGCTGGACAACGTGAAGGCCAAGCTGGACCAGGCCAGCAAGCAGATCGACCAGACCGGGGTGCGCACCCGCGCGATCGCCCGCAAGCTGAGGGACGTCGAGTCGCTGCCGGTTGAGCAGAGCCGCCAGTTGCTGCCGGACGCGCTGCCGGCAGAGGAAGGCAGCGACGGCGACGAGGCCTGAGCCACGCTGACACGCCGCCTGCATCGCCGATGCGTATGCTGGCGGCCTGTCCGCTTCGATCAGGTATCGTCATGCGCCTGCGCCGCTTCACCAGCCTTGTCCTGACCGCGCTGCTTGCCGCCTGCAGCAGCGCACCACCGGCTGCCGATACGGCGGCGGCGCCCGCCGCAGCGACCAGCCCCGAAGCGGCCGAGGCGTACCGCGAAGCGCGCGACGTCGACTGCCAGGCCGCCGGCGGCACCCTGCAACGGCTCGGCCGGCTGCAGCGCGAGCAGTGCGTGATTCCCCATGCCGACGCCGGCAAGGCCTGCAGCCGCAAGAGCGACTGCACCGGCCAGTGCCTGGCCACGGGCGACGTGGCCGCCGGCAGTGCCGCCACCGGTACCTGCCAGCGCGACGTGCGCCAGAACTTCGGTTGCCGCCAGCGCATTGATGACGGCAAGGCACAGGGCACGATCTGCGTGGATTGATCGTCGTGCCGGCCAGCGGCCGGCACTACCAACAGCGCGCGTGGCGCTATGCTGGTGGGCCATTCCCCGTTGTTGCCGGAGCCCCCGCGTGAGCACCTCGATCCAGGACATTTCCCTCACCACCATCGACGGCCAGCCGTCTTCGCTTGCCGACTACCAGGGCAAGGTGCTGCTGCTGGTCAACGTCGCCTCCAAGTGCGGTCTGACCCCGCAGTACGAAGGCCTGCAGGCGCTGTATGCGGAAAAGCACGCGCAGGGCCTGGAAGTGCTGGGCTTCCCCGCCAACAACTTCCTCGGCCAAGAGCCGGGCAGCGAGGCGGAGATCCAGCAGTTCTGCCAGCTCACCTACGACGTCAGCTTCCCGATGTTCTCCAAGATCAGTGTGGCCGGTGACGACACCCACCCGCTGTACCAGCAGCTGACCGCGGCCCAGCCGCAGTCGATCGGCGAAGGCCCGCTGCGTGAGCGCCTGGCCAGCAAGGAGATCCCGATCCACGCAGCACCGGCGGTGCTGTGGAACTTCGAGAAGTTCCTGGTTGGCCGCGACGGCAAGGTCATCGCGCGCTTTGCCCCGGACGTGGCTGCCGATGACGCGCGCCTGCGCGAGGCCATCGAGGCCGCGCTGGCCGCCTGAGGAAAGCGTGCCAACCGAGGTTGGCACCTGCCGGAAAAGAAAAACCCCGCCGAGGCGGGGTTTTTTCATGCACGGGCTGCAGCGATCAGTTGCTCCAGCTCGGCATCGGCATGGCATCCACCGGGATCGGCGAATTGGCATCGTCGTGGCCACGGTCGCGCTTGCTGCGCAGATCGTTCTCGATCTGGTAGTTGCGGCGCTGCATCCATGCATCGCGTACCAGCGAGTATTCGTCCACGGCGGTGTCACGCAGGTCGTCGATCGCCAGCAGCTGCGCACGGGTATCGACCAGCTGCAGGCCCTGCAGGCCGATGCGGATCTTGTCCTCTTCGATGCGGCGGATCGGCGACAGCGGAATGTCACCGGCCAGGCCGAACACATCGCGCACGGTACGCGGGCCGAAGAACGGCAGTTCCACGTAGCGCGAACGCCGCCAGCCCCAGGCACCGAGGGTCTGGCCGAAGTCTTCATTGCGACGCGGCACCATCGCCTTGCTGGCCGGATCGAACAGGCCGCCGATCCCCAGCGTGCTGTTCATCAGGAAGCGGCCGAGGCTGTCCCACGCATCGGCACCGCGGCCCTGCAGCAGCTGGTTGGTGATGGTCACCGGTGCGCGCAGGTTACTGAAGAAGTTGCTGACGCCGGTACGCGCGAAGCGCGGCACCACGTGGGTGTAGGCCGTGGCCAGCGGGCGCGCGATGCCGCGGTCAACCGCGTTGTTGAAGGTGTGCACCTTGCGGTTGAACGGTTCCCACGGATCGTAGGCCGCCGCGCTGCCGGTGTTGCCTGCGCCGCCATAGAGGGCATCGAAGTCGTCATCACCACCGGGTGCGGTCGCCGCTGCGGCCCTGGCCGCATCGGTGTCGGCGCTGCGGGCTGGTGCGGATGGCGGCGTGGCCGGTGCAGGTGCGGCAACCACGGCTGCTGCCGGCGCGGCGTCGACCGTTCCGGTACCGGCAGTGGGGGTGGAGGCCTCGGCGATGGTGCTGGCCGGGACCACGGTGCTGGCTGCCGGTGCATCGCTGCGTGCGGGCTTGCCGGCGCAGGCGGTCAGGGCGGTGGCCAGGACGATCAGGGGGAAAGTGCGTACGACGTTCATGTCAGCTCGCAGCAGAAGTAGCGTTGAAATCCAGGTCGGGCGACAGCCGGTAGGCCGCGCTCAGCTCGTTGTAGCCGGCCGGCGCGCCGGAGACTGCCAGCGGGTGACCGCTCTTGCGCGCGCGTGCGGCCAGCTCGGCCAGCAGCGCCAGGCCGGCGCTGTCCACGCGTTCGACCTCACCCAGCTCCAGCCGTGACAGCTTCGCCGGCAGGGCCTGCAGCTGCGGCCACAGCGCGATCACCGCGGCACGGTCGAGCACCCCGCGCAGGCGCAGGGTGTCGCCTTCCAGCAGCGCCAGTGCGTTACTTGCCATTGCCCGCGGGCCCGGCCTGCATGCTGCCGCTGTGCAGCTCGGTGGCCACCTGCTTGATGCCCTTCTGGCGCAGCGGGGTGTCGAACTGGTTGCGGAAGGTCTGCACGTAGGAAATGCCTTCGATGTTGACGTCGAAGATCTTCCACTGGCCGTTCACGTTGCGCATCCAGTACTCGACCGGAGTCGGCTCGTTGCCTGCGCGCACCAGTTCGGTGCTCACGCGCACGCCACGATTGCCCGGCAGCGGGCTTTCACCCTTCAGGCGGAAGCTCGGCTTGCCCTGGATGTTGAGCAGGGTCGAGCCGTAGCGCTGCATCAGGCTGTCGGCCATCGCATCGGCAAACAGCTTGATGTCGGCGTCGGAGGCGCCGCGGGCGTGCGGGCCCAGCACCAGGCGCGCGGCGTAGTCGCGGTCGAAGGTGCGGGTCAGCTCGCTGTCGATGTAGCTGCGCAGGCTGGCCGGGTTGCTGGTGAACTCGCTCTTGCGCTGCTGCAGCGTGGACAGGATGCGGCTGCTGGCATCGATCACCACCTTGCCGGCCTGGCCCTGCGTTGCGGTAGCAGCAGGTGCGGCGGCCTGGGCCTGGGCCAGGAACGGGGTGGCCGCCAGCAGCGCCGAGGCGAGCAGGGCCGGGATCAGTTTCATCTTCATGGTTGCGGTTCCGTTGCAGGCGCCTGCGCGCCATCGTTGGGCTTCTGAGCAGCACCGCCACCGGCGCCGCCACTGAACATGTACTTGCCGACCAGCTGGATCAGGTCCACCGCCGGCTGGGTGAAGACGATCTCGTCGCCGGCCTTGAGCACGTCCGGATCACCGCCCGGCTGCAGACCGATATAGCTCTCGCCGAGCAAACCACTGGTGAAGATGCCGGCCGAGGTATCCGCCGGCAGGTCCTTGACCTTGCTGTCCATGCGCAGGGTCACGATCGATTCGAACTTCACCGGGTCCAGGTCGATCGAAGCGACCTGGCCGACGGTGACGCCGCCGATCTTCACCGGCGCCTGCTTGCGCAGCTGGCCGACCTGGGAGAAGCGCGCCTTCAGGTCATAGCCTTCGCTGCCCCAGCTCCAGCGCTGGTTGGTCGAGGCCACTGCCAGCACCATCAGCGAGGCCAGGGCCAGCAGCAGGAAGGCGCCGACGGAAAATTCGAGTCTGGGACCGCGGATGGCCATGTGGATTACCTGATCGAGTCGTTGTGGCCGCGCGCGCCTGCGCACCGCCGGTGGAGGGGTTAGGTGAACAACATTGCCGACAGCACGAAGTTGAACATCAGCACCAGCAGCGAAGCGTTGACCACCGCACGGGTGGTCGCCACCGAAGTGCCTTCAATGGTCGGCTCGGCATGGAAACCAACATAGGCGGCGACCAGCGCGGCAGTGCCGCCGAAGATCGCCGACTTCAGCATCGCCACGCCGAAGTCGTCCCAGAAGTCCACGCTGTTGCGCAGCGCCGACCAGAACACGCCGTTGTCCAGGCCCAGCACGTGTACGGCTTCGAAGTAGCTGGCGCTGATCGCCAGCGAACAGAAGATGCCGGTCAGCAGCGGCACGGTCAGCACCGCCGCCCAGAAGCGTGGCGCCACCGCCTTGGCCACCGGGTCGATCGCCATCAGCTCCAGCGCCTTGATCTGGTCGGTGGCACGCATCAGGCCCAGTTCGGCGGCGATCGAGCTGCCGGCGCGACCGATGAACAGCAGCGCGGTCAGCACCGGTGCCAGCTCGCGGTACAGCGACAGGCCGAGCAGGGTCGACAGCGCGTCGGCCGCGCCGAAGGTGGTCAGCGTGCGGTAGCCCTGCAGGGTCAGCACCAGGCCGACAAAGGCACCGCCGACGGCAATGATCGGCAGCGAGCGCGCGCCGATCTTGTAGATCTCGCGGGTCAGCTCGGCCAGGAAATCACGCGTGGGCAGCGAACCGCGCAGCACGGTCAGCGAGAACAGGCCGGCGCGGCCAAGCGAGCGGGTGGCTTGGACGAACGGCATCAGGCAACCCTCGCGCGTGGCGCGGCATCGAACGGGATGGGGCCATCGGGCTGGCCGTGCAGGAACTGCCGCAGCAGCGGGTCCTGGCTGGACTGCAGTGCCTCGGGCGTGCCCTGGAACACGATGCCGCCATTGGCGATCGCGATCACCTGGTCGCAGATCGGCAGGGTCTCGTGCACGTGGTGGCTGACGATGATGCTGGTCAGGCCCAGGCTGTGGTTGAGGCGCTGGATCAGGCTCATGATCACCCCCGAGGCGATCGGGTCCAGCCCGGTCAGCGGCTCGTCGTAGATCATCAGCGGCGGGTCCAGCGCCAGTGCACGGGCCAGCGCCACGCGGCGCGCCATGCCACCGGACAGCTCGCGCGGCCAGGCATCGGCGGCGGCCAGCAGGCCCACCGCATGCAGCTTCATCTGCACCAGCCGGCGCAGCACGGTGGTCGGCAGGCGGGTGTGCGTGCGCAGCGGCAGGGCGACGTTCTCAGCCACGGTGAGGTCGGTCAGCAGGCCGTTGCCCTGCAGCAGCACGCCCACGCTCTTGCGCATTTCCAGCAGCGCGCCGCTGTCATGCGGAATCGGCTTGCCGAACAGGGTGACCTCGCCGGCGACCGGGCGCAGTTCGCCGGTCAGCGCCGCCAGCAGGGTCGACTTGCCGCTGCCGGACGGACCCAGCACCGCAGTGATGCTGCCCTTGGGCACCTGCAGCGACACGTCGCGCAGGATCGTGCGTCCGCTCCGGTCGATGCGGACGTTGGATAACTGCACCAGACTGGAGGCGGAAGCCGACATGGGCACCATTAACGTTTTTTAGACATCGAAGGATCGGGCCCGTCGGCTGAACATAAGCAGACTGGACGGTCCAGTATTGTGGCACGGCAGGACCCTTGCCAGGCCGGGACAATCGGCCGGCATCCCGGAACAATCCGTACCGGCGACGGGCTGACCATTGAATACTGCCTGCCGTCCTGCACACTGTGCATGATGAGTGACCCAGGCAGCGATTTCCGCCTCTACCATTCCAACTCGCTGGACGTGCTGGCTGCGCTGCTGGCGCGCAACGTGCGTGCGCCGGTACCGGGCCAGCCGCTGCTGGCGCCGGAAGTGGTGCTGATCCCGCAGGTGGCGATGCGGCGTTGGCTGCAGGCGACACTGGCGGCCGAGTTCGGTGTGGCTGCCAATCTCGAATTCCTCACCCCGGGTGAGTTCGTGGCGCGTGCGCTGAAGGCCAACGTCAGCGGAGAGCAGGACGATCTGGACGCGGCCGGCCTGCACTGGAAGCTGTACCAGGCACTGCGTGACCCGGCGTTGCTGGAGCAGCCACCGATGCGCGCGCTGCAGTCCTATCTTGCCGGCGACGACGCATTGAAACCGTGGGCGCTGGCCGGCGAGCTGGCCTCGGTGTTCGAGAAGTACCAGGCCTGGCGCCGTGACTGGCTGCTGCGCTGGGCCGCCGGTGCCGATCCGGCCGATCCGCAGGCGATCCTGTGGCGCACCATCACCCATGGCCACGACTACCGCGCCCGCCGCATCCAGGAGTACCTGGACCGCTTCGAAGGCGCCGGCCAGCCGCTGCCGCAGGGCTTGCCGCAGCGCATGTCTGCGTTCGCGACGCTCAACATCTCCCCCGACGTGCTGCGGGTGATGGCCACCCAGGCGCGGGTGGGCGAGCTGCATTTCTATATGCCGACCCCAGTGCAGTCGTACTGGGGCGACCTGCAGACGCTGGCCGAGCGCCTGCGCAGCGGCGCGCCCGATCCCTTCGGTGAAGCGGCCGGCGAGAACCGCCTGCTGGAAGCCTGGGGTGCGGCCGGGCGCGATTTCATGGCGGTGCTGGGCAGTTACGAGGTGGTGCATCCGGCCGGCGAAATCGCCGCCTATTCCGATCCGGAGGAGGACACCCGGCCGACCCTGGACGAAGGCGGCCTGTCCGACAGCCTGCTGCATCGCCTGCAGCGTGACCTGTTCCACCGCCGCGCGCTGCCCTCGGGCGAGCTGCGCGACGGCCTGCGCAGCGACGACCCCAGCCTGCAGGTGCATGCCTGCCACACCCGCCTGCGCGAGCTGCAGGTGCTGCATGACCAGCTGCGCAGCCTGCTGCAGGACCCGCGCTTCGACCCGCCGCTGCAGGCGCGCGAGATCGCGGTGCTGGCGCCGGACATCGATCCCTATGTGCCATACCTGGAAGCGGTGTTCGGCGGTCGCGGCGGCGAGGAGGAGCACATTCCGTATGCGCTGGCGGACAGCAGTCCGCTGGCGGGCGAGCCATTGGCCGATGTGTTCGTGCACCTGCTGGGCCTGCCGGTCTCGCGCTTTGGCTTGAATGAAGTACTGGACCTGCTGGCCAGCGCGCCGCTGGCCGAGGCGGCCGGGCTGGAAGCAGTGGACTTCGACCGCCTGCATGGCTGGCTGCAACAGGCCGGTGCACGCTGGGGCCTGGATGCGAAACACCGCAACCAGCACCAGGCCCCGGCGGACGACGCCTACACCTGGCAGTTCGCGCTGGATCGCCTGGTACTCGGCCATGCCACCGGCAGCGAGGCCGACCTGGCCGGGGTGGCGCCGTGGATCGAACTGGAAGGCGGTGCGCTGGACGCGCTGGACCGGCTGCTGCGCCTGCTGCGCGTGCTGGCCATCTACCAGCGCCGACTGGGCGAGCTGCTGACCCCGGCGCAGTGGCGGCAACGCCTGCTGTCGCTGCTGGATGCACTGCTGCCGACCGCGCCCAGCTCGCCCAACAGCCAGCGCGCGCTGGAGCGCCTGCGCAAGCTGCTCAACCAGTTCGCCGAAGATGCCGCCAAGGCCGGCTTCGCGGAAGGCGTGCCACCGGACGTGGTGCGCGCGCACTTCGCCGGCGCGCTGGGCGAGGCCGATACGCGCGCGCCGCTGCTGACCGGTGGCATCAGTTTCGGCCGCATGGTGCCGATGCGCCTGCTGCCGTTCCGGGTGATCTGCGTGCTCGGTCTCAATGATGGCGATTTCCCGCGCCGTGACCCTGCCGCCGGTCTCAACCAGCTCACTGCCGAACTGGATACGCCGCGGCGCCGCCCGGGCGACCGCTCCACCCGCGAGGATGACCGCTTCCTGTTCCTGCAGCTGTTCGCCGCCGCGCAGGAGGTGTTCTATCTCAGCTATCTCGGCGCCGATCCGCGCGATGGCAGCGTGCGCGAGCCGTCGGTGCTGGTCAGCGAACTGATTGATGCCGCCGCCGCGTATCACCTCGATCCGCCTGCGGCGGTCCGCGACTTCACCGTGCGCCACGCACTGCAGCCGTTCTCACCGGCGGCGTTCGGTGATGGCGACGCGCGTCGCTTCAGCTATCGCCGCCAGTGGCATCCGGCTGCCGGCCGCCTCACCGGCCAGCGCGGTGGCCTGCAGCCGTGGTTCGACGCACCATTGCCGCCGCCTGCCGACGATGCGGTGGAAAACGAGGTCGCGCTCGATACCCTGCGCCGCTTCCTGTGCGACCCGGCAGGGCAGTTCCTCGCACAGTCGCTGGGCCTGCGCCTGGCCGACGATGTCGAGGAGGTTGATGACCTGGAACCGCTGGTGCTGTCCTCGCGCGGGCCGGAAAAGCGCAGCGTGCAGGCGGCGGTGGTGCGCGCCACGCTCAGCGGCGATACCGAGCCGTTGTACCCGCGGCTGCGCGCGCGTGGACTGCTGCCCTCGGGTCCATTGGGCGAGCGTCAGTTCGAGGTGGAGCAGTTGAAGACGCGCCCGTATGCCAGCGCATTGCTGGGCTGGATGCAGGGCGAACCACTGGAAAGCCGTCGCTACGAAGTGGACATCGACGGCGTGCGCCTGCATGGACGCGTGGCCGATCGGCATCCCGAAGGGCTGGTGCGCCTGCGTGCCGGCACGCTCAATGGCAATGCAGTGATTCGTCAGGGCCTGGACTGGCTGCTGGCCAACGCCGCTGGCGACGCGCTGCCACTTGTGCAGTTCCACGATGGCGGCGACGCCGGCCCCGGCCCGCATGTGCTGCCGGCATTGAGTGCTCCCGCTGCACGCGCGGCGCTGCGTGCGCTGCTGCAGCTGCGCCAGCGTGGCCTGCGTGAGCCGCTGCGCTTTGCCCCGTATACCGGTTGGGTGCTGTACAACGCACCGACAGAAAAACAGCGCAGCGAAGGCTGGAAGCAGTGGCACGGCAGCGACCGCAGCTGGGGAGAATCCAGCAGCGACGCCTGGCAACTGCTGCTGCGTGGTGCCGACCCGTTCGCTACCGATGCCAGCTACGCCGACCTGCTGCGCAACAGCCAGGTGGTCTTCAGTGCGGTGCGCGAAGGCCGCACTCTTGGCACCGAAGCACGCCAGGAGGGCAACGCATGAACACCGCCATCGCTGAAGACGGCATCGAATCCCTCAGCCGCGATCCCTATCTGGCGCTGCCGCTGGAGGGCATCCGCCTGATCGAAGCCAGCGCCGGTACCGGCAAGACCTTCACCCTGGCGACGCTATTCACCCGCCTGGTGGTGGAGCGGGGCCTGCGCATCGGCCAGATCCTGGCGGTGACCTTCACCGATGCCGCCACCCAGGAACTGCGCAAGCGCATCCGCGAGCGCTTGGCGTTGGCCGCGCGCCTGGTCGATCTGGAGCCGGCCGAGGGTGAAGCACCGGACGCGAGATTGACCCGCGACGTGCTGCAGCGTCATCTGCAGGGCGGCTCCGAGAGCGCCGCTGCACTGAAGCGCCGCCTGCAGGTGGCTGCCGACGAGATCGACCTGGCGTCCATCTTCACCATCCACGGTTTCTGCACCCGCGTGCTGCGCGAGCATGCGCTGGAAAGCGGCCACACCTTTGATCCGCCGGAACTGCTGGCCAGCGATCGTGAACTGCTGGAGGAGCTGGCCGCTGATCTGTGGCGTGTGCATGCCAATGACCCGGCCACGCTGGAGCCGCTGACCTGGCTGTGGTCCAACCCGGACGCACTGGCCGCCGATCTGCGCGCGCTGCTGGGCACGCCGCCGCTGCACCCGTTGCCACGGCCGGTGGCGCTGGCCGATCCACACGCGGCGCTGCAGAGCGCGGCCGAGGCACTGTCCGCAAGCGTGCGCGAACATGGCGAACAGTTCTTCATTGACCTCTGCGATGCCGTCGACAACAAGTGGATCAACGGCGTGTCGTACAAGCTGGGCTGGCTGCACCCGCTGGGCCGCCAGCTGCTGGGTTGGGCCGGGCGCGCCGACCCGCGCGAGCTGCTGGCCAGCGAACGCCTGCCGGCACTGCTGCCGGAGGTGCTGGCCGACAAGACCAACAAGAAGTTCCCGGATCGCACGCCGTCGTCGCCATTGCAGGCGCCGTTGGCACGCTATGTCGCGCTGCTGGCCGAACGCGATGCCTGGCTGCGTGGTACCGCGCTGAATTTCCTGCACACGCTTCGCGCCGAAGCCACGCAGCGGCTGCGGGTGCTGAAGCGCACGCGGCGGGTACAGACCTACGATGATCTGATCGATGGCGTAGCACTCGCCCTGGAAGGCCCGCAGCGACTGACGCTGGTCAAGCAGCTGCGCGCGCAGTACCGCATCGCGCTGGTCGATGAGTTCCAGGATACCGACGACCGCCAGTGGGGCATCTTCCACACCGTGTTCGGTGATTCGCCGGAGGTGCGCGAGCTGGGCCTGGCACCGGCGCTGTTCCTGATCGGCGACCCCAAGCAGGCGATCTACGGTTTCCGCGGCGGTGATATCCACACCTACCTGAAGGCCAAGCAGGTGGCGCAGCAGGCGCCGGTGCTGGACCAGAACTTCCGCTCGCGACCGTCTGTGCTGCGCGCGTTGCAGGCGCTGTACGACAACGGTGGCGAAGACGCTTTCCTCGAACGCGACATCCAGTTCGAGCCAGTGCGTGCCGGTGGCGTGCGTACCGACGAGGACTACCAGCGCGACGGCCATGCCGCCGCGGCGCTCACCCTGCGTGTGCTGCGCAGTGGCGGCGACAAGGCGATGAGCGCCGATGCCTCGCGCGATGCGGCGACCCAGGCCTGCGTGGCCGCGATTCACCAGATCCTGGTCGAGGCACGTGCGGGCAATGCCGTGTTGCGTGGGCGCCCGGTGCAGCCCGGTGATATCGCGGTGCTGGTGCGCTCACATCGCGAGGCCACCCTGGTACAGCGCGCGCTGGCCGCGGTCGGCATTCCCGCGGTGGCGGCCGGCAAGCAGAGCCTGTTTTCCACCCCCGAAGCGCGTGATCTCCGCGCGCTGCTGTTGGCCCTGCTGCAACCGGCGGACGAAGGTCGCCTGCGTGCGGTGTTGGCCACCGTGCTGCTTGGCCAGCGGGCAAGCGCGATCGCGGCGATGGAGCGCGAGGGTGACCTGCAACGCGAGTTCCAGGCGCAGCTGCTGCACTGGCGCGAGCGCTGGCAGCGCGGCGGACCGTTTGCGGTGATCGCCGATGTCTGTGCCACGCAGGGCGAACGCCTGCTGACGTTGATCGACGGCGAGCGCCGCCTGACCAATTACCTGCAGCTGGGTGAACTGCTGCAGGAAGCCTCGGCACAGGCGCTGGGCATGCATGGCCTGCTGGACTGGCTGCAGGGACAGATGGCCAGCGCCGACCAGGATGACGAGCAGCAGCTGCTGCGCCTGGAATCGGATGCGCGCCGCGTGCAGATCATCACCCTGCACAAGAGCAAGGGCCTGGAGTATCCGCTGGTGTTCCTGCCCTTCGTCGGCATCGACGGCGGCGCACCGAACACCGCCTCGCACTGCACCGTGCACGTTGGCGGCGAGCGCCAGCTGCACTGGAAGCTGGACAAGGATGGGGCCTGGGAAGCGGCCAGCACGCAGCGTGAGCGCGAGCAGCGCGCCGAGGATGCGCGCCTGCTGTATGTGGGACTGACCCGTGCCGAGCATGCGCTGTGGATCGCCGTGGGTGATCTGGCCGGGCTCGGCAAGACGCGTCTGGCGCCGCTGCTGGGTGACCTGCAGGCGCTGCGCGCGCACGCCGATGTGCACATCGATGACAGTGAGGCACCGGCCGCGCTGCCGCAGCTGGCGGCCGAAGTGGAAGGTGACCTTCCGGCGGTGCGTGCTCTGACCCGGCGCGTGCCGCACGACTGGTGGGTGTACAGCTTCACCCAGCTGGCCCACGCGGACGCCGGTGCCGGCAACGATATCGAAGCGGCGGCCACCGAGCTGCCGGCACCGGCCGCCGACGAACCGGCCGGCCCGGAGCTGCCGCTGGAACCGGCGCTGCCCGAACCCGCCTCCGTCGTCGAAGACAACGTGCCGATCGATCCGCGCTTCATGGGCAGCCGTTTCGGCAACGTGCTGCACGAGGCGATGGAGAACGTCGACTTCGCCGCATGGGGTGACTGGCAACCGGGCCTGGAAGCTCCCGAGGGCCAGGCCGATGTGCTGCGCAAGGCACTGCACGATGAAGGCTATGCCGACGTCGACCTGGACGATGGCGTGGCCGTGCTGGTGCCGCTGGTGGGCCACACGCTCACCGTGCCGCTACCCGAAGGCGGTGCGCTGCACAGCCTGGGTGAAGGCGAGCGCCGCGCGGAAATCGACTTCCATTTCGCCATCGAGCCGACCACGGTGCCGGCGCTGCTGCAGGTGCTGCATGCGCACGGCGTTTCCAGCGCGCGCCGCGGCTTCGGCCAGCGCCGTCGCCTGGAAGGGCTGATGACCGGCATGATCGACCTGACCTACGTGCGTGATGGCCGCTGGTATGTGCTCGACTACAAATCCAACCGGCTGCCGGGCTACAGCCCGGACCTGCTGGCCATTGCCATGCGCCACAGTGAGTACGACCTGCAGGCGCTGATCTATACCGTGGCCCTGCATCGATGGCTGCGTTTCCGCCTGGGCGCGGCCTACGACTACGAGCGTGACATGGGCGGCATCCGCTACCTGTTCTGCCGCGGCCTGGATGGCACCGGCAATGGCGTGCATGTGGACCGCTTCCCGCTGGCGCTGGTGGATGCACTGGATGCGTTGTTCGCCGGTGGCGAACAGGCCCAGGCCGAACTGGCCGCACGTGCCCGTGGAGCCAGCGCATGAGCCTGCTGAAGGAACTGCACCAGAAGGGCCAGCTGCGCACCCTCGATCATGCGTTGGCGACCAGCCTGCAGCGGCTGCGCGACGACACGCCCGAGAGCGTGGCGCTGGCGGCGGCGCTGGCCTCGCTGGCGGTGTCGCAGGGCCACGCCGCATTCGACCCCGCGCAACCGCAGCGGTTGCTGGAAGGCGTGCCCGCGTGGCCTGCCGCGCAGGACTGGCTGGCACAGTTGCGTGCATCGCCGTGGGTAGCGACGCCGGACCAGGCAGAGGCCATCGCCGAGGATGCGCCGCTGGTGCTGGAAAACGGCCTGCTTTACCTGCGCCGTTACCGCGAGTACGAGCGTCAGCTGGCCGCCGGCCTGCAGCGTATCGGTCGACATCCATTGCCGCCGCCGCACATGGCCGCGCTGGCACCGTTGTTCGCGCAGCTGTTCCCGCAGGCATCGGACAGCGAAGATCACCAGGCCCGCGCAGCCGGCGTGACCCTGCGCCATCCGCTGGCACTGGTCACCGGCGGCCCCGGCACTGGCAAGACCACCACCATCGCGCGCCTGTTGCTGCTGCTGGCCGCGCAGGCCCGGCACGCCGGCCAGCCGCTGCCCGAAGTGGCGCTGGCCGCGCCTACCGGGCGCGCCGCCGAGCGCATGGCCGAGAGCCTGCGCGTGGCCGTGCAACGGTTGCAGGAACAAGGACTGGACCCGGCGTTGTGCACGGCGCTGCCCAGTACCGGCACCACCCTGCATCGCCTGCTCGGCGTGATTCCCGATTCACCACGCTTCCGCCACCACGCCGACAATCCGCTGCCGGTGGACGTGGTGGTGGTCGACGAAGCCTCGATGATCGATCTGCCGATGATGGCCAAACTGGTCGACGCGATCGCCAGCGGCACCCGGTTGATCCTGCTTGGCGATCCCGATCAGTTGCCGTCGGTCGAGGCCGGCGACGTGCTCAGTGCGATCCTGCGTGCCAGCGGTGATGGCATCGGTACCCGCGCCGACGACGCGCAGGCACTGCATGGCCTGCTGGCGCCGGCCACGCTGCAGCCGCAGGCGGCACCACGCGCCTTCGCTGGCCGCCGGGTGCAGTTGCAGCGGGGTTACCGGCAGAGCGATGCGCTGGACCTGGCACCGCTGGCGCATGCCGTGCGCGAGGGCGACAGCAGTACCGCGCTGCAGCTGCTGCGCGGCGGTGCATTGGCCGGCGTGCATTTCCACGAAGGCGAAGCCGATCCATTGCGTGGCCAGCGCGAGCATCTGCTGGGCCACTGGCGCGCACTGGCCGAGGCCGCCGACCCTGTACATGCCCTGCACCAGGCCGGGCGCCTGCGCGTGCTGACCGCGCTGCGCGAAGGCCCGCAGGGCGCGCGCGGGCTCAACAGCCGCATCGAACAGCTGCTGGCCGGCAACACCCCGGGCTACTTCCAGGGCCGCCTGCTGCTGGTCACCGAGAACAGCTACCGGCACCGCCTGTTCAACGGTGATATCGGCATCTGCCTGCGCGATGGCAGCGGCGCGATGGTGGCCTGGTTCCCCGGCGACACCATTGAACAACCACGTGCCTTCCACCCGGCGGCACTGCCCGCGCACGAAAGCGCCTTCGCGATGACCGTGCACAAGGCACAGGGCTCGGAGTTCGATGAAGTGTGGCTGCAGCTGCCACGCCAGGACAGCCGCGTGCTGTCGCGCGAGCTGGTCTACACCGGCCTGACCCGCGCCCGCCAGGTACTGCATGTGGCCGGCAGCGCAGAGGTGCTGCAGGCCGCGTTGAAACGCCACGCCAGCCGGTTGGGTGGCCTGGCCTGGCGGCTGGGTGCGGAAGACGTGGCCGAAGCACCGGCACGCATCGAACAGCCTACGGTGCAGGGCCAGTTGTTCTGAACCGGGGTCGGATCCCGTTCCCATCGGGAACGGGCTCTGACCCCTTCACCTGATCGCCAGGCAGAAGCAGTCGAGCATGGCTCGACTCTACAAAAGCGTACTTCGATCATTCCGACGTTCATCCACGCATGGCGTGGATCTACCGTGTCCACCAAGGTTGACACCCACCAGAGCAGAACGCCGTGCCGACAGATCGCAGGAAACTGTCGAAGGCGGGGTGGGTCCGGTTGAGGGGGCGTGAGCCGCATGGATGCGGCGACCGAGCTTACATGGACGTACTTGCAGCGTCCCCCTCAACCGGACCCACCCCGCCAACCCACGGATAGCACGCATTTGACGTTGCCGTTGCCGTTGATTCGGCAGGTGCAGGGTGCCGCCCTGCCGCCCCCGTCATTCAGCGATCAATACCAGACCATCAGGGAACACGATCGCCGCTTCATCAGCACTCACATCGAAGAAGCCCACGCCGTGCTTCTCGGCCAGATCCTGCACGCGCCCGTGCGCGCGCTCGGCCACCGAATACGCGAACGCGCCGTAGATCACCTCGCGGCCGATGCTGTACTCGGTCACTTCGACACGGTCGTCATCGTCGTTGCTAAGCGGCCCGTTCATCGGCGGGAAGTCCTGCGCCATCTCCGCAAACCAGGCCTGCAGCGCCGGGCTGCTGACCGCCGGGTCGTCGTACTCGTGGCGCTCGTTCCACTGCGTCTGCTTTTCGAACCAGGCGATGAAAGCCGCCGCCTCACGTGGGGCGGCACTGGCCTCGAACACCATCATGTCGTAACTCATTGAACCATCCTGCTGCCGTGGCGAAAGGCTGCCGGGCATCGCCCGGCGCCACCGATCATTATCAGGCTGATGCAGCGTCGGCGTCCGCCCACCCCGGCGCCAGCGCCTTCGCCTCCGGGAACAGCGCGAAGCGCAGGCCGATCAGGCCCATCAGCGCCTCGTCGCGGGCCTTGCAGGCGGCCACGCTGCCGACCCGTCCCAGCGAGGTATCCAGCCGCTCTCGCAACGCGTCGGCTGCCACAATCGGTTTGCGCGCGGCGATCTGACGGCGGTAATGCACGGCAATCTCTTCCAGAATGTGCTCGACCGCTTCGCGGCTGCGCTCGGGCAGTTCCAGGCGGGCGCGGCGCAGCTGTAGGATGTTCAGGCCGATGCGCGCTTCATTGAGCATGTCCACCGAGGCGATGTCGCTGCCCTCCGGCGTTGCCGCCAGGCGCGGCGCGAGCAGGCCCAGCAGATCGAGCATACGCGCGGCGAAGCGCTGGCGGTCCTGCTGGCCACGTCCTTCGGCGGCTTCGGCCAGCGTGGTCCAGCCCTGCCGCACCAGCCGGCGCGCGGTCCACTCGGCGCCCACCGAACGGAACAGGCGGGTCATCACCACCGCAAAGCCAATGCCGATGAACATCGCGATCGACGAGTTGAGGAAGGTCTGGATGTTGGCGCTGTAGGTGTTTTGCAGGCTCAGCAGTGCGGCCAGGTTCACCGTCAGCGGCAGCGCGAACAGTGCGCTCTTGGGGTGGTGCAGCATCAGCCCCAGCGGCAGGAACGCCACCGCCAGCACCAGCGCCAGCAGGCCGAAGTCGTGCACCGCCGGGAACACGCCGAACAGGTACACGCCGGCCACCACCGAGGCGACCATCGCCCATACCAGGAACGACACCATGCTCGGTGCCGGATCGTCCTGTGCGGCGAAGAACGCGGCGGTCACTGCGGCCATCATCGCGCCGTTGCCGCCGCCTTCCCAACCCAGCGCGATCCACAGCACGCAGTAGCTCATCAGTGCCACGCCGGCACTGAGCGCGGAGAACAGCGCCATGCCGTAGTCGACGTGCTTGTCGGCAGCCACGCGTTCGGTGCGGATGCGGTAGTGCGCGCGGTCCAGCGGCGCGGTGCCGTGGTCGATGGCGTGCTGCAGGGTGCGGCAGTCCTGCCACAGGTCCACCAGCTCCTCCAGGCGTAGCAGCAGGCTGGCCAGCTGCAGATGTTGCAGGTCGCGGTCCACCTGCGGCTTCAGTGCGCTGATGCGCGCGCGCAGGCGGGCGTACTCGCTGGCGTTGGTCGGGCCATCCAGCCAGTCATGGATATCGTCCACCAGTGCCGGCAGCCCTTCGGGCAGGGCCTGGCCGTCGCTGCGCAGCGCACTCAGGCGGTCGGCAATCGACGACAGCACCGGCAACAGCAGCAGCATGCGCTCGCGCAGGCGCTCCATCGACACCGCCGAACCGGCATGCCTTGGATCATCGCGGCGCAGGAACTCGATCAGCGCCTCGAACTGCACCAGGTCGGCGGCCAGCCGGTTGCGCGGCGCGTGCGCGCGGCCACGTTCAAGGATCTGCCGGCACCACTGCGCGGCGTCTTCCATCCAGTTGCCGATGCGGGCGCGCAGCATCGGGCGCACCGAGGCCGGGAACAGCAGCGAAGCAAACAGCACGGCCACCACCGTGCCGAGGATGATCTCCTCGCTACGTGCCACCACCGTGTCGAAGATGGTTTCCGGCGAGGTCACTGCCGGGAAGCCGATGAAGGCGGTGGTGTAGCCGGCCAGCAGGAACGCGTAGCCGCGCGGCCCGCGGTTGAGCAGGGCCATGAACAGGCAGCCGGTCAGCCAGATCGACATCGCCGCGCTCAGCACCAGCGGCGTTTCCACCAGCGCCGGCAGCACCAGCAGGGTGGCCAGACCGGCCACCAGGGTGCCGACGATGCGGTACACGCCCTTGGCGCGGGTGGGGCCCAGCAGCGGCTGGCTGACGATGTACACCGTGCCCATCGCCCAGTACGGGCGCGACAGGTTGCCGGCCATGGCGATGTACAGCGCGGCCACCGCGGCCAGGTAGGTCTTGATCGAGAACAGCCAGGCCTGGCGGTCGGTCAGCGCGTTCATGGCTTACTTCGCTGCGGTCGAGGCGTTGGGCGCGGCGGCGCTGGCCTGCCAGCCACCACCCAATACCAGGAACAGGTGGATCTGGTCGCGCGAGACCTGCGCTTCGGCGGCGGCCAGGGTGGCGTCGCTGGAGGCCAGGCTGCGGTCGGCATCCAGGCTGGACAGGTACGGCGTGCGGCCGCCCTGGTACAGGCGGCGGTTCTGCTCGGCGGCCAGTGCGGCCTGCTCCTGCGCGATACGCAGCGACTGTAGCCGGCGCAGGTCCTGCGCATAGCGGTCCAACGAGGTCTGGGTCTCGCGCAGCGCCTGCAGCACGGTGTGGTCGAACTCGGCCAGGGCCGCATCGGCACCGGCCTCGGCGGCGTGGATGCGTGCGTGCGTGCCGGACGACGGCAGCGTCCACGAGATCAGCGGGCCGATCGACCACTGCTGGGTCATCGGCGTGCCGAAGTCCTCCAGCAGGCCGGCGGCACCGAGCGAGGCGCCCAGGCGGATGTCCGGGTACAGCTCGGCGGTGGCGACACCAATCCGCGCGGTGGCCGAGGCCAGCTTGCGTTCGGCCTGGCGCACGTCCGGGCGGCGCTGCAGCAGCGCACGGCCATCACCGACCGGCAGCGGCTGCGCCAGGCTGGGGGCATCTGCACAGTCGATCACGCCGGCCGGCAGCTGGCCCGGTGTCTGCCCGAGCAGGGCGGCCAGCGAATACGCGGCCGCCGAGCGCTGCGCATGCAGCGGCGGCAGTGCAGCCTCCAGCAGCGCCACCTGGGCATTGGCGCGGGCCAGTTCCGGTGGCGTACCGCGACCGGCCGCGATCAGGCGCTCGGTGACCGTGCGGCTGCGCTGCTGCAGCTGCAGCGAATGCTCGGCCACGTGCAGTTCGTGGTTGGCGTGGCAGATTTCCAGGTAGCTGTCAGCCACCTGCGCGACCACGCTGACCTGGGCCAGGTCGCGCGCTGCGGCGACCGACTGCTCGTCGGCACGCGCCGCTTCGGCGCCGCGCTTGAGCTTGCCGAACAGGTCGAACTGGTAGCTGACCGCGAACTTGCCATCGGCCAGGTTGATCACCGGCAGCTCGTGCTCCTGCAGGAACGATTCGGCCGACAGCTGCGCGCGGCTGACGCCGGCCTCGGCTTCGTACTCGAAGCCACCGGCGTCCAGTGCCTGTTCGTACACCGCTGCGGCACGGCGAAGGTGCGCATCGGCGGCCTTCAGTTCCACGTTGTCACGCAGTGCCTGGGTGATCAGGCCGTCCAGTACCGGGTCGTTGTACAGCGACCACCAGCGGTCGGGCAGCGCCTGGTTGGCGGCCACCTGCGGGTTCTGCGTATCGATGAAGGCCGCATTGGCTTCCGGGCGCTTGAACGCCGACCCTTCCGGCAGCGCGTAGTCGGGGCCGACGGTCCTGCATGCGGCCAGGCTGGCCAGCGCGACGATCAGGCCAAGACGGGGCAGGGCAGCGTTCACAGGCCCGCCTGTGTCGGTGCGGTGCCGGCCTTGTCGTTGTGCGGATGGCGGCCGGTGTCCACGGTCACCGTGGCGGTGCGACCGGCGATCAGTTCCACGCCCTTGGGTACTTCGTCGATGGCGATGCGCACCGGAATGCGCTGCGCCAGCCGCACCCAGTCGAAGGCCGGGGTCACGTTCGGCAGCAGGGTGCTGCCGTTGCTGCGGTAGCGGTCCTCGATGCCGGCGGCGATGCTCTCGACATGGCCGCGCAGCGGGGCCGATTCGCCCATCAGGCGGATGTCCACGCTCTGCCCCGGGGCCACGCCGCGCAAGCGGGTTTCCTCGAAGTAGCCATCGATGCGGAACGAGCCGGTGTCCAACAGCGCGAGCACCGGCTTGCCGGCCACCACGTAGTCGCCTACGCGCATGGTGCGGTCGTTGACCCGGCCGTCGGCCGGTGCGCGCACCTCGGTGCGGCCCAGGTTGAGCTCGGCCAGGTCGACCGCCGCCTGTGCGGTGGCCAGCGCAGCCTGTGCGGCCTGCAGCTTGGCGCGGCGCACTTCGGCGTCCTCGGCGGCAACCAGGTCCTGCAGGCTGCGGTCACGACCGATCTCGCGGCGCAGCTGTGCCACCGAGGCCTGGCGCTCACCCAGGCTGGCCTTGGCCTGCTCCAGCGCGATGCGGTAACGGGCGCGGTCGACCACGAACAGCAGGTCACCCTTCTTCACCGCCTGGTTGTCGGCCACCTGCACCGTTTCCACCAGCCCGGACACGTCCGGCGCCACCTGCACCACGTCGGCGCCGACATGGGCATCGCGGGTCCACGGCTCATCCATGTAATAGACCCACAACTGGCGCAGCACCAGCAGGGCGACGATCACGGCTGCGCTGGTGAGCAGCACCGGCAGGGTCTTCTTCACGATCTTGTTCACGATTGCATCCAACGCAGGAGGTGGAACAGCAGGCCAAGCACGATCCCGTACAGCGCCAGGTTGAACAGTGGCGGGTGCCATATATGGCGATAGGCACCGGCACGCTGCAGCAGCGCGTGCAGGCCGCTGTTGACCAGATAGGCCAACAACATCAACCCGAGCAGGGTCGGGACGAACACTCCGTGGAGACTGAATTCACCGGGCATCGGTAGGGGCGGGGGCGAGGTGGGGGAGGGGAGGGACAACAGAACAACGGCAACGGGCAAAAGCCGCTGGCGTGTGCACGGCAGCGGCGGTGTTCGGGGGCAGCGGTCTTACGTGATGCGGTCGGCGGCCTCGGCCAGCAGGCGCCATGCCTTCAGCACGGCGTGCAGTTCATCCATGGAAAGCTCGCCGAACACGTCCTGGCGCAGGCCGATCAACTGGTCTTCAAGTTCGCTGACCAGCGCATGGCCTGCGTCGGTCAGCCACAGCAGGTTGGCGCGTCGGTCGCTGGCGTCGCTCTCGCGGCGGACCAGGTCGCTGGCGCACAGCTTGTCCAGCAGGCGCACCAGGGAGGGACCTTCCATGCCCAGCTGCTGGGCCAGCGCCACCTGGCGGATGCCACCGCCGGAGCGGCCGATCATCAGCAGGGGCATGGTGCAGGCGGTGGAGATACCGTAGCTGCCGAGCCGGCTGTCGGCCAGGCGCTGCCACTGCCGCCCTGCGTACAGCAGGCCGGAGCTGAGCTGCATCTGCAGCACGGTGCGCTCGTCGAGGGGTCGGTCCATAAGAGATAGATAGGATACTACTAATTTCATTCCTATCAATGGGTTTTTATGAATGGGCGGGTGTGTTGAGGAAAGCGTTGCGCCTGCCTGGTGTCGGGTGGGGCAGCGGGGGCCGGACGGTGCAGGACACGCCGTGAACCCATCCTTGGGGGCTCGGCCGCGGCATCCATGCCGCGGACGGTCCTGCCCCGCCCGGCCCCCGCTGCCTTCCCATCACCCCGCGAGCGCGGTGGGTTGGCTCTTTAAAGGCCAAAGCAGATGCAGTGCGGACCAAGGTCCGCACCCACCAAAGCTGAAGACACCACAGCGGCGGCGCACCGCTTCCGAAGCCATGAACCCCCGCTTTTGACCCCGCTTTCGGGCGGTCCGGCCGCGCCCGCAGGAATTTGTCGAAGAGGGGGAGGGGCAGGCCGGGCAGGACCGTCCACGGCATGGATGCCGTGGCCGAGCCTACAGGGACGTACTTGCGGCGTGTCCTGCCCGGCCTGCCCCTTCCCCCTCTCGCTCAGCAGCAACGAGGCGCCGCAAGAACCCCCGATGAACCGTCCCAACAGGACGACCCACCCCCCGGTCGGGTACGATGCTCGCCCCCCGTTCGGGACGCTGTACGCAATGAGCAAGAACAACGAAAAGGCCGCCCCGCAGGGCGACGTGACCCAGGACCAGGCCGAGGATGCCGTGCGCACCCTGCTGCGCTGGGCCGGCGAGGACCCGTCCCGTGAAGGCCTGCTGGATACCCCCCGCCGCGTCGCCGAAGCCTACGGCGACTGGTTCAGCGGTTACCGCGACGACCCGCGCGCCTACATGGAGCGGACCTTTGAGGAAGTGGCCGGCTACGACGAACTGATCGTCCTGCGCGACATCGAGTACGAAAGCCACTGCGAACACCACATGGCGCCGATCATCGGCCGCGTGCACGTCGGCTACCTGCCGGCCGGCAAGGTGGTGGGCATCAGCAAGCTGGCCCGTGTCGTCGAAGCCTACGCCCGCCGTTTCCAGGTGCAGGAGAAGATGACCGCGCAGATCGCCCAGTGCATCCAGGATGTGCTGCAGCCGATCGGCGTCGGCGTGGTCGTCGAAGGCGCCCACGAATGCATGACCACCCGCGGCATCCACAAGCGCGGCGTCAGCATGGTCACCTCCAAGATGCTGGGCAGCTTCCGCGACGACGCGCGTACCCGCGCCGAGTTCCTGCGCTTCATCGAAGTGGGCGGCAAGCGCTGAGCCGCTTGCCCGCACCCCGCCGGCCCCTGCGGGCCGGCATGCCCACGGCTGCCTGCACGGCCGCCGTGCGCGGCTGCTCGTCCCCGCCAGCCCTCATGACTCCTTTCGCTGCATGAAGCACCGCGAACGCATCTCCCGTTACCGCCATCTGCGCGAACAGCCCCAGTGGAAGCTGCTCGCCGCCGACCACGCTCCGGAAATCATCGGCCTGCTGCAGGGGCTGCTGATGGACGGCGAGCGCACGCTGTCGTCGTCGGTGCTCAACGAGCGCCTGCAACGCGCGCTGGACCAGCTCAACGGCGACGAACTGTCGCGCGACCTGCCGCGCACCGCGCAGGCCTACATCGCGCACTGGCTGGCCCAGGGCTGGCTGGAGCGCCGTCTGCCCGAAGGCGCCGACCAGGAGCAGTACGAACTGTCGACCGCGGCGCTGCAGGCGATCCGCTTCGCCGATGGCCTCGAGCAGGCCCGCGTGGCCGCCACCGAAAGCCGCCTGGCACTGGTCATCGAACAGCTCTCGCAGCTGGCCGCGCAGACCGAGTCCGATCCGGACGCACGCCTGTCGGCACTGCGCGACGAGCGTGACCGCATCGACGCCGAGATCGCCCGCGTCGGTGCCGGCCGGGTGATCGCGCTGGATGGCAAGCGCGCGCTGGAACGTGCGCGCCAGATCATCGGCCTGGCCGACGAGCTGACCGAGGACTTCCGCCGCGTGCGCGACGACTTCGAGCAGCTCAACCGCGATTTCCGCGAACGCATCATCGACGACGAGGGCGAGCGTGGCGACGTGCTGTCGCAGCTGTTCGAAGGCGTCGACGTGATCGGCGAGAGCGATGCCGGGCGCAGCTTCCAGGCCTTCTGGCGGCTGCTCAACGACGCCGAGCAGAGCGCCCAGCTCGATGCCGCGCTGGAAGCGGTGCTGGCGCGTGGCTTTGCCCGCCGCCTGGACCGCAACGAGCGCAACTTCCTGCGCGGCTTCACCAGCACCATGCTCGAGCGCGGTGGCCAGGTACACGATGTGCTGCAGAACTTCGCGCGCAGCCTGCGCGGTTTCGTGCAGAGCCGTGGCTATCTGGAGCAGCGCCGCCTCAACCAGCTGCTGAAGCAGGCACAGTCCGAAGCGCTGGCCCTGCGCGACGAGTTCCCCGCACAGCGTGGCATCGGCCGTGACCTGCAGCTGACCACCAGCCGCCTGCGCTCGTGGTCGCAGTGGAGGCTGCACGATCCGCGCAGCGCCCAGGTCGATGGCAACGTCGAGTACAACGACGCCGCCGCGATCAGCCTGGAAAGCGTTGGCGATCTGGTCGCTTCATCCGAAATCGACTTCCGCACCCTGCGCCGCGACCTGCACGACCTGCTCGATGCACAGCCGCGGCTCAGCATCGCCCAGGCCCTGTCGCAGCGCGAGGCGCCGCAGGGTCTTGGCAGCGTTATCGGCTATCTGTCGCTGGGCACGCGCTTCGGCAACGTGGTCGCCGGCGAGCAGGAGCTTGCGCAATGGCGTGGTGGCGACGGCCAGATCCGTCGCGCCCGCATCCCGCTGGTTTGGTTCACCCAGGAGAGACGCCATGAGCTGGCATGAAGATCCCATCGACGCACCGCAGGCCGACGTGGCGGAAGACGCCTACGAAGCCGAACCGGTGGCGACCGTGGCGCAGCCCCGCCGTGGCAACGACGTGTACTACCTCGGCGATACCGGTCGCCTGCCGCTGGATGCGCGTCGCGCGCTGTGCCAGCTGCTGATCGGCCCCAGCATCGACCAGCTGCGCCACGCCAAGCTGTGGCCGGCACTGATCCGCAGCGAGGCGGCCATCCGCTCGTCACTGGCGGACCTGTTCCTGGAACTGGTGCTCGACCGTGACAGCGGCGTGGCCTTCACCCGCCAGGCCGATACCGAAGACGTGGATGCGCCGGTGCTGCTGCGCACCTCGCCGCTGACCTTCATCGACTCGGTGCTGCTGCTGTACCTGCGCCAGCAGCTGGCCGAGGCTGATGCGCGCGGCAACCGCGCAGTGGTCGCCGACGCCGAGATGGCCGAAGCGTTGGCCATCTACGAAAAGAACCTGTCCACCGACCGCGCCGGCTTCAACCGCCGCGTCGCTTCGGCGGTGCAGAAGATGAAGGACAACCACATCCTGACCCGCCTCAGCGGCCAGGAAGACCGCCACGAAGTCTCGCCGGCGCTGAAGCTGCTGTTCTCCGCCGAAGACGTGTCCCAGCTTTCGGCGGTCTACCGCCAGCTGCGCGAAACCCCGGCCGCCGAGGCCTGAGAGACCCGACCATCGCATGGCTATCTCCAAGCACACTCCCGCCCTGTTCAACGAAGGCCTGCCGGACCCGCGCCTGCAGCAGTTCCGCATGCGCCGCCTGCAGGTGCACAACTGGGGCACCTTCAACGGCCTGACCGAAGTCCCGATCGCCGAGCGCGGCTTCCTGTTCGTCGGCCGTTCCGGCTCGGGCAAGTCGACCCTGCTCGATGCCATGTCCGCGCTGCTGACGCCGCCGGCCATCGTCGACTTCAACGCCGCCGCGCGTGAAGCCGAGCGCAGTGGCCGCGACCGCAACCTGGTGTCCTACGTGCGTGGCGCCTGGGCCGACCAGCAGGACAGCGGCACCGGCGAAATCGCCACCCAGTACCTGCGCAAGGGCGCGACCTGGACCGCACTGGTGCTGGAATACCGCGCTGGCGATGGTCGCGTGGTCAGCCTGGTGCGCCTGCTGTGGATCTCCGGCAACGGCACCTCGGCCGGTGACGTGCGCAAGCACTACATGATCGCCGAGCGTCCGTTCGACATCGCCAAGGATCTCGGCGGCTTCGACCTGGACCTGCGCAAGCTCAAGCAGAAGCTGTCCGACCTGCACCACTTCGACGCTTTCTCCGGCTACGCCGAGCGCTTCCGCGACCTGCTCGGCATCGACAACGAGATGGCGCTGCGCCTGCTGCACAAGACGCAGTCGGCGAAGAACCTGGGCGACCTCAACGTCTTCCTGCGCGACTTCATGCTCGACACGCCGAAGACCTTCGACGCCGCCGAGCGCCTGGTCAGCGACTTCGCCGAGCTTGATGGTGCGCACCAGGCCGTGGTCACCGCCCGCCGCCAGGTGGAAACCCTGCTGCCGGCGCGCGCCTACTACAACGACCTGAAGGAAATGCACCGCCAGCGCGGTGACGACGAAGCACTGAAGCTCGGCGTCGACAGCTTCCGCGAAAGCCGCCGCCAGGCGCTGATCGAAGCGCGCCTGCGCGAGATGGATGTGCGTGACCGTGGCCTGCTCGGCGAAGAAGCCCAGCGCCGCGCCGCACTGGACAACCACACCGAGCGCCTGGCCGAACTGGAACTGCAGCGCCGCCAGCAGGGCGGTGAGCGCATCGAGGAACTGGAACGCGAGCAGGGCCGCGCCGAAGCCGAGCGCGACCGCCGCAAGGCCAAGCGTGACCAGGCCCAGGAAGCCGCACAGCAGCTGCAGGCCGAACTGCCCGACGACGCCCATGGCTTCGCCGAGCTGGTCGAGCGTGCGCAGAACGAACTGCAGGACCGCCAGCGCGCCTCGGCAGCACTGGACGATGCGATCAGCGACCGCCTCGGCGGCAAGCGCGATGACGAGCGCCGCTTCGGTGAAGTGCGCAGCGAACTCGAAGCGATGCAGCGCACCCCCTCCAACATCCCGGCGCCGATGCAGAAGCTGCGCGCGCGCCTGGCCGAGGAAACCGGCATCGCCGAAGCGGCGCTGCCGTTCGTCGGCGAGCTGATCCAGGTCCGCTCGGAAGAGCAGGGCTGGCAGGGCGCCATCGAGCGTGTGCTGGGTGGCTTCGCGCTGTCACTGCTGGTCGATGACAAGCATTACAACGACGTCGCCGAGTGGGTGAACCGTACCCACCTGGGCATGCGTTTCACCTACTACCGCGTGCGCCGCAACGACGATGCGTTCGCGCGCGAGCCGTCGGCGAAGTCGTTGCTGCACAAGCTGGAACTGCGCGAACACGTGTTCGAAAGCTGGCTGCGCCGTGAGCTTGGCAAGCGCTTCGATTACGAGTGCGTGGATGCCAAGCAGCTGCGCAACGTCGACCGCGGCATCACCCGCGAAGGCCAGGTCAAGCATCCGGGCGACCGCTTCGAGAAGGACGACCGCAGTGCGGTGGGCGACCGTCGTCGCTGGATCCTCGGCTTCAACAACCACGACAAGGTGGGCGCTTTCGAGCGTGAAGCACAGGAACTGGCCAAGCGCATCGCCAGCTGCGAGACCGACATCGCGCGCCTGCGCGGCCAGCGTGATCGCGACAACGAACGTCGTCTGGCCTGCCACGAGCTGGTCAGCATCAGCTGGAACGAGATCGACATCGCCGCCCCGCAGCAGCGCCTGAGCGATATCGAGGCCACCCTGCGCGACCTGCGTGAAGGCAACGCCGATCTCGCCAAGCTGGCCAAGCAGATCGACGCCGTGCGCGCCGACATCGAGCAGTCCCGCCGTACCTATGAAGACGTCCGCGTCGAGCGTGGACAGCTGGTCAAGGAGCGCGATCGCCTCGACCGCGCACGCCAGCAGAGCCGTGCGCTGGTGCTGCCGAGCCTGGCCCAGGAGCAGGAAGCCGGCCTTTCCGAGCGCCTGCAGGAGCAGGGCCCGCTCAGCCTGGAAACGCTGGAAGCGCACATGCGCCAGGTCAGCAACGCACTGAACGAGCAGCTGTCGTCCTCGCAGCAGGACCTCAACCGCATCGAAAACCAGCTGATCGGCTGCTTCCGTCGCTTCATCCAGCAGTGGCCGGAGGAATCGGGTGACTTCACCGTCTCGGTGGCCTCGGCCGAGGACTTCCTCGCCCGCCTCGAACGCCTGGAGCGCGATGGCCTGCCGCAGCACGAAGAGCGCTTCTTCGATCTGCTGCAGAACCAGAGCAAGAACAACCTGCTGGCCCTGCAGCGTCACAGCGCCGAGGCCCGCAAGTCGATCGGCCAGCGCCTGGACGAAGTGAACGCCAGCCTGGAACAGGTGCCGTTCAACCGTGGCACGCTGCTGACCATCGAACTGAACGATCGCCGCCTGCCGGAAGTCGGCGAGTTCCACCTGCAGCTGCGCGAAGTGCTGTCGCAGCAGCAGACCGAACAGCGCGAGCTGGCCGAATCGCAGTTCACTGTGCTGCGCCAGCTGGTCAACCGCCTGGGCTCGCAGGAAGGCGAGGACAAGCGCTGGCGCGAGCTGGTGCTGGACGTGCGCATGCACGTGGAGTTCATCGGCGTCGAGCTGGATGCGGAAACGCGCCAGCAGGTCGAGATCTACCGCAGCGGCGCTGGCAAGTCCGGCGGCCAGCGCCAGAAGCTGGCCACCACCTGCCTGGCGGCCGCGCTGCGCTACCAGCTCGGCGGTGCCGACAGCCAGCTGCCCAGCTACGCCGCCGTTGTGCTCGACGAAGCCTTCGACAAGGCCGACAACGAGTTCACCGCACTGGCGATGAACATCTTCGACAACTTCGGCTTCCAGATGGTGGTCGCCACCCCGTTGAAGTCGGTGATGACGCTGGAACCGTTCATCGGCGGCGCCTGCTTCGTCGAAATCAGCGGCCGCCACGACTCTGGCGTGCTGCTGATCGAGTACGACGAAGAAGGCAAGCGCCTGAAGCTGCCCGAGCGCAGCCGCCAGCAGGCCAACGAACCGGAAGAAGCCGAGGCCTGACCTGGCCGATTGAATGGGAATGCCGGCCAGCGGCCGGCACTACCGGGTCATGAACCGCCGATGGGGTAGTGCCGGCCGCTGGCCGGCAGCACCTCGCGCCCAAGCATTCTGTAGAGCCGAGCCATGCTCGGCTGCTCTTCGCGATGGGAAACCGTGTGCCAACCAAGGTTGGCACCTACCGGGTCATGAGGCGCATTCACGCCCCGCGTAACGTATCCCACGCCATCCGCGCGATCAGCACCACCACCAGCCCCACGAACAGCTTGCGGATGAACGGCGTGCCGCCCTTCAGCGCCAGGCGCGTGCCCACCACCGAACCGATGATGTTGGCCGCCGCCATCGGCAGCGCGAACAGCCACAGGATGTTGCCGGTCGGCACGAAGAACGAGATCGCTGCCACATTGGTGGCCAGGTTCACCACCTTCGACGCCGCTGACGCGCGCAGGAAATCCAGCCCGAAGAAGCGCACGAACAGGAAGATCAGGAAGCTGCCGGTGCCCGGCCCGAAGAAGCCGTCGTAGAAACCGATCGCCGCACCGATCGCCAGCGCGATCACCAGCTCGCGGCGACCGATCTCCTGCGGGCGGTGCAGCGCGCCGAAGTCCTTCTTCCACAGTGTGTAGGCCAGCATCGCGATCAGCAGCACCAGCACCAGCGGGCGCACCGCATCCTTGGGCAGCAGGCTCACCGCAGTGGCCCCGGCGAAGGAGAAGATGAAGGCCGTGCCGGCCGCGAACAGTACCGGTTTCCACGGGAAGCGTACGTTGCGCGCATAGCGCCAGGCGGCCGCACCGGTACCGAACATCGAACTGAACTTGTTGGTACCGAACAGCATCGCTGGCGTCTGCTGCGGCAACACAGTGAACAGTCCCGGCAGCTGCACCAGGCCACCGCCACCTACGGCGGCATCCACAAGACCGGCGATGAAGGCGATCACCACCAGCCACCACAACTCGGGGGGAACCAGTTCCAGCACGGCGATCAATCAAGGTGGGGGCGCGACAGCATACGCCTGTCCTGTACCCGGCGACTTGTGTCGCGCGTGGATCAATCCGCGCAACCCGGCGACAATGCCGGCATGAGCCGAAAACCTGCCGATCCCTGTCCATGCGGCCTGCCCGCCGACTATGCCGCCTGCTGCGGCCGCTTCCATGACGGTGAAGCCGCGCCGGATGCCGAGCGCCTGATGCGTTCGCGCTACAGCGCCTATGTGCGGGGCCTGGCCGACTACCTGCGCCAGAGCTGGCACCCGGACACGCGTCCGGCCGAGCTGTCGCTGGATGATGCGCCCGGCCAGCGTACGCATTGGCTGGGCCTGACCGTGCACGAGCACACCGTCACCGGCGCCGACAGCGCCGAGGTCCGGTTCACCGCGCGCTACCGGGTGGGCGGCGGCAGCGCGGTGAAGATGACCGAGCACAGCCGCTTCCTGCGCATCGACGGCCGCTGGTACTACCTCGACGCGGTCTGAGCCTCAGCCACCGCGTACTGCCAGCACGTCCTGGCTGGCATGCGCGCGCACCTGGTTGCGGCCGCCGTCCTTGGCGACATACAGCGCCTGGTCAGCCGCCTTGACCACGGCCGCCGGCCGCGGACCGACACGGGTGTCGGCCAGGCCGATGCTCACCGTCACCTGCACTACCTGTCCGCTGCCGCCGCGCCCGCGCTGCTGGCGCCCGGCGTCATCGTCGCGGCTGCGGGTGCTGCGGTCACGCAGCTGCATGCGGGTGTCCTCGATGCTCCGCCGCAAGGCTTCCACGGCATCGATGCAGGCCATTGCCGGGCGGTCCAGGAACACCACCGCGAACTCCTCGCCGCCATAGCGGAACGCACGGCCACCATCTCCCACCCGCGCCAGCCGCGAGGCCACCAGGCGCAGCACGTCGTCGCCGGTGTCGTGGCCGTGGGTGTCGTTGAACGATTTGAAATGGTCCACGTCCACCATCGCGATGCTGTAGGTGCCGCGTGCCCGCTGCAGGGTCTCGTTGAACGCGCGGCGCCCTGGCAGGCCGGTCAGCTCATCGCGGAAGGCCATGTGGAAGGACTCCTGCAGCATCGCACCCAGCATCAGCAGCAGGGCGGCGCTGCTCAGCGCCGGCAGCAGCACCGGCTGCAGGAACACCCTCGGCAGCATCCACCACAGGCACAGCAGGGCCAGCAGCATTGCTGTATGCAGCGGCCGCGGATGCCGCCATGCCTGCCAGCCCAGCGCCGCCGTGGCCAGCAGGAACAGCAGCGCCGGCAGCTGCGCCAGCGCGTTCCAGTCGGCCGGGATCCACGCCCAGTGACGGTTCGACAGCAGATCGTGCATGCCGCGCGGCTGTTGCGTGGCCAGCAGCAGGAAGATCAGCAGTGCCGTACCGCTGGCGACGGAGCGCAACAGCAGGTCGTGGCGGCGCCGCCCGCGCTCGGGCCACAACGACAGGCCGGCGAACAGCAATGGCAGCCACGCCGAGATGGCATGGAAGCGCAGGGGTGTCAGCGCGCCGACATGACCGTTGCGCAGGTAGCCGCCGACATCCTGGTGCAGCAGCGCGAACATCACCGCCACCACCAGCAGCAGGCACAGCGAACGTACCTGATGGTAGAGCAGGGCCAGGCCGGCACCGAGGCAGGCCAGCAGCCAGGGCAGGATGCGCTGCGCCGGGCTGGCCACGTCTGCGGTATCCAATGCGGTCCATACCACCACGGCAACCAGCAGGGCGGGCAGCACGAACAGGTAGTGCGCAGGCTGGCGGAGCGGATGCAGGGGCAAGCAGGAATTCCAGCGCGGTGACGACGCGGCCGCAGCATTGCCGTTAGCGGCGCGCGTGCCTGCATCTTGAATGCGGGGGGCTTACCCATGTGAACGAAGTGACGCCGAACCATGACATCGCACTCACCGCCCAGCGCCGATGCTGCCCACATGGACAGCGTACCCGCCGCCGTCGCTGCCCCGCAGCACGATCTCGCCCACCAGTTCGCACGGGTGCGTGCGCGCAGCATGCAACTGGCCGCGCCGCTCAGCGCCGAGGACGCCATGCTGCAGAGCATGGCCGACGCCAGCCCGAGCAAATGGCACCTGGCTCACACCACCTGGTTCTTCGAACGCTTCGTGCTGGCGGGCTTCGCCACCGCGCCAGCGCATGACCCGGCCTGGGATTACCTGTTCAACAGCTACTACAAGAGCGTCGGGCCGGCGCATGCCCGGCCGCAGCGTGGGCTGCTGTCGCGGCCGTCGCTGCAGCAGGTACGCGACTACCGCCAGCAGGTGGATGCACAGGTGCAATCGCGGCTGGCGGCAGGCGATCTTGATGAGCAGGCGCTGCAGCACCTGCAGTTGGGCCTGCAGCACGAACAGCAGCACCAGGAACTCCTGCTCACCGACATCAAGCATGCGTTCTGGTGCAACCCGTTGCAGCCCGCCTACCGCGAGGACCTGCAACCTACCGCCAGCGCTGCCAGTGCACAGGGCTGGATCGAATCACCCGAGCGCATCGTCACCGTCGGTGCCGCAGCCTGGCCGCGGCATACCGCCTTCGCCTACGACAACGAATCGCCAGCGCATCGCGTGCTGCTCCCCGCGCACGCACTGGCCGAGCGTCCCGTCAGCAATGACGAGTACCGCGCCTTCATCGACGCCGGCGGCTACCGCGAGCCGCGCTGGTGGCTCAGTGAAGGCTGGGTAGTGCGTGAAGCCGAGGACTGGCGGCATCCGCTGTACTGGGATGACGCCCTGCAGCGCGAGTACACCCTGGGCGGTTGGCGCAAGCTGGACCCGCATGCGCCGGTCTGCCACCTCAGCTACTACGAGGCCGATGCCTGCGCCCGCTGGGCCGGCGCGCGCCTGCCCAGCGAGTTCGAGTGGGAAGCTGCTGCCGCGTCGCAGCCGCTGCGGGGCCATTTCGCCGATGACGATCGGCTGCAACCGCAGGCAGCGCAGGGCAGTGGAATGCGGCAGCTGTTCGGCGATGTATGGGAATGGACCCACAGCGCGTATGGCGCCTACCCGGGCTTCCACCCTTTCGCCGGCAACCTCGGTGAATACAACGGCAAGTTCATGTGCGGTCAATGGGTGCTGCGCGGTGGCAGCTGTGCCACGCCCCGTGGCCACGTGCGTGCCAGCTACCGCAACTTCTTCATGCCCCCGGCGCGTTGGCAGTTCTCCGGGCTGCGCCTGGCCAGGGACGTCGCATGAGTACGGTGCAGGACGCGCTGCACGCATTGACCGATCTCACCCCCGGGCGCCAGCAGATCCTGGCTGACGTGGTGGCCGGGTTGTCGCGCACGCCCCGCCAGCTGCCGTCCAAGTACTTCTACGATGCACGCGGCTCGCGTCTGTTCGAGCAGATCACGCAGACCCCCGAGTACTACCCCACGCGCACCGAGCTGGCCCTGCTGGCGCGTGTGCTGCCGGACATCGCCCGCACCGTTGGCCCGCGCCTGCACGTAGTGGAGCTGGGCAGCGGCAGCGGACGCAAGACCGCGCTGCTGCTGGCCGCCCTGCGCGACCCGGTGGCCTACACGCCGATTGAAATCTCGCGTGCCGCGCTGCTGTCCAGCATCGACCATCTGGCACCCGCACTGCCCCAGGTGGAGATGCTGCCGGTCTGTGCCGACTTCACCCGTCCCGTGGCCGTACCCATGCCCGAACGCGAACCCGCGCGACGGCTGCTGTTCTTTCCCGGTTCCACGCTGGGCAACTTTGAAGGCGAAGACGCGGTCGCACTGCTGCGGGCGATGCGCCAGACGATGGGCCACGACGGCCTGGCCCTGGTCGGCATCGATCTGCACAAGGACCCGGCAATGATCGAGGCCGCCTACAACGATGCGCAGGGCGTCACCGCCGCATTCACGCTCAATCTGCTGGCCCGGCTCAACCGTGAGATCGGCAGCGACTTCGACCTCGACGGCTTCCGCCACCGTGCCCGCTACAGCACCGCGCGGCTGCGCATCGAAACCGACCTGGTCAGCCGTGGGCCGCAGGATGTGCATCTGGACGGTCGCACCTTTCACTTTGCCGCCGATGAACCGATGCGCGTCGAGTACAGCCACAAGTACACCGACGACAGCTTCGAGGCGCTGCTGCAGGAGGCGGGACTGCAGGTCACGCAGCGCTGGAATGCCGACAGTCCTGCCTACGGCCTGCGCCTGCTGCGTGCCATCTAGGGCAGGCGGCCAGCCGGTGCCCCTTCAGGTTCAGCAGTACCGCTACCCCTAAGATGGCCGTGCAACGGCAACACGGAGGACGCCATGCCCATTCTGACCACGCTCGGCCTGGCGGCCGCTCTCGCCTCGCCCCCCGCGCTGCCTGCAGCATCCGATGCCAGCGTCGATCCGGCCTTCATCCGCTGCCTGGCGGGTCTGCAGGCCACGGCCACCAGCCAGGGCATCAGCGCCGACCG
Source organism: Stenotrophomonas sp. 22LJNL06-5-1 (assembly GCF_056861455.1). Lineage (NCBI taxonomy): Bacteria > Pseudomonadati > Pseudomonadota > Gammaproteobacteria > Lysobacterales > Lysobacteraceae > Stenotrophomonas > Stenotrophomonas sp. 22LJNL06-5-1. The sequence continues at coordinate 383,468 of NZ_JBSPUE010000004.1, forward strand.
CTTCAATGAGATCACCGCCGGGCTCACCCCGGATCCCAGCGTGCTTGGCCTGCTTGATGCACAGCCGGAATTCACCACGCCGATCTGGGACTACCTGGCCGCGCTGGTCGATCGCCAGCGCGTGGCTGATGGTCGCGCCATGCTGCAGCAGCACCGCGACCTGCTCGATCGGGTGTCGGCGCAGTACGGCGTCGACCCGGCCACCATCGTCGCGGTCTGGGGCGTGGAGAGCGACTACGGCCGCGTGTTCGGCAAGCGCCCATTGCTGCAGTCACTGGCCACGCTGTCCTGTGCCGGCCGTCGCCAACCCTTCTTCCGTGGTGAACTGCTGGCGCTGCTCAAGCTGATCGACCGCGGGGACCTGCAGGCACAGGGGCTCACCGGTTCCTGGGCCGGTGCCTTCGGGCATACGCAGTTCATGCCCAGCACCTATGCACGCATCGCCGTGGACGGTGATGGCGATGGCCGCCGCGATCTGGTCGGCAGCATTCCCGATGCGCTGGCGTCCACCGCCAACTACCTCAAGCGCGCCGGCTGGCGCAGCGGAGAGCCGTGGGGCATGGAAGTCCGCGTTCCTGCGGGCTTCAACGCCAGCCAGGCCGGGCGCACCCAGCGTCGCGCCCTGGCCGACTGGCGTGCGCAGGGCGTGACCGCGCTGGATGGCAGCGCGTTGGCTCCGGCCAACCTGCCGGCGGATGCGCGCGCCGCCCTGCTGCTGCCGGCCGGCAACAAGGGCCCGGCATTGCTGGTGTTCCGCAACTACGACGCGATCTACAGCTACAACGCCGCCGAAAGCTATGCGCTGGCGATCGCGACGCTGGCTGACCAATTGCGTGGCGGCAGCGGGTTGGCCACCGCCTGGCCGACCGACGACCCGGGCCTGGGCCGCGATGAGCGCCGCCAGCTGCAGACCCTGCTGCTGGCCCGTGGTCACGACATTGGTGCCGCCGACGGCATGATCGGTACCGCCACGCGTCGCGCGATTCAGGCCGAGCAGCAGCGCCTGGGCTGGAGCGAGGTGGACGGCCGCGCCGGCCAGCGCATCCTGCGCACGCTGCAGGAAGAGGCGGCCGCCATCGCACCCGCTGGGCAGAAGGCCTTGCCGGCGGCACGTTGACCGCGACATCATCGCCGCGGTCTTCAAGGAGCGTCATCGCATGCAGTCGAATCCGGACATCAGCACCGGCCTGTATCACGGCCTGGAGGCCTGGCAGGTGCGAACCGCCAACGCCACGGCGGTCGTCAGTGTGTTTGGTGGCCAGCTGCTGTCGTTCATTCCCGATGGGCAGCCCGATCTGCTGTGGCTTTCGCCCACGCGCGCCGAGCTGCCCACGCCCATCCGCGGTGGCGTTCCGGTGTGCTGGCCGTGGTTCGGTCGCCAGGGCCAGAGCGCCGATGTACCGGCGCATGGCCTGGTACGTACCGCGCGCTGGGAGCTTCTGCAGGCCAGCCAGAGCGATGATGGCGAGGTCGAGCTGCAGTTGGCGCCTGCGCCCAGCGCCGATCCCGGCCTGCGCCTGCAGATGCAGCTGCGCATCGGCCGCCAGCTGCGCCAGCAGCTGGTCACCGAGAACACCGGAACCTCGCCGGCGACCTTCACCCAGGCCCTGCACAGCTATTTCCGGGTGGGCGATGCCAAGCGGGTCGAGGTCGAGGGCCTTGACGGCTTGCAGTACCTGGACAAGTACGAGGACTATGCGCAGCTGCGCCTGCAACAGGGACCGTGGTCATTGCGCGATCCGCGTGATCCCGGTCGCAGCGATCGCATCTATACCGGTGCCGGCGGCCATTACGTGCTGCGTGATCCCATACTGCAGCGGCGGATCGAGATCCGCAGCGAAGGCAGCCAGACGCTGGTGGCCTGGAATCCCGGCGCCGAGGCCGCAGCCAGGATCTCCGATGTCGGCGATGGGTGGCACGATTACGTCTGCCTGGAAGTGGCCAACGCCGGCCCGGAGCAGATTACGCTTGCGCCGGGTGCGCGCCATCAGCTGGTGCAGACCCTGGGCAGTACCGCGCTGTAGGCGCTGGCAGCGATTTCAGTTTGTCGATACAGGTAGCAAGGACGGAAAACATGCAGGAAGCACAATGGTGGTACGCCAATGGCCGGCAGAGCAGCGGGCCGGTGGATCTGGCCGGTCTTCGCCAGCTGCAGCGGGAAGGGACGGTTACGGCGCGCACGCTGCTCTGGTGCGAAGGCATGCCCTCATGGCGGCCGTTGGCAGAACTGGAGCAAGCTTCCACCCCCATCGAGGTGGCTCCGGCGCTGGATATCGACGCTGCCCCTGCGGTTGAGGGCAGCGCGCCGAGTGTCGGCGATCCGTCCGATCCCTATCGTGCGCCGGTCGCTGTACCGGATAGGGCCGTGGCTGCCGGGCTGGAGGGCGAGATGGCCTTGTACGCCAGCGTGGTCGGCGGCAACTTCCCGATCTATCGCCAGCGCTGGCGGCTGGATCAGGGCATTGCCACGGGCAGTGGCACCTGGCACTGGCCGGCCTTCCTGCTCGGCCTGATCTGGATGATGTACCGCAAGATGTACCGCCTGGCGGCGATGTGGGCTGGCCTGCTGCTGCTGATCAGCGTGGTGGAGACCTTGCTGGACGTGCCGGATGGCCTGTCGCTGGTCATCACCTTCGCACTCAGCATCACCACCGGCATCTTTGGCAACAGCTGGTACCTGGCACACTGCCAGCGCCTGATCGCCCAGGCCCGTGCCGTCACCGGCGGCGATGACGCACGGCTGCGCAGCGAGCTGACCGCGCGCGGCGGCACCAGCGTGGTCGCCACACTGATCGCCATCGTCATCGCGGTGGTGTTGAGCACCGTCGGCGCCGCATTGGCGGGGTAGGGTGGGTCAGCGGCCCTGATGGGGCCGCAGCACCAGCAGGCACAGCGCACCGGCCACCAGGCCCCAGAACGCCGAGCCGATACCGGCCAGTGAAACGCCCGAGGCGGTGACCAGGAAGGTGACCAGTGCCGCCTCGCGGTCCCGCTCCACCGCCAGCGCACTGGCCAGGCTGTTGGCGATGGTGCCGAACAGCGCGATACCGGCCACGCAGGCCACCAGCTCCTTCGGGAAGGCAGCGAACAGCGCGGCTACGGTGGCACCGAACAGTCCAATGACGATGTAGAAGGCACCTGCCGCCATGGCGGCGGTATAGCGTCGTGCCGGGTCCTCATGGGCATCGCGGCCCATGCAGATCGCCGCGGTGATTGCCGCCAGGTTCAGCGCGTACGCACCGAACGGTGCCAGCAGCGTATTGACCACACCGATCCAGCCGATCAGCGGCGACACCGGGGCGTCGTAGCCGGATGCCCGCATCACCGCCACGCCCGGAATGTTCTGCGAGGCCATGGTGACCACGAACAGGGGCAGGGCGATGCCGGCCACCGCAGTCCAGGACAAGGATGGGGTCACCCATTGCGGTACCGCCAGTTGCAGCTGCACCTGCTGTGCGTGCAGCAGGCCACGGCTGGCCGCGACCGCGATGCCGACCAGCAGGGTGGCGATGACCGCATAGCGCGGGAACAGGCGGCGTCCGGCCAGCCAGGTGGCGAACATGGCCAGCGCCAGTACCAGTTGGGTGTTCATGGCCACGAACACGTCCAGACCGAAGCGCAGCAGCACTCCGGCCAGCATGCCGGCGGCCAGCGCCATCGGCACCCGCTGCATCAACCGGGCGAAGATGCCGGAGAAGCCTGCCAGCATGCCCAGCACCGCGGCGAGCAGGAATGCACCGGTGGCTTCAGCAAGCGAGGCGCCGCCAGCACCGACCACCAGCATCGCAGCGCCCGGTGTCGACCACGCGGTCACCACTGGCACGCGATAGCGCAGCGACAGCCCGATGCAGGTCACACCCATGCCCAGACCCAGTGCCCACATCCATGAGGCGATCTGTGCCTGGTTGGCACCGACGGCTTGCGCAGCCTGGAACACGATGACGGCCGAACTGGCGAAGCCGACCAGCACAGTAATGAAGCCGGCAACGAGGGCCGGTACTGAAAGGTCGCGCCACCACGCTTGCCGCACCTGCATGTTCATTGCCGTCTCTCCACTGTGCATCCGTGCATTGATAGCCCTTGTGGCGTTGACCGCGCAACGCGCGGTCAACGCCACAGTGATCTTCGAGCGTACGTCATGCGTGATGTTGCGTTGGTTCTGTCATCACCCTGCAAAAAAGTGCTTGACGAAATCTGCAGGATCTCTAGAATTCGCTCCCTTGCTGCAGCGCACCGCTTCTTCGGAAACGGCACGCAAACAGCAACGCCACCACCGACGAACGAGATGATCGAACGAAGGTGTTGACGGACTCGAAAAGTCCGGCATAATAGGCGGCTCGCAACGACGAAAGACCTTCGGGTCCAACGACGAAGCAGCATCGGCAACAACGTCCACTCCGGTGAGACGGCCTTGAAAAAAGGTGTTGACGAAGCGGAAAAGCCGGCTATAATGGGCGGCTCGCTACGAAGGAAACTTCGCAGCACACGGGAACGGCGCTGAGGCCACTTC
>NZ_JBSPUE010000005.1:0-375542 GCF_056861455.1 Stenotrophomonas sp. 22LJNL06-5-1
CAACGGCCTTGTGCCACCTGCGCTCCGTGAAGTGCAGGTGGCCTGAACTCCCTTTGGGAGTGTCCAAAAATACTTGACCACCACAGGTTTACGGCGTCTCCCGCCACCGGACCCACCCCGCCATCCCACAGGAATCCAGCCTTTGATTCGGCTGTTGTCATTGCTCCGATGGGCAGCAGGTGCAGGGCTGCAAGCCCTGCAATAAACCCTACCTGCCCATCGCCTTGGCGATCGCTTCCACCAGCAGCTCCCCGGTCACCGGCTTGCGCAGGAAGCCACCGATACCGGCCGCTTCCACCTGCTGCTGCAGATCCGGATCGGTGCGTGCGGTCACCGCCAGCAACGGCAGCATGTAGCCCTGGTTGCGCAGGTGCTGGGCCAGTTCGAAGCCGCTCAGGCCCGGCAGGTCCAGATCCAGCAGGCCAACGTCAAAATCGCCGGCACTGATCTCGCGCAGCGCCGCCAGCGCGTGGCCCGCATGCACCACCTCGTGGCCGCGTGCGCTCAGCAGCCCCCGCACCACGTCGGCCACGGTGGCATCGTCCTCGACCAGAAGCACCCGCAGCGGTGGCATGTTCGCGGCTTCATCGCGATGCCCCTCGGCAGACGCCTCGGCATCGCTGTCCACTACCAGCGGCAACGGCAGGGTCACGCCGAAACAGGTACCCCGGCCCAGCTGACTCTCCACCTGGATCCGCCCCTGCATCGCATGCGCCAACTCGCGGCAGATCGCCAGGCCCAGGCCGCTGCCACCGTACTGCGCTGCCGTACGTGCACCATCGGCCTGCTCGAAGCGACGGAACAGGCGCTGCTGTTGTTCCTGGCTGATGCCGGGGCCGGTGTCGCGCACTTCGAAATGCAGCGATCGCAGCTCGGCGTCGCTGCGCGCGTGCAGGGTGATGGTGCCGCGGCTGGTGAACTTGACCGCATTCGAGAGCAGGTTCAGCAGAATCTGCCGGACCCGCATTGCATCGCCGGTGGCCTGCAGGCCGGGGGGCAGCTGGTTGTCGAGGGTGAAACGCAGGCCCTTCTGCGCCGCCAACGGCCCCATCAGCGCGGCCAGGTCCTGCAGCAGTCTGCTAAGTGCGAATGGCTTGTGCTGCAATTCCAGACGGCCCGATTCGATCCGCGCCAGGTCCAGCGCATCGTTGACCAGGTGCAGCAGGTGCTCGCCGGCATGGCGGATCGATTGCGTATAGCCGCGCTGCTGCGGATCCAGTGGCGAGGACAGCAGCAGCTCGCTCATGCCGAGCACACCGGTCATCGGCGTGCGGATCTCGTGACCAAGGTTGGCCAGGAAGCGGGTCTTGGCCGCCGACGCCTGTTCGGCCAGTTCCTGCTTGTGCAGCGCCAGCTGATAGGCGTGGCGACGCTGCAGGCGGCGACGGTACAGCCAGGCGAACCAGCTGGTCAGCAGCAGCGCGAACGAGGCCAACACCAGCAGGCCGGACAAGCTGCGCCACCACGGCGGCTGCACGCGGAATTCCAGGCTCTGCACCCGTGACCAGACATGGTCGGCCGACCGCGCCTGCACTTCCAGCCGATAGCTGCCCGGTGCCAGCCGCGAGAACAGGCGCTCACCGGCCGGCCCCACTTCCACCCAGTCCGGGTCATAGCCGGCCAACCGGTAACGATAGGTATTGGACGCCGAATCGGCGAACGACAACAGGCGCGCGACGATGCGCAGATCGCGGTCGCCATCGGCGATCTGCAACGGCGTGTCGTGGGTCAGGTCCAGCACCTGCTCGTTGCGACGCACCTCCACCCGCTCGATCACCAGCGGCGCACGCCGCATCGAGGGCCGCACCTGCTCCGGGTCGAACACCACCACACCGGCCGGTGTACCTGCCACCAGATGACCGTCTCCCGACATCACCAGCGTGTGCTCGCGGAATTCCTGGCTCGGCAGGCCGTCATGCACGCCATACAGGCGCACGCTCTGGCCATCGGCACCGATGCGCACCAGGCCACGCGCACTGGTTGCCCACGCCACCCCCTGCGCATCGACCACCAGTCCCGAGGCGGAGATCGCCGGGTAGCCCTGCTCGGCACCGATCACGGCCTGCCGCTCCAGCCGGCCCTGGCTCCAGCGGTAGCGCGACAGGCGGCCATCCTCGGACAGCCAGACCTGGCCATCGCTTCCCACGTGCAGTGCATGGATCGCGGTCGCCGGTGCACCCGGCACCGGCTGGAAACGCTCGCTTTCCGGCAGCCACTGCAGCAGGCCACGGCTGCTGGCCAGCCAGATATGGTCCTGTGGCCCGCACTCCACGTCGAGATTGAGCTGGCCCTGCTGCAATCCGCGCTGGCCATTGTCCAGCTGGCGCCGCAGGCGCCCATCCAGATCGCGCTGCTGAAGACCCGCCGACAGCATCAGCCAGAGACTGTCACCATCACAGGTCATCATCGATTCGATGACCCCTTCCATGGTCGCGTCGGCGCCGGCATCCCGGCCCCAGCGGCGCAGATCACGCCGCTTCGGGTCATAGCGCAGCAGCGCGTCGTTGGAACCGATCCAGACCTGGCCGCGGCGATCCTCGCGCACCGAGGTCAGCCAGTGCATGCCGTTGACCCAGGTGCGGTGCTGTTCGATGCTGCCGGTCTTCGGATCGAAGCGATCCAGCGCGCCGTGGCTGCCGACCGTCCAGATGCCGCCGTTGCTGGACGGGCTGGTACCCAGCACGAAGGCGTTGCGCAGCGAGCGGGGGTCGTCCTCCAGCCGCGACAGCACCGAGAACTGCCACCAGCGCGGCAGCAGGTGCCACAGGCCTGCGTTGGTGCTGGCCAGCCAGATGCCACCCTCGCGATCCTCGTAGGCGCCGGTCCAGTTCGGGCGCACCGGGCCACGCGCCACGGCGCTGTACAGGGGCACGGCCTGGTACTGGCCATCGACCGCGCGGCCAAGGCCGGTGCGGGTGTCCAGCCAGTGCCCGCCCTGCTCGTCGCGCAGCATCATGCCCAGCACCTGTTCGCCTTCGGGCAGCTTCCAGGACGGTGCCTCGAAACGACCATCGGGGCGACGCACGATGGCACCGGCCATCGTGCTGATCCAAAGGCTGCCATCGGGCTCGGCCGTCAGGCCATTGATCAGCAGGCTGGGAACGACGCCTGCACCGACCCGTTCAAAGTCCGTGCCGGTCCAGCGCGCGACGCCATGCTTGGTGCCGATCCACAGGCTGCCATCGGCCAGGGTTGCCAGGTACGGTACCGATGCGGCCGGCAGGCTGCGCGGGTTGTTCGCTTCAGGCAGGAAGCGCTGCAGCCGGTCCTGGTTGTCCAGGCGGTACAGGCCACCTTCGTGGGTGCCGAACCAGACTGAACCATCCGGCGTGGTGGCCAGGCTCCAGACCGTGTTGGTGCCCATCAACGGCTGGCTGCTGCGGTCGTAGAAATGCAGCTGGCGGCGATCGGCCGACATCCGTACCAGACCGGCGTTCTCGGTGCCGATCCAGAGCTGGTTGCGGGCATCGACCAGCACCGTCCAGATGCGGTTGTCGCGCAGGCCATCTTCCGAACGCCAGATCCGGTAGTTGCGCCCGTCGTAGCGGGCCAGGCCGTCGTTGGTGGCGATCCAGAGGTAACCGTAACGATCCTCGGCCATGCGGTTCACGGTATTGGACGGCAAGCCGTCGAACACCGTCACCTGGCGCGGGCTCGGCGGCACCGGCTGCGCCGCGGCGGGCGACAGGCAGCACAGGAGGACCAGCAGCAGCATCGCCGCCCGCAGATACACCACCGATTGCCTCCTCACGCTGCTTCTGATAATTCCCGCACTACGGGCGTCGGCATGGTAAACCGAAAGTCGCGCCGTTCACGCCCGGCGCCGGCGCATTCAAAGGGCGGTTTGTCGTTTTGCGCGTGCCTGGGCAATGGCAGTCACCAGCATGTCACCGGTCACCGGCTTGCGCAGGAAGCCATCGAACCCGGCCGCCAGGACCTGGGTCTCGGCGTAGGCATCGGAGCGCGCGGTGACCGCCACCAGCGGTAGTTCATAGCCCATGGTGCGCAGCTGCCGGGCGATGGCGGTGCCGTCCAGTGCCGGCAGATCGAGATCGAGCAGGCCCACGTCAAAGCCATCGGTGGCGATCTCCGAAAGCGCGCCCAGGCCATGCAGCACATGCACCACGTCGTGGCCACGGCCACGCAGCAGGCCAGCGATGACCTCGGCCACGGTCGCGTCATCCTCCACCAGCAGGATGCGCAGCGGCGGCAGCATCGGCAGCACCGGCGATTCGCCCGGCGCATTGGCGGCCTGCCGGATCCAGGGCAGCGGCAACCACACCCGGAAGCGCGCCCCCTTGCCCGGCTGGCTGTCCACTTCGATGCGTCCGTTCATGGCCACGGCCAGCTCCTGGCAGATCGCCAGGCCCAGCCCACTGCCGCCATAGCGCGACGCGGTGCGCGGGCCGTCCGCCTGTTCGAAGCGATGGAACAGGCGGTCCTGCTGCTCGGCGTTGATGCCCGGGCCGGTGTCATGCACTTCGAAGCAGAGGCCGCCGCCGTTCTCCTCCAGCCGCACGGCCAGGCCGACGTGCCCACGCTCGGTGAACTTGATTGCATTGCCGAGAAGATTCAGCAGGATCTGCCGCACGCGCATCTCGTCGCCGCTGACGCTGATCGGCCCCGACGGATCGCTTCCACGCTGGAACTCCAGATTGCGCTGCTTCGCCATCGGCTGCATCAACGCCTGCACCTGGTCGAGCAGGCCGGCCAGATCGAACGGGCGCAGGTCCAGCTCCAGCCGGCCGGCCTCGATGCGGGCCAGGTCCAGCGCGTCATTGACCAGCCGCAGCAGGTGGCTGCCAGCCTGCTGGATCGAGCCTGCATAGCTGCGCTGCACCGCATCCAGCGGGGTGGCCAGCAGCAGTTCGCTCATGCCGAGCACACCGGTCATCGGCGTACGCACCTCATGGCCCAGCGTGGCCAGGAACCGGCTCTTGGCCTGTGAGGCCTGCTCTGCCAGCTGCTGCTTGTGCACGGTCAACTGCCATTGCTGGCGGCGGCGCAGGCGCGCACGGATCGACCACACCAGGATAAGCAGCAGCAGTGAGCCGATCAGCAGGTAGCCGAAGATCGCCATGCCGCTGCGCCACCAGGGTGGCAACACCTTCACCTGCAGCTGCTGCGAAGGTGTCCACGCACCACTGGCCGTTGCCGCCTGGACTTCAATGACGTAGCTGCCGGTCGGCAGCCGCGACAACGTGCGCTGGCCGTCACCGCCCTGCTCCACCCAGTTCTGGTCGTAGCCCTGCACCCGGAAGCGGTAACGGTTGCCCTGCGGATTGGCATAGGAAAGCAGTCGCGCATCGATCTGCAGATCACGATCATCCGGCCCCAGCAGCAGCGTGCCGGTGGTCGGCAGCGGTTGCCAGCCACGGGCATCATCGCGCCGCACGCGGACCTCGGCGATCACCAGCGACGACGGCGGCAACACGGCATCGGCAGCGTTCACGTCGAACACCACCAGGCCGGTCTGGGCCACCGCGAGCACGCGACCATCGGCATTCACCGCCAGCGGCCGGCTGGTGAACTCGGCGTCGGGCAGGCCATCGCGTTCGTTGAACTGCTGCAGGCGGCGCGCCTTCGGGTCCCACCGCAGCAGGCCACGTGGCGTGGTCGCCCACAGGCGGCCGTCTTCGGCCAACGCCAGTCCTCCCATGCTCACCGACGGCACGCCGGCACTGCCGTCGATGCGCTGGATCAGGCGCAGGCTCATGCCATCCCACTGGTAGCGCTCGAGCGCCCCCTGCCGGGCCAGCCACAGCTGCTGCGGATCCACCCACACCAGATCGTAGATCAGCCCGCGCGAGACACCCGGCACCGCTTCGAAGCGCCCAGCCTGTTCACGCCAGATCCCCATGTCGCCCATCACCCAGGCCTTACCCTGGGCATCAAAGCGGATCTGCTCAACCGGTGAATCGGCCGTCTTGCGGAGGTCCTCCAGCGGGAAACTGCGCAGCACGCGGCCATCGGCGCTGCGCTGCTGCAGGCCCAGGTTCATCACCGACAGCCAGACCGTGCCATCGGGGGCCTGCCGCATCAGATCGATGCGCTGGCGCAGGTCGGCCCCCCCATCGATATGCCAATCGTGCAGCGCGCGGGTGGCCGGGTCGTACACGCTGATGCGGCCGGCACGCCCCAGCCACAGGCGCCCGTCCGGCCGCGGCAGCACCGACCACACCGCCCCGCTGCCGATCTCGCGATCGCTGGCCAACAACTTCAGCGCTCCTTGTGCGTCCAGCTGGTACACGCCATGCGCCGAGCCGACGTAGTAATTCTGGCCATCACTGGCTGCACTCAACAGGTACTGGCTGTCCAGCGGCTTGCCGTCAAGCTGGTTCCAGATCGAAAACCGGCGCCAGTCCGGCGGCAGGTAGGCCAGGCCCTGGGTCAGCAGCGCCACCCACAATCCGCCCTCATGGTCCTGCATCAGATCGAGCACACCACTCTGGGCAGTGAGGAAACCACTGCCGCGGTCGCCGTCCAGCCGTCGCAGCATGCTGGCATCTCCGCGCAACAGGCCATCGGAGGTGCCCGCCCAGTAACCGCCCTGGCGATCGGCCAGCACCAGTGCCGAACGCAGGCGTGCACTGTCGGCCCAGCGCGGACGGCTGACCCGATCCTGCGCGTCGATACGGTAGAGGCCGTCGTTCTGGCTGCCGGCCCAGATCGAGCCATCGGGGTCGCGGCTCAGGCGCAACACGCTCAGCGCCCCCAGTTCGCGCGGTGCGACAGCCTCGAATCCAGTCCCGTTCCAGCGCGCAATGCCCGCCTCGGTGCCGATCCACAGGCGTCCCTGCGCATCCACCAGGCTGCTGTAGATGGTATTGCTGGGCAACCCGCCAGGACGGGCCGGATCATGCTCGAAGAAGCGCAGGCTGCCGTCTTCACCGAAACGGCAGACGCCATGGCCACTGGTGCCGATCCACAGTGCATCCTCGGCGTAGGCCAGCGTCCAGAACTGGCTCATGCAGGGGCCGTTGACCGCATCGAAGGTCTTGAAGCGTTCGCGGTCGGCATCCAGCCGGGCCACGCCCTTGCCATTGATGCCGACCCAGACACGGTCCAGGGGATCGACCAGCAGGGTCTCGATCTCGTTGCCGGGCAGCGAGCCCGGCTGCTCCGGATCATGTTCCCAGACCCGCAGGTTGCCGCCGTCATAGCGCACCAGGCCACCATCGGTGGCAGCCCAGATATGGCCCTGGCGGTCCTCGGCCAGCGCCAGCACCATGCGCGAGGGCATGCCTTCGGCGGCACCGAAACGGCGCAGGCGCGGTGTTTCCGCCATGTCCAGGGCCGTGGCCGCCGTGGCGAACGCCATCAGCAGCAGCCCCATTCCCGCGATGCCTCGGCACCACCGGCGCCAACCGCTCGTCATCCTGAACCCCCTGTCCTGTCCCGATTGTCACACAGGGCCGGGTTCATGGCTGCAACAGCCTGTTTCCACCGGTGGACCCACCACGAACTGTTGCAGCCATGCACGCAACGTTGGCAGGGGGCTGTGCGTATGATCGCAACGTCCCCCTTCCGGAGCCCGCCATCGATGCGTCCCTGCCTGGCCCTGCTGCCGATGCTGCTCGCCACCGCCCCCGCCTGGGCGGATGCAGATACCTATCGCCTCGATCCGGTGCATACGCGTGTGCTGTTCACCATCGACCACGCGGGTTACTCGCAGGCGATGGGTACGGTCTCCGGCAGTGAGGGCCGCCTGCAGTTCGATCCCGACAACTGGCGCGAGGCCACACTGGATGTCGAGGTCCCCGTGTCGCGATTGGACCTTGGTGATGCCAAATGGAACCAGGCCACGCTGGCCCGCAGCCTTCTGGATGGCGAGCGTTTCCCGAAGGCACATTTCGTCTCCAGCCGGGTCGAACCGATCGATGCCAGGCGCGCCCACGTGATCGGCACCCTGACCCTGCGCGGGGTCAGCCAGGAGATCACGCTGGACGTGACCCTCAACGCCATCAAGCGCTACCCCCTCCCCCCGTTCCGACGCACCGCCGGTTTTTCCGCCAGCACCACGCTGAGCCGGCGCGCGTTCGGCATCACCGCCTGGCCGGGCGTCATCGGTGATGCAGTACAGCTGAGGATCGAGGCTGAAGCCACCCTCGACCGCAGCGACGCCCCGGGAACTCCCGCTCCCGTTCCACACTCCGACCCCAAGACGGCCCCCTAGAGGACCCTTCATGACCGCCAAGAACACCCCCGCCGCCTGGGGGAGTGTCAGCCAGATCCTGCATTGGTTGATCGCATTGCTGATCCTCGCCCTGGGCGTGGTCGGCCTGACCATGGGTGAACTGCCCAAGACCCCCAAGTATTTCTGGGTCTATACCGCGCACAAGTCGATCGGCATCACCGTGCTGGCGCTCGTGCTGTTCCGCCTCGGCTGGCGCCTGTATGCCGGTGCCCCCAAGCCGGTGCCGGGCGTGCCCAGCTGGCAGGAACGCATCGCCAGTGCCACCCATGTGCTGCTCTACGTGCTGATGTTTGCCATCCCGCTGTCGGGCTGGCTGTACGACTCGGCCAGCGGCCTGCGCCCGTTCCGCTGGTTCGGCCTGGTTGACGTGCCCAAGCTGAGCGGCCCGGACCCGCAGGTCGTTGCGGTGTCCCATGCCATTCACGAATACGGCTTCTGGCTGTTGATCGCGGTGGTGCTGGCCCATGCCGGTGCCGCCTTCTACCACCACCTGTTCCAGCGCGATGCGACCTTGTCCCGCATGTTGCCGCGTGGCTGGCTCACCTCCCCTCAGAAGGACTGACCGATGAACCTGAAATTGACCACTCCGGCCGCCGTGGCCGCCGCCCTGGCCGGCATGCTGGCCACCGCCCCGGTGCTCGCCGCCGACTACGCGCAGGCTCCCGGCGCCGGTTCGGTCCTGGTGTTCGCGACCAAGTACGACGGTGAAGTGTTCACCGGCAGCTTCCCGGGCTTCGCCACCAAGCTCAGCTTCGACCCGGCCAACCCGGCCGCCGGTTCGCTGGACGTGGTGATTCCGCTGGCCGGTGCCAAGAGTGGCAACAGCGACCGCGACTCGACCCTGCAGACCGCCGATTTCTTCAACGTCGGCAAGTTCGCCACCGCGCGTTACACCGCCAAGGGCTTCCGTGCGGTGGGCAACGACCAGTTCGCCGCCGACGGCACGCTGGAACTGCGCGGCGTCAGCAAGCCGGTCACGCTGACCTTCACCTGGAAGCCGGGCACCCAGCCGGTGCTGACCGGCAAGGCCACGGTCAAGCGCCTGGACTTCGGCGTCGGCAGCGGTGACTGGGCCGACACCAAGACCATCCCGGACGAAACCGCGATCAGCACCATCGTGAAGTTCGACGCGAAATAAACCGCGTCTGGTAGTGCCGGCCGCTGGCCGGCATCACCGGGCATGGCGGGGCTGCCGGCCAGCGGCCGGCACTACCGATCGACGGCCAGCCAGGCCTGAACCGTGGCCGCGTCGAACGGCCAGTCCAGCTCACGGTCGCCGCGCTCGTCGCGCAGCACCGGCACCCGCGCGCCATAGCGCGATTCCAGCGCCGGCTGGTCATCCAGGAACACCGATTCGAACTCCGGCGCCCTGGCCTTGGCCAGCTCGGCCAGGGCCATGTCGCACAGGTGGCAGTCGTCACGCTGGAACAGAGTCAACACTGGCTGGGTCCCCTTGGCGGAAATGCTGCGCCGCAGCCATGGAAGTGCGGCGTGAACCGCTAGAATAGCGGTCTCTTCCGGTACCCGCAGTACGGCAACCATGGCTGTCAGCACGTTCGACGTTTTCAAGATCGGCATTGGCCCGAGCTCCTCGCACACCGTCGGGCCGATGAAGGCCGCCGAGCGATTCATCCACCGCTGGCTGCTCGACCCGGGCCGCCTGCACGAGGTCGCGCGCATCCGTGCCGATGTCTACGGTTCGCTGGCCTTGACCGGCCGTGGCCATGGCACCGACAAGGCGATCCTGCTGGGCCTGGAAGGGCAACGGCCGAACCTGATCGACCCGGACATCATCCCGGCCACCCTGGAGCGCATCCGCAGCAGCAAGCGCATCCAGCTGATGGGCCAGCACGAGATCGCCTTCGACGAGAAGCGCGACCTCGGCATGAACAAGCGCCAGAAGCTGCCGTACCACACCAACGGCATGCGATTCACCGCGTACAACGCCGAGGACGAAGTGATCGCCACCCGCGATTACTACTCGGTAGGTGGCGGCTTCGTGGTCAACCAGGACGATGCGGCCGATGACCGTATCGTGCCCGACGAGACCCCGCTGCCCTACCCGTTCAAGAGCGGAGACGAGCTGCTGGCGCAGACCGCGCGCAGCGGCCTGAGCATTGCCCAGCTGATGTTCGAGAACGAGAAGTGCTGGCGCAGCGAGGACGAGATCCGCGCGCAGCTGCGCGAGATCTGGAGTGCGATGCAATCGTGCGTGACGCGCGGCATCCGTGAGGAAGGCGTGCTGCCGGGTGGCCTGAAGGTTGGCCGTCGTGCACCGGCGCTGTACCGCGAGCTGTCGTCGAAGCCGGAAGCGGCGATGCGCGACCCGCTGACCACGCTGGACTGGGTCAACCTGTACGCACTGGCGGTGAACGAGGAGAACGCCGCCGGTGGCCGCGTGGTGACGGCGCCGACCAATGGCGCCGCCGGCGTATTGCCCGCGGTACTGCATTACTTCGACCGCTTCTGCCCCGGTGCCAACGAGCAGCGCGTGTTCGACTTCCTGCTGACCTCGGCGGCGATCGGCATCCTGTACAAGGAAAACGCCTCGATCTCCGGCGCCGAAGTGGGCTGCCAGGGCGAAGTGGGCGTGGCCTGCTCGATGGCGGCCGGTGGCCTGGTCGCAGCACTGGGTGGCAACCCGAGCCAGATCGAGAATGCCGCGGAAATCGGCATGGAACACAACCTCGGCCTGACCTGTGACCCGATCGGTGGCCTGGTGCAGATCCCCTGCATCGAACGCAATGCGATGGGCGCGGTGAAGGCGATCAACGCCTCGCGCATGGCGATGCGTGGCGACGGCAAGCACAAAGTGTCGCTGGACAAGGTGATCAAGACCATGCGCGATACCGGCCGCGACATGCAGGACAAGTACAAGGAAACCAGCCGCGGTGGCCTGGCGGTGAACGTCATCGAGTGCTGATGGCCCTGGGTAGAGTCGACCGTTGGTCGACTATCGCGCGCAGCGCGGGATTTTCGCGGTCTGATCGAAGAGCAGTCGACTGACAGTCGACTCTACCCCGTTGTCCCTGGCCGGCCGGACGACACCGTCACCGCGTTCCGGTTAGGCTCGGGGCTCCCTCGCCCCGGACTGCCCCATGCGCGTGATCGCTGCCGCCCTGCTTGCCTGCCTTCCACTGCCTGCGCTGGCCGCACCCACTTACGGGCCGCGGCTGGAGGGTTTCGACTACGGCTATCCAGTGAAGACCTTCGCGCTGGAATCGCAGCGACAGCCGCTGGAAATGGCCTACCTCGACATCGCGCCGAAGAAGGCACCCATCGGCGTGGTGGTGCTGCTGCACGGCAAGAATTTCTGTGCGGCCACCTGGAAGGAATCGATCAAGCCGCTCGTTGCCGCCGGCTATCGGGTGATCGCCCCGGACCAGGTGGGCTTCTGCAAATCCAGCAAGCCCGAGCGGTACCAGTATTCGTTCGCGCAGCTGGCCGCCAACACCCATGCCCTGCTGCAACAGCTGCAACTGGGTGATGTCCCGGTGCACCTGATCGGTCATTCGATGGGCGGCATGCTGGCGGTGCGCTACGCGCTGATGTTCCCGCAGGACCTGCGCAGCCTGTCACTGGTCAACCCGATCGGGCTGGAGGATTGGAAGGCGCTGGGTGTTCCCTGGCGCAGCGTGGACGCGTGGTACGCCGGCGAAATGAACATCAGCTATGACAGCATCCGCCGCTACCAGCTGGACGTGTACTACGACGGCAAATGGAAGCCGGCGTATGAACCGTGGGCGCGGATGCAGTCGGGCATGTACGAAGGCCCCGGCAAGCAGACCGTTGCATGGAGCCAGGCGCTGGCCTCGGACATGGTGTTCAACCAGCCGGTGGTCTACGAACTGAAGAACCTGCAGGTGCCGACCACGCTGTTCATCGGCCAGAAGGACCGCACCGCGATCGGTCGCGACCTGGCGCCACCAGCGGTGAAGGCGACGCTGGGCAACTATCCGGTGCTCGGCAAGGCGGCAGCCGCGGCGATTCCCGGCGCGACGCTGATCGAGTTCGCCGAACTGGGCCATTCGCCGCAGGTGCAGGACCCGAAGCAGTTCAACAGCGCCTTGTTGAAGGCGTTGAAGTCCCGCTGACCGGCAGACGCGCCCTGTAAGCCGAGCATGATCCCGGCTTACAGGAACGATGCGATCAGCCGACGATGCGCAACACGTCATCCAGCAACGCGGCGGCAGTGACTTCCGCGCCCGCGCCCGGGCCCTGGATCAACAACGGCTGGCGCTGATAGCGATCACTGTGGATGGCCACGCGGTTGTCAGTGCCCGCGCCCTGCGCCAACGGGTGATCGGCCGGCAACTCGCGCAGGCCCACCTGCGCACCCTCGCCATCAACACGGCCAACGAAACGCAGCACACGGCCATTGTCATGCGCCTGCTGCCAGCGCGCCTGCAACGGCGCATCCAGCTGCTCGAGCGCCGCCACCGCATCCTCCAGCGGCAACGCTGCCAGCGCTTCAGGCACCAGTGAATCCACCTGCACCTGCGAAGCATCCAGCGCCAGCCCGCTGCTGCGGGCCAGGATCAGCAGCTTGCGGCGCACGTCCTCGCCGGACAGGTCCAGTCGCGGATCCGGCTCGGTGTAGCCGGCCGCCAACGCTTCGCGCACTGCGGCCGAGAACGGCGACTGGCCGTCATAGCGATGGAACAGCCACGCCAGCGAACCGGACAGCACGCCCTCGATGGCATGGATGTGGTCGCCACCGGCCACCAGCGCGCGCAGGCTGCTCAACAACGGCAGGCCGGCACCGACGGTGGCACTGTCGCCATAGCGCGCACCACTGTCTGCACAGCTCTCGGCGATGGCCGTGGCGCGTGCCAGCTGCGCACCGCGGCCCAGCTTGTTGGCGGTGACCACGTGCACCCCACGCGCCAGCCACTGCACGTGGCGTGCGGCCACATCTTCGCTGGCAGTGGCATCGACCACTACGTCACCCCGTTCCAGCCCTTCAGCACTGGCCCACGGCGGCGAGCTGAGACCATCACGCGGTGCACGGCGTGCCAGTTCCAGCGGCAACGCCAGATCGCGGTCGATCGCCAGCGCAGTGCGCGAGTTGGCCAGCCACTGCACGCTGGGCAGTTCCAGCCCACGTGCCTGCAACGCCTGGTAGCGCTGCACGAAGGCCGAGCCCACCGTGCCGGTGCCGAGCAGCGCCAGGCGCCCCACGCCAAGCGCAGGAATTTCAGCGGCGAGCGCGCTCATGCGTCCACCACCTGTTTGCGGCGCGCGGCTGCATCGATCACGGCTTCGGCGCGCTGCAGCGCGGCACCGAGATCGGCCAGCAGGTCACGCTCGGCCTCGATGCCGACCGACAGGCGCAGCAGCCCTTCGCTGATGCCGGCGGCGGCACGCGCTTCGGCGGTCATCGCCGCATGGGTCATGGTGGCCGGATGCGCGATCAGGCTTTCGACGCCGCCCAGCGATTCGGCCAGGGTGAAACAGCGCAGGCCGTCGACGAACGCGCGCACCGCCGCGTGCGGATCATCACCCGCGCAGTGCGCCAGTTCGAACGACAGCATCGCGCCGAAGCCGTTCTGCTGGCGGGCGGCGATGGCATGACCCGGATGATCGGCCAGGCCCGGGTAGTACACCGTGCCGACGGCCGGATGCTGGTCCAGCAGGGCAACGATCGACGCAGTGTTTTCCTGGTGCACGCGCAGGCGCGCATCCAGCGTGCGCAGGCCGCGCAGGGTCAGGAAGGCATCGAACGGGGAACCGGTCAGGCCCAGCGCGTTACCCCACCACACCAGCTGCTCGTGCAGTGCCGGATCGCGCGCGACCACCGCACCACCCACCACATCGCTGTGGCCATTGATGTACTTGGTGGTGGAATGCAGCACCAGGTCGGCACCGAACGACAGCGGCTGCTGCAGCGCCGGCGACAGGAACGTGTTGTCGACCACCACGAGGGCACCGGCCTTGTGCGCGGCATCGATGACGAAGCGCAGGTCGGTGATGCGCAGCAGCGGGTTGGACGGCGTTTCCACCAGCACCAGCTTCGGCTGGGTGGCCAGCGCCTGGGCCAGCGCACGCGGATCGGTCAGATCGGCGGTGACCAGCTCGAAGTGGCCCTTCTTCGCCAGCGCATTGAACAGGCGCCAGCTGCCACCGTACGCATCGTGCGGCACCACCAGGGTATCGCCCGGCTGCAGCAGCGCGTTCAGCACCAGGTTGATCGCGCCCATGCCGGTCGCAGTGATGACGCCACCGGCGCCGCCCTCCAGTTCCGCCAGCGCCTCGCCGAGCAGGTCGCGGGTCGGGTTGCCACTGCGCGTGTAGTCGTACTGGCGCTTGTTGCCGAAGCCTTCAAAGCTGAAGTTCGACGACAGCACGATCGGCGGCGTGACCGCGCCATGCGCGGTATCCCGATCGATGCCGGCACGGACGGCGGCAGTGGTGCGACTACAGGACGGCTCGTTTGCGTGCAGGCTCATGCGGACTCTCCAGAAGTGCGGAAGGCGGTGGCAAGGATCGCGTCGATGCGATCGGTTTCTTTGAGGAAGGCGTCGTGGCCGTAGGGCGAGCGCAGCACGCGCAGGCTGCCGCGCGGGCCCAGCCCTTCGACCAGGCCGACCAGGTCGGCCAGCGGCACGAGGCGGTCGCCCTCCACGGCCACCACCACGGTCGGTGGCAGGATCGCGGTGGGGTCGACGCGGTGCAGGTCGATCGATTCGGACAGGCGCAGGTAGGCGGTCACCGGCGTGCGCGCGACGTACTGCGCACCGGCGGCATCGAGATAGTCTTCGGCAGCCACGCGCACGCGGCCATTGATCACTTCCGGCGCGGCGTCGAAACGCTCGCCGAACTCTTCCGGGGTGCGGTAGCTGAGCATGGCGAACTGCCGGGCCAGGGCCAGGCCGTGGTCTTCACCGCACTGCAGCTGGCCCAGCGCGACCGCGCGGCGCTGCAATGCGCGCCAGGCGGCGGCATACGGGTGCGGGCGATGCGCACCGCTGGCCAGCACCAGCTGGCGCACGCGGGCACGATGCCGGATCGCGAACTGCTGCCCGACCAATGCGCCGTAGGAGTAACCCACGAAGGCCTTCAGTGCGCGGATACCGAGATGGTCCAGCAGCAGCGCCAAGGCATCGGCCTGGTCGGCGGTATCGATCGGCACGTCCAATGCACCGTCGGCACCGATGAAATCGAAGGCCAGCACGCGCAGCTGCTGCGGATCCAGCGCGCGGCCGCTGCCCACCAGGTCTTCGGCCCAGCCCTTCTCGCTGAACTGCGCGTTGGACGCCACATGGCGATGGGCAGAGATGCCACCGGCCAGCACCACCACCGGCGCAGTGGCCGGGCCGACCCACTCATAGCGCAGGCGCACCGGGCTGGGGCCGGCGTGACGCATCGACAGCACCGCGGCGAACTCACCGCGCTCGGCATGCACACGGTCTTCGACCGGCACGCTGACGGGGACAAAGGGTTCGGGGCGAATGGCGGTACTGGCGGCGAAGCTCATGGCGGGATCCGGTTGGGGAATCGGCCATCGAGCCTTCGCGGGGCCCGCGTTCGAGATGCACGTGTGGTGCATGGTTCGAACCATCTTTCGGTGGACGCCACGGTCCCCGCAGGATTTGGCACCTACGCAGACGCTTTCGCATCCGCGGGCTGCCCCGGCTTCAAAGGGCCTGTCCCTCTGCCGGTCTCGATGGTGGGGCCACGATGCCAGCCCTTTCTGGCACTGTCAATCCCTTCATGCGGATAAAGCGATGAATATTTTTCAGGTCCACTCTGCGAGGACTGTCCCGGTCGCCTCGTTCAGGATCGGGTACAGTCCCGGCGGTCCTCTCGCTGGAAACGTCGATGCCGCGCCTGCCCCTGTCCTGCCTGCTGTTGGCTCTGCTGGCGAGCGCGACTGCACATGCCGACGACTGGCGCCAGGGCTGGGGATTGGTTCCCTCCTCCGCCCCCACCGCCCGCGCAGGCAGTACCGAGGGCGCCGCCCCCATGGCCCAGCTGCGCCTGCAGCCGGTCGGCACGCAATGGCAGGCCCGGATCGACAATGGGCTGGCAGGACCGCTGCAGATCGAGCTGCGCGCCGCCCCCGGCCATCCGGTCGAAGGGCTGCCGGTGCAATCGCTGATCCAGGGCGACAGCAGCCTGGTGGTCGGCCACCTGCCCGCCCCGCTCGATGGCCGCACGCTGGATCTGCGCCTGCAGTCGGTACCAGGCAATCCGGCCGCACAGGCCGAGGATGTCGCCTATCGCCTGCCGTTCGATGCGGCCCGTCCGCGCGTGGACCAGGCGCCGCAGGGCCGGTTCAGCCACGATGACGAGGAGAACCGCGACGCGGTCGACTTCGCACTGCCGGAGGGCACGCTGGTGCTGGCCGCGCGCGAGGGCACAGTGATGCAGATCCAGGATGGCTTCCGTGGCAACGGCCAGGACCGCGAACGTGATGGTGGCCGCGCCAACTTCATCCGCGTGCTGCACAGCGACGGCAGCATGGCCCTGTACGGCCACCTGCAGGCCGGCGGCATGCGCGTGCGTCGTGGCCAGGCGGTGGGCGCCGGGCAGCCGATCGGACTGTCCGGCAACAGTGGCTTCAGCAGCGCGCCGCACCTGCACTTCGTGGTGCAGGTCAACCGTGGCATGGGCCTGCGCTCGGTGCCGGTGCGCATCTTTGCCGAGCAGGGCCAGCTGCAGTTCGCCCGCCAGGGCGAGGCCGGGGGCGGCATCGGGCGCTGACCGGCCCCGGCCGGTATAATCGGGCGCTTATCTCTTTGAAAAGCGCCCCGGGCGGGCGCCACTGCCATGTCCGAAGTCGCCAACGAAGCGTCGCGTCGCCGCACCTTCGCCATCATTTCCCACCCTGACGCCGGCAAGACCACGCTGACCGAAAAGCTGCTGCTGTTCGGAGGCGCGATCCAGATGGCCGGCTCGGTCAAGGGCCGCAAGGCTGCCCGCCACGCCACCTCCGACTGGATGGCGCTGGAAAAGGAGCGCGGCATCTCCGTCACCTCCTCGGTGATGCAGTTCCCGTATGAAGGCAAGATCGTCAACCTGCTCGACACCCCCGGCCACGCCGACTTCGGCGAGGACACCTACCGCGTGCTGACCGCAGTGGACTCGGCGCTGATGGTGATCGACGTGGCCAAGGGCGTGGAAGAGCGCACCATCAAGCTGATGGAAGTGTGCCGCCTGCGCGACACCCCGATCATGACCTTCATCAACAAGCTCGACCGCGAGGGCAAGGACCCGATCGAACTGCTGGATGAAGTGGAAACCGTGCTCGGCATCCAGTGCGCGCCGGTCACCTGGCCGATCGGCATGGGCCAGCGCCTGAAGGGCGTGGTGCATCTGCTGACCGGCGAAGTGCACCTGTACGAACCGGGCCGCAACTTCACCCGCCAGGACTCGACCATCTTCCCGTCCATCGATGCCCCCGGCCTGGCCGAGAAGATCGGTGCGCAGATGCTGGCCGACCTGCGCGACGAACTGGAACTGGTGCAGGGCGCCAGCCATCCGTTCGACCTGGACGCCTACCGCGCCGGCAAGCAGACCCCGGTGTTCTTCGGCTCGGGCGTGAACAACTTCGGCGTGCAGCCGCTGCTGGACTTCTTCGTCGAGCATGCCCCGTCGCCGCAGGCACGTTCCACCACCGGCCGCGAGATCGCACCGGAAGAGAACAAGCTGACCGGCTTCGTGTTCAAGATCCAGGCCAACATGGACCCGCAGCACCGTGACCGCGTGGCGTTCATGCGGGTCTGCTCGGGCCGCTTCAGCGCTGGCATGAAGACCTTCCACGTGCGCACCGGCAAGGAAATGAAGCTGGCCAACGCGCTGACCTTCATGGCCAGCGACCGTGAGATCGCGGCTGAAGCGTGGCCGGGTGATGTGATCGGCATCCACAACCACGGCACCATCTCCATCGGCGATACCTTCACCGAAGGCGAAGCGGTCACCTTCACCGGCATCCCCAACTTCGCGCCGGAACTGTTCCGTCGCGCACGCCTGCGTGATCCGCTCAAGCTCAAGCAGCTGCAGAAGGGCCTGGCCCAGCTGTCCGAAGAAGGTGCGACCCAGTTCTTCCGCCCGCTGACCAGCAACGACCTGATTCTGGGTGCGGTGGGTGTGCTGCAGTTCGACGTGGCCGCCTACCGCCTGAAGGACGAGTACGGCGTGGAAGCCACCTTCGAGCAGGTCAGCGTCAGCACCGCGCGTTGGGTCCACTGCAGCAACGAGAAGAAGCTGGAAGAGTTCCGCGAGAAGAACGCGCTGAACCTGGCACTGGATGCGGCTGGACACCTGGTCTACCTGGCACCGACCCGGGTCAACCTGCAGCTGGCGCAGGAACGCTCGCCGGACGTGCGTTTCTCGGCCACCCGCGAAGCGGCGCATACCGTTTCGGCAGGCTGATGCCCAAGGGTCGGATCCCTTTCCGCAGGAAAGGGCTCTGACCCCAGCGCTGCCGGGGCTTCATCCACGCATGGCGTGGATCTACCGATCACCGGTTCATCGGCGCAACGCAGGGATTCACTCACCATACGGTGACGGGCGTGCACACGACGGCCATCGCGGCGATGATAGGGGGACGCGGGTCCCCCTCCCCGTGAACGATGCCCATGCCCATGTCCACGACGTCCATTGCTTCGATCCGTGAAGAAATCGCCAGCGCCCTGACCCATGGCCTGGGCGCGGTATTCGCGCTGGCAGCCAGCGCGGTGTTGATCACCCTGGCGGCGATCTACGGCGACGGCTGGCAGCTGGCCAGTGCGATCGTATTCGGTATCGCGCTGTTGCTGCTGTACACCGCCTCCACGCTGTACCACGCCATCCAGCATCCGGTCGCCAAGGGCCGGTTGAAGGTGTTCGACCACTGCGCGATCTATGTGCTGATTGCAGGCACCTATACACCGTTCACCCTGATCGGCCTGCGCGGCCCGTGGGGCTGGGGCCTGTTCACCGCGATCTGGGCGCTGGCGCTGGGCGGCGTGGTGTTCAAGCTGTTCTACACCGGCCGCTTCAAGGTGCTCTCAACGGTGATCTACATCGCCATGGGCTGGCTGGTGGTCGTGGCGATCAAGCCGATGTGGGCCTCGATCGACGGCAGCACCCTCACCTGGCTGTTCGCCGGCGGCCTGTCGTACACGCTGGGGACCTACTTCTACCACCGTGAATCGATCCCGTACTCGCATGCCATCTGGCACCTGTTCGTGATCGGCGGCAGCGTCTGCCACTTCGTCGCGGTCACCATGCAGGTGCTGTAAACGGCCGCTCGAACGCGGCGTGTGCACACCACGCACATGGACGCTTCGCGCCCTGTCCACGAAGAGGGGGCAACCATGGCAGCGTGAATGCTGCCGCCTCCCCTGCTGCAAAGCGCACCACCCGCTGGCGCCTCCGCCGCCCCGGCCCACGAGGCCGGCGCTGGCTCACGATCCTGATCTTCCTGCTGGCGGCGATCCTGCTGTTGATCGCGTTGTGGGACTGGAACTGGTTCAAGGGGCCGGTGGAACGCGCGGTGCAGGTACGCACAGGCCGTGTGCTGCACATCGGAAACCTTGACGTCGACCTCGGCCGCACCAGTACCATCCGCGCCGATGCGATCACCTTCGCCAATGCCAGCTGGGCCAAGCAGCCCGATATGGCCAGCGCAGACCGCGTCGAGATCGACGTGCGGGTCTGGCCCCTGCTGCGCGGCAGCGTGCAGCTGCCCGAAGTGCGCCTGACCCGGCCGGATGTGCTGCTGGAAACCGCGCCGCGCAAGGGCGAACCGGGAAACTGGGATTTCCTCGGCAACAACACCGCCGGGGCAAGCCCCCAGCTCAAGCGGCTGCACATCGACGACGGTCGCCTGCAGTTCCTCGACGCACTGGGTCGCACCGATATCCGCGTGGACGTGCGCAGCGGCCAGCCGAAACGGGCCGACGCGGCGCCACCGCTGCTGGTACAGGGCAAGGGACACTGGCAGGGCAATCCGTTCACACTGCATGGCGGCACGGAATCACCGCTGGAGCTGACCGACAGCGACCATCCGTTCCGCATCCATCTTGATGGCCGAGCAGGCGCCACCCACGCGGTGGCCAGTGGCACGCTGACCAATCCCTTCCAGCTGCGCGTGTTCGATCTGCAGTTCGCGCTCAGCGGCCAGGACCTTGCCGACCTCTATCCGCTGCTCGGCATTGCCATTCCGCCGTCGCCCCCCTATGCGCTGAACGGCCGGCTCAAGCGTGACCACGACATCTGGCGCTACGACGCCTTCACCGGCAAGGTCGGCGACAGCGACCTCGGTGGCAATCTGCAGTTCGAAGTGGGCGGCGCTCGGCCGCGGCTGACCGCCACGCTGGAATCCAAGCGCCTGGACTTCGATGACCTGGCCGGCTTCGTCGGTGCGCCACCGAAGACCGGCGGCGGCGAAACCGCCAACGCAGAACAGAAGGCCGAGGCCGCACGGGTTGCTGCGCGTGCACGCGTGCTGCCCGACACGCCCTACAATCTCGGCAAGCTGCGTGCGATGGATGCCGACGTACGTTGGAAAGCCCACCGCATCAACGCGCCATCACTGCCACTGGACGACATGGACGCGCACCTGCTGCTGGATGACGGTGTGCTGCGGCTGGACCCGCTGAACTTCGGCGTCGCCGGTGGCGACATCCGCAGCACGATCCGCATGGACGCGCGTCGTCCGCAGATCAGCACCGCGCTGAAGGCCAGCGTGCGCGGCGTGCAGCTGGGCCAGTTGTTCCCCGACGCGAAACTGGCTGAACAGGCCAAGGGCGGCATCGGCGGCGAAGTGGACCTGAGCGGCCACGGCAACTCGATCGCCGCCATGCTCGGCAGCAGCAGCGGCAAGGTCGGCCTGGCGATGGGCCGTGGCCATGTCGGCAACCTGGTGATGGAACTGGCCGGCCTGGACATCACCGAATCGCTGAAATTCCTGGTGACCGGCGACAAGCAGATTCCCCTGCGCTGCGCCTTCGCCGACTTCGGCGTGCGCGACGGCCTGATGACCAGCCAGGCGCTGGCGGTGGATACCACCGACACGATCCTCATCGGCGAAGGCACGGTCAGCCTGCGCGACGAGAGCCTGGACCTGCTGCTGAAACCGCGTCCGAAGGACAAGAGCATCCTGGTACTGCGTTCTCCGCTGCACATCAGTGGCACGTTCAAGGACCCGTCGTTCCGCCCGGACTTCAAGGCGTTGGGTATTCGTGGCGCCGTGGCCCTGGCGCTGGGCAGCATCGCGCCGCCGGCGGCGTTGCTGGCCACCATCGAACTGGGACCGGGGAAGGATGCCGACTGCGGTGGGCAGTATGCGAAGTAGGAGCGTTCGTTCGTGGCGCCTCGTTTTTCCGCGCGTAGAGCCGGAGCAAGGCGACAGGCAGGACACGCCGTAAATACGTCCCTGTAGGCTCGGTCGGCGCATCCATGCGCCTCACGGTCCTGCCTGCCGCCTTGCTCCGGCTCCCGACAGTTTCCCGCGCGCGCGGAACGAGAGCGGAAATTCAAAGTCAAAAGAAAAAAACAAAGTCAAAAGCGGTTGCCAACCAAGGTTGGCAGCTACCAAAAGCAGATCGCCTGCAACAAAGCTCACCGCGCTCGCGGCAATGTATCCAGAGGCTGAGGGCATGGGCGTGCAGGACCGTTGGCGCCATGGATGGCGCCATCGAGCCTACAGGGACGTACTTGCGGCGTGTCCTGCACGCCCATGCCCTCAGCCTCCCCCCGCATCAGGAAGGCGCTGCTTTGGCTTTGGCACTGAGCTTCGAAAACCGCGCCGGCGGGCCGCAGGCCCGCCAGCGACAGACTCATCCCGCGACGATGTACTGCTGCAGCTGATCCAGCTCCCTGCGCTGCGCATCAATCACTGACTTCACCAGGTCGCCGATGGATATCACCCCCAGCACCTGCGCCCCCTCCACCACCGGCAGGTGACGGATGCGGTAGTCGGTCACCAGCTGCAGGCAATGCTCTACCTGTTCGCCCGGCGAGACCGTCACCACCTTCGCCGTCATGATCTCGGCCACCGCCGTATCCCGCGACGAACGATCACGCAGCACGATCTTGCGCGCGTAATCGCGCTCCGAAAGGATTCCGACCAGCCGCGGCCCGTCCATCACCAGCACCGCGCCAATGCCCTTTTCCGCCATCAACCGGATCGCATCGATCACCGCCGCATCCGGCGCGACCGCATGTACTTCAGGAGACTTGCCGTCCAACAGTTGCCGTACCGTGGTCATCTGCCTGCCCTCCGAGGGTGGGTTGCAGGGCCGAGTCTGCCACGGCGGATGCTAGCCAGGCGTCAACCAGGTACAACGGGCGCTGCTTGGATTCCTCGTACAGCCGTCCCAGGTACTCACCGATCAGGCCCAGCGCGATCAACTGCACCCCGCCCAGGAACAGGATCACCGCCATCATCGTCGGCCAACCCGCCACCCGGTCACCGTACAGGGCCGCCTTGGCGATCACCCACACGCCGAATACGAAGGCCACCGCTGCCGTTGCCAGGCCCATGTAGGTCGCCGCCCGCAGAGGAACGGTCGAGAACCCGGTGATGCCCTCCAGCGCGAAGTTCCACAGCCGCCAGAGGCTGAACTTGCTGGAGCCGGCCACGCGCGCGTGGCGGTGGTAGGGCACGGCAATCCGCTTGAATCCGACCCAGCTGAAAAGGCCCTTCATGAAGCGATGGCGTTCACGCATCTCGCGCAGCGCGCTCAGCGCGCGCGGCGACAGCAGGCGGAAGTCACCGGTATCGGCAGGGATCGGCGTGCGTGACAGGCGACCGATCACCCGGTAGAACGCCGCCGCCGTGGCGCGCTTGATCCAGGCCTCGCCATCGCGGGCCATGCGCGTGCCATAGATGTTGTCATGGCCCTCGCGCCAGCGCGCAACAAACTGCGGCACCAGTTCCGGCGGGTCCTGGCCATCGGCATCCAGGATCATCGCCGCGCCTTCGCGCACCAGATCCAGGCCGGCAGTCAGCGCGGCCTCCTTGCCGAAATTGCGCGACAGCTTCAATGCCGATACGCGCGCGTCGCCCTGCGCCAATCCTGCTATCACCTGCCAGGTACCGTCGTGGCTACCATCGTCCACATACAGGATGTGGCCATCGATGTCGGGCATTCCGTCCAGCACGGCACACAGGCGGGGATGCAGGCACGGCAGCGCCTGCTCCTCGTTGTAGGCGGCGATGACGAAAGTAAGGCGTTCGCGATTCATGCCCGGATTGTACGTTGCCTGCAGGCGCATGGCCTGCCGCCCCGTGGGCATGTGCCCTCAATCTTCCGACAGGTATGCCGCGCCGCCCAGCTGCCGTGCCTGGCGCTGGATCCATGCCGCGCGCCGCTGCACGTATGGCCCTGGCTTTGCCGCGTTGTAGCGCCGCGGTGCCGGCAACACCGCCGCCAGCCGTGCACTCTCGGCCGGACTCAACCGGGCCGCGTCCTTGCCCCAGAACGTCTGTGCCGCTGCCTGCGCGCCATACACGCCATCGCCGAACTCGGCGATGTTGGCGTACATCTCCAGGATGCGCTGCTTCGGCCACAGTGCTTCGATCAGCACCGTGTACCAGACTTCCAGGCCTTTGCGGACCCAGCTGCGGCCCTGCCACAGGAACAGGTTCTTGGCGACCTGCTGGCTGATCGTGCTGGCCCCCCGCAGGCGTCCGCCCTTGGCGTTGTGGTCGCGGGCCTTCTCGATGGCCTGCAGGTCGAAGCCGTTGTGGTCGGGGAAGCGCTGGTCCTCCGCAGCCACCAGCGAGATCGGCAGGCTCGCTGCCATCTGGTCCAGGTCGCGCCACTGGTAGTGCAGGCGATAGGACCAGTCGGCCTCTCCCAATGCTTCGCCATAGCGCCACAGCATGACCGTGGATACCGGCGGGTCGATGAACCGCAGCACCAGAACCTGCAGGCAGCTGAAAGCGGCCAGCAGCAGCGGCAGCCAGAGCAGCCGTTTCCAGCGC
The DNA here is from genome assembly GCF_056861455.1 of Stenotrophomonas sp. 22LJNL06-5-1. Taxonomy (NCBI): domain Bacteria; kingdom Pseudomonadati; phylum Pseudomonadota; class Gammaproteobacteria; order Lysobacterales; family Lysobacteraceae; genus Stenotrophomonas; species Stenotrophomonas sp. 22LJNL06-5-1. Next base: position 24,120 of record NZ_JBSPUE010000005.1, read on the forward strand.
CAGCGCCTGCGGCGCGGGACTTCCGCGATGGCCTCCACCTTGTGCTGCTCTCCCCCTGCCCCCATTACTGGTGCATCCTTCTTCTATCCGGTTGTCGGCGCATTATCCGGCAACCGCCCTCGTTTACGCGCGATGTGAGCCGATGACCGCCAACCCCGATTCCCTGATCCGCTTCCTGCTTCCCGACGCTGGCGTCCGTGGCGTCCACGTGCGCCTGCAGGCCACCTGGCAGGAGATCCTGTCCCACGCCGAGTACCCGGATACGGCCGCCGAACTGCTCGGCGAGGCCTGCGTGGCCTCGGCGCTGTTCACCGGCCACACCAAGATCGATGGTCGCCTCTCGATCCAGCTGCGCAGCAGCACCGCCCTGCGCACCCTGTTCGCCGAGTGCACCGCCGCCGGTACCCTGCGCGGCATCGCCCAGCTCAGCGAGGGCGCCGATGCGCCGCGCGACCTGTCCAGCCTGGGTGATGACGCCCTGCTCGCGATCACCATCGAGAACCCGGGCCTGGACCCGCGCGAGCCGCAGCGCTACCAGAGCCTGGTCGCGCTGACCGCACCGGAGCTGGATGAGGCCTTCGAGGATTACTTCCGCCAGTCCGAACAGCTGCCGACCCGCCTGCTGCTGGCCGCCGACCGCAACGGCGCCGCCGGCCTGCTGCTGCAGAAGCTGCCGGGCGACGAGGGTGACGAGGACGGCTGGGCGCGTGCCAGCGCCCTGTTCGAGACCCTGGGCAAGGCCGAGCTGCTGGCGACCCCGGCCGAGCAGCTGCTGCACCGCCTGTTCCACGAAGAGAAGCCGGAACTGATGGGCGGCAAGCCGCTGTCCTTCGCCTGCTCCTGTTCCCGCGAGCGGGTCGCATCGATGCTGCAGTCGCTGGGCGAGGACGAGGCCCGTGCCGCGGCCGCAGACACCGGCGCCGTCGAGGTCCGTTGCGAATTCTGCGGGCGGGAGTATCACTTTCCTTTGACGGAGTTCGGCATACTGTTCCACGGTGCCGAGGGGACTGTACCGGCGCCTGAACGGCTTCAGTAAACGGCTTGTCTTGCATCTGGGGGGATCAAGGCTTGTTAAGAATTCATAAACACCCTAGGATCAAGTTCCCGTCTCCGCGGGAACTTCCGTTGTCCGTCCCTGTCTGAACTGGTCCGATGCGTACCTTCCTGCGTCTACCGCTGGCCCTGCTGATCGCCCTTGGCGCGATCACGGGCGTGCACGCGCAGAGCAAGGACACCCGGACCGTGCTGCCGGTATGGAACAAGGGTAGCGGCAAGGTCGAGGCCCTGCTGTACCTGGAGCCCACGGGTGAACAGGCCGCCGGCGCCCGCTGGCACTTCGGCCGCAACTCGCTGGATGCGGCCTTCGGCCTGTCCTCCGGCGACTCGCTGGGCCTGCTCTGCAACAGCAGCAGCGGGACCAGCATGAGCGGCCTGGCCAGTCACTGCATGCTGGCCAGCTTGGGTGACGACGACGACCTCAACAGCCGCCGCTTCACCGGTACCGCCGCGCTGAACCGCGGCAGCAGCCGCCTCGGCATCACCGCGGGCACCGGCCGTGAAACGCTGCCGGCGTGGCTGTCCGGCCCGAACAAGACACCTTCGCTGCGCGCCGAGCAGAACGATCTGACCGTATTCGCGCAGAAGAACATCGGCCGCGAGGGTTTTGTCTCGATTGCCGGTACCTACGCCAAGGCCCGCCTGGTGCCGCTGGCCGACGCCGCACCCTCCATCGTCGACCGCTGGGACAGCAAGAGCCTGAGCATCGGCGCCGGCTACGGCAACTTCACCGGCAGCATCATCGGCCGCGTGATCGACGTGCCGGGCAAGCCCGGCAAGTGGGAAGGCCTGGGCATCGGCCTGACCTGGCGTACCCCGTGGTCCGGCCAGCTTACCGTTGGCGCCGAGAACGTGATCAGCCGCGGCAAGAATCCGTTCTCCCCACGCAATGAAAGCAACGACGACGGCACTGTGCCGTACGTGCGATACGAACAGGATCTCTGACCCCGCCACGCGGGTCTTCCTGCAGTGACTGCTCCCGGGCGCCGAAAGGCGCCCGTTGCGTATGCGCGATCCTGATACATGCAGAGCGCTTTTCGACGAATTGGATACCGCGCAATTCATGTCGACATACTGAGATACACATCAACGGAAACTTTTTTCGTCACTTTGCGCTAACAAACGAGACAGGGTGCTTGCACCTGCGATTCAACCCCTTGATTTCGTGCATCAATTTTCATTTTTACCAAAATCATAGACTTGATTAACGCAGCTTTAATTCTTGGCGAACGCCCGCTACTATCGGCTCAGCCTCGCGATTTGGGAGCGCTTTTCGCTCCCCCGCCGGGCATTAACCCAGCCAAGATTTCTTGGAGAGAGAGAGCCAATGAATTTCCAGTCCAACAAGCTGCGCGATGCCGTTCTGGTCGCGCTCGTTGCCGGTGTGGCGTCCACTGCCACCGCCCAGGCTCAGGAAGCGACCAACCTTGACCGCATCTCGGTCACCGGTTCGCGCATCAAGAGCACCGACATCGAAACCTCGCAGCCGGTCCTGAGCCTGACCCGCGCCGACATCGAAAAGCAGGGCGTGACCTCGGTCGCCGACATCCTGCAGCGCGTTGCCGCCAACGGTGCCGCCCTGAACCGTACCTACAACAACGGCGGTGACGGTTCTGCCGGCGTCAGCCTGCGCAACCTGGGTTCCGAGCGCACCCTGGTGCTGGTCAATGGCCGTCGCTGGACTACTGGCCTGGATGGCAGCGTCGACCTGAACACCATTCCGACCGCGATGATCGAGCGCATCGACGTCCTGAAGGACGGCGCATCGACCATCTACGGTTCGGACGCGATCGCCGGCGTGGTGAACATCATCACCAAGCAGAACTTCGACGGCGCTGAAGTCAATGCCTATAAGGGCCAGTACAGCGCCGGCGACGGTGAGCGTGAAGCGTACGACTTCACTCTGGGTACCGTCACCGACCGCGCTTCGATTACCGTCGGTGCGTCCTACGTCAACGAAAAGTCCGTGATGGCCGGTGACCGCAAGATCTCCGCCGGCGGCCCGCCGTTCTACAGCGGTCAGAGCGCGACCGGCATCCCCGGCAACTACACGCGCAACGACGAGCAGTACATCATCCTCAACGGTGTTGAAACCCCGTTTGATCCGAACATCCATGGCTACAACACCGCGCCGGACAACTACCTGCTGACCCCGAATGAGCGCACCTCGCTGTTCGTGCTGGGTTCGTACAACCTGACTGACAACATCACCTTCCGCACCGAGGCGATGTACAACGAGCGCAAGTCCGAGCAGCTGCTGGCCGCCATGCCGGTCACTGGCATGGACCTGAGCGCGGACAGCATGTACAACCCGTATGGCGTCGAACTGGAGGGCGTCAATCGTCGCTTCAATGAATCCGGTGGCCGTTCGTTCAACCAGAACGTCAAGAACTGGCACTTCTACGGTGGTTTCGAAGGCTTCTTCGAGTTCGCCGGCCGCAACTTCGACTGGGATGTCGGCTACCGCTACGACAAGACCGACCAGAACGATCTGACCTACGGTCTGTTCAATGTGCAGCGCCTGGAAGAAGCCTACGGTCCGTCGGCACTGCGCGATGGCAAGCCCGCATGCTTGAACTCGGCGGGTGCCGTCATCGCCGGGTGCGTGCCGATCAATGCGCTGGGTGGTCTGGGTTCGGTCTCGCAGGAAGCGCTGGACTACGTGTCCTTCACCGCACATGACTCAGCGAGCCTTGTGTCGAAGGGTTACTACGCCAACCTCTCCGGTGAGATCGTGCAGCTACCGGCCGGTGCGCTGGGCTTCGCTGCCGGCTACGAGTACCGCAAGGAAACCGGTCAGTTTGATCCGGACGCCTTCATTGCCTCGGGCCTGAGCACCGGCAACGGTGCTGCACCGACCAAGGGTGCCTACGACCTGAACGAGTTCTTCGTGGAACTGTCGATCCCGGTGCTGGCCGATCTGCCGGGCGCGAAGCTGCTGGACTTCAGCGTGGCATCGCGCTACTCCGACTACAGCAACTTCGGCAACACCACCAACAACAAGTTCGGCTTCCGCTGGAAGCCGATCGACGACCTGATGATCCGCGGTAACTACTCGGAAGGCTTCCGCGCCCCGAGCATCAACAACCTGTATCGCGGCGATGCTGACTCGTTCGAGAGCTACATCGATCCCTGCTCCTCAAACGCAGGCCTGCGTACCGGTGCGGTTGCTGCGCAATGTGCCGCACAGGGTGTTCCAGCTGGCTTCGTGCAGCCTGGCGCCGGTGCGGGCCGCAAGCAGACGGTTGTGCCGTTCACCTGGCAAGCCAATCCGAACCTGAAGCCTGAGACGTCGACCAGCAAGACGCTGGGCCTGGTATGGAGCCCGAGCTTCGTCACCGGCCTGAACGTCACTCTGGACTGGTGGCAGATCGAGGTTGAAGACGCCATCACCCGTCCGGCGATCCAGGACATCATGAGCAACTGCTACGGCGGCACACCTCAGCAGCAGGCGGCCTACTGCGGCCTGATCACCCGCGATCCAAACTACGGCAGCACCAACCAGCGTTACACCATCACCAACGTCAACATGCCGCTGCAGAACCTGGCGTCGTACAAGGTGGAAGGCTGGGATCTGGGCATCCTGTACAAGTTGCCGGAAACTTCGATCGGCCAGTTCACCGTCAGCCTGGACGGCACGTACCTGTCGAAGTGGGACACCAAATCGACCCCGGATTCCCCGGTTGATGGTCGTCAGGGTCGCTACCGCGATCAGGACCCTTACTGGCGCATCCGTTCCAATCTGTATGTCGACTGGTCCTACGGGGACTTCGGGGTCAACTACGGCATTCGTTACAAGTCCGGCATGACCGAACCGTGCCCGTTTGATCCAGTCAAGGAACCGGAAACCTTCGCATACTGCTCTGATGGCGCGAAGGGAACGAACCACATTGGTGCCACGACCTACCACGACATCCAGTTCCGCTACAACACGCCGTGGAAGGGCACCATCATGGTCGGCCTGAACAACGCGTGGGACAAGGGCCCGCCGGTTTCGTACTACACCTCGTACAACATGTTCGACCCGCAGTACGACCTGCCGGGCCGCTACATGTACATGCAGTACAAGCAGAAGTTCTGATCGATCCACTGATCAGCTGATGCAGCAACGGCCCCGCAAGGGGCCGTTGTTTTTTGTGCCTCCGGCAATACGTGTGGCACGCAAGAAAAAAGCCGCGGCAATGCCGCGGCTTTCTCGTGACCAGATACGGCGATCTTCAACCGTTCGGAATCAGCGTCTCGATGAGATGCTCGACATAGGCCTCGAAATCCTCGCGCGCCTGCTTGGGCTGCTGCAACTGCAGCGACAGCTGCAGGAAGCCGACATAGGCCGCGTAGGCCAGGCGTGCGCGGTGGCGCGCATCGGTCGAGCTGAGCCCTGCCTGGCGGAACGAGGCGATCAGATAGTCAAGGCGGCGCTGCGACACGCGGTCGATCACCGGACGCACCATCGGATGGTCCAGTGCCTTCAGCAGCTCGCTGTAGATGATGTGCGGCTGCACTTCATGCGCCACCATCTGGAACAGCTGGCGCAGGCGCACGCGCGGGTCCGGTACGTCTTCCAGGCTGCCGAACACCTGTTCCTGTTCGAACAGTTCCCAGCGTTCAAGCGCGGCCTGCAGCAAGGCGTCACGCGAGGGGAAATGCCAATAGAAACTGCCCTTGGTCACGCCGAGTCGCCGCGCCAGCGGTTCCACCGCAACGGCGCCTACGCCTTGTTCAGCAATCAGGTCGAGGGCCGCCTGGGCCCAGTCTTCGGCACTCAGGCGGCTGTTGCGGCCGGCGCGCGGTTCGCCGGTGGAAGCGTCAGGTTGATTCATGGGCTGATTTAACCATACGCCGGGGTTCGTTGCAGTACGCCGTTGCGGGCGAAACCGTCAAAGGCGGCTCCTGGAGGCCTGCCGCACCGCACCATACGATGCAGTATTGACTTCCCCCGCAAGCGATCCATACTAGCAAGTATGGTTACGTCCCCTACTCCCGCTGCGTTCCATGACCTGCGCCTGGAGGCGGCCCATGGTGCCCACCTCGCCGCCACTGCCAGCGACCACGGTCGTCGTGGCCGGGTGCTGTTCGCGCACGGCTTCGGCCAGACCCGTCATGCCTGGAATACCACCGCGCGTGCCCTGTCTGCGGCCGGCCTGCAGACCCTGGCCTACGACGCGCGCGGCCACGGCGACTCGGACTGGAATGCCGCCGACCTGCCGTATCACGGCGAACAGTTCGCCGATGACCTCATCGTGCTGGCCGCTGAACAGCCGCGCCCGCCGGTACTGGTTGCCGCTTCGATGGGCGGCCTGTTTGGCCTGCTGGCCGAGTCGCGCTGGCCGGGCCTGTTCTCGGCGATGGTGCTGGTCGACATCACCCCGCGCTGGGATACCGCCGGTGTCGAGCGCATCCTCGCCTTCATGACGGCCCATCCCGACGGCTTCGCCTCGCTGACCCAGGCCGCCGACGTGATCTCCGCGTACATGCCGCACCGGCCGCGCAAATCCGAGCAGTCGCTGCGTGCGCTGCTGCGCGAGGACGGCCACGGCCGCTGGCGCTGGCACTGGGATCCGCGCCTGGTGGCCGAACTGGCCCGCGACAGCGAACAGCACCAGGACGCACTGGCCGAAGCCGCGCGCCAGGTGAAGTGCCCGCTGCTGCTGGTCAGCGGCGGCCGCAGCGACCTGGTCACGCCGCAGACCGTGGCCGAATTCCTGGCGTTGGCGCCGCACGCGCGTCATGTACAGCTGCCGCAGGCCACGCACATGGTCGCCGGCGATGACAACGACGCCTTTACCGCTACTGTGTTGGACTATCTGGACGTGTTGCCCGCAGCGGACGCTGCGGCTTCGTCCGCCACAAACGAGCACGTCACCGGAGCACGCTCATGAGCATCGTTCTTCCCTTCCTCGCCCTGCTGCTGGCAGGCGCGTTCGTCGCCTACCACCGCATGCGGCTGGTTACCTGGACGCTGATCAGCGTGGCCCTGCTGGCCGCCTGCTGGTTCATTCCCTACGTCAACCAGACCGCCACGATCGTCGCGGCCGCTGTGTTGGCCGTCATCGCCGTGCCGCTGCTGCTGCCGTTCATCCGCAAGCCGCTGCTGACCGGCCCGATGATGAAGGTGTTCCGCAAGGTGCTGCCGCCGCTGTCGCAGACCGAGCGCATCGCACTGGAAACCGGCTCGGTCGGCTTCGAGGGCGAACTGTTCACCGGTGATCCGGACTGGAACATCCTGCTCAACTACCCGAAGCCGCAGCTGACCGCCGAAGAACAGGCCTTCCTCGATGGCCCGGTGGAAGAGCTGTGCACCATGGTCAACGACTGGGAAATCACCCACGTCCACGCCGACCTGCCGCCGGAACTGTGGGCCTTCATCAAGAAGAACAAGTTCTTCGGCATGATCATCCCGAAGGAATACGGCGGCCTGGGCTTCTCCGCACTGGCCCACCACAAGGTGATCCAGAAGCTGGCCTCGGTGTCTTCGGTGGTCAGCTCCACCGTCGGCGTGCCCAACTCGCTGGGCCCGGGTGAACTGCTGGTGCATTACGGCACCCAGGAACAGAAGGACCAGTACCTGCCGCGCCTGGCCGATGGCCGCGAAGTGCCCTGCTTCGGCCTGACCGGTCCGTTCGCCGGCTCCGACGCCACCTCCATTCCGGACTACGGCATCGTCTGCAAGGGCGAGTGGAACGGCGAGCAGGTGCTCGGCGTCAAGCTGACCTTCGACAAGCGCTACATCACCCTGGCCCCGGTCGCTTCGCTGATCGGCCTGGCCTTCCGCATGTACGACCCGGATGGCCTGATCGGCGATACCCGCGACATCGGCATCACCCTGGGCCTGCTGCCGCGCGACACCGCCGGTGTTGAAATCGGCCGTCGCCACTTCCCGCTGAACTCGACGTTCCAGAACGGTCCGATCCGCGGCAAGGACGTGTTCATTCCGCTGACCCAGCTGATCGGTGGCGCTGCCATGGCCGGCAAGGGCTGGAACATGCTCAACGAGTGCCTGGCCGTGGGCCGCTCGATCACGCTGCCGTCCACCGCCAGTGGCGGGGCCAAGGCCGGTGCCGCCGTAACCGGCGCCTATGCACGCATCCGCAAGCAGTTCGGCCTGTCGGTCGGTCGCTTCGAAGGCGTGGAAGAAGCGCTGGCCCGCATCGGCGGCAAGGCCTACAAGATCAGCGCGCTGTCGCAGGCCACCGCCGCAGCGGTCGATCGTGGTGACGTGCCGTCGGTGCCGTCGGCGATCGCCAAGTACCACTGCACCAACATGAGCCGTGAAGTGATCTCGGACATGATGGACGTGATCGGCGGCAAGGGCATCATCCTGGGCCCGCGCAACTTCGCCGGCCGCAGCTGGCAGGCCGCGCCGATCGCGATCACCGTGGAAGGCGCCAACATCATGACCCGCAGCCTGCTGATCTTCGGCCAGGGTGCGATCCTCTGCCACCCGTGGGTGCTGAAGGAAATGAAGGCCGCGCAGGATCCGGATACCCGTGCCGGCCTGCAGGAGTTCGATCGCAGCCTGTTCGGCCACATCCGCTATGGCCTCTCCAATGCCGTGCGTTCGTTCTGGTTCGGCCTGACCGGTGCGCGCTTCGGCGCCGCCCCGGGTGACGCCTACACCCGCCGCTACTTCCGCAAACTGGACCGTTACTCGGCCAACCTGGCGCTGATGGCCGACATCTCGATGATGACCCTCGGCGGCAAGCTGAAGTTCAAGGAATCGCTGTCCGGCCGCCTGGGCGATGTGCTGAGCCACGTCTACATGACCAGCGCCATGCTCAAGCGTTACCACGACGAAGGCGCACCGCAGGCCGACCAGCCGCTGCTGGCCTGGGCCTTCCATGACAGCGTGCACAAGATCGAGGAATCGTTGTCGGCGGCCCTGCGCAACTTCCCGATCCGCCCGATCGGCTGGCTGATGTGGGCGCTGATCTTCCCGCTGGGCCGTCGTGCCGAGGCTCCGGGCGACCGCCTGAGCCGCCGCGTGGCCGCCCTGCTGATGGCGCCGAATGAAGCCCGCGACCGCCTGGCCAGTGGCGTGTTCCTGACCCCGTGCGAGAACAACCCGGGCGGCCGCATCAACAGCTACCTGAGCAAGGCGATCATGGCCGAGCCGGTGGAGCGCAAGTTCCTGAAGGCGCTGAAGAGCAAGGGCATCGAGGCGCTGGATTTCAAGGCCCAGCTGGACGAAGCCGTGGCCGAAGGCGTGATCACCCAGGACGAGCGCAGCCTGCTGGAAGAACTGCGTACGCTGACCCTGGACACCATCACCGTGGACGACTTCGACACCCACGAACTGCGCGCGGCCAGCTACTACGACCGCCAGCACAAGGACCCGCATTCGCAGGCGGCCTGATCGCCCGCGACACGCGTTGCCTCGACGGCGGGCCTTGGCCCGCCGTCGTTTTATCCGCCGAACGGAACACCCCTCATGTCCACGCCCCTGCTCTCGCTTTACCACCGCCTGCAGCGCTGGCCCGCCGGCAACTGGCTGTTCTCCCGCGCGGTGTGCTTCAAGGCGCCCTACTTCGCCAGCATCGCGCCACGCATCACCCGCCTGGAACACGGCCGCTGCGAAGGCACGCTGGCCGACCGACGCAAGGTGCGCAACCACATCGGCACGGTGCACGCGATCGCGATGTGCAACCTGGCCGAACTGACCGCCGGGCTGATGGTCGATGCGTCGTTGCCGAAGGGCATGCGCTGGATTCCGAAGGGGATGCAGGTGCAGTACCTGGCCAAGGCACGTGGCACGCTGCAGGCGGTGGCGCTGCCGGCGCAGCCGATCGTGGTCGCTTCCGAGGGCTATGCGCTGCCGGTGACGGTGAGCGTGCGCGACCGCGCGGGGACGGAGGTGTTCAGCGCGGTGATCGACATGTGGATGTCGCCGGCGAAGTAGTGTTCCCGCGAACGGCGCAGCCCCTTGTGGGTGGACGGGTAGAGTCGAGCTTGCTCGACTGATCGGATCTGGCCGGGCAGGTAGACCACGCAGGGGACGCTGCAAGTACATCCCTGTAAGCTCGGTCGCCGCATCCATGCGGCTCACGCCCCTGCGCGGCCCACCTGCCCGGCCACGGACACATTCCTGCGGCGTCCACCCACGGAAGAGAAAAAGAAGAGCAAAAAGCAAAAGCGGCCCACCGGCCGCTTTCTGCTGTTGCTGTTGATCTTCTTTTTCTTCTCCGTGGGCTGGCCGCCCACGGAACCTGTCAGCGGTGGGGCGGGTGGGTCGTGCAGGGGCGTTGGCGCCATGGATGGCGCCATCGAGCTTACATGGACGTACTTGCAGCGTCCCCTGCACGGCCCACCCGCCCCACCCAACACATGACCCGCTCCATGCGACCACCCCACGAGGGGCTGCGCCGTTGGCTGGAAACTACGCCACCGCGCGAAACACCAACGCCAGGATCGCCGGCACCGCCTGGATCATGAAAATGCGCCGGCTCACGCTGTAGGCGCCATAGCACCCTGCCACCACCACGCAGGCCAGCGAGAACGTCACCAGCACCGGCTGATCGATCACCAGCCCCACCCCGATGCCCGCCGCCAGGAAGCCGTTGTACACGCCCTGGTTGGCCGCCAGCACGCGCGTGATCTCTGCCTTCTCCGGCGTGTTGCGGAAGGTCTTCAGGCCCAGCGGGCGCGTCCACAGGAACATCTCCAGCACCAGGAAGTACAGGTGCAGCACCGCGACCAGCACGGTCAGCAGCAACGCGATCAGCGACATCGTTTCTCTCCTCGAAAAGACTGGACGGGATCAGCGGTCGCGCGGCAGCTTCTTTTCTTCGCGCAGCACACCGAATGCGGCAGCGGTCATGCACGCGGCAACCACCACGCCACCGATGAACACCACATGTGAACCAAACAGCGACAAGCCCTTGTGCACCCACGCAAAGCTCAGGTCCGCGCCGCGGTAGACCACCGTGTCGATTGCTGCACCGGCCTTGTAGCGCCACTGCCGGTCCACGCGGGTGTAGATGGTTTCGCGTGCCGGCTTGGCCAATGCGAACTCGCTGGCGCGGGTCATCACCTGCACCGCGGCCACCATCAAGGGCATGGGTGAAGCGGCAAGCACCGAGAAGCCGATCAGGATCGCAAAGCCAGGGATCAGCAGGGCCGGCGCGATGCCGTGGCGCGACAGCAGCCAGCGGGTCAGGCCCAGCTGCATCAGCAGCGCCAGTGCGTTCACCGCCAGGTCGATGCGCGAGAAGAAGGCCGTGGCAGCGCCTGCATCGTTGAACGCCGCACGCACGATGCTGGCCTGCTGGTTGTACAGCAGGGTGCCCACGCCCACACCGAACACCACCATGATCGCCAGCCAGCGCAGCAACGGCTCATGCACGATCAGTTTCAGGCCGTCCAGTACGCTGCCGCCCATCGGCTGCTCGCCGGATACCAACTGCTGCTCCTGCTCACGCAGCACCGCCCAGTGCCGCAGCCGCCAGATGCTCAACAGGCAGATGGCGAGAAAACCTGCCGAGACCAGCATCAGGTTGGCGATGCCCACGCGCTGCACCAGCGCACTGGTGATGATCGGACCGAGGAAGGCACCGATGGTGCCGGCCGCGCCGATGTAGCCGTAGAAAGCACGTGCCTGCGCGTTGGAAAACACATCGGCCATGAAGCTCCAGAACACCGCCACCGCGAACAGGTTGAAGACGGTGATCCAGAAAAAGAACGCCATGCCGCGGCCTGGCACACCGCTGTCGAACAGTACGTAGAAGCCCAGCAGGGTGACGATGAAGAAGCCATACACCGCCGGCAGGAACACCCGCCGCGGGAAGCGGCTGACCAGCCAGCCATACACCGGCTGCAGCACCAGCATGATCACGAACACGCAGGAGAACAGGAACTGCAGGACGAAGTCCTTCAACGCGATGCCGTGGCTGGCGAACCAGGCGATCAGCATCGGCGGAAACACGGTCTCCAGATCGGCCGAGGCAGCCATCGCCTCACGCACCGGGCGCAGCACGTAGTAGCCGCTGAGCAGGCAGAAGAAGTACAGGAACGACCACCACAGCGCCGGCGACTCACGCAGCGCCGCCGTCAGCCCACGCAACGGCCCCTTGCCCTTCACCGCGCTCACGCGGCGTCCCTCGCCAGAAGACGGCGGTTGGACAGCGGCATGGCAGGCTCCGGGGGCAGTGAAGCGCGTACGTTAGCCAATGCACTGCAACATCGCCAGCAGCAGCCACGCAGAAGGCTGCAACGCAGTGTCACGGCCCCACCCGTACGACACGTTCCGATACATGCTTTCGGAGCGTCAAAATTCCAACTTTTTCAACGAGATGCGCATTCATCTTCGCTTTGTTTGTGCACAAGGGAAAAGCGGCGCTAGAATCGCCATCAGCAGTCGCGCACGGGTCTCCACGATGAAAAAGAACAGCCTGCGTCGTCCGATCCGTTCGGCGGCCACCGGTTTGCTGGGCATGTTGATGCCCGTTGCCTTGTCCACCACCGCGCAGACCCCGCCGCCATTGCCGCCGATGCCGGCCAACATCGAATCCGCCGCCTCCGCCGTCGCCCACACCCAGCCCGCCGCCTACCGCACCGGCCTGGTGCAGCAGGTGCAGCTGCCGGCGGCCGGCTTCAACGTGGCCAACATCGAATCGATGGCGCAGCAGCTCACCTATGGCGAACGCGTGCCCGGCATGGCCGTGGCCATCGTGCAGGGTGGTCGCGTGCTCAGCGCGCGTGGCTATGGCGTTACCGACGTCAACAACCCGCTGCCGGTCGACGCCCACACCGTGTTCCGCCTGGCTTCGCTGTCCAAGGCCTTTGCCGGCACCATGGCCGGACTGCTGGTCAACGACGGCACGCTGCGCTGGGACAGCAAGGTCACCGACTACGTGCCGGGCTTCCGCCTGAACTCGCCGGAAGCGACCGATCGCCTGACCGTGGCCGACGTGCTCAGCCACCGCGTCGGCCTGCCGTACAACGCCTACGACCGCGACATCGAAGGCAACGCCGAGTACTACTCGCTGACCCAGAAGCTGGCCAACACCAGCCTGAAGTGCCTGCCGGGCGACTGCTACGCCTACCAGAACGTGGCCTTCAGCCTGATCGGCGACGTCGTCTATGCCGCTTCCGGCAGCTTCTACGAGCAGTCGGTCGAGCGCCGCATCTTCAAGCCGCTGGGCATGAACGATGCCAGCCTCGGCCTGGCCGGCATCCAGGCCAGCTCGCGCTGGGCGCGTCCGCACGTGCGCAGCCGCAATGGCTGGGTGTCGCTGACACCGAAGCCGACCTACTACCGCGTTGCCCCGGCCGCCGGCGTCAACGCCAGCGCCAGCGACATGGCGCAGTGGCTGCTGGCCCATACCGGCCATCGCCCGGACGTGCTGCCGGCACCGCTGCTGGCCACCCTGCATTCGAGCCTGATCAACACCCCGGGCGAAATGCGTTCGGGCTGGCGCCGCGAGCGCCTGCATTCGGCCGGCTACGCACTGGGCTGGCGCACCTTCGACTACGCCGGCCACGACGTGGTGTTCCATGCCGGTGCCGTGCAGGGCTATCGCGGCCTGGTCGCGCTGGTGCCGGAACGCGATCTCGGCATCGCCATCATGTGGAACGGCGAAAGCGGCCTGCCCAGCGGCCTGCTGCCGACCGTGCTCGATTCCGCGCTCGGCCTGCCGACGCAGCGCTGGCTGGACGTGGACACCGACTTCGGCAGCGACAACCTGATGGCCGAGGGCGCGAGCCCGGCGCAGCAGGACAAGCGCAAGGGCAAGGGTGCTTCGAGCAACCGTGCGGTGGCCTCGCCGCGCTGAGTTGGCGGGCTCGACCGCGAGTGGAAGGGGGCGGCCTGCGGGCCGCCCTTTTTGTTGGCTGTTGTAGCGTCGAGCCGTGCTCGACGCCACAAACGGAGGGCTAATGCGCGAAGTAGTGCATGCCGCCGTCCACCGGAATCACCGCACCGGTGATGTAGCCGGCCAAGGGCGAGGCCAGGAAGGCCACCAGCGGCGCCACCTCCTCCGGATCACCAAAACGCCCGATCGGGATGTTGCGTGCGATGAACTCACGCCGGCTTTCCTCGGTGGGATGCAGGCGATCGCGGATCTGCGCGCTGTTGATACGTCCCGGTGCAATTGCATTCACCGTGATGCCCTGCCCGGCCACGTCGGAGGCCAGCCCCTTGCCCCACAGATGCAGCGCAGCCTTTGCCGCCGTGGCCGCGTTCACCGCGCGCGGCTCCATCGAGCCGCTGAAGTTGATCACCCGCCCCCAGCCCTGTGCCTGCATCGCCGGCAACAACGCCTGGGTCAGCCGCCGCGCTGCGGAGAAGTTCAGTGCGAACGCCTCCTCCCAGACATCGTCGGCAGCGTCCACCGTGGTGGGCCGCGAGCCACCGGCTGCGTTGACCAGGATGTCGACGCGCTGCAGTGCTGCCAGCGCCGCATGGGCGAGCCGGCTCACGTATCCAGCATCGGTGACATCGCCAAGCAGGATGATCGGCGCCGGCGCACCCGTGGCTTCGATCCCGGCGGCCAGCGCCTGCAGCGGTTCCGCACGTCGTGCGCTGATCGCGATGCGTACTCCCTGCGATGCCAGCAATCTGGCAACACCGGCGCCGATGCCACTGCCCGCCCCGGTGACCAGCGCGGTACGCCCTTCAAGACCCAGATCCATGATGTTCTCCCAATCAGCCAGCCGGTACACCCGGCCCGTGCAGTGCATGCTGTTTGATCACCCCTGATTGATAAACTCCGCGCAGGTTTCAGCATTCAACACCCGGGGTGTCAGATGAACCTGCTGGAGAGCATGCAGGTCTACGTGCTGATCGTGGACAAGGGCAGCCTCAGCGCTGCGGCGGCAGCAATGGATATCTCGGCGACGATGGCCGGCAAGCACCTGCGTGCGCTGGAAGCACGGCTGGGGATGCAGCTGTTGAGCCGTACCACCCGGCGCCAGCACATGACGCCCTTCGGCGAGGACTACTACACCCGCTGCCGCGAGATCCTGCGGCTGGTGGAAGAAACCGACGCGCAGGCGCAGCACCAGCAGCTGGCACCGGCGGGCACGCTGCGCATCAGTGCGCCGGTGATCTTCGGCACGCATGCGCTGGTACCGGCACTGGCCGAATATATGGCGCGCCATCCGGATGTCCGGGTCGAAGCCACGCTGACCGACCGCGTGGTCGACCTCGCCGAGGAGGGCTTCGAAGCGGCCCTGCGCATCGGCACGCTGGCCGACAGCAGCATGCTGGTGGCGCGTGCACTGGCACCGTATCGCCTGATGATGTGCGCATCGCCGGCGTACCTGGCCAGGCATGGCACGCCACGCAGCCTGCGCGACCTCGCCCTGCATCAATGCCTGTCCTTCGAACCGAGCGCACTCGCACAGTGGCTGCAGGCCGATGCTGGCGGGCTCGAGCGTGTGCCCGACGGCCGGCTGCAGATCAACAACGGAGAAGCGCTGCGTACGGCGGCGCTACATGGGCTGGGCATCGTGCTGCAGTCGGCACTGCTGCTGGCTGCCGACGTCGACGCCGGACGCCTGGTGCAGCTGTTCCCGGAGCATGGCCAGACCGGTCGGCCCATGCACGTGGTCTACGCCCACGATCGCTACCACTCGACCCGCCTGCGCAGCTTCCTGGACTTCCTGGTGGAGCGCTTTCCACCGGCGCCGCACCGCTAGCATCGACCGTCAGAAAAGCAGTCGGGCATGACTCGACCCTACAAGCGGTCCATAAAAAAACCCCCTCCCCGCTGGGCAGCCAGGGAAGGGGGTTTCAGGATGCGGCTATCGGGAAGTACTTAGATCAGCGGCGCCGGGGTTGCCGGCAGAGCGACCGGAGCGGCCTTCTTCTTGCGGGCGGCCGGCTTGCGCTTGGCAACCTTCTTCGCTGCCTTCTTCGGGGCAGCCTTCTTGGTGGCCTTCTTCGCGGTCTTCTTTACTGCCTTCTTTACTGCCTTCTTGGCGGTCTTCTTGACGGCCTTCTTGGCAGTCGCCTTCTTCGCGACCTTCTTGGCCGGCTTGCGGGCCGTTGCCTTCTTGGCAGTCTTCTTGGTGGCCTTCTTGGCTACCTTCTTGACGGCCTTCTTCGCGGTCTTCTTGACGGCCTTCTTGGCAGTGGACTTCTTGGCTACCTTCTTCGCCGCCTTCTTCACTGCCTTCTTCGCAGTGGTCTTCTTGGCGACCTTCTTCGCAGCCTTCTTCACTGCCTTCTTGGCGGTCGCCTTCTTCGCGACCTTCTTCACTGCCTTCTTGGCAGCGGCCTTCTTCGCGACCTTCTTCACCGCTTTCTTGGCGGCGGGCTTCTTCTTCGCAGCTTTCTTGGTTGCCATGGGATGGCTCCTCGTCAGTGATAGGGAGTTGAAACGCCCAGGTGGATCAAACCCGCGGATGCTGCGTGCGGGGACCGCCGGCGCGTCAGGCGCGCCGTTACGGATGCGGCAATGCCCGCCTCGATCGGCGGAGCGGACATCGGAACGGGAGTTGCCTTGCATTTCTCCGGGGGAAGCGGGGCCATGTCCACCGTCATCAGGGTCGCGGTGGTCTTGAAGGGGCTGCTTCGCATCGGACGATTGATTCTGCGCACTCGGTTGGGCAGGCAAGGTCTGCTGAGGCGAAACCTAATCACGGTTTTTTTTACTGTCAACAACCCCCGCGAAAAATTTTCACATCCGCGCCATTCCGGACGCCGCCCGCGCCACCGCCGTGCGCGTCCTGCAACGACCATTGAAGCGGCGCGCACGCGCGTCGCATGCGACGACGTCGATGCACTCTCTGAACAAAAAACACTTGAAATAAGCACTCTGCGCAGATAGGCACATGTTCCGGACAACAGCGCACGTGCATCACCGATGGTCACCGGCACCGTCGCCAACGCCAGCACAACGGGGCCGCAACGGGGGGCGAAAAGTTTTCACATCTGATCGCTTCGGCGCGGGGCCGAAACGCGGATTTGCGCAAAACTGCGCACGCCGATCGGCACCGTTCGTCTGTCGGCTGATGCCACGCCGAGGGTGCAGAGCGAACCCGCCGTCATGAGTCCGACGCACTCGCCAAAACAAAAACGGCCACCCGAAGGTGGCCGTTCCAGAACCCGGAAGTGACGACTCAGTGGTCGTCGTTTTCCAGGGCTTCGGCATACGCGTCCGGATCCAGCAGTTCGTTGAGCTCTTCGGCGTTGGTCAGTTCGACCACGAACATCCAGCCTTCGCCGTAGGCATCTTCATTGATGGTTTCCGGCTTGTCGGACAGCGCCGAGTTGACCTCGACGACCTTGCCGCTGATCGGGCTGTAGACGTCCGAGGCGGCCTTCACCGACTCGACAACGGCGATCTGCTCGCCAGCCTTTGCGTCGGCGCCGACTTCCGGCAGTTCGACGTAGACCAGGTCACCCAGCAGGCCCTGGGCGTGGTCGGAAATACCGACGGTGACACGGCCATTGCCTTCGACACGGGCCCACTCATGGGACTTGAGGAACTTGAGGTCGCCGGGGATCTCGCTCATGGGACTGCTCCAGAGATATGCAGGGGTGGAAAAAACGGGGCTAGTGTAACCAACCGGCCGCCACTGCTGTCAGTGACGATCGGCAGTTTCGGATCAGGCGTCGGCGAGCACGCCGGGCTGGGCCTGGCCTTCGCGCACGAACGGGAACTTGACCACGCGCACCGGCACCTGCCGGCCGCGGATGTCGACGGTGACCTCGCCGAGTTCACCGGCCGGTACGCGGGCAAAGGCGATGCCCTTGGCCAGGGTCGGCGAGAAGGTGCCGGACAGGATCTCACCCTGGCCGCCCGCGGTGGTCACCGCCTGGCCGTGGCGCAGCACGCCCTTCTCGTCCATCACCAGGCCGATCATCTGGCGTGCGGTGCCGGCGGCCTTCTGCGCTTCCAGCACGTCGCGGCCGATGAAGTCGCGGCCTTCGTCCAGCGACACTGTCCAGGCCAGCGCCGCTTCGTACGGGCTGATCTCTTCGTCCATGTCCTGGCCATACAGGTTCATGCCGGCTTCCAGGCGCAGCGTGTCGCGTGCGCCGAGACCGGCCGGCTTCACGCCCGCCGCCAGCAGGCGGTTCCAGAACGCGACCACGGCGTCCTGCGGCAGCAGGATCTCGAAACCATCTTCACCGGTGTAGCCGGTGCGGGCGACGAACAGCTCGACGCCGTCATCGGACTGCACCTGCAGGGCGGCGAAGCGACCCAGCTTGGTCAACGCTGCACGGTCGACTTCGCGGGCCAGGCCGATCACGATGTCGCGCGCCTGCGGTCCCTGCACGGCGAGGATGGCCAGGTCCGGGCGCTGCTCGACAGTGACGCCGAACGGCGCAGCCTGCTCGCGCAGCCAGGCCAGGTCCTTCTCGCGGGTGGAGGCATTGACCACCATGCGGAAGAAGTCGTCGCCCAGGTAGTAGACGATCAGGTCGTCGATGACGCCGCCGCGCGGGTTCAGCATGCACGAGTACAGCGCCTTGCCGGTCACCTTCAGCTTGTCGACCGAGTTGGCCAGCAGGCGGCGCAGGAACGGCTTGACCTGGTCACCGCGCAGGTCGACCACGGTCATGTGGCTGACGTCGAACACACCGGACTCGCGGCGCACCAGGTGGTGCTCGTCGAGCTGCGAGCCGTAGTGGATGGGCATGTCCCAACCCCCGAAATCGACCATCTTGGCGCCGAGGGCGCGGTGGGTATCGTTGAGCAGCGTCTTCTGGGTCATGACCGGGTCCGGCAGCAGAGGAAACAAGAATCCCCATTATCCCAGATCGGTCGCCCGCAGGCGTGCCGCAGCGCAGCGGCCATCTGCAAGCACACCTCATGCGACCGCGCCCGCTGGCCTTGACGACCCGCGGACGCGGCCAAACCACCGCAGCCTCAGCCCTGGGCCATGGCCTCGACCACCAGCACCGTGCCCTGCACGCTGCGCACCCGCACCCACGTACCTGCAGGCAACTCCGGGCCGCTGACCTGCCAGGACGCATCGTCAATGCTGACCCGTCCCTGGCCACCGACGATGCCCTGCTGCAGTACCACCTCCCGGCCGACCAACTGCTCGGCACGGCGGTTGAGCAACGGCGCATCGCTGGGTCGTGCCCGCGGCCGCCCCCAGCGCCGGTAGCACTGGATCGAGACCACACTCAGCAGGACGAAAGCGATCACCTGCCACAACAGCGGAATGTCACTGAACACCGCAACCAGTACGAATACCGCCGCCGCGCCAATGCCGATCCACAGCATGAACGCACCCGGCGCCAGCGCTTCGGCCGCGAACAGCAGCAGCGCCAGCGCGCCCCAACCGACGACTTCCCAGCGCATGTCAGCCTCCGAGCGGCGGCGGCCGCTTGCCGGCGGCCTTGTTGTCCTGGCTGGCCAGCGCCTGCTTCGCCAGTTCGGCCACGCCCGCGATCGAACCGATCACGCCACTGGCCTCCATCGGCATCAGCACCAGCTTCTGGTTCGGCGAACTGGCCAGCTCCTTGAACGCTTCCACGTACTTCTGCGCAACAAAGTAGTTGATCGCCTGCACGTCGCCCTCGGCAATCGCCGCCGACACCACCTTGGTCGCCATCGCTTCGGCCTCGGCCAGGCGCTCGCGCGCCTCGGCATCGCGGAACGCAGCTTCGCGGCGGCCTTCGGCCTCCAGCACCGTGGCCTGCTTTTCGCCATCGGCGCGCAGGATCTCCGACTGGCGTGAACCCTCTGCCTCGAGGATCTGCGCGCGCTTTTCTCGCTCGGCCTTCATCTGCCGTGCCATCGCGTCCAGCAGATCGCGCGGCGGCTGGATGTCGCGGATCTCGATGCGGTTGACCTTCACGCCCCAGGGATTGGTGGCATGGTCGACCACGCTCAGCAGCTGGGCATTGATCACCTCGCGCTGGCTGAGCGACTCATCCAGGTCCATCGAACCGATCACGGTACGGATGTTGGTCTGCACCAGGGCGATCATCGCCACTTCCAGGTTGGCCACCTCATAGGCGGCCTTGGCGGCATCCAGTACCTGGAAGAACACCACGCCGTCCACGCGCACGGCGGCGTTGTCCTTGGTGATCACTTCCTGGCTGGGCACGTCCAGCACCTGCTCCATCATGTTCACCTTGCGCCCCACCCCGTACACGATCGGGATCAGGAAATGCAGCCCGGGGGTCATGGTGTGCGTGTAGCGCCCGAAGCGCTCGACGGTCCACTCGTAGCCCTGGGGCACCATCCGTACCGCCTTGAACAGGATCACCACGGCCACGAAGGCCAGTACCACGGTAAAGAACATGGTCGGGAACATCTTGCTTTCCTTATCTATGACGTCCAGGCCCCAGCATAGCGCGTGAAGGCCGCATTCACAGCGGAGCTACCAGGGCACGCGCCCGCGCAGGATGTCGGCGAACATCACCCAGTCGCCCATGAACGAGTACAGCGGGTGCTGGAAGGTGGCCGGGCGATTCTTCTCGAAGAAGAAATGGCCAACCCAGGCGAAGCTGTAACCGCAGAACAGGGCAGCCAGCAGCAGCACCGGCTGCCCACGCAGGATCGCTGCCGCGACCAGCAACAGCACGCCGCAGCTGCCGATGAAGTGCAGCCGGCGCGATACCGGGTGGCGGTGCTCGCTGAGGTAGAACGAATAGAACTCGCGGAAGCTGGCGAAGCGGGACATGCACATGCTCCGGGGGCCGTGGTCACTGCCATCATGCGCCTTCGCGGCTTCGATAGCGGGTCGATTTCGACACGGCACTGCTGGCCCGGCGCCGTTGCCCTTGTACAGTCGAGCCTGGCTCGACGCTACACCGGGGGCGTGCGCGGGCCGAACATGATCACCGCCATGCCGGCCAGGCACAGCGCGGCGCCGAACAGGTCCCAGCGGCTGGGGCGGATGCCATCAACCAGCCACAGCCAGAACAGCGCAGTGCCGATATAGACGCCACCGTAGGCCGCGTAGACCCGGCCACTGGCGGTCGGGTGCAGGGTCAGCAGCCAGGCGAACAGGGCCAGGCTGGCCGCCGCCGGCAGCAGCAACCAGATGCTGCCGCCCTTGCGCAGCCACAACCACGGCAGGTAGCAGCCGACGATCTCGGCCAACGCCGTCAGCAGGAACAGGCCGAGTGTCTTCACGCCTTCTCCGCCGCCTTGGCGTGCTGCCACAGCGCTTCCTGTGCATCCAGGCCCATCGCAGCCAGCGCCCCACCCTGCGCGTCGGCCTGCGCTTCCATCGCGCGGAAGCGGCGTTCGAACTTGTGGTTGGCCCCGCGCAGCGCCGCACCCAGATCGATGTCGGCGTGACGCGCCAGGTTGGCGCAGACGAACAGCAGGTCGCCCAGTTCTTCCTGCAGGCGCGCCTTGTTGCCGGCGATATCGCCGCGCTCGAACTCCTCGCGCAGCTCCTGCAGTTCCTCGGCCGCCTTGTCCAGCACCGGCAACGGGCCAGGCCAGTCAAAGCCGACCTTGGCCGCACGCGACTGCAGCTTCACCGCCCGCTGCCATTCGGGCAGGCCACGCGAGATACCGGCCAGTGCGGAGGTGTCCTGCTCGCCCTTTGCGGCACGCTCGGCACGCTTGATCGCGTCCCAGTTGCGCGTCACGCCGTCGGCATCGTCAACGCTGACGTCGGCGAACACGTGCGGGTGACGGCGCTGCATCTTGTCGCTGATCGCGCGTGCGACCTCGGCGAAGGCGAAGGCGCCCTGCTCCTCGGCCATGCGTGCATGGAACACCACCTGCAGCAGCAGATCGCCGAGCTCGTCACAGAGATCGTCAAGATCGCCACGGTCGATCGCATCGGCCACCTCATAGGCCTCCTCGATGGTGTACGGCGCGATGGTCGCGAAGTTCTGTTCCAGGTCCCAGGGGCAGCCACCCTGCGGATCGCGCAGGCGCGCCATGATCGCCAGCAGGCGCTCCAGTTCGTTGCTGGCTGCACTGCCGGCGGTGGGGGTGTCATGCGCGCTCATGCGGCCTCCAGGGTCAATCGGACAACCAGTCGCGCCACGGCAGGCTGGTATCACCAAGGGCAATGAAATCGCCGTTCAACAGGGTCTCGCGGCGGTTGTAGCGGAACGGCTTGCCGGTCGCTGCCGACAGTACCGCACCGCCGGCGGCGTGCAGCACGCACTGGCCGGCGGCGGTATCCCATTCGGAGGTCGGGCCAAGCCGCGGATAGACATCCAGGCCACCTTCGGCGATCCGGCAGAATTTCAGTGACGAGCCCTGCGCGATGGTCTCGATGCGGCCCATCCTCGCCAGCAGCGCCTCGGTTTCCGCTGAGCGGTGCGAGCGGCTGGCCGCAACCCGCAACGGTGCGGTGGCCGGCGTGCGGGTGCGCAGCACGGTGTCGTGCAGGCCCTGCCGGCGATAGGCCAGCTCGCCACGCATGGCATGCCAGACGATGCCGGTCACCGGGGCCAGCACCACGCCGAAGGCCGGTGCGCCCTGGTAGATCAGCGCGATGTTGACGCTGAATTCGCCGTTGCGCTTGACGAACTCGCGGGTGCCGTCGAGCGGGTCGACCAGCCAGTAGGCACCCCAGTGGCGGCGCTGCTCCCAGCCCACCTGCGCCGATTCCTCGGACAGGATCGGCAGATCCGGGGTCAGCTGCTGCAGGCCCTGCTCGATGACCTGGTTGGCTGCCAGGTCGGCACTGGTGACCGGGCTGTTGTCGTCCTTGATCTGCACGTCGAAGCCATCGGCATAGACCTGCATGATGGCCTGTCCGGCTTCCTGGGCGATGGCGATGGCAGTCTCGCGCAGGTCCGTGGTCAGTTTGATCATCGCAATCCCTGCAGCCACTGGCGGGCGATGAACAGCGCCGCCAGCGAGCGTCCCTCGGAGAAGTCCTCACGCAGCATCAGCTGGTCCAACTCGGCCAGCTTCCACGGGATGACTTCCAGTTCTTCCGGCTCGTCGCCGGCCAGCTTTTCCGGGTACAGGTCGCGCGCCACCACCAGCCACGACTGGTGGCTCATGTAGGTCGGGGCCAGGGTCATCGCGCGCAGCACGTCCACCTGGCGCGCGCCATAACCGGCCTCTTCCTTCAGTTCGCGGTCCGCGGCCTGCTCGGGGGTCTCGCCGGCATCGATCCGGCCCTTGACCAGCCCCAGTTCGTAGCGGTGCATGCCGGCAGCGTATTCACGTACCAGCAGCACGGTCTCGTCGTCGAGCATCGGCACCACTACCACCGCACCATGGCCACGGCTGACCAGCCGCTCGAAGCGGCGGCGTTCGCCGTTGGAGAACTCCAGGTCCAGATGCTGGCGCTGGAAGGGACCGTTCTCCTCATCGGTGATCCGATGGATGATCGGCAAGCGACGGCCGGCACGGTCATCGTTCATGCGGAATCTCCGCGGCGGCCGGCGCCTGCGCCGGGGCCGATAGAATGTGCAGGCAGCAACATGTTCATGAGCCCGAAATGCTAGCAGACCCAACCCCCTCCCCGCTGGCCCAGCACTGGCGGCAACGCGACCTGCAGGTGCTGTGGCACCCGTGCACGCAGATGCGTGAACACCCGGACACCCTGCCGCTGGTGCCGATCGCCCGCGGCGAAGGTGCCTGGCTGATCGACCACGACGGCAACCGCTATCTGGATGCGGTCAGCAGCTGGTGGACCAACCTGTTCGGCCATGCCGAACCGCGCATCGGTGGCGCCATCGCCGCCCAGGCCACGCAGCTGGAACAGGTGATGCTGGCCGGCTTCGGCCATGAGCCAGCCATCACCCTGGCCGAACGCCTGCTGGCGCTGGCCCCGCGCCAGCCTGGCCGCGAACCGCTGGCCAAGGTGTTCTACGCCGACAACGGCTCCGCCGGCGTGGAAGTGGCGCTGAAGATGGCCTTCCAGTATTTCCAGAACCGCGGGGAACCGCGGCGCACGCGTTTCATCGCACTGGAGAACGGCTACCACGGCGAGACCCTGGGCGCGCTGGCGCTGGGTGACATCCCGCTGTATCGCCGTGTCTACGCGCCGCTGCTGGCCGAAGGGCTGTTCGCGCCGTCGCCCGACGCTTACCTGGCCGAGCCCGGCCAGAGCGCAGCGGATCGCGCACGCCAGGCCGCCGATGGCCTGGCTACGCTGTTCGACCAGCATCCGGGCGAGATCTGTGCGGTGATCCTGGAGCCACGCCTGCAGTGCGCGGGCGGCATGCGCATGCATGACCCGGTGTACCTGCAGCGCGTGCGCGAACTGTGTGATGCGCACGGTGCATTCATGATCGCCGACGAGATCGCCACCGGTTTCGGCCGCACCGGCACCCTGTTCGCCTGCGAGCAGGCCGGAGTGATGCCAGACCTGATGTGCCTCTCGAAAGGCCTGACCGGCGGCTTCCTGCCGCTGGCCGCCGTGCTGGCGACGCAGGCCCTGTACGACGCGTTCCTCGACGACTCGCGCGAGCGTGCGTTCCTGCACTCGCACAGCTACACCGGTAACCCGCTGGCCTGCGCGGCCGCGCTGGCGACGCTGGACATCTTCCGCGACGACGATGTGATCGCCCGTAACCGCGGTATCGCCTCGGTGATGGGCACGCTGGCCGCACCGTTCAGCGACCATCCGCACGTGGCCGACGTGCGCCAGGCCGGCATGGTGGTGGCGTTCGAGCTGTCGCGCGACGGCAACAAGCGCACGCCGTTCGACCCGGCATTGCGGCTGGGCCTGCATGCCTACAGGGCCGCCTTGAAGCGCGGCGTGGTGCTGCGCCCGCTGGGCGACGTGCTGTACTGGATGCCACCCTACTGCGTGGATGACGAACAACTGGAGCTGCTGGCACATACCACGCTGGCGGCGATTGACGAGGCAATTGCATGCGCGTGACCCGCTGCCCCATCGACCTGGCGCTGCACAGCGGCCAGACCGTGACCCTGCCGGAAGAGACGGCCAACCACCTGGTACGGGTGATGCGCCTGCGCGAGGGCGATACCTGCGTGCTGTTCAATGGTGATGGCCACGACTACAGCGCGACGCTGACCGTAGCCGGCAAGCGCGAGGTGCAGGTCCGCATCGACGCCGTGCAGGCCATCGACAATGAATCACCGCTGGCGATCACCCTGCTGCAGGGCATCGCGCGTGGCGAGAAGATGGACCTGATCCTGCAGAAGGCCACCGAACTGGGCGTGGCGGCGATCATTCCGGTCAACGCCGAGCGCACCGAGGTGAAGCTGGATGCGGCACGGGCCGAGAAGCGGGTGGCGCACTGGAACAACGTGGTGACCTCCGCCTGTGGCCAGTCCGGGCGCGCGCGCATTCCGCAGGTGGGTCCGCCGCTGTCGCTGGCGCAGGCCGCGGCGGCACTGCCGGCCGATACGCTGCGGCTGACCCTGGACCCACTGGGCGCACATCGCCTGTCGACGCTGGCGGCCGCGCCGGCAGGCGGCATCGTGATCGCGATCGGCCCGGAAGGTGGCTGGTCGCCGCGCGACCGGGATCAGCTGGCGGCGGCAGGCTTCCAGGGCCTGCAGCTGGGCCCGCGCATCCTGCGCACGGAAACCGCCGGCCTGGCCGCGATTGCAGCATTGCAGGCGCGGCTGGGCGATCTGGGGTAAGGCGGATTGGTGGTAGTGCCGGCCGCTGGCCGGCATCCACTGAATCATGCGGTTGCCGGCCAGCGGCCGGCACTACCGGGAATCCGACCGGCCGATTCCCGATCAGGCCGCCAGCGAATCCAGGGCGGCTTCCAGTGCATCCAGGTTCGGCAGCAGCGCGCTCTGCTCACCCAGCAGCACGCGCATGTGCACGATCTGCGGCAGGGTTTCCTCGGAGGCATCGGCCAGCAGGCCATCGCGCGGCACCGAGATCAGCTGCGGGAAGTTCTGCGTCAGCAGCGCGTAGTACGGGCGCTGTGCGTTGCCGCTGAGGGCCTTCAGCACGACGACCTTGTTGTGGCCACCCACGGCTTCCTCGCCCAGGCCGGAAAGGCGCGCGAACGACACCAGCGGCACCTGCCAGCCGTGCCAGCCGATTTCGCCGACCAGCCAGCGCGGGGCGTCGGAAACCGGCTGCACCGGCACGCGCGACATCATTTCGGCCACGGTGGCATTGGGCAGCAGCACGCGCTCGTTGCCGGCCTGGATCAGGACGCCGCGGATTTCGTCATTGCTGGCATAGCTCATGGTGCCTCTCCGTTATCGTCTTCCACGCCCCAGCGCGAGGCGATGGCCTGCGCCAGTTCCTGTGGCTCACCCGCCACCATGCCAGCGGCGACCACCGCCGTGGCTGCGGCAGGGTCATAGCAGCCCTCGCCGACCTGCCCGGCCACCCAGGCACCGGCGGCGGCCAGATCCAGCGCCGGACCAACATGCGCAAGATCGGCGCCGCTGAGCAGGACCAGCGCAGTGTGGTCGGCCGGCAGCGCGGCAATCGAAATGCCCTGCGCGTCGCTGACGAAATGCAGGCCGTCACTGGCTGCCTGCACGCCGATGTCATCGGCCAGCACGTGCACTTCACCGGGTGTTGCACGCTGGCCGGCTTCAGCCAGCTGCACCGGCAACGGCGACACGCGTGCCATCTGCTTGACCAGGTTGCCGTAGCGCCCGCCATCCAGGCGCATGTGCACCAGGACCGGCACGCCCAGCGAAGACGGCAGCGCGCCGAGCAGGCGACGCAGCGCATCCGGGCCACCGATGCCGGCCAGCACCAGCAGCGATCCGGCGCGTGCGCCCACGGGCGCTGCGGCATCCAGATCGACCAGGCTCAGATGACCGGTATCGAAGGAAGGCAGCGGTACCTCCACTGCAGCGTGGTGCGAAACGGCTGCCGGGGCATCGGCCACGTCCTCGACCAGCGACCAGGCGGTGTGGTCGAAGGAGACCGGCGGCAGGGGCAGTGCTGCGGGCGCGGTCTCTGCCAGCGACGGCAGTGCGGGCGGCTCCAGCGGCTCGGGCACGACCGGCTGCAACGCCGCCAGCGCCTGTTCCAGCGCGATCGGCTCGTGCAGCTGCGCGGGCGGCGAGTACAGGCTGTCAGCGGGAACCTCGTCGGCCCAGCTCAATGCCTGGTCCAGGTGCGGCTGCAACGCTTCTTCCTGCGGCGCCGGCGGTGGTGCCGGGTGTCCCGGCTCCAGCTGCAGGCTGGGTTCTTCTTCGGCCCCCGGCGGCAACACCTGCTGGTGACCATGCAGCTTGGCGGCCAGATGACGGCCCCAGCGCTGGGCCTCCCAGCCATCACGACGTGCGGCCAGTTCGGCCTCGTCGAAGACCAGGGTCAGGCCCGGTGCGGACAACACCGCTTCCAGGCGCTCCAATGCATCTTCGATGGCGGCCTCCAGCGCGATCACCACGAACTGCGGGCGCGCCTCCTGCAGGACCCGCGCCTCCAGCGTGTTGGGGTCATCTTCCAGAACCAGCTGCACATCGGCGTGCGATAGCGCCTCGCGCAGGCGCTCACGCGCCGCGCCGGGACGGGCCAGCAGGGCAACGGCCGGAGCCGTTTGGGTTTCACTCACGGACACGGGCGATCCCCAGCAGGTCGTACACGTTACGCATCAGGTCCAGTTCCTGGTACGGCTTGCCCAGGTAACGCTGGACACCGATCTCGAAGGCGCGCTGGCGGTGCTTGTCGCCGCTGCGCGAAGTGATCATCACGATCGGCACGTCCTTGTAGCGCGGGTCGGCACGCATCGCGGTGGCGAGCTCGTAGCCATCCATGCGCGGCATCTCGATATCCAGCAGCATCAGGTCCGGCACGCGCTCTTCCAGGCGCTCCAGCGCCTCCACGCCGTCGCGGGCGACACTGACCTCGAAATTGTGGCGTTCGAGGATGCGGCCAGTGACCTTGCGCATGGTCAGCGAGTCGTCCACCACCATCACCAGCGGCACCTGGCGCTCCTGGCGCGGTGCGTTGGCCAGCACAGGCAGCGTCGGGTTGGCGAGGAAGCGGCGTACCAGCGGCGCGACGTCCAGGATCACCACCACGCGGCCATCGCCGGTGATGGTGGCGCCGTAGATGCCCGGCACCGACGCGATCTGCAGGCCGACCGGCTTGACCACGATTTCGCGGTTGCCCAGCACCTGGTCGATCGCCACGGCGGCACGCAGATCACCGGCACGGACCAGCAGCAGCGGCACCTGGTCCTGGCCATCGGCACGCGCCGGGGCCTGCCCGACCAGGCTGCCGAGGTCGTACAGCGGATAGTCTTCGCCGCTGTAGCGGTAGCTGCTGTCGGCAGCTTCGAAGCGCTCGCGCGACAGGCGGCCGATACCGCTGACCGAAGCGACGGGCACAGCGAAGGTGGTTTCGCCGATCTGCACGAACACCGCCTGGGTGACGGCCAGCGTCTGCGGCAGGCGCAGGGTGAAGCGCACGCCCTGGCCCCGCACCGACTGGATGTCGACCGAGCCACCGAGCTGGCGCACTTCGTTGCGCACCACGTCCATGCCCACGCCGCGGCCGGCCAGCTGGCTGACCTGGTCGGCGGTGGTGAAGCCGGACGCGAAGATCAGGTTGTCCAGCTCCTGCTCGTTCGGCTGCGCATCGGCGGCCAGCAGGCCACGGTCGATGGCGCGTCGGCGGATCGCTTCGCGGTCCAGGCCAGCGCCGTCATCGGCCACTTCCAGCACGATTTCCGAACCTTCGCGGTGCAGGCGGATGGCGATCTCGCCCTCCTCCGGCTTGCCGGCGGCACGGCGCTGTTCCGGCGCTTCCAGGCCATGGGCCACGGAGTTGCGCAGCATGTGTTCCAGCGGCGCGACCATGCGGTCGAGGACGTTGCGGTCCAGTTCGCCGTGGGTACCTTCCAGGGTCAGGTGGACCTGCTTGCCGGTATCCATGCCGGACTGGCGGACCACGCGGCGCAGGCGCGGCACCAGGCCATCGAACGGCACCATGCGCGCGCGCATCAGGCCATCCTGCAGCTCGGAGCTGACGCGCGACTGCTGCTGCAGCAGCGAATCGTACTGGCGCGACAGATCGTCCAGCACGCCCTGCAGGCCACCCAGGTCGGCCGCCGACTCGTTCAGCGCACGGCTGAGCTGCTGCAGGGTGGAGAAGCGGTCCAGTTCCAGCGGATCGAACTTCTGGTCGGCCTGGTCCTGCTCGCGCTGGTAGCGGGCGACGATCTGCGCCTCGGTTTCCAGGTCGAGTCGGCGCAGCTGGTCGCGCAGTCGCGCATTGGTGCGCTCCAGTTCGCCCATGGCACCACGGAAGGCACCCAGCTGCTGTTCAAGCCGCGAGCGGTAGATCGCCACTTCACCGGCATGGTTGACCAGGCGGTCGAGCAGGTCGGCGCGCACGCGCACCTGCTCCTGCTGCGGACGCGCCAGCGGGTCTTCATCGACCGCGCCCTCGGCCGGCAGCGGAGCCGACAGCGGCGCATCGACCGGTGTCGTCAGCGGGCCCGCAGCCTGTGCCGGCACGGTCTCGGCCTCGCTGGCCGCACGCGCGGCCGCAGCGGCTGCGGCGATATCGGTGGTGGTGCGGACCTCGAAGGCCTCGACCAGATCCTGCGCCGGCTCCACCACGCGGTGCGCGCCGGTGCGGGTGAGCAGCTGGTGCAGGCGGTCAAAGCCACGTTCCAGCAGCTGCACGTCGCGGCGCTCGATCTCGGTACGGCCGGCGGCCACCGCTTCCAGCAACGATTCGATGCTGTGGCCGAGGTCGCCGATTGCATTGATGCCGGCCATGCGTGCGCCACCCTTGAGGGTGTGCAGGTCACGCTGCAGGCCGGCCAGCACCTCGCGATCCTGCGGTGCATCGCGCAGTTCGCTGATCAGGCCATCACAGTGGTCGAGCAGGTCCTTGCCTTCCTCGACAAAGATATCGACCAGCTCGCGGTCGTACACGCTGAAGTCAAGTGCGTCGGCGCCGTCTTCGGCATCGGCCGCAACAGACGCCTGCTCGTGGTGCGGCGCACGGGGCGCGACGTCGGCCTCTGCGATCTCTGCATCTGCATCTGCATCGACCGTGCCCTGGCCCGGTGCGTCTTCCATTTCGAAAAAGCGCACCGCAGCAGCACTGTCCTGCGGGGCCTCCGCGGTGATCTCCTCAATCACCGTCGCCGGGGACGGCTGATCGGCGCTCTCTCCTTCACCGACCGCCGCCTCCCCGCCGACGTCCGCATCCTCGGCAAAGGCATCTGCCTCACCCGGCGCGAGTTCGCTGGCCTGGAGGCCGATCACGGGCCACTGCCCGTCGTCGTCCAGGGTCTGCTCTTCCTCGATCACGTGCAGGCCGGCCTCGAGCGCGGCTGCCAACGTGACCGGTTCTGCAAAACCCGGCACAGCCATTTCATCCTGCAGGCTCGACAGCTCGCTGTCGAGTGGCAGTGCAGCAGCGTCGTCGAAGGCGTTGTCGTCGGCCGCATCCAGATCGGAGGGCTGCAGCGTATTCAGGTCGATCGCGTCAATTTTTGCGGACGCGGGCAGCTCGTCTGTGTCGCGGTCATCGACCGGCAGCGCGCTGGCGTCGAGGTACGGCGACAGGTCGTCGGCCATGGTCAGATCAGCGTCGTCGACCGTCGCGATCGTGGGCACGGCATCTGCTTCGGCCACTTCGACAGCAGGCGCACTCTCGACCGGCTGGATCGATTCAATCGCGCCGGTGTCCGCCACGGCAGGTTCACCTTCGCCCGGCACCGACGGCCAACCGGCGTCGAAGTAACGCGAAAGATCGTCGCTGGCGGTCAGCTCGCCCACGTCCAGGCCGCTGTCGGCTGCGACGTCCAGCGGCTGCGGGTCGGTTGCAGCTGGAACCGGTTCCAGCGCATCTTCGGCAAGCAGCTGCGGCTCGGCAATGAGATCGGGCGCCGCATCGAAAGCGGACGACATGCTGGTTTCGTCCAGCGTGTCCAGCCCGGCCAGCGGCGCTTCGGCTTCGGATGCCTGCTCGACATCAGACGCCAGCTCGATGCCCTCTTCATCCTCGTCTTCCAGCGCGAACAGCGGCCAGCGCGCTTCCGGCAGCTCGCCGGCCAATGCCTGCAGCCGCTGCACCAACGCGCCTTGCGGAACAATGCGCGGCTGTTCGGCCTGCAGCGCCTCCATGGTCGCGGTGATCGCCTGCGCGGTCGCGTCCAGTGCGGCTACGCCTTCGTCGCCAGGCACCACGTCAGCGGCCAGTGCGCGCTTGATGTAGGACTCGGCACCGCCGGTGACGGCCGTGATCTCCGGCACTTCGGTCATCGCGAAGGCGCCGTTCATGGTGTGCACCGCACGCAGCAGTGCGTCGCTGACCGGCTGTGGTGCCTGCTGCGCCGAGCGCAGCCAGTCCTGCAGGGTCGCCTGGTGGACTTCGACCTCGGCCTCGAGGATCTCGCGCAGCACGCTGTCGATGTTGGCCGGGGTACCGGCGTCTTCCGCCACTGCGGTTGCATCGGCCTGCGCCGACGCAGCGGCCTCGGCTTCCAGCAGGCGGCTGATTTCGTCTTCGCCTTCGGACGCGGCCAGTGTCGCTGCCGGTGCGGCCGCAGCCGGCAACGGCACGTAGAAGGTCTCCTCGCCGGCACCGACCCGATCGGCAATGGCCTGCATCGCCTGCAGGTCCACGCTGATACGCTGGCCATGGCGCAGCGCGGCGTTCAGCTGCGGCAGCGCGGCATATGCGTTGTCGACCATCGCCAGCACCGCCGGAGTCGCCGGACGACTGCCATCGAGCACGCGGTTGAGCATGCCTTCGATCTTCCAGGCGAACTCGCCCAGGGTGCGCGCACCCACCAGGCGACCGCTGCCCTTGAGGGTGTGGAAGATGCGGCGGATCGGCCGCAGCCGGTCCATGTTGTCCAGCTGCATGCGCCATGCCGGCAGCAGCGTGCCAAGGTTGGCCAGCTCGTCGTCGAACTCTTCCAGGAACACCTCGCGGATGTCCTCGTCGATGTTCTCGGCATCGTCGTCGAAGCCGGCCTCGAAGCCGGCCTCGGTCCCTGCCACGACCGGGATGTCCGCAGTGGGCGGAGCCGCCGTAGCCTGCGGATTGAAGTCGGCCGCCGCGGCGCTCAGCTCGGCAAAGAACTGCGCGTCGGCTTCGCTGAAATCGATGGGTGCGATGGTGTCGATATCGATCACCGACACCGCCGGTGGCGGTGCATCGGAGGCCGGCGTCAGCACCTCGGCCATCGGCGCGGGCGCGTCCTCCGGCGCATCCGCCGGCACGGCGTCCACTTCGGCAACCCCAGGGCTTTCGTCCACCAGCACGGGCGTGGCGGCATCGACGATCTCCAGCGAAGGATGCAATCCGGCGTCGTCGTCCAGCGCCAGCGTCTCCATCGCATGCAGCGACAGCACGTCGTCGGCATTGTCCAGCGCATCGGCGTCGAAACGGAACACCACGTCGTCACCGGCGGCAACCACATCGTGCTCGGCAGCCACCGGGTCGAACACCGGCGCGGCAAAGGCAGCGGTGTCGAAGGGCACCGACGCATCGACGTTGTCCTCGATATCCATCACGGCCACATCGGCCACTGCCGGCGGCGTTGCCTCCGACAGCGTCCACTGCGGTGCCGGTTCCACTCTGGTTTCGGCCCGCTCGAAACTGACCGGGTCGAAGCTGGCAAAGGTCGGGCTACGCTCGTCTTCCGCACTCGCGGCCGGATCGGAGTCCGGATGGAACGGTGCGAGATCCCATTGCGGCACGTCGGGCGCAGGCGCGCTGGAGGCGGCGAAGACCAGCGGTGCATCTGCGTCGTCATGCAGCGACAGCGGTGCGGACGCAACGCTCCCCAGCGCACCGAACATCAGGCGGTTGTCCGCCACCTCCGGTGCAGGCGTGGCCGGTGGCGGATCAAAGGTAAAGTCCGGCAGCGGCACCGGCACAGTGCCGGCGGCGGGTGCGGCCGGCTGCACGGGAATCTCGATGCGCTCCGGCTGCAACGGCTCGGCCTGCAGCGCGACCGGCTCGCGGTCCACCAGCAGCGATGCGAACGGAATCGGCGCGGCGGCAACAGGTTCCACCGCGTTGCGGTCCGGCAACGGCCAATAGCGCAGCGCTTCAAGGCTGCTGCGGGTGATGTCGAGGATGTCCTCGCGGCCCGGGCGGCGGTCGCGCAGGGCTTCGAGGTAGTACTCCAGGCTGGCCATGGCATCGGCCAGGGTGTCCAGCTGGCGGCCACTGGGCACGCGCTGGCGACCGATCAGCTCGGCTTCGATGTACTGCTGCACACCGCGCAGGTAATCGGCGGCGGTGCCCAGGTCGAGCATGCGCAGTGCGCCGGACACATCGCCCAGCAGGCGCGGCACATCCTGCAGCTCGGCATGGTTCCAGCTGGTTTCAATGAACGCGACGAAGTGCTCGCGGGCGGCGGCGAAGTTGGCGATGGCCTCATGCGCCAGCACCTCTACCGTGCGGCGGTTCTCCACCGCGCTCGGATCGTCCTCGCCACTGCCGCCGGCGCCCAGATGGGCAACCTGGTCGTCCAGCGAGGCATCCACGTAGAGCAGTGCCCCGGCGATATCCAGCAGCAGGTTCTCGTCGATCTGCTGGCGGCCTTCGACCACGCCTCGCAGTGCATCACGCTGCTGCACGACCACGCCGCGGGCAACGCCCAGGCCCATCATGCCCAGCGTATCGGCCACCGCACCGAGCTCGTTGGCCTGGGTCTGCAGCTGCTCCGGCGCGCCGCCGGTACGCAGGTGCAGGTCCAGCGCATCCTTGATGCGCAGCAGTTCTTCCTTCACCGCACTGCCCACGGTATCGAGCAACTCGCGGTTGCGCCCGCTCAGGCTGCCGCGGGCATGGTCCAGCTCGGCCTCGGTGGCGGTGACGCTGTCCGGTGCGAATGCCAGCAGCACGCTGTCATGCACGCCCTCTTCGCCACGCGCGGCACGGATCTCGTTGAGCAGCGGCATCAGCACGATCGGGATGTCGCGGTGACCGTTCTGCAGGCGCTCCAGGTAATCGGGCAGCAGCACGCTGCCACGCATCAGGGTCGCGCAGGCTTCATCCCGATCGGCCACGCCACCGGCGCCGATGGCATTGGCCAGCTGTTCAAGCTCCTCGGCCACCATCGCCGGGGCGTACAGCTCGACCATGCGCAGGGTGCCCTGCACCTGGTGCAGGTAGCCGGCGCAGATGCGCATGCGGCTGGCATCGGTCGGGTCTTCCGCGTAGTACTCGACCTCGTTGCGTACCTGGCGCAGGGTCTCGTCCAGCTCGGGCTTGACCCAGCCCAGCGCTGCGTGGCTCATCGCATCGCGCAGACTGCTCATGGACGCGCTCCGTTCGCCGCCGCGCGGAAGCCGCGCGAGTTCTGGCGTGGGGAATGGAAATGCTTCATCGACTGGTTCCTTGCTCGCCGCCCTGCCCGCGTCACGCCGGCAGCTTGAAGTCGGCGACCGAACGACGCAGGTCGGCCGCCAGCTGCGCGAGGTGGCCGATCGATTCGGCGGTCTGCCCGGCACCCTGCGAGGTCTGGCCGGTGATCTGCCGGATCACGCCCATGGTGCGGGTGATGTCCGAGGCCGCAGCCGACTGCTGCTGGGCGGCGATGGAGATGTTCTTGATGAGGGTGTTCAGTGCATTGGACACGCGCTCGATTTCGGTCAGCGCGGTGCCGGCGTCTTCGGCCAGGCGTGCACCGGACACCACTTCGGCGGTGGTCTGCTCCATCGACGTGACCGCCTCGTTGGTATCGGCCTGAATCGCCTGCACCAGGTTCTCGATGCGTCGGGTCGCGCCGGAGGTACGTTCTGCCAGGCGTTGCACTTCGTCGGCCACGACCGCGAAACCGCGACCCGCTTCACCGGCCGAAGCCGCCTGGACCGCTGCGTTCAACGCCAGGATGTTGGTCTGTTCGGAAATGTCGTTGATCAGTTCCACGATCGAGCCGATTTCCTGCGACGACTCACCCAGGCGCTTGATGCGCTTGGAGGTTTCCTGGATCTGGTCACGGATCTGGTCCATGCCCTGGATGGTCTCGCGCACCACGCCGGCACCTTCGGCGGCGATCACCACCGAACGCTGTGCCACGTCGGCCGACTCCGCCGAGTTGCGCGACACCTGTTCGATGCTCGCCGCGATTTCGCCGATGCGGTCCGACGCCGAGGTGATCTGGTTGGCCTGGTGGCCCGCCGCCTCTGCCAGCTGCATGGCGGTGGCCTGGGTTTCCTGGGTGGACAGCGCGACCTTGGCCGAGGTGTCGTTGATGGTGGTCACCAGGTGGCGCAGCTCGTCGACCGCGTAATTGATTGCGTCTGCGATGGCGCCGGTCATGTCCTCGGTCACCGAGGCCTTCACCGTCAGGTCGCCCTCACCCAGCGAGGAGATTTCGTCCAGCAGCCGCATGATCGCCTGCTGGTTGCGGCTGTTGAATTCCACCTGGGTCTGGTAGCGCAGTTCCTGCTCGCGCGAGCGGCTGCGCACGTTGGTGGAGACGAAGCCGATGATCGCGATCAGCGACAGCGCACCGGACACCACGCCGATCCAGAAGTTCGGGAACAGGCGGGTATCGGACACCGAGCCGAACGAGGAGAACGCCTCGAACAGCTTGCGGCTGTCGTCCAGCATGTGCGCCGAACCCTGGCCCAGTGCGGTGGCCGCCGACTGCGCGGCGAACAGCTGGCGCGAGCTGGCCAGGATCGCGTCGGCGTCCTGCTTCATCGCTTCCCACTTCTGCTGCGACTGCTCCAGCGCGGCCACGGCGGCAGCACCGCGCACAGCAGTGATACCCAGTTCCTCGTTGCCGTTGCGCAGGCCGTCGAGCACCTGCGAGAACACGGTGATGTCGCGGGCCAGTGCATCGCCCGAGGTGGCAGCGCCGCTGCCACCGGCACGCATTTCGGTCACGCGACGGGCCATGGAGCCGGCCACCACCACCTGCTGCAGGGCGCTGTACACCTGCGACGACGGCGCGCCGGAGGCGGACATCGCACGCACCAGCTCGTTCAGCTGGGCCTGCAGGCCCGGTACGGCGCCGGTGAAGTTGTTGGCGTTGCCGGCCAGGGCCAGCACCGCCGGTTCACTGGCGACCAGCTGCCCGGCCTGCTTGCCCAGCGGCGCCCAGGTCTCGGCCAAGGTGGCGATCGCACCGGACACGCCCGGCTCCTTGCCGTAGCGCCCCTGCAGGGTCGACACGTTCTGTTCGATCGCGTTGCGGGTCGCCTTGAAAGCGGTGAACGCCTGCGCGTTGCCGCCCACCGCGTCACGGCCCTGGTTGGCCAGCTGCTGTGACAGCACCTGCAGGTCGGCCGCCTTGGAACCGGCATCGGCCAGGCGACTGCCCTGCCAGGTGGCGACGCCGGTGTTGACGCCGAACAGGATCATCGATGCCAGCAGCAGGAACAGCCAGAGGTTGCTGCCGCCCAGCCGCAGCTTGCCGGTCTTGGTGGCGTCCGAAGCAGTACTCATCGTTCAACCTCGATCTTCAATGCAGGGGGCGATGCCCGGCCTCAGGCCGCGGCTTGCCGGAATTCAGGGGTACGCGACAGCAGCGAGAGGGAGAACACGCCCCAGTCGTGGCCGTCGGCGTGGAAAGCGCGATCGACGAAGTGGCCGTAACGCCCTTCGGCCAGCGTGCCGGCCGCGATCTGCTGGTCCAGTTCGAAGCTGCGCTGGCCGAACAGTTCATCGATGGTCAGGGCGACGTCGCCGCCGGCCTGGCGCATGATCAGCACGCGCTGGCCTTCCTGCTGCACGGTACGCGTGCCTTCCAGGAAGTACTTCAGGTCGACCACCGGGAACAGGTTGCCGCGCAGGTTGCCCACGCCCAGCAGCCACGGCTGCGCGCACGGCACCGGGGTCACCGGCGGCATCGGCACGATTTCCACCACTTCGCGGAAATCGGACACCAGCCGGCGCTGGCCGACGCGGTAACCCACGCCACGCCAGAGGTCCTGGGCGAACTGCCGCTCGGGCAGCTGCACCGCATGGGCCAGGCTGCGCCGTTCGTAGGCTTCGAGAATGTCGAAGGGCGAGCGCATCAGGCCACCAGTTCGTTGATCCGCGCGATCAGTTCATCCTCACGCGGCGGCTTGACGATGTAATCGGCCGCGCCCTGGCGCAGGCCCCATGCCTTGTCGGTTTCCATCGCCTTGGTGCTGACGATGATCACCGGGATGTGCTTGATCGCCGCATCACGGGCCATCGCGCGGGTGGCCTGGAAGCCGCTCATGCCGGGCAGGACCACGTCCATCAGCACCAGCTGCGGTACCTGGTCGCGGACCAGCTGCAGTCCATCCTCGGCGTTGTCCGCTTCCAGCACCTCGTGGCCGGCACGGCGCAGCCACTGGGTGAACACCGCGCGGTCGGTCGGTGAATCCTCGATCAGAACGATACGAGCCATTGTGCCTTTCCCCCCTGGTCAGGCGTTGACGTATGTGCGGATGGCACCCAGCAGTTCTTCACGCGTGAAAGGCTTCGTCAGGTACTGCTCCGAGCCGACGATGCGTCCCCGCGCCTTGTCGAACAGGCCATCCTTGGACGAGAGCATGATGACCGGGGTCGCCTTGAACAGCTGGTTGCCCTTGATCAGCGCACAGGTCTGGTACCCGTCCAGGCGCGGCATCATGATGTCGACGAAGATGATCTGCGGTTGCTGGTCTGCGATCTTCGCAAGCGCTTCGAAGCCGTCGGTGGCGGTGACCACCTCGCAGCCTTCGCGCTTGAGCAGCGTTTCCGCAGTCCTGCGGATGGTCTTCGAATCATCGATGACCATCACCCGGAGTCCTGCGAGTTCCCCGCCCGCAGTCGTGTTTTCAGTCATTGCCTATCCCCAAGCGCACGGCCCGATCTCTGGCGGGGGCCGCTACGAAAGCGTATCTATATCGCACTTTCCGCGCCCGCTTCAAGGCCGCCCCATGGCGCGGGGCATGGCACCCTCCTGAACGTGACGGGTTTCGCAATGAGTGCGCGAGCGCCGGGCGGACGCTGCGTTGCAGTACGGCGGGGAGGCGCGCGAGCGGCGTTGCCGCTACCATCAACGCCTTGCCTGACAGGTGCGCCCATGCCGTTGAACGTCATCGTGGTGATGGATCCCATCGCCCACATCAAGATCGCCAAGGACACCACCTTCGCCATGCTGCTGGAAGCCCAGCGCCGCGGCCATGCCCTGCACTATGTGCGCCCGGGCGGCCTGGCCCTGGAGGGTGGCGTAGCGGTGGCCCAGACCGCGCCGCTGCAGGTGCGCGACGACCCGGCCGGCTGGTATGAGCTGGGCGCATTCAGCCGCACCGAATTTGGCCCCGGCCAGATCGTGCTGATGCGCAAGGACCCGCCGGTCGACGCCGAATACATCTACGACACCCAGGTGCTGGACGTGGCCGCAGCGGCCGGCGCCTGCGTGGTCAACAACCCGCAGGGCCTGCGCGACTACAACGAGAAACTGGCAGCGCTGCTGTTCCCGCAGTGCTGCCCGCCGACCCTGGTCAGCCGCGACGCCAAGGCCTTGAAGGCCTTCGCGCTGGAACACGGCCAGGCCGTACTGAAGCCGCTGGACGGCATGGGCGGCCGCTCGATCTTCCGCAGCGGCCAGGGCGATCCGAACCTGAACGTGATCCTGGAAACGCTGACCGACGGCGGCCACAGGATGGCGCTGGCCCAGAAGTTCATTCCCGACATCACCGCCGGCGACAAGCGCATCCTGCTGGTCGATGGCGAACCGGTCGACTACTGCCTGGCGCGCATCCCGCAGGGCGATGAATTCCGCGGCAACCTTGCCGCCGGCGGCCGCGGCGAAGGCCGCCCGCTGAGCGAGCGCGACCGCTGGATCGCCGCCCAGGTCGGCCCGGAGATGAAGCGTCGTGGCATGCGTTTCGTCGGCCTGGACGTGATCGGCGACTACCTGACCGAGGTCAACGTGACCAGCCCGACCTGCGTGCGCGAACTGGATGCACAGTACGGCCTGAACATCGCCGGCACCCTGTTCGACGCGCTCGAGGCCGGCCTGCGCTGATGCCGTCCGCACCTGCCGTCCTGCCCCCGCCGCCGCGCGAAGCGCAACGGCTGGGGGCGACCATCGCGCTGTCTGTGCTGGTCCACGCCCTGCTGATCCTGGGCGTGGGCTTTGCCGTGAAGGGCGATGCACCGCTGGTGCCGACGCTGGAAGTGATCTTCAGCCAGACCCGCACCGCGCTGACGCCGAAGCAGGCTGATTTCCTGGCCGCGGCCAACCAGGAAGGCGGTGGCGAGCACGACCGCGCACAGCGTCCGCGCGACAACCAGGCCGGTATCGTGCCGCAGGCCCAGTCCGGAATCAGCCCGGTGCCACAGCAGCAGCAATCGGCCGCGCCGGTTCCGCCGCCGCAGGCACGGGTGGTCAGCAGCCGCAATGGCCAAGAGGTGGTCGCGCAGGCGCAGTCCCGGCCCACGCCGGATCAGCCCGAACCGGACGCACCGCTGAGCGCGCGCGAGCAGCGCGATGTGGAAATGGCCCGACTGGCCGCCGAAGTCCATCTGCGCTCGGCGCAGTACGCCAAGCGCCCGAACCGCAAGTTCGTGTCGGCCAGCACGCGCGAATATGCCTATGCCAATTACCTGCGTGCCTGGGTCGATCGCGCCGAGCGCGTAGGCAACCTGAATTACCCGGACGAGGCGCGG
The DNA here is from genome assembly GCF_056861455.1 of Stenotrophomonas sp. 22LJNL06-5-1. Classification (NCBI taxonomy): domain Bacteria; kingdom Pseudomonadati; phylum Pseudomonadota; class Gammaproteobacteria; order Lysobacterales; family Lysobacteraceae; genus Stenotrophomonas; species Stenotrophomonas sp. 22LJNL06-5-1. The sequence continues at coordinate 63,540 of NZ_JBSPUE010000005.1, forward strand.
CAGCGCCGGCTGGGCGGCCAGGTGGTGATCAGTGTGGGCGTGCGCCGCGATGGTAGCGTGGAGAGCAGCCGGATCCTGCGTTCGAGCGGGACGCCGCTGCTGGATGAGGCGGCACTGCGGGTGGTGAAGCTGGCGCAGCCGTTCCCGCCGTTGCCGAAGACTGAAGACGAGATCGACATCCTGCAGGTCACCCGCACGTGGGTGTTCCTGCCGGGCGGCACCCTGCACGACGACCGGTAGGGTTTTGATGCCCGGGCCTGCGGCCCGGGACCCGCTGGACGTCAACGTCAACGTCAAAAGCGGCGGTTGGGCTTTGAGTTTGGCGGGGCGGTGTGGGCTTGCAGGACACGCCGTAAACCCATCCATGGGGGCTCGATGGCGCCATCCATGGCGCCAACGGTCCTGCAAGCCCACACCGCCCCACCTCTGACAGATCCCGGCGCATCGCGTCCCGCTCCGCTGTTGGTAGGTGTCGACCTTGGTCGACACACATCCACGCTATGCGTGGATGCGAGCGAAGCGACCCGCTTTTGACTTTGATTTTCTTTTGATTTTCCGTGGCGGACACACACGGAAACTGTCAGAGGCCGGGCGGGTGGGCTGCGCAGGGGCGTGAGCCGCATGGGCCCGAGGCATGCGTCGGGCGGGTTGGGCAGGACGCCCAACCCCGGTCTTGCCGTGTGCGCAGGACAGCGCACACGAGCAAGCGGCGACCGAGCTTACATGGACGTACTTGCAGCGCCCCCTGCGCAGCCCACCCGCCCGGCCAAACCACGGCTTTTGATCTACGCGACCAACCCCGCCACGAGGGGCTCAGCCGTTGGCCTTCGCCTTCGCCTCGCGCGCGGCCTGCTGCTCGACCAGGGTCAGTGCCACGTTGTCGCGCAGGTACGCCGGCTCGACCTTCTCCGGTGCAATGGCTTCGCCGCGAGCGAACGCCGGTACCGCCAGTGCCAATACATCCGATGCCCGAGGCAGCGCCGTCGCATCAAAGCCGCGCAGGCCGTTGCCCAGCTGGGTCACCAGTGCCCCCTCGGCTGCACCGAAACCGGTGCCGACACCGTAGGCCGACATCCCTTCCGGCAGCGCAACCGCAGCGGGTGCGCACACGCGCTCGGCATCACGTGCCACCGGCAGGCCGTCTACACGTTCGAAGCGCGCGACATACAGCTCGCCCATCCGTGCATCGATCGCCGACAGGATCTGCGTTTCTTCTGCCGGTGCCCGCAGCGCCAGCACCTGCAGCGTCGAGACCGGAAACAGCGGGCGGTCCAGGGCCAGTGCGATGCCCTGGGCAATCGCGATCGCCAGGCGCACGCCGGTGAACGCACCGGGGCCACGGCTGAGCGCAATGCCGTCCAGCTGGCGGCGGCTGATGCCGGCTTCGGCCAGCAGCGCCTCGGCCCACGGCAGGCTCAGTTCGGCATGCCGGCGCGGGGCGATCTCGAAGCGTTCCAGCACCTGCCCATCGACATGCAGGGCAACGGAACAGGCTTCGGTGGCGGTTTCAAAGGCAAGCAGTTTCATCGGATCGGGTCAGAACAGGGGGAACGTGGCACCGGGCGCCGGCTCGGGGCCGGTCGCAACAGCGGCCGGGGCAGCCGCATCATCGGCCACGGGCGCCCATTGTGGCGTAAAGAAGGCCTGCACATCGGCCAGGCTGCGGGTACGGCGGAACGGCGGCAGTGAATCGAGGAAGACCCGACCATAGCCACGGTTGAGCAGGCGCGGATCGCACAACACCAACACACCACGGTCGCTCTCGCTGCGGATCAGGCGGCCGACGCCCTGTTTCAGCGCAATCACCGCCTGCGGCAGCTGCTCATCGCGGAACGGATTGCCGCCCTGGCTGCGGATCGCCTCCAGCCGTGCCTCGTACACCGGATCGTCCGGTGCCGCGAACGGCAGCTTGTCGATCATCACCACGCTCAGCGCCTCGCCCACCACGTCCACGCCCTCGCGGAAACTGGCCGAGCCCAGCAGCACGCCATTGCCCGATTCCCGGAAGCGTTGCAGCAGCGTCGCGCGCGGTGCCTCGCCCTGCACGAACAACGGCCAAGGCCCATCACGCAGTGCCTCGGCGGCCTCGCGCAGTGCACGGTGCGAGGCGAACAACAGGAATGCCCTGCCCTGCGACGCCTGCAACACAGGCCGCAGGGTCTGGATCAACGCGGTACCGAAGCCCCGCGCGGCCGGATCAGGCAGGCCTTCAGGCAGGTAGCACAATGCCTGCTCGGGCCAATTGAATGGACTCGGCTGGACCAGCGTGTGCGGATCGTCCAGGCCCAGACGGGTGGCGATGTGGTCGAAGCCACCGCCCACGGTCAGCGTCGCCGAGGTGAAGATCCATGCCGCGCGACTGCGCTCGCGATGCTCGCGCAGCGGGCCGGACACATCCATCGGCGTGCGCTGGCAGCGGAAGCCACGCGGTGTGAGCTCGTACCAGAGCACATCAGCGGCAGTGGCTGTGTCCGCCGGATCGGTATCGAAGTCGAGGGTGGGCTCATCATCGCCCAGCCAACGGCTGAGCCGCGAGACCGCCTCACGCGCCCGCGCATGGCAGGCATCCAGGCCCGCCGCGGCTTCGCGCAGCGGCTGCAGTGCCTGCTCCAGGGTCACCAACCCCGCCATCACCGTATCGAATCCGTCGCGCACCTGCGGCATCGCCAGCGCGCGCCATTGCGTGCCACGCGGCGGCAGTCCCTCCATCGCCGAACGCAGTATCAACAACGCCTGCTGCAACTGGTCGACCGGTTCCTGCAGCGCCGACTGTGCGCCCCCCACGCCACGCGCTTCGGCCAGGCAGTCGCGGCCCAGTTCCTGCCACGGGCGCATGCCGAAACCTTCGCCAAAGAACTGCGCGGCCAGTTCGGGCAGCTGGTGTGCCTCGTCGATGACGAAGGCCTGCGCCCCCGGCAGCAATTCACCGAAACCATCCTGCTTCAGTGCCAGATCGGCCAGCAGCAGGTGATGGTTGACCACGACCACATCGGCGGCCTGCGCACGCTGCCGCGCGCGCACCACGAAGCAGTCATCCCAGAATGGGCAGTCGGTACCCAGGCAGTTGTCGACCGTGGAAGTGACCATCGGCAGCAGCGGCGAATCATCGGCCAGGCCTTCCAGTTCGGCGATGTCACCGAACTCCGAACGACCGGACCAGGCCAGGATCCGCTGGAACTGCGCGGCCTGTTCGGGGCTGGAAAAACGCGGCTCTCCCCGCGCCTGCTGCAGGCGATAGCGGCACAGGTAGTTCGCGCGTCCCTTCAGCAGCGCACTGCGCAGGCCGGCACCGAGTGCCTGGCGCACCCGTGGCAGATCGCGGTGGTAGAGCTGGTCCTGCAACGCGCGGGTACCGGTGGAGATGATGGTGCGCAGCCCGGACAGCAGCACCGGCACCAGGTAGGCAAACGTCTTGCCGGTGCCGGTACCGGCCTCGGCCAGCAGCAGGTCTCGCTGCTGCAGCGCATCGGCGATGGCTTCAGTCAGGTGCAGCTGTGCCGGACGCGGGACGAATGCATCCAGGTGCGAGGCGAGCGCGCCGCCGTCGCTGAGGGCTTCGCGGCTGGCATGGACAAGGTCGGACATCAGAGGGAAAGGATACCCGGCCGGGCGCTGCCCGGCACCCGTTTCAAGCCGGAGCACCGGCAACGGCAACAGCAACAGCGGTGTTCATGGCTCTGGGTTGCTGCGTGCTGGGCGGGGCGGGAGGGACAGGCAGGACACGCCGTAAACCCATCCCTGGGGGCTCGATGGCGCCATCCATGGCGCCAACGGTCCTGCCTGCCCCTCCCGCCCCACCTTCGACAGTTTCCCGGTGACGGAGGCACGCGCTTCGTAGAGTCGAGCTTGATCGACTGGCAGTTCAGAAGCGGTAGGAAGAACGGGGGAACGAGATGGACTACCGCGAGCGCGCGCAGCGTGCGACCCGCTTTTGATTTTCTTTTTCTCTTCCGTGGCTGGCAGCACACGGAAACTGTCAGAGGCCGGGCGGGGTGGGTTCGCGGGGGTGTCCGCGGCATGGGCCCGAGGCATGCCTCGGGCGGGTTGGGCAGGACGCCCAACCCTGGTCTTGCCGTGTGCGCAGGACAGCGCACACGAGCAAGCCGCGGCCAAGCCCCCAGGGACGGGTTCACGGCGTCCCCCGCGAATCCACCCCGCCCGGCCAAGCGCGGCTTTTGCTTTACGCGGCCAAGCAGCCAGCCACGAGGGGCTGCGCCGTTGGCTGAAAACTCAGTACCGCTTGATCCCCGGCACCGTGCAGCCTTCCAGCTGCGCATGTGCCGACACCGCATTCTCCTTCTCGCCCCGCGCCAGGCGCGACTGCTCGATCGTCGCCCAGTGCCGCCGGCACAGCGGCCCCGTCTTCGAGCCCAGATCCACCGCCTTGCGCGCGAACGTCTCCGCCTGCGCCCACTGCCCCTGCAGCAACGCCAGTTCGGCACGTTCCTGCAGCACTGCCGGGTCGCCGGCGACGATTTCCAGCGCGTGGTCCAGGCTGCTGGCGGCACCGGCCAGGTCGTTCGCCTGGCGTTGCGCCAGCGCGGTCACCCGCAGATCTTCCACCTGCGAATCACGCAGCGGCTGCACCGACAGCTCCTTGTCGTCAGGACCTGCGGCCGCATCCACCGCAGCCAGGCGCTGTGCCGGCGTAGTGGTATCGACCGGCTTGACCACCGGCGGTGCACTGCTCACGCAGGCGGCCAGGGCCAGGCTGAGGCCGGTCAGGGCCAGGGGCTGCAGCAGGGATCGCATGTTCATCGGCATCATCGGCTCGGGGGAGGAGTGGCGGCGGCGGGCGCCGCAGCAGGTTCGGCAGGCGCTTCCGGCTTGCGGTCCAGGCCGAACCAGCTGCGCCAGCCACCGCCCTCGCCTTCGGCACCCTGCCCGTCCGGCGACACCGCAGGCGCACACGGCGCATAGGCCGGCGCATAGCCCACCACGAACGGGAAACGACGCGCGCCCGGGCAGCCTTCATCCGTGCTGTTGAGGCCGGTGGGCGCCACCGACTGCCAGTCCAGGCCCTTGTTGCTGACCCGCAGCGGCGCACTTGGCAGGCGCTGGAAGATGCCCGACCAGACCCGCATCGCGCCGGTGGCACCGTACAGGCCGGCCTGCTCGTTCTGGTCGTTGCCGATCCAGATCACCGCCAGATGATCGCCGGTGTAACCGGCGTACCAGCTGTCGCGGCCATCGTTGGTGGTACCGGTCTTGCCGGCCGGCTGCAGGCGGCCGAGGCCATCGGCGTTGAGCCGCTGCGCGGTGCCGCTGGCAACCACCTGCTGCAGGCCGACACTGATCAGGTTGGCGGCAATCGAGTCGCCTTCCTGGGCCGGTGCCGGGGTCTTGTCGTAACGCTTGAGCAGCTTGCCCTGCGGGTCAAGCACGCCACGCACCGCATGCAACGGCTGGATTTCGCCACCGGACGCAAGGAACTGGTACAGCTGTGCCATCGCGTACGGGCTCTGGTCGGTCGAACCGAGGATCACCGCCGGGTTGGCCTCGGCCTTGATGCCGGCCAGTACGTGGATCAGCTGGGTCACACGCTCGGGGCCGACCTGCATGCCCACGCGCACCGTGGCCTGGTTGTAGGAATGCGCCAGCGCGTCGATCAGGCGCACGGTGCCGTGGCTGCGGTTGTCCGCGTTGCCCGGGTTCCAGTTGCGGCCACGGCCGAGCTGCACCGTCACCGGCGAATCGTCGACCCAGCTGGCCAGCGAGTAGCGGTCCGGCTGCGCCAGCGCCAGCAGGTACACGAACGGCTTGAGCAGCGAGCCGACCGGGCGCTGTGCTTCGATCGCTCGATTGAAGCCGACCTCGGACACCTCACGGCTGCCGATCACCGCCAGCACGTCACCGTTGTGCACGTCGGTCAGCACCATGCCGGCCTGCAGTTCGGGGCGACGCTTGCTCTCCAGCGACTTGATGGTGCGGGTCACCGCGCCTTCGGCATAGGCCTGCGCGGACGGCGACATGCCGGTCATCACGCTCAGGCCGGCGCCCTGCAGGGCCGATTCCGGATAGTCATGGCCCAGCTGGCGGCGGACCAGGTCGACATAGGCGGGGAAGCGGTTGGCGGCAACCAAGCCCGGCGTCTTGGGCACGCCCAGTGGGGCCTTCAACGCACGCTGGTACTCGGCGTCATCGATCAGCGTGGCTTCGTGCAGTTTGCCCAGTACGAAGTTGCGGCGATCCAGTGCGCGTTCCGGATTGCGCCGCGGGTCGTAGAAGGACGGACCCTTGACCAGGCCGATCAGCAGCGCGATCTGCTCGGTCTCCAGCGACTGCAGGTCGCGGCCGAACCAGAACTCGGCGCCAGAGGACATGCCATGAATCGCCTGGCTGCCACGCTGGCCCAGGTACACCTGGTTGAGGTAGGCCTCGAAGATGGTGCGCTTGTCGTAGCGCGCTTCCATGATCAGCGCGTACAGCACTTCGTTGAACTTGCGGGTTACCGTCTGCTCCTTGCCGATGCCGAGCAGGCCGCTGCGGGCCAGCTGCTGGGTCAGCGTGGAGGCGCCCTGGCGGCTCTGGCCACCGGAACGGATGGTCACCCACACCGCGCGCGCGATGCCGGACAGGTCAATGCCGTGGTGGCGGTTGAAGTCCTTGTCCTCCACCGCCTGCAGGCCGGTCACCAGCAGGTCCGGCGCCTCGTCCATGCGGATCAGGCGGCGTTCTTCCTGCTTCTGGCCGTACAGGGTGGCGATGCGGGCCGGGTCCAACCGTGCGGCCTTCAGGGCCTTGCGGTTGTCGGCGTCGCGCAACGAGGCGACCGCACCATCGGCCAGCGACAGTTCGAGCCGGCGCGGGGCAACCCGGCCATCGACGTCGTTGTAACCGCGGCTGGAGATGACGAAGCGCCCGCCGTTCACCGCATAGGTGGCCGGCTCCTTGCCCTGGCCGTCATCGCGGTAGGCCGAAGCGGCCAGCTCGGTCTTCAGCGTGGACGCATCCATCGCCTTGCCGGGGGTGAGCACCAGCGGGCGCGCATAGACGCGCGTCGGGATCTGCCAGCGCAGTTCGCCGAAACGCTGGGTCACCTGCTGGTTCAGGTACAGCGTATAGGGAATGAGGAAACCCAATCCCAACGCGACCGCAGCCATGCTCCAGGTGATCAGCCGGCGCCGCCACAGCGGGCCGTTGTCCTGCTGGTCGTCGTCGTCGAAATCGTCGATGTCGTCGGAATCGTAGCGTCGGGGCACGGGAATGCGAGAATGTAGGGTCTGGCGAGTCTACCCCAGCCGCTGCGGCTGGCGAATTCTCCCGGGTTCCCCTGCTTAAGCTGGAGTTGCAACCGGATGGCGATGTCCCTGGCCGAGATCCGATACCTGATCAACCGCCTCACGGGCCTGGCCCGCCGGAGCCTGGCCAGCCTGCGTACCCGTGGGTGGCGGGCGACCTGGCAGCGCATCTGCGTGCATACCCAGCGCGCCGTTCCCGCGCCGCGTACGCCGCTGTTCCTGCCGCCGGCACAGGATTTCGCCCCCTTCACGGTGCCGTTCAGCGAGACGCCGGAAGTGAGCATCGTCATCCCGGTCTACAACCACGCCGGCCACACCCTGGCCTGCCTGCGCGCCCTGGCGGCGCACCCGCCCGCAGCCGCGTGCGAGATCCTGGTCGTGGATGACGGCAGCAGCGACGCCACCGTGCAGTGGATGCCGCAGGTCGCCGGGCTGCGCTATGAAGTGCGCGAGCACAACGGCGGTTTCATCGAGGCCTGCAACGATGGCGTGTCGCGCGCACGCGGCCGCTACGTGGTGCTGCTCAACAACGATACGGTGCCGCAGCCGGGCTGGCTCGACGCTCTGCTGGACACGTTCGCCAGCACGCCCGACGCCGGCCTGGTCGGCAGCCAGCTGCTGTACCCGGATGGCCGCCTGCAGGAATCGGGGGGCGTGATCTTCGCCAACGGCAGCGGCTGGAGCTACGGCCGTTTCGAGGCGGCGGACGACCCGCGTTTTGCCAGCCTGCGCGACGTCGACTACTGCTCCGGTGCGGCGCTGATGCTGCCGCGCGCCCTCTGGCAGCAGCTGGATGGCTTCGATACCCGCTACAAGCCGGCCTACTACGAGGACACCGACCTGGCTTTCCGCGTCCGTGCACAGGGCCTGCGCGTTCTGGTTCAGCCGGCCAGCCGGGTGATCCACGACGAAGGCACCAGCAACGGCACCGACACCGGCAGTGGGGTGAAGGCCTACCAGGTGCGCAACCAGGCCATCTTCGCCGCCCGCTGGGCCACCGAGCTGGCCCGCCATCCGGCCGTGAGCGAAGTGCCGTCGCCGGCGCTGCTGCTGCGTGGCCGACGCCAGGTGCTGATCCTGGACGAGGAAGTACCGCGGCCGGATCGCGATTCCGCGTCGCTGCGCCAGGTGAACCTGATCCGCCTGCTGCTGCAGGGCGGCGCTCATGTGGTGTTTGTCCCCACCCGCCGCGAACATGGCGGTGCCGCCACCGAAGCACTGCAGCGGATGGGCGTGGAAGTCTGGTATGCACCGTTCCTCGATGGCGTCGCCAGCTGGCTGCGAACGCACGGTGTGCGCTTCCACGTGGCGCTGCTGGTCCGCCACCACGTCGCCCACGAGTGCCTGCCGCTGCTGGAGCGCTATGCGCCGCAGGCACGCACCGTGTTCGACACCGTGGACCTGCATTACCTGCGCGAACGTCGTGGTGCCGAAGTCGCCGGTGATGCCGGGCTGCTGCGCGCCGCCGAGCGCACCCGCGCCAGCGAGCTGGCGGTGATGGAGCAGTGCGACGTCACCGTGCTGGTCAGCGCCGCCGAGCGCGAGCAGCTGCAGGCCGACGCCCCTTCCGTGCAGGTGGAGCTGATCTCCAATCTCCATGACGTCGCCGGCGCCGGCAAGCCGTTCGAACAGCGCCATGATCTGGTGTTTGTCGGCGGCTTCCGCCATCCGCCGAACCTGGATGCCATGGAGTGGTTCATCGGCGAAGTCTTCGCCGGTATCCGCGCCCGCCTGCCCGATGTACGCCTGCACTGCATCGGTGCCGCCACACCCGATTCGCTACTGGCATTGGCCGCACGCCAGCCCGGCGTGCAGATGCACGGTTTCGTCGAGGACATCACGCCCTACATGGACGGCGCACGCATTTCCATCGCGCCGCTGCGCTTCGGCGCCGGCGTGAAGGGCAAGATCAACCTGAGCATGGCCCATGGCCAGCCGGTGGTCGGTACCACCTGCGCCGTGGAAGGGATGCACCTGCACCCGGGCCAGGACGTGCTGGTGGCCGATGATGCGGCGGGCTTCGCCGATGCGGTGGTCCGCCTGTACCAGGATCCGCAGCTGTGGCAGCAGCTGTCCGATGCCGGCCTGGCCAACATCGCAGAGCACTTCTCCCTCGACGCTGCCCGCGCAACCGTACAGCGGGTGTTCTTCACCTAATCCGGGCGACCGCCGGCGCGGCGCAGGCGGTCTTCGAACGCCGGCAGCTCGGCCAGGTCCGGCTGCAGCAAACGGGCCTGTTCGGCGGCATGCGCCGCGAAAGCCAGGTCGCCGTTGCCGAGCCGTTCGCTACCGATCGCCAGCCAGCGCTGGGCCAGGCGCAGGCGCGCCGAGGGGAGCCCGGCCGCGGTCGGCGACAGGGTCTGCCAGGCCTGTAGGCAGGCACCTGCGGCCTGCACACGGTTCTGCCGCAGGTTGTCGTCGAAGCAGCGGCGACTGGCGGGCAGCAGCCGCGCTGCGGCAGCCTTCACCCGTGCATCGCGTGGCGCCAGTGACTGCGCTTCGCGCAACGCGTCGAACGCACTGTGGCCGGGGGGGCTGATCCATTGCCCGGCACGTTCGGCGCGCTCGATCCTGCGCAGGTGGTCGCGCAGCTGGCGCTCGCGCTGCGTGTTGCTGACCGCCGGCTGCTGCAGCGCCTTCTGCGCCTGTTGTGCGCGCTGCAGGCGTTGCGCAAGCTGCTGTTGCGCGGCCGGCGAAGCACCCAGTTCCGCCGCCAGCGCGGCATCGGCCTGCGCCGCCTCGAACTGGAAGTCGTCGGCCTGCTTCTGGCTGCGTGCCAGCACCGCCTGCAAGGTCTGTTCGCGGCCGCGCTGGGCACTGGAATCATCAACCGCTACTGCCAGCACGGCGAGGAACCCCTTCGCTGCGGATTCCAGCTGCCGGCGCTGCAAAGCGCGCTGAGCCTGACGCAGGCGCTGGTCGACAGCCTGTGCCAATGCTTCCTGGCTGGCGGGCAGATCAGCATGGCCGGCATCAAACTGGCGCGCACGCTGCAGTATCGCGGCTGCCTCGGCCAGCTCGCCGCGCCCGGCCAGGATGCGGGCCTGCTGCAGCAGATCGCTCAGTGCGTCCTCGCGACCTTCCAGCGCCGGCAGATTGTCCGGCTGCAATGCCAGGATGCGCTGGAACAGAGGCAGCGCGCTGCTGTCACCTTCGTCCAGCCGGCCCGCTGCAAAGGCGTTGCGCGCCTGCGCCAGCAGTGCACCGATGCCGGCACCTGCACTGCGCCGGGCCTGCAGCTGGCGAGCCACGGCGTCAGCATCGCCCTGCGGCACCTGCAGTTCCCGGGCCAGAGCCAGCGCCTGCGCGCTGCCCTCGAGGTCGTTGGCCTGCAGCTTTTCGCTGGCCTGCTGCAGGGCCGCGGCGCCGGTACGGGCCAGCCCTTCGCGGGCCTGCGGACGATCACCATCCAGCGCCAGAACGGCCTGGTAGCGCTCGCGCGCACCACTGCCATCGGCTGCACTCAGCCGGCCGGCCGCCAGTGCGCGGTCGCCTTCGGCCAGCAGCTGTTCGATCTGCGGCTCATCCCAGAACCAGTCAGCCAACGGCTTGCGCAACAGCACCAGCAGCACGAACACCGCCAGCGCCGCGACCAGCGCCCAGCGCCACACCCGGCGCGCGTGGCGTGCCTGCAGCCACCACCAACGGCCTTCGCGGCGGACGCGGTCCAGCGCAGGATGTTCAGCGCCATGCGGGCGATGCGGGGGCTCGCGTTCCATGCGTGCAGGGTAGCCGGGGCAGCGTGAAGCTCAGCCGAGGCGACGCGCCTCGCTCACGCCAGGCAGCGCATCCAGCTTGCCCAGCAGGGTCGACAGCTGGCCGTAGTCGCTCACCTTCAGACGCAGGCGCAGGTGGGCACGGCCACTGTTGCGTACGTTGTCACTGTGGATGTCGAGCACGTAGGCGTCTTCCTGGGCGATCAGGTTGGTGATGTCCTTCAGCAGCCAGCGGCGGTCGACCGCAGTGACCACCACGTCCACTTCGTAGCCGCCGCCAGCCTGGCCCCACTCCACCGGCAGGATGCGCTGCGGGCTGGTGGCTGCCAGCCGGGCCAGCGCGGCACAGTCTGCACGATGCACGGTGACACCCCGGCTACGGGTCAGGTAGCCGACGATCGGCTCGCCAGCCACCGGCTGGCAGCAGCGTGCCAGCTGCACCAGCAGGTTGCCCACGCCCTGCACGGTGAACTTGGACTTACCCAGGTTCTCGCGGCGCGCGGTCGGCCGCGGCAGGGTCGGCGCGGGCGCCGGCTGGCTCGCTGCACGTTCGGCTTCCAGCAGGGTACGGCTGACCTGGTTCGGGCCGGTATCGCCCAGCGCCACCTGGATGTAGAGGTCGTCAACGCTGTCGGCGTGGAACTTCTTCGCCGCCACCGCCAGATCCGAATGCTGCAGGCCCAGACGCTTCAGCTCGCGCTCGAGCAGTTCGCGCCCGGCCTGCACGTTGCGCGCGCGGTCCAGCTTGTGGAACCAGCTGCGTACTTTCTCGCGCGAGCGGTTGCTGGCCAGGAAGCCGTTGGCCGGCATCAGCCAGTCGCGGCGCGGGTCGGCCTCCTTGCCGGTCAGGATCTCGACACGGTCGCCGCTGCGCAGGCGATAGGTCAGCGGCACGATACGGCCGTTGACCTTGGCGCCGCGGCAACGGTGCCCGACCATGGTGTGCACCTGGTAGGCGAAATCGAGCGGCGTGGCGCCCTGCGGCAAATCCAGCACCTCATCCTTCGGGCTCAGTGCATAGACCCGGTCTTCGGTCAGCTCGGCATCGAGCGCCCCGGCCAGTTCATTGCCCTGCCCGTCCTGCGCCTGCTCCAGCAGCTGGCGCATCCAGGTGATCTTGCGATCGAAGGACTTCTCCGCGCCCTTGCCGCCTTCCTTGTACTTCCAGTGCGCGGCCACGCCCAGCTCGGCCTGCGAATGCATCTCGTGAGTACGGATCTGCACTTCGATGGTGCGCCCTTCCGGGCCGACCACGGCGGTATGCAGCGAACGGTAGTCGTTGGCCTTCGGGCGGGCGATGTAATCGTCGAACTCGCTCGGCACCGGCGCCCACAGTGCATGCACCACGCCCAGCGCGGCGTAGCAGCCGGCGACATCGTCGACCATGACACGCACCGCACGGATGTCGTACAGCTGATCGAACGCCAGCCGCTTCTTCTGCATCTTCCGCCAGATGCTGTAGATGTGCTTCGGGCGGCCACTGACCTCGGCCTTGATGCCCTGCGCGACCAGCTCGCGCGACAGCACCTTCTTGACGTTCTCGACATAACGCTCGCGGGCGATGCGGGTTTCGTCCACCTCCCGCGCAATGCGCCGGTAGGTCTCCGGTTCCAGGTGGCGGAACGCCAGGTCCTCCAGCTCCCACTTCAGCTGCCAGATGCCCAGGCGGTTGGCCAATGGCGCGTGGATGTCGCGTGTCAGCTGCGCCAGCGCGCGGCGTTGCTCGTCGTCCAGCTTGTCGGCCGCACGCATGCGCGCCAGCTGCCGCGCCAGCAGGATGGGCACCACCCGCAGGTCGCGGATGATCGCCAGCAGCAGCCGGCGCAGGCCCTCGCTGTTGCGCCCTGCCTCACGGCCGGCATGCAGCGCCCACACCGGGTCGGCGGCGTCCTGGCCATCAAGCAGGCCGATCACCGCGGCCTTGTGGTTGCCCAGCGGCAACTGTTCCAGGCTCGCCCGCAGGCCAGGCAGGTCGAACAGCAGGGCCGCGACCACCGCGCCTTCGTCGGCGGAGAGCATCGCCAGTGCGTCGAGGGTGTCACCCAGCACCGACCAGCTGGCGCGCATCTGGTGATCGCACTTCGGCGCTTCCCAGTGCCCGCGCAGGGCCTGGCGCAGCGGAGCAGGCAGCACGGCTGCCGAGGGACGGTTCAACAAGGCATCCAGGCCGGGGACGGAAGCGCGGTTCACAGCATCGAGCAGGCAAGACAGAGGCCTCTACACTAGCGCCGGCGCCGTTCAGGGACAATCACCGCGGCCACCATCACCCGGCATGAAGACATGCCGCTACACTCGCGGACAAACCCAGGAGAGTCCCGACATGTCCTCGATCGTCCCGCGTTTCCGCCTACGGCTGCTGGCCTGTGCCGCACTGCTGCTGTCCCTGTCGGCGCCTGCGCTGGCCCAGCGCGTGGTGGAGGGGGACCTGCAGCAGCAGATGTCGCCGGCCGAGTTCAAGGCTGCTGGCCTGGACAAGCTCAGCGCGCAGGAACTGGCCACGCTGAACCGCTGGCTGCAGGGCAAGGTCGAAGCGGCCACCACCCAGGCGGTTGCCGCCGTACGGGAATCGGCGCGCGAGGAAGGCCGTCAGGAAGTGATCGTGAAGAATCGCGGCTTCTTCGATTTCGGCAGCAGCGAGCCGATTGTCGGCGTGCTGCAGGGCGAATTCCGCGGCTTCGGCAAAGGCCGCGTCTACGTGCTGGACAACGGCCAGGAATGGGAACAGACCGATGCAAGCACCCTGGCCGGTGTGCGCAAGCAGTCCCCCGCCGTCAGCATCAAGCCCGGCGTGATGGGCGTGTGGTACCTGAAGGTCGACGGCGTGAACACCCAGCCGAAGGTGCGCCGTACCAAGTAACGCCGTGACCCTAGCTGTGGAGCCGAGCGTGGGCTCGGCTCCACAGCAACGACGTCACGCCTGGCGCAATGCGGTCACCCGCTGCGCCAGCTTCTTCGCCGAGATGCCGGTGCGTGCACCCAGCTCCTGCGCGAACAGTGACACCCGCAGCTCTTCCAGATCCCAGCGCAGCGCCTGCCATTGCGGACGCTCGCGCAGGCCCTGCTGCTCACCCACTTCCAGCGCTTCCAGGAACGGATGCAGTTCCAGCATGCGTGCCTGGTCACGTGGCGGATCACGCTTGGCACGCTCGGTGCGCAGGATCATCGCCTTGAGATAACGCGGGTACTGCGCCAGCGCGTCAGCCGGCGTATCGCGCAGGAAGCCGGGATGGATCAGGCCGACCAGCTGCGCTTCCATGTCGTCCAGATTGCCGCGTGCCCAACCCATCAACGGTGCTTCCAGCATCGGCTTCAGTTCTGCCACCAGGGCCAGGATGGTTTCGGCCAGCTTCAGCCGCGACATGGCCTCGCCGAACAGGGCCTTGGCCGCATGCTCGCGGCGCTGCTCAAAGGCCGTCGCATCGCGGATGTCCTCCAGGCCCTCGGCCAGCACGGCGTTCATCGCTGCATCAACCAGGTCACCACGCAGGCGCTCCTGCGATTCGATGGCCGCGTACAGCAGACCGGTCTTGGCCCCCACCGGCAACTGCTTGCGTGCCTGCTTGACCTTCTCGGCCAGGGCGATTTCCAGCAGGCGGCGCACACCGAGCGGATGGGCCTCCAGCGCCTGCTGGCGGTCGGCGAAGATGCGCAGCGCTACGCTGTCGCCCTCGTCCAGCAACGCCGGATAGGCCGGTACGCCCGCTTCACCGGGCACCTGCAGCGGAATCGGCGTGGCCGGGAACGTACGCAGGCCATCGGCCGCCATCTCGCGGCCGGCGCGTGCAGCGAAAGCATCGCCGGCACGACCACCAAACTTCGCACGCAGCGCGTCCAGATCACGCGAGGTCGCCAGCACCTTGCCCTGCTCGTCGCGCAGGCGCAGGTTCATGTGCAGGTGCGGCTCGATCGAACCGGGCTCGAAATCGAGCGCGGTCACCGTGGCGCCGGTTGCGCGTGACAGGAAACGCGCCAGTTCGCCGGTGATGGCATCGGCGCTGGGCTGCGGGAACGCCTCGTAGAACGCGCGGCCGAAGTCCGGCGCCGGCACGTAGTTGCGGCGCATCGCCTTGGGCAGGCTGCGGATCAGTGCCGAGGCCTTGTCGGCAACGAAGCCCGGTGCCAGCCAGCCCAGTTGCACCGGGTCCAGCGCGTTGAGCAGGTGCAGCGGCACGTCCAGGGTCACGCCGTCATCGTCGGCCCCCGGCTCGAAGCGGTAATGCAGCGGCAGCCGCGCCTGGCCCAGCGCCAGGTACTTCGGATAGCGCTCCTGTTCGCTGCCCTCACCCGGCAACAGATCGACCAGCGACCAGTGCAGGGTCTTGCGCTGTTCCGGCGCCAGTCCCTTCCACCAGGTATCCAGCCCCGCCGCCGAATGGATCTGCGGCGGCACCCGGTCCAGGTACCAGCGGGCCTGCCAGTCCTCGTCGGCAACAATGCCGGCGCGACGCAGCTTGGCTTCTTCCTCGCGGGCGATCTCCAGCACTTTCTGGTTGTCGGCCACGAAGCTGGCGCGGGTGTTGATCTCGCCGGTCACCAGTGCCTGGCGCACGAAGATGTCATGCGCTTCGCCCGGTTCGATGCGGCCGTAATGCACCGGCTTTTTCGGTGCCAGCACCAGGCCGAACAGGCTGATCTGCTCGGACGCCAGCACCTGCCCCTGCGCGCGCGACCAGTGCGGGTCGAAGTGCTTGCGCAACAGCAGGTGCGGCAGCTCGGCGATCACCCAGTCCGGCTCGATCGCGGCCAGGGTCATGCCCCACACCTTCTGCGTATCCAGCAGGTTGGCCACCAGCAGCCACGGCGGCGGGCGCTTGGACAGCGCCGAGCCCGGGAACGGCAGGAAGCGGCGCTGGCGTGGCGCCTGGAAATCGCCCTTCTCGGTACGGTGGCCGATCTGCGTCGGCAGGCCCGCCACCAGCGCCCGGTGCAGGGTCTGGTAGGCAGCGGCGCGCACGCGTTCGCTGAAACCGCCGCCAACCGGCGCCTGTTCCTTCTGCGCGCGCACGGCCACCGGCGCCGGGGCTGTCTCCGCCCTGCCCTCGCGGGCCAGGCGCGCGGCGCGGTGCAGCTGGCCTCGGGTGGCTTTCACCGCCGCTGCGTCGTCACGCGCCGGTGCCGGCGCACTGCTGCCGGCCAGCAACGGTGCGATCGAGGCCTCGATGGCTTCTTCCTTCCAGCCCAGTTCCTCGCACAGCAGGCGCAGCTGGCGGTGCAGCTCGCGCCACTCGCGCATGCGCAGGAAGCCGAGGAAATGACGGCCGCACCAGTCGCGCAGCTTGGACTGGGTCAGATCTTCATGGGCCTGCCGATAGGCATCCCACAGGCGCAGCACGCCAACGAACTCGGAACGACCATCGGCGAACTGCGCATGCGCGCTGTCGGCTGCACCGCGTGCTTCGGGCGGACGTTCGCGCGGGTCCTGGATGCCCAGGAACGAGGCGATCACCAGCATCGGCCGCAGGCAACCGGCGGCCTGCGCAGCCACCAGCATGCGCGCCAGCTTCACGTCCACCGGCAGGCGTGCCATCTGCTTGCCGATGGTGGTCATGCGCCGCTCGGCGTCGATCGCGCCCAGTTCGGTCAGTTGCTGCCAGCCATCGGCCACCGCACGCTCGTCCGGTGCCTCCAGGAACGGGAACTCCTCGATCCGGCCCAGGCCCAGCTGCAGCATGCGCAGGATCACCCCGGCCAGGCTGGAGCGGCGGATTTCCGGATCGGTGAACTCCGGACGCGCCTGGAAATCGGATTCGGCGTACAGGCGGTAGCAGATGCCCTCGGCGATACGGCCGCAGCGGCCCTTGCGCTGGTTGGCGCTGGCCTGCGAGATCGGCTCGATGTGCAGGCGGTCCAGCTTGTTGCGCGGGCTGTAGCGCTTGACGCGGGCGAAGCCCGGATCGACCACGTAGCGGATGCGCGGCACCGTCAGCGAAGTTTCCGCCACGTTGGTGGCCAGCACGATGCGCCGGTTCGGGCCCGGGTTGAATACCCGGTCCTGGTCCTGGTTGGACAGGCGCGCATACAGCGGCAGCACCTCGGTATTGCGGTACTTGCGCCGTTCCAGCGACTGGTGCGCATCGCGGATCTCGCGCTCGCCCGGCAAGAAAATCAGCACGTCGCCACGCGAATCCAGGCGGGTGATCTCGTCGATGGCCGACACGATGGCGTCGTTGACGGTGCGTTCGCCCTGGTCTTCGCCCTCGCCTTCCAGCGCGCGGTAGCGCACTTCCACCGGATAGGTACGGCCTTCGACGCTGATCACCGGCGCATTGTCGAAATGCTGGGCGAAGCGTTCGGTGTCGATGGTGGCCGAGGTGACGATCAGCTTCAGGTCCGGGCGCTTGCGCAGCAGCTGCTTCAGGTAGCCCAGCAGGAAGTCGATGTTGAGGCTGCGTTCGTGCGCCTCGTCGACGATGATCGTGTCGTAGTTCGACAACCAGCGATCACTGGCGATCTCCGCCAGCAGGATGCCGTCGGTCATGAACTTGATGCGGCTGTCTTCGCTGACCTTGTCGTTGAAGCGCACCTGGTAGCCGACCAGCTGGCCCAGCTCGCTCTGCAGCTCCTGCGCCACGCGGCTGGCCACCGCACGTGCGGCAATCCGTCGCGGCTGGGTGCAGCCGATCATGCCGGCCTGGCCACGGCCCGCGGCCAGGCACAGTTTCGGCAGCTGGGTGGTCTTGCCCGAGCCGGTTTCACCGGCGATCACCACGACCTGGTGATCGCGGATCAGCTCGATGATCGCGTCGGCTTCACGCGCAATCGGCAGCTGCGGGTCCAGAGTAATGGACGGCTGCTGCTGCGCCCGTGTCATCCGGCGCTGCACCGACGCCTGCAAGGCCTGCTCGAAGGTAGCGGTCAGCGCCGCATCCTGTGGCTTGGCCTGGCAACGCGAGAGCATCCCCAGCAAACGGCCCCGGTCGCGGCTCATGGCGCCGTCGATGGCGGCGCGCTGTTGGCGCAGGCGGGGCGGCGGATTTTTATCGATAGAGTTCATCAATCGGTTCGTTCAAAACTTTGAAAGCGACCAGTCATCACGACCGGTTTATTGTGAAGGCCAACGATTCCACAAGGAGGAACCCCATGGCGAAGACCAAGAGCACGACCAAGGCCAAGACCGGCAAGCAGAAGCTTGCAGCGGCGGCACCGTCGGCGCCGAACATCGATATCGGGATCACCCAGGGCGACCGCAAGAAGATCGCCGACGGTCTGTCGCGCTTCCAGGCCGATGCGTTCACGCTCTACCTGAAGACGCACAACTTCCACTGGAACGTGACCGGGTCGATGTTCAACTCGCTGCACACCATGTTCGAGACGCAGTACACCGAGCAGTGGGCGGCACTGGACGACGTGGCCGAGCGCATCCGCGCGCTGGGCTTCAATGCCCCGGGCTCCTACCGGGAATTCGCTGCGCTGACCTCGATCGCCGAGGAACCGGGCCTGACCGACAGTGCGGACTGGCGTGAAATGGTACGCCAGTTGGTGGTCGCCAACGAAGCGGTCTGCCGTACGGCACGTGAAGTGCTGGAGGTGGCGGCCAAGGGTGACGACGCCCCGACCGAGGATCTGATGACCCAGCGGCTGCAGACCCACGAGAAGTACGCCTGGATGCTGCGTTCCCTGCTCCAGTAAGGGTTGGGGGTGTTCGGCAGGGCTGCGCCCTGCACCCGCAGAGGCAACTGCAACGGCAACGGCCGGAGCAAAAGCTGGTTTCCTGTGGGTTGGCGGGGTGGGTCCGGCGGCAGGGGACGCCGTAAACCCATCCTTGGGGGCTTGGCCGCGGCATCCATGCCGCGGACACCCCTGCCACCGGACCCACCCCGCCTTCGACAGATTTCCGCGATCTGCCAGCAAAGCCATTGGGATCAGATCCGTTTTCCGCAGGAAAACAGATCTGATCCCACTATGTTTGTCGATATCTGACAGATTTCATCCACGCATGGCGTGGATCTACGAGCCGCCGGCCAACTGTCGAAGGCGGGGCGGTGTCGGATTGCGGGGTGTCAGCCGCATGGATGCGGCTGCCAAGCCCCCAAGGATGGGTTCACGGCGTCCCCGCAATCCGACACCGCCCCGCCAACCCACGGGTGGCCCGCTCTTGACGTTGACGTTGCCGTTGATTCGGCGGGTGCAGGGCGCAGCCCTGCCGAGACTCCCCCGCCGGGGTAAACTAGCCGGATGGCTTCCCGTCCCGCGCACGACCTGCTCCAACGCGTCTTTGGTTACGACGATTTCCGTGGTCCCCAGCAGGACATCGTGGAGCATGTGGCTGCCGGTCACGATGCCCTGGTGCTGATGCCCACCGGCGGCGGCAAGTCGCTGTGCTACCAGGTCCCGGCTCTGCTGCGTGACGGATGTGGCATCGTCATCTCGCCGCTGATCGCGCTGATGCAGGACCAGGTCGAAGCCCTGCGCCAGCTCGGCGTGCGTGCTGAGTACCTGAATTCAACCCTGGATGCCGAGACCGCCGGCCGCGTCGAGCGCGAACTGCTCGCTGGTGAGCTGGACATGCTCTATGTCGCGCCCGAGCGGCTGCTGACCGGTCGCTTCCTGTCGTTGCTGTCACGCAGCCAGATCGCCCTGTTCGCCATCGACGAAGCACACTGCGTCTCGCAGTGGGGCCATGACTTCCGCCCCGAATACCGCCAGCTGACCGTGCTGCACGAGCGTTGGCCGCAGATCCCGCGGATCGCTCTGACCGCCACCGCCGACCCGCCGACCCAGCGCGAGATCGCCGAGCGCCTCGATCTGCAGGAAGCACGTCATTTCGTCAGTTCCTTCGACCGCCCCAACATCCGCTACACCGTGGTGCAGAAGGACAATGCCCGCAAGCAGCTGACCGATTTCCTGCGCGGCCACCGTGGCGAGGCCGGCATCGTCTACTGCATGTCACGGCGCAAGGTTGAAGAGACCGCCGAATTCCTCTGCGGCCAGGGCTTCAACGCCCTGCCCTACCATGCCGGCCTGCCGCCGGACGTGCGCGCCAACAACCAGCGCCGCTTCCTGCGCGAGGATGGCATCGTGATGTGCGCCACCATCGCCTTCGGCATGGGCATCGACAAGCCGGACGTGCGCTTCGTGGCGCATACCGACCTGCCCAAGTCGATGGAAGGCTACTACCAGGAAACCGGTCGCGCCGGCCGCGATGGCGAGGCCGCCGAGGCCTGGCTGTGCTACGGCCTGGGCGATGTGGTGCTGCTCAAGCAGATGATCGAGCAGTCCGAGGCCGGCGAAGAGCGCAAGCAGCTGGAGCGGTCCAAGCTCGATCACCTGCTGGGTTACTGCGAGTCGATGCAGTGCCGCCGCCAGGTGCTGCTGGCCGGTTTCGGCGAGACCTATCCCCAGCCCTGCGGCAACTGCGACAATTGCCTGACACCGCCGGCCTCGTGGGACGCAACCATTCCGGCGCAGAAGGCGCTGAGCTGCGTTTACCGCAGCGGCCAGCGCTTCGGCGTCGGTCACCTGATCGACGTCCTGCGCGGCAGCGAGAACGAGAAGGTGAAGCAGCAGGGCCACGACAAGCTCAGCACCTACGCCATCGGCCGCGATCTGGATGCGCGCACCTGGCGCAGTGTGTTCCGCCAGCTGGTCGCCGCCAGCCTGCTGGAAGTGGACAGCGAGGGCCACGGTGGCCTGCGCCTGACCGATGCCAGCCGCGACGTGCTGACCGGCCGCCGCCAGATCAGCATGCGCCGCGACCCGGCCAGCAGCACCAGCGGACGCGAACGCAGCGCGCAGCGCACCGGCCTGTCGGTGCTGCCGCAGGACCTGGCCCTGTTCAATGCCCTGCGCGGCCTGCGTGCTGAACTGGCCCGCGAACAGAACGTGCCGGCCTTCGTGATCTTCCACGACAGTACCCTGCGCAACATCGCCGAGCAGCGCCCGACCAGCCTGGACGAACTGGCCCGGGTCGGCGGCATCGGTGGTACCAAGCTGAGCCGCTACGGCCCGCGCCTGGTCGAAATCGTGCGTGAAGAAGGGTAGCGGCGGACTCGGCTCTACATTGGTGCTGGTCCAACCTTGAACCGGCCATTCAGCGGGAAGTGCATCCGCGGCCACTTGCAGCTAGATTAGCGCCATGTCCCTGGCCTCGACCCTGCTCCGTGTCGTGCTCATGCTCAGCCTGTTGCTCAACGGGCTGAACGCGGCCATGGCCAGTGGCCACGAGGAAATGGGCCGGATGGCCCACGCAGTAGCCGCCCTTGATGGCGGCGACGCCGACTGCCACCACCACGCCGGCATGCAGGCCGACCAGGCCCCGCAGACCAAGGCCCCCGCCCACGACGCCCACTGCCAGATCAAGGACTGCGTGCGCAGCTGCGCCCAGCACCCGCTGCTGGTGGTGCAGGCGTTGCCGTTCATGGCCGGCCCGGCGTTGTCGCTGGCCCCGCAGCCGATGCCGGCCACTGGCCGTCCGGCACCGCCGCTGCCGCCGATCTCGCGTCCTCCCATCGGCTGATTCCACAC
The DNA here is from genome assembly GCF_056861455.1 of Stenotrophomonas sp. 22LJNL06-5-1. Classification (NCBI taxonomy): domain Bacteria; kingdom Pseudomonadati; phylum Pseudomonadota; class Gammaproteobacteria; order Lysobacterales; family Lysobacteraceae; genus Stenotrophomonas; species Stenotrophomonas sp. 22LJNL06-5-1. Next base: position 84,961 of record NZ_JBSPUE010000005.1, read on the forward strand.
GCACCGTGCGCCCTGCGCACCGTAGCCGGCCGCCTGCCGGCGTCTTTACGTGTCTGGAGTCACCACCATGAATACCCGTATTCCCCCCGGTCCGGGCGCTGTGCCCATGCCGTCGCGCCGCCTGTTCGTGCAGGGCCTGGCCGCCGGCGGCGTAGTTGCCGGCATCGCCGCTGTCGGCGTGCCGCAGCGTGCGCTCGCCGCCGCCACTGCCGCCCCACGGCTGGCCGGCGCTCCCGCCGTACTCAGCGACACCCGCATCGAACTGGCCATCGGCGAATCGCTGGCCAATTTCACCGGCCGCACCCGCCCGGCGATCACCGTCAACGGTTCGCTGCCGGCCCCGATCCTGCGCTGGCGCGAAGGCCAGACCGTGGACCTGTTCGTGCGCAACACGCTGGAACGCCATCCGACCTCGATCCACTGGCACGGCATCCTGCTGCCGGCCAACATGGACGGCGTGCCCGGCCTGAGCTTCAACGGCATCGGCCCCGGCGAGACCTACCACTACCACTTCGAGCTGAAGCAGTCGGGCACCTACTGGTACCACAGCCACTCGATGTTTCAGGAGCAGGCCGGCCTGTACGGCGCGCTGATCATCGATCCAGCCGAACCGGCGCCGTACCACCACGACCGCGAGCACGTGATCATGCTGTCCGACTGGACCGACATGGACCCGGGCGCGCTGTTCCGGCGCATGAAGAAGCTGGCCGAGCACGACAACTACTACAAGCGCACCCTGCCCGACTTCCTGCGCGATGCAAAACGCGACGGCTGGTCGGCGGCGCTGTCCGACCGTGGCATGTGGGGCCGGATGCGGATGACGCCCACCGATATCTCCGATATCAACGCGCATACCTACACCTACCTGATGAACGGCACCGCCCCGGCCGGCAACTGGACCGGCCTGTTCCGCAGTGGCGAAAAGGTGCTGCTGCGCTTCATCAACGGCGGGTCGATGACCTACTTCGACGTGCGCATCCCCGGTTTGAAGATGACCGTGGTCGCCGCTGACGGCCAGTACATCCACCCGGTCAGCATCGACGAATTCCGCATCGCTCCCGCCGAAACCTACGACGTGCTGGTCGAACCCACCGGCCAGGATGCGTTCACCATTTTCTGCCAGGACATGGGCCGCACCGGCTATGCCGCCGGTACGCTGGCGGTACGCCACGGGCTGCAGGCACCGATTCCCGCGCGCGACCCGCGCCCGTTGCTGACGATGAGCGACATGGGCCACGACATGGGCAGTGGTGGCCACGGTGGCCACGACATGGCCGCGATGAAGAGCATGGAAGGCGGCTGTGGCGCCAGCATGGGCCACGGCGCACCCGCCGGCGGCGATACCGCCAGCAAGGCACCGAAGCATCCGGCCAGCGAGCGCAACAACCCGCTGGTGGACATGCAGAGCTCGGCCACCGAACCGAAGCTGGACGACCCCGGCATCGGTCTGCGCGACAACGGCCGCCAGGTGCTGACCTACGGCGCGATGCGCAGCCTGTTCGAAGACCCGGATGGCCGCGAGCCGAGCCGCGAGATCGAACTGCACCTGACCGGCCACATGGAGAAGTTCTCCTGGTCGTTCGATGGCATCCCGTTTGCCAGCGCCGAACCGCTGCGGCTGAACTACGGCGAGCGCATGCGCATCGTGCTGGTCAACGACACCATGATGCAGCATCCGATCCACCTGCACGGCGTGTGGAGCGACCTGGAAAACGCACAGGGCGAGTTCCAGCTGCGCAAGCACACCATCGACATGCCGCCGGGCACCCGCCGCAGCTACCGCGTGCGCGCCGATGCACTCGGCCGCTGGGCCTACCACTGCCATCTGCTGTACCACATGGAAGCGGGCATGATGCGCGAAGTGAGGATCGAAGAATGAGCCGCTCACTGCTTTCCCCCAGCCTGCTGGCCCTGGGCCTGGCCGCCGCAATGCCGGTGTTCGCGCAGTCGCACGCCGGTCATGACATGGCCGCGATGGATCCGCCCGCGAAAACCGCGAAGTCTGCCAAGGCGCCGGCCGAACAGGTCGATCATTCGAAGATGGATCATTCGAAGATGGATTCGGGCGCGATGGACCACTCAGCCATGGATCACTCGAAGATGGACCATGGCGCGATGCAACCGGCGGCGATGGACCCTTCCAAGATGGATCATGCGGCGATGGGTCATGGCACGCCCGCGCCCACCGAACCGCGTGAGCCGATTCCGGTACCCACCGATGCTGATCGCGCCGCTGCGTTCCCGCCCATCGCCCACGGTGCGATGGAGCATGCGCCGGAGATCAACAGCCTGCTGCTGATTGACCGGCTTGAGCATTGGGATGGCAAGAGCAGCAACGGCCAGGCCTGGGAGGCCACGGGTTGGATCGGCGGCAACATCAACCGCCTGTGGTTGCGCACCGATGGCGAACGCAGCCGTGGCCGCACCGAATCATCGTCGCTGGAAGCGCTGTATGGCCGCAGCGTGTCGCCGTGGTGGGACGTGCTGGTCGGTGTGCGCCAGGACTTCCGGCCGGCCGACTCGCGGACGTGGGCGGCCATCGGCATCCAGGGCCTGGCGCCGTACAAGTTCGAAAGCTCGGCCACGCTGTACATGGGCTCCGGCGGCCAGGTGCTGGCCAAGGCCGAGGTCGAGTACGACGTGCTGCTGACCAACCGTTTGATCCTGCAGCCGCTGCTGGAAGCCACCGTTGCGGCCAAGGACGAGCAGGAGTACGGCATCGGCCGTGGCCTGAACAAGGTAGAGGCCGGCCTGCGCCTGCGCTACGAGTTCAGCCGTCGCTTCGCGCCCTACATCGGCATCAGTCACGAACGCAGTTTTGGCGACACCGCCGACTATGCCGGTGACCACGCGCGCGACACGCGTTGGGTCGCTGGCGTGCGCATGTGGTTCTGAGCAGCGTTACGTGAGCAGTGGCCAGCCCCGGCAGCCGCCGGGGCCGGCTACACTGCGCCACGTTCCAATGCAGGCACCGCCATGTCGTTGCAGATCCGCCGCGCCACCCTTGCCGATGTCGACGCGCTGTCGGCGATCGCCATCGCCACCTACAACGAAACCTGGGGCGATTCCTATCCGCCGCAGGAGCTGCACGATTTCCTGCAGGATCACTACAGCAGCGAACCGCAGCGCATCGAACTTTCCGACCCACGCAGTGCCATCTGGCTGTTGCTGGACGGCGACGCCGTGGTCGGTTATCTGGCCGCCGGTGCCAACACCCTGCCGCACACGGATGCACGCGAGGGCGACATCGAACTGAAGCGGTTCTACATCCTGGCTGCACACCAGAACGGCGGCCATGGCGCACGCCTGATGGATGCGTTCATGGCCTGGCTGGACCAGCCGCACCGCCGCACCCTGTGGGTGGGCGTATGGGAAGAGAACTTCGGCGCGCAGCGCTTCTACGCGCGCTACGGCTGCAGCAAGGCTGGCGAGTACGACTTCATCGTGGGCGATACCCACGACCGCGAGTTCATCCTTCGGCGGCCGTGATCACGCGCTCCATGTAGAGTCGAGCTTGCTCGACTGGCTGTTACCGCCAACAGTCGAGCATGGCTCGACGCTACAAACTAGAAATCGAACAACTCAGACAGGAAGCTGTCCTTCTTCTTTTTCTTGTAACCGTGCCCACGGTTGTCCTCGTAGCGCTGGCCCAAGTGGCGGGTATCACGATGCATCACCGGCGGCGGCGTGGTCGCCGGCTGAGCCTGCACAGGCGCAGGCGGCGGCACGGCCGCACCGGCACCGGCACCGGCACCGGCACCGGCGCGCTCGATGATCTTGTCCAGTTCGCCACGATCCAGCCAGACACCACGGCAGCTGGGGCAATAGTCGATCTCGATGCCATGGCGTTCGGCCATCTGCAGGGTCTGGGTCTTGCACACGGGGCACAGCATCGGCATTGCTCCTGTCGGTCTGGTAACGACTGTACCTGCCCTGTGATGACTGTGCGGCAACGCATGACCGATGACACAGGGACTTCCGACGCGTGCCCACATGCGTACCGCGCGGCACACTGCGCCCTTGTTCCGCAGGGAATGCGTACATGACCGTGCTGTCCCGCCTGCCCACCACCGCGCGCCTGTTGCTGGTCCTGCTGGGCGTCGGCCTTGGCCTGAACCTGCGGGATATCGCCGCGGCCATCGGCACCCCGATTCCCGCACTGCCCATGCCCTATGGCGGCAGCCTGTTGGACAACACGCTGGCGGTACTGGTGGCACTGCTGCTGGCCGCGCTGCTGCGGCCCCGTGGCATGAGCCTGCTGGCCAGCCTCGGGCTGCGCACAAACGGCTGGAGCGGTCCAATGTGGGTGTTGCTGGCCAGCCTGCCCTGTTGGCTGGGCCTGGCGCTGCTCGGTACACCGAACAAGGCACTGACCGCACTGGATGCCACGATGCTGGCGGTGCTGTTCCCGCTGGCCGAGGAAGTCCTGTTCCGAGGCCTCGGCTTCGTGCTGCTGGTGAAGATCGTGCGCGGCCCCTGGCCATGGCTCGCACTGCCGCAGGCACTGCTGTTCGGCATGGTCCACTGGCTGGGCTTCGGTGGGTTCGACGGTGGCGGCATCGCGCTGTTCGTCGGCGCGGTGATCGCCCTGGGCGGCTTCATCTTCGCCTGGCTCGACCACCTCGACGGTGACACCCTGTGGTGCGGCCTGGTCCTGCACGTTTCAATGAACCTGGCCTGGAACGTGTTCAGCCTTGATGACGCCGTTGCACTGGGCTGGCAGGCCACCGGCCTGCGCATCGGCACCGCCCTGCTCGCGGTCGCGATCCTGGCCTGGCACGTGCGTCGCCGGCGCCAGACGCGGTTGTAACGCCCACTTAGCTTGCCGTGCACGCCGGGATCACTACCGGCTTGCGCATACTTGCGCGCCTTTCGCTCCCCCTGTTGTCCGGAGTTGCCGCGTCATGTTGCTGTCCAAGCGCTTTGTGGAACCGCGCGTCCTGCTGATCGAGGACGCCGAGGAAACCCAGGAACTCAGTCGCCTCGCCCTGGAAAGCCAGGCCTGCCAGGTCACCGCTGTCAGCAGCGCCGAGGCCGCACTGGGCCTGCTCAACGCCGGCGAACCGTTCGACCTGCTGTTCACCGACGTCTGCCTGGGGGGCATCAGTGGCATCGAAACCGCCAACCGCGTGCGCGAGCACCTGCCGCAGCTGCCGATCCTGGTCACCTCCGGCATGGACCAGCACCGTGTGCTTCCGCAGCTGCGCGCCGGCATCCACTTCCTGCCCAAGCCGTACAGCATGAGCGAGCTGCTCGATGCCATCCGCCTGTGCTTCCGGCACGCAGCGGATGCCACGTTGATGCCGCCGCCGCAGGCCAGCGCGGCCTGAGGGGATCATCCACGCATGGCGTGGATCTACTGATTCCGTTTCTCGTCGGCGTGGATCTACGTCAACAACCCCGGTAGATCCACGCCATGCGTGGATTGAACCTGCGATCAACCGCTGCTGTACGGCCCGCTGCCCGGGAACACCTTCAGCAACGCGCGGGTGATCATGTCCGGGTAGACCGTGAAGTGGTCCTCGTCATCGATCACCAGGTTCTCCACTTTCAGCGAATGCCCGCTGGCGCGTAGCTGCTCGGCGAATTCGGCGTTGTGGCGCAGCATGTCGTTGCGGGTGAAATAACGCGGTTCGGGTTTGACCGTCTCGAAACTGCCGACTGACAGCACCACCGTGGTCGGCTGCATGGGCGCCGCGGCCTCGGCTTGCATGCGCGGCACAATGTGGTTGTCGAACCACAGCGACGGGCTGGACAGGATGTAGGTCCGGAACATGTCCGGGCGCGTGGTCAGCACGTAGGCACCGAACAGGCCGCCATAGGAATGGCCGGCATAGGCACGCCGCGCCGGATCGGTGCGGTAGCGCGCATCGATCATCGGCAGCACCCGCTCGGCCAGGAAATCGCGATAGTGCGCCGCGCCGCCGTAGCTCACGTCATCGCTGTAATCACGCGGATCGGTACGCGCCGGATTGCTGGGGGTGTAATCACACGAGCGGCTCTGCTTCGAAGTCAGCCCCTCCTGCGGCGGCAGCCCGACCAGGATGAAATCCTCGATGTTGACGCCCTTCTGCCCGACCATGTTGCGCACGCTGCGCACCAACGGGAAGCTGTACAGCGCATCGGTCACGTACAGCACCGGATAGCGCTTTTCAGGGTGCGCCGCATAGTCGGCCGGCAGCGCCACCCAGATCGGGTAAGCGCGCCCCACCGGGTCATGTACGCGCAGCGCTTCGGTATCCGGCAGCACCACGCCTGGCCTGGCGGTGGCCGCGCTTTCCTTCGTTTCGTTCTGCGTTGCCGGTGGTGCCACCGACTTCGCACAGCCACTCACGGCCAGGCAGGCCACCACGCTCCATACACGCACACGCTGCATCCACGCTCTCCCGTTGCGGGCGGCGCACCCGGGTGGCGCCGCTACCGCATCCTCACACGTCGTGCGATGCAGTGCCACGCCGGATCAGGGCGAGGCCGGCGGCGGTGCCGGGAACAGCGTGCGCAGCGCCTGCAAGGCGGCCGGGTGGTAGATCGTGGCGTGGGTTTCCTCCGGCAGCGGCAGGTACTTCACCAGTGGCGACGGCGAGGCTTGCTGCAGCAGCGTGGCCAACTGCGCGGCGGACGCAGCCAGCTCCGGCTGACCACTACTGGCCAGGAACACGCGCGGCTGCGCGCGCGTCACCGCCGGCAGCTGCTTGGCTGCGCCGGCCAGCATCGTGCCTCGGTTCCACCACAGGCTGGGATCCAGCGCGATGTAGCTGTTGAACAGCGTCGGCTCCTGCAGCAGCGTTTCGACCACGAACAGGCCGGCCAGCGACTCGCCGATGAGCGCACGCTCGTCGGTGGTCGGGTAGCGCTGGCGCACCTGCGGCATCAGTTCATCGCGCAGGAAGGTACGGTAGGCCGCCGAGCCACCGATGCGCGGTGCGATCTTCTGATCCTGCGGATCCTTGCTGGGGCCGGTCATGTCGCGGCGGCGCTCGGTGTTCTCGATGCCGACCAGCAGGACCGGGCGCATGCTGCCGTTGCCACTCAGTACCTGCACCAGCCCGGCCACGTGCAGGAAGTCCTCGCCGATTCCACCGTCGGCCATGTAGAGCACCGGCAGCGGCGTTTTCGGGTCCAGGTCCCAAGGCTGCGGGCGATAGACGTTGATGCGGCGGGTTTCGCCCAGCGCCTTCGACTCGATGGTGAAGGTCTCACCGATGACCAGTGGGGCGGCGGCAGGCGGCGCGGATTCGGCGGCCATCAGCGGCGCGGCGGAGACGACGGACAACAACAGCGACAGCACGATCAAGCGCATGGAGCGGCCCACCCTGGGAAAGTGCCGAGCATAACGCCAAGGCCAAGGCGTCGGCCGATTCGGCATGCCTGCACGTATGCTAAGGCGCTGCGCGATGCTTGAACTGTATCGGGGAAATGACTGCAATCGCGTTCGCTAACATTCATCGTTTCCTACAAGGAGTTGGACATGGGGGGCTTCAGCATTTGGCACTGGATCATTCTTCTGGCGGTCGTCCTGATCCCGGTCGGCATCGCAGCCGTCATCGCAGCGATTGTTCTCAGGCGAAAGTAGATCCACGCCATGCGTGGATGCGCATTCTGGGGATGCCTCAAGCGCATCCGCGATGGCGACGGCGCCGACGGCCTGCCCTGGCCGGAAACCGATCTGCCGCCCGGGCGGGAACAGGCGATGGCACACGCGGAGCGTGCCGCCATTGGCATGCTGACCGTGGCGGAAATGCTGCACGCCGCCGAACGCTGCCGGTCGATGGCCACGCCCGACCGCCATCTGGATGAGGGGCTAATCGATGGGTTGTTCTTCGCCTGCCGCGGGCTGGCGGAGCTGGTGTGCCGGGATATCCGGCCGGCGTAGTCGCCGTTGCAACCAGAACCGGTCCATACTTGGGACGGGCTGGTCGCCAGTCCCTTCGAAACCTACAAGGAGGTTTGCATGTTGAGTGCCGTGCTCATCGCCGCGCTGGCCGCCAGCCCGGCCGCGCCCGTACCGTATGCCGATTGCCTGCTCGGCAACATCCAGCCCGGGCTGTCTGATCGTGCCGTGCAACTGGTGCAGGAGGCCTGTGCTGCAAAGCATCCGGAGAGCTTCGCCGCAGCAATGGAACTGGAACGCAGAACCAGTCTGCAGCGGCTCACCTATTTCGAGGCGGCAAAAGCGGAGGCGGCGCGTTCCGCGAATGCGGCAGCGACGGCTGCGCAGGAGGCTGCCGACGCGGCGGCGGCAAAAGCCAAGGGAATGCGGGCGAAGTAGAGGCCCCGAACCAGGGCAACAAAAAAGGCACCGCATTGCGGTGCCTTTCTGAATGACCTGGGTCATTGGATGCAATGGTGGGCCGTGAAGGATTCGAACCTTCGACCAAAAGATTAAAAGTCTTCTGCTCTACCGACTGAGCTAACGGCCCATTGCACTGCCCCAGCCTTTCGGCGGGGTGGGCATTCTACCCTACTTTGGTGGGCCGGGTGAAACCCTGGTGCGCTGAGGTTGCCGGCCAGCGGCCGGCACTACCCCGATCTGGGCCGTCGGCTTAAACCTTCCGGGCCTCCGACGCATCCCAGCTGTGATTCCTGCCCGGAGCCACGGATGCGCCTGCCCTTCTGCCTCATTGCCGCCCTGCTGCTGCCCTGTACGGCATTGGCCACCCCATCCCAGGTCGTCACCGACGACATTGCCCGCTTCTGGGCCACCTATGACGCGGTGCGCGCCGAGCCCGACGTTGAACGCCAGGTCGCGCTGGTGCAGGAGCGCTACATCGATCCAGGCAGCCCCGGCCTGCATGCACTGATGCAGGTGCGCAACTACACCGCCCGCGAATACGCCGAGGCCATGCGTGCGTGGCCGCGCTTCTGGACGTCGGTACGCCCATTGACCGCCAACGCGCAGCAGGCCAGCGCCACACTGGAACGGGACCTGGCCGCCTTCCGCACCCTCTACCCCGCCCTGCGCCCGGCCACCATCACCTATGCCGTGGGCGTGCTGCGTACTGGCGGGACCACGCTGGGTGACAAGGTACTGATCGGTGCGGAGATGGCGCTGGGCGATGAGCGCGTGGACGTGAGCGAGTTGCCGGCGAACATGCGCGATCGCCTGCGGATCTTCTACGACAGCCGACCGGGCGCGAACAACGCGCAGAACAACCTGCACGAGTACGTGCATACCCAGCAGCGCGAGACCGCCGGCAGCCTGGCGCAGTACGCGGTGCGCGAAGGTGTGGCGGAGTATGTGGCCGAACGGCTCAGCGGGCGTCGGCCGGCGTTGCCGCTGTACAGCTACGGGCCCGCGCACGAAGCGGAAATCCGCACGCGCTTCGTCGCGGAGATGGACGGTGAAGATCTGGACAACTGGCTCTACAACAGTGCCCGCAATCCGTTCGGGGTGAGTGATCTGGGCTACTACGTCGGCTACCGCATCGCGCAGGAGTACATGCGCCAGCAGGCCGACGAGAAGGCCGGTGTCGCGCGGATGATCGAGCTGGACTATGCCGATGCGGGGGCGGTGCGGGCGTTTATTGAAGCATCGGGGTGGTTGCGGCAGCGGTAGCGCCGGGCCGTGTCTGGCGGACAGTGCCAACCAAGGTTGGCACCCACGGGAATGCCGGCCAGCGGCCGGCACTACCAGATTCCAGACCCCGGCAGCGCCGGGCCATGCCCGGCACCCGTATTTCAGGCGTACAGCGTCGGGTCGGGTACGCCGGCTTCGGCGAAGCCCTGCGCGCGCAGGCGGCAGGCGTCGCAGTGGCCGCAGGCGGCGCCGTTGGCGTCGGCGTTGTAGCAGGACACGGTCAGGCCGAAGTCCACGCCCAGGCGCACGCCTTCGCTGACGATCTGGCCCTTGCTGAGGAACTGCAGCGGTGCGTGCACCTTGATGCCTGCGCCTTCCACGCCCGACTTGGTGGCCAGGTTGGCCAGTGCCTGGAATGCCGCCACGAATTCGGGGCGGCAGTCCGGGTAGCCGGAGTAGTCCACGGCGTTGACGCCGCAGAAGATGTCGTTGGCGCCGAGCACTTCGGCCCAGCCCAGGGCCAGCGACAGCATGATGGTGTTGCGCGCCGGCACGTAGGTGACGGGGATGCCGGCGCCACCGGCCTCGGGCACGTCGATATCATCGGTCAGTGCCGAACCACCGATGCTGCGCAGGTCCACGTCCACGGTCTTGTGCGCGATCACACCCTGCGCCTTGGCCACGCGGGCGGCAGCATCCAGTTCGGAGGTATGGCGCTGGCCGTAGCGCACGCTCAGGGCATGCACGGCAAAGCCCTGTTCCTGGGCCATGGCGATGACGGCGGCTGAATCCATGCCGCCGGAGAGAAGCACGACTGCCTTCTTCATGGGAAAAACGTCCGGTTGGGAGGGGAAAGCCAGCACGCTGTCCCGCGCCGGAGCTACATCAGGGAACGCTGGGCGGGCTCATCGGCCCGGCTCGTCGTTCCACAGGATTTTATGCAACTGCATCTGGAAGCGCACCGGCACCCGGTCTTCGACGATCCAGTCGGCCAGCTGGCGCGCGGTGATCTCACCCTTGCTGGGCGAGAAGAACACGGTGCAACGCTTCACCAGGTCGTGCTCGGCGACCATCGCCTTGGCCCAGTCGTAATCCTCGCGGTTGCAGATGACGAACTTGATCTGGTCGCGTGCAGTCAGCAGCGGCAGGTTTTCCAGGCGGTTGCGGGCGGCCTCGGCCGAACCCGGCGTCTTGATGTCGACCACGCGCGACACGCGCGGGTCTACCGCGCTGACGTCCAGCGCGCCGGAAGTCTCCAGCGAGACATCCATGCCGGCATCGCACAGCTTCTGCAGCAGCACCAGGCAGCGCTTCTGCGCCAGCGGCTCGCCGCCGGTCACGCAGACGTGACGCACGCCCTGGGCCAACACCTCGGCCACGATGTCGTCGATGTCCCACCAGGTGCCGCCGTGGAAGGCATAGGCGGTGTCGCAGTACTGGCAACGCAACGGGCAACCGGTCAGGCGCACGAACACGGTCGGCCAGCCGGCGGTATCGGCTTCGCCCTGCAGCGAGGTGAAGATCTCGGTGATCTTCAGGCGCGGCAGCGGCGACTGCACGATCTCACTGGGCGTGGCGGCGGCGTTGGACGGGGTAACGGCGGTCATGGCGGGGAGTTCTTGGTGGGACACGTGGCGGGTGGGCTACCGTGGCCGGTAACGAAAGCAGCCGAGCATGGCTCGGCTCTACAACAGCAACCGGACGGGGTTTGCCGATCCGGAAACGAAAGCAGCCGAGCATGGGCTCGGCTCTACAGGGCACCCATTGTACGCCCGGTCAGCGGATCAGCGGATCTGCCTGCCGAGGCGGATGGACTGCAGACGGTCCTGCGCGGTGCGCGCGGCGTCCGAGCCGGGGTACTGCGCCACGACGGTCTCCAGCGTCTGCTGGGCCTGATCGACCTTGCCCTCGCCGTACTGCGAGAGGCCGACCTTGAGCAGGCCGCCAGCGGCCTTGTCATGGGTCGGATAGCGCGAGAGCAGTTCGCGGAACTGGGTCTCGGCCATCGGGAAATTGCGGGTGGCGTAGTAGCTCTCGCCCAGCCAGTACAGCGCGTTCGGCGCGTAGACGCCGTTCGGATACAGCTGCAGGAAGCTCAGGAACAGCTGCGCCGAGTCATCGTACTTGCCGGCCTTCAGCGAATCGAAGGCGACATTGTAGGAGGTGCGCTCGTCGCCGGTGGCGGCAAGGCTGCCGGCATCACCATGGACGGAAGGCGGCCGCTCGGAAGTGGCCGCCGTCGCGGGTTTTGCCGGGGCCGGAGCGGCCTTCGGCGCGCTCGCCGGAACGGGCGGCAGGGCCGGGGCGGCATTGCCCCCTTCCAACCGGTTCAGGCGGCTGTCCAGATCCAGGTACTGGTCCTGGGCGGACTGCTTGAGCTGGGCGTTGTCGTGCTGCAACTGCTCGATCGAGGCCTGCAGGCTGGTGACCTGCTGCCGCAGCTGATTGATCTGGTTCAACAGGTCCTGGTTGGCACTGTTGTTGTACATCTGCTGCTCGATCGCGCCAACGCGGTCGGCCAGGCTCTGTCGCTGTGCATGCGCCGGTGCGGCAGCCACGAGGGCTGCCGCAACGACCAGCATCAGTTTGATGCCAATGCGCATGGATTACTGCGCGGTGTAGACGATTTCGACGCGACGGTTCTGCGACCAGCAGGACTCGTTCGACTCGGTGCAGACCGGACGCTCTTCACCGTAGGACACGACGGTCAGCTGCGAAGCCGAGCCACCGTTGGCCTGCAGGGCCGAGTTGACGCCGTTGCCACGACGCTCACCCAGGGCCTGGTTGTACGCGCGCGAACCGCGCTCGTCGGTGTGGCCCTGCAGGGTGATGCGCGAGGACGGACGGTCACGCAGGTACTTGGCGTGGCAAGCCATGATGGCCTGGAATTCCGGCTTCACGTCTTCCTTGTCCAGGTCGAAGTAGACAACGCGCTGGCGCAGGCAAGCGTCGGTGTCCAGGTCGCCCGGGCCGTACAGGCCGGAGGTCGACGGAGCGGTCGGGGTGGTGGTCGAGGTGCCGGTGTCAACCGGGGCTGCCGGCTCTTCCTTCACCTTCTTCGAGCAACCGGCCAGGACGGCCACAGACAGCAGGGAAACAAGCAGAACGCGGGTGGACTTGTTCATGGCGATACCTTTGTGGCTCCTAGGCCGATGAGGGGTTCAAGACAGCGAAAATATTAACACTCTTTTAGCGCTGGGTACGGTATGGGGACCATGCCGGTTCGCGCACATCTCCGTCAGCCAGAACCAACCGCTGGCGCACGCGCGCATCGGAAGAAACGGCGTACAGCACACCACGGCCACCCTCGCGGGCGGCGTACAACACCATGCTTGCGTTGGGCGCAAAGCTCGGAGATTCATCCAGCGAACCCGGGGACAGCGTGCTCCAGCGGGGCGAACCCAGCGAGCTGTCCATCATCGCGATCTTGTAGCTGTTGCCCGAGCCCTGGGCGACGGCGATCTTCTTGCCATCGTAGGACACCGAGGGCTTGGCATTGTAGTTGCCCTGGAAGGTCACGCGCTCGGCGCTGCCGCCGCCCGCACCGACCTTGTAGACCTGCGGACGGCCGCCGCGGTCGGAGGTGAAGTACACCGCGCTGCCGTCCGGTGCCCAGGTCGGCTCGGTATCGATGGCGAAGTGGTTGGTCAGCTGGGTCAGCTGCTTGCTGCCCAGGTCCATCACGTAGATTTCCGGGTTGCCCGAACGCGACAGGGTCAGGGCCAGCTTGCGGCCGTCCGGCGAGAACGCCGGGGCGCTGTTGATGCCACGGAAGCTGGTGACCAGCTCGCGTGCGCCGGTGCCGATGTTCTGGATGTAGATGGCCGAATTGCCACGCTCGAAGCTGACGTAGGCCAGCTTGCTGCCATCCGGGCTCCACGACGGCGACAACAGCGGCTCGGCCGAACGCACGATGGTCTGCGGATTAAAGCCGTCGGAGTCGGCCACCATCAGCGCATAGCGCATGGCGTCGCCCTTGCCGCTGGCGGTCACGTAGGCGATGCGGGTCCAGAAGGCGCCGCGCACACCGGTGATCTTTTCGTAGATGGCGTCGGCCATCTGATGGGCGACATCACGCATGGCATTGCCACGGGCGGTCATCGCCAGGCCCAGCAGGCGCTCGCCCTTGGGTACGTCGAACAGTTCGTACTCGACGCGGTAGGCGCCGGCACCGGCATCAAGCACGCGGCCGACCACGATGTAGTTCTGCTTCAGCGCGCGCCAGGTGGCGAACTGGATGTCGCCGCCACGCACGGGCTTTTCGACGATCTGCGCTTCCGGCAGCGTGCGGAACTGGCCCGAGCGCTCCAGGTCGGCGCGGACCACGCCGGCGACGTCGGTCTGCGGTGCAGCCGCCGAACCCTGGTAGGGCATCGGCACGATGGTGATCGGCAGGGCGGAGGCATTGCCGCCGATGATGTCGATATCCAGCCCCTTCTGCTGCGCGACGGCAGCAAAGGGCAGCAACAGGGCCGCAAACACGGCAAGCCAGCGAGGCATCTTTTTCATGGAGCGCTCAATAGGGGGAAACCGGAACGAGGGATAGCAAAGCGGGAGTGAACCGCTTCGCAATCATGAACCAAGGGTACGTGAATTCCGGGTCAGTTCCAGCCCGTCCTCTCACACACCGTTAACGTCGTGGCTAACATCGCACCGCCTGCCCCGGTCACACCGCCCCACAGGACGGTGTTCGACAGCAGCCCCAAGCCTGCCCGGTCGAGACCGAGCGCACCAGAGGCAAGCGCGACATCCGTGGGCGCAGGTGGCCCGAGAGCCCCCCTGCCCTGCCCGCCTCAGCGATCCTGGGCGGTAAAGGTGAAGTTGAGCGTGCGCGCGAACACCGACTCGAAGCCGCGGTACGGCAGCGGCTGCGCGTTGAGCACGGCGGCCTCGATCGAACGCTTGCCGGCCTCGTCGTACGGGCAGTTCGGGCTGACCTTGGCCTGCATCACCGTGCCCCCCGGAATCTGGGTGATGGTGATGGTGCAGCGCTGGCCCAGCGGCACCGTATCCGGGCGCACCCACTGCGACAGCACCTTGGCCTGGATCGCGGCCGCGTACTTGGCCGAAAGATCATCGCTGTTGCCACCACCACCGGCGGCCGGCTGCGAGGCACCACTGGAACCAGCAGCGGCACTGCCGGCGGCATTGCGCGCGGCGGCCACCTGGCGCAGCTTCTGCTCGGCCAGCTTGGCTTCCTTCTCGGCCTGCTCGCGGCGGGCACGGATCTCGGCGATCTTCTTCTGCTTCTCGGCCTCGGCCTTGTCAGCCGCCACGCGCTCCTGCTCGGCCTGCTTCTTCTTCTCGTCCGCTTCCTGCTGCTTGGCCAGGCGCAGCTTCTGCTCTGCTTCTTCCTGGCGCTTGCGTTCGGTCAGGTCGATCTGCTCCTGGCGGCGCTTGGCTTCCTGCTCCTGCTTGGCCTTCTCCTGCGAGATGGCCAGTGCACTCACCGCTTCCTGGTCCTTGGTATCCGGCTGCGCGACACGCTCCTGCGCCTGTTGCTGCTGCGGCGTGGGGGCGTCCTGCGGGCGCGGCTCGGGAATCGGCTGCGGCGGCGGAATGGTGTCCTCGGGCACCGGGATCGGCTCGGCGACCGGCGGCGGCAGGTCCTCCAGCTTCTCCGACTGGCGCAGGGCCTGGCGTGCGGCGGAGGCCTCGGACGCGGACAGCGCCAGGCTGGCCTCGACCGAGGGGTCGCCGGCGGCGGCATCGGTGTTGCGCTCGGGCGACCAGAACCAAGCCACGATAAAGACCAGCGCAACCAGCAGGTGCACCAGCAACGCCAGCGCCAGGGGCAGGCCCCAGCCGGGTTCGCGCTGATGCGGGGGTGGCAGGGCGTCAGCGTGCATCGGTGGCCAGGCCTACCTTGTCTACCTTGGCGCGCTTGATCACATCCATCGCGGCAATGACCTTTTCATAGGCCACGGCGCGGTCGGCGGCGACGATCACGCGCACGCCCTTGTCCTGGGCGGCGATGCCGGACAGGCGACCTTCCAGTTCCTCGGCCGACACGGCGGTCGGGTCCTTGGCGTCAGGCAGCTTCAGGCTGAGCTGGCCGTCCTGGCGCACCGAGACGATCACCGGATCCTGCTTGCTCTCCAGCGCCTTGGCGTTGGACTGCGGCAGGTCGACGTCGAAGCTCAGGGTGAGCAGCGGTGCGGTGACCATGAAGATGATCAGCAGCACCAGCATGACGTCGATGTAGGGAACGACGTTGATTTCCGATTTCAGCTTGCGGCGCTTGCGGCGACCGATGGCAGCGGACATGGCTTGGACTCCCGGGTCAGGCGCTTACTCGTCGCCAGCGCTCTGGCGCTGCAGGATCGAGCTGAACTCTTCGGCAAAGGTCTCGAACCGCACCGACATGCGCTCAACGCGGGTGGTGAAGCGGTTGTAGGCCCACACCGCCGGGATCGCCACGAACAGGCCGATGGCGGTGGCGAACAGGGCTTCGGAGATGCCCGGCGCGACGGCGGCGATGCCGGCCTGCGCACCGCTGCTGATCATGTCGTGCATGGTCACCATGATGCCGAACACGGTACCGACCAGGCCCACGTACGGCGCGGTCGAGCCGATGTTGGCCAGCAGTTCCAGGTTGCGCTCAAGCTGGTCCACTTCGCGGGTGTAGGTGGTGCGCATGGCACGCTGCGCGCCTTCCAGCTGCGCGCGGCCATCCAGCCGGCGCTTGTCGCGCAGGCGGGTGTATTCGCGGAAACCGGCTTCGAAGATCGCTTCCAGGCCGCCGACATTGCGGCTGCGGTCGGTGGCCGAGCTGTACAGCTTGCCCAGGTCCGCACCGGACCAGAAGCGGTTCTCGAACTCGTCGGCTTCGCGGGTGGCCTGCTTGAACACGCGGGCCTTGCGGAAAATGATCACCCAGCTGACGAACGAGCCGACCAGCAGCAGCAGCACGATGATCTTCACCGGCAGGCTGGCCTTGGCCATCAGCTCGAGGTAGTTGATGCCGCCGCCAGTGGTGGCCTGGGCAAGGGTCTGTGTCGCGGCATTGCTGACGTCGGCCGGCAGTGCCTCGGTGACCGTGGCCTGCAGGGCCAGGAGCGTTGCGATCATCCGTTGTTCCTCAGTGTTCGGATTCGGGGTGGAGGTGGGGTTGCAGCACGGCAAGGACGGCCTCGTCCATGCCACGCGGGCGGAAACTGGCCGCTTCCAGTGCGGCGATGCGGACCTGCGCCGACAGCAGCAGCTCGCCGTCGCGCAGGATCTGCTGGTCGAAGACCATGCTGGCCTTCTTCAGCTGGACCAGGCGGGCACTCACCTGCAGGGTGTCATCCAGCCGTGCCGGCTTGATGAAATCCATCTGCATCGAGCGCACCGCGAAGACCATCCCATGCTCGGCGCGCATGCGCTCCTGGCCGTAGCCCAGCGCACGCATCCATTCGGTCCGGGCCCGTTCCATGAAGGCCACGTAGCGGGCGTGGTAGACCACGCCACCTGCGTCGGTATCTTCCCAGTAAATGCGTGTCGGCCAACTGAATCGGGGCTCAACCGACATCGGGAACCTCCGCGAACAGGTCCTGCGGCGGGTTCTTCGGCTTCAGGCCCATGTGCCGGTAGGCCTTGTGGGTAGCCATGCGGCCGCGCGCGGTACGCACCAGGAAGCCCTGCTGGATCAGGTAGGGTTCAACCACGTCTTCCAGCGTGCCGCGCTCTTCGGACAGCGCCGCAGCCAGCGATTCGATGCCGACCGGGCCACCATCGAAGTAGTCGACCATGGTCTTGAGCAGGCGCCGGTCAAGCTCGTCGAAGCCTTCCGGGTCGACCTTGAGCATCTTCATCGCAGCCTGTGCCACGGCCTCGTCAATGTGGCCGCCGGCCTTCACCTGCGCGTAGTCGCGCACGCGGCGCAGCAGGCGGTTGGCGATACGCGGGGTGCCACGCGCGCGGCGCGCGATCTCCCCTGCCCCGTCGGCAGTGCAGTCGATGGCCAGGATGGCCGCCGAGCGGCGCACGATGCGGGTCAGCTCTTCGACGCTGTAGAACTCCAGGCGCTGCACGATGCCGAAGCGGTCGCGCAGCGGCGCGGTCAGCAGGCCGGCACGGGTGGTGGCACCGATCAGGGTGAACGGTGGCAGGTCGATCTTGATCGAGCGGGCGGCGGGGCCCTCGCCGATCATGATGTCGATCTGGAAATCTTCCATCGCCGGGTACAGCACTTCCTCCACCACCGGCGACAGGCGATGGATCTCGTCGATGAAGAGCACATCGTGCGGCTGCAGGTTGGTCAGCAGCGCGGCGAGGTCGCCGGCCTTTTCGATCACCGGGCCGGAGGTGACCCGCAGGGCCACGCCCAGCTCGTTGGCGATGACATGGCTGAGGGTGGTCTTGCCCAGGCCGGGCGGCCCGAAGATCAGCACGTGGTCGAGCGCGTCGCCACGCCCCTTGGCCGCCTGGATGTAGATTTCCATCTGCTCGCGCACCGGCACCTGGCCGAGGTAGTCGGCAAGGCGCTTGGGGCGGATGCTGGCGTCGGCGGCGTCATCCTCGCGGGTGGCGCCGGCGCCGATGATGCGGTCGTCGGTCATGTGCTGATTATGCGGCAAAAGCGGGGGTTTCGGCCGGGCTGCGCCCGGCACCCGCAGAGGCAACGTCAACGTCAACGTCAAATGCGAATCCACTGGGGATGGCGGGGTGGGTCCGGTCGCGGGGGACGCCGTGAACCCGTCCTTGGGGGCTTGGCCGCGGCATCCATGCCGCGGACACCCCCGCAACCGGACCCACCCCGCCTTCGACAGTTTTCTGCGGTCTGTCGGAACGGCGTTCTGCTTTGGTGGGTGCCGACCGTTGGTCGGCACGGGGTAGGATCTGGTAGGTGTCGACCATGGTCGACACGGTAGATCCGCGCCATGCGTGGATGGAACGGTGCAGCCGAGCGATGCCCAGCTGCTGGCGCGGAACACTTCGGGAAGTCAAGCCCCCTTGTTGTTCAAGGGGGCGCGCCGATAGGCGGGGGGATAAGGTGGAATGCGTGCGGGGCCCACGGTTTGCGCAGCAAATCGTGGGACGTAGCGCAGGTGGAGATTAGATCTCCACCTGCGCGCCCAGTTCCACAAGGCGGTTGCCCGGAATACGGAAGAAGCCGGTGGCCGGGGCGGCGTTGCGATGCATCAGCGCGAACAGCTTGTCGCGCCAGATCGGCATGCCGCGGTTGGCGGTGGCCACAATGGTTTCGCGGCTGGCGAAGAAGGTGGTGTCCATCGGATCGAAATAGATGCCACCGTGGTCGCAAGAGCGCATCAGCGCCAGCGGCACGTCCGGGGTCTCCATGAAGCCGAAGCGCACATAGACCCGATAGAACTCGTCGCCCACCGATTCGATCTTCAGCCGCTGCCCTTCCATCGCATACGGAATCGGCAGGGTTTCCACGTGCAGGAACACGTTGCGCTCGTGCAGCACCTTGTTGTGCTTGAGGTTGTGCATCAGCGCGTGCGGGGCCACGGTCGGGTCGGCGGTGAGGAACACCGCGGTGCCCGGCACGCGTACCGGCGGTGCCAGCATCAGGCCCGGCAGGAAGGTATCCAGGCGGATGCCGTCCTTGCGGATCTCATCGCGCAGCAGCTCGCGGCCACGGCGCCAGGTACGCATCATGGTGAACAGGAAGATGCCCAGCACCACCGGGAACCAGGCGCCCTGCAGCAGCTTGGCGCCGTTGGCGATGACGAAGCCGAGGTCGATGACGAAGAACACCACGCACAGCGGCAGGATCCACTTGCGTGCCTTCGGCCACAGCGAGCGCGCCACCAGGGCCAGCAGCAGGGTGTCGATCAGCATGGTGGCCGACACCGAAATGCCGTAGGCCACGGCCAGGTTGGACGAGCTGCGGAAGGCCAGCACCAGGCCGATCACCATCACCGCGATGCCCCAGTTGATGCCCGGGATGTAGATCTGGCCGATGGTGTCGTGCGAGGTGTGCTTGATGCGCATGCGCGGGATGTAGCCCAGCTGCATGGCCTGGCGCGAGACCGAGAACGCACCGGTGATGACCGACTGCGAGGCAATCACCGCCGCCATGGTGGCCAGGATGATCATCGGGTACAGCGCCCACGACGGCACTGCCTCGAAGAACGGATTCTTCACCGCCTCGGGGTGATTGAGCACCAGTGCGCCCTGCCCCAGGTAGTTCAGCACCAGGCACGGCAGCACGAAGAAGTACCAGGCGTGGCGGATCGGCTTGGCACCGAAGTGACCCATGTCGGCATACAGCGCCTCACCGCCGGTCACCGCCAGCACCACCGCGCCGAGGATGAAGATGCTGTGCCAGCCATGCTCCATGAAGAAGCGGATGGCCCACCACGGGTTGAACGCCTTCAGCACTTCCGGTGCATCGACGATGTTGTAGATGCCGATCGCCGCCAGCGAGATGAACCAGATCGAGGTGATCGGCCCGAACAGCTTGCCGATCTTCGCGGTGCCGAAGCGCTGTACCGCGAACACCGCCAGCAGTACCACCACGGTGATCGGCACGATGAAGGCGTGCAGTCCTGGCGCGGCGACCTCCAGGCCTTCCACCGCACCCAGCACCGATATCGCTGGCGTGATCACGCCATCGCCGAAGAACAGCGAGGCACCGAAAATGCCGAGAATGCCGACCACGTAGGCCGAACGCGAACCATTGCGCAGCGTGCGCTGGGTCAGCGCCATCAGCGCCATGATGCCGCCTTCGCCATCGTTGTCGGCGCGCATGATGATGGTCACGTACTTCAGCGTGACCACGATGTTCAGCGCCCAGAACGCCAGCGACAGCACGCCCAGTACGGTGTCGTGGTCACTGTTGAGCCCGTAGTGCGGCGAGAACGCCTCCTTCAGGGTGTACAGCGGGCTGGTACCGATATCGCCGAAGACCACGCCGATCGCACCGATGATCAGCGCCAGGCCTCCGGCTGGAGGGGCGTGACCATGGCCGCCAGGGGCGGCTGCGTGCGGGGTTTGACTGCTGGACATGGGACTCCTGGCGAAGCTCAGGCGGTTGGTTGGGGGAAAGAAATGCGGGTCAGCGCAGCGCCGACTGCAGCGCCTTGCGGATCACGGTGGCCACTTCGTCACCTTCATTGAAGGCATCGCGGGCCATGCGTGCCGCTTCGGCCGGCTTGTAGCCCAGCTGCTGCAGGGCCACGGTGGCATCGGACAGCGGGTCGGCCGGGGCCGGGCCACTGCCGGTGGGCAGCGCGCCGCCGGCACCAAACTGGGCGGCACGGTCACGCAGCTCCAGCACCATGCGCTCGGCGGTCTTCTTGCCGATGCCCGGAATGCGGGTCAGCGCGGTGATGTCACCGGCCTGGACCATGCGCGCGAACTCCTCGACGGTGACGCCGGACAGCACGGCCAGCGCGATCTTCGCGCCGATGCCACTGACCTTCTGCACGTCGCGGAACAGGCGCCGCTCACCCTCGCGCAGGAAGCCGTACAGCGAAACGCTGTCTTCCTTCTGCGAGTAATGGGTGTACAGGGTGACCTCGCGGCCGAGCTCGGGCAGGTCGTAGAAGGTGCTCATCGGCGCCTCCAGCTCGTAGCCCACTCCGTTCACGTCCACCACCAGCCACGGCGGCGCCTTGTAGGCGACGATGCCGCGCAGTCGACCGATCATTGCGTGCAGCTCCTCATTTGCGGCCCCACGCCTGGCGGGTACTGAGCCCCAGGCGGTTGGCCGTCGCCCTTACGTGGGCATGGGTGATCGCCACCGCCAACGCGTCGGCCGCGTCGGCCTGCAGCTTGGTTTTCAGGTTGAGCATGAGCCCGACCATGTGTTGAACCTGTTGCTTTTCGGCGCCACCGCGGCCAACCACCGCCAGCTTGATCTCGCTGGCGGCATATTCATGCACCGGCAGGTCGCGCAGCACCACGGCGGAAATCGCCGCGCCACGGGCCTGGCCCAGCTTCAGCGCCGAATCGGGGTTGCGGGCCATGAACACGCGTTCGATGGCCACTTCCTGCGGCTGGTACTCGCGGCACAGGTCGGCCAGGCCGAGCACCAGCAGTTTCATGCGCTGCGGGAAATCATCGGCTCCCAGCAGCACCAGCGGCTGGTGGTGCACGTGGCTGACGCGGCCGGCGGCGTCGACATCAATGATGCCGACCCCGGTCCGCTGCGAACCGGGGTCGATGCCGAGGATGCGGGTCATGCTGCACTCCTGGCGGGGCGGAACGGTATGCGCTGGCAGGCGTATGGGCTCATGACTGTCCGCGGTGACCGTTCAACGGCCCGCGCCCAGACCGTCGAAGACGGCTCAGGCGTAGGCGTCGGCGCCGAGTTCGGCGTTGGAGTACACGTCCTGCACGTCGTCTAGGTCTTCAAGCATGTCCAGCAGCTTCTTGACCTGCAGGGCAACCTCGCCCTCGACCTTGATGTCGTTGTCCGCGCGGAAGGTGATTTCGGCGTGGTCGGCGACATGGCCGGCGGCGGCCATTGCGTCCTTGACCGCGTTGAACGCGTCAGGGCTGGTGACCACGTCGATCGCGCCGTCTTCCGGGTAGACCACGATGTCGTCGGCGCCGGCCTCGATGGCGACCTCGGTGATCGCTTCTTCATCGGCACCGGCGGCGAAATGCAGCACGCCCAGGCGCTTGAACATGAAGGCGACCGAGCCTTCGGTGCCCATGTTGCCGCCGCACTTGCTGAACGCATGGCGGACATCGGCCACGGTGCGCACGCGGTTGTCGGTCAGGCAGTCGACGATCACGGCCACGCCACCCGGGGCGTAGCCCTCGTAGCGGATTTCCTCGTAATCGACGCCTTCCAGTTCACCGGTGGCCTTCTTGATGGCGCGCTCGATCACGTCCTTGGACATGTTCACGGCCAGGCCCTTGTCCATGGCCACGCGCAGGCGCGGGTTGTTGTTGGGGTCGCCTCCACCGCCGCGCGCGGCAACGCCGATCTCGCGGATGATCTTGGTGAAAATCTTGCCGCGCTTCGCGTCGGACGCGTTCTTGCGGGCTTCGATGGAGGGGCCTCTACCCATGGGTGCTACCGTCTGGCTGCTTCAGGATCAAGGCGCGGATTCTACCTGATCGGGGGCGGCAACCGTGTCTAGGGCGGGCAGATGTCGCCGGGAACGATGCCCCACGGTAGCGCCGGGCCATGCCCGGCGAAAGGCGTGCGAACCAACGGTTCGCACCCACCGCCCTACGCCGCTGCGGCGTCGCGGCTGTGGTCGAACTGGCCGTGGCGCAGGAAATGCGCGGTCTGCCGCGCGGCATCGGGCGACACCACCAGGCCACTGTGGCTGGTGCGCACCACGCAATGGTCGGCCAGGCCCGGCAGGCGGGTCTCGGCCAATGCCACGGTGCCATCGGAGGCATCGTCGATGGCGCCCAGCAGGCTGCCCAGCCCGTGCGGCACCGAACCGGCGATCAGGCCAACCTCGGCCCTGCCCTGCCAGTCCGGCAGGCCATCCAGCAGCAGGTCGCTGCTGCGCCCCAGCGCCAGGCCCCAGCCGTGCTCGGACAACGAGCGTGCAGTGCCACTGCCGCGCAGCGGCGAGCCCAGGCAGACCACGCGCTGCACATCCAGCTGCGGCTGGCGGCGCAAGGCCTCCAGCGCCAGCAATCCACCCAGGCTGTGGCCGACCAGCGACAACGGGCCGGCATCGGCCAGCCGCTCCAGCAGCTGCGGCACGGCCACGTCGGGGCCACCGAACACCGAGGAGTAACCGAACGCGTGCACCTGGAAACCACGTGCGCGCAGGCGCCAGGCCAGCGGCCCGACCCAGGCACGGGCATTCCAGATGCCATGCAGCAGCAATACGGGGGGAGTCATGCAAACAGCCTGGCGATCAGCGGGGCGGGAACGTGAGGTGATTGAACACGCGCGCGCAGCAAGCGGCGGTGAACGTCAGGCCGCGCGCGGTGCGCGGCGCAGAATGAATTCGAGGTCCTGGGTGTCACCGACCGGGAACAGGTACTCGCCGGCCTTCTCGAAACCATAGCGGGCGTAGAAGCGCTGCGCGCCGAAGTTCTCCGACCACACGCCCAGCCACAGCGTGCGCGGGCCTTCGTGCTCCAGCCAGGCCAGGGCGGTTTCCAGCAGGCGGCTGCCCCAGCCGCAGCTTTGCTGCGTCTTGATCAGGTACAGGCGCTTGAGTTCGCCGTCACCGGGCTTCACGTCCGGGTGCGGCAAGCCGCAGGGGCCGGCGGCGGCATGGCCGACCGCCTCCCCGTCCAGTTCCAGCAGCCACACCGCGTAATCCGGATGGGCCAGGATCACGCGCTGGCGCTCGACCGTGTAGGCCTCCTCAAGGAAGGCCTGCAGGTCCTGCGGCGGATACAGATGACCGAAGGTTTCGGTGAACGTGCGGGCAGCCAGCGCCGACAGGGTCGGCGCGTCGTCCACGGTGGCGCGGCGGATCGAATACATGCAGGAAGTTGACGTCAGGGCGAAGCGCGGGTCAAGCCTTTTCAGGCGATTCCGCTTCTTCTTCCTCGTCCTCTTCCTCGTATTCCTCTTCGTCCTCGTCCTCTTCTTCCTCGCCGTCCTCGTCCTCGTCGTACTCTTCCTCTTCGTCGTCCTCGTAATCCTCGACGCCGAAGTCTTCACCATCCCAACGGCCTTCGCCGTCGGCGACGAAGGTCAGGGCCATCGCCGCCGGGTTGGTACCGACGCGGACCAGCCAACCACCGAACACGCGTGCACGCTCGGTGACCAGGGTGGCCTCGGAGCCTTCATTGCCCAGCTTTTCCCACTCCAGCGAAAACGCAAACTCGGTCATTGCCTGGATCTCCTGATCAGTTGGTCTTGGGGCGAACCTGGATGTGCACTTCGGCCAGCTGCACGTCGACGATCGGCGACGGCGCGTCGGTCATCAGATCCTGTGCACCGGTGGTCTTCGGGAACGGGATGACGTCGCGGATCGACTCGGTGCCGGCCATCAGCGCGGCGATGCGGTCGATGCCGAAGGCGATGCCACCGTGCGGCGGCGCGCCGTAGTTCAGCGCGTCGAGCAGGAAGCCGAACTTGGCGCGGGCTTCTTCGGCACCGATGCCGAGCAGCTCGAACACCGCGCTCTGCATGTCCGGACGGTGGATACGGATGGAACCGCCACCGATTTCATTGCCGTTGAGCACCATGTCGTAGCCGCGCGAGACGGCGGTACGGGCATTGGCGCGCAGGTCGGCGATGTCGTCCACGGCCGGTGCGGTGAAGGGGTGATGCAGGGCGACGTAGCGCTGCTCTTCCTCATCCCACTCGAACATCGGGAAGTCGGTGACCCACAGCGGGGCCCAGCCGTCGGCGACCAGGCCGAAGTCCTTGCCGGCCTTCAGGCGCAGCGCGCCCATGAAGTCGGAGACCTTGTTGTAGCCACCGGCACCGAAGAACACGATGTCGCCATTGCCGGCGCCGACGTGCGCGACCAGGGCGGCGAAGGATTCCTCGCTGAAGAACTTCTGGATCGGCGAGCTGACTTCGCCGTTGTCGGCGATCTTGATGTAGGCCAGACCCTTGGCACCGTACTTGGCGGCGTGCGCGGCGTACTCGTCGATCTGCTTGCGGCTCAGCGCTGCACCGCCCGGGATGCGCAGTGCGGCAACGCGGCCCTCGGCATCGTTGGCCGGGCCGGTGAACACGGCAAATTCGCTGTCCTTGACCAGCTCGGCCACGTCCACCAGTTCCAGCGCGATGCGCAGGTCCGGCTTGTCCGAACCGTAGCGACGCATCGCCTCGGCCCAGGTCATGCGCGGGAAGGTGGCATCCAGCTGCACGTCCACCACTTCCTTGAAGATGGCGCGGATCATGTCTTCGACGAAGTCCTGCACGTCGCGCTCGCGGACGAAGGCGAATTCCATGTCCAGCTGGGTGAATTCCAGCTGGCGGTCGGCACGCAGGGCTTCGTCGCGGAAGCAGCGCGCGATCTGGTAGTAACGGTCAAAGCCGGCCACCATCAGGATCTGCTTGAACAGCTGCGGGCTTTGCGGCAGGGCGTAGAACTCGCCCGGGTGCATGCGCGCCGGCACCAGGAAGTCGCGGGCGCCTTCCGGGGTGGCCTTGGTCAGGATCGGGGTCTCGATGTCCTGGAAGCCCTTTTCGTCCAGATGGCGGCGCAGGGCCTGCACCAGCTTGATGCGGGTGCGCTGCATGCGCTGCATTTCCGGGCGGCGCAGGTCCAGGTAGCGGTATTTCAGGCGGGTTTCTTCGCCCGGGTTCTCGTGGGCGTGGAACGGCAGCGGTGCGGCCTTGTTCAGCACGGTGATGGCGGTGGCGATCACTTCCACCTTGCCGGTGCGCATCTTGTCGTTCACCGCGTGGCGGGCGCGCACCACGCCTTCCACCTGCAGTACGTCCTCGTAGCCCAGCGACGCGGCCACGGCGAACACGTCGGCGTTGTCGACTTCCACGGTCACCTGCACGATGCCTTCATGATCCCGGAGATCGATGAAGCAGACGCCGCCCTGGTTACGGGCCACGTCGGTCCAGCCGGCGAGGGTGACAGTCTGGCCAATCAGGGTCTCGTCGACCAGGCCGCAGAAGTGGGTACGCATGGGGGAAGCTCCGCTGGAGAACGCCGGCACCGGATGGGGGCCGGAAAGCCTCGTATTCTGCGGCCGAGGCCCCGGCCGGGGCAAATCCGGCCAGTCACACCGGCTTGATCGCCCCCCTCCCTATAGTCGGGCACCTGCCACCGTATGGGATGCCGCCATGAAACCGCTGTCCCTGGCCAGCCTGGCCGTAACCCTCAGCCTGGGTGCCCTGGGCACCCTTGCCCTGCCCGCCCCTTCCGCGCATGCGCAGAGCGGCGTGGTCCGCTGCGAAAGCCAGAACAACCGCGAACGGGTCTGCAACACCGGCTGGCGCAATGCGCAGCTGGTGCGCCAGCTGTCCGGCTCGGACTGCGATGAAGGACGAACCTGGGGCAGTCGTAACGGCAGCATCTGGGTCACCAACGGCTGCCGCGCGGAGTTCGTCGAGGCCCGCGGTGGCTGGGGCGGCGGCAATGGCGGTGGCTGGGGCGGCAACAACGGCCGGCCCGGCGAGACCATCCGCTGCGAGAGCCAGAACAACCGTGAGCGCAGCTGCCCGGTCGGCTGGCGCAATGCCCGCCTGGTCCGCCAGCTGTCCGGCAGCCCCTGCAACGAAGGGCGTACCTGGGGCGTGCGCAATGGCGCGATCTGGGTCAGCGGCGGCTGCCGAGCCGAATTCGCCGAAGCCCGTGGCTGGGGCGGCGGCGGCGGTGGCTGGGGCGGCGGCAACAGCAATTACTCGGTTACCTGCAGCAGCAACAACAACCGCTCGCAGACCTGCGACTGGGATGAGCGCCAGGGCCGCCCGGTGCTGCAGCAGCAGCTGTCCGGCAGTGCCTGCCAGGAAGGCCGCAGCTGGGGCTACTCACGTGGACAGGTGTGGGTGAGCAACGGCTGCCGGGCGCGTTTCGGTACGCGGTGAGTGCAGGGTCGGGATCAGAGCCCTCCGCAGGAGGGATCCGGCCCCGGGATCACGGCGCGGGTGCTGTGTCGTCGCCCCACGGTGCAGGCGGCAGGTCGACCGGCTTGCTCAGGTCGAACTGCACGCGGAAGCGGCGGCCCTCCGGGCGGGTCAGCTCGTAGACGAAGGTCTGGTCGGGATCGATTTCCATCGCCCACGTGTTGTGGGTCGAGGCCAGCATGTCGGCGCGGCGGAACATCGCCACCGAATCGGCATCGGCCGGGAACTGCTGGCGCTCGGCGGTGCCCGGCGGCGTGCTGTCGCCACCGTAGAGGGTGATCGCGTCGGGGCTGCCGTCTTCGTGGCGATGGTCATGCTTCAGGCGCAGGCCGTTCGGAGTGCGGGTCAGCACCCACGTGCGCGAGTGGTCATCACCGACATGGAACGGGATGCGCAGCTCATGTGCCGGGTCGGCACAGCCGCGCACGTGCATGACCAGGCGCTGCCCGGCGAACGGGTCCTTGCCGGTCGGTGCCGGCGTGTCCTCCACCACCTTGCCGGCGTAGGCCTGGCCACAGTGCGCGGCGATGGCGGCCATGAAGGCATCGGCCGGTGCGGTCGCCAGGTCATGGGCGACCGTGTCGGAGCGCTGCGTACAGGCAGCAAGGCTGAGCAGGAGGACGGAAGCGGTGACGGCGGCGGACAGTTTCATACCCCAACCCTAACGGCCATGGCCGAAGTGCGCAAACCGCACGCGCAGCATCCGCTCAGCGATCGAGGGCAGGCGCCGCCGGCAGCGTTTCGGTGACCGCCACCGGCGCGGCTTCGCCTTCACCCGCAGGTTCCTGCTCGACCGGATCGACATCGAACGGGGTACGGAACACCAGCGACGGCAGCAGCGTGGTCAGCGCCGCGTAGAGCAGCAGCGCACCGAACAGCACCGCCGGGATCTGGAAGCGCTCGCGCATGATCGCCGCCAGCACCAAGGTGAAGATGAGGGTCGGGGCCAACGCCAGCGAGACCCGCAGGCTGCTCCGGAAGCTCTCGCCGAACATCACCCGGCGCTGCAGCCAGACCACGCCGATGCGCAGCGGCAGCACCACCAGGGTGATCACGATGCCCAGCCCCAGCGCCTCGAAGCTCAGCGCTTCGGCGGGCACTTTGGTGCCGGCGTTGAAGAAGTAGAACGGCACGAAGAACGAGGCAAACAGGCGCAGCGCATGCAGGTTCTCGTGCGAGGCCAGCAGCGGCATGCGCTGGTGCAGCAGGCGCGCGACCAGGCCGGCGATGAACGCGCCGACCAGGTAGTACACGCCCAGCAGATAGGTGATGTAGGCCGCGACCATGCCGACCATCACCAGCAACGAGAACTCCGAACCCGGCGCATGCGGCGCCACCCAGCGGCCGAGCGCGATGAACAGCAGCGGCAGGCCGATCATCATCGCCAGCAGGGCCAGGCTGGACAGCGCCATATGCCCCGGATCACCCGCCTGCAGCACGATGAACAACGCCGCCAGCGCCAGCAGTTCACCGGCGATGGCCTTGCTGGTCACCCAGAAGCGCTCGTCCTCGCTCAGGCCCAGCCGCGACAGCGAATCCATGATGAAACCGGTGGACGGCGTCAGCAGCGCCAGGGCCAGCAGGCCGGCGGCCTGCCAGGGCAGTCCCGCGTAGCGCCAGGCCAGCCAGCCTACGCCGAACAGCGTGCCGGTACGGATCACCAGATGCGCCAGCAGCGGCCACATGCCCCGCCGCAGCGCCTGCAGGTCCACTTCCAGGCCAGCGAACAGGAACAACGAGGAAATTCCCAGCGTGGCCAGCAGGCCGATCACCGCGTCGTGCGCCTGGTCACCCAACCACAGCATGCCGATGATGCCGAACAGCAGGCAGGTCAGCGGCGCAGGCAGGCTGAAACGCTGCAGCGCGCGCGGGATCACCAGCAGCGCGAAGATCAGCAGCAGGTAGATCAATTCATGGCTCATGGGGGACTTCCGTGTGGTTCGAACGCGCGCAGGATGCGCGCGCCGAACCGATCCGGCAAGCCGTTCCTGGATGACTCCCGGTTACCTCATCCGATCAGGCGATCGGCGATGCGGCCCACCTGTTCCAGCACGCTAGCGCGTTGCTCGTAGCTGATCGCACCCGCCTGCAGATAGGCGGTCAGCACCCAGGGGGCGCCCCCGGCCAGCGGCCACAGCACGGCAATATCGTTGCGCGCGTCCTCGCCATTGCTGCCGGTCTTGTCACCAACGCGCCAGCGCTTGCCGAGGCCCGCGCGCAGGCAGGCGTCGCCGGTTTCGTTGTCGATCAGCCAGTCGGCCAGCTGCTGCCGCGAAGCCGGTTGCAGTACCTCGCCCAGCACCACGCGCTGCAGGGTCGCGGCCATCGCCGCCGGCGTGGTGGTATCGCGTGGATCGCCCTTGGCGAAGCTGTTCAGCTCCGGCTCCAGGCGGTCACTGCGGCTCACCGCATCACCGCTCGCGCGCAGGAACGCAGTCACCGCCGGCGGGCCACCGACCACGCCGAACAGCAGGTTGGCTGCAGTGTTGTCGCTGGTGATCAGGGTCGCCCGGCACAGGTCGCGCACGGTCAGGTCCTTGCCGGCATGGCGGCGGGTGACCGGTGCGTGCGAGAGCAGATCGGCGTCGCGCACTGGCACGCGCCTGTCCAGCAATGCCGGCATCCGTTCGGCCTGGCTGAGCACGGTGGCCGCCAGCACACTTTTGAAGGTGCTGCACATCGGGAAGCGCTCGTCCTGACGATGACCGATGCGGCGACCGCTGGCAGTGTCCAGCAGGGTCACGCCGAGGCGTCCGGCGCAGGCCTTTTCCAGCGCGGCGAAGTCAGTGGCGGCAGAGATGGCGGCATCGGTGGGTGCGTTGGCGGTGGCCTTGCCCGCTGCACGTGCCAGCAGCGGCAAGGCAAGCGAGGAAGCCACGGCGGCACCACTGAACTGCAGAAATCGGCGACGGGCGAGCATGCGGGTTCTCCTGGGGGACCGCTCGATTATTGAAGCCTTGATCGGGGGCGACCAGCGCAAAAAATCTGCGAGAGACATTAGTTCAATTAATGTCTGAAGCATTCAACCCCTTAATTCTCCGAAATATATCGTTGAAGCGTTAGGATCAGCCATCACTCCAGCTCACGACTGCGCGATGTTGCACCCTACCCTGCCACTGAACGCGCTGCGCGCCTTCGAGGCCGCCGCCCGCCACCAGAACTTCACCCGTGCCGCGCTGGAGCTGTGTGTCAGCCAGGCCGCGCTGAGTCACCAGATCCGTGGGCTGGAGGACCGGCTCGGCATCCGCCTGTTCCATCGCCTGCCACGCGGCGTCGCCCTCACCGATGAAGGCGCGGCGCTGTATCCGGTGCTCAACGAATCGTTCGAGCGCATCTCGGCCAGCATCGCGCGCTATACCGGCGGGCCGGCCCGCGAAGTCCTGACGCTGGGCGTGGTCGGCACCTTCGCCACCGGTTGGCTGCTGCCACGGCTGGCCACGTTCGAGGCCGCGCACCCGGATATCGAGCTGCGCCTGCAGACCCACAACAACCGCATCGATCTGGCCGGCGAGGGCCTGGACCTGGCGATCCGGTTTGGTGATGGCGACTGGCAGGGCCAGGCCTGCACGGCAATCCTCAATGCACCGTTTGCACCGCTGTGTGCACCGGCATTGGCGCGGCGGCTTAAGCAGCCGCGCGACCTGGGCACGCTGCCGCTGCTGCGCTCCTACCGCAGCGATGAATGGCCGCGCTGGCTGCAGGCGGCAGGAGTGAGTGGCGTGGAAGCCCGCGGGCCGGTGTTTGATTCGTCGTTGACGGTGGCGATGGCCGCGGTCGGCGGTGCCGGCGTGGCGCTGCTGCCATTGCGCATGTTCGAGCAGGAGCTGGCCGAAGGCCGTTTGCTGCAGCCGTTCAGCACCACGCTGGAGCTGGGGCGCTACTGGCTGACACGATTGCGCTCGCGCGCCGAGCGTGAACCGGCGAAGCGGTTCCGCGAATGGCTGCAGGCGCAGGGCGCGTAACAAAAAAAGGGGACGGAGGGGATTAAGTCGTTTGTGCCACAAACGACTTAATCCCCTCCGTCCCCTTTTTTTGCATGATCAGGACTCCAGCAGCTCCATCCACGCTGCCTCAGCCTTTTCCAGTTGCGCAGCGGCGGTTTCGCGGTCACGGCCGATCACCGCCATACGGGTGGCGTCAGCGTAATTGGCCGGGTCGGCCAGCTGGCGGTCCAGCTCGGCCAGTGCACCTTCCAGCTCAGCCACCCTGGCTTCGGCCGCGGCCAGCTTGTGCGGATTCACCGGCTTCTTCTGCACCACCTGCGCCACCGGCGCGGTCTTGACCACCACCGGCTCTTCCACCTGCTCCATGCGCGCCTTGGTGCCCTGCGCCTGCGGGCGGGTGCGCAGCCACGCGGCGTAGGCATCCAGGTCGCCGTCGAACGGCTCGACCACGCCATCGGCCACGCGCCAGTAGGTATCGCAGACCAGGCCGATCAGATGGCGGTCATGCGAGACCATCACGATCGCGCCTTCGAAGGTGGCCAATGCTTCGGCCAGCGCTTCGCGCATTTCCAGGTCAAGGTGGTTGGTCGGTTCGTCCAGCAGCAGCACGTTCGGCTGCTGCCAGGCGATCAGCGCCAGCGCCAGGCGCGCACGCTCGCCACCGGAGAAGCCATCGACCGGCTCGAATGCGCGGTCGCCGGGGAAGTTCCACTTGCCGAGGAAATCGCGGAACGACTGGTTCGGTGCGTCCGGGGCGATCTCGCGGAAGTGCTCCATCGGCGACTGGCCCTCGTGCAGCGACTCCACCGTGTGCTGGGCGAAGTAGCCGATCTTCAGGTCCGGGTGTGCCATGCGCTCACCGGCGATCGGCGCCAGCTCGCCCACCAGGGTCTTCACCAGGGTGGTCTTACCGGCACCGTTCGGGCCGAGCAGGCCGATACGCTGGCCCGCTTCCAGGCCGAAGCCGACGTTGTGCAGGATCACCGCGTCCTTGCCGTAGCCGGCCTCGACGTGGTTCAGGCGGATCAGCGAGAACGGCAGCTTGGCCGGCGGCGCGAACTCAACGCGGAACTCGCGCTCGGCGCGCACCGCTTCGGTTCCCGTCAGCTTGGCCAGCCGCTTCATGCGGCTCTGCGCCTGCGCTGCCTTGCTGGCCAGCGCCTTGAAGCGGTCGATGAAGCTCTGCAGGTGGGCGCGCTCGGCCTGCTCCTTCTCGTGCGCGATCTGCTGCTGGCGCAGCTGCTCGGCGCGCTGGCGCTCGAAATCGGTGTAACCGCCGGGATAGAGCTTGGCGCCGCCACCGTGCAGGTGCAGGGTGTGGGTGGCCACGTTGTCCAGGAACTCGCGGTCATGCGAGATCAACAACAGGGTGCCCGGGTACTTCAGCAGCCACTGTTCCAGCCAGTACACCGCGTCCAGATCGAGGTGGTTGGTCGGTTCGTCGAGCAGCAGCAGGTCGCTGGGCATCATCAGCGCGCGCGCCAGGTTCAGGCGCACGCGCCAGCCACCGGAGAACGAGGACACCGCGCGGTGGTGGGTATCGGCCGGGAAGCCGAGGCCGTGCAGCAGCTTGCCGGCGCGCGCTTCGGCGTCGTAGGCATTGAGCTCGGCCATCTTCGTGTGCGCTTCGGCCACCGCCTCCCAGTCTTCGCGGGCGGTCGCGTCGGCCTCGGCGGCCAGCACCGCGGCCACTTCGATGTCACCGCCGAGCACGAAGCTCAGTGCCGGGTCCGGCAGCGACGGGGTTTCCTGGGCAACGCTGGCGATGCGCACCTTGCCGGGCAGATCGACATCGCCCTTGTCCGCCTCCAGCTCGCCCTTCACCGCCGCGAACAGACTGGACTTGCCAGCACCGTTGCGGCCGACCACACCCACCCGGTAACCGGCGTGCAGGGTCAGGTCGACATTGGACAACAGCAGCCGCTCGCCGCGGCGCAAGGCGAAATTACGAAGGGAAATCATCGGGGGAGGCGTCCATATAACCAGATGGAATGTGCTGGTGAGCACTGTTCCTGCGACGCAATTCTAGCGTTAACGAATACTTGACGCGCCCCGGGATGCGCAGCGGCCGGCGTTTCTCTCTCCCACGTCCTCGCCGCGCGCGTCCCGGGCTCCCTCCCCCGCCAGTGCCAGTTCGGGCTAAATGGTTGCTGCTGCAACGTTTTTTCCGATGACCGGCATTTGACAGGCACTGAATATCCCGTTAATTCCTGCTTTGCGCACCGCAACAACCGCCGTCCGCCTCACCCCCGTGATGTCGATTCCGGTGCCGCCCCCGCCAACCGGAGCCCCATCCCGATGACCCGCAAGACCAGCCTGATCGCCGCCGCCGTCGCTGTCGCACTCGGTGGCTCTCCGTTCGTTGCCGCCGCCCAGCAGGCCGGCACCGCCGCCAACACCCTGGACACGGTGATCGTCACCGGCACCCGCGTGGCCGACCGCACCGTCGCCGAATCGCAGTCGCCGATCGACATCATCACCCCCGAAGCCCTGCAGTCCACCGGCACCAGCGAGCTGGCCACCGCCCTGTCGCGCGCCCTGCCCTCGCTGAATTTCCCGCGCCCGGCCCTGACCGATGGCACCAGCGGTGTGCGTCCGGCGCAGCTGCGTGGCCTGTCGCCGGACCAGGTACTGGTGCTGGTCGACGGCAAGCGCCGCCACACCTCGGCGATGATCAACGTCAACGGCAGCATTGGCCGTGGCTCGTCGGCGGTGGACATCAATGCGATCCCGATCGCTGCCATCGAGCGCGTGGAAGTGCTGCGTGACGGTGCGTCGGCGCAGTACGGCTCGGACGCCATCGCCGGCGTCATCAACATCGTGCTCAAGGGCAGCGGCAGTGGCGGCAGCCTGGCGGTGGACTACGGCCAGTACTCGGCCGGTGACGGCAACAAGTACCAGCTCTCCGGCGATACCGGCGTCGAGTTCGGCAACGGCCGTGGCCGCGTGCACGTGGCTGGCCAGATCAGCCAGCAGGACGAAAGCAACCGCGCCGGCCCGTACCGCGGTACCACCCCGAACACCGGCAACTTCCCGAGCATCGGCCAGAAGACCTTCATCGTCGGCGACCCGCGCGTGGATGCGACCGCGGCTTCGGTCAATGCCAGCTTCGATTTCAGCGACCGCGTGACCGGCTATGCCAGCGCGCTGCTGAGCAACCGCGACATCACCTCGTTCGCGTTCTACCGCTCGCGCAACCACAGCGGGCAGAGCGCGCTGCTGGCGCAGACCTATCCGGATGGTTTCGTGCCGGAGATCAACCAGTATTCCAAGGACCGCTCGCTGGTGGCCGGGGTCAAGGGCAACACCGACAACGGCTGGACCTGGGACCTGAGCCTGAACCACGGCGAGAACACCCTGGATTTCCACACCCGCAACAGCATCAACTACAGCCTGGGCGCGACCAGCCCGCGCTCGTTCTACGACGGCACGCTGAAGTACCAGCAGGACATCTTCAACGCCGACCTGACCAAGTCGCTGGACTGGGGCCTGGCCTACCCGGTCACGCTGTCCTTCGGCGGTGAATACCGCAAGGAAAAGTGGGACCAGAAGCCGGGTGAGCTGAACTCGTACACCGGCAGCGGCGCACAGGGCTTCGGCGGTTTCACGCCGACCAATGAAGTGCATGCCGACCGCCACAACTACGCGGTCTACGCCGGCCTGGAAGCGGACCTGACCGAGAAGTTCTCGGCCGGCATCACCGGACGCTACGAGGATTACTCGGACTTCGGCGACCGCTTCTCCGGCAAGCTGTCGGCGCGCTACGCATTCACCGACAAGGTCGCGCTGCGGGCCACCGCGTCCAGTGGCTTCCGTGCACCGTCGCTGGCGCAGCAGGGCTACCAGGCGGTCACCAGCCAGTTCCTCAATGGCGTGTTCGTCGAGCGCGGTACCTTCCCGACCACCAGCCCGGCCGCGCAGGCGCTGGGCGCCTCGCCGCTGAAGGCCGAGACCTCCACCTCCTACAGCCTGGGCCTGGTGCTGCAGCCGGTCGACCGCCTGTACATCACCGTCGACGCCTACCAGATCGACATCGATGACCGCATCGCATTGTCGTCCAGCATCACCACCAACGCCGCCACCAGCGCGCTGCTGGGCACGCTGGGCCTGCCGCAGGTGACCGCGTTCTCGTACTTCACCAACGGCCTGGATACGCGCACCCGTGGCGTCGACTTCGTGTCCAGCTACACCGTGCCGTTCACGGCCAGCAGCCTGGAGCTGACCGCTGCATACAGCTACAACGACACTGAAGTGCGCCGCGTCGGTGGCACCCCGGCGGTGTTCGGCACGCTGGGCCTGACCCAGTCGCTGATCGGCCGCGATGAGATCGGCCGCATCGAGGACAGCTACCCGCGCGACAAGGCGATCCTGAGCGGCACCTGGCGTTCGGACCACTGGGAACTGGGCCTGGCCGCAACCCGCTACGGCAAGTTCACCGTGCGCAACTCGGCCACCGCACTGCGCGACCAGACCTACGGCGACGCCTGGGTGGTGGATGCCTCGGCCAGCTACAAGCCGAGCAGCAACTGGACCCTGACCGTGGGCGCCGACAACCTGCTGGACAAGTACCCGGACCGCACCGAAGACCTGCAGAACTCGACCTTCGGCATGCTGCCGTACAGCAACTACTCGCCGTTCGGCTTCAACGGCGCGTATGTGTACGGCCGGGTCAAGTACACCTGGTAAGCGGTAGTGCCGGCCGCTGGCCGGCAACCCCAGGCCGCATCTGGAGGAGAGCCCCTTCTTGTTGAAGGGGCGCGCCGAAGGCGGGGTAGAGGAGAAATGCGTGGTCAAACCCGCCGGCCACGGCACGTTGCCGGCGGGTTTGCCGTATGTGGCCGCATCGGTGAAAATCGGGGCATCCCCCCGATTTCCTGCGAGTGCCGATGCACCATGACACCGACCTGATCAACATCGTTGCCGTTGGCCTGGGGCTCGCCTTCATCTTCGGCGCGCTGGCCAACAAGCTCCGCTTGTCTCCCCTGGTCGGTTACCTGGTTGCTGGCATCTGCGTAGGTCCGTTCACCCCCGGCTTCGTCGCCGACCAGGCGCTGGCGAACCAGCTGGCCGAGCTGGGCGTGATGCTGCTGATGTTCGGCGTCGGCCTGCACTTCTCGCTGAAGGACCTGATGGCGGTCAAGGCCATCGCCATTCCCGGTGCCATCGGGCAGATCGCGGTCGCCACCCTGCTCGGCTGGGGCGTGGCCTCGCTGATGGGCTGGCCAGCCATCCATGGCGTCATCTTCGGTTTCTCGCTGGCCACGGCCAGTACC
Organism: Stenotrophomonas sp. 22LJNL06-5-1; assembly: GCF_056861455.1. Classification (NCBI taxonomy): domain Bacteria; kingdom Pseudomonadati; phylum Pseudomonadota; class Gammaproteobacteria; order Lysobacterales; family Lysobacteraceae; genus Stenotrophomonas; species Stenotrophomonas sp. 22LJNL06-5-1. Next base: position 121,123 of record NZ_JBSPUE010000005.1, read on the forward strand.
GTGGTGCTGTTGCGGGCAATGGAAGAACGCCGCCTGCTGGAAACGATGCGCGGCAAGATCGCGGTCGGCTGGCTGATCGTGGAAGACCTGGCCTGTGTGCTGGCGCTGGTGATGATGCCGGTGATGGCCGGTGTGTTCGGCCCCGATGCGGCCAAGGAATCGCACTCGCTCGGCAGCGTGCTGGCCGACATCGGCTGGACCTTCGTACAGCTGGGCCTGTTCGTGGCGGTGATGCTGGTGGTCGGGCGCCGGGTCATCCCGTGGATCCTGGAACGCATCGCCGGTACCGGTTCGCGCGAACTGTTCACCCTGTCGGTGCTGGCGATCGCGCTGGGCGTGGCGTTCGGCTCGGCCATGCTGTTCGGCGTCTCGTTCGCGCTGGGCGCGTTCTTCGCCGGCATGCTGCTCAACGAATCGGAGCTGAGCCACAAGGCCGCGCATGATTCGCTGCCGCTGCGCGATGCATTCGCGGTGCTGTTCTTTGTGTCGGTCGGCATGCTGTTCGACCCCAACATCCTCGTTCAGCACCCGTGGCAGGTGCTGGCCACGGTGCTGATCATCATGTTCGGCAAGTCGGCCGCTGCGTTCTTCATCGTGCGCGCCTTCGGCCACCCGACCAGCACCGCGCTGACCATCTCGGCCAGCCTGGCGCAGATCGGCGAGTTCGCCTTCATCATCGCCGGCCTCGGTGTTGCGCTGCAGATCCTGCCGAAGGAAGGCCAGTCGCTGGTGCTGGCCGGTGCGCTGGTGTCGATCATGCTCAACCCGCTGGTGTTCGGGCTGCTCGACCGTTGGCAGGCCAAGCAGGAGCAGTCGCCCCAGGCCGTCGAGCCCGAAGAGGCCACCGGTCCCTCGCGTGACCTGCATGACCACGCCATCGTGATTGGTTATGGCCGCGTCGGCAGCGAGCTGGCCCAGGTGCTGCGCGATCGTGGCGTGCCGGTGCTGGTGATCGATGACAACAAGGAACACGTCGAGCAGGCGCACGCCAAGGGCCTGGCGGCGATCCGCGGCAGTGCCGCCGCCGACCGGGTGCTGGCCGAGGCCCATCCGGAGCGCGCCAAGATTGCGGTGCTGGCGATTCCGCAGCCGCTGGAAGCCGGTGAGGCGCTGGCCAAGCTGCGGGCGATCAACCCGGACCTGACCCTGCTGGCGCGTGCGCACAGCGATGCCGAGGTGAAGCATCTGCTGGAGCACGGTGCCGATGGCACGGTGATGGCCGAACGCGAGCTGGCCTACTCGCTGGCGGAGATGATCATGTCGACGCCACCGTACCGGAACCTGGGACAGCACAGCATTCCGGTGGTGTGACATTCCGCGGACACTCCCGCAACCAGACCCACCCCGCCTTCGATGGATTTCTGCGATCTGCAGTAGATCCACGCCATGCGTGGATGGATCACCATCAGAATCGAACATTCCGACAGTTCATCGAAGAGCATCCACGCATGGCGTGGATCTACCAGGTTGGCCGCTCCATGGGTGCACGGGAAAAAAAAAATCCCCGGTCGACCCGCATCGACCGGGGATCTGGATCGCCACGTTGCCATGCCTTGGAGAGGCAGTTCCACCGTAGCGCATTGCGGTGCCGGTGGTGATCGCCTGTGGCGATGACGACCAAGCGTGTGGCTATCAGGCGTCGGCCAGGGCCTGTTCCAGGTCCGCGCGCAGGTCGCCGATGTGCTCGATGCCGATCGACAGCCGCACGGTGTCTTCACTGACGCCGGCCTTGGCCAGCTCCGCCGCATCCAGCTGGCGGTGGGTGGTCGAGGCTGGATGGGTGGCCAGCGACTTCGCGTCGCCCAGGTTGACCAGGCGGGTGAACAGCTTCAGCGCATCAAGGAAGCGCGCGCCGGCTTCACGGCCGCCGGGCAGGCCGAACGTGAGGACGCCCGAGCCGTGCCCGCCGAGGTAGCGCTGTGCGGCGGCATGTTCGGGATCGTCGGCCAGTCCCGCGTAACGTACCCAGGCAACCTTGTCGTGCGCCTGCAGGAACTGCGCGACGGCCAGCGCATTGGCATTGATGCGCTCCATGCGCAGGGCCAGGGTCTCGATGCCCTGCAGGATCAGGAACGCGTTGAACGGTGACAGCGCCGCGCCGGTATTGCGCAGCGGCACCACCCGCGCGCGGCCGATGTAGGCTGCCGGTCCCAGTGCCTCGGTATAGACCACGCCGTGGTAGCTCGGGTCAGGCTGGTTGAGCCGCGCGAAGCGTTTGGGCTGCGCCGCCCAGTCAAAGCGGCCGGAATCAATGATCGCGCCGCCCAGGCTGGTGCCGTGGCCGCCCAGATACTTGGTCAGCGAGTGCACCACGATGTCGGCGCCGTGCTCGAACGGGCGCAGCAGGAACGGTGTGGCCACGGTGTTGTCCACGATCAGCGGCACGCCAGCGGCACGCGCGACCTCGGCAATCGCAGCGATGTCGGTGACGTTGCCGCGCGGGTTGCCGATCGATTCGACGAACACCGCCTTGGTGCGTTCGTCGATCAGGTCGGCGAACGCTGCTGGATCGGCGGGGTCGGCGAAGCGCGCCTGGATGCCGTACTGCGGCAGCGTGTGCGCCAGCAGGTTGAGGCTGCCGCCATACAGCGCACTGGAGGCAACGATGTTGTCACCGGCCTCGGCGATGGTCTGGATGGCATAGGTGATCGCAGCCTGCCCCGAGGCCAGCGCGAGCGCACCGATGCCGCCTTCCAGCGCGGCCAGGCGCTGCTCCAGCACGTCGGTGGTGGGGTTCATGATGCGGGTGTAGATGTTGCCCGGCACCTTCAGATCAAACAGGTCGGCACCGTGCTGGGTGTCATCGAAGGCATACGCCACCGTCTGGTAGATCGGCACCGCCACCGCGCGGGTGGTCGGGTCGGGACGGTAGCCGCCGTGCACGGCCAGGGTTTCCAGTTGCCACTGCGGGTCACTCATTGCGCCAGGCTCCATCCGGGGAAACCGCCACCATAGGTCAGCGGGGGCCGCCCGCTGAAAGCCGCTGGCGATGACGCCAGTACCGCCGGTTATCAGGTTGGCCGCGATTCAGGCAGCCGTCATGGGCCGTTGCTAGGCTTCGCCGCCGGGCGCTCCTGCCCGGGCACGGAAGCCCAACGCGTATGCAGCCATCCCCTTGGACACCCACCGCCAGCGGCACACCGACCCAGGTCCTGCTGGTGGAAGACGACCGCCGCCTGGCCGAGCTGGTCAGCGATTACCTCCACGAACACGGCTTCGCCGTGCAGCACGTCGCGCGTGGCGACCTCGCCGGTGCGGCCTGCCGCCAGCATGCGCCGGAACTGGTGGTGCTGGACCTGATGCTGCCCGGCCTCGGCGGCATCGACGTCTGCCGGCAGATCCGCAGCTTCTCTGATGTACCGATCCTGATGCTGACCGCCTGCGAGGACGACATCGAACAGGTGCTGGGCCTGGAATCGGGCGCCGACGATTACGTGCACAAGCCGATCGAACCGCGCCTGCTGCTGGCCCGCCTGCGCGCCCTGCTGCGGCGCCGCCATGGCAGCGGCAACACCAGCTCGCCGTGCCGGCTGATGCACGGTGGGTTGCTGATCGACCGCATGCAGCGCGAGGTGCACCTGCACGGGCAGCCGGTGGAACTGGGCACCACCGAATTCGAGATTCTGTGGCTTCTGGCCAGCCAGCCGGGGCAGATCCTGTCGCGCGACCAGATCCTGCAGGCGGTGCGCGGCATCGGCTTCGACGGCCTGGACCGCAGCGTCGATGTCAGCATCGGCAAGCTGCGCCGCAAGCTCGGCGACGATGCACGCGAACCGCGGCGGATCAAGACCGTGTGGGGCCGCGGCTACCAGTTCAACCCGTCGGCCTGGACGGCATGAAGCGGCTGTTCCTGTGGTTGTGGTTCGTCACCGGTGCCTGCTTCCTGATCTCGGTGTTCTTCTTCAACCGCATCCTGGACGGCATCTACACGCCCATGCAGGATCGCGTCTTCGTCCAGCAGGTGCGCGGACAGGTGTACGCCCTGCGCAGTGGCCTGGCCGGCCTGGACACCGGGCAGCAGCGTGAGCGCCTGCAGCAGTGGCAGCCACACTACGGCATCACCCTGACCCTGCTCGACAGTCCTCCCGCGCTCGACCCGCAGGAACAGACGGCCGTGCAGGCCGATGGCTTCATCATGCGCGATCAGTACCAGCAGGTCCTGCTGCCGATCGAGGGCCTCGACGGCCGTTGGCTGCATCTGCGCCTGCCTGGCGCGGTGCAGATGACGACGTACATGACCATTGCCGTCTATCTCAGCATCCTGTTACTGGTGGGCGCCAGCCTGTATGCCTGGGTGCGCCTGCTCTGGCGCGACCTCGAAGCATTGCGCCTGCACGCCGACCGCATCGGTGCCGGTGATCTGCAGGCGCGCGCACAGGTCTCGCCACGCTCGCAGATCCGGGTCATCGTCGATCATTCCAACCGCATGGCCGCACGCGTGGCCGAACTGGTGCAGCGCCAACGCGACCTGACCCATGCGATCTCGCATGAGCTGCGCACGCCGATCGCGCGCGTGGCCTTCGGCCTGGACCTGATGCAGGACAGCGACGATCACGAACGCCGTGCACGGCTGGCACAGGGGCTGCACGGCGACCTGGCCGAACTCAACCGGCTGGTCAGCGAGCTGCTGGCCTATGAACGTCTGGAGCATCCCAGCGACGGCGAGCCGATGCAGCGCATCGAAGCCAACGACTGGCTGCAGGCCTGCCTGGCCGATGCGCGCCGTGATGCCGAACGTGCCGGCGTGGTCCTGCGCGTGCAGCCCAGTGCGTTGCCACGGGTGGATGCCGAGCCACGCCTGCTGCAGCTGGCACTCAGCAATCTCGTGGGCAATGCGCTGCGCCACGCGCATTCGCAGGTGGAAGTCTCGCTGGTCGGTGTTGGTGGCCGCGCCTGCCTGCGCGTGGACGACGACGGCCCCGGCATCGCCGAAGCCGATCGCGAGAAGGTGATGCGGCCGTTCACCCGCCTGGACGACAGCCGCAGCCGCGACACCGGCGGCTTCGGACTGGGCCTGGCCATCGTCAGCCGCATCGCCGCCCGCCACGGTGGCGAGTTGCGCATCAGCCGCGCCACGCTGGGCGGCGCGCGCCTGGAAATGCACTGGCCGCTGGCTGCCAGCTGAACGCCCAAGGGCGCCATTACAGTTGATTACAACTCCCGCACAACTGCGGAGGGATCGGTCGCCGGCATATCGCCACGCTGGCACCCCTGCAGCACTCGCCGGATGCGCGTGCTGCTTTCCTCCCATTGTCGAGAGATTCCATGTCCCAGCTTCGCCGTACTCCGTCCCTGCTCTGCCTGGCCCTGCTGCCGCTGTTTGCCGCGCCGATCGCCCACGCCAAGGATGACCACTGGACCTTCGAAGTCGCCGCCGGTGCCGGTGCGACCCCACGCTACAGCGGCAGCAAGGAGTACCAGGCGTCGCCCATGCTGTCCTTCGATGCCATGTCACCCGGTGGCTGGTTTCTGGGCACCAGTGGCATCGGCTGGGGCACGGGCATCGGCCAACACACGCATGTGCGCGCCTACATCGGTGCCAGCGGCAGCCGCCGCGACAAGGACTCGGCCCTCGGTGGCTCGGACTTCCTGCGCGGCATGGGTGATATCCGTACCCGTCCCCTGGTCGGCCTCTCCGCTGGTTATACGCTGGGCGAAGCCGTGCTGAGCGGCTCCTGGCAGTTCACCCGCAAGGACGAGGACAAGGCCGAGAACGGCCTATCCACCCAGCAGATCCATCTGAATCTGAGCATGCCGCTGTTCGACCTGGCCGGCGGCGTGGTCAGCGGCAGTGTTTCCACCGACTACGGTAACCGCGGTTACATGCAGACCTGGTACGGCGTCAGTCCGGAACAAGCGGCGCGCACCGGCTTTGCCCAGCACAAGCCGAAGGCCGGCCTGGTCAGCGCCGGTCTCGGCCTGAAGTGGAGCCATCGCGTGGGCCGCAATGGCAACTGGTACATCTCGACCGAAGGCACGCGCCTGCTCGGCGATGCGGCCGACAGCCCGATCGTGCAGAAGGCGAACCAGTTCGGCTTGATGAGCGGCTATACGCACCGCTTCTGAGTGGGCGCCGGGCATGGCCCGGCGTACTTCGCAGCAAACGGGGCGCTGCGGTCAGGCAGCGCCCCGTGTGAATCACGCCTTGGCGAATACCAGATGGCCGCCATCGTTGCCGACTTCGATGGTGTCGCCGTTGACGAAGGCCCCGGACAGGATCTTCTGCGCCAGCGGATTTTCCAGCTGTGCCTGGATCGCACGCTTCAACGGACGCGCGCCATACACCGGATCGAAACCGACGTTGCCGAGCAGGTCGAACGCTGCATCGGACACCAGCAGCTTCAAGCCACGTTCGGCCAGGCGCCTTTCCAGGCCACGCATCTGGATGCGCGCGATCTGCTTGATCTGCTGCTTGTCCAGCGGATGGAACACCACGATGTCGTCCAGGCGGTTGATGAACTCTGGACGGAAGTGCGCCTGCACCACGCCCATCACCGCCGCCTTCATCTGCGTGTAGGCCTCCGGGCTGTCGTCAGCGCTCATGTCCTGGATCTGGTGCGAGCCCAGGTTCGAGGTCATCACGATGACGGTGTTGCGGAAGTCCACGGTACGGCCCTGGCCATCGGTCAGGCGGCCATCGTCCAGCACCTGCAGCAGGATGTTGAACACATCCGGATGCGCCTTCTCCACTTCGTCGAGCAGGATCAGCGAATACGGGCGACGACGCACGGCCTCGGTCAGGTAGCCACCTTCCTCGTAGCCGACGTAGCCCGGGGGCGCACCGATCAGGCGGGCGACGCTGTGCTTCTCCATGAACTCGCTCATGTCGATGCGGATCATCGCGTCGGCACTGTCGAACAGGAATTCGGCCAACGACTTGCACAGTTCGGTCTTGCCGACACCGGTCGGGCCGAGGAACAGGAACGAGCCAGCCGGACGATTCGGATCGGACAAGCCCGCACGCGAACGGCGCACGGCATCGGAGACGACCTTGATCGCTTCTTCCTGGCCGACCACGCGGTTGTGCAGCACCTCTTCCATGCGCAGCAGCTTGTCGCGCTCACCTTCGAGCATCTTGTTGACCGGGATGCCGGTCCAGCGCGATACGACCTCGGCGATCTCCTCGTCGGTGACCCGGTCCTGCACCAGCTTGAAGTCCTTGTGCTCGGCTTCCTGCGCGGCGGCCAACTGCTTTTCCAGCTGCGGCAGCAGGCCGTACTGGATCTCGCTCATGCGCGCGAAATCCTGGCGGCGCTGCGCGGATTCCAGCTCCAGCTTGGCCTGTTCGACCTGCTCCTTGATCTTGGTTGCACCCTGCAGCGCCGCCTTCTCCGACTTCCAGATTTCATTGAGATCGGAGAACTCGCGCTCCAACGCATCGATGTCGTTTTCCAGATCGGCCAGGCGCTGCCGCGAGGCCTCGTCCTTTTCCTTCTTCAGCATTTCGCGCTGGATCTTCAGCTGGATCACCCGGCGTTCCAGGCGATCCAGTTCCTCCGGCTTGGAGTCGATCTCCATGCGCAGGCGCGAGGCGGCCTCGTCCATCAGATCGATGGCCTTGTCCGGCAGCTGGCGGTCGGTGATGTAGCGGTTGGACAGCGTGGCCGCCGCCACGATGGCCGGGTCGGTGATCTCCACGCCATGATGCACGGCGTACTTCTCCTTCAGCCCGCGCAGGATCGCGATGGTGTCTTCCACCGACGGTTCGCCCACGAACACCTTCTGGAAGCGGCGCTCCAGCGCAGCATCCTTTTCGATGTACTTGCGGTACTCATCCAGCGTGGTGGCACCCACGCAGTGCAGCTCGCCGCGTGCCAGCGCCGGCTTGAGCATGTTGCCGGCATCCATCGCGCCGTCGGCCTTGCCGGCACCGACCATGGTGTGCAGCTCGTCGATGAACAGGATGATCTGCCCTTTGCTCTTGGCCAGGTCGTTGAGCACGCCCTTCAGGCGTTCCTCGAATTCACCGCGGAACTTGGCGCCGGCAATCAACGCGCCCATGTCCAGCGACAGCACGCGCTTGCCGCGCAGGCCTTCGGGCACTTCGTCGTTGATGATGCGCTGGGCCAGGCCCTCGACGATCGCAGTCTTGCCCACGCCGGGTTCGCCGATCAGCACCGGGTTGTTCTTGGTCCGGCGCTGCAGCACCTGGATGGTGCGGCGGATTTCCTCGTCACGGCCGATCACCGGATCGAGCTTGCCGCTCTCGGCACGCGCGGTCAGGTCGATGGTGTACTTCTCCAGTGCCTGCCGCTGTTCCTCGGCATTTTCCGACTGCACGTTCTCGCCACCGCGCAGCTTGTCGATGGCGGCCTGCAGGCGGCTCTTGTCGGCACCGGCGGCGCGCAGCGCCATGCCCAGCGTGCCGCTGTCTTCCAGCGCGGCCAGCACGAACCACTCGCTGGCAATGAAGGCATCGCCGTTCTGCTGGGCCAGCTTGTCAGTGTGATTGAGCAGGCGGCCGAGGTCGTTGCCCATCGAAACGTTGCCGGCCTGGCCGGACACCTTCGGCAGTGCATCCAGCGCCTCGGTCAGGCGCTCGCGCAGCACCGGCACGTTCACCCCGGCCTGGGCCAGCAACGGGCGCGTGCTGCCGCCCTGCTGGTCCAGCAGCGCGCTGAACAGGTGAACCGGTTCGATGATGCTGTTGTCGCGGCCCACGGCCAGCGACTGTGCGTCTGCCAGCGCCTGCTGGAAACGCGAGGTGAGCTTGTCCATCCGCATTGCGAAACCTCATCGGTCATCAGGGCCGGCCCGCGCCGGCGATGCTGGAAAGATGCGGTTGCCCCACCCGGTTTCAAGGGTGGCTGCGACTGCACCCCGAGGCCAGTCAGCCTGCGGCCAGCATGCCGGAGCGGGTGTGGTCGGCGCGTTGATCCCGATCAGTTCCGCGCGGTGGGCGGGCTCAGCGGGTGATCGCGCTGCGGATCGCGCGCAGCTGCTGCTTGACCGCCCGCGCCTGCGCGGCGTCCATGCGCAGCAGCGCCTTCTGCCCGATCGAGCGCGACTGCAGGGTGGGATCGACAAAGCGGTAGCGGCCGCGCTCATCGCGCTGTACCGCCGGAGCCTGGTCCAGTTCCGGGGTCTCCAGCAGATGATCGATCACCGCCACCAGGCGGTCGTTGAAGTACCCGTCGGGCCGGCCCAGATCCACATAGGCCTGCTGGATCAGCGGATAGAAGCGCTTGTAGGCGGTAGCCGTTGCCGCCGGGTCCAGCGCGGTGAAGGCCTGCACGTAGGGCGCATAGCGCGCCGCGTTGCTGGCCGCGATGCGTTCGCCACCCTCGCCCGGCTCGACCTGCAGGTTGCCCGGCAGCGGCCGCGCGGCCAGCGCGGTCGGCGGCACGCTGGGCTTGTCCAGGTTGTCGACCTGGGTGACCAGGCGCTGGATCAGATGATCGCGCAGCAGCAGGGTCAGCGGACCTTCGCCCTGGAACAGCTGGCTCAATGCGCCCCAGGCCGCGGCATCGCTGTCAGCCAGCTTCGGCAGCGCCGGATCGGCTGCGGCCTCGGTATCCAGCGGATGCCTGATCGGCGGCGGTGCTGGCGCGGGTTCTGCGGCCGCCTGCGGTTGTGGCGGTGCGCCGGTACTGGCAGGGGTTGATTGCACCGGCACCGAGACACCGTCGGCCAGGCTCTTCAGCTGATCGCGGAACAACCAACCGCCCGCGCCACCGATCACCACTACACCCAACACCCACGGCCATACCGCCTTTCCACTCTGCATGATGCAGCACCTCGTTTCACACGCATGGAGAAGGTGTGACCCCACCAATTCCAACGGGTTCCCCACCTGTTCCGCTGCCGTTCGGGTTCGGGCCTGCACCAGAACCGCGCTCACGCCTGCTTTGCACGCCCCGCGCGACGCTGTGGGCCTTGTCCTGTGGAGGCACTGCCATGCAGTACGCGCTGTATTACTGGACCGGCATCCAGGGCCGTGGCGAGTTCGTGCGCCTGGCGCTGGAAGATGCCGGCGCCGACTACATCGACATGGCGCGGGTGCACGGCGATGCAGTGATGCAGCCGTTTCTCGATGGCAGCAGTGAAGGTGCGCAGCCCTTCGCGCCGCCGTTCCTGAAGGCGGGCCGCCAGGTCATCGCGCAGGTCGCGGCCATCCTGGATTTCCTCGGCCCGACGCTGGACCTGGTGCCGCAGGCGGCCTCGCGGCGGGTGCAGGCGCTGCAATTGCAGCTGACCATCGCTGATCTGGTGGCCGAGGTGCACGACACCCATCATCCGATCGCTGCATCGAAGTACTACGAAGAGCAGAAGACCGAATCCAAGGCTCGTGCCGCGTCACTGCGCAGCGAGCGGCTGCCGAAGTTCCTCGGCTACTTCGAGCAGGTGCTGGCCGCCAACGGTGGCCGCCACGCACTGCGTGAGCACTCGTATGTGGATCTGTCGCTGTTCCAACTGCTGAGCGGGCTGGATTACATGTTCCCGCGCCGCATGCAGGCACTCAGCCCCACCCTGCCCCTGCTGCGTGCGCTGCAGGAGCGAGTGGCGAAGCGGCCCAACATCGCCGCCTATCTGGGCTCGGAGCGGCGGCTGGCGTTCAACACCAACGGCATCTTCCGCCACTACCCGGAACTGGACGCCGAACGGTAGTGCCGGCCGCTGGCCGGCAACCACATGATGCGTCTGCAGCCCACCGCGTTGCCGGCCAGCGGCCGGCACTACCGTGGGGTCAGCTGTTTTCACCCAGCGGTTGCAACGGCTGCTTCTGCAGCGACAACAACCCCAGCAGCAACGCCAGTGCCACGTAGGCGCCAGCGAACTGCCAGCTGATGATGCGCGCCAGGCCGTCCAGGTCCCACGGCAGGTAGATGCCGCCGCGCGGGTCCACCGAGTGGATCAGGCCGAACAGGGTCAACACCGCCGCCACCAGCAGGAAGCCGCACGCGCGACGCAGGCGGCCATCGACCATCGCCGCCACCGCCGAGATCCACAGCATCGAGGTGATGATGAAGCCGTTGCCGAGGGTGAAGATCACGGCCAGCTCGGGCAGGCCGTGGCCATCCAGTTTGGTCAGCAGCTGAGGCAGCTGGTCCGGCGCGATCCAGCCGGGTGCCTTGATCGCCAGCAGGTACGCCACTGACGGCAGGAAGCCGAACACCATCGCGCCGGTATGGTGACGCGGCGTGGCCTGGAAGGCCTGGGTGGTGATGTCGATGGCCACGTACACGATGATCGGTGCCAGCACCGCCAGCGGCAGCCACTGCACCAGCCCGGAGATGATGCCGAGCATGCCGCCGATGCCGACGAACAGGCCGGTCAGCAGCGTGTAGCCGCTGCGCGCACCCATGTGCTTGTAGGCCGGCTGGCCGATGTACGGCGTGGTCTGCGCAACGCCACCACAGACACCGGCCACCAGCGTGGCCACCGCTTCCACCAGCAGGATGTCGCGGGTGCGGTAATCATCGCCGGCCGCACGTGCACTTTCAGAGACGTTGATGCCACCGACCACCATCAGCAGGCCGAACGGCAGCAGCAGCGGCAGGTAGGTCATCGCGGTGGGCAGGCCGTCGAGGAAGCCCAGCGTCGGCAGCGGCAGCACCACCTGCGGCGGCACCCACGCCGGCACATGGAAGCCCGGTGCGCCCAGCCCGGCCAGGCCGAGGCCGTAATACAGCACGGTGCCGAACACGAAGGCCAGCAGCACACCCGGGCCACGCACCGGCAGCTTGCCTTTGGCGATCAGCACATACAGCAGCAGGCCCAGCGTGGTGAAGCCGACCAGCGGCGAGCGCAGCGTTTCCAGCAGCGGCAGCAGGCCCATCAGCACCAGCGCGATGCCGGCAATGGAGCCCAGCAGCGCGGCACGCGGCAGCGCGCGGGTGACCGCTTCGCCGAAGAACGACAGCACGAATTTGAGCACGCCCATGATGACCAGCGCGGCCATGCCCAGCTGCCAGGTGGCGATGCCCGCCGCGTGCGGGTCCATGCCCTGCTGCTTGAAGGCGATGAAGGCCGGGCCGAGCACCAGCAGGGCCATGCCGATGCTGGTCGGTGCATCCAGGCCGAGCGGCATGGCGGTGACATCGTCGCGGCCGGTACGCGCGGCCAGCCGGCGCGCCATCAGGGTGTACAGCAGGTTGCCGACCAGTACGCCGAAGGCGGTGCCGGGGAACATGCGGCCGAAGACCACGTCGGCGGGGAACTGGAAGATCCCGACCAGGGCCATGGCGATGAAGCCGAGGATGGAGAGGTTGTCGACGACCAGGCCGAAGAAGCCGTTGAAGTCGCCGGCGACGAACCAGCGACGCGGTGCGGCGGAAGCGGGAGCGGACATGGAAGGGGCGGTGGGGGTGGGGACCGCCGATGGTAGGCCCAGCGGGGCCAGCGCGCCAATTCCGTCGTGGAATGATGGGTTCCAGCCAACGACGGGGCCCCTCGTGGCTGGGTTTGTCGCGGACAGCGGACCTCAGGGGGTGGGCCGGGCGGGTAGGCTGCGCAGGGGCGTGAGCCGCATGGATGCGGCGACCGAGCTTACAGGGACGTACTTGCAGCGACCCCTGCGCAGCCTACCCGCCCGGCCCCTGACAGTTTCCTGCGCGTGCCAGCCACGGAAGAGAATCAAAAGATCAAAAGCAAAGGCAGGCTCTCTTTGTAGAGCCGAGCCCATGCTCGGCTGCCGTACGCGAAACCTCCGAGCCGAGCATGGCTCGGCTCTACAGAAGATCATTCCGATCATTCTTTCGTTCATCCACGCATGGCGTGGACCTACCGTGTCGACCAAGGTCGACACCCATCAGGCACCGGCCATGCCATTCCGACAGATCGCAGAAATCTGTCGAAGGCGGGGTGGGTCCGGTTGCGGGGGTGTCCGCGGCACGGATGCCGCGGCCAAGCCCCCAGGGACGGGTTTACGGCGTCCCCCGCAACCGGACCCGCCCTGCCATCCCACGGAATGCCCGCTGTTGCTGTTGCTTCGGTTGTTGCTGTTGCTTCGGCTGTTGCATTGGCCTCTGCGGGTGCAGGGCGCAGCCCTGCATCGACCAACCCCCTACTTCTTCAGGAAATTATCCACCAGCAGATGCTTCACGTCGTCGAAGCGGCCGTTCAACACCGCCTTGGCGGCGTACAACGCCGTACCGGCCACCTGCTTGGCCTCGATCTGCGGTGGCATCACCAGCTCCGCGCGGCTGGTATGCACGTCCAGCAGCGCCGGGCCGCGCTGGGACAGGAAGTCCAGCACCGCTTCCTCCAGGTCCTCGCTGCGCGTCACCGTGCGGCCGTGGAAGCCGATCACCTCGGCCAGGCGGCCGAAGTCCGGGTTCCTCAGGTCGGTGTAGTTGTCCAACAGCCCCTCCACCTTCTGCTCCAGCTCGACGAAGTTCAGCGAGCCGTTGTTGAACACCACCACCTTGATCGGCAGGTTTTCCTGCACCGCGGTCAGCAGGTCGCCCAGCAGCATCGCCAGGCCACCATCGCCGGACAGCGAGATCACCTGACGGCCAGGGAACGCCTTCTGCAACCCCAGCGCCTGCGGCATCGCGTTGGCCATCGTGCCGTGCAGCAGGCTGGTCAACGTGCGGCGGCGGCCATTCACCTGGATATGCCGCAGCACCCACACCATCGGCGAACCACCGTCAGCGGTGAACAGCGCATCGTCGCTGGCATGCTTCGAGAGCAGCGCGGTCAGGTGCTGCGGATGGATCAGCTCGCCCTCACCGGGCTGCTCTTCCTTCTCGCGCTTTTTCAGTGCCTTGTCACGACGCTCGATGCATTCATCCAGGAAGCTGCTGTCCTCCCGCGGCGGCAGCATCGGCAGCAAGGCATCCAGCGTCGGCGCGATGTCACCGACCACCCCCAGGTTCACCGGGTGACGGCGGCCAAGGTGGCTGCCGTCGCGGTCGACCTGGATGATCGTGGCCTTGTCCGGGTAGAACTGCCCCCAGGCGAAATCGGCGCCGAGCAGCAGCAGCGTGTCGCACTCCATCAGCGTGTGGAAGCCGGACTCGATGCCGAAGATGCCGGTCATGCCCATGTTGTACGGGTTGTCCGGTTCGACGAAGTCCTTGGCGCGCGAGGTGTGCGCGATCGGAGCCTGCAGGCGCCGGGCCAGCTCCAGCAGCTGCGTGTGTGCGCCCTGGCAACCGGCACCAGCGTAGACACCGATGCGCTTGCCCTGTCCCAGCAGCTCAGCGATGCGCTGCAGTTCGGCGTCGGAAGGACGCAGCACCGGCTGGGTGTAGTGCACCGAGAACGGCACATCGTGCTTCACTTCAGCCTGGCTGATATCGGCCGGCAGGATCACCACCGCCACGCCGCGGCGGCTGATCGCGGCCTGGCATGCCAGCGTGACCACGCGACGGGCCTGCTCGGCGCTGTGCACCTGCTCGCAGAACACCGAACAACTGGCGTACACCGCCTTGAAGTCCACTTCCTGCGGGAATTCCATGCCCAGCTCACTGGTCACCACCTGGCTGGCGATCAGCACCATCGGCGCACGGTTGCGGTTGCTCTCGAACACGCCGTTGATGAAATGCAGGCTGCCAGGCCCACAGGAACCGGCGCAGGCGGTCAGTTCGCCGCTCACCAGCGAATCGGCGCCGGCAGCGAATGCTGCTACTTCCTCATGCCGCACATGCACCCAGGCGATCTCGCTGCCATGCATCGCATCGGTCACATGGTTGAGCGTATCGCCCACGATGCCGTAGCAACGGCGGACACCGGCCTGCTGCAGGGCGTCCACCACGATTTCGGCCACGCGCTTGCTCATCGGATACATCCTCGAACGGGGGAATATCCGAGGCTAGACCCGATGAAGTGATGCCTCCGCAAAAAAGGGGACGGAGGGAATTAAGTCGTATGTGCCACAAACGACTTAATTCCCTCCGTCCCCTTTTCTCAATCGTTGACGTTGATCCAGCCCAGCACCTCGCCCTGCTTCGGGTTGCGGTAGCGCAGCTTCACCCAGCCGTCCTGTTCATCCAGCAGTTCCACGCGGTCGCCCTGCACCAGGTAACGCTTGGTGCTGGACGCGCCAGGCCGATCGAACAGGAACAGGCGCGCGGGTACCACGGTGGCCTGCTGGCCACGCAGCGGTCCATCCGGCGGTGCGCCCAGGCCATCGGCAATGGCACTTTCCAGCACACGGCCGGCGGGATCATAGGTGCGCCAGACCGCCAGCGGGCCCTGCTCGTCGGTCTGTCCCCAATGCAGCGCGGCATTCAACGTATCACCCAGCATCAGCACGCTCTCGGCGCGGTACAGATAGAGTTTCGCGCCAGCAAACCGATACTGGTCGGTGTACCACATCGGGCCGCTGCGGCAGTTGCTGGTCAGGGTGCGGCTCGGACGGTCGACACTCAGCCCCATCAGGTCACCGCAACTGTCCTTGCCGTGGGTGTCGGCCTGCAGCGCGCGGAAACCCGCACTGGCCGGATCGAAGCGGTACACCGCCACCGCTTCGTTGACCATGCCCACCGATGCACGCGCAATCAGTTCCGGGTAGCCATCGAAATCGATGTCCTCCAGACCCCATTGCGAATTGCCGTCGGCATCGGCCGCGCCCGCCAGCGTCTGGCGCTTGCCCGACGGTGACAGCTGCACCGCGATGCTGCCGTCCTGCTGGGGATCGGCATGCGCCTGCACATGCGCGGCCACCTGGAAGCGCAGCGTTTCGCCGTCGTCCCCACCCGCCTGCGCCGTCGGTGCCAGCACGCCGGCCAACACCAGGCCCAGCATGCATTCCCTGTAGTTCATTACTGCTCCCTGCGGCACCGCGGCGGCACCTTCAACTCAGAACGATACCTCGACCGGCTGCCGCGACCACAGCACCGATTGATGCTTGGTCTGCTGCTTCCACGCCAGGCGGATCGCTTCGATATCTGCGCGGCGCTGCGGGGTGTCCTCGTGCAGCACCACCAGCACCTTGGTGCGCAGGCGGTTGGGCGAGGCATCGCCGCGGAACAGCCACTGGCCGTAGGCATCGAACACGGTCAGGCCATCCGGGAAGCGCGGGGTCACTTCCTTGTCCAGGAAGGTGCGCCATTGCGCGTCGCTGATGGTGTCGGCCTGCGGGCGGTTGCCGGCGCCCTGCTCCTCGCCCACGCCGAAGTACAGCTCGCTGCGCACCCAGCCATGGCCGGCGGACGGGCGTGCGGCATCACCCTTCAGTTCGGCGGTGGTGGCCGTGGCATAGGCGCTGGGCGCCTGCGAAGAGAGGCTGGCGCAGCCGCTGGTGGCCAGCAGCACGGCGAAGACGAGGCCAAGGTGTTTCATCGGTACAGCTCCGGGGAAGGGGGGACAAGGCGAGCCGGCAGCGTACAGCGCCACCGGCCCGGCGTGCTGATGCCAACCGGGCATCAGCTCATGCCGGACCGGCAGGGGCTTGCATCGGCACCGGCCATCACGCGAAGATAATATATCGCTTCATCCGGATGGATGTAAGTGAAACTATCTCCCCCCTTCCCGTCGTCGTTGTTGCTGGAGCCCCCATGTCCATCCGCCTGCCCGCGTCGCCGCTCGGCCTCGCCATCGCCCTCGCGCTTTCCTCCGCCGCCGTCCCGGCCCTGGCCCAGGACGCCACCAACCTGGACACGGTGATCGTCACCGGCACCCGTGCTGCCGACCGCACCGTGCTCGAATCCACCTCGCCGGTGGACGTGCTCACCGCCGAGGACATCCGCAAGGCCGGCGTGGTCAACGGTGAACTGGGCAGCGCGCTGCAGGCACTGCTGCCGTCGTTCAACTTCCCGCGCCAGTCCAACTCCGGCGGCGCCGACCATGTGCGCGCGGCACAGCTGCGCGGCCTGTCGCCGGACCAGGTGCTGGTGCTGGTCAATGGCAAGCGCCGCCACCACACCGCGCTGGTCAACACCGACAGCAAGATCGGCAAGGGCACCACCCCGGTCGATTTCAATTCGATCCCGGTCAGCGCGATCAAGCGCATCGAAGTGCTGCGTGATGGCGCCGGTGCGCTGTATGGCTCGGATGCGGTGGCCGGTGTGATCAACGTGATCCTGGACAACGGCGGTGACGGTGGCGAGATCGAGGCCAGCTACGGTGCCAACCACACCGACCTCAAGCCGATCGGCCGCACTCTCACCGATGGCCAGACCGGCAACATCAGCGCCAAGGTCGGCACCTCGCTGGGCGAGGACGGTGGCTTCCTGCGCGTGGGCCTGGAGTACAAGCACCGCAACGGCACCAACCGCGCCGGCTTCGACCAGATTCCGCCGTGGGACCAGACCCCGGGCAATCTGGCGCTGCAGGGCAAGCGCAACTACGTGCTGGGCGATGGCAAGAGCAAGGACATCAACCTGTGGCTGAACACCGAGATCCCGGTGGGCCAGACCTCGACGTTCTACGCGTTCGGCACCTTCAACCAGCGCGATACCGAAGGCGCGAACTACTTCCGCTACCCCGATGGCGATGCCAACTGGAAGGAGGTCTATCCGAACGGTTACCGGCCGATCTCCGAAGGCGAGAACCGCGACGTGCAGGCCGTAGCCGGCGTGCGTGGACAGTGGGGCGAATGGAGCTACGACGGCAGCCTGGATTACGGCCAGAACGACTTCACCTACCGCCTGCGTGATTCACTCAACGCCTCGCTGGGCCCGACCAGCCCGACCCGCTTCAAGACCGCCGACTACGAATACGCACAGACCGTGGGCAACCTCGACCTGAGCCGCGTGTTCACCCAGAGCGACAGCATCAGCCACACCCTGGGCCTGGGCGTGGAAGCGCGCCATGAGCGCTACCAGACCCGTCCCGGCGACCCGGCCAGCTATGCCGCCGGCCCGTACACCGACCGACCGACGGGCTCGCAGGCCGGTGGCGGCCTGACCCCGCAGGACGCGGCGCGCCTGTCGCGCGACGTGGCCAGCGCGTACGCCAGCCTGTCCAGCCAGTTCGGCGAGAAGTTCTCCACCGACCTGGCCGCGCGCTACGAGCACAACGACGATTTCGGCGGTGAACTCACCGGCAAGCTCGGCCTGCGCTACGAATTCACCCCGGCGTTCGCGTTGCGCGGCGCGATCTCCAACAACTTCCGCGCACCGTCGCTGGCACAGATCGGCTACGAATCCACCTCCACCGGCTACAACGCCGGCGGCCAGCTGGTGCAGGGTCGCCTGCTGTCGGTCAACAATCCGATCGCGCGTGGCCTGGGTGCGCAGAACCTGAAGCCGGAGAAGTCGATCAACACCTCGCTGGGCTTCACCAGCCGCATCGGCGAACATTTCGACTTGTCGCTGGACTTCTTCCAGATCGACATCGACGACCGCATCGCGCTGTCGGAGAGCATCACCGGCGATGCGCTGACCGACTACGTGGCCGCCAACTACGGCGTCACTGGCCTGCAGAGCGCCAGCTTCTTCGTCAACGCAGCCGATACCCGCACCCGTGGCGCCGAGCTGGTGAGCAACTGGCGCCAGTCGCTGGGCGATGGCCAGCTGCTGCTGACCGGCACCTATGCGTACACCAAGACCACGCTGAAGAACGTGCTGGCCACGCCGGCACAGCTGCGCGCGCTGAACCCGGACTACGTGCTGTTCGGCATCGAAGAGACCAACACGCTTACCGATGCCACCCCGCGTACGCGCGGCAGTTTCTCGGCCGCATGGAGCAACGACCACTGGTCGCTGAGCACCCGCGTGAACCGCTACGGCAGCGCCACCCGCGTGTTCAACTTCGGTGACGGCTATATCCCCCGCCAGACCTACCAGGCCGAGTGGCAGCTGGATGCAGAAGTGGAGTACCGCATCACCCCGCAGTGGAGCGTGGCCATCGGCGGGCAGAACCTGACCGACAACTACCCGGATCGATCCAACAGCGATATCCACTACTTCGGCAACCTGCCGTACGACGTGTTGTCGCCGATCGGCAGCAACGGCGCGTACTACTACGGCCGCGTCCGCTATACGTTCTGATTGCTCTGGGTGGGTGCAGATCTGCTTTTGGGTGGGTGCAGATCTGCTTTGGGTGGGTGCGGACCGTTGGTCCGCACTACCTGAGCTCGATGCAGGCTGAACTGCCATGCCGACCAACGGTCGGCACCCACCGAAGCAGGGCCGTAGCCTGCCCTCGACCCCACGTACACGCCCACGCTGGCAAGCTGGGCGTCATGGCTGAACCGCTCCCCCTGCGTCCGCCACCGCCATTGCTGGACGACGCCTGCGCGTTGTTCCTCGATGTCGACGGCACCCTGATCGAATTCGCTGCACGCCCGGATGCCGTGCAGCTGCTGCCGGATGTGCGTGAAGCCATCGGCCGCATCAGCGACCGCCTGGAAGGTGCCGTGGCACTGGTCAGTGGTCGCCCGCTTGAACAGCTAGATCAACTGTTCGCGCCTTTGAAGCTGCCCGCCGCCGGCCTGCATGGCCACGAACTGCGTGGCGAGGATGGTCGTGTGCTGCGCGACGAACACGACGACGACACCGCCGAGTGGCTGCACGCGCTGCACCAGCAGGCGATGCGCTTTGCCCATGGGCATCCCGGCGTGCTGGTGGAAGACAAGGGCGTCGGCCTGGCCCTGCACTGGCGCGGCGCGCCGCATGCCGCCAGCGATGTCCGCGCCTTCGCCGACCGCCACGTGCGTGGTCGTGCCAGCTACCGCCTGCAACCTGGCGACCATGTGGTCGAGTTCGTGCCCGTCGGCACCGACAAGGGCCGTGCCGTGCGGCGGATGATGCAGTACCTGCCCTTCCGTGGCCGCCTGCCGGTATTCCTCGGTGACGACCTCACCGATGAATTCGGCTTCGACGCTGCCAACGGCCAGCATGGCTGGAGTGTGCTGGTGGGCGAACGTGAACCCAGCAAGGCGGTGTTCGCGCTGCCCGACATACGCAGCGTGCACGCCTGGCTGCGTGAGAATGCCTATTGACCCGGCCACCCCACGGCCGCAACCGAGATGTACCGCGTGATGACCCAACCCGATCTTGATCTGGGCGTGGTCGGCAACGGCAGCTTCGGCGCCCTGGTCGACAAACGTGCCCGCGTTGTCTGGAGCTGCCTGCCCACCTTCGATGGCGACCCCACCTTCTGTGCCCTGCTCGGCCCCAACCAGCAGACCGGTGGCGACTTCGCCATCGAGCTGGAGGACTTCGCGAGCAGCGAGCAGGAATACCTGACCAACACCGCGATCCTGCGCACCGTGCTGCGCGACACGCACGGTGGCGAACTGGAAATCCTCGATTTCGCCCCCCGCTGGCGCCAGAACGACCGCTTCTATCGCCCGGTCAGCCTGATCCGCCAGGTGCGTCCGCTGGCCGGCAGTCCACGCATCACCGTGCGTGCGCGACCACTGGCGGACTGGGGCGCACGTGTGCCCGAGTCCACCTGGGGCAGCAACCATGTGCGCTGGATCCTGCCCGAGCATGTGCTGCGGCTGACCACCGACGTGCCGGTGCGCTTCGTACGCGATGGCCTGCCGTTCGTACTCAACCATCCCATCCACCTGATCCTCGGCGTGGATGAATCGCTCAATCGTTCGATCAGCGGCTACGTGCAGGAAGCTTTCCAACGCACCCGCGATTACTGGCGCGAATGGGTGCGCTACCTGTCCATTCCGCTGGAATGGCAGGACGCGGTGATCCGCAGTGCGATTACCCTGAAGCTGTGCCAGTACGAAGACAGCGGCGCGATCATCGCGGCAATGACCACTTCCATTCCGGAAGCCCCCGGCAGCGTGCGCAACTGGGACTACCGCTACTGCTGGCTGCGCGATGCGGCGTTCGTAGTGCGTGCGCTGAACCGTCTGGGCGCAACGCGCACAATGGAACAGTTCCTCGGCTACATCTTCAACCTGGCCACCACCGACGGCACGCTGCAGCCGCTGTATGGCATCGGCTTCGAGGCCAAGCTGGACGAGGATGAGGTCCCCAGCCTGTCCGGCTACCGTGGCATGGGCCCGGTGCGGCGCGGCAACCTGGCCTGGGTGCAGCGCCAGCACGATGTCTACGGCAGCGTGGTGCTGGCGTCCACGCAGCTGTTCTTCGACCGGCGCCTGCAGGACCCGGGTGATGCGCATACCTTCGCCCGCCTGGAACCCTTGGGCGAACAGGCGTTCGCCCTGCACGACGTACCCGACGCCGGCCTGTGGGAATTCCGCGGCCGCACCGAAGTGCACACCTACACCAGCGCGATGTGCTGGGCCGCGTGTGACCGCCTGTGCAAGATCGCCGTGCGCCTGAAGCGTGATGACCGCGCGCGCTACTGGCGCGAGCGCGCCGACACCATCCACGCCCGCATCATGGCCGAATCCTGGAACGAGGAGCTGGGCCACTTCACCGATACCTTCGGTGGCCATCGCCTGGATGCCTCGTTGCTGCTGCTGGCCGACATCGGCTTCATCGACGCGCTGGACGCACGCTTCGTCGCCACCGTCGACGCCATCGGGCGCGACCTCAAGCATGGCAATTCGCTGTACCGCTATGTCGCGCCGGATGACTTCGGTGAACCGGAAACCAGCTTCACCATCTGTACCTTCTGGTACATCGACGCGCTGGCCGCCATCGGGCGCATGGATGAGGCGCGCGAAATGTTCGAACTGTTGTTGAAGCAGCGCAATCACCTGGGCCTGCTGTCGGAGGATCTGGCCTTCGACACTGGCGAAGCCTGGGGCAATTTCCCGCAGACCTATTCGCACGTCGGCCTGATCACCGCCGCGATGCGCCTGTCGCGGTCCTGGCAGGAGGCATCGTGAGTCGTCTGGTGGTGGTTTCAAACCGCGTGGCCGTACCGGGCGAGAACCGCGCCGGTGGCCTAGCGGTGGGCCTGCTGGCCGCGTTGAAGGAACGCGGCGGGATGTGGTTCGGCTGGAGCGGCAAGAGCGTGCGCGACGGCAGCGGTACGCTGCACACGCAGAAGGACGGTGACATCGAGTTCGTCACGCTGGACCTGAGCAAGCGCGAGGTGGATGGCTACTACAACGGCTTCGCCAACCGCACGTTGTGGCCGCTGCTGCATTTCCGTCTTGATCTGGTCGACTACGACCGTGGCACCCGCGAGACCTACCACAAGGTCAACGCGCTGTTCGCCGACAAGCTCGCGCCGCTGCTGCGCGAGGACGACATCGTCTGGATCCACGACTATCACCTGATCCCGCTCGGCGCGCTGCTGCGCGAGCGTGGCATCGGCTGTCGCATCGGTTTCTTCCTGCACATCCCGATGCCGTCGGCCGACCTGCTGCAGGCGATGCCCGACCACCTGCGGCTGTTTTCCGCGCTGTATGCCTACGATCTGGTCGGCTTCCAGACCCAGCGCGACGCCGATCGCTTCCAGACCTACCTGCGCCTGTTCGGTGGTGGCCGCGTGCTCGACAACGGCGAGCTGGAAGCACCGGGCGGGCGCCGCTTCCGCGCGGCGGCTTTCCCGATCGGCATCGACACCGAGCTGATCGCACGCCAGGCCGGCACCGCCGCGACCAAGGCTGCGGTGAAGAACCTGCGCAACAGCCTGCGTGACCGCCAGCTGGCGATCGGCGTCGACCGCCTGGATTATTCCAAGGGCCTGCCCGAGCGCTTCCTCGGCTTCGAACGGTATCTTGAGCGCCATCCCGACCAGCGCGGTTCGCTGACCTACCTGCAGATCGCCCCGGTCTCGCGCGGCGATGTCACCGAGTACCGGCAGCTGCGCAGCCAGCTGGAACAGATCGCCGGGCACATCAACGGTGGCCACGCCGAACCGGACTGGACGCCGCTGCGCTACGTCAACCAGAACTTCACCCATGCCACCCTGACCGGTTTCTACCGGGCGGCAGCGGTCGGCCTGGTCACGCCGCTGCGCGATGGCATGAACCTGGTGGCCAAGGAGTACGTGGCCTCGCAGGACCCGGAAGACCCCGGCGTGCTGGTGCTGTCGCTGCTGGCTGGCGCCGCCGACGAACTCAAGCAGGCGCTGCTGGTGAACCCGCACGACCTGGATGGCGTGGCCGACGCGATCGCCACGGCGGCGACGATGTCGCTGCGCAGGCGCAAGGAACGCTGGCACGCGATGATGGATCACCTGCGCACCTACGACATCAACCACTGGCGCCGCAGCTACCTGGACGCACTCGAAGGCTGAGGGAAAAAGGGGACGGAGGGGATTAAGTCGTTTGTGCACAAACGACTTAATCCCCTCCGTCCCCTTTTTTCTTCAATCCAGGAACCGCGCGGCCTGCTCCGGTGCCGGCAGGTAACAGGCATCATGCCGCCCGAACCAGCGATAGCGGTTGCGCGCCAGCGCGCGATACGCGGCATCACGCCAGCCACGCGGCACTGCCCGCAACGCGCCGGTCAGGCGCCAGGCGCCGCCCAGCCCCGCCAGCACGCGCAGGATCGCATCGGTATCGGTCCAGGCGCCCTGCGCGTCCAGCAGCAGGAACGACATCGGGTCCTGCGGGTCCAGCCCGTGCGCGCGCAACAGCGCGCTGCCCTGCGCCCCCTGCATCGCCGCAAAGCGGTAGCGCCCCCTGTGGTCGAAACGCAGCAGGAAGCGCACCCAGCGGTTGCACAGCGCGCATACGCCATCGAACACGATCACCGCGCTGCCCGCCTCGGCGGCAGCGTCACTGCGGTTCGAGCCAGCCTTCATAGCGGATCAGGGCTCCCACCCAGGGCAGCGTCACATCGACCAGGAAAGTGTAACGCTCACCCTGCCAGGCTTCGCGGCAACGCACGCCACCAAACCAGCGCCTCGGCAGCGGCAGCAGCCCGAACGCCCAGACCCGGCGCACCGACCAGTCGATGCCACCGTCGCGGGCCTGCAGATCAAATTCGAAGCGCACCGCGCCCAACTGCTCGCGCAGGCATCCCTCGTGCGCCCACAGCCGCGACACCATCGGCCAGCGGCCAAAACGCCGTGCCCATTGCTCGCCCTGCTCGTGTGCACTGAACGCCACGACGGTCGGCAACGCTTCACCGTCCTTCGGCAACCGCGCCAGCGCGGCCAGCAGCGGCACCAGCCAGTGCCGCCCCCTCACGATGCGCGCCTGCCCCACGTAGCGGCAGGGCAACGGCGCGGCATGCAGCGCCTGCACCGGCCCTGCCAGGGTGGCGAAGGCCGGCCCCAGCACGCGCGCGAACAGCGGCGGGGTCAGGGCGCGATCCAGGCCAGGGTCGCCATGCGCCCGGTACGACGGTCGCGCCGGTGCGAATACAGGTCCGGATCGGCCATGGTCGACACCGTGCCGCCATGCACCTGCGCCGGGTCCATGCCCGCCGCCTGCAACCGCTGCCGCGCCAGCGCGAACAGGTCCACCTTCCAGTGGCCCGGCCGCGTCGCCACGAACGCCGCCTCGGCGGCCGGATCATGGCCGACGAAGGCGTGGTAGACCTCCTCGCCGATCTCGTAGTCGGCCGGTCCGGCGGCCGGACCCAGCCAGGCCCGCAGCTGCGCCGGCGGCGTCTGCATGGCGGCCACCGTGGCCTCCAGCATGCCGTCGGCCAGGCCGCGCCAGCCTGCGTGGGCCGCGCCCACTTCACTGCCATCGGCGGCGGCAAACACCACCGGCAGGCAGTCAGCGGTCAGGATCGCCAGCACCACGCCCGGCACCGAGGTCACCGCGGCGTCGGCCACCGGTTCGCTGGCGCCGGGCACCGGCGGCGCGCTGAAGCGCAGCACGGTACTGCTGTGCACCTGGCGCAGCCAGTGCGGGGCCGACGGCAGCGCCAGCCCCTGCTGCAGCAGCTGGCGGTTGTGCTCCACATTGGCCGGGGTATCACCATCGGCCGCGTGCCGGTTGCCCAGGTTGAACTGCGCGAACGGCGCCGGCGAAATGCCCGCGCCGTGCCGACGCGTGGTCAGCGCATGGACGCCCGGAGGCGCCGGCCAGTCCGCCTGCAGCAAGGGCAGCGCGGCGGCCATCACCAGCGGTCCCGCTCGCGCGCGGCGAAGGCTTCGCTGTCTTCGCGCAGCACCTTCATCAGGTGCAGCATGTCGTCCGGCACCGGCGCAGTGTTGCGCACCGGCTCACCGGTGATCGGGTGCGTGAACTCCAGCGTCTCGGCATGCAGGGCCTGGCGCTTGAAGCCGCGCAGCGCGGCCACCAGCTCGTCGCTGGCGCCCTTGGGCAGCTTCAGCGCACCACCGTACAGCGGGTCACCGATGATCGGGTGGCGCACGTGGGCCATATGCACGCGGATCTGGTGGGTACGGCCGGTTTCCAGGCGGCACTCCAGCGCCGTGTGCGCACGGAAGCGCTCGCGCAGGCGGTAATGGGTGATCGCTTCCTTGCCGTCCTCGCGCACGGCCATCTTCAGGCGGTCGCGCGGGTGGCGGTCGATCGGGGCATCGGCGGTACCGCCGGCCACCAGCGCGCCCATCACGATGGCCAGGTACTGGCGGTGCACGTCGCGTGCGGCCAGCTGCTCGACCAGCGCGGTCTGCGCTTCCAGGGTCTTGGCCACCACCATCACGCCGCTGGTGTCCTTGTCCAGGCGATGCACGATGCCCGCGCGCGGCAGCACCGCCACCGACGGGTCGCGGAACAGCAGGGCGTTGACCAGGGTGCCGCTGTGGTTGCCCGCACCCGGGTGCACCACCAGGCCCACCGGCTTGTTGATCACCAGCAGGTGCTCGTCCTCGAACAGCACGTCCAGCGGGATGTCCTCCGGCTGGGCGTCGGTCTGGGTCTCGAGCACCACGTTGAGGGTCACGAGCTCGCCGCCGTGCAGCGGATCGCGCGGGCGCACCTGGGCGCCGTCCAGCAGCACCTCACCGGCCTTGATCCACTCGGTCAGGCGCGAACGCGAGTATTCGGGGAACAATTCGGCCACGACGGCGTCGAAACGGCGGCCGGCAGCGGTGTCGGGGACGATGGCCTGGCGGGCCGATTCAGAGGGTTGTTCAGACATGGCAGGGGGCATTCTTTGAAATTTTGGGGTCCCGGCGGCCGGTTTCAGTCGCTGGACAGGACACTAGGCTATCATCGACCCTTCGTATTCCAGCCGCGTCCCGCCTCGACCCCATGATCCGACGCTCCGCCATGCTCTCTGCGCCCGTCCGCCTCACCGCCCTGCTGCTGGTGTTGGTCATCGCCGCCACCGGCTGCCACCGTGGTGCCAAGAAGGGCGATCGCCCCGATGAAGGGACGCCGGTCGAACAGTTGTACGAGAAGAGCCACAAGCTGATGCAGGGTGGCAACTGGAGCGGCGCCGAAGCCAGCTTCCGCCGCCTGGTGGCCCAGTATCCGTACGGTCCGTACACCGAGCAGGCGATGATCGAGACCGCCTACGCCCAGTACAAGGCCGGCAAGCACGATGACGCGGTGTCCAGCATCGACCGCTTCATCCGTACCTATCCGACCCATCGCAACATCGCGTACCTGTACTACCTGCGCGGCCTGGCCAACTCCAACCGCAGTACGGTTTTCCTGCGCCGCGTATGGTCGCTGGATGCCAGCCGCCGCGATCTGTCCACGCCGCACCAGGCGTATTCGGACTTCAACATCGTGGTGGACCGCTACCCGAACAGCCGCTACGCCGCCGATGCGCGCCAGCGCATGCTGGAGCTGCGTGACGTGTTCGCCCAGCACGAGCTGGACAACGCCCTGTACTACATGCGCCGCGGCGCCTGGGTCTCGGCCGCCGGCCGCGCCAACTACCTGCTGGAAACCTACCCGCAGAGCGCGTTCCAGTACGACGCCGTCGCTGTCCTGGCCGATTCCTACACCCACCTGGGCAACAAGACCCTGGCCGACGATGCCCGCCGCGTCCTGCAGCTGAACCAGCCGGACCACCCGTGGCTGGAAGGCAAGTGGCCGAAGTACCCGTGGATGATCCGCAAGCTGAACCCGTTCGCTGGCGAAAAGTCCGCCAGCACCGGCCAGCGCAACGCGCGACTGGAAAAGAAGTAAGAAAAAGGCCCCGCAAGGGGCCTTTTCTTTGGCGGTAGATCCACGCCATGCGTGGAGGGTTCGCGCGCCCATGGACCACGACACTAGGAATTCTACAAATCCACGGCCATTGCGACGTCGTTCGCAGTCGGCACCGGTGGCGCACCTCCACACTGCGGCGCAACGGCCATCCCGGCCGGCAAGGAGCCCGCATGTCCCGACCATCCCGCCGTTTCCGGCTTGTCCCGACGCTGATCGCCGCCGCCCTCCTGGGGCAGGCAGCAAGCCCTGCCGCCGCTGCGCCGGCCGCCCCAGGCGATCTGATGTCGGCCGCGCCGTACCGGGCCAGCTGGGTGCCCTCCCGGGCCGCGCAGGCCTACAAGCTCCACTACCGCACCCCCGACCATCGCGGCCAGCTGGCCGAAGGCACCGGCCTGCTGTACCTGCCGGCCGGTGCACCGCCCATTGGCGGCTGGCCGGTGGTGTCCTGGGCGCATGGCACCCAGGGCATTGCCGACCGCTGCGCGCCCTCGATATCCGGCCCCTACCAGCCCGAACGCGACGGGCGCTTCCTCGATCAGTTCCTGGCACAGGGCTATGCGGTGATTGCTGCGGACTACCAGGGCCTCGGCAGTCCAGGTGACCATGCCTATCTGCATGTGCGCACTGCCGCGCGCAATGCCATCGACCTCGTCAAAGCCAGCCGTCAGTACCTGGGCAACGCAACGCTGTCGCCGCGCTGGGTCTCGGTCGGCCATTCGCAGGGGGGGGCCGCCGCGCTCACGGCCGGGCATCTGGCGCCCACCTATGGTGGTCCCTCCCTGCACTACCGCGGCAGCTTCACCACCGGCACGCCCACCGCCGTCGAGCTGACCGCTCTGGTGATGAAGCCGGACAACCGCACGCCCAACCCCGGCGCGGTCAATGCGTACCACGCCTACCTGCTCGACGGCCTGCTGCAGATCGCCCCGCAGATCGACCGGGTGCTCAGTGATGCCGGGCGAGCGCGGGTCGCGCTGGCGCGCCAGCAGTGCCTGGGCGAACTGGCCGCTACGCTGGACGGCGCCGATACCGGCTCGATGTTCAGCGCACCGCTGACCCAGGTGCCCGGTATCTGGGCCGTGCTGTACGACTATCTCGGCGTACCGCGCCGCGGTTTCAGCCAACCGCTGATGCTGGGCCACGGCAGCGAGGACCGCGACGTGCCCTATCTGACCACGTTGCTGTATGCCGCAGGCCTGGCCCTGCGAGGCGAGCCGGTCGCGTTCCGCCGCTACCCGGTCGACCACCGCGGCACGCTGGACGCGGCGGCGGCGGATGGCCTGGCGTTTGTGCGTGCACGGCTGGAGGACGGCCACTTCAACGATGCCGCGGAAACCGCCGGCCTCGAACAATTGCTCGACGAAGCCCGGTAGATCCACGCCATGCGTGGATACGCGGTATACGGGTTGCCGGCCAGCGGCCGGCACTACCAGACGCAGTAGATCCACGCCATGCGTGGATGCGCGGTATGCGGGTTGCCGGCCAGCGGCCGGCACTACCTGCCAACGGCTACCTCAACCCTTGTAGCCGTTGCTGATCGGGTAACGACGCTCACGACCGAAAGCACGACGCGACACCTTCGGCCCCGGCGCGGCCTGGTGCCGCTTCCACTCGCTGATGCGCACCAGGCGCAGCACGCGGTCGACCACGGCCGCGTCGTAACCGGCGGCCACGATCTCCGTGCGCGACTGCTCCTGGTCGATGTAGCGGTACAGGATGCCGTCCAGCACGTCGTAGGCCGGCAGCGAATCCTGGTCCAGCTGGTTCTCGCGCAGCTCGGCCGACGGCGGGCGGCTGATCACCGCCGGCGGGATCACCGGCGCACCGCCCACGGTGTTGCGCCACTTGGACAGCCCGAACACCTCGGTCTTGTACAGGTCCTTCAACGGCGCGTAGCCACCACACATGTCGCCGTAGATGGTCGCGTAACCCACCGAGTACTCGCTCTTGTTGCCGGTGGTCAGCAGCAGGCCGCCGAACTTGTTGGCCAGCGCCATCAGGATCACGCCACGGCTGCGCGACTGGAGGTTTTCCTCGGTCACGTCCGGAGTCGTGCCTTCGAACATCGGCGCCAGCGATTCCATCAGGCCCTTGAACGCCGGCTCGATCGAGACCGCCTCCAGCTTCACGCCCAGGGCCTGGCACTGCTCGGCGGCCAGGTCGTTGGACAGGCCCGCGGTATAGCGCGATGGCAACCGCACCGCGGTGACGTTCTCGGCGCCCATCGCGTCCACGGCCATGGCCAGCACGATGGCCGAGTCGATGCCGCCGGACAGGCCCAGCCACACCTTCTTGAAGCCGTTCTTGCGGCAGTAATCCTGGATGCCACGGGTCACCGCGCGCCAGGCCAGCGCGTCCATGCTCTCGTCGCCGTCGTCCATCCACACGTGCGGCATGAAGCGGCGGCTTTCACCGTCGTACTCCACCACCAGCCACTGGTCGACGAAGGCGGCGGCAGCCGGGTGCACGGTACCGTCGCCATCGGCCACCACCGAGGCGCCATCGAACACCAGCGCATCCTGGCCGCCCACCACGTTGAGGTAGGCGATCGCCGCCCCGCTCTCACGGGTGCGTGCGGCCAGCACGGCGTCGCGCTGGGCGTGCTTGCCACGCTCGTAGGGCGACGCATTCGGCACCACCACCAGCTGCGCACCGGCGCGCACGGTGTCGGCCAGCGGCTCGGCGAACCACAGGTCCTCGCAGATCAGCAAGCCAACCGGCACGCCATTGACCTCGAACACGCAGCTGCCGCCATCCGGATCGACATCGAAGTAGCGGCGCTCGTCGAACACCGCGTAGTTGGGCAGCTCGCGCTTGCGGTAGGTCTGCTCCACCAGGCCATCGCGCAGCACGCTGGCCGCGTTGTAGACCACCGCGCCGGCCGCCTGCGGCCAGCCGACCACGGCGGTGATGCCACGGCAGGCGGCAGCGATGCGGGCCATCGCCTGCTCGCACTCGTACAGGAAGCCCGGGCGCAGCAGCAGGTCTTCCGGCGGATAGCCACTCACCGCCAGCTCGGGGAACATCACCAGCTCGGCGCCGTATTCGTCGCGCGCCTGGCCGATCATCTCGATGATGCGCTCGGTGTTGCCGGCGACATCGCCGACCGGGAAGTCGAACTGCGCCATCGCGATGCGGATCGAAGCCATGGGAATCCAGCCTGTGGTTGCAATGCCGCCATTGTAGCGCTGCGCCATGCGCGCGCCGGGCGCGCTCGCTGCGTGGACAGCCCCGGCTCAGTAGTTCCACGCCATGCGTGGATGGGGTTACCGGGATGGCCAGGGCCCAGACGCAGAAAGGCCGCCCGGAGGCGGCCTTTCTGTTTCAAGCAGCCGGCCAGCGACCGGCTCTACAGCATCGTCTGCCGGAGGCAGTCGATCTTATTTCACCAGCTTGGCGATGGCAGCGCCCAGGTCGCCCGGCGAGCGGACGGTGACAACACCGGCAGCTTCCATTGCAGCGAACTTGCCTTCGGCAGTGCCCTTGCCGCCCGAGGCGATCGCACCGGCGTGGCCCATGCGCTTGCCGGCCGGAGCCGACGCACCGGCGATGAAACCGACGACCGGCTTCTTCACGTGGTTCTTGATGTACTCGGCGCCAGCTTCCTCGGCGTCGCCGCCGATTTCGCCAACCATGATGATGCCTTCGGTCTGCGGATCTTCGTTGAACAGCTTCAGGCAGTCGACGAAGTTCAGGCCGTTGATCGGGTCACCACCGATGCCGATGCAGGTGGACTGGCCCAGGCCGACTTCCGTGGTCTGCTTGACCGCTTCATAGGTCAGGGTGCCCGAACGCGACACGATGCCGATCTTGCCCGGCTGGTGGATGTGGCCCGGCATGATGCCGATCTTGCACTCACCCGGGGTGATGACGCCCGGGCAGTTCGGCCCGATCAGCACGGTGTCCGGATGCGAACGGGTCAGCACGTTCTTGACGCGCAGCATGTCCAGCACCGGGATGCCTTCGGTGATGCAGACGATGACCTTGATGCCGGCAGCAGCGGCTTCCAGGATCGCATCGGCCGCATACGGCGGCGGCACGTAGATGACCGAAGCGTTGGCGCCGGTGCTCTGCACGGCGTCGGCAACGGTGTTGAAGACCGGCAGGTCGATGTGGGTGGTGCCACCCTTGCCCGGGGTCACGCCGCCAACAACCTGGGTGCCGTACTCGATCATCTGAGTGGCGTGGAAGGTGCCCTGCTGGCCGGTGAAGCCCTGCACGATCACCTTGGTGTTCTTGTTAATCAAAACAGACATGGGAATTCCTTGGTGTCGAATCAGGCAGCGTTCTTGACAGCTTCAACGATCTTCTTGGCGCCATCGTTGATGTTGTCAGCCGGGATGATGGCCATGCCGCTGTCACGCAGCAGCTGCTTGCCTTCTTCCACGTTGGTGCCTTCCAGGCGCACCACGACCGGAACCTTGACGCCCACTTCCTTCACGGCGGCGATGATGCCTTCGGCAATCATGTCGCAGCGGACGATGCCGCCGAAGATGTTGACGAAGATGCCTTCAACCTTGTCCGAGGACAGGATCAGCTTGAACGCTTCGATGACGCGCTGCTTGTTGGCACCGCCGCCCACGTCCAGGAAGTTCGCCGGCTCGCCGCCGTTGAGCTTGATGACGTCCATGGTGGCCATGGCCAGGCCGGCGCCGTTGACCATGCAGCCGATGTTGCCGTCCATGGTGACGTAGTTGATGTCCAGCTCCGAAGCGATCACTTCGGTCGGATCTTCCTGGGTCTTGTCGCGCATGGCGACCAGGGCCTTCTGGCGGAACGCGGCGTTGTCGTCGCTGTCGAACTTGCCGTCCAGCGCGTACAGGTTGCCGTCGTCCAGGATGGCCAGCGGGTTGATTTCAACCAGCGCCAGGTCCTTTTCGTTGAACAGGCGGTACAGGTTCACCATGATGCTGGCGAACTGGCCGGCCTGCTTTGCGGTCAGGCCCAGCTTGAAGCCGAAATCACGGCCGTGGTAACCCTGCACGCCTTCGACGAAGTCGACGTTCAGCGAGTGGATCAGCTCCGGGGTTTCAGCGGCGACCTGCTCGATCTCCACGCCGCCTTCCGAAGAGGCGATGTAGGTGATGGTCTTGGTGCCACGGTCAACCAGCACCGACAGGTACAGTTCCTTGACGATTTCGCCGGCGGTGGTCACCAGCACCAGGTTGACCGGCAGTTCAACGCCAGCGGTCTGGTAGGTGGCCATCTTGGTGCCGAGCATCTTGGCCGCAGCGGCCTTCACGTCGTCGGTGGTCTTGCAGAACTTGACGCCGCCAGCCTTGCCGCGGCCGCCAGCGTGGATCTGCGCCTTGACCATCCAGGGGCCCTGGCCCAGGGAGTTGGCAGCGGCAACCGCTTCGTCCGGGGTCGCAGCGACCTTGCCGGCCGGGACCGGGATGCCGTACTCGGCAAGCAGTTGTTTTGACTGGTATTCGTGGAAATTCATGCGTCACCGTGGGAATAGGAACGACCGCACGCAATTCCTCAGGGCCCCGGCGGGGCGCCGGCATGGACCGCGGCGGGCCCACTATTGTGGCCGAGCCAGCGCCGGGGCGCAAAGAAGTCTGTACAAAACGCCACAGCCGGCCAGATTTCCACCGTCATTCAGGCAGTTGCGCCCGGGGCGCGGTTGGCCACCGGTATCCACAGCGGGCCAAATGCGCGATCCAGAGCGCTCCGGCGGCACCTGTCCGTGGGCCCTATACTGGTCAGCCAGGGTGTGTAGAGTCGAGGTTGCTCGACCGCTTCCACCGCAGGCCACATCGAAGCGACGAACCCGCCCGGCTTCAGGGGATGCCAGGCAGGCCCGCCGCAGATTCCAGACCCAGGCAGCCAGAAGGGGAGTTCCGGCGTGTCACCCAGTGCTTCATTGATCGACCGCATCGAATCGATCCCGCGGCGTGAGCTGTACTTCTTTGCGCTGTACCGGGTGCTGATCGCCGCAGTCATCGCCGGCCTGCTCTACAGCCCCTTGTCGGGCATGGTCGGCGAGGCCCATCACCCGCGCCTGGCCGATACCGTCGCGGCCATCTATCTGCTGCTTTCGCTTTTGGCCCTGGTGATTGGCCGCAACGAACGCTGGCTGCGCCCGATCGTGGTCAGCAGCGTGCTGGTGGACATCATCGCCGCCACCCTGCTGGCACACGCCCTGCCCGGCGCCAGCGCCGGCATCTCGATGTCGCTGCTGTTCAACATCGCCGCTGCCGCCACCCTGCTGCCATTGACCTGGGGCCTGGGCCTGGCGGTCGCTGCCAGCCTGGCCACCGGTACCGAATACCTCTGGAAGGTGCTCGAAGGCGGTGACCCCACCCGCACGCTGGCCGAGCTGGCCATGTTCGCCACCAGCTACCTGGCGCTGGCCTTCATCAGCTACCAGGTGGGCAGCCGCGCCCGTCGCAACCAGCAGCTGGCCAACCAGCGCGGCGACGAAGTGGCCAACCTGTTCCAGATCAACGAACTGATCATCCGCCGCATGCGCACCGGCGTGCTGGTGGTGGACGCCGACAACCGCATCACCCTGGCCAATGAAGCGGCCTCGATGCTGCTCGGCGACAACGACGGCATCGGTGAGACCGGGCGCCTGGACCTGGCCAGCGCCGCGCCGGAACTGGCGCGACGCCTGCAGCGCTGGCGCAACGGCTGGGCGCAGGACGAACTGCCGCTGCAGCTCAACCCCGACCAGCCGGAAGTGCAACCACGCTTCGCCCGCCTGCTGGCCGGCAGCGAGCTGGCCCTGGTGTTCCTGGACGATTCCAGCGTGGTCTCCCGGCGCGCCGAATCGCTCACCCTGTCGGCAATGGGACGCTTCTCGGCCAGCCTGGCCCACGAGATCCGCAACCCATTGGCAGCAATCAACTACGCCGTGCAGCTGCTGGAGGAAGGCACCGGTTTCAACGAAAGCGACCGCCGCCTGCTGCAGATCATCCGCCAGCAATGCCAGCGCACCAACGGCATCGTCGAGAGCGTGCTGGGGTTGGCACGGCGCGAACGCGCCACGCCCGAGAACGTCGACCTGGTCGCCTTCGTGCGCCGCTTCGTGCTGGAGTACAAGCAGGGCCAGACGCTGGAAACCGACAGCATCGAACCGATCATCAGCGACACGGCGGTGATGGCGCAGGTCGATAGCAAACACCTGTACCAGGTGCTCACCGTGCTGGTGCACAACGCATTGAAGTACGGCCGCATCGGCCAGCAGCCGGCACGGGTGCGCCTGCGCGTGGCGCAGCACGAGCGCAGCGCAGTGATCGACGTGATGGACCGTGGCCCCGGTATTCCCGAGAGCGTGGCCGCACAGCTGTTCCGTCCGTTCTTCACCACCTCCGAGCACGGCACCGGACTGGGCCTGTATATCGCCCGCGAGTTGTGCCGCGCCAACCAGGCACGGCTCGACTACATTCCAGTGCCCGCCGGCGGCTCCTGCTTCCGCCTGGTGCTTCCCGGCCCGCACACGCTGCTGCCCACCTGATTCCGATTCTGTGCGTCAAACATTTGTCGCTTCCAGCCCCCTCGTTTATCTTTCACGCCCATGAACGAAACCCGCAGCGCCCTCGTCGTCGACGATGAACGCGACATCCGCGAACTGCTGGTACTGACCCTCGGCCGCATGGGGCTGCGCATCAGTACCGCCGCCAACCTGGCCGAAGCACGCGAGCTGCTGGCCAGCAATCCGTACGACCTGTGCATCACCGACATGCGCCTGCCCGATGGCAACGGCATCGAGCTGGTCAGCGAGATCGCCCAGCACTACCCGCGCACACCGGTGGCGATGATCACCGCGTTCGGCAGCATGGACCTGGCCGTGGAAGCGCTGAAGGCCGGCGCCTTCGACTTCGTCAGCAAGCCGGTGGACATCTCGGTGCTGCGCGGCCTAGTCAAGCATGCGCTGGAACTCAACAACACCGAACGCCCTGCGCCCGGCCCCGCCACCGAACAGGCTGCACGCCTGCTCGGCGCTTCGCCGGCCATGGACGTACTGCGTACCACGATCGGCAAGGTCGCGCGCAGCCAGGCGCCGGTCTACATCCTCGGTGAATCCGGGGTTGGCAAGGAACTGGTCGCACGCACCATCCACGCCCAGGGCGCGCGTGCGGCCGGCCCGTTCGTGCCGGTCAACTGCGGCGCCATTCCCGGCGAGCTGATGGAAAGCGAGTTCTTCGGCCACCGCAAAGGCAGCTTCAGCGGTGCGCATGCCGACAAGCCCGGCCTGTTCCAGGCTGCGCACGGCGGCACCCTGTTCCTGGACGAAGTGGCCGAGCTGCCGCTGCAGATGCAGGTGAAGCTGCTGCGCGCCATCCAGGAAAAGTCGGTGCGCGCGGTGGGTGCCGCCAACGAGGAACCGGTGGACGTGCGCATTCTCTCGGCTACGCACCGTGACCTGGCCGAGCTGGTCGAGGACGGGCGCTTCCGCCACGACCTGTATTACCGCATCAACGTGATCGAACTGAAGGTGCCGCCGCTGCGCGAGCGCCGCCAGGACCTGCCGGAACTGGCTGCCGCCGTGCTGGCGCGGCTGGCCCGCAGCCACGGCCGTGCCACCCCGCTGCTGGCGCCATCGGCGCTGGAGGCGCTGGCCCACTATGCGTTCCCGGGCAATGTGCGCGAGCTGGAGAACATTCTGGAGCGCGCGCTGGCACTGGCCGAAGAAGACCGCATCGGCGCCGACGACCTGCGCCTGCCGCAGCACGCCCCGCGTGCGCCCGGCGGCGCAGCACCCGCCGAGGCCGTGGCCGATCTGCAGCCGGGCGGTGCTGCCCTGCCCTCGTATATCGAGCAGCTGGAGCGCAGCGCCATCCAGCGCGCGCTGGAAGAGAACCGCTGGAACAAGACCCGGACTGCCGCGCAGCTGGGGATTACCTTCCGCGCGCTGCGCTACAAGCTGAAGAAGCTGGGGATGGAGTAAACCCGGGGTCGGGACCGCGTCATCCACGCATGGCGTGGATCTACCTACCAACGTGGTAGTGCCGGCCGCTGGCCGGCAACCTCATGCATCGCGTCATCCACGCATGGCGTGGATCTACCCACCAACCTGGTAGTGCCGGCCGCTGGCCGGCAACCTCATGCATCGCGGCATCCACGCACGGCGTGGATCTACTTCAATCCTTGGTAACGCGATTGATCTCGGCCAGGCTGGTCACACCCGCAGCGGCCTTTTTCAACGCCGACTGCCGCAGGTCATTCACCCCGATCTGCTGCGCCGCCTCGGCAATCTGCAGTGCATTGCCACCGGCCAGCACGATGGTGGCGATCTCATCGGTCATCGGCATCACCTGGTAGATGCCGGTTCGGCCCTTGTAGCCCTCGGTGCACTCATCGCAGCCCACCGCCTCGTACAACTGGATGCCCGCATCCAGCTGCGCCTGGGTGAAGCCCTCGGCCAGCAGCGCATGCTCCGGCAGGTTGGCCGGGCGCTTGCAGTTGCCGCACAACCGGCGCGCCAGGCGCTGCGCGATAACCAGCGTCACCGAGCTGGTGATGTTGTACGGCGCGATGCCCATGTTCATCAGGCGCGCGATGGTCTGCGGCGCATCGTTGGTATGCAGCGTGGACAGCACCATGTGGCCGGTCTGCGCCGCCTTGATCGCAATCTCGGCCGTCTCCAGGTCGCGGATTTCGCCGACCATGATGATGTCCGGATCCTGTCGCAGGAACGAGCGCAGTGCCGCAGCGAAGGTCATGCCGCGCTTGTTGTTCTGCTGCACCTGGTTGACGCCGGGCAGACGGATTTCCACCGGGTCTTCGGCAGTGGAGATGTTGCGCGTCTCATCGTTGAGGATGCCCAGCGCGGTATACAGCGACACGGTCTTGCCCGAACCGGTCGGGCCGGTCACCAGCACCATGCCGTACGGTTTGTGGATGGCGTCGTGGAACAGCTTCTGCTGGTCCGGTTCGTAGCCCAGCTTGTCGATGCCCAGCTTGGCCGCGCTACCATCGAGAATACGCAGCACCACCTTTTCACCGAACAAGGTCGGCAGCGTACTGACGCGGAAATCGATCTGCTTGGTCTTGGACAGGTTCAGCTTGATGCGCCCGTCCTGCGGCACGCGCTTCTCGGCGATATCCAGCTGCGCCATCACCTTCAGGCGCGCGGCGATGCGCTGGTTCAACTTCACCGGTGCGCGCGCCACCATCTTCAGCAGGCCGTCGATGCGCAGGCGCACGCGGTAATCATCTTCGTAGGGCTCGAAGTGGATGTCCGAGGCGCCCTTGCGGATGGCATCGACCAGCACCTTGTTGACGAACTTCACCACCGGGGTGTCGTCGCCCTTGGCGTCGATGCCGGAGTCGCCACCCGCGTTGTCTTCGTCGCCCAAGCCGACATCGAGGTTGGCCATGCCCTCGTCGTCGCCCCCCAGCGTGTCGCCGAGGGTGTCGTGGCTGGCATGCCATTGCTCCAGCGTTCGGCGGATCTGGTCTTCATCAACCAGAATCGGTTCCACCACCAGATTGGTGTGGAACTTGATCTCGTCCAGCGCATGGGTCGGGTTGCTGGTGCCCACGAACAGCTTGCCACCGCGCTTGAACAGCGGCAGCACATTGTGCTTGCGCAGCAGCTCTTCGCTGACCAGGCTCATCGCGTTCTGGCTGGCGTCGAAGGTGGAAACGTCGAACAGCGGCATGCCGAACTCGACCGCATTGGCGGCGGCAAGCTGCGAAGCACTGACCAGCTTGTTCTGCGCGAACCACGTGGGCAGCGGCTGTCGGGCGGCCGTGGCCTTGGCCATGGCGTCGCGGGCGGAGGCCTCATCCAGGGCACCGTCCTGGACCAGACGGCGGGCCAGGCCGGTGATGCCGACGAGGTTGGGGGGGGAAACAACGCTCATGGTCTTCCTCGTATCACTTTTGCCCTGACGGCTGGGAATCGGCGGTTGCAGCCGGCACCGGGCCGGTAGAGGCCAGGTAGCTCAGCAAGCGCAGTGGCCCGTTCCGTCGAGCGTCAGGCGCAAGCACCTGCCAGTACTGGTCCGTCAGCTGCCGCGACGCTGCGGTATCCCCCAGCGACCGTGCGGCATGTTGCATTGCCCCGAACAGATAATAGCCCGAGCCGGCATCAGCCAGCAGCGCCGGGCCATGCTCGCCCTGCAACAATCGACGTCCTTCCGTTAGTACGGTGTGGTGATCGTCGGTGGCCGCCGCAGCGACCAGGGCCAGGCTGGCAGACACGGTCGCATCCTGCGGCGAGCAGTCCATCCACGCTCGCTGCGACCACAGCGCCGCACGTTGCTCGGCCGGCAGGAACGGCGAGGTATCACTGAACAACGCGAACAACAGCTGAGTACTTTCCAGCGGCGTCTTGTCCAGCTCGCAGCGAACTGCAAGCCCACGCAGCGCCTGGGCACGCAGCCAGTCAGCAGCACTGACATCCTGCGAAGGCTTAGCATCGCCCTGCAGGAAGGTGGCCAACGCCCGAGCAGCCGGACGCCTGTCATCACGGCTCGATGCGGGCTGGGTGATAGCTTCAGCCTTTCCGCCAGCATTTGGCACTTCCGGTCGAGCAACGATCAGCCACGGCGTCGTCATCACATCTTGAAAATCACGGGTAAACGCGCTCTGGAAACGCGCCACTGGCGCTTTCAGCTTTAATGTAGGGAAGTAGTCAGAATTGCGCGCGGCCGGGTACAGCGGGACAAATGCTCTAAGCGCGGCGTCGTCCATCGATAGCGCGTCCTGCAGATCCGCCAGCGAATGCACGCCGATCCGCGCCAACTCTTCGCGCAATGCTGGTTGCTGGAACAAACTGTCGTTCATCGGCGGCAACTTGCCCTTCGGCGTTGCCACGAGTATCAGGTCGCCGCGGTTAGCCAGGTACGCGCGCGCATCAGAGAACTGCTCCAGCATGCCCGCCAGAACCGAACTGACCAGCTCGGGCGTGATCTCATACATCTGCAGCCACTGCACGAACACGCCACCTTCGTTGAGCTGCTGCGGCACGAACGCATAGAACTCGTCGCTGAACAGCGCCGCCGTGCCGCCTACCCACGGGTTGGAAGGTTCGGAAATGATCAGATCGTACTTGCGTGGGCTCGCGGCGAAATAGGACTTGGCGTCGTCGATCACCACGTGCGAACGTGGGTCCTTGAAGGCGCGTTCGACCCGTTCACCGAACAGGCGCGCGCCGTCGACCATGGCCGGCTCGATCTCCACCGTGTCCACCCGACCAACGCGACCATCGCCCAGCAGCGTGTGCGTACTGAGCCCGGAACCAAAGCCGATCACGCCGACGCGCTGGTAGTCCTCACGCAGTGCCAGCGGCAGTGCCGCCAGCAGGATCATGGTCGACTCGTCGCTGGTCGGCGCCTGCTGCATCGATACAGCCATTCCAGCATCTACTTTGCCGTTGGTAGCGATGGCTCGCATGTTGCCATCGACTGTGGTGTTCTCGTAAACCGCGACGGTTGCAGTCTGTCCATCACGGGAGAACAACATTGTCGCCGTGTCGGCCAGACGAGCATTGCCATGTCTGTAAACCGACGAATTCAGCACCAACGGATCGAAACGCACCAGCACAATTGTCGCCACCATGGCCAGAGCACCTAGTGCGCCGGCTTGGAGCACAGACGAACGCAGCCAACTGACTGCAACGCTCTGAACCCGTTGTAGCAGTATCAAGCCCAGCACGATGTCCACTATTGCAGCCAACAGCAACGCGTACTTCAGCCCCAGCAACGGCATCAACAGATGAATGGCTGCCAGCACGCCGACGATCGCGCCCATTGTGTTGAAGGCATAGGCCTGGCCAATCGAGCGTTCGCCGTGGCCGCTGCGCAGCAGGGCCAGGGTCAGCAGCGGCAACGTCATGCCAGCGAAGAATGCGGCTGGGAACATCACCAGTCCGGCAATCACCGCACTGGCCAGGTTGTACAGCACGTATCCGTCGGCGCTGCGCACGATGACCCGCATCAACCAGCCCACCCAGTCAAAGGCCTGGGCGTAGACGAACATCGAGGCCAGCGCGGCCAGCCCCATCCAGACCTGCACCCAGCCGGCTACCCGCAGCGGCGATTGCATGCGGTCGGCACGGCGGCGCAGCCACAGTCCACCGAAGGCGAGACCGAGAATGAAGGCGGCCAGCATCAGTTCGAAGGAATGCAGCGTGGTGCCCAGCGCCAGCGACAACATGCGCACCCAGGTGATCTCATAGACGAACGACGATGCACCTGTACCGGCGGCCACCAGTAGCACCAGCAGCACCGGCACCGCACTGCGGCGCGACCCATCAGATACCGGTGTGGGCGCCGGGCTTGCGATCACGGCCGGGGCGCTGGCGTCACGGGCCAGGGGATAGACGATGATGGCGACGACGATGTTGAGCAGGCCGGCACTGAGTACGGTGCCGGGCAGACCAACTGCGGGAAGCAGCAGGTACGTAGCCACCAGCGCACCGGCCGCCGCGCCCAGACTGTTGGAAAAATACAGGCCGGCGAGCACTTCACCCTGCGCCATCGGCTGCAGGCGCATGTAGCCGGCGCTCATCAGCGGGAAGGTCGCCCCCAGCAGGATGCACTGCGGTAGCACCAGCGCAGTGGCTAGCGCCCAGCGCAGCGCCGTTGAGGACGCCCCCTCCATGCCGGGCATCAGGTGCGTGTAGGCCCAGCCGGTCACCCCGTGAAAAAGACCGTCGAAGCCGATGCCGAGCACACCGATCACCAGCTCGATGGCCGCATAGGCCAGTAGCGGTCGGCGCAGCAGCGCACTGCGACGGCTGACCAGCCACGCCCCTAGCGCCATCCCCCCCATGAACAGCATCAGCACCAGCGACTGCGCATGCG
The DNA here is from genome assembly GCF_056861455.1 of Stenotrophomonas sp. 22LJNL06-5-1. Lineage (NCBI taxonomy): Bacteria > Pseudomonadati > Pseudomonadota > Gammaproteobacteria > Lysobacterales > Lysobacteraceae > Stenotrophomonas > Stenotrophomonas sp. 22LJNL06-5-1. Next base: position 161,698 of record NZ_JBSPUE010000005.1, read on the forward strand.
AGGAATGCCCGAGGAACAACCCCAGGTACTGCGTCCAGATGGACTGGTAGATCAGCCCGGCGAAGCCGGACAGGATGAAGATCAGCAGCAGCCATGGGCCATGGCTGTTGGATGGACGGCTCATTGCGGCTCCCCAGTCGCACGGTCGATTTCAACAGAAGAACAAACTTCGCAGACTGAATGCAAACGTGTAGCCGAGCCGAATCCGGCCGACCCAGAGCGCTCAAACGAAAACGGGGAGCTTGGGCTCCCCGTTCTCAAACCGAGATCAGCAAGTGCTGATTACTCGCCGCCTTCGCTCTCAGCGGTGGTACCCTGGCAGGAACCCGGACGATACTTGGCATCGATCGAGCCACCGCAGGTCCAGCTCGGGACCACGCCCTTGCTGCCGTCGCCTGTCGGGGTCAGGGTGATGTTCTTGGCATCGATCAGGTTGTCACCGATCGCCTGGGCGGTGGCCACGATGGCCTTGCCATCCCACTCCAACTTGCTGACGTACTTGGTCTGCTGGAAGTCCGGCTTCCAAGAAGCCGGCGGCAGCGCATTGTTGCTGGCCACATATTCCGACACGTCAGTACGCAGCGAAGAAGCCGCCAGGATCACTTCCGAGACCTTGGCCTTCTTGGTGTAGTTCGAGTACGCCGGCAGCGCGATGGCGGCCAGGATGGCGATGATCGCAACGACGATCATCAGTTCGATCAGGGTGAAGCCCTTCTGGTTCTTCATGGTGGTACATCCCCAAGATAAGTGGTGGTTGATGTCGGGGGTGGCTGCCGGCCGGCCAGATGACCGGATGAGCAGGCTGCCCGTCCCCGCGGGTGGATCAACGCAGGTTACGTGCCAATCTCCCATGGCAGCGCCTCCCCGATTTCCCCGCGCCAATGATGGCAGCAATTTCGCGGATGGGAACCCCCCAGAAGCGAATCTGCGATGGACGCGGCAATGTGACGCGGTACGTCACCTTTCGTCTCGCCAGGTCGAAAACCCTGCGCGGCGTCACGCCAGCAGGCTCCCCGGACGGCCCTGAACCGGCTACCATCGCCGGTCAGGATGCCCGCCTGGGGATGGCGGGCCTTGGGGAGCCAACATGTCTGTCAGTCGCAGTGCGATCAAGAAAGAGCCCGTGGCGCGTAGCACCATGGAGCTGCAGCCGTTTGTCTGGGAGGGGACCGACAAGCGGGGTATCAAGATGAAGGGCGAGCAGTTGGCGAAGAACGCCAATCTGCTGCGCGCCGAACTGCGCAAGCAGGGGATCAACCCCGGTCAGGTCAAGCCGAAACCCAAGCCGTTGTTCGGCGCGGCCGGCAAGCCCGTGGGCGCTAAGGACATCGCGTTCTTTAGCCGGCAGATGGCCACGATGATGAAATCCGGCGTGCCGATCGTCTCGGCGCTGGAGATCATCGGCAGCGGGCACAAGAACCCGCGCATGAAGAAGATGGTGGACGGGATCCGCGCCGACATCGAGGGCGGCTCTTCTCTGAACGAGGCGATCAGCCGTCACCCTGTCCAGTTCGACGAGCTCTACCGCAACCTGGTACGCGCAGGTGAAAGCGCCGGTGTACTGGAAACGGTGCTGGACACGATCGCCTCCTACAAGGAGAACATCGAAGCACTGAAGGGCAAGATCAAGAAGGCCCTGTTCTACCCGGCCATGGTGCTGGTGGTGGCCTTCCTGGTCAGCACCATTCTGCTGGTCTGGGTGGTGCCGCAGTTCGAGGAAGTCTTCAAGAGCTTCGGTGCCGACCTGCCGGCCTTCACCCAGATGGTGGTCAACCTGTCCCGTTTCATGGTGTCGTGGTGGTGGCTGATAGCCATCGTGGTGATCGGATCGGTGGTGGCCATCGCCATGACCTACCGGCGCTCGGAGAAGATGCAGCATACGGTCGACCGGCTGGTGCTGAAGGTGCCGGTGATCGGCCAGATCATGCATAACAGCTCGATTGCCCGTTTCGCCCGGACCACGGCGGTGACCTTCAAGGCCGGCGTGCCGCTGGTGGAGGCGCTGGGCATCGTGGCTGGCGCCACCGGCAACAAGGTCTATGGCGAAGCCGTCCTGCGGATGCGCGACGACGTCTCGGTGGGCTATCCGGTCAACATGGCCATGAAGCAGCTGAACCTGTTCCCGCACATGGTCATCCAGATGACCGGCATCGGCGAAGAGGCCGGCGCCCTGGACGCCATGCTGTTCAAGGTGGCTGAATACTACGAGCAGGAAGTGAACAATGCCGTGGATGCCTTGAGCAGCCTGCTGGAACCGATGATCATGGTGTTCATTGGTACCATTGTCGGTGGCTTGGTCATCGCGATGTACCTGCCCATCTTCAAACTCGGCGCCGTCGTCGGCTAAAGGTATCAATGGCATTTCTCGACCAGCACCCCGGCCTCGGCTACCCCGCCGCGGCCGCCTTGGGACTGCTGCTGGGCAGTTTCCTGAACGTGGTCATCCTGCGGCTGCCCAAGCGGCTGGAGTGGCAGTGGAAGCGCGATGCGCGCGAAGTCCTGGAAGAACCGGACTTCTATGAACCACCCCCACCGGGGATCGTGGTGGAGCCGTCGCACTGCCCGCACTGCAAGCACAAGCTGAGCTGGTACGAGAACATCCCGCTGTTCAGCTGGATCATCCAGGGCGGCAAGTGCCGCCACTGCAAGGCGCCGATCTCGCTGCAGTACCCGCTGGTGGAGGCGCTGACCTCGGTACTGGTGCTGGCCTGCGTCTGGCAGTTCGGCTTCGGCTGGCAGGGCTTCGGCGCCATCGTGCTGACCTGCTTCCTGATTGCTTTGTCCGGCATCGACCTGCGGACCCAACTGCTGCCCGACCAGCTCACCCTGCCGCTGATGTGGCTGGGGCTGATAGGCAGCATCGACAACCTGTACATGCCGGCCAAGCCCGCCCTGGTAGGCGCGGCGGTGGGCTACCTGTCGCTGTGGACGGTCTGGTGGCTGTTCAAGCAGTTGACCGGCAAGGAGGGCATGGGCCACGGCGACTTCAAGCTGCTGGCAGCGCTGGGCGCCTGGTGTGGGCTGAAGGGCATCCTGCCGATCATCCTGCTGTCGTCGGTGCTGGGTGCCATCATCGGCTCGATCTGGCTGTACAGCCGGGGCCGTGACCGCGCCACGCCGATTCCGTTCGGGCCGTATCTGGCCATCGCCGGCTGGCTGTACTTCATGTGGGGTGCACCGCTGGTGGAGCAGTACCTGGCGATGAGCGGGCTGCGCTGAGGGGAGTCCCCATGAGCCGCTATGTGGTTGGCCTGACCGGCGGCATCGCCTCCGGCAAGAGCGAAGTGACCCGGCGCTTCGAGGCGCTGGGGATCGTGGTGGCCGACGCCGATCTGGCCGCCCGGGCCGTGGTGGCTGCCGGCAGCCCGGCGCTGGCCCGCATCGCCGAGCGTTTCGGCGCCGACATGCTGCTGGCCGATGGCAGCCTGGACCGGGGGCGCCTGCGCGCCCACGTGTTCGCCGATCCCGCCGAGCGGACGGCGCTGGAAGCGATCACCCACCCCGCCATCCGCCTGCTGATGCAACAGCAGTGCGAGCAGGCTGAGAGCCCCTATGCGATTGCCGCGATTCCGCTACTGACCGAAGTGGGTGGGCGGAAGGCCTACCCGTGGCTGGACCGGGTGCTGCTGGTGGATGCGCCCGAGGCCGTGCAGCACGCCCGGCTGATGCAGCGCGATGGTATCGACGCGGCACTGGCCGACCGGATGATTGCTGCGCAGGCCAGCCGCGCACAGCGGTTGGCGCTGGCCGATGATGTGGTGGTCAATGACGGGCAGCCGGAGGACCTGCAGGTGCAGGTGGAACAGCTGCATGCGCGGTATCTGGGGTTGGCCGGGGGGTGAGGCCTGGTTGCCGGCTCGCGGCCGGCGCCACCGAAACGCATCCACGCATGGCGTGGAACTACTGTAGAGCCGGGCCCATGCTCCGCTTCGCTTACAACGGCTTCGGCGAGAATGTCAGGGTGGCGATCACGCCACGCTCGCCGCCGGGACGCACGCTCACCTGCCAGCCGTACAGATCGCACAGGCGGCTGACGATCGACAGGCCGATACCGCCGCCCTGCGAATGGCCGGCATGGGTACCGCGGTAGCCACGCTGGAACAGCTTGGCCGCGTCTTCCTCGCTCAGGCCTGGGCCACTGTCGGTTACCGACACCGAATTGGTGCCGACGAACACGCGTACCTCGCCGTCCTGCGAGTACTTCACCGCGTTGCCGATCAGGTTGCCCAGTGCCACCGACAGCGCCGCCTCGGGCGCATCGATCACCAGGTTGCGCTCGCCTTCCAGCAGCAGCTCCAGCGGCTTGCCACCCAGCTGCGCACGATGCGCGTCCAGCAGCTGCTCGGCCACGCGGGCGACGTTGCTGGTGCCCTGCCCGCGCTCGTTGCGCGACAGCAGAAGCAGTGCGCCGATCAGGTCGCTGCACTGTTGCTCGGCGCGCTGGATGCGCTGCAGGCGCTGCAGCACCTTTTCGTCCAGGCCGGGCCGGGTCAGCAACAGCTCGGTGGCGCCACGGATCACCGCCAGCGGCGTGCGCAGCTCATGGCTGACGTCTGCATTGAACTCACGGTCGCGCTGCACCACCTCGGTCAGCCGCGAGGAATAGTCGTCCAGCGCCTGTGCCAGCTGCCCCACTTCGTCGTCGGGGAAGCGTGGTGCCAAGGGCTCGGGATCACTGGTGCCGCCGCGGTAGGCGCGCAGCCGCGCGGCCAGATCCGACACCGGCTTCATCACCTTCGAGGCCGACCACCAGCCCAGCACCAGCGACAGCACGCTGAACACCAGCACCGACAGCACCAGCGCGCGGTTGAGCTGCTTGCCGCCGCGCACGCTGTCGGTCATGTCATAGGCGAGGAAGAACCAGGCATCGGGCGTCTTGCGCACGGCCAGCTTGTAGGAGTACGGCTCGCCGTGCTCATCGCCGCTGACGCTGTGGATGCCATCGGAAAAGCCCGCCCACTGCGCGCGCTCTTCGCGCACCCGGTCGAACTTGTCCTTCGAATAGGCATAGGCCCTGATCTGCAGCACCGGTGCGTCCGGGTTATGCCCGGGGTGCTCGTAATAGCGGCGCGCATACTCGTCGATGTTGCGGTTCATCAGCTCTTCCACCAGCTGGTTTTCCACGCGCAGGCGGGCCCAGTTGGTGGCGAACGCGAACAGTGTCGTCAGGCAGAAGCCCAACAACACGAACGAAACGATAATGCGGCTGCGCAGGCGCCGCCGATAAGGCGTGCGCCGGCGCTCCCCCTTGGTTGCCACCGAATCAGGCTTCCGGGGTGGCGATGCGGTATCCGATGCCATGGCGGGTCTGGATCAGCGGCACTTCAAACGGCTTGTCGACCACCGCACGCAGGCCATGGATGTGCACGCGCAGGGAATCCGAATCGGGCAGTTCTTCGCCCCACACGCGGGTTTCCAGCTCCTGGCGGGTGACCACGGCCGGGGCCGCTTCCATCAGCGCCTGCAGGATCTTCAGTGCGGTCGGGTTGAGCTGCAGCAGCTTGCCCTGGCGGCGCACTTCCAGCGTATCCAGGTTGTATTCCAGATCGCCGGTTTCCAGCACGCGGGTCTGCACGCCCTTGCCGCGTCGCGACAGGGCATTCAGACGCACTTCCACTTCCTGCAGCGCGAACGGCTTGATCAGGTAGTCGTCCGCGCCGGAATCGAAGCCGGCCAGCTTGTTGTCCAGCGAATCGCGGGCGGTGAGCATCAGTACCGGGGTCTGCTTGCGCGCTTCATTGCGCAACTTGCGGCAGACCTCGATGCCGTCCATGCCTGGCAGGTTGAGATCCAGCACGATCGCGTCGAACTCGTGCACCACGGCCAGGTGCAGACCGGTAACCCCGTCAGCCGCGAAGTCCACGGTGTGGCCCCGGTCCTCCAGGTAGTCGCCCAGGTTGGCCGCAATGTCGCTGTTGTCTTCGATTACCAGGATTCTCACTGTCACCTCTAATTTACGAATTTGCCGATGCGCTGGGCCTGGCCCATATCACGCTGTGCCTTGTCCTTCCGCCGGGCGCGCTCGGCAACGGTAGTGCACTGCGTCGTGGACCGGTTCGAACCCGTGGCCTTTTCACGTTGGCATATTAGACGACTATCTTCACGTGCCTGTGTCAAAACCGTGTTCACGATCTGCTGGTCGTTGAAGACATCGGTTCGTACCTGTTCAGGCATGGAATCGCGGTCAGGATGCTGCTCGACGGCCGTACGCATGCGTACCAGCGCCTCGCGTACGCGGCTGCGGTCGGTCTGCTTCAGTTCGCTGTAGGTCTCGCCATCGTTGAGTTCGATTTCGATGCGCTCGATCTGCTGCTGCAGCGGCTTGCCGGGGATAAAGACCTCACCGGCCTGGTTCGATGCAGAGGCGGCGGTGGCCAGGGTCAGGCCCGAGATCAGGACCGCCGACATCAGGAGGGACTTCATGACAAACGAATCCTTGTTTGAATTGAGTGTTGACTGTATTCGCACCACCTTCACGCCAGCAAGTGCCATGCGCAGGGGCATCGGACGGCCTAGTGGTTGCTGGCCGGGTTGAAGTTGTTGAAGGTGCGCTGGTCGTTGAGCAGGGCCTTGCCCTTTTCCTCGATCCGGCGGCGCTCGGCCACGGTCAGGCAGCGGCTTTTAGGCATGTTGCTGCCGGTGGTGCGGGTGTGCTGGCAGATCTGCCGGCTGTCTTCGTGGGCGCGGACAAGAACGGTGTTGATCCGCTCCTGGTCGTTGAAGACCTCCGCCTGGACCTGCGGCGGAAGCTCCTGAAGCGTGCGGTGGTCACCCATGCGCTGGGTGATGCGCGCCAGTGCCTGCTGCACCTGGGCGCGGTCGTCAGCGGAAATCTCGCTGTACTCGCCGTCATCGAGGGCCTTTTCAACCCGCCGGACCTGCTCGGCCACCGGTGCCTGCCCGTCCATCTGTATGGCGGCCTTCTCCGGCTTGGCGGAGACAGCGCCAGACAGCCCCAGCAACAACGCGATCATCGTGATGCGGTACATCGCCAGCCTCCGGATCCATCCAGGAACGATGGGCGCCACTCTACGGCCGTCACGTTGCCTCTACAAGGGACCTGCGGCGGGCATAAAAAAGACCCAGGCGGTGCCCCGCCTGGGTCTGAAGTCGTATCCCGATACCGATCCTGCTGAGAGGCAGAGCTGCGGTTCGCTGAAGGCTACGCCGACGCCGATTAAAGGCGTGTTAAAGCCGGCCTCATTTGCCCATGAGAATTTCAAGCCATTGATTAATCATGGCTTTTTAATCTTCTCGACGTGCTCGATGATGCGTGTGGCCACATCCACCCCGCAGGCGGCTTCGATGCCCTCCAGCCCTGGCGTGGAGTTGACCTCCAGCACCAGCGGGCCACGCGCCGAGCGGATCAGGTCCACGCCACAGACCGACAGGCCCAGCGCCTTGGCCGAACGCACCGCCACCTGCTGCTCGGCGCGGCTGGCCTTGGCCGCCACCGCGGTGCCGCCAGCATGCAGGTTGGAGCGGAAGTCCCCTTCCGGCGCCTGGCGTTGCATCGACGCCACCACCTGGTCACCGACCACGAAGCAGCGCAGGTCGGCGCCCTTGGCTTCGCCGATGAACTCCTGCATCAGGAAGTTGGCGTACAGGCCCCGCAGGGCCTCGACGATGCCACGCGAAGCACTGGCCTTCTCGGTGAGGATCACCCCCCGTCCCTGGGTGCCTTCGTTGAGCTTCACCACGTGTGGCGGCGGGCCCAGCATGGACAGCAGGTCGACGGTGTCATCGGGGTTGTCGCCAAACACGGTGACCGGCATGTCGATGCCCTTGGCTGCCAGCAGCTGGTGCGCGCGCAGCTTGTCGCGCGAACGCAGGATCGCGTCGGAGGGATTGGGCGTGCGCGCGCCCATCAGCTCGAACTGGCGCAGCACGGCGGTGCCATAGCGGGTGATCGAGGCACCGATGCGCGGGATGACCATGTCCACGCCGGTCATCGGCCGGCCCTTGTAGTGCATCGAGAAACCATCTGCGGCGATGCGCATGTAGCAGCGCAGCGGGTCGAGGATGCGTACGGTGTGGCCGCGCGCGCGGGCCGCCTCGACCAGCCGGCGGGTGGAGTACAGGGAGCTGTTGCGGGACAGGATGGCGAGCTTCATCGCGGCAGGATCGGACGGCAGGCGCGCAGCATAGCGCGGGCGTGTGGCGGGTGGATGATGCCCTGCAGGCCGCCGCATCTGCGTGCCTGCCGGGGCTGTGCGAAGATGCCTTTTGCCGGCTAATGGACAGGACACGGCCGGCTTACACAATCCAAGGAGAACCACAGATGCGAATGGGAATTCCGCTGTTGTTGCTGTTTGGCCTGGTGGGAGGCGCCGCAGACGTACAGGCTGCGCCGACCCATGCAGTCTCCCGGCTCTACTTCGATGCCAACAACACCCTGATCGGCCAGGGCCTGCGCTACTGCACGGGCAAGACACAGCACCAGGGCGTTGCCTCACACGCCAATACCCGCTGGATCGATGTTGCCTACGCCTGCCAGGGCGACTCGACCGACGTCTCCTACGGCAGCTGGGTGCCTGCGCAACTGCGGCAGGACTTCTGCACGCTGTATGACGCCTGCACGTCACTGATGCCGTGGCCGGAACCCGGCCTGCCCGGCACCCTCGGCAACGGCTTCTACTCAGACTGACAGCCGGTAACCGCCGCACTGTCTCCGGCGATGGCAGCATCGTCGCCGGAGACTCCACCCACTGCGCCCCGGAGACTTCATGCCGCTGACGATCCTTCCGCGCTTCTCCGAAGTGGATGTACTCGGCCACGTCACCAACACCGCCCTGCCCGTCTGGTTCGAGGAAGGCCGCCAGGAGATCTTCCGGCATTTCAGTCGCGAGGCCAGCATGCGCGACCTGACGCTGATCCTGCGCCGCTACGAGATCGACTTCCTGCAGCAGATACAGCCGGGACACGAAGTGCGCATCGAGACCCGCATCGAGAACATCGGCCGCTCCTCGCTGTCGATCGTGCAGCAGGCGTTCCAGTTCGAGGCCCTGGTGGCCAGCGGGCGCTGCGTGATGGTGCATTTCGACTACACAGCCAACGCCTCACGCGCGATCGATCCGGAGCAGCGCCGGGCGTTGTCAGGGCTGTTTACCGAGGAGTATGCGCAGCTGATGCAGGCGGCCGGCACTTGAGTCATCCGGGAATCCGGCCATCCGCACTCAGTACTGCCCGCAGCCCGTTTTTTCGGCTTTTCCAGCGTTTCCCCGGCCTGCATCGACGACGCATGCCGGAACCGCCTTGTTCGATTCGACGCAGCCTAACCTGTGACTGACGGCCGCTGACCAGCCTGGGGGAGGCGCAGCGAGAAGCGCCCATCGCGGACACGCACGGCCAGTGCGGTTTCCCGCCACTCCACAGGCAGGGCCAGTGCCGTGTGTGGCGTCGGGATGCGTGTGATCGCGTCGAATGTCCAGTGTTCCTCATAGGCGTCGCAGCGAAGCGTTCCGTCATCGCCGACCTCGATCACATCGATCCAGGCCCCACGCCGGGTCTTGCCGCTGCCGCCCATCGCACGGCGGCCGATGGCCTGCCAACGCCCCTGCCAGTGGACGAGCCATACGCCCTCGATGGGACGCAGATCCCCATCAAGCACGCTGCCCGCCACCACCACGCATCGTCCGGACGGGCTGGCGATGATCGTCTCCAGATCGCAGGCGTGACGATCACTGGGCTCGCCATCAAGACAGAGCGCGTACGGGCAGATGCGCGCGAACAAGGTCGGATGCGCGGTCAGGCGCAGGTCGTCGGGAAGCAACGGGATGGCCTGCAGCACCCGGGCATCAGGCAGGACATGCCGCACTACCTGCGGCAACCCGGCGGCCAGCGCCGGATGCCCCTGTTCCAGCCATAGCCCCCGGCAGGGGCGCAGCGTGCTCGATCGGCAGGGAAGATCCCGCAACCACATCGCGGCTTCGGCATCCCCGCCAAGCTGCCGGCGCTCGTGCAGTTCCTGCCAGAACAGGCTGGGAACAATCGTCAGCAGGTGCATCACCTTCTTGTCCGCTTCGTCGTAGACGATCACGGCCTCGCTGCGGTCACTGTAGCCACTGGCCACACGCAGCGCGCTGCCCGCCAGCGCCTGCCACTCACCGCTGGCATCGTGGCTTCCCCCAGTGGATACACCCTCGACAATGGCGCCATCGCGCAGCATCTGGGTGCCGTAGGCCGGCCCGCCCATGCCCAGCTCGCCCCACTCCAACAGGACATCATGCGTGGGCGGCCGGGTGGCGAAGGGCAGCGTCGCCCGCGAGCGCAACAGTGCGCCACCTACGGCATCGCCAACCAGATCGAAGCGCTGCAGCACGCCGCCCAGGGCAAGGCAGGCAGCCAGGCCAACGACCACGCCCCAAGGCGACCACCACACCACGCAGATCGCTACCCATATCAGGAACGGCAGCCACTGGGTGAAACGGCGGAGGGCAATTCGATCAACGGTCATGCGGGCATGGTGGCGGCGACTGCGCACCATTCAAACCTTCAACGCTGTGCCAGGCAATGGGGTTCGAACCGGCAATGCCGCTAGACTCTCGCTGATGATGCAATCGATGACTGCCGTGAATCGCCGGAATCTGCTGCAGGACATGCTGCCGCGATGGAGAGCACTGGCCAAGGCCCCGGGCCAGCCGCGCCGCACGCTTCGCCTGCCGGATTGGCAGGCGGACTGGAACGCAGGCATGGCCTTGCTTGCACGCCATGCGCGCAATGGCGGTGAATCTGCGGAGGAACCGCTGCAGGGACATGCGGCCCTGGAGCATGCCTACGGCTGGGAGACGGTTGCACAGACCGGCAGCAACCTGCTGCTGAAAGGCGTTGATCGCGGCTTCGCTCCCGCGGTGTTGCAGCAGATGCATGCCGACGTAGCAGATCTCTGGCTCGAGCATGCGCGCTTGCTGGCCATTGCCCGGGAAAGCCTGCAGCAACAAGGCCACGACATCGCGCTGGCTGCGTCGTTGCAATCGCGTACAACGCAGCACTACGAATACGCACTACAGCTGTTGTCACTGGGCGTGCTGCTGGATGCGCAGGAACGCCTGCCGGCGCTGGTGGAGAAGGTGCTCTGTTTCGACACCGACCGCGTGCTGGACTACCTCAGCGCGCCGGCGCTGGGCCTGGTGGAAGCCAGTGATGAGGTCTTTCATCCGCGACCGTTCGCCGAGCTGTTCGCGCCGCTGCGCGACGGTGAAGCGTTCGACCCTTCACTGCTGGCCGGCTACCTGCAGGTGCAGTACCGCGACTTCTTCCTGCTGCCGCCAAAGGCTCAGAAGCGGACCCGACGCCTGATCGGGCCGAACGCGTGGGGCTACTGGGCATTTGAAGTGGCTGCGCTGGTGGTGCTGTATGGCGGTGACGACGCCACGCTGCGCACCTGCCCGCACTACCCTTCCGACCTGGTGGATTTCGTCCGGCGCTGAGTCAGGCGCCCGGCAGGCCGGAAATGCCGCCGAATCGATTCTCTTCCTCGTTGCCCGGCAGGAGCATGACCGGGAAGAGGACGAATACGCCCAACGGGATGAAGGCGATCACGACGTACCAGCCAGACTCGTCGATGTCATGCAGTCGTCGAACGGCCAGGGCCAGCATCGGCGGAAGGAGGACGATGACCGCGCAGACCGTCATGACACTCCCCAGCGTCCGGAACGGCTCGAAGGCCTCCCCATCGAGCAGCACAGTGCCCGTCAGCCAGTATCCGCCGTCCATCAAGGTGTAGCCCACTGCCACCACAAGGGCAGCAGACAGGGAGTACGACCAGAACTCTTTCCGGTTGGATCGCCCTGAAAAATCAAAGCAACGCCTGATGGGCAAAAGTGCGGGGATCATTCGCGCTCCGGGCAGCGGACGATGGGTCAACGGTTAACGATCTTTTAGCATCCCCAAGCCCAGCACCAACTGAACCCTGCGGCCCGACGGGCTCGCCAGACAGCGGAGGTTGCCCCGGGGCGGCCACGCAACTGCAAGCAAGGTGCGAACTGCCGCACATTTCCATAGCCGTGAGCATTTTGAATCGAGTCGCTGGCTCGCCGAAGTGGCGGATGGGTTCTATTCCCGTTTTCCAGACTCATGCCTCTGCTAGCGTCACGACTCACTCATGGATTCGAGGTTTTGAATGGCTGCGATTTCTTTTTCGCTGATGCTTGCACTGCTTTCCGCGCAGGCCCCGATGGCCGCAAACGCCGAACGTGATTACACCGGACCGGCAGGGACATCCTCGATCGGGCCTGGCATCTGCGACCCCGGCATGGACATGCTGCCGAACGGCGGAGGCGTGGTGATCCGGCGCTGCGGCAAGAATGGTACGGTCGCGGGCGTTGGCAGCAATATCGATGCTGCGACGGCCAACACCAATGGCTTCCTGGCCGTCGCCGAGGAAGGCCCGGTATGCAGTGTTTTCGCACGCGATCCCTATGTCAGCATCCCGGCACCGGGTGTGGGCATCAAAGGAGAGTGCAGTTCCACTCCGATTTCCGCCTATGGCATGACGACCACCACTGCGGGACAGAACCTGCTTGAGCTGGCCATCACTCTGGCGGCGACGCGGGCGCGGTGCAATGTCGACTACTACTATGGGTCGGCACATGGCTATAAGTATCCCTACGCCTGCACTCGCCCAGGCCAGTCCTGGAGCGTTGCCGGTCTTGGCTCCAGCGTCGACGATTCAAACGCCATGGCAATGCGGCTTGTGAAGAAATCATCCAAGACCGGTACGCACTGCTATTTTGACAACGCCGAGTTGAATGGCGTCGTCTTCCGCGCATACCTGCACTGCAACGGATCGACCTATACCGGTTTCGGGAGTTCCGTCACTGCCGCGGCCAAGGACGCGGCTGCGCAAGCGGGCGCATAAGCCGCTTCGGGCTGTGGTTCGGAGGAGCCACAGCCCAACACTGAGGAAAGAAATTCCGGCGCTGCCGCCACACGCTGGACTTGGGTGTGGTTCAACGATTGCGCCGCGTCTACCTGGGGTGAATACCCTGGAGACATGGAGCGGGCGATGGGAATCGAACCCACGTCAGTAGCTTGGGAAGCTACAGCTCTACCATTGAGCTACGCCCGCATTGCGGATGAAAGTCTATGCGGAGCGGCCGGTGTTGCGCAATGGTGCTCGCCACATCGGCACGGGGCCGGATCGCTTCCTCGCGGAAAGGGATCCGGCCCCGCCGGGTTCCTGCTTAGAAGCTACCTTAGAAGCTACCGCCCACGGTGGCGAAGATCGTCGCGTCACGGGCGCGCTTCTGCGCGGCCGTGGTGCTCAGGCCAACGTTGCCCTGCAGGCCGAACAGGTCCATGCGCGCACCCAGAACAGCGGTGGCGTAGTTCTTGTCGAAGTCCAGGCCCGGCACGCGGTAGCTGCCCAGTTCCGGCAGGGTCTGCAGCCAGGCGCTGGCCTGCTTGGTGTCCTCGAACTCGTGGTCGTAGGTCACCTGCACGTACGGCTTGACGGTGCCGCCATCGAAGCGGGCCTGCCAGCCGACGCGGCCGACGGTCGAGTCGACGTTCTGGCGGTCGTAACCCAGCGCGGTGGCCATGGTGCCGGCGGTGGCGCTTTCGGTGTAGCCGTCGATCTTCACCTTCTGCCAGATCACCGAAGCAATCGGGCCGTGGCGGAAGCCGCCTTCGGTGCCGAACTCGTAACCGGCATTCAGTGCAGCGGTCAGGTTGCTGCCGTCCGGCGAGCCACCATGCTCACGGGTGGCCGGGCCCAGCTGGACCTTGCGGTTCACGTCATACGACAACCAGGTGTAGCTGACCTGGCCGTTGACCCAGACGCGGTCGCCATACCAGGCAGCGAACAGGCCGGCGGTGGTGTCCTTCTGGGTGAAGTCGCCGCGGCTGTTGCCGAAGTCGGCACTCATGCGGCCGAAGCCAGCGAAGCCGCCGACCACCACGCCGTTGCGTGCCCAGTCGACACCGAACAGGCCGGCCGGCGCCACGCCGTCATACAGGTCGGCGTGGTCATAACGCTGCATGTCCCCACGCACGCCACCCCACCACGACAGGCCATCGGCCGGACGTGCGCCCAGGTGGTTGCTGACCTGGTCGGCACGCGAACGGCCGACGGTCTGTGCCGAGTGGCTCAGCACCTGCTGCAGGCGCGGGGCCTCAAGCACCGAAACCGCGTACTGGCCCAGCAGCTGGTGACCGGTCACGGTGGGATGCACGCCATCGGCGAACAGATAGGTCTGGTACGCATCCGGGCTGACGTAGGTGGTCGGGTTGCAGCCGATGATGCTGCCCGTGGTGTTGGCCGGGTTGATCTTGCAGGCGGTGCCAGTGACGTTGGTGAAGCCATACATGCCCGGGTTGGCGGTCACTTCGCGCAGGATGCTGAAGGTGTCGAGCGGAATGAACTCGATGCCCGCCTGCTTCAGGCCGCCATACAGGGCCTTGTTGTAGCCGACCGACATGGCGGTGGCGGCTGCCGCGTTGGGGCCGCGGAACTGCGGGGTGATGCCCACGTCCGGCAGGTTCGGCACCAGCACGTACTGGGCACCGGCCTGCTTCAGGGCGCCGACCAGCGCGATCTGGTCGGTGACCGCCGCGCCGATGATGCCCTGCACCTGGGCCGGCGGCGCACCCGCACCGGCAGCGCCGGCGGCGGCAAACAGGTCGTTGGCGCCACCCCATACGGTATACAGGGCGTTGCGGTCAGCCTTGCCACCGTTTGCAGCCAAATAGCGGGACGCCTGCGACTTCAACGACGGGATCGCGCCAAGGGCACCGCCGCCTTCAACCGACACGCGGGCACCACCGACGGCATAGTTGTCGCCGTTCTGGCCGTTGCCGTTGGGGTCCTTGTTGAGGCCGTAGTAGTTGGCGACCTGCTGCGACCACACCCAGCCCGGGTTGGTGGTGAACTGGCCGGAGAGCCCCTGCGTGGCCTCGGGCAGCAGCGGGCGGAAGTAGCCGGCGTCGGTGAGGCTGTCGCCGAAGAACACCGCCTTGGAATACGGATTTTCGCCTGCCATGGCCGGCAGCGCGGCGAGTGCGATCGCAGCCGCCATCAGGGAGCGGATCGGGTGTTTGCTGAGCTGCATCTAGGAACTCCTGTGGGGTAAATAGGTTGGAATCCGGCGCACGTACGCCGGCGCACGGTCAATGGTTTCACCGCGCCGCCGTTTGCTCACGCTGCGCCGCCGCATGGATTGTCGCCTGATCACGCCGAAACCCGCTGTGCTGGAGCTGGCGCCCGGTTCAAATTGCAAACGTTCCGATCCCGACGGGCTATCAGCGACAATGCAGGGATGAACATCCAGCTCAACGGCGAACCCCGCACCCTGCCCGCCTCGGCGACCCTCCACGACCTGCTCGAGGCCGAGCAGTTGCTGCAGCGCCGGGTGGCGGTGGAGGTCAACGGCGAGATCGTCAGCCGCAGCCGCCATGGCGAGCACGTCCTGGCCGAAGGCGACGTGGTGGAGATCGTGCACGCGCTGGGCGGGGGCTGAGGCCATCCCGGGTAGTGCCGGCCCCTGGCCGGCAATCCGACGCTGCCTGACGCCTCACATCTGCCGGCCAGCGGCCGGCACTACCCACATCGATCCACGGCCGGCACGCCATTGCGTGATCCCATCCTTCAGGCGGATAAGCGATAATCGCGCCATGAACGTTCATGTCTCCCCCGATTCGCTGGTGATCGCCGGCAAGACCTATGGCTCGCGGCTGCTCACCGGCACCGGCAAGTTCAAGGATCTGGAAGAAACCCGCCTGGCCACCGAGGCTGCAGGCGCCCAGATCGTCACCGTGGCCATCCGCCGCACCAACATCGGGCAGAACCCGGGCGAGCCGAACCTGCTCGACGTGCTGCCGCCGGAGCGCTACACCATCCTGCCCAACACCGCCGGCTGCTATACCGCCGAAGACGCGGTGCGTACCTGCCGGCTGGCGCGTGAGCTGCTGGACGGCCACAACCTGACCAAGCTGGAAGTGCTGGGCGACCAGAAGTCGCTGTACCCGGACGTGGTGCAGACCCTCAAGGCCGCCGAACAGCTGGTCAAGGACGGCTTCGAGGTGATGGTCTACACCTCCGACGATCCGATCCTGGCCAAGCGCCTGGAAGAGATCGGCTGCGCTGCGGTGATGCCGCTGGCCGCGCCGATCGGTTCGGGCCTGGGCATCCAGAACAAGTACAACCTGCTGCAGATCATCGAAGACGCCAAGGTGCCGATCATCGTCGACGCCGGCGTGGGCACCGCGTCGGATGCGGCAATCGCGATGGAGCTGGGCTGCGACGGCGTGCTGATGAACACCGCCATTGCCGGTGCACGCAGCCCGGTGCTGATGGCCAGCGCGATGCGCAAGGCAGTCGAGGCCGGCCGCGAGGCCTTCCTGGCCGGGCGCATCCCGCGCAAGCGCTACGCCAGCGCCTCCTCCCCGGTGGATGGGCTGATCGGCTGATGACCAATCCTTTCGACAGCGCCGGTTCCAAGGCTCCCCCCAAGCCCTTCACCGTGAGCGAGGGCCGCCGCGAGGTGCGCAGCTTCGTGTTGCGCCAAGGCCGCTTCACCCCTGCCCAGCAGCGCGCGTTCGACGAACGCTGGCCGCGCTTCGGCATCGACTACAACGGCCAGCCGCGTGACCTGGACGCCACCTTCGGCCGCCCGGCGCACAAGGTGCTGGAAATCGGCTTCGGCAACGGTGCCGCGCTGCGCTTCGCCGCCCAGCACGACCCGTCGCGCGATTACATCGGCATCGAAGTGCACGCGCCCGGCGTGGGCCGGCTGCTGAACGCGCTGGCCGACGACAACGCCGACCACGTGCGCCTGTACCACCACGATGCGGTGGAAGTGCTGCAGAACGAGATCGCCGATGGCGCGCTCGATGAAGTGCGCATCTACTTCCCGGACCCGTGGCACAAGAAGCGCCACAACAAGCGCCGCCTGCTGCAGCCGGCGTTCGCCGAGCTGCTGGTGCGCAAGCTGCGCCCGGGTGGCCGCCTGCACTGCGCCACCGACTGGGAAGACTACGCCGAGCAGATGTGGGACGTGCTTGACGCGACTGCCGGACTGGTCAACCGCGCCGGCCCGCGTGGCAGCGTGCCGCGCCCGGACTGGCGCCCGCAGACGCACTTCGAGACCCGCGGCCAGAAGCTCGGCCACGGCGTCTGGGACCTGTTGTACGACCGCACCTGACGATCGCCTGAGGACGCCGCGCCCCACATGGATACCGCGCTGACGCTGACCAACGACATGAAGCTCGTGCTCGGGCTGGTCGGCTTCACGATGGCGATGTTCCTGTTCGAGCGCATCCGCGCCGACGTGGTCGCGCTGGTGGTGCTGGTGGTGCTCGGTGTCACCGGGCTGATCGCGCCGGAGGAAATCTTCGGCGGCTTCTCCGGTAACGCGGTGATGAGCATCATCGCCACTACCATCCTCGGTGCGGGCCTGGACCGCACCGGGGCACTGAACCGGCTGGCCGCGTGGCTGCTGCGGCGCGGCCACGGTGTCGAGCAGCGGCTGCTGATGATGACCACGGCCATCGCCGGCCTGAACTCGTCCTTCATGCAGAACCCGTCGGTGATGGCGCTGTACCTGCCGGTCGCCTCGCGACTGGCGGCGCGCACCGGGCTGACGATGCAGCGCCTGCTGCTGCCGATCTCGGCGGCGATCGTGATGGGCGGCGCGCTGACCATGGTCGGCAATTCGCCGCTGATCCTGCTGAACGATCTGCTGGCCTCGGCCAACAACAACCTGCCCTCCGGCCTGGCCACCATCGAGCCGCTGCGCATGTTCGCGCCGCTGCCGATCGGCGTGGCCCTGCTGATCGCTTCGCTGTTGTATTTCCGCTATTACGGTGACCGCAAGCTGGTCGAGGAAGAAAGCCTGGTCAACGACGGGGTCACCCCGGCGCGCACCGAAAGCTACTTTGCCAAGACCTACGGCATCGAAGGCGATGTGTTCGAACTGGTGGTCAGTGCCGAAAGCCCCCTGGTGGGCATGACGCTGGGCGAAGCGGAGAACCTGCACGATGCCCCGCTGCTGCTGGCGCTGAAAACCGGCAATGACACCCGCCTGGCACCACCTGCAGAGATGCGCATCTGGGTGGGCAGCGTGCTCGGTGCAATGGGCCCGCGCGAGCAGATCAACGACTTCGCGCAGAACCAGTTCCTGCGCATGTCTTCGCGCCTGAAGCACCTGGGTGACCTGTTCAACCCGAGCCGTGCCGGTATTTCCGAGGCGGTGGTGCCGCCGACCTCGAACGTGATCGGCAAGAGCGCGGCCGACCTGCGCCTGCGCAAGGAGCGCGGCATCAGCCTGCTGGCGATCAACCGCGACAAGCAGGTGATCCGCGAGGACGTGCGCGACGTGCAGCTGCGTGCCGGCGACATGCTGGTCTTCCACAGCATCTGGACCGACCTGGCACAGGCGGCCAAGAGCCGCGACTTCGTGGTGGTGACCGACTACCCGACCGGCGAACAGCGCCCGCACAAGTTCAAGATCGCGATGGCGATCTTCGCGTTGACCATCCTGATCGCGCTGACCAGCAAGCTGCCGGTGGCGCTGACGCTGATGACCGGCGTGGCCGGCATGCTGCTGACCGGCGTGCTGCGCATGGACGAGGCCTATGCCTCGATCAACTGGAAGACGGTGTTCATGATGGCCGGGCTGATTCCGCTCGGCTGGGCGATGGACTCCAGCGGTGCGGCGGCATGGGTGGCCGGCCACACCATCGACAAGCTGCCCACCGGCATCCCGGTGTGGGTGCTGGAGGTGGCGCTGGCGCTGCTGACCACGGCGTTCTCGCTGGTGATCAGCCACGTGGGCGCGACCATCGTGATGGTGCCCATTGCGGTGAACCTGGCACTGGCGGCCGGCGGCAACCCGACCGCGTTCGCGCTGATCGTGGCGTTGTCGGCGTCCAACAATCTGATGACGGCCTCCAACCCGGTGATCTCGATGATCACCGGCCCGGCCAATTACACCCCACGCGAGATGTGGCGGGTCGGTGGACCGCTGTCGCTGATCTACACCTGCGTGGTGGTGCTGATGATCAACCTGATGTTCTGAGGGTTGGGTTTGTTGGCAGGGCTGCGCCCTGCACCTGCAGAAGCCGAAGCCGAAGCCGAAGCCGAAGCAACAGCGGGCATTCCGTGGGTTGGCGGGGCACTGTGGGTTTGCGGGGACGCCGTAAACCCATCCATGGGGGCTTGGTCGCGGCATCCATGCCGCTCACACCCCGCAAACCCACAGTGCCCCGCCTTCGACAGTTTCACGCGGCTGGTGGTGGGTGCCGACCGTTGGTCGGCACGGATCTCGCTCTGGTAGCTGTCGACCTTGGTCGACACGGCTTTTGTAGAGTCGAGCCGTGCTCGACTGCTTCCGTCCTCAAGCCAGGTAAACCTGCCCGTCGCGCACGTCCACCGGCACCGCGCGCAGGCGGTCGCCCTTGCAGGGTCCGGCGATGCAGTCGCCGCTGTCCAGAGTGAACGAAGCGCCATGCGCGGCGCAGACCAGGTGGCCTTCACGGCTCTTCAGGAACTGGCCCGGGGCCCAGTCCAGGCGGCGGCCGGCGTGCGGGCAGATGTTCAGGAACGCACGCACCTGCGCGCCATCGCGGTACAGCACCAGCGACTCGGCATCGCCATCAACCACCGCTTCGACCTCGGCAAACGCGCCATCGGCAATGGCATCAAGGGCGATCAGGGCAGCAGCGGCAGTCATGGCGAAGGCTCGGACAGTAAACCGGCATTGTCGCACGCCCACTCAGGTGACTGGCTGCGACATGAACACAAGTCATTGATCCGTAATAAGCACAGGCTATATTTAACGAGTTTTTCACTCAATGACAGTGGCGCGTCCCGATACTCTGGTTTCGCTGATCCCAGCCTATCGAGCCGCCATGTTCAATCGCGCATCCGCCTTCAACCAGTTCCGCACCCTGTTCGCGCCGCGCAAGCCGCGTCACCCGCTGGTGCGCGTTGCCGTGGGCCTGCTCGGCCTGGCGATCCTGGCCGCGATGGTGTTCATCGGTGTGTTCGTCGGTGCGGCGATGATCCTGGTCGGCCTGGCGTGGAAGCTGCTGGCCTCGCGCAAGCCGGGCGTTGCCCGTCCGGTCGACCCGACCGTGGTCGAAGGCGAGTACCGCGTGGTGCGCAAGCCGGTGTTGCCGGCCTCGCGTTGATCCAGGTCTTCCGCGCCCGCTGACGGCAGGCGCCATGCGTTCTAGACTGCGGGCACGCCCTTCCTGGATGCCCGCATGTCCGATGTCTCCGATGTCTCCGATGTGATCCCTGCTGTAGCCCTGCCGCGTGTCCCGGTGGTGGGCGGAGGCAGCTTCCCCGTGCACCGCATCTACTGCGTCGGCCGCAACTTCGCCGACCATGCCCGCGAGATGGGCGCGGCAGTGCCGGCGGCCGATGACCGCGGCCGACCGATGTTCTTCAGCAAGCCGGCCGATGCCATCGTGGTCGGCCACGACGATGCCATCCCCTACCCGCCAGCGACCGCCAACCTGCACCACGAAGTGGAGCTGGTGGTGGCGATCGGTCGCGATGCACCCGCGGGCGAGCTGGCCGTGGCCGACGCCGATGCGCTGGTCTATGGCTATGCCGTGGGCCTGGACCTGACCCGCCGCGACCTGCAGGCCGCCGCCAAGGACAAGGGCCACCCGTGGGATGCAGCCAAGGGCTTCGATGCCTCCGCGCCGATCAGCGAGATCGTGCATGCCGCTGAAGTGGGCGACCTGGCCGCGCTGAACCTGTCGCTGGAGGTCAACGGCGAGGTGCGCCAGCAGGCGCTGCTGGACCAGATGATCTGGAACGTGCCGGAGATCCTGCACGAGCTGTCCAAGCTCTGGCAGCTGCGTGCCGGCGACCTGGTGTTCATGGGCACCCCGTCCGGGGTGGCCGCACTGAAGCCCGGCGACCGCTTCAGTGCCCGCCTGGAAAACGTGGCCGAGCGCCACGGCGTGATCGCCGGCTGACATCACCTGCGCTACCCTGCGCGCTGTCCACTTCCCCCACCGGAGAAAAACAACAATGGGAATGCTCACCGAGTTCAAGGAATTCGCGATGCGCGGCAACGTCATCGACCTCGCCGTCGGCGTGGTGATCGGCGCGGCCTTCGGCAAGATCGTGACCGCGCTGGTCGAGAAAATCATCATGCCGCCGCTGGGCATGCTGATCGGCAAGGTGGATTTCTCGCAGCTGGCGTGGACGTTGTCGCCGGCCAGCATCGGTGCCGACGGCAAGGAAATCCCGGCCGTGGTGATCGGCTACGGCGACTTCATCAACACGTTGATCCAGTTCGTGATCGTGGCCTTCGCCATTTTCCTGGTGGTCAAGACGATCAACCGCCTGTCGCGCAAGCAGGACGCCGCCCCGGCCGCACCGGCCGAAGAAGTGGTGCTGCTGCGCGAGATCCGCGACAGCCTGAAGAAATAAGGCCGCAGAACGGTAGTGCCGGCCGCTGGCCGGCAACATCGGAACATGCGGGAGCCGGCCAGCGGCCGGCACTACCGCTGCTGCACGAAAGCCCCGCCCCGGCAGGGCTTTCGCTTTGCCGGTCATGGCGGAAAACAGCGTTCGCGCCAGCCATGACCTCCCGCCCATGCGCCGGGCTGAACGACTGTTAAGCTCCAAGGCTTGGTCCCTTCCCGGAGCTGTCCATGCGTCGCCGCGTCCTTGCCATCGCATCCTCCCTCGCCCTGCTGGCCGCCCCGGCCTTCGCGGCGCCACACACCACCACCCTGCCCCCGGCGTCGCTGGCCACCGCCGCACAGCTGCGCGACCAGGCGCTGGCCGATGACACCGGCTGGAAGGTGGTCGAATCGCTCACCACTGAAATCGGCCCGCGCATCGCCGGCAGCGAGGCTGATGCCCGCGCCGTGGCCTGGGCCGAAGCCAAGTTCAAGGCACTCGGCTTCGACAAGGTATGGAAGGAACCGGTGACCTTCCCGAAGTGGGAGCGCCGCAGTGAACACGCCGCCGTGACCGGCAGGAATCCGCAGCCGCTGCAGATCACCGCACTGGGCGGCAGCCCGGGCGGCACCGTGGAAGCCGAAGTGGTGCGCTTCGCCGACTTGGCCGCACTGCAGGCCGCACCGGCCGGTTCGCTGAAGGGCAAGATCGCCTTCGTCGATTACCAGATGCTGCCGTTCCGCGATGGCCGCGACTATGGCCGTGGCGGCGCGATCCGCAGCAAGGGCCCGTCCGAAGCGATCCGCAAGGGCGCGGTCGGCTTCCTGATGCGCTCGGCCGGTACCGACTCGCACCGCGTGCCGCACACCGGCATCACCCGTTTCGATGACGGCCTGACCCCGGTGCCGTCGGCGGCGCTGTCGGTGCCCGATGCCGACCAGCTGGCGCGCCTGCTGGCGCGTGGCAGCACCACGGTGAAGGTGGTGCTGGATTGCGGTTGGGATGGCACCGCTACGTCGTACAACGTGATCGGCGAGATCACCGGCCGCAGGCTGCCGAAGGAAGTGGTGGTGATCGGCGGTCACCTGGATTCGTGGGACCTGGGCACCGGTGCGGTCGATGACGGCGCAGGCGTAGGCATCACCATGGCCGCCGGCCACCTGATCGGCCAGCTCAAGCAGGCACCGAAGCGCACCATCCGCGTGATCGCCTTCGCCAACGAAGAACAGGGTCTGTACGGCGGCAAGGCCTACGCCGAAGCGCATGCCAAGGACGTGACCCTGCATCAGCTGGCCGCCGAGAGCGACTTCGGTGCCGGCCGCATCTATGCCTTCAACACCGGTTCGCCGAACCCGGAAGGCTCGCGCGAAGCGACCAGGCAGATTGCCGAAGTGATGAAGCCGCTGGGCATCGAGTACCAGGCCGACAAGGGTGGCCCGGGCCCGGACGTCGGTCCGCTGGCCGCCAAGGGCGGTGCGTGGGCGTGGCTGGCGCAGGATGGATCGGACTACTTCCACCTGCACCACACCGCCGACGACACGCTGGACAAGATCGACCCGAAGGCACTGGCGCAGAACGTGGCCGCGTACACCGTGTTTGCGTATCTGGCGGCGGAAGCCGATGGCAGCTTCGGCAGCGAGGCCAAGGCGACCACGCCGCCGAACGAATGATGCGGTAAACGCCGGGCCATGCCCGGCGAACGCAACGGGAAAAGCGGTACGAACCAAGGTTCGTACCCACCACGGCGGGTCCTGCATCGGTAGTGCCAGGCCATGCCCGGCGAGCGCAGCGGCGGAAGCGGTGCGAACCAAGGTTCGCACCCACCGGACACCCATCAGCCGCGGCGACTTGCCCACTGCGCCAGCAGCACGGCCGTGGCGGAAGCAACGTTCAGGCTTTCCACCGCGCCGCTGCCGGGAATCGAGACCTGCAGGTCGCATTCGCTGGCCAGGCCGCGGTCCATGCCCTCGCCTTCAGCGCCCATCACGTACACAAGACGCGACGGCAGCGACGCACGGAACACGTCGTCGCCACCCTCAACGAGGGTCGCCGCCAGCCCGAAGCCGGCTGCACGCAGCTGCGCCATCGCCTGAGCGATCTCCGGCAGCTGCACCAGCGGCACCGACTCCGCACCACCCTCGGCCACACGCGCGGCGGCACCGGACAGCGCCAGTGTGCTGCCAGCCGGCAGCAGCAGCGCCTTGGCGCCGAAGTGCGCGGCCGAGCGCAGGATCGCACCGAAGTTGTGCGGATTGCCGACACCGTCCAGCCACAGCGCCAACGCCGGGCCTTCGTCCAGTTCCTCCAGCCACTGCGCCAGCGGCACCACCGGCGCGCGCAGCACGTCGGCCACCAGGCCTTCGTGATGGGTGGTAGCGGCCAGCTTGTTGAGGTCGCCCTCCTCCACCACGCGGTAGCCCACGCGGTTGGCCACGCACCACTTCAGCACCGGCTGCATGCGCGGAATCAGCGCGTCCACCAGGTACAGCTTGCGCAGCGCCTGCGGGCGCTTGGCGAACAGGGCCTGCACGGCGTTCCAGCCATACAGGCGCAGCTCGTCGTTGCCACGCCCCGGCGGTGGCGGGGTGCCGCCCTCACGCGGTGGCAGCGGGGTGGCCCGCGGCGGTCGCGACGACGGGCGGCGGGCATTCTTCCAGGGATCATTCACTACGGGACAACTCCAGCTTGCGTTGACGCCAGAAATCGGCGTTCTTGATGCCCAGGGCATCGGGGTCGAAGGTCGGATCGAGGCCGAGCTTCTTCTGTCGTTCGTAATCACGCAGGGCCAGCATGGCCGGCTTCTGGATGATGAGGATGGCAATGATGTTCAGCCAGGCCATCAGGCCCACGCCGATGTCACCCAGCGCCCAGGCCAGGGTTGCATTATGGAACGCGCCGAACACCACCATGCCGATGATGCCCAGGCGCAGCACCAGCACGGTCAGCGGGCGCTTCTTGTTGTGGTTCACATAGCTGAGATTGGTCTCGGCCATGTAGTAGTACGCCATGATGGTGGTGAAGGCGAAGAAGAAGATGGCGATGGACACGAACGCCGAGCCCCAGCCCGGCAGCACGGCTTCCACACCGGCCTGGGCGTAGCCCGCGCCTTCCGGAATGCCGGCCAGGCCCTGGAAGATCGGCGGGGCGCCGGCACCTGCCGCCGAGTACACGTTGTAGGTGCCGCTGGCCAGGATCAGGAACGCGGTGGCGGTGCACACCATCATGGTGTCGAAGTAGATGGCGAAGGCCTGCACGTAGCCCTGCTTGGCCGGGTGCGAGACTTCCGAAGCGGCCGCAGCATGCGGGCCCGAGCCCTGGCCGGCTTCGTTGGCGTAGATGCCGCGCTTGATGCCCCACTCCACTGCCAGGCCCATCATCGCGCCGAACGCGGCGTGGGTGCCGAAGGCGCTGCTGAAGATGATGCCGAACATTTCCGGCACGCGGTCGTAGTTGATGATCATGATGACGATGGCCATCAGGATGAAGCCGGCGGCCATGAACGGCACCACCACTTCGGCGAAGTTGGCGATGCGCTTGACGCCGCCGAAGATCACCACGCCCAGCAGCAGCGCGACCACGATGCCGATGCCCAGCTTCAGCGCCTGCACCGACTCCATGCCGAAGGCCTGGCCATCGAGCGGGCCGCACAGTGCGGTGCCACGGCAGGCGTTGATGATGCTGTCGGCGATGGCGTTGGCCTGCACGCCCGGCATCAGGAAGCCGGCGGCGATGATTGTGGCGATGGCGAAGGCCAGCGCGTACCACTTCAGGCCCATGGCCTTTTCGATGTAGTACGCCGGGCCACCACGGTAGCGGCCTTCAGCGTCCTTGGTCTTGTAGATCTGCGCCAGGGTGCATTCCACGTACGAGGTGGATGCGCCGAGGAAGCCCATCACCCACATCCAGAAGATCGCACCGGGGCCGCCGAATGCGATGGCGGTGGCCACGCCGGCGATGTTGCCGATGCCCATGCGGCCGGCCATCGACATGGCCAGGGCCTGGAACGAGGACACGCCAGCGTCGGATTTCTCACCCTTGACAGTGAGGCGGCACATCTCGAAGAAGCCGCGGATCTGCATGAAGCGCGTGCGCAGGCTGAAGAACAGGCCGGCGCCAAGGCACACGAAGATCAGTGCCTTGCTCCAGATGATGCTGTTGATGAAGTGTACGGTAGCTTCCACGCGCGCTCTCTCCAGTCGGCGGGTTGTAAGGACGTCCCGTCGGCTGGAGGGGACCGGTCGATTCTCCCTGATCGAAGGCCGCTGCGGTAGCGCTGTTTTGCTGGGTCGAGCCCCTGCACGGCCCGGGCTGACGACGGCAACCGGGCCTGGGCTCGGCTCTACGGCGGCCAGCCTGCGTGTTCAGGACAGCTGCGTGCGTACCCGGGCGAAGCGGCGCAGGTCGTGCAGCACCCCGCGCTTGTAGACCGCACAGCGCTCCACGCCCTCTTCCTGGAAGCCGTTCTTCTCCAGCACCCGGGCCGAGCCGAGATTGAAGTCGACCACCGTGGCCTGCAGCCTGAACAGGCGCAGTTCGTCCATCACCCATGGCGCGAACAGGCTGACCACGCGGGTCATCAGTCCCTGCCCCCAATGGGTCTGGCCCAGCCAATAGCCCAGTTCCGCGGTATGCCCACGCTCGGCCACGCCCTGCTGGGCACCGACGCTGCCGCAGGCCTGGCCGTCGATCTCGATGGCCAGGTTCAGGGTGCCAGGGGCCAGCACGCGGCCGGCGAGGAAAGCCTCGCCATCCTCGCGCGTGTACGGGTACGGGAAGCGATCACGCAGGCCCCGCGATACCTCGGCGTCGTTGGCATGGCGCAGCAGCGATTCCAGATCATCCGGGCGCCAGGGGCGTAGCTGGAAGCCGTCGCCCCGCAGCAGAGTGGTTGGATCAGGCATGGCCACCCACCGAGGGCGATTCCGCTTCCTGCTTCTCCAGCTCGCGCTTCACCGCTTCCGGCGAGCGGGTGTACGGGGCCAGCCGCGCGTAGAACGCCGGCACCACGAACAGCGACAGGAACGTCGACAGGGTCACGCCGAAGATGATCACGATGCCGATCGTGCCACGGCTGGCCGAACCGGGGCCACCGGCCACCACCAGCGGGATCGCACCGACCACGGTGGCGATCGAGGTCATCAGGATCGGGCGCAGGCGCACCATCGCCGATTCGATGATCGCCTCGCGCACGGTTCTTCCATCGTCGCGCAGCTGGTTGGCGAATTCGACAATGAGGATGCCGTTCTTCGCTGCCAGGCCGACCAGCATGACGATGCCGATCTGGCTGAACAGGTTCACCGTGCCGCCGCTCACCCACAGCCCGACCAGCGCACCGAGCACGCCCAGCGGCACGGTCAGCATGATGGTGAGCGGGTGGATGAAGCTTTCAAACTGCGCGGCCAGCACCAGGTAGACCACCAGCAGGGCCATCGCGAAGGTCAGCAGCACCGCGCCACCAGCACTCTGGTATTCGCGTGATTCGCCCTTCCAGTTCACCTGCGCATACTGCGGCAGCTCTTCGCGCGTGACCTGCTGCGCCCAGGCGATGGCCTCGCCCAGCGGATACCCCGGCGCCAGGCCAGCATTGATGGTGATCGAGCGCAGGCGATTGAAGCGGTTCAGGGTGCCGGCCTCGGCCACTTCGCTCAGCGTGACCAGGTTGGACAGCGGTACCAGTTCGCCGGAGGTGGCGCGCACGCGGATCGCGGCCAGGTCGGCCGGGCTGGCGCGGCCATCGCGACCGGCCTGCACCAGTACGTCGTACTCCTCGCCGTTGTCGACGAAGGTGGTGACGCGGCGCGAGCCCATCATGGTTTCCAGTGCCGAACCGATCGCGGTGACCGGCACGCCGAGGTCGGCCGCACGCTGGCGGTCGATGTTGACCCGCATCTGCGGTCGCGTTTCCTTGTAGTCCGAGTCCGGGCCGACCAGGCCAGGATTGTCGGCCATGCGCAGCAGGATGCGGTCGCGCCACTGCGCGATCTCGGCATATTCCGGGCCGCCCAGCACGATCTGGAATGGCTGCCCGCCGCTGCGCACCAGGCCACCGCCGACCTGCGTGCGTACGCGCACGCCGCGGATGGTATCCAGTTCCTTCTGCAGCTCATTGGCCACTTCCGGCGTGCCCTCGCTGCGCTGGCGCCACGGCTGCAGGAAGATGCTGACGCGGCCGGTGTGCATTTCCTCGCTGGCGCCCCAGCCGCCCGGCACGCGCGGGTTGGCGCGCACGATGGGTTTGTCCGGGCCGACATGCGGTGCCAGCATCGCTTCCACCTGCTGCACCTGCTGCACGGTGTAGTCGTAGCCGGCGCCCTCCGGGCCGTCGATCATGATCTGGAACGAGCCGCGGTCTTCGGCCGGCGCCAGTTCCGACGGCAGCAGCTTGAGCAGGCCCCAGCTGGCGGCCAGTGCAGCCACCATCACCAGCAGGTAGATCCAGGTGCGGTCGACGTGGTGGTCGAGCACCCGCCCATAGGCACCTGCCAGGCGCTCCAGATTACGGTTGATGAAGCCATGCAGCCCGCGCGGTGCCTGCCCGGTGTGCGGCTTGAGCAGCTTGGAGGCCATCATCGGCGTCAGCGTCAGCGCCACGAAGGCGGACAACGCCACCGCCGCCGCCAGTGCCACCGCCAGCTCGCGGAACAGGCGCCCGGTGTTGCCTTCCAGGAAACCGACCGGCAGGAACACCGCCACCAGCACCGCGGTGGTGGCAATCACCGCGAAGGCGACCTGCGTGGTACCACGCTTGGACGCCACCAGCGGTGGCTCGCCCAGGTCGATGCGGCGCTGCACGTTCTCCACCACCACGATCGCATCGTCCACCACCAGGCCAATGCACAGCACCAGGGCAAGCAGGGTCAGCAGGTTGATCGAGAAGTCGAACGCATACAGCGCGATGAACGCCGCGACCAGGCAGACCGGCACCGTGACCGCTGGAATCAGCGCAGCGCGGAAACTGCCAAGGAACAGCCAGATCACCGCCAGCACCAGGATCATCGCTTCCACCAGCGTGGCATAGACGCGGTCCACCGCGGCTTCGATGAAGGTGGTGTTGTCGAAGGCGACGAAGATCTGCGTGCCCTTGGGCAGGGTCAGTGCCACCCGCTCGGCTTCAGCGCGCGCGGTACGCGCCACGTCCAGCGAGTTGGCGGTGGAGGTCTTGACGATGCCCAGGCCGATGCCCGGCTCGCCGTTGCTGCGGTAGTACGCGCGGCGCTCGGCCGAGGCCAGCTCGATCTTCGCCACATCGCCCATGCGCACCACGTAGCCGTCGCGGCCCTTGCCCAGCGGGATGGTCGCGAAGTCTTCCGGCTTGATGTAGTTGCGCTCCACGCGCAGGGTGAAATCGCGGTCGGTCGACTCGATGCGGCCGGCCGGCAGTTCCACGTTCTCGTTGCGCAGCGCGGTTTCCACGTCGCCGGTGGTCAGCCCGCGTGCGGCCAGCTGGTCGCGGTCCAGCCAGATGCGCATCGCATAGCGCTGGCGGCCACCGATACGGACCTGGGCCACACCGTCGAGGCTGGAGAAGCGATCGACCACGTAGCGGTCGGCGTAGTCGCTCAGCTCCAGCGTGTCCATGGTCGAGGAGACCATGTTGAACCAGATGATCGGGTCGGCATCGCTTTCGACCTTGGCGATTTCCGGCGGACGCGCTTCCTCCGGCATGCGGTCGGCGACGCGGCTGACCGCATCGCGCACGTCGTTGGCCGCCGCTTCGATATCGCGGTTGGAGGTGAACTCGATGCTGACCTGCGAACGGCCGTTGGTGCTGCGCGCGTTGATCGTATCGATGCCTTCGATGCCGGCCAGCGCATCTTCCAGCACCTGGGTGATGCGGCTTTCGATGACCGCCGCCGAGGCGCCGGTGTAGTCCACCGACACCGAGACGATCGGTGGATCGATGGCGGGCAGTTCGCGCAGGGTCAGGCGGGTAAAGGACATCACGCCCAGCACCAGCAGCAACAGGCTCATCACCACGGCGAATACCGGCCGCTGGATGGAGATGTCGGACAGCTTCATCCGCCGTGGCCCTCGGCCGCGACCGGTGCAGCGGCGTCAGCGGGCTTTGCACCACTGGCCGGCGCCGCGTCCTTGGCCGCGACCTTCAGGCCCGGGCGCAGCTTGCCGGTGCCATCGACCACGATGCGCTGGCCCGCTTCCAGGCCCTGCTTGATCTCGACCACGCCGGCACGGCGCGCACCGGTAATCACGTCCACGCGCTCGACGCTGTCGTCGGCGGTGATGCGGTATACGAAGGTATCGCGACCGACCTGCACCACCGCGATTTCCGGAATCACCAGCGCCGGGCGCTCGGGGTGGAACAGGCGCACGTCCAACAGCATGCCCGGGCGCAGGGCATGGTCACCGTTGGCGAAGTCGGCGCGCACGGTCACCGCACGGGTGGCCGGATCGATGCGTGCGTCGATGGTGCTGACCACGCCCTCGAAGGTACGGCCCGGCCACGCCACGCTGGTGGCACTGACCTTGTCACCGACGCCCAGCGCGGCCAGTTCCACTTCCGGCACCTGGAAATCGATGTGCATGTGTTCGATGTCATCGAGCGTGGCGATCACCGTGGTCGGCGTCAGCAACGTGCCCGGGCTGACCTGGCGGATGCCGAGCACACCGGCGAACGGCGCACGCACGCGGCGGTCACCGATGTCCGACTGCATCTGCGCCACGCGCGCCTCGGCGGCATCGCGGATCGATTTCTGCGTATCCAGCGTGGCGCTGGACACCAGCCGCTGCGTGGCCAGCTCGCGCTGGCGCTTGTACAGCTGGTCGGCCTCATGGAAGGTGGCCTGCGCCTGCACCAGCGCGGCCTCCTGGGCCTGCCCGCGCAGGGTCACGATCGGCGCACCGGCGGCGACATGCTGGCCGCTTTCGAAGTGCACCTTCTCGACGATCTCGCTGACCTTGGCGGTCACGCTGATGGATTCGCGCGCCTTGGCCGTACCCAGTGCCTGCAGGGTGTCGTTCCACTGCGTGGACTGCACGACCTGCGCGGTGACCGGCACCGCTTCTCCCTGCCGACGGGCGGCGGCCTCCTGTTTGCCCGCGCACCCGGCCAGCACGGCCAGGCTGAGGCCAAGGGCCAGGGTCGAAGCGATGCGAGCCAACATGAACGGTCCTGAGTGATCCACGGCCGCCGAGTGTAGGCAAGCGCCCACAGAAGCGATATGTGCCAAGCGTTTACCGGCGTGGAACCGGCGTCGCGATAGCGCCGTGAACCCGTTCCGTGCAAGGCTGGCAGCAGCGGTGTCGGCATGTGTCGAGGTGTATCCAGCCGTGCACCGCAGGCGTTGCCATCGTAGAGTCGAAGCTGCCCGACAGAGGGCGTCGGGCGGGGACGGATCCTGGCGGGGATCCGGCCCCGGTTTTTTACCTCCGGCGGATCAGTACCGGTAGTTCACCTTCATCCACAGGCTGCGGCCTGGCTCGTTGATGCGCACCGGGTCAGCCGGGAAACCAAAGTCGGCGCTGCCGGCCAGGTTCAGGTGCTCGCTGTAGGCACGGTCGAACAGGTTGTCGACACCCGCGCTGAGCTGCAGCTGCGAACTGAAGCGGTAGGCGGCGTTGAGCGCGAAGGTGGCGAAGCCGGCACTCGGCCCCAGGTCCTGCGCAACCACATTGCCCTGGCCATTTGCGACGCGATGCTGGTGGGTCACCGCGCGCAGCAGCGCACCGGCACTCCAGCGCTCGCCTTCCCAGTTCGCGCTCAGGCGTGCTTCCAGCGGCGGCATCTGCGGCAGCGGACGCTGCTGGTCGCGGTTCTCGCCCCAGGCATAGGCCAGCGTGCCGCCCAGCTTCCACTGCTCGGCCAGGCTCACTTCCAGGCCCGCCTCGGCACCGGCGATGCGCGCGTCGACATTACGGGCCTGGCTCATGCCCATCATGCCGCTGCCGTGATAGGCGAACAGGATGTAGTCCTGGATCTGCCCGGCGTACGCCGAAACCCACGCCTGCACGCGCGGGCCCTTGTACTGCAGGCCGACGTCGAGCTGGGTGGTGCGTTCGGGCTGCACGCCGGTGAACGCGTTCACTGCGCCGGCCGGGCCATGGTTGGGCGAGAACAGCTCCCAGTAGTCGGGCATGCGTTCACTGTGGCCGAGCCCGGCGTACCAGGTCAGGCCATCGGCCAGGTCCTGCTCGTAACGCAGGAAAGCGCTGCCGAGCCATTCCTTGCGCGTCTGCCCGGCGGTGGGGTTGGGCCGGTTGCCCATCATTCCACGGATCGATTGCCGCTCATCGCGGACGCTGGCGCGGTCGATGCGCAGGCCACTGATCCAGCGCTGGTCGGTGCCGGCGCCGAGGGTCAACTCGGTGAACACGCCATAGCGGCGGAAGTTGGCATCGGTCTCCCAGGCCGCCTGCCGGTAGGTGTCGCGGCCCATGCCCATGCGTCCACGATGGCGGCTGTCTTCGCCATCCACACCCGCCACCAGCTGCACGTCCTGCCAGCGCCACTCGGAACTGACCCGGCCGCCCTGGGTACGACGATCCACGTTCGAGGCCATCGGCATTGGCATCATGCTGTGCGGGTTCGGCGTGCGCAGCGTGTAGTTGTCCATCACGTGGTCGGCTTCGTTGTAGTACACGTTGGCCTGCAACGTGTCCCACGCACCCGGCAGATTGCGTTTCTCGAAGCGCGCCGCGTAGCTGGTGCGTTCGAACGCGGCGCCGTCCATGCCGCGCCCGGCGTAACGCGCGATGGCATCGCCGGCACCGGCGGAGATTTCCAGCAGCGTGTCGGCATCCGGCGTCCAGCCGATGGCCACGTCGCCATTCCACTTGCGCCACTTCGATGGCACCACATCACCGTGGCCATCCTTGTAGTCATCGGCCTCGGAACGGTTGCCGCTGGCGCGTACATAGCCGGTCGGATTGCCCAGGGTCAGGTCCAGCACTTGGTCATTGCGGTTGCGTGAGCCGACCAGCGCACTGGCATCGGCACGCAGGCCAGGTTCCTCGAAGCGCGGCGTATCGCGCTCGAAACGCACGGTGCCGGCCGAAGCTCCTGCGCCCCAGCGCACGCTCTGCGGGCCCTTGATGATGGTCAACCGGTCGAAGCTCTCCGGTGCGATGTAGGACAGCGGATTGTCCATGCGCGACGGACAGGCACCGATCAGGTTGCCGTCATTGCTGAGGATGTTCAGCCGCGAACCGAACATGCCGCGCAGCACCGGGTCACCGTTGGTGCCGCCATTGCGGATGGCGGAGAAGCCGGGGACGGTCTTCAGGTAATCGGCACCGTCGCTGGCCGGCACCGGCTGCCGCGGCAGGCGCGGATCGGTCACCCAGTGCAGCGGCGAGGACGGTGCGGCGGCGGTGACCACCATCGTGTCGAGGGTGCGCGCCTGCTCGGCGGGCGCAGCGTGGGCCAGTGATGCGGCCACGGCCAGGCCAAGGGCAACCGGCAGGCGCGCACAGGCGCCCGCGGGGCGGGAAGTCATTTTCATCGGAACAGCTCCAAAGTACGCACGCGCGCACGGCGCCCGGTCAGGCGTCGTGCGGCAGATTCGATAGGGAAATCAGCGAACGATGGAGGGGCGCGGTGGCCCGCGTGCGGCATGCGCCGGCCAGCGCAGTGCTGGTAGTACCTGCTGTGACCAAGGAAAGGCCAGTCGCGGCCGCCACAACACGGGCAACAGCAGTACCAGCACCGCCAGCCACGGCAGCAGGCGCATGGCCAGCACGCAGTATTCGCAGGCTTCGCCGTGCATGGCGTGGGGGTCGGCCGGGCGGCTGGGCGCAGCCGGCGCGGCGCCGTGCTGATCGTGCCCGGCCATGGCCATGGCGTGCATGTCATGGCCCATCGCGGCATGGTCCATGCCCGCCATCGCGGCGTGCTCCATCGGCTGTGCCTGCAGCGCGCGGCTGACCAGTGGCGCAAGCACCATCAACAGCGTCGCCAGGACGGCGAGCTGGAGCAGAAGGCGTTGCGGGCGGGACAGGCGGGTCACCCCGCTAGTGTAGAGCCGGGTCCAGGGTTGCCCGTGCGACGAACGGTCGCAGGAGGGGGGGTTATCGGCAGGGCTGCGCCCTGCACCCGCTGCGAGCTGGAGCAACAGCAACAGCAACAGCAACAGCCGAAGCAAAAGCGGGCTTCCTGTGGGTAGGCGGGGTGGGTCCGGTTGCGGGAGACGCCGTAAACCCATCCTTGGGGGCTTGGCCGCGGCATCCATGCCGCGGACACTCCCGCAACCGGACCCACCCCGCCTTCGACAGATTTCCGCGATCTGCAGTAGATCCACGCCATGCGTGGATGAATCTCCATCGGAATCGAATATTTCGAATTGGAATCCAGAAGCATCCACGCATGGCGTGGATCTACCGTGTCGACCAAGGTCGACACCTACCAACAGCCATCGGAATCTGTCAGAGGTGGGGCGGTGTCGGAGTGCGGGGTGTCAGCCGCATGGATGCGGCTGCCAAGCTTACAGGGACGTACTTGCAGCGTCCCCGCACTCCGACACCGCCCCGCCAACCCACGGAATGCCGCTTCTGCTGTTGCTGTTGCTTGAATGTCGTAGTGGGTGCAGGGCTGCAAGCCCTGCTCGACCAACCTCACACCGTGATGGTCTGGGTCAGTGACTCCCAGGTCGGTGGTACTGGCCACGCGGCCGCCTGGTTGCCATCCAGCACCCGCCGCAGATCGCGCGGATCGATCTGTGGAGCCAGAACGTGCACCAGCTCCAGCGCGTAATCACGCAGCACGCGGTCGCGCGGCAGTACCGCCCAGGCAATGCACTCGCTGATCGGGTCCGGCGCCGGCCACGATCTCAGGTCTTCGTCGTTGGAACTGACCGCCATCTCGGCCAGCAGGCCTACGCCCAGACCGGTACGCACGTAGGTCTTGATCAGATCGGCATCGAGCGCGGTCAGTGCCAGGTCGGGCACCAGCCCATTGGCGGCGAAGGCGCGTTGCAGGGACGAGTTGGGGCGGGTCGAGGATTCGTAGCTGATCAATGGCTGGCGGGCCAGCGCGGCCAGGTCCGGTGCGCGGCCCGCACGGTCCAGCGGGTGGCCCTTCGGTACCACCACCAGACGCCGCCAGCGGAACAGAGGCACCGCGATGCCATCGGTGGGCTCACCACCGGCGGTGCTGATGATGGCGATATCCGCGTCACCCTGGTTCAGGCGATCCAGCGCGTCGGCTTCGCCGGCCTGCTGCAGGTGCACGCTCACCTGCGGGTAGGCCTGCTTGATCGCTGCCACCGCCGGCGGCAGCACGAAGCGCGCCTGGGTGTGGGTGGTGGTCAGGATCAGCTGGCCCTGGCTCTCGCGGCGCTGGTTGGCCGCGTAGGTGCGGATGTTGTTGGCCTCGGCCAGCACCGCGCGGGCGCGGGCGATCACCTCGGTGCCGGCCGGGGTGACCGACTCCAGGCTGCGGCCCTTGCGCACGAACAACAGGAAGCCGAGCTCGTCTTCCAGCTGCTTGAGCTGCTTGGACAGGCCAGGCTGAGTGGCATGCACGCGCGAGGCGGCGAGCGTGATGTTCAGCTCGGCGTCGGCGATGGCAACCA
Source organism: Stenotrophomonas sp. 22LJNL06-5-1 (assembly GCF_056861455.1). Taxonomy (NCBI): domain Bacteria; kingdom Pseudomonadati; phylum Pseudomonadota; class Gammaproteobacteria; order Lysobacterales; family Lysobacteraceae; genus Stenotrophomonas; species Stenotrophomonas sp. 22LJNL06-5-1. Next base: position 196,591 of record NZ_JBSPUE010000005.1, read on the forward strand.
GGTAGCGCAGCTGGGTCAGCGTCATGGCAGGCGGGCGATGTGGGGGCGGAGGTCCACTCTAGGGTCAATTGCCGTCACCAGCTTATAACCAAAGGTTGTTTAAGAAAGGTATCTGGTCATTTCCGGGCGTCATATGCCGGCGCTACGGTCAGCCGGCAGCCGCTGGCCTGAACAGCCAGCCCTCCCCCTTCGCCCGCCGAAGCCCGGCGCGGCCCCGTTTCCGGAGCGCTTCCATGGCCCTGTACGACTCCATCCTCGATACCGTCGGCAACACCCCCATCGTCAGGCTGCAGCGCCTGGCGCCCCCACAGGTCAGCGTCTACGCCAAGGTCGAGTCGTTCAACCCGGGCGGCTCGGTCAAGGACCGCCTGGCGCTGGCAATCATCCTCGACGCCGAAGCGCGTGGCGTGCTCAAGCCGGGCGACACCATCGTCGAAGCTACTTCAGGCAACACCGGCGTGGCACTGGCGATGGTCGCCGCCGCGCGCGGCTACAAGTTCGTGGCCACCATGGTCGAAACCTTCTCGGTGGAGCGCCGCAAGCTGATGCGCGCCTATGGCGCCAAGGTGATCCTGACCCCGGCCGCCGAACGCGGCAGCGGCATGGTGCGCAAGGCGGCCGAACTGGCTGAGCAGCACGGCTGGTTCCTGGCCAGCCAGTTCGCCAACCCGGCCAACCCGGCGTACCACCGCAACACCACCGCCGCTGAGATCCTGCGCGACTTCGCCGGCAAGCGGCTGGACTACTTCGTCAGCGGCTGGGGCACCGGCGGCACGCTCACCGGTGTTGGCGAAGTGCTGAAGGTCGCGCGACCGCAGACCCGCATCATCGCCACCGAACCGGCCGGCGCCGCACTGTTGAAGGGTGATGACTGGAAGCCGCACAAGATCCAGGGCTGGACGCCGGATTTCGTGCCGGACGTGCTCAACCGCGATGTGGTGGATGAACTGGTGACGGTGGAAGATGACCGCGCCATCGCCACCGCACGCCGACTGGCTGCGGAAGAAGGCATCTTCGTCGGCATCTCCGCCGGCGCTACCGTGGCCAGCGCGCTGGACGTGGCGGCCCGTGCTGAACCGGGCTCGGTGATCCTGGCGATGCTGCCGGACACCGGTGAACGCTATTTCTCCACGCCGCTGTTCGCCGATGTGAATGAGGGTTCCGACGACGACTGGCTGGCCGGCCTGCCGTAATGCACAGGGTCGGATCCCTTTTCCGTCGGGAAAAGGCTCTGATCCCCTTCTGCTTCAGCCTGCGTGAAGGCGTCGCCCGCCATCGTGCGTGAAGGCCGTCGGATCGCAGCGCGTGAGACGGTCATGACGCAGTATCGATGCCCTGTCCCCTACCGTGGGAACAGCCGGCGCAGATGCTGCGCGGAACACCTCACAGGCAGGAGACGGACGCATGAAGATCGAAGTTTGGCAGGGCGATATCACGACCCTGGCGGTGGATGCGATCGTCAACGCGGCCAATGAAACACTGCTCGGCGGTGGCGGCGTCGACGGCGCGATCCATCGCGCAGCCGGCCCGGCATTGCTGGCCGAGTGCGAGCGGTTGCCGGAACTGCGCGCGGGCGTGCGTTGCCCGACCGGCGAAGTGCGCGCCACTGACGCTTATGCATTGCCGGCGCGGCATGTACTGCACACGGTGGGCCCGGTCTGGCACGACGGCCAGCGCGACGAACCGGCATTGCTGGCCAACTGCTACTGGAAATCGCTGCAGCTGGCCGAATCGCTGGGCGTGAAGTCGATCGCGTTCCCGGCGATCAGCTGCGGCGTGTATGGCTATCCGCTGTACCAGGCCGCGCAGATCGCAGTGACCGAAACACTGGCGTGGCAGCGCAGCCATGCACAGCCGATGCGCATCGTGCTGGTGGCGTTCAATACTGCCACCGCGAAGGCCTACCAGCAGGCGTTGACAGCCGCGGGACAAAGCACGGACAACGAACCGCGCGCGTCGGTGCTGCCGCCTCTGGGCGATGCGGGCTTCGCCGCTGCGCACTGAACCACCGCACTGCAGGTAAAAGAAAAGGCCGGGCATTGCCCGGCCTTTTCCGTTGCAGCCTTGATGTCATCCACGCTGCGCGTGGATCACCTCAACGGCTGGCAGCTTCGACCGCAGCAGCGGCGTCATCGGCCACGGCGGCGGCATCGGCAGCGGCACGCGCGGCCGAGGCGGCAGCACCGTCGGCGCTGGCACCCTCGACCTGCACCCGTACTTCCACCAGGCCCGCACCGTTGTTCAGGCTGGACACGTCCACCGTGTAGTGACCGGCCGGCAGGGTCTCTTCCAGGCGTGCGTTGGTGCCATTGCCACCGTCGTCGTCGGTCAGTTCGACGGCGGCGCCGACCACACGCAGCACGGTATCGACCTGGCTGGAAATCGCATCCAGGCGCACGTCGGCCGGACGATCCAGGGTCAGCAGGAAGCGGCGGCGGCCTTCGTTGTCGAGCATGGTGTACGCGCTGCCCGACTTCGGCAGTGCCGTGCCGTCGCGGTCCACCAGGTTGCCTGGCAGCTCGATGCGGGTGGCCGACAGGGTGAACATGCCATTGACGCCGTCGCCGAGGCCGCGCGCAGTCAGCGTGTACTTGCCCGGCTTCAGCGAAAGGTTCAGGCGCGAGTTGGTGCTGTCGCCACCATCATCGTTCTCGGCATCCACGCCCTGGCCGGACAGCTTCAGCACCGGATCGAAGACATCCGAGACCAGACGGATCTCGTACAGGCCCGCCTTCTCCACCTGCAGGGTGTAGTCCTGCGAGTTGCTGGCCAGCATGTCGACGATCTCGCCACTACCTGCCAGCGGCTTGCCGTCGTACGGCTTCAGCTTCTCGGCGCGCAGGCGGTAAGGACCAAAGGCGCTCGGACCGTTGGCGTTGACCGCCACCTGGTAGGTGCCGCCACCGTTGGCACGGAAGGCCAGCGAGACATCGCCTTCGCGTTCGTAACCGGTATTGCTGGTAGACACCAGGCTGCCGTTGCTGAACACGGCGATCGAGCCGGTCAGTGCGCCGGTGAGCTTCAGGCCGACCAGTTCCCTGTCTTCCAGCTTGATCTGGTAGAGCTGGTGATGGCTGCCGTCGTTGAAGTTGATGCCGCTGCGCGAGGTGATCTCGCCGGACACCGGCTTGTCGAAATCGAGCGACGCGGCCTTGCCTGCCTCTGCGCCGCCGCCACCGATGCGGTTGCACCCGCCGGCGACCAGGACCGTGGCTACGGCCAGTGTGATTGCTGCCAAACGCATGTTGTTTCTCCTTGGCCTTCCATGTGGTTCCCACGCACCGGCCGGGCGCGTGGGGGCGGAAACGATACCCGCAAAAGCAAACGCCGGCGTGATGCCGGCGTTGCCTTGTTCATCCAGCGATGGGACGGATCAACCGTTCCACTTGCCCAGCGCGGCCAGGCCGTTGTCCTTGGCGCGCTCGTACACGGTCTTCTGGGCAGCAGCGTAGTTGCCCTTCATGTCCTTGGCCCACAGCTTCAGCGCGGCCTGCTGCATGGCGCGGCCGTAGGAGAAGCTCAGCGGCCACGGCAGGTTGCCCAGCTGGTTCATCGCGTTCAGGTGCTCGGTGGACTGCTCGTCGCTCTGGCCACCGGACAGGAACACCACGCCCGGCAGGATGGCCGGCACGGTGCTCTTCAGGCACATCACGGTCGACTCTGCCACTTCCTCTGCGTCGGCCTGCTCATCGCAGCCCTTGCCGGAGATGACCATCGAGGCCTTCAGGATGGTGCCTTCCAGCAGCACGTTCTGCTGGTACAGGGCATCGAACAGCGAACGCAGGGTGGCTTCGGTGACTTCGTAGCAGGTCTCGATGTCGTGGTCGCCGTCCATGATCACTTCCGGCTCGACCATCGGCACCAGGCCGCATTCCTGGCACAGGGCGGCATAGCGGGCCAGCGCGTGGGCGTTGGACTCGATGCAGGTGCCCGACGGAATGCTTTCGCCGATGTTGATCACCGCACGCCACTTGGCGAAGCGCGCACCCAGCTTGTAGTACTCCTGCAGGCGCTCGCGCAGGCCGTCCAGGCCCTCGGTCACCAGCTCGCCCGGGCAGCCGGCCAGCGGGTGCGCACCCTTGTCCACCTTGATGCCCGGAATCATGCCGTGGTCGGCCATGTACTTGGCGAACGGCACGCCGTCCTTGGTCGACTGACGGATGGTTTCGTCAAACAGGATGGCGCCGGAAATGTGCTCGTTGAGCTTCGGCGTGGTCAGCAGCAGTTCGCGGTAGGCACGACGGTTCTCCTCGGTATTCTCGATACCGACGCCAGCGAAACGCTTGGCGATGGTAGCGGTGGATTCGTCGATCGCGATGATGCCCTTGCCCGGGGCAACCATGGCCTGGGCGGTTTCAGCCAGCTGTTCGATGCTCATGTACTTCCTGTGGCGGGTGCGGGAAAAACGTAAGTATAGCCCCGCCGCCCGTTGCGCCGACGTGCAGGCCAGTCTGGAAACGATTCCAATGTCCGCGCGGGACAATCATTGACCCATGCGGACTGAGCGTGGGTACCGCGCAAACCCGGATCCCGGGACGAGTGCCCCCTGAGTCAGGGGGCGGCCGCGCAGCGGCGGGGGTCTGGATGCTGGTAAGAAGGGGCCCACGATCTGCACAGCAGATCGTGGGGCGACAGCGCGCATGCGATGGCGCGTACCTTACAGGTCGCCCAGGCCGCTGGCACGGCCGTCTTCGCCCACTTCCAGCAGGCGCAGGGTGTTGGTCGCCCCCAGGGTTTCCATGTGCTCGCCGCTGGTGAACACGACGCGGTCACCGGCCTGCAGCAGTTCGGCTTCCACCAGCAGGCGGATGCTGCCGCGTGCGGCTTCGCGCGGGGTCAGGCCACGGCTGTCGAAGTTGATCGGGTAGACATCGCGCATCAGTGCCATCTGGCGGCGTGCACCGTCGTGGCGGGTGACCGCGAACACCGGCGCCTTGGCGCGGAAGCGCGACAGGTAGCGGGCGGTGCCACCGGATTCGGTCATCGCCACGATCGCGCGCACGCCTACGTGCTGCGACAGGAACATGGTGGCCATGGCGATGGCCTGGTCGGCACGTTCCAGGTTGCGCGGCGAAGCGTTGAAGTCGGTCTCGGTCTGGAACTGGCGCTCGGCGCCCAGGCAGATGCGTGCCATCGCTTCCACGGCCTTGACCGGGTAGGCACCGGCAGCGGTTTCGGCCGACAGCATCACCGCGTCGGTACCGTCGATGACCGAGTTGGCCACGTCCAGCACTTCGGCGCGGGTCGGGATCGGGCTTTCGACCATCGACTGCAGCATCTGCGTGGCAGTGATCACCACCTTGTTCTGTGCCAGCGAGGCCTTGATGATCTTCTTCTGCAGGCCCGGCAGTTCGGCGTCGCCGATTTCCACGCCGAGGTCGCCACGGGCCACCATCACCACGTCGCTGGCCTCGACAATCTCTTCCAGGTTCTCAATCGCCTCGGTGCGCTCGATCTTCGACACCAGCGCGGCATCGCAGCCGTGCGAGCGGGCGATCTCACGCGCGTCGTTCATGTCCTGCGCGTTGCGGCAGAACGACACGGCGATGAAGTCGACACCGATCTTGGCGACGATGCCGATCAGCTCCTTGTCGCGCTCGGTCAGCGCGCCCAGCGACAGGCCACCGCCCTGCTTGTTCAGCCCCTTGCGATCAGACAGCGCGCCGTCGTTGAGCACGGTGTTGATGATGCGCTCGCCCTGCACCTCGACCACCTGCAGCTGCATCAGGCCATCGTCGAGCAGCAGCACATCGCCCGGGCCGACGTCCTGCGGCAGGCCGAGGTAGCTGACGCCCACCTGGGTCGCATCGCCGGGGCCGGCGTTGGTGCTGGCGATCAGGTCGAAGCGGTCACCCGCCTTGAGCTGCACCTTGCCTTCGGCGAAGCGTTCGATGCGGATCTTCGGGCCCGGCAGGTCGGCCAGGATGCCCACTTCCACGCCCACGCGGGCTGCAGCAGCACGCACTTCGGCGGCACGCTTGGCCTGGCCGGAGGGATCGCCGTGGCTGAAGTTCAGGCGCACCACGTTGACGCCGGCGCGGAACAGATCCTCCAGCACGCCCGGCGGATCAGTGGCCGGACCGAGGGTGGCAAGGATCTTGGTGCGACGCTGACGCTCGAACATGGTGAATGGGCCTCTCCCGATAAAGAACGGAAATTAGCACATCCTTCACGCCGCATGTATACGGTTACAGCCTTGTGCTGCCTGACTTCGCGGGTCATGGAACGGACATCGGCCGGACATACGCTGGCGCAGGGCGCGCTGTAGCCGAGCCCACGCTGTGCTGGGAACACGCCGGAGCAGCCGAGCATGGGCTCGGCGCCCCAGGAAGCTAGGCCAGCAGCGTTTCCAACTGTGCCGGCTCACGGGCCAGCTGGCCGGCACCGGCTTCGGTGAGTTCGGCCTCACCGCCGAAGCCCCACAGCACACCGACGCTGCGCAGGCCATGGTGACGCGCGCCTTCGATGTCCATGCGGCGGTCGCCGATCATCCAGCACTGCGCGGGCTGCACCTGCAGCCGGCGCAACGCCTCGCCGACCAGTTCCGGCTTGTGGCTGCGCGAGCCGTCCAGGGTCGAACCGACGATCTCCTCGAACAGCCCGCCGAACGGCAGGTGGGCGAGGATGCGGCGCGCGTGCGGCTCGTTCTTGGCAGTGACCACCGCCAGGCGGTGGCCACGACCATGCAGCGTGCGCAGGGTGTCTTCCACCTGCGGGTACACCGTGTGCTCGCGCCAACCCTCGGCGTCGAAGCGCTCACGGTAGTAGCCCACCGCCTGCTCCACCCGCGCCGGTTCGACGAACAGCGGCGCGAAGGTGGTGCGCAGCGACGGACCGATCCAGCCCAGCAGGGTTTCCTGCGGCGGCACCGGATGGTCCATCTTCTGCAGCGCGTAAGCGATGCAGGCGGTGATGCCCACCTGCGAATCGATCAGCGTGCCGTCGAGGTCGAAGAACAGGACATCCTTGCTGCGGTCGGCACTCATGCGCCGCGCGCGTCGAGTGCGGCCACCGCCGGCAGGGTCTTGCCTTCCAGGAACTCCAGGAACGCGCCGCCGCCGGTGGAGATGTAGCTGACCTGCTGGGCGATATCGAACTTGTCGACCGCGGCCAGAGTGTCGCCGCCACCGGCGATGGAGAATGCCGGCGAGCTGGCGATGGCGCGGGCCAGCGCTTCGGTGCCCTTGCTGAAGGCCTCGAACTCGAACACACCGACCGGACCATTCCAGACCACGGTACCGGCCTTGCCGATCAGCTGCGCGTACTGCGCAGCGGTCTGCGGGCCGATGTCCAGGATCAGATCGTCTTCGGCAACCGCGTCGACCGCCTTCACTTCGGCAACCGCGTCGGGCATGAACTGCTTGGCGGTGACCACGTCGACCGGCAGCGGGATGTCAGCGCCACGCGCCTTGGCATCGGCCACGATCTTCTTCGCGGTGTCCAGCAGATCCGGCTCGTACAGCGACTTGCCGACGTTGTAGCCAGCGGCAGCAATGAAGGTATTGGCGATGCCGCCACCGACGATCAGCTGATCGACCTTGCCGACCAGGTTGGCCAGCAGTTCCAGCTTGGTGCTGACCTTGCTGCCGGCGACGATGGCCAGCAGCGGCTTGGCCGGTGCATCCAGCGCCTGCGCCAGCGCGTCCAGTTCGGCCATCAGCAGCGGGCCACCGGCAGCGACCGGGGCGAAGCGGATGACACCGTGGGTGGAGGCCTGCGCACGGTGCGCGGTACCGAAGGCATCCATCACGAACACATCGCACAGCGCCGCGTACTTCTTCGACAGGGCTTCATCGTCCTTTCCCTCGCCGACGTTCATGCGGCAGTTTTCCAGCAGCACCAGCTGGCCCGGCTGCACGTCGACACCGTCGACCCAGTCACGCACCAGCGGAACCTCACGGCCAAGCAGCTCGGACAGGCGCTGGGCGACCGGCGCCAGCGAATCGGCTTCGCTCCACACACCTTCCTTCGGGCGCCCCAGGTGCGAGGTGACCATCACCGCCGCGCCCTGCTCCAGCGCGCGCTTGAGCGTCGGCAGCGAAGCGGTGATGCGCTGTTCGGAGGTAATGCGGCCATTCTCGATCGGCACGTTCAGATCCTGGCGGATCAGCACGCGCTTGCCGGAGAGGTCGAGGTCGGTCATGCGGACGATGGACATGGGCAACTCTTTGGCTCAGGGACGGGATGCCGGGTACGGCAGACGGCCATTGTATCGGGTGCGGGTGGTGGGAGGGTCGATGCCTGCGGCAGGCAGAGGCGCACAGCAACAGCAACAGCCAGAGTCAAAGCCAAAGCCAAAGCCAAAGCGCTGGCGCCTTGTGATGCTGTGGGTGGGCCGGGGCGGTGTGAGCTGGCAGGGGACGCCGTGAATCCGTCCGTGGAGGCTTGGCAGCCGCATCCATGCGGCTGACACCCCTGCCATCCCACACCGCCCCGGCCTCGACAGGTTCATGAGGCAGAGCGGATGGCAAAAGGCAAGAGCGGTTTCTGATGTCGGACGGAGAAGGAATGTAGAGCCGAGCCGATGCTCGGCTGGAGATTTCGCGGAGAGCAGCCGAGCGTGGGCTCGGCTCTACAAAGAGCATCCAGCCAAGCAGCTTTTGCTCTTCTTTTTTTCTTTCCGTGGGTGGACGCACACGGAAACTGTCAGAGGCCGGGCGGGTGGGCTGGGCAGGGGTATCCGCGCCATGGATGGCGCGGCTAAGCCTCCAGGGACGGATTCACGGCGTCCCCTGCCCAGCCCACCCGCTCGGCCCATCCCTGGGATCGCGCTTTGCAGCCACCCACGAGGGGCTGCGCCGTTCGCGGGAACCTATTCCGAAGACGCAGGCTTCTGCCGCAGCAGGCTGACCGCCAGGCCGCCAACAACCAAGACACCCAGCCCCAGCAACGCCCACAGCAACCACGACTTCCAATCATGCTGCGGCTTCAGCGCCGCCTCGCCGGCCAGCGGCTCCGGGCTGCCTTCCAGTCGTGCCAGCGTCGGCTGCCACGACGGGTCGTTGCGCAAGCGCAGTTCCTCGATCAGCACGCCAATCGGCGCCTCCGTGCGGCGCGCGGTCGAGCTGCCCACCGCCAACGCGTAGGGCGCCGCGCCCTGGCTCAGGAATACCAGTACTTCGGGCTGGTAACCCAGGCGCAGGGTCGGTGCAGTTGCCGTTTCGGCGGGGTTCGCCACCAGTTTCCAGTAGCGATCGCGGTGCACGCCGCCCAGCGGCTGCGCGGCTGATTGCTGCCGTTGGCCCTGCGCGCCCTGCTGCAGCTGATAGGCAATCCACGGTGCACTGCGGCGCTGCCATTCCGCGCTCTCGTCATCGCGGCTGAACAATGTCCACTGCACCAGGCTGTTGTCGGTGCTGGCCACGTCGGCACGCGCCGCCGGGAAGCGACCATCCATCTCGAAGGTGTACTCGCCCTTGCCCTTCGAGGTCGGTTCCAGCGACAACCACTCCCACGGCAATGTGGCCGGTGCCGGCGGCAACTCGGCCAGTACGCTGCGCAACGTTGGCAGACGCGCATCGCCCTGGGCCAGCACGCGCAGATAGCGCGCTTCACCATCCACCTGCAGGCGGCGCTGCAGCAGGCGCTTGCCGGCGCGCTGCAGATCCACCAGCGGGATGTCGCGGCCAACCGCACGCCAGTGCTGCAGGTCGTCGCTGACGTCCAGCTGCACCTGTGCCTGCAACGGCTGGCCACTCTCGGCCCAATCCAGCACCAGCGCCGCCAGCGGCTGCTGGCCCAGCACACTGGCGTCGATCAGCCAACCGCCCTGCCCGTTGGCCACGGCACCGCCACTCACGCGCGCTTCCACGCGACGCACGCGGCCATCGGTATCGCGCTCGGTCAGCAACTGCAGGTCGTTGCGCTGTGCTTCGGCCAGCGGCGGCAACGCGAACCACGGCAGCTCACGCTGCACCGGCGGCTGTGCCAGCGGCTGGTCCGGCGCCAGCAATGCCGACGGCAACGATTGGCCGGCAGCATTGAACACCTGCACATCGCCCAGGTCCGCACTACCGGCGCGACGGTAGATCGCCGGTTCCAGCACGACACGGTAGGCACCCGATTGTGCACTGGACAACGTCAGCGGCCACTGCTCGGCGTACTGGGTACGGTAATCGGCGGCCTGTGCGGTGACGGCTGCCAGCATGCCGAACATCGCCGGCAGCAGCGCCCTGCTCCACGTCTTCATTGTTTTTCCTCCACGGTCGGCGCCGCGCTGGGCGGTGCCGGTGCCAGATAACCCACGACCGTGCACAGCAGGCCGTAGGCGATGAACGATGCGATGCCCAGCAGGTTGCCCAGGTGCTGGCGATCGACAAGCACCAGCTTGGCCAGCACCACGCCCATCAGCACCGCACCCACCATCCACAACACGCGCTGGCCGCGGCGCGAGCCCCAGACCCAGGCGATCACGCCGAGCACGCTCCACAGCACGGTCAGGCTGGTCTGCGCCAGGCTGGAACGCATCATCGACGCACTCCACGACAGGCCGCCCCACTGATGCACGCCGTGCAGCACCAGGCTGGTCAGCGCGACGAAGGTGGCCAATGCCAACAGCGGCAGCCGGATCTTCACCAGTGACTGCGGCGCCTGCGCGCTGTACAGCCAGCGCGCCAGCAACGCCAGGCTCAGCCACTGGCCCAGCTCGGCCGGGTTCAACACCGGTAGCCACAGCAGCGGCGCTGCGTCACCCGGCAGCAACTGGCCGAACAACCAGCCTGCGGACAGCAGACCGAACAGCACGCACTGCAACGGCAGGCGCACGCTGTCGAAGGCAGCCCCCAGCGGCCAACGCAGTGCATCCCAGCGCCACAACGACAGCGCCGCCATCAGCAGCCATGGCAGCGTGAACAACAGCAGCGTCCAGCCCTGTGCCAGCCCGGCCTCGCCGCCGCCCCACAGGCCCAGCAACGAAAGCAGCGACGGCCACAGCAGCCACCACAGGAACTGCGCGATGCGTGCCACGGTGTTGCCGCCCTGGCGCAGGCACAGCAACGTACGCACGCCCAATGCCGCGAACACCGCCCAGGCCAGTGCGCCATAGCCGGCGAACGGCTGCTGGTGCGCATCGCTCTGCATCAGCGCCAGCGGGAAGCCGAGGGCCAGCATCGCCAACGCGGTCACCCCCAGTGCGCGCGCCGGCTGGCGGCGCTGCATTTCAGCCGCCAGCCAGGCCGTGGCCGCGACCAGCACCAGCAACGCGTCGGCCTGCGTGCGGTGCGGGAAGAAGCGGAAGATCTCGTGCACCAGGCCACCCAGCCACCACAACAGGCCCCACAGGTAGTAAACCAGTGCGATCTCGTGGCGCTCCCTGCGCTGATAGCTCCACGCCGAGGCGAACCCGGCCACGGCCAGCAGCAACGCACCGATGGCGGTCGGGTTGAGTAGGAAGCGTGCGTCTTCGAGCCAGTGGTCGGCGCCGGCCACAAAGGCGAACGCAGCACCGATCTGCAGCAACGCACCGGACACCTGCGGCAGCCAGCGTTTCTGGCGCAGGCCCAGCCAGGCCAGGCCCGCACCTTCCAGCGCGAACACCGCGCCGGTGGCACGCGCAGACAATGCCAGTGGCACTGCCAGCGTGGCGAAGCCCACCGCCAGCACCGCATGCGACTGTGCCAGCACGGTGTACGACGCGCGCGCGATCAGTGCCCGCGCCAGTACGGCGTAGATCGCCGCCAGGCCCAGTGCGCACAGCGCCAGCGTCATCGGCTGCTCGTGCAGCATGCCGGCCTGCATCGAGAAGGCAACCAAGGGCGTACCGAACACCAGGCTGCCGTCGACCAGGTCACGCCGTCCGGCGGGCTGCCGGCGCGCGTACAGCAGCGGGATCAACAGGTAGAAGGCGAAGAACAGCAGCAGGAACGGCTCGGTGCTGCTGAACTTGTCCGGCGCGTACTGCAGCACGCCCCAGAACGTGCCGATGCCGAAGGTAAAGGCGAAACCGAGCAGGTTCAGCGCACGCCATGGACGGAACCAGGCGATGGCGAAGATGCCAGCGTTGAGCACCGCGTAGTAGCTGAACAGCCCCACGTGGTTGCCACTGCCGGTGGACAGCCACAGCGGTGCCATGAAGCCGGCGAGGATGCCCAGCACCGCCAGCGTGCGCGAGTTCTGCACCACCGCCAGCACGCACAACCCGGCCACCAGCGCGATCGAACTGGCAAAGGCAAATCCGGGGTTGAGCAGCTCGAACCGCTTGAACGCGGCGAAGATGGTCAGCAGCAGCACGCCGATGGCACCACCCTGCAGCGCCAGTGCGAACAGGCGCCGGCGCTCGCGCTGATGCCAGCCGAACGCCAACAGGCCCAGCGCACCCACGGTGACACCGGCCAGGCGCAGCTCGATCGGCAGCACCAGCCAGCCCTGGTCACTGACGTACTTCAGCAGCGCGGCAACACCGGCCAGCAGCACCAGCATGCCGATCTTGACCGGCACGTTGCCCTCGGTGAACCAGCGCTTGACCGCTCCGAGGCCACGCTCGATGAAGTTGGGCAGTGCCGGTTCGGAAGGCAGCGGCGGCTGTACCGGCGCGTGTGGCACCGGCGGTGGTGCGACCGGGCGCGGCGCCTCCGCTGCCACAGGCACCGCTTCGCGCACCGGCGGCGGCGTTGGCTGGGGGGGAGGCGGTGCGGCAGCCGCCACCGGCCGCAGGAACGGCGGATCGGCGCCGGCCGCAGGCATGGGCGCAGCCCGTTCTGGCGCAGGCTCGGCTGCAACCGGCCGGGCGGCCGGCGCGGCGGACAGGGCACCTTCCAGCGCGGCCACGCGGCGGCGCAGGCCGGCAATCATCACCAGCGCCACCACCAGCAGCAGCGGGATGGCCAACAGGACCAGTACCACCAGGGCTATCAATGCTTCCATTGCATGCTTCCATTGCAATCCCGCGCCCCAGCGGCAGCGGTCGACCGCCCCATGCTACGACAGGGCTGGCCCCATAAACGACGAACCCCGGTCAGGCCGGGGTCCGCGTGCGATCTTGGCCAGCCTTACTTGGCGGCGACGACCTTGGCCATTTCCAGGCACTTGTTCGAGTAGCCCCACTCGTTGTCGTACCAGGTGACCAGCTTGACGAAGGTGCTATCCAGGGCGATACCGGCTTCGGCGTCGAACACCGAGGTGCAGGTCTCGCCGCGGAAATCGGTGGCCACGACCTTGTCTTCGGTGTAGCCGAGGATGCCCTTCAGCGGGCCTTCGCTCTGTGCCTTCACTTCCGCGCAGATCTCGGCGTAGGTGGCTTCCTTTTCCAGCTCGACGGTCAGGTCGACCACCGACACGTCCGAGGTCGGGACACGGAAGCTCATACCGGTCAGCTTCTTGTTCAGTTCCGGGATGACCACGCCGACGGCCTTGGCCGCACCGGTGGACGACGGAATGATGTTCTCCAGGATGCCGCGGCCACCACGCCAGTCCTTGTTGGACGGGCCATCGACGGTCTTCTGGGTGGCGGTCGCCGCATGCACGGTGGTCATCAGGCCACGCTTGATGCCCCACTTGTCATTGATGACCTTGGCCAGCGGGGCCAGGCAGTTGGTGGTGCACGAAGCGTTGGAGACGATCGCCTGGCCGGCGTAGGTCTTGTCGTTCACGCCGTACACGAACATCGGCGTGTCGTCCTTCGACGGGGCCGACATGATGACCTTCCTGGCGCCGGCATCGATGTGCTTCTGCGCGGTTTCCTTGGTCAGGAACAGGCCGGTGGACTCGATCACCACGTCCACGTCCACTTCGTTCCACTTCAGGTTGGCCGGGTCGCGTTCCTGGGTCAGGCGGATCTTCTTGCCGTTGACCAGCAGGTCGTTGCCCTGCACCGCCACGTCAGCCTTGAAGCGGCCGTGCACGGAGTCGTACTTGAGCATGTACGCCAGATAGTCCGGCTCGAGCAGATCGTTGATGGCCACGATTTCGATGTCGTCGCCGAAGTTCAGCACCGCCGAGCGCAGGACGTTACGCCCGATGCGACCGAAACCGTTGATACCAACCTTGATTGCCATGTTCTCAAGCTCCTGCGGCCGCGACGGGTGCGGCGGGATGGATAGGGCCCACAAGTCTAGCAAACCGGGGCTGGCCACCGCGGGCCAGCCCCGGCGGGCAGCAGGCCGGCGGACAGGATTTGATCCGGATCAAAGCGTTAGCGCGATGTGAGGCCGAGACTGGCCGCATCCACCCAGCAACGAGATCACCCCCATGCGCAAGACCTCCCCCCTGATCGTGGCCAGCCTGGCCGCCGCCCTGTCGCTCGCCGCGGCCCCGGCCATGGCCCAGTCCAAGGGCGACTGGACCATTTCCGCCGGCGTGCACCAGGTGGCCCCGAAGTCGAACAATGGCTGGCTGGCAAACCACACCCTGAAGGTCGACGTCGACAACGACGTCAAGCCGACCATCACTGGTGAGTACTTCATCGCCGACAACCTGGGCATCGAAGTGCTGGCCGCGCTTCCGTTCAAGCACGACATCAACATCAATGGCCTGGGCCGCGTGGGCAGCACCAAGCAGCTGCCGCCGGTGGTGACCGTGCAGTACCACTTCAACAGCAAGGGCAAGGTGTCGCCGTTCATCGGTGCGGGCGTGAACTACACGACCTTCTTCAGCGAAGACACCACCGGTGCGCTGAAGGACAGCCGCCTGAAGCTGCAGGATTCGTGGGGCCTGGCCGCGCATGCGGGCGTGGACTTCGCGATCGGCGAGAAGGGCGCGCTGCGCGTGGACATGCGCTGGATCGACATCGACAGCAAGGTGAAGTTGAACGGCGAGAAGATCGGCACGGTCAACATCGATCCGCTGGTCTACGGCGCATCGTACGTTTTCAAGTTCTAAAGCGGTGTGTTGAGCGCGGGGGCTTCGCCCCCGCTCCCCCGCTACACGCAAAACCCTCGCAGCATGTTGCCCCGGTGATTGCCGGGGCTTTTTTGTGCCTGGGACTGAAGCGGTTCCGGAGCTGGGGCAAGGCGGGGAGCGGAGCCGGGACACGCCGTAAACCCCTCCCGCTGTGCTCCCACTTCGGAACAGGAACGCGCCGCTCTTCAATCCACCTACCCCGCTAGAATGTGCACATGAAAGCCCTGCACTCCCTGTTCCTCGCCGCCGCCCTGGCGCCGGCCCTGCTGTCCGCCTCCGCCCCCGCCCATGCCTGGGGCGCGCAAGGCCACCGCCTTGTCGCCGAAGTTGCCGACGCCCGCCTCAACCCCACCGCCCGTGCCGAAGTGGACCGCCTGCTGGCCACCGAACCGGACGCCACGCTGGCCAGCATCGCGCCCTGGGCCGACCAGTTGCGCGCCAAGGACCCGGGCCTGGGCCGTCGCTCGGCCGGCTGGCACTACGTCAACATCGCCGAAGACAACTGCCACTACGAAGCACCGAAGCACTGCAGGAACGGCAACTGCATCGTCGAGGCCCTGAAGGCACAGAGCGCCATCCTCGGCGATCGCAGCCTGACCGACGGCGAGCGCCTGCAGGCGCTGAAGTTCGTCGTGCACCTGGTCGGCGACATCCACCAGCCGATGCACGCCGGTTACGCCCACGACAAGGGCGGCAACGATTTCCAGCTGCAGTTCGGCAACCGCGGTACCAACCTGCACTCGCTGTGGGACAGCGGCATGCTCAACACCCGCAAGCTGGACGACGCGGGCTACCTGCCGCTGCTGCAGAGCCAGCGCGCGCCGAAGCTGGCGCGCCAGTCCAACCCGCAGCGCGACCCGCAGACGTGGGCCGAGGCCAGCTGCCGCATTTCCATGCAAGCTGGCGTTTATCCGGCCACGCGTAAAATCGGTGACGAATACACCGAGCGCTACCGGCCGCTGGCCGAAGCGCAGCTGCGACTGGCCGGTGAGAACCTGGCGCAGTTGCTGAACCGCGTGCTCGGCACGCGCTGAGGAGAGTTCCGATGTCGGTCCAGGTGCAGTCGTTCTTCCACCGTGACAGCAACACCTTCAGCTATCTGGTCAGCGATCCGGCCAGCGGCGAGGCGGCGCTGATCGACCCGGTCCTGGACTACGACCCGGATACCGACGCCAGCAGTGAAGCGCCGCTGCATGCCGCGTTGCAGGCCATCGAACAACAGGGCCTGCAGCTGCGCTGGCTGCTGGAAACCCACGCCCACGCCGACCATGTATCGGCCGGGCGCCGCCTGAAGGAGCGCTTCCCGCAGGCCACGCTGGCCATCGGCGAAGGCATCCGCGCGGTGCAGGCCACGTTCGCGCCGCGCTACGGCCTGCAGCTTCCTGCGGCCGATGAAATCTTCGACCACCTGTTCAGCGATGGCGAAATCTTCGCTCTGGGCGAACAGCGCTGCCAGGTGATCGCCGTGCCCGGCCATACCAGCGACAGCATCGCCTACCTGATCGACGATGCACTGTTCACCGGTGACTCGCTGTTCATGCCCGACGGCGGCACTGCCCGCTGCGATTTCCCGGGTGGCGATGCCGCGCAGTTGTACCGTTCAATCCAGCGCCTGCTGGCCCTGCCCGATGCGACGCGCGTATTCGTCTGCCACGACTACGGTCCGGGTGGTCGTGCATTCGCCAACGAAACCACCATCGGCGAACAGCGAGCGCACAACATCCACGTGCACGACGGCGTGGCCGAGGCAGAGTTCGTCAGCGTGCGCCAGGCCCGCGATGCGACGCTGGAAGAACCCAAGCTGATGCAGCCCGCGGTGAAGGCCAACATCCAGGGCGGCGCCTGATCCACGCCGCTGCGCTCGCCGGGCATGGCCCGGCGTTACCCCGGTCATCGCAAGCGATCATTTTCCCTGCATGCGCACCACGTGCTGTCCCTTCACGATCTCGAAGGTAAAGGCGTATTGCAGGGTGACGGCCACCGGCTCGACGCGCTCGGCGCCGCGACAGTCGCCGCGGTCGGCAGGCACCTTGCCAGCCGCGAAGTGGCAGACCGCTGCGGACGAGTACTTCCACATCGCCACGGCTTCCTGCGCAGCCTGCAGCAGGGGCGCATTCTCGCGTGCAGCCCCTGCGGCGCATTCCTGGCGATCGGTCAATGGCAGGCTGCGCTCGACGATGCCGTTGGCATCAACCACCACCTGCAGGCAGATGGTGGTCGGCGCCAGTTCCGCGCGCGGGTCACGATCGCCCACTTCCGGGTCCGGTGCCGCGTACAACTGCGGCATCCGGTAGCCCTCGCTCGCGCCCAGCGAATAGGTCTGCAGCTGCCCACTGCCGCCACCCGCCTGCGGCTGCAGGCGCTGATGGCCGACATTCTCGCTGCGGGTATCCACGGTGGTCAGGCGGTCCTGGGTCGCGCACCCTGCCAACAGCGCCGCCATCATTAGCAGCGGCGCGGACTTCACTGGGAGTCCTCGGTGTTGTCCATGGCATAGGTGATCGGAATCTTCACAGCCCCTGCAACCGGCTTTCCGTTCTTCATCGCCGGACGATAGGTCCAGCTCCGCGCGGCGGCGATCGACACCGCATCGAACACACCCGGATTCGTAGCACTGAGCACCTGGACGTCAGTCGGATGGCCCTTGGCATCCACTTCCACGCGTAGGTTCACCACGCCCACCTGGCGCTGTTCGATGGCGGACTTCGGATAGGACGGCGGCGGCATCTTGTCGACCTCTATCTCCCGATCCATGGCGGCCTCTGCCTGGCCGTCTGCGGCTGCACCGCCCTGACTGGCCCACGCCACCGCGCCCATTCCCACGCACAATCCGACCACCAGCACCTGCCCCGACACCCACGGCAATGCCTTCCGCTTCGACTGCTTCAACATGGCGATACGCTCCTTCAACACGGGTTGGCTGCGCCAATGGCAGACCGCGGGCGCAACCGGGTGAACCAGCTGCGCCTTCAGCAGCGTGCTGGCGTAGAGGCCGCGCAGCGCAGGCTGCGGGGCGATGGTGCGGGCATCACAGGCCAGCTCCTGGTCGCGCAGGAAGCGGCGTGCAGCCCATGGCAGCAGCGGGTGAAACCAGAACACCGCGCGCGCCAGCAGCAACGCGCCGTTGGCCCAGTGATCGCCATTGCGACGGTGGCTGCGCTCGTGCTGCAGGATCAGGCCCTGTTCCTGCGCGCTGAACTGCTGATCGAACTCCGGGCCAACCACGATGCGCGGCCGCCACAGGCCAACCAGTGCTGGCAGACCTGGGTCGCCGCTGGCCTGCCAGCTGCCATCGGTGCGCGGCGTCAGTGAGCCCATCCGCCGCTCGAAACGACGCTGCGCGCGCAGGTCGCGCAGCAGGCAGAGGGCCGTGCCCAGTACCCACAGTGCCAGCAACAGCCCGGCCCATGGCAACGACGGTCCGTTCAGGGCATCGATGGCACCGGGCATCACTTTCAGCGGCAGCGTGGGTACCTGCTGCAACAACGCAACCTGCGGCAACGGCAACATCAGTGCCACCAGCAGCATCGGCAGCAGCCACCAGCTGCGGTAGGCCAGCCCAGCGCCGCCCATCCGCACCAGCAACGGTCGCAGTGCCGCCAGCAGGACCACGCCCACCGCCAGCCACACGCTGGCCTGCAACAGTCCGTCGAGCAGCTCAGTCATGATCCAGCTCCTGGATCAGCTTCTTCAGTTCGGCGATATCCTGCGCGCTCAACTGGCCGCGCTCGCTGAAGTGCGCGACCAGCGGCGCCACGCGCCCTTCAAAGACACGCCCGATGAAGTCCTGGCTCTGCGCCTCCACCCATGCCTGGCGCTGCAGCAGCGGCCGGTACAGGTAGCGTCGGCCATCGCGCTCGGCGGCGATCGCGCCCTTGGTCAGCAGACGATTGAGCAGGGTCTTGATGGTCGGTTCGGCCCAGTCACGGTGGGCCAGCGCGGCGACCACTTCATCGGCGCTACGCGGTGCCTGCTGCCACAGCACCTCCATCACAACGGCTTCGGCTTCGCTGATCGGGGTCATGGTTTACATCCGTAATCGACGGCCCGATTACGCGCGTAATCGAATCGCCTGTCAAGCCCTCGACTCCAGGTTCATCCCGACTGCGCCAGCATCGATTCCTCCCGCCCTAGGCCCCGGATGAAAGCGCTGCCCAAGAAGGATTTCCCGATCGAGCAGGCCCGCCGCTTCCTCGAACCCGGCCCGATCGTGCTGGTCAGCACGGCCTGGCGCGGCCAGCGCAACCTGATGACGATGGGCTGGCACATGGTGATGGGCTTCTCACCGTCATTGGTCGCCACCTACCTGTGGGACGCGAATCACAGCCATGCGCTGGCCCGTGGCAGCGGCGAGTGCGTGATCAACGTACCCGGCGTGGAGCTGCTCGATACCGTGGTGGACATCGGCAACTGCAGCGGCCGCGAGGTCGACAAGTTCGCCCGTTTCGAGCTCGATGCGCTGCCCGCGCGCGAGGTCGGCGCGCCGCTGGTTGGGCAGTGCCATTCGTGCTTCGAATGCCGTCTTTACGACGACAGCCGGGTGCAATCGAGCAACCTGTTCATCTGGGAAATCGTGCGCGCCCACGTGGCACCACGGCCGAAACTGCCGCGCACGGTGCATTACCGGGGCGATGGGCAGTTCATGGTGTCCGGCGCGGAAGTCTCGCGTCGACGGCGGTTCAAGCCCGACATGCTGTAATGCCAGCACTCCCCCACACGCAGGACCGCCGCGCATGACCGAACACCTCACCGACCTGGACGCCGCTGTCGACTGGTTGTTTGCGCGCGTGGACGGGCCGCTGCGGATCGGGGCACCGCTGGCACTGGGCAAGCCACATCGGTTGCTCAATGCCCTTTACGCACGCGTCGAGCACGACCCTTCGCGACCGCTGCAGCTGTATACCGCGCTGTCGCTGAACCCGCCGAAGGCACGCGGCAACGGGCTGGAAGCACGCTTCATGGCGCCGTTCGCGCAGCGCCATTTCGGCGACGATTTCCCGCGCCTGGCCTATGCCGATGCAATCGCGCGCGACGCGCTGCCGGCGCACGTGCAGGTGGAAGAGTTCTACATGCAGTCCGGCGCCCTGCTCGGTTCGCGCCAGGCGCAATCCAGCTATACCAGCCTGAACTACACCCACGCCGCCGATGCAGTCGCGCAGCGCGCGCCGCAGGTGATCGTGCAGAAGGTGGCGATGCGACCGAACGATCGCCGGCTTTCGCTGTCGTGCAACAACGACATCACCCAGGACACGCTGGATGCGATGACCGCTCGCGGGCTGCCGCGCCCGTTGCTGATCGCCGAGATCGATCCGCAGCTGCCTTACATGGGGGGCTCGGCCACGGTCGATGTGTCGTTCTTCGATCTGGTGATCACCCCGCCGCCGCCGTATCCGGCGCTGTTCGGGCTGCCGCGGCAGCCGGTCGGCGATGCCGACTACGCCATCGGCCTGTATGCCAGCACGCTGGTGCGCGATGGCGGCACGCTGCAGATCGGCATCGGCACGCTGGCCGACGCGCTCAGCCATGCACTGGTGCTGCGCCACACCGACAACGCGCGCTACCGCCGCGTGCTGCATGCACTGGATCCGCAGCTGGCCAGCCACCCGCTGGTGCAGGAGATCGGCGGCGTGGAGCCGTTCGAGGTGGGACTGTATGGCTGCAGCGAGATGCTCAACGAAGGCTTCCGCCGGCTGGTGCAGACCGGGGTGATCAAGCGCAAGGTGCATGACGACCTGGCGCTGATGCAGCGCATCGAGAACGGCAGCACGCTGTCCATCGACCACGCCACCCTGGCTGCCGAAGGTGAGTACCTGCACGGCGCGTTCTACCTGGGTTCGCCGGAGTTCTACGAATGGCTGCGCACGCTGCCGGAAGACGAGTGCCGTGCAATTGGCATGCGCCGCATCAGCGAGATCAACCAGCTGTACGGCGGCAACGAAACGCTGGAACGCCTGCAGCGCCGGCACGCGCGCTTCTTCAACTCCTGCATGATGGCCACCGCGCTGGGCGCGGCAGTCTCGGATGCGCTGGACGACGGACGCGTGGTGTCCGGCGTGGGCGGCCAGTACAACTTCGTGGCGATGGCACATGCCCTGCCGGAAGCGCGCAGCGTGCTGATGTTCCGCGCCGCGCGCGATGACAAGGGCCAGCGCGAATCCAACGTTCGCTGGAACTACGGCCACACCACCATCCCGCGTCACCTGCGCGACATCTACCTCAACGAGTACGGCATCGCCGACCTGCGTGGACTGACCGACGAGGACTGCGTGCATGCGATGACCGCAATCACCGAAGCCCCGTTCCAGAGCGGCCTGCTGCAGCAGGCACAGGCCTCGCGCAAGCTGCTGGCAGCCGCGCAACCAGATCCGGAGCGCCAGCAGCGCAACACGCCACAGGCGCTGGCGGCGGCGCTGGCACCGTTCCGCGCCGACGGCAGCCTGCCGGACTATCCGCTGGGCAGCGACTTCAACGAGATCGAGCAGGTGCTGGTGAAGGCGCTGGGCTGGCTGAAGGCCAACACGCAGACCCGCGGCGACAAGCTGCGTACGGTCTGGGCGGCGCTGCGCCAACCCGCTGGCGACGGCGATGCCGTGTACCTGCAACGCATGGGCCTGCAGGCACCGAAGGATTTCGCCGAACGCCTGGACGCACGCCTGCTGCGGCTGGCACTGGCGCGTACCGCCTGAGAAAAGGGGACGGAGGGGATTAAGTCGCATGTGCACAAACGACTTAATTCCCTCCGTCCCCTTTTTCTCATCCACGCATGGCGTGGATCTACCGCTCTATCCTTACTGCATCCTCAAGATACAGGCGGGCAATCGGTGGATGTGCTCGATGCTCGACCTGCCACAGGTCATATGCCGCCTGCATCGCCAGCCACATGCGGGCATTGCCCAGACCTGCAAGTTCAAGACGGTACGCGAGTTCAGCAGAGATGCCGGCGTGCCCGTTGATGATGGTCGACAGCTGTCCGCGCGAATAGCCAAGATGCTGCGCCAGCGCACTGATCGACATGCTGATCGCCGGTAGGATGTCTTCGCGCAGCGATTCCCCGGGATGCGGCGGATCATGCAACGGCATCGAGCAGACTCCTAATGGTAATCAAGGTAATCGACCAGTTCGACGTCAAGCCCACGAAAGCGGAACACCAATCGCCAACTCGCCGAGACACTTACAGCCCAGTAGCCGCTATAGCTTCCCCGCAGAGGGTGCAGGCGATTTCCGGGCAGCCCCATGTCTCCAGGCAGCCGGGCCTGATCCAGCTGCAGAAGTAGACGTCGCAACCGAGCCACATGATCAGCACGGACTCCCGAAATGTCGCCCCGCTCATAGAGCGCTTTCAGGCCCTTGTGCCTGAAGCTGACGATCATGCGCCACCAGTGTAAGGCAACACCTTACACATCGCAAATACGCCATGGGTTTTCGCGCCGCTTTTGCTGTCCATGCCTACTTCTGAGGGAGCCTCGGCAGCCCTCCTTTTCGCAGACATCGCAGGTCAGATGAAGAGGCCAACGCGACAGCCGCACCGCCGGGCGGAGCGTGCCGGACAAAGGAAAAAGGGGACGGAGGGGATTAGGTCGCATGTGCACAAACGACTTAATCCCCTCCGTCCCCTTTTTCCTGCGGCAAAGAAAAGGCCGGCGTGCGCCGGCCCTTCCTTCTTTACGTCGCGAAGCTGCTTACAGCGACTTGGCGGCTTCCACCACGTGGGCGGTGGTGATGCCGAAGTGCTTGTACAGCTGGTCGGCCGGGGCCGAGGCACCGAAGGTGTCGATACCGATCACCGCACCGTCCAGGCCGACGAACTGGCGCCAGAAACCGGTGACGCCGGCTTCCACGGCCACGCGCTTGCGCACGGCGTTCGGCAGCACCGATTCACGGTAGGCCGCATCCTGGCGCAGGAACACGTCGGTGGACGGCATCGAGACCACGCGGGTCTTGAGGCCGGCCGCGTCCAGCTGGGCCTTGGCTTCGGTGGCCAGCGAGACTTCCGAACCGGTGGCGATCAGGATCACGTCCGGGGTACCAGCCGCATCGGCCAGCACGTAACCACCCCGCTCGATCTGGCCGATCTGCTCGGCGTTGCGCGGCTGGTGCGGCAGGTTCTGGCGGCTGAACACCAGGCAGCTCGGACCATCCTGGCGGGTGATTGCAGCCTTCCAGCTCACCGCCGACTCGACCGCATCACACGGACGCCACACGTCGTTGTTCGGGATGTAGCGCAGCGAGGCCAGGTGCTCCACCGGCTGGTGGGTCGGGCCGTCTTCGCCCAGGCCGATCGAGTCGTGGGTGTAGACGTGGATGGCGTGGGCCGGGATCAGCGCGCTCATGCGCACGCCGTTGCGGGCGTAGTCGCTGAACACCAGGAAGGTGGCGTCGAACGGAATGAAGCCACCGTGCAGAGCCAGGCCGTTGGCGATGGCGGTCATGCCGAACTCGCGCACGCCGTAGTACACGTAGTTGGCGTTGGCGTCGTCGCTGGCGACCGACTTGCTGCCCTTCCACAGGGTCAGGTTGGAGTGCGCCAGGTCGGCCGAGCCGCCGACGATTTCCGGCAGCAGCGGGGCATAGGCTTCGATGGCCAGCTGCGAGGCCTTGCGCGAGGCAATCGTCGGGCCTTCAGCGGTCACCTGGGCGATGTAGGCATCGGCCTTGGCAACGAAGTCGGCCGGCAGTTCGCCGTGCGAGCGGCGGGTCAGTTCGGCGGCTTCGCCCGGGTACTGGCTGGCGTACTTGTCGAACAGCTGTTCCCACTCGGCCTGGCGCAGCGTGCCGGCGCCATTGGCGCGCCAGCCGTCGTAGATCGCCTGCGGGATCTCGAACGGACCGTATTCCCAGCCCAGCTGCTTGCGGGTGGCTTCCAGCTCGTCCTTGCCCAGCGGTGCGCCGTGGCTGGATTCCTTGCCCGCCTTGTTCGGCGAACCAAAACCAATGGTGGTGCGGCAGCAGATCAGGGTCGGCTTGTCGCTCTGCGACAGCGCGGCTTCGATGCCGGCCTTGATGCTTTCCGGGTCGTGGCCATCGACGTCGCGGACCACGTTCCAGCCATAGGCCTCGAAACGCTCCGGGGTGTTGTCGGTGAACCAGCCTTCGACGTTGCCGTCGATGGAGATGTGGTTGTTGTCCCAGAAGCAGACCAGCTTGTGCAGGCCCCAGGTACCGGCCAGCGACGCCGCTTCATGCGACACACCTTCCATCAGGCAGCCATCGCCCATGAACACCCAGGTGCGGTGGTCGACCACTTCCAGCTCCGGGCGGTTGAAGCGCTGTGCCAGCAGCTTCTCGGCCAGGGCGAAGCCCACGGCATTGGCGAAACCCTGGCCCAGCGGGCCGGTGGTGGTTTCCACGCCCGGGGTCTCGTGGCGTTCCGGGTGACCGGCGGTGTGGCTGCCCAGCTGGCGGAACAGCTTGAGCTGCTCGATCGGCAGGTCGTAACCGCTCAGGTGCAGCAGCGCGTACTGCAGCATCGAACCGTGGCCGTTGGACAGCACGAAACGGTCGCGGTTGAACCAGTGCGGATTGCTCGGGTTATGGCGGAGGTAGTCGTTCCAGAGGACTTCGGCGATGTCGGCCATGCCCATGGGCATGCCGGGGTGGCCGGACTTTGCGGTTTCAACCGCATCGGCGGCAAGGAAGCGGATGGCGTTGGCCAACTGGCGACGGGTAGGCTGCGTCATGGTTCTGTCGGAATCGGGAGGCGGCCGCGGACGTGCGGGCGGCCTATTGTCCCATAGTCGCCGGGCGGGGGGTCAGTTCACCTTGCCCGGTAATGCCGGCCGCTGGCCGGCAGTTGCGCAGAATTCAATGAAGATCATGAAGTTGCCGGCCAGCGGCCGGCACTACCCGTCCCTGGGACTCCAGGGGCTGCGCCGAAGGCGCGGGGGAGAGTACCCGGCCAGCGGCCGGCACTACCGCCCCCGGAGTCCGGGGGCGGGAATCCGGACTCAGTCCTGCTGCGGGCCCAGCGCCGGGCCATCGTGCGACTCACCCTTGGCCACCAGCGTGGTCAGGGCCAGGTCGCCGGTCACGTTCAGGGCGGTACGGCACATGTCCAGGAAGTGGTTCACGCCCAGGATCAGGCCGATGCCCAGCGGGTTCACGCCCACCATCGCGCAGATCATCGCCACCACCGGCAGCGAGCCCGACGGCACACCTGCGGTGCCGATGCCGCCGAGGATGCAGACCGCCATCACCATGATCTGCTGGCCGATGCTCAGGTCCACGCCAAAGAACTGGGCCAGGAAGATCACCGTCACGCCTTCGAACAGCGCGGTGCCGTTCTGGTTGGCGGTGGCGCCCACGGTCAGCACGAAGCGCGACACGCGCTGCGGCAGGCCCATCTGGTCAGCCACGCGCAGCGCGGTCGGCAGGGTGGCGTTGCTGGAGGCGGTGGAGAACGCCATCACCGTCGCTTCCTGGGTATCGCGGAAGAACGACAGCGGCGAGCGACCGGACAGCCACACGGCCGTACCGTAGGTCACCACCATGTGCAGGCCGAGCGCCAGCACCACCACGCCCACGTAGGCACCGAGGCGGATGATCAGCTCGAAGCCGAACAGCGCGGCCAGGTTGAACATGAAGCAGGCCACCGCATATGGGGCCAGGCGGATGACCAGGTTGATCAGGGTCATCGAGATTTCGAACACGCCTTCGATGGCACGGCGCAGCGGGGCCACCTTCTCGTTGTCGGTCAGCACCATGCCGATGCCGAACATCAGCGCGAAGAACATCAGCGACAGGATCGCGCCGTTGTCAGACGCAGCCTGCAGCACGTTGCTCGGCACGATCGACAGCAGCATGTCCATGCCCTTCGGCGTGCCATGGATGCCCGCGACAATCTCCTTGCTGCGCTCGGCGTTCTCCGACAGCATCATCGCGGCGACCTGCGGATCCACGCCGGCGCCCGGCTTGAGCAGGTTGACCAGCACCAGGCCGATGCCCACGGCAATGCCGGACAGCAGCACGGTATACGCCAGGGTCTTCCAGCCGATGCGGCCGAGGGCGCGGATGTCGCCCATCTCCGACACGCCCATGATCAGCGCCGAGAAGATCAGCGGCACGATCAGCATGAAGATCAGGTTGAGGAACAGGCCCGACGCCGGGGTGGTGATGTAGTCCATTACCCACTTGGCACCGGCCTGCAGACCATCGACGCTGCCGCCCAGGGCGTGCACGATCAGTCCCAGGATCAGGCCGATCGCAAAGCCGATGCCCATCTTCCAATGCAGGGGCAACTTCTTCTTGTCGGCAGCAGCTGCTGTCATGCGCGGGTTTCCTCGAAAAATGAATGCACTCTAACAAAGCGCGCAAGCGGCGCCGGTTCAGGTTCGCCGCGGCGGATACAGCGGCGCCAGACCAGTGTCAGCGGTCATCGCTGCCGCCGACCAGTGCGGTCCGTCACGGAAGACCTCGCGCAGGCGCGTGCGCAGCGGCGCCAGATCACCCTGCCCGCCCCATCGGGCCTGCTGCAGATCCTGCAGCACCTGGCGCTGGGCCGGGTCATCGAGCCGCGTGATGACCTGCTCGATGCGTTCAACACCGGCCATCGCACACAGTTGTGCTTCCACCTGGTCGAATCCCTCGCCATCCAGCGCACGGCGCAGTTCGGCCACGCCTGCACGTCCGCTCGCCACAGTCGGCACAGAGGGCTTGCCAGCCACAGGCGCCACTGCACGCGGGCGACGGCCACGCTGCCAGCCCCACAACAGGGTCAACAGCCACAGCAGTGCCAGGCCGATGGCCGCCGCCATCCATGGCCACGGACGCTCGGCCAGGCCGCTGGCGCGCGGATCGGTGGCCGCGATACGGCTGTCCTGGCCGTCGGTGCCAGGCAGCGCGGCATCGGTGTCGATCGGCGGCAGCGGTGCCGGCGAAGCAGTACCCGCGCCGGCGCCAGCCGCAACGGCCAGCGTCAGGTCCGGCAACTTCGCTTCCTGCGCCTTGCCATTGCGTACGTCCCACCACGGCAGGCGCGGCCCTGGCACCACCAGCGCGCCCGGCTGGCGCGGCACGATCGAATAGCGCCGGGTGATCTTCAGCCGCGGTGTACTGCCGTTGAAGGTTTCTTCGTACTGCGCGGGTTCGGCGAACACCTGCGCAGCGCTGCCGACATCCGGCACCGGCAGGTCGGTGAACTGCGCGCGGGTCGCCCCTTCAGCAATCGCCTCGACCACCACGTTGGCCGCTTCGCCGGTACGGGCACTGGTCGGCGCACTGGTATAGCGCAGCTGCAGGCCCTGCAGCGGCAGCCATGGCTGCGGCGCCTGTGCCGGCTGTGCCTGCACCTGCAACGTGCGGTCCGCGCCGGTGGCATTCATGCGGCCGTCGCCGCCACCAAAGAAGTCATCGAAGAAGCCGCCCGCACTGCGCCCGTTGAAGCGCGCACCGGCGAGTCGCAACGCGCCGCTGCGCTCCGGAATCAGCAGGAAGCGCCGCTCGACCACGTTGTAGCGGCGGCCATTGACCTGTCGCACATCGGTGCGATCGTCGCCCACGCGCTGCAGCGACGCCCCGGCCGGGGTATCCAGCACCAGTTCGCCGGAGGCCAGCTGCGAAGCGAAATACAAGCGCACCACCACGCCTACGCTCTGCTGCACGTACGGCGTTTCGTCATCGACAACGGTCTCGATGAATGCCACCGCATTGCTGTCGGGGCCGGCCACGGCAGCGGCATCCACCTGCAGGGTCAGCGGCGCGGTACGGACGCTGCCCACCTCCAGGCTCGGCACCACCAGTGCACCGCTACGCCGTGGCGTGAGTGCCACGCCATACAGATTGCGCTGCTGCATGCTGCCGTTGCTCCACTCCACCTGACGGCTGCTGGTCTGCCCGCTGAGATCGAAGTCGGTACGCAACGGCGTGAAGTCTGGCGCGCCCTGATCGCTCTCGACATTGAGGGTGACCGTGTCGCCCATCGCAATGCGGTCGCGGTCCAACCACGCGCGCGGCTGCGCCCAGGCCAGCAGCGGCAGCCACAGCAGCAGTGCCGCCAGTACCTGCAGTGGCCAGCGCCCGTGCATGTTGATCGCCCGCGTCATCGCCCTTCCCTCTTCCTGCGTTCGTTTTCCAGCTGGAACTTGGCCCGCAGCAGTGCCCCCGGATCATCCGGTACACGCCGCATCCAGGCCTCCACCGCTTGTTGCTCCTCGCGCTGGCGCGGCGTGGTGCCGTCGCTGCCTGTCACGGGTTTGCCATCCTGTTCGCCCTTGCCCTCACGTGCCTGCTGCATGGCCTGCTGCATGCGCTGGCGCTGCTGCTCATCAGCCTGGGCCTGCGCCTTGGCATCCTCCACCTGTGGTGGCGCCTGCTGTCCATCGCGCCCGCGCTCGCCGGGCTGAGGCGTCGACGGCGCGTTGTCGTCACCCGCCTTGGGCTGCCCCTGCTGGCCCGGCTGCGGTTGGCCCTGCCCCGGATCCTTCTGGCCCTGCTGCGGTTGCTGGCCCTGCGGGTTCTGCTGGCCCTGTGAATTGTTCTGCTGCTTCTGCTGCCCGTTCTGCGGTGGCTTCTGCTGATCCTGGCCTTTGCCACCCGATTGCTTGCGCTTGCGCGCGGCATCGACCACGGCACGGTTGGCGACCGCATCGGCCATGCCGGGATGCAGCACCAACGCGCGGTCGTAGGCGGCAATGGCTTCGTCGTAGTTGCCCTGGCGTGCCAGTGCGTTGGCCAGGTTGTACCAGCCTGCATCACTGTCGATGCCTTCGAATTGCTTGCGTGCGTTGGCAAAGTCGCCGTTGCGGTAAGCCTGTACGCCTTCCGCCAAGCGCTGGTGCTGCAATTGATCAGCACGCTTCCACAGCGTGCCCTGCACGGGCTGCGAAGCGGGCGCTGGAGGTGCCTGTGCCTGCACATCCCCCATCCACGGCAGCAGGCCCACCGCCAGCACGGCGGCCAGTACAGCGCGGCGACGGAAGGCGAGCAGCGCCAGCAGCATCACCGGTGGCACCAGCCAGAACCCTTCATCACGCCATTGCTTGCCCTCGCCGGGCCGCTGCGCCGAAGTGCCTTCGCGTGCATCAAGTACACCCAGTGCGCGCAGGTCACTGTCATCGGCGGCGATGCGGGCATAGCGGCCACCGCCTGCGGTGGCCACCGCACGCAGGCTGCCTTCGTCCAACGCAGCCTGGCGGATCTGCCCACGGCCATCCCGGTACGCCGCACCAGTGGGCGTACCCAGGCCCAGTACCGACACCTGCAGGCCGAGGCTGCGCGCCTGCGCTGCGGCCAGTGCCGCTTCACCATCGGCCTGATCGCTGACCAGCAGGATCTGCCCCCGCAATGCCCCGATCTGGCGCATCAACCGCGTCGCCCAGTCGATACCGCGGTCGGCACGCTGGCCGTCACGTGGCATCACATCCGGTGACAGCGCGTCCAGATACAACGCGACATTGCTGCCGTCGTCGGTCAGCGGCGCCACCGTGTAGGCATCCTCTGCGTAGACCACCAGGCCTACCTGGCCGCCCTGGCGGGCACGCAGCAGCTCGCCCACTTTCGCCCGTGCCTGCAGCAGGCGCGACGGCGGCAGGTCGGTGGCATTGATCCGGCTGGACAGATCCAGCACGACCAGCAGCGGTGCGCTGGCCTGGAACATCGGTTGTGCCTGCTGCCGCCAGCTCGGCCCGGCCATGGCCAGCGAAGCCAGCGTCCAGCCCAGCAGCACGGCCCAGGGCAGGCGTGCACGGCGGCGCTTGCCCGCAGCCAGCAGATGCGGCAACAGGTGGGCATCCACCGCTGTTCGCCACACATCGCTGCGGCGCTGCCGGTACAACGCCAGCGCGAGGATCAGCGGCAACGCCAGCAAGGCCCACAGCCATTCCGGGCGCAGGAAGTGCAGCGCATTCCAGTCGGGAAGATGGGAAGCCAACGCGATCATCGACGGCGCTCCGGCCACACCCATGCCAATGCCCCCAGCAACAACGCCAGGCCCAACGGCCACGCATAGCGCTCTTCGCGCGGGCGCAGGCTCGGCCCCTTCGCCGCGATCGGCTCCAGCCGATCCAGTTCGGCATAGATGCCGGCCAGCTGCGCGGTATCGCGGGCGCGGAAGAACTGGCCACCGGTCATGCTGGCAATCTTCTTCAAGGTGGCCTCATCGACCGGGTCCTGATCGGCGGAAATGGGAATGCCGAACAGGCGCATGCTGCCATCGCCACCAAATGCAACGGTATGGATGCGTACACCCTCGGCTCGGGCCACTTCCGCCGCACGCAGCGGTTCCAGCACGCCGGCATTGCTGACGCCGTCGGTCAGCAGAATCAGCACGCGCTGTCCCTCGGGTTGGCTGCGCAGGCGTTTCACTGCCAGGCCGATGGCATCACCGATGGCCGTCTCGCGCCCGGCCAGGCCGACCACGCTGTCGCGCAGCTGGTCGCGCACGCTGGCCAGATCAGCAGTAAGCGGCGTAAGCGTGTAGGCGCGGTCGCCGAAGATCAGCAGGCCGATGCGATCACCGGCGCGGCGGTCGAGGAAGTCGGCCAGCACCGCCTTCGCGGCAGTGAGGCGATCCACCGCCTGGCCGCCCAGCACCATGTCGCCCTCGCCCATGCTGCCGGACACGTCCATCGCCAGCATCATCTGCCGGCCCTGCTGAGGTGGGGTGATGGCCTCGCCCAACTGCTGCGGGCGCGTGAGTGCGACGCACAACGCGCACCAGCCCAGCCACAACAGCAGCGTGCGCAGCCACGACACATCAACGCGGCCGCCGCCGGCCAGCGCTTCCAGTTCCGTCGCCGCATAGGGCACGCGCAGCGCAGCGCCGGGATCGGCACGACGCTTCCACCAGCGCATCAGCAACGGCAACGGCAGCGCCAGCAGGGCCAGCGGCCAGGCCAGCTGCAGGTCCGGCCATGGCCAGTAACTTGCCAGCAGGTTCATCGGCGCCGCTCCAGCAGCATGGCCAGATAGCGCTCGCGCGCCCAGCTGCGCAGCGCCGCCACATCGTTGGCGTCCACCCGCGGGCGATAGGCACCTTCCGCCAGCAGACTGCGACGTGCCGCGGGCAACGTGCCTTTCGGATCCACGCGCTGCCACCAGGCGTCATCGCGCAGGGATTCACTGCCGGGCTGTGCCTGGCGTGCAGCGCGACGCAGCAGTCCTGCGATCGCCGCCAGTTCGGCAGCAGCATCGGCGGTGGTTGCCAGCTCCTGATCGAACAGCTGCAACCAGCGTTGGCGGCGTCGGCGGCGCTGCCACCACAGCAAGGCCATCGCCACCAGCAACAGCAGCACCACGCCGCCGATCATCAGATAGCCCGGCGCCGGTGGCCACCATGATGGCGCCGGCGGCAGCTGCACATCGCGCAGCGGCAGGTTGGCGCTCATGCCGGCACCTCGGTCGGGGATGGCGCCAGCCAGGCATCGCTGGGCGCATCGGTGGACAGCACCTGCACATCGACGCGGCGCGCTCCCAGCTGGCGTCGCAGTTCCTGCAACGGTTCAACGAAGTGGGCCTGCCAATGGGCCTGCACCTCGCTGCGGCGCAGGTCGAGGCCGATGCGCTGTTGCAGGGTCTGGAACTGCAGCGCGGCCGACGGAGGTTGCAGTTCCAATGGATCGACCAGCAGCACCAGGCTGAGGTCATGATGCTGGGCCAGCGCACTCCAGCGCGCAGGCGGAATACGGATGGCCTGCTGCGGATCGGCCAGCACCAGCACACGTGCACCCGGGCGCAGGACGCGACCGGCATGGTCCAGCGCGCGCTCCAGGCCAAGGTCATCGGCCGGGGGCTGCGCATACCAGCGGGTGAGCGCATCCAGTACGCGCAGCACGCCGCGCGGGCCTCCTGCCGGTGCGATCGGTGGTTCACGGTCGCTGCCCCGCAGGGCGCCGATGCGATCGCCACGACGCTGCGCCGACCACGCGGCGACGGCGCCCGCACGTGCGGCCTGCACCGATTTGAAGCGCACGCGGGTGCCGAAGTACAGCGACGGCGAGGTATCGGCCACGATCAGGCTGACCCGCTCGCGCTCGGCCTGGAACAGTTTGGTGTGGGCACGACCGGTCCGCGCGGTCACCCGCCAGTCGATATGGCGTGCATCGTCCCCGGCCACGTACTCGCGTGATTCGGCATATTCCATGCCACGCCCACGCAGCGGCGACGGCGCCTGCCCGGCGTTGCCGGCACGGCCACGGCGTGGCGGCGGCGGTCGCTGTGCAAGACGGCGCAGCGCCACCAGCTCGGACAGTTGCGGGCGCAGGCCATCGCCATCACTGACGTTGGAGACGGGTTCCTGGGATGGGTCGGTCATGCGCAGGCTCAGGGTGCCGGCACCCGGGCCAGCAGCTCCTGCACCAGGCGTTCGCCATCCCAGCCTTCGGCAGTAGCTTCGTAGCTGGGCAGCACGCGATGGCGCAGTACATCGGCGGCAACCGCTCGCACGTCATCGGGGGTGACGAAATCTCGGCCGGTCAACCAGGCGCGCGCACGCGCGCAGCGTTCCAGCGCGATGGAACCGCGCGGGCTTGCCCCCCAGGCAATGCGGCGG
This sequence comes from Stenotrophomonas sp. 22LJNL06-5-1, assembly GCF_056861455.1. Classification (NCBI taxonomy): domain Bacteria; kingdom Pseudomonadati; phylum Pseudomonadota; class Gammaproteobacteria; order Lysobacterales; family Lysobacteraceae; genus Stenotrophomonas; species Stenotrophomonas sp. 22LJNL06-5-1. The sequence continues at coordinate 228,908 of NZ_JBSPUE010000005.1, forward strand.
CCAAGACCAGCGTCATAGCGCGACGGATCGCGCGAAGCCAGCACCAGTTCGATCAGGTAGCGTTCCAGCGCCGGCGCCATGTGCAGGCCCAGCACTTCGCGGCGGGCATCGAACACATCCTGCATCGGCAGCTTCTCCGGTGCCGGCGCGGCTTCGCCCAACGCGCCACGGGCGCGCTCGCGGGCCAGGCGCAGGATCTCCGATTCGGCGGCCTGATCGGGGTAACTGATGCGCACATGCATCAGGAAGCGGTCCAGCTGCGCTTCGGGCAGCGGGAAGGTGCCTTCCTGCTCGATCGGGTTCTGCGTGGCCATCACCAGGAACAGCGGCGGCAGCGCGTAGGTGTGGCGACCAACGGTGACCTGGCGCTCGCCCATTGCTTCCAGCAGCGCCGACTGCACCTTGGCCGGTGCGCGGTTGATTTCGTCGGCCAGCAGGATCGGGTGGAAGATCGGGCCAGGTACGAATTCGAAGCGACCTTCCTGCGGGCGCCAGATCTCGGTGCCGGTCAGGTCGGCCGGCAGCAGGTCCGGGGTGAACTGCACGCGGGCGAAGTCAGCCTCCAGGCGCGAGGCCAGCGCACGGATCGCCGTGGTCTTGGCCAGGCCCGGAGCGCCTTCCACCAGCAGGTGGCCATCGGCCAGCAGCGCGATCAGCAGGCGTTCGACCAGTGCCGCCTGGCCGACGATCTCGGCCGACAGGGCATCGCGCAGCTGGGTGAAGGCGCCATGCAGGCGGGAGGCGGCCGGCGCGGGCGGCGGCGTGGCGGATTCGGGCATCGGCGGTGGCAGGTTCATGGGGGCCTTTGACCGGCGCGGGACGGCACGGGTTCCCGACATCATCGCAGGGTGCTCTGCGATTGGCATCAAGAACGGCTGAACGGCCCATCCACGCATGGCGTGGATCTACTGGGCTATCCACGCATGGCGTGGATCTACTGGGCTATCCACGCATGGCGTGGATCTACTGGCGGAAACGCAGAAGGGCCGCGCATGGCGGCCCTTCTGCGTTTCGCGGGTGGCGCGGGCTCAGTTCTGCTTGGCCACGCGCAGCACCTTCGGGGTGACGAACACCAGCAGCTCGGCCTTGTCCTTGTTGCGGCCACGCTTCTTGAACAGGTTGCCCAGGAACGGCACGTCACCCAGGAACGGCACCTTGCTGATGCTGCTGCGGTCGGTGAACTCGTACACACCACCGATGACCACGGTCTGCCCATCCTCGACCAGCACCGCGGTGTTGACCTCGCGGCGGTTGATCGACGGCACCGTGCCGTAGCCCTGCAGTTCGATCAGGCGGTCGACTTCGTCCTTCTTCACCTGCATGTTGAGGAACACGCGGTTGTCGTTGGTGATGGTCGGGGTCACCCGCAGTTCCAGCACCACTTCCTTGAACTGCACGTTCGGGGTGGAACCGGCGCCACCGGCAGCACCGGTGCCGCTGATGGTGACGTAGCCGATTTCCTTGCCCTGCTTGATCATCGCCTCGCGCTGGTTGGTGGTGACCACGCGCGGGTTGGAGATCACCTCACCTCGCGACTCTTCCTGCATGGCCGACAGCTCCACGTCCAGCAGGTAGCCTGCGTTGAGGATCGACAGCGCCAATGAGCCCGGATTGCTGGCCGTAGCCACCGGCAGGTTCCAGTTCAGGCCGCGTTTGATGGTCGGGCCACTGGGAATCGGCGCCGGGCCGACACTGCCACCGGCCTGCCACTCACGGACCGCCTTGGCGTTGGCCAGTGCAGTATCGACCTGCGACTTGCGGGTTTCCTCGTTGGCAGCGAGGCTGCCGCTGAAGTACACATTGTCGCGGCTGCCGCTGATGCCGAACTTCGCACCCAGCTCGCGGGCGAAGGTGTCGGTCGCGATGACGATGCGGCTTTCGATCAGCACCTGGTCGACCGGGCGGTCGATCACACCGATCAGCTCACGCATGCGCGCGATCTTCTTCGGGATGTCGCTGATCATCAGCGTATTGGTGCGCTCGTCGGCCACGATACGGCCACGCGAGGACAGGAAACCACTGTCTTCCTGCGACGAGCCGCCACCACCGCCATTGCCGCCACCGCTGCCGCCACCGATGCCCTTGGCCTCGGTCAGCGCTTTGAAGATCTGCGTGGCGCTGTGGTAGTTGATCTGGACGTAATCGGTGACCAGGTCTTCGCGGTTCTCGATGGCGATGCGCGCGTCTTCCTTCTCCTGCTCGAACTTGGCCAGCTCAGCCTGCGGAGCAACCCAGATCACGCTGCCATCGCGACGCTTGTCCAGGCCCTTGGCGCGCAGCACGATGTCCAGCGCCTGGTCCCACGGCACGTTGACCAGGCGCAGAGTCACATTGCCCTGTACCGAATCGGAGGCGACCACGTTGAGGTTGGACTCCTCGGCGATCAACTGCAGCACGGTGCGCACCGGCACGTCCTGGAAGTTGAAGGTCACCGGCTTGCCGGTGAAACCGCGCTGGCCGACAGCCTTGGCCGCCTGGGTGACGCTGCCGGCAGTGACGGCACCGACCGCGGCCGGAGCCTGCCGCGGGCTGATCTCCACCACGTACTCGTTGCCGCTCTGGTAAGCCAGCGACTCCACCGCGCCACCGGTGCTGAGCACCAGCTGGGTACCGGCACCGGACGGCTTGGCGTCGATGCGCTGCACCGGCGTGGCGAAGTCGGTGACGTTCATCGGCTTCTGCAGGTTGGCCGGCAGTCGGGCATTGCCGACATCGACCACCACGCTGTTGCCCTGCGTACGCAGGTCCGGGACCGCGCCCTGGCCGTCGAACTGGACGATCAAGCGCCCGGCGCCATCATCGCCGCGCTTGAAATCGATCTTGGCCACCGACAGGCCCGCCGGCGCTGCCGCCGATGCCACAGTGGCGCCCACCGGCTTTTCCGCCGGTGCGGCGGCCAGCGCCGGAGCGCAGGCCAGCATCAGCGCGACTCCCAACGCGCTGACACGGTTCAAGGTAGAGCGCCGGATGGGACGCAGCCCCTTGGCTTGGTGAAAGGTCATCGTGCTATCCCCAGTAAACGATCATTGATCTTCAAGCGAGAGCGTTGCCGGCCGTTCCAGCCAGCCACCCGCGCCATCCGGCACCAGTTCGATCAGCTCCACGTGGTCCTCGAAGACCGCCGTGACCCGCCCGTCGCTCTGCCCAAGGTACCCACCCGGGCGTACCCGGTAGGTCACCTTGTCCGGCCCCATCACCAGCGCCACGGTGGCGGCTCCGGTGCCGATGGTGCCGACCATGTCCAGTGCGTCCAGCGGGAAGCCTTCCAGCGGCTCCTTGCGCCGGTTCGGATCCGGACGCAATCCGCCATTCCCCTGCTGCGGATTGGTCCAGGCATCGGTGAACGGGTCGCGCAGACCCTGTGCGGAGTACTCGAAGGTTTCGAACTGCTGCATCACCGGCAGCGGCTCCAGCGGCTGCGCCGGTCGCGCACGCTCGCCTTCCACCCACTTTTCAAGATTCGGCGCATCACCCGGCGTGCTGGTCACATCGCGGCCGCACGCGGCCAGCATCAGCACGACGGCAGCCATCCCACAACGCGCAAAGAGGGAACGGATCACTTCTTGTCCTCCTTGCCGGCGTCAGCCGCCTGCTGTGCCTGTACCTCGGTCTCGTCCAGGTAGCGATAGGTCTTGACCGTGCCGGACAGCTCCAGCGCACCGCTGCGGACGTTGCCGCTGGTCTTGTCCTTGGGCTTGAGGTTGATGTCGTGCATGGTCAGGATGACCACCCGCGGCAGCGACGCCACGCCACTGACGAAGGCACCGAACTGGTGGTAACTGCCCACCATGCGCAGCTTGATCGGCTTTTCGGCGTAGAACTCCTTGACCTGCTCCTGCTCCGGCTCGAACAGCTCGTTGGTCAGGCCGCTGGACAACGCAGTCTGCGAGATGTCGATGATCAGGTCAGGCATTTCGGTCTTGCTGGGCAGCTGCCGCAGCATCTGCTGCAGTACCTGTTCCATCTGCGCCAGCTGCTGCTTCAGCGGCGCCAGGTTCACCGCGCGCTCCTGCTGCTTGGTGAACTCGGCACGCAGCTCGACTTCCTTCGATTCCAGGCCGGCCAGTTCCTCGCGCTTGCCACTGATCAGCAGCATCCACGCCACGAACATGATCACCAACGCCAACAGCGAGCAGAAGACGATCTTGGCCTTCTGCGGCCAGTTGCCGATGTCGTTGAAATCCAGGTTCTTCAGATCGATTTTCTGGCTCATGCGCGATCCCCCTGCAGCGGGGCGTTGAAGGCCTGCGGCGGCTGCGCCAGGCGGCTGCCCTCGGGCTTCGGCGCAGGCTTGGCAGCCGGAGCTGCCGGCTGGTTCGGCGTGGCCGGGGTGGCCGCAGGTGCGTTGACCGGAGCGGCGGCGGGTGCAGGTGCGGGTGCAGCCGGTGCAGCAGCGGGCTGGCCTGCGGCCGGTGCAGCGGGTGCCGCTGCGTCTGGACCAGCTGCAAGCGGTGCCACTGCGGGCGCGGCCGGCATTGCCACCGAACCATCCGCGTTGAGGCCTGGCGTACCGGCCACTTCCTCACTCTGTGCCGGCAGCTTCACCTTGACCACGAACACGTAGGGCAGCGCCTTGATGTCCGCAACCGGGCCGGTCTTGCCGTCCTTGTCCTTCTCGGGATCACGCGCTTCGATGATCGACAGTTCCGGGTTGGTCATCCAACCGGAGGTCTCCAGGTTGCGCATGTACGCCGAAACACGGGCGTTGGACTGGGTGCGGCCTTCCAGGGTCAGCACGTCGCCTTCCTGCTTCAGCGCGGTCAGCACCAGGCCATCAGGAATCGTGCGCACCAACGCATCGAACAGGTGCACCATCTGCGAGCGCTTGGCCTGCAGCTCCTCGATCACCTTCTTGCGGGCCAGCAGGCGTTCCTTCTGCGCGTCGAGGCGGTCGATCTCCTTGTTCTGTTCCTTGACCTTCTCGATCTCGGCTTCCAGATAGGCATTGCGGTCCATCTGGCCGCTCACCTGGCGGTCGTAGTAGAACCAGATCACCAGCGACAACAGCAGGCCACCGATCGCGGCCATGCCCAGCATTGCGTAGAACTCGCGCTGGCGTTGCTTGCGCCGCTCGGCGCGCCAGGGCAATAGATTGATGCGTGCCATCAGTCGAAGCTCCTCAGCGCCAGACCGGTGGCGATCATCAGCGCGGGGGCATCCTGGGCCAGCGCATGCGCGTTCACCTTCGGCCCCAGGGTCATCTGTGCCAGCGGGTTGGCGATCACGGTCGGCACGCCCAGCTGCTCCTCGACCATTTCCGGCAGCCCGCCCAGCACGGCGCAGCCGCCGGCCAGCACGATGTGATCAACGCGGTTGAACTCACTGCCTGCATAGAAGAACTGCAGCAGGCGGCTGATCTGCTGGACCGTGGCCTCCTTGAACGGCTCCAGCACTTCCATCTCGTAGCTTTCCGGCAGCCCGCCCTGGCGCTTGGCCAGGCCGGCCTCCTCGTAGCTCAGGCCGTAACGGCGCATGATCTCGTCGGTCAGCTGCTTGCCACCGAACACCTGTTCGCGGCTGTACAGGCTGCGGCCGCCGCGCAGGACGTTGAGGGTGGTCATGGTGGCGCCGATATCGACCAGCGCGACCACGCCCTCGATGGACACCGGCAGCTCGCTGGCGACCAGGGCATAGGCGTTCTCGACCGCGAAGGCCTCCACGTCCATCACCTTGGCCTGCAGGCCACCCAGTTCCAGGGCCGACTGGCGCAGTTCCACGTTTTCCGAACGCGACGCGGCCAGCAGCACCTGGACCATCTCCGGGTTGTTCGGGATCGCCCCGATCACCTCGAAGTCCAGGTTCACTTCCTCGATCGGGTACGGAATGTAGTTGACCGCTTCCAGCTCGATCTGGGCTTCCATGTCGTTTTCGTCGAGCTCGGCCGGCATCGGGATCACCTTGGTGATCACCGCCGAACCGGCGACGGCGGCAGCAGCCAGCTTGGCCTTGCTCCCCGAGCGGTTCATCGCACGGCGGATGGCCTCACCCACGGCCTCCACTTCCACGATGTTCTTCTCCACCACCGCATTCGGCGGAAGAGGTTCCACAGCGTAATGTTCCACACGAAAACGGTTGCCACTGCGGGACAGCTGCAAAAGCTTTACCGCAGTCGAACTGATGTCGACGCCTACAAGCGGCGACTGACTTTTTGGGATGAGCCCCACGGTTTCTCCCCTGCCGACGGGCACTTGGACGCAAGACCTGCGCCCGAGCATTAATAACGTATTCTTAGCAAATGGCAACGGCCCTGCTGTGAAGTCCCTCACGGATTCACCATGCAGCCCCTGACTGTTCCCCTTGCGCTCCCCGGCGACGACCCCAGCCGCCACCTTGCGTAATCTATACTCTGCGACCACGAAATTCGCAATCGGAATCTGAACCCGATGACTCGACTCCGCCGCTGGCTGCGCTGGATCTTCCTGATTGTCCTGGTCCTGGCGCTGATCGGCGCGGCCGCTGTGGGCGGTCTGTACTACGCCGTGTCCTCCAAGCTTCCCGACGTGCAGACCCTGCGCGACGTGGAAATGCAGGAGCCGATGTACGTCTACGCTGCCGACGGCAAGCTGATGGCCGTGTTCGGCGAGACCCGGCGTACCCCGATCACCATGAAGGACGTGCCCGAGCGCCTGAAGCAGGCGTTCCTGGCCACCGAGGATGCCCGCTTCTACGAGCATGGCGGCGTGGACTACATGGGCATCGGCCGTGCGGTGTGGCTGCTGGCCACCACCAACGACAAGCGCGTGCCGGGTGGCTCCACCATCACCCAGCAGGTGGCCCGCCAGTTCTTCCTCAGCTCCGAGTACAGCTATACCCGCAAGCTGGCCGAGATCCTGCTGGCGCGGAAGATCGAGTCCGAGCTGAGCAAGGACGAGATCTTCGAGCTGTACCTGAACAAGAGTTTCTTCGGCAACCGCGCCTACGGCGTGGCTGCTGCTGCCGAGTTCTACTACGGCAAGAAGCTGAACGAGCTGGACCTGGACGAGATGGCCTCGCTGGCCGGCATCCCCAAGTTCCCGTCCTCGGGCAACCCGATCTCCAACCCGGAACGTGCCCGCCAGCGCCGCGACAACTACGTGCTGCAGCGCATGGCCGACCTGAAGTTCGTCAGCCAGGCCGAGGCCGACGCGGCCAAGGCCGTGCCGATGCACGCCACCGCGCATGAGCCGCCGGTGCAGGTCGATGCCCCCTACGTGGCCGAGCTGGTGCGCCAGGAAATGATCGCCCGCTTCGGCGGCGATGTGGTCAACAAGGGTTACCACGTCACCACCACCATCGATGCCACCCTGCAGGCTGCGGCCAACCAGTCGGTGCGCGACGGCCTGCTGCTGTACGACCACCGCCACGGCTGGCACGGCGTGGAGAAGCAGGTGCAGGTGGGTGCCGGCGAAGACGCTGCCGCCCTGGCCGAGCACCTGCGTGGCATGTACGGCCAGGCCGGCCTGCTGCCGGCCATCGTCGCCAGCACCGGTGCCGATGGCAGCGCCACGGTGGTGCTGGCCAACCGCAGCGAGATCGTGCTGCCGGCCGGCGCTGCCAAGTGGACCAACAAGACCCCGGGCAAGCTGGTGCAGCGCGGCGACATCGTGCGCGTGCGTGCCGGTGCCAAGGAAGGTGAGTGGCTGCTGGACCAGATCCCGCGCGGCCAGTCCGCGCTGGTCTCGCTGGATGCCCACAACGGCGCACTGAAGGCGCTGGTCGGTGGCTTCAGCTTCTCCGGCAACAAGTTCAACCGCGCCACCCAGGCCCGTCGCCAGCCGGGTTCGAGCTTCAAGCCGTTCGTCTACGCGGCCGCCTTCGACAAGGGCTACAACCCGGCCTCGATCGTGCTCGACGCCCCGGTCGTGTTCCGCGACCGCCGCGGCAAGACCTGGGCCCCGCAGAACGACGGCGGCGGCTTCCGCGGCCCGATGCGTCTGCGTGAAGCACTGGTGCAGTCGCGCAACCTGGTCTCGGTGCGCCTGCTTGATGGCATGGGCGTGGACTATGCGCGCAAGTACATCAGCGAGTTTGGCTTCGCCGAATCGGAACTGCCGCCGAACCTGTCGATGTCGCTGGGTACCGCCTCGCTGACCCCGCTGTCGGTGGCCCGTGGCTACGCCGTGTTCGCCAATGGCGGCTCGCGCGTGGACACCTGGCTGATCGACCAGGTCAATGACCGCGACGGCAACCTGGTGTTCAAGGAAAACCCGGCACTGGCCTGCCGCGACTGCGCCGGCAGCAGCGACCAGCCGGTGAACCAGGTGGTGGACGGCTTCAACTTCGGCGCCCCGGCCCCGAAGGTGGACCCGGCCGCTGCGGCCAAGGCCGAAGCCAAGACCGAAACCCCGGCCGCGCCGGTCAACCCCGATGCCCGCACCGCCCCGCGCGCGATCGACGCCCGCACCGCCTACCAGCTGGTGTCGATGATGCGCGACGTGGTCCAGCGCGGTACCGGTGCCCAGGCCAAGGTGCTCGGCCGCGAGGACGTGGGCGGCAAGACCGGCTCCACCAACGACCACCGCGACGCCTGGTTCTCCGGCTTCGGCGGCCCGTACGTGACCACTGTGTGGGTGGGCCGCGACGATTTCCGCTCGCTGGGTTACCGCGAATACGGTGGCAAGGCCGCCCTGCCGATCTGGATCGACTACATGCGCACCGCGCTGAAGGACACCCCGATCGCGCAGAACGAACCGCCCAGCGGCATGGTCCAGGCCACCCTCAACGGCGCGACCGAGTGGGTAAAGGTGGAAGACATGGACCGCCTGACCGACTACGACCTGAACCTCAATACGCCGCAGGCCGACGCCGCCGCGTTCGATATCTTCTGAGGAAGGGTGCAGTGGGCGCCAACCTTGGTTGGCGTCCTGTGCCGACCAAGGTCGGCACCTACCAAAGCGTCGGTGGGTGCCAACCTTGGTTGGCACCGATGCATCCGCCGGGCACAGCCCCGCGCTGCTCCGGTAGATGCCAACCTTGGTTGGCACACCGATACAGCCCGGCACCTACCAAAGCGTTGGTGGGTGCCAACCATTGATTGGCATCTCCGCGCCATACCCACGCAGATGTCACATCCGTGCGCTAGTCTGTAGCCAGGTCGCAACAGGGAGTCATCGCATGCATCGCGCCCGTCAGCATGCTGCCAGCCAGACCCGCGAGCGGCGCCACCGCCTCGCCCACGAAGCCGCCCGCCTGATGGCCGAAGGCGGCATCCGCGACTACCACCAGGCCAAGTTGAAGGCCGCCAGCCGGCTCGGCATCCACGACGATGCCTCCCTGCCCCGCAACACCGAGATCGAAGACGCCCTGCGCGAGTACCAGCGGCTGTTCTCCGGGCCCCAACACGGCAACGAGCTGCAGCGCCGCCGAGAGGCCGCCATGCGTGCGCTGGAGTTCCTGCACGGCTTCGCCCCTCGCCTGGCTGGCCCAGTGCTGGATGGCACCGCCGACGCCAACAGCCCCGTGCAGCTGCATCTGCACAGCGACGACCCGGAAGCCGTGCACCGCTTCCTGGATGAGCACGGCATTCCCGCCGAATCGCGGACGCGTCGCCTGCGCATGGACCGCGAACGCTGCCTGGATGTACCGGTGTGGGTGTTCAGTGCCGAGGAGCTGACCTTCGACCTGGCCGTGCTGCCGTACGACGCCCTGCGCCAAGCCCCGCTGTCGCCGGTGGATGAAAAGCCGATGCGGCGCGCGTCTGTGGCGCAGTTGCGGCAGCTGCTGGCCGAAGCGGAGATCACCGCGTACATCGGCGGGTGACGGTAGCGCAGCGGTGCCTGCCTTGGGTAGGTGCGGACCCCGGAGAGCAGTCGAGCAAGCTCGACTCTACAAAAGCGGTGTTACCTGCTTTGCCAGATGATGCCCATCTTGCTCCCGCTACCAGACAAAACGAGTATCGCGCAGCGGGTCACTGAACAACCGCGGCAACCACGGGGCAGGAGCTCGCTGCGGATACTCCCGCATCATCTGTGCGTGCATGGCCTGCAGATCCCGCAGCAACCAGGACTGGTAATAGATGTCGTTGAACCCATCCGACCAACCACTCTTCACGCGCTCATGCTCGTCTGCCTCCAACGGCGGCATCTGATCCAGCGACACCTCCAGGATTGTCGACAGCGCCGCGTTGATCTGCGCATTCTCAGCACCCGCCTGGCGCACGTAGTCCAATCGATCGAGGACCCGACGGCAGTCATAAGGGAAGCACCCGCCCGTGGCGGTGATGTAGTCGGCGATGTCCGCCAGCATGTCGGCTTTCAGCCGCCACACCACTTCGCTGTCCATCACCTGGCGTACCCGCATCGTGCGCAGCGTGCTCGCCCGCACCTCCTCCGGCGTGGTAAACGGGGCACCCGGCGTGCTGCCAGCATGGCGTACCAGCACGATGCGATGAATCGCCTCGCTGGTGACGCCGTCGATGCGCAGCGCCGCTGCCTGCGGGTGCACGCGCGGCGGCGGCACACCCAGCATCTGCCACAGGTACCACAGCGCCAGCAGCAGACCGGCGATGCACAGCCCGCTCATCAGCGTCCACATATCCAGGTTCCGTGTGTAGTAGCGATAGCGCGCCCGCCAGATATAGAACGTGCGATAGCTGACGATTCCACTTACCCATCTGTACATTGCCTTCTCCTCGGCAAGGACCCCGGCGCGGCGGGGTTCATTACGCGCACTACGCCGGGGCTGCATGGCTTACCAGCCGATGCCCACGCCGACGCCCATGCTGCGCTCACCGCTGTTGGTGAACGCACCATTGAGGCTGAAGGTGGCCGAACCCTTCTCGTTCAGCACACGCTGGTAACCCACCGCCATCGCCGACTCGCCCTCGCTGTAGCCCACGCCCGCACCCAGGCGGTTGTAGGTGGCCAGGCCGGCGGTGTTCATCGCCATCGCACTCTGCGCGCTGCTCATTGCCGCCATGCGGTTGAAGCGCTTGTCCATCTTGTCCAGGCGTCGCTCGAAGTTGCTGATCGCACCGTCGGTGTACTCGTTGGCACGGGCCAGCATCTTTTCCAGGTCTGCGGTGTCGACCTGCGGCTTGGGCGTGTCGTCCTGCTTCGACTTTGGCTGCGGCGTCGGCTTGTCACCTTTACCGGTAGAGGCGATCTGCGGCGAGCCGCTGGTTTCCGGCGTCGGCGCGATCTCTTCGGTGGATGGCGAAGGCGTGGACGCTGCGGCCATGGCGCGGGCCTGCGGCTGATCGTCAATGCGCTGCTCCAGCCCATCCATGCGGCCATTGAGCTGCTGCTGCATCGAATGCAGCTGGCCACCGTTGACGGCATCGCGGCTGCCGGCCGCGATCAAGCCGTTGGCCACGTTGGAGATGACCATGCCGTTGGCACCGGCCAGGGTGAGCTGCTGGGTACCGTCTGCGCGTGCCGAGGGGGTTTCCTGGAACACGGAGCGGAGCTGGGATTCGACCTGGTTCACGCGCGAGGTGGTGCTGACCACTGCACCGTCGAGGGCTTCCAATGCGCCATTGAGGGTGGACTGGGACTGGCCCTGCACGTTGAAGCTGGGGCCGACGATGTTGCCGTTGGCATCGACATCGCTGCCGAGTGCGGAGAGCGCGCCGCGCAGCTGGCCGACGGTTGCGGCGTTGTGGTTGGCGGTGCCGTTGGCGATGTTTATGAGGCGACGCTGCATGCCACTGTTTCCGAACGATGCAACTCCGGCTTCATTTGCCTGAGCGCTGCTTCCAAGTGCCAGCGACCCGTGAGCCCCGCTTCCAACTCTTGCGCCAGCACCAATCGCGACACCTTCATTCGCACCGCCCGCGCCTCCACCGACCTGCGCACCGACTCCCATTGCGAATCCATCCGCAGAATCCACAGAGACAGCCGCCGCTCTACCAATTGCGGTCGAGTTCTTTCCCATGGCCTCCGCAAATGTGCCTACCGCAGTTCCTCCCTCCAGTCCCGTCTTTGCTGAATTTCCCAACGCAACGCCCGCAGCACCTGCTTCTGCGCGTTCACTGAAGGGGGCTGACCCGATACTCATGAACTGCGCGACATCCTCAAGTTCCGAAACACGGCTGTTGGTCTCATAGAGCTGACTGCCACGCACAACATCCGAGCTATCAGCCGACAGCGTCGCCTCCGCTACACCAGTCAAACGCGCACCGCCGAAATCGATCGGGCCGCTCGCATCCAATCCACGCATGGCCTGCTCGCCCATCTCCCGCTCCTTGCGCATCGCCTCCACATCATTCCGATTCTGCGAGATCTTCTGCTCTGCGGCGTACAACTGGCTGCCCGTTACGGCATCACGGCTTCCTGGCGCCACTCGGCCGTCAGCCAGGTTGGTCAGCACCATGCCATTCACGCCATTCAGCGCGATCTGGTTCGTGCCGTCGGCACGAGTCGAGGGCGATTCCTGGAAGATTGAACTCAGCTGGCCTTCCACCTTGTCCGTGCGACGGCCTGCGGTGATGACGGCGCCATCGAGTGCCATCAGCGCGTCCTCGACGCTGCTCTGCGTTCCGCCCTGCACCGCGTAGGTCGGAGCGATGATGTTGCCATTGGCATCCATGCCTGCGCCGCCGCCGAGGGTGGCGAGGGAATCCTTGAGCTGAGAGACAGTGGTGGCGTTGTGGTCGGCGGTGCCTCGGGCGATGTTTACAAGGCGGCGCTGGATGCCGACACTCCCGAATGACGCAACCCCAACCTCATCAGCTTGGGAACCCATTCCAAGTGCTAGCGAGTTGAGAGCTCCACCTTCAACGCTTGCGCCAGCACCGATCGCCACACCTCCACGTGCACCGCCAGTGTCTCCGCCGACCTGTGCACCGACTCCCAATGCGAACCCATTCTCGGAATCCACAGAGACAGTTGCCGCTCGACCAATTGCGGTGGAGTTCTTCCCCATTGCCTCCGCAAACGTGCCTACCGCAGTACCTCCCTCCAGTCCCGTCTTTGCTGAATTTCCCAACGCAACGCCTGCCACACCCGCTTCGGCGCGTTCACTGAAGGGCGCTGAGCCGATACTCACAAACTGCGCGATATCCTCAAGATCTGAGACGCGTGAATTGGTTGAATGCAGCTGCCTACCAGACACAGCCTCATCACTACTGGCGCTCAAGAGCCCATCCGCTACACCACTGATCTTCCGATTGGCATTGGCGCTGTTGCGCACGTCCAACGTCGCACCGTTGTTCTTCCCGCCCAGGCGCACATCGCCGGACGCGGAAACCTGCGCCACCAGCCCGCCCAGCGCCGCGGTCTCGGCCAGCGCCTTGGTTGCATCCGTCTTTGCCACACCAGCATCTGCACCCGCAGACCTAGCGATACCCTCCACCGTCGTCACCTTGTCATTGGTGGCACTGAGCTGCCTGCCGTTGACGGCCTCGTAGCTGCTGGCGCTGACCACGCCATCGGCCACGCCGGTCAGCTTCCGGTTCGCATTTGCACTATTGCGCACATCCAGCACGGAGCCACTGTTCTTCTCACCCACGCGAACATTGCCGCTGGCACTGACCTGATTCAGCAGTCCGTTGAGCGTCCCCACCTGCGTCAGCGCGGTGTTCGCTGCGGTCTTGGCGGAACTAGCATCGCTCATCGCAGTGCTGACGTTGCTGTTGGTGGTGTTGAGCTGCCGACCGGTCACCGCATCGGTACTCGCCGAGGACAACGTCGCGTCCGCAACACCCGTGATCCTGCGGTTGGCGTTGGCACTGTTCCGCACGTCCAGGACCGTACCGCTGTTGGATGCGCCCAGACGGACGTTCCCCGAGGCTGATGTCTCGCTCAGGAGGCCCGAAAGCGTGTTGGCCTTTGCCAGTGCGCTGTCAGCATTGGTCTTCGCGGCGTCGGCGACGGAGCGCGCGGCCGCCACATTGCTGTTGGTGGAATTCAGCTGCTTGCCTGAAACAGCATCCGTACTGGTTGCGTTTAGCGTGCCATCCGCCACGCCCGTGATCTTTCGATTGGCGCTGGCGCTGTTGCGGACGTCCAGCACAGTTCCGCTGTTGCTGGCGCCCACACGAACATTGCCTGAGGCTGAGGTCTGACTCAGAAGACCGGAGAGGATGTTGGCCTTCGACAGCGCGCCATCCGCAGTCGTCTTGGCGGTGTTGGCCGTGGTCCGTGCGGCGTTTGCCGTACTCTGAGCTGCGTCTGCCACGGACTTGACGTTTGCTATGTCCTGATTGGTCTTGTAGAGCTGTTTTCCAGAGACCGCGTCACTGCTGCTGGATGTCAATCGCGCATCCTCGATATTGACGATGCGGCGCTTTGCAGCGGCCGTCCCCACGGACACAGTGTTGGCTTCGGTTGCTACGGAGTTGGCGCCCAGCGCGACGGAGTTCGCGACGCGCGACGATGCTCCGCTACCAATGGTGACAGCGTTCTCAGCTCTCGCCTCGGATCTGTTCCCGATGGCCGTGGCACCGATGTACGCCGCATAAGCGTTTGCACCAAGCGCGACGTTATGACCGCCGTTGGCACTCGTCCGTGCGTTGTATCCAATGGCGATACTGTCCACATCGTAGACGCTGGCCTTGAATCCAAATGCTGCGCTGTTCTGCCCGTCAATTCTGGTCCCGTGACCAAAGGCAAAAGAATTCTGGCCGTTGACACGCGCACCGGCGCCCATGGCCATAGCGTTCACAGCAGTGGTGTTGGCATACGGCGTGAATACCTTCTCGTCATAGTGGCCAGCATGTGGCGTGCAGTTCAATAGATCCCCAGATGAGAATGGATTACATCCAAGGTAAAGACCCGCACTGGCGCTGTTCATCCCTCCGCCAAGCATCAGAAAGCCGAGCAGCATCGTAACTCTGCGATCAATCAAGGAACGCGACCGCTTGCCACGTATGGCTACAAGCTCGCTGCCCACTACCCAGCAGTTCTTGGCAACACTCCAGATACGACGGTAGATGTGGTTCATGCTCTTTCTCCTTAACAGGACATCGGAAATGAGGCCCTGCACATGACGCAGGGCCAGAACGTTCAGGCGCTCGGCGCCAGGGTTGTTGTGTGTTCGCGGTGACCGTCCGTGGACAGGCGGTAGTGCAGCTTCAGGGTGCTGCCCGGCTGAGGCTGGAACGGCAACTTCAGCTCCGCGTCGGGGTATAGGCTTTTGGCAAAGTCGTGGGATGCGCAGGCACCGCTGGCACTGCACTCGGCCAGCCCGGTGATTCCCACGCGCAGGGTCCCTACATTGCGCAGGGTGTCGCCTTGAAACTGCAGATCCACGCTGCCGTTGGTGGGCAGCACGTTCACCAATGCTCCCCAGACCAGGCTGACGCCCACGTTGGCCTGGGCAGCCTGCTCGTCGCCTTCGAGCAGGGTTCCGTCCGGCCCCCTGACGCCCTCGAAGTAGACGCGGTAGGCCGCTTCCTTCTCGACATTACGCAGCGGAATGACGCGGATCAGGCGGTTGCCGCCGCCACTGAGTGCGAACTTTCCAGGCGTGATGGCAATGGCTGCCTCGGCGGCCTCCACTTCCATCTCTTCCTCGCCGGCCTGCGCGGGATTAGAGATGCGCAGCAGGCGTGCCTGCACGTACTGTGGCTGGGTGGAGTACGAGTACACGCGGATCTGCCCGCCACGCTTGGCATCGACGGCTGCGCGCATCGGATGGATGGAGAGGTTGGCATGTGCCACCGGCGGGGCCAGCAGCGCGCTTAACGGCAACAGGCAAAACAGCAGCTTCTTCATGATGTGGCTCCGTAGGAATCAGGGTTTCGCGGTTGGCACGCGCAGCTCAACCGTCAGCTCGCCGTCGTAGAGGCCGGGACGCTTGCTGGCGATGGGCGTAGGCGGGGTTTCCAGCGTCAGCGGTGTGGGCACGCAGTACACGGGCTGACTGAAACCCGGCAGCATCACCAGTCGCAGCTGTGCACTGTCGATGCCGCGCAGCAGCTGCTCCTCGCCGTTCTTCATCGCCAAGCGGTTGCCGGCGTAGTTCAGGCTGACCTGGTAGTCGAGGCGCTGGGTGTCATCGCTGCCACCGTCCCCGTGCCAGACCGCGTAGTCACGCCCTGGAGGTGGTCGTGGACCGCTGTCGCGCACGGTGACGCCGAGGAACTCGCTCTGCGAGCCCACGCCGTCGTACAGGCACATATCCACTTCCTTGTAGCCGCCGACCACCTTGCGGATGGGGTCGTAGCGCAGGTCCATGTTGACCAGTGGGGCAATGCCGTCGAAGCCGGGGAAGTAGATCGAGATCGCGTCATAGTCGGTGACGGTGAAGTCGAAATTGAAGACAGCCGCTGCAACCGGCGCTGCGGCCGGATCAGCTTTGATGTTCAGGCGCATCGTGGCCTTCCAGTGGCCTGCCACGAGTCGCGAAATCTCGCGTTGCGGCAGGATCATCTCGACGCCGGTTCCGAGCGGCTGATCTGCCCCGCTCCCTATGCCGCATGTGTACCAGAATGCTGAATTCAGAACACGCGGTACTGAGTCCCAGTAATCTAAAGTGCAGCGATACCCCGACATAGCTCGCTGTAGGTTTCCTACTGCACGAATCTCGGTACGCAGGCCAGTTCTGATTTCAACGAGACGCAACGTTATCTCTGTTGTTCCCCCTGACGAGCTCAGATCAGCGTCCGTCGGGCACCGCCCAAACTCACTATCAGAAGCAGACCCACAAACCACATGTATCTGCCCATACTTCATCGCTAGATCGTGACTGAAGCCCAGCACTGTGCGCGGCGCCCACAGCTCCACATCACCCGGCACCGCCGAGCGATCCCAAGTCATCACGATGTCCCTGCTCTGGTCCGTCGGATGCGTCTCCGGCGGCCACTGCGCCCACGCCCGTGGCATCACCAGCACCAGCGCACACACCAGCATCAACACACACATCCAACGCCGGCTCATGGCGTACCTCCTGCAGCAGCGGTCTGGGGCATGGCGGCAATCAACGCGCGTTCCTGCAGCAGCCGGGTCACGCGGGCCTGCTGGCGGATCTCAGGCGGCAGCTGGGCCACGGCCAGCGGCTCGCAGTGCACGGCGCCGACCAGCAGCACCACCTGGCGGCGCTCGCGCACCTGCAGCGGGCAGTGCAACAGGCGGTCGTCCTGCAGCAGGTACAGCGTTGTTTCGCGACGCGGGAAATCGGCAACGAAACTGCCGTTGGCGCTGGTGCCGGGCACCGGCGCGTTGAGGATGCGGGCACCGCCCAGCGGCGACCCCGCAAGGTCCCTGGCGCTGCCGATGAAGGTGTAGGTCACTTCAATCGGCACCGGCATGCGCATCAGTTTGCCGGGCGTGAGGAACATCGGCCGTGCACCGCCCACGCCGGTCACGCGGATCGCGGCGATGCTGTCCAGCGTGCTGGCGTCCTGAACTTCGGCGCGATGCGACTGGTACGACGACAACGGCAGCAGCCGACGCTCGCCAATCTGCAAGCGCTGTCGGCGCAGTCCGCCCACCTGCAGTTCGGCGGCCACACCACGCAGGTCCACGTCGTCGGAGCCGTCCACCTGCACGGCCAGACCGGCCTCGGCGCCGTTGGCGCCGCTCCAGTAGACGCCACGGCGGCCCAGGGCGAAGCCGGAACTGTGGCTGCCGCTGTAGCCCGTCTCGCCGCGTCCGCGCTGCTCATAGTGCGCAATGCTGGCGGTGATATTGCCGATGCCGTTCTGCAGTTGGCCACTCAGCGAGGCGCTGTAGCGCTCATTGTTGTTGGCACGCAGTTCGGCGTTCAGCTCCCGATAGTGCGTATCCCGTTCCTGACGCAGGCTCTGGCCCATGCTGTAGTCGATGGCCGGACGCTGATGCTGCGGCTGGCGCACGTCCACCGCATAGCGGCGCTGGCCGCTGCTGGCATGGTTACGCTGCAGGCGGGTCAGGCTGAGGTTGAAGTAGATGCCACGGTCACGCTCGTTGCTGCCGCGCACACTGTCGGTGCTGCGCTGTTGCCAGAGGCCCACGCGCGTGGACACGCTGAAGTCCTGCCAGCGATGGCTGCGGCTGAAGCTGGCCTGCCAGGTGCGGCTGAGCACGGGTTCGCGGCGCGGCTCCAGCGGACCGGGCGGCAACAGCGGATCGAGCCCGAACAACGGGTCCTGATCGAATTCGGGCCGATGCCAGCCGGTGCGCCAGGTCTGGCGCCGGGTGTAGCCCACGTAGACGTTGCCACCGGCCAGCGGCAGCGACACCGAGCCGCTGAGTGAGTTGGTGCAGCCCAGCTGGTCGCGCGCATCGGCCTCGAACTGGCAGGCCTTGCCGCGCATGCGCTGCTGGTAGAGATTCCACGACGCCTTGCGCCGGTACGACAGCTGGTGCTGCTGGCCATTGCTGCCATCGCTGCCACGCATGCCGCTGAGCGTGGCACGCATTTCCTGGGTGGCCAGCACGCGCCGCAGGTCCAGGCGCAGCTCGCCGTAGCTGTGGCCGCCGAGGTTGGCCGCACCGGCGGTAAGGGCGGCATCGCGGCCCAACGGCACGCGCACGCCGGCCATTGCCACGCTCTCTCCATCGAAGCGGTCGCTGCGGCGCTCGTTGCGGCGGCCGCCCTGCACGAACCACTGCCACTGGCTGTTGCTCCAGTCGCCGCCCTTGTCGAACGGCGCTTCCTCGGTGCGCACCAGTACGCCGTCCTCGTAGATGCGCATGCGTACCAGGTAGTTGCCGAATGGGAAATTGCGGGTGTCGATCTGGTTGATGCCGGCCTGCAGGTAGAAGGTCTGCAGCAGGCGTTCGCCGTCGAACACATCGACGCGGGCATCGCGCGCCAGCAGCACGGTCAGCGGTGTGGCCTGCACGGCGGCATCGGTATCCACATAGGCCTGGGTGGTGCCCACGCGCGCGCCCTGGAAGCGGTCCAGCGGCAGCATGCTGAAACTGAAGGTGCCGCCCTGCGGGCTGGACAGATTGCGGCGGTCCATGCGCCCGGCCTGCAGGTAGTGCGCCGGCCCCAGGTCATGGCGGTAATAGACGTTGTCGAACTGGAAGTCGTCGTTGCTGCTACGGCCGCGGTAGCGCTGCTGGGTGTAGTACCAGTCGGCGGACAGATGGCCGCGATCGAACAGGCCCAGCGTGCCCACACCACGCGCGGACAGCGCCTGGTAGTCGCGGCCGCCGCTGACGTTGAGTGTCTGCTGGTGCAGAAAGGCGTTCTCGGCATTGGCCGTGACCTTGTGGTAACGCTCAGCCGCCGGTTCACCGGGAACCCACTGCCGCGCCACGAACAGGCGCACGGCGCCCTCGCCTTCGTCGTACAGCGCGCGCGCGGCGGTGGGGTCTTCGGGTGGGTCGAGATAGCCGCAGCCGGCCGTGGCGCCGCCAAAGCGGCAGGCCAGGTGGCTGTTGCGCGGCAGGGGTTGCGACAGTGCCGGCAGCAGTGCCGCCTGCGCTTCCGCCGGCAGGTCCAGCGCCTGCAGCACGCGCGCAGGATCTTCCAACTGCACGTGCTCCAGCGTCACGCGCACCGGCGACAGCCCGGCCGAGCGGCCGAACAGCTGGATGTCGAGTTGTTCGGTCTGGCCTTCAACCAGATCCTCGAAGCCGGCGGGGACGCCGTGGGCCGCTACCAAGGGAGCAGCCATTGCCAGGGCGAGCGCGACCGCCAGCCGGGTAACGGCGGGGGCGTGTGGGGTCATGGGGGTACCGCTGCAGAAGCGGCCGGCCCGCAACGCGGGCCGGCGCGGGGAAGCCGTGAATCAGGGCTTCTGGTTCATGATGATGTAGACCATGCCTTCGTAGCGGCCCTGTACGGTAAGCGGGCCGCCGGTACCCGCCTGGGCGATGGTCAGCGGCATGGCGATCGAGGCACCCGGGGTCGAGCTGGCGCCGTTGAACAGGTCGGCAGCCTTGAACTCGGTGACCGAGGTGCTCAGCGCATCGGCATTGAGGCTGACGGCCAGCGGCACGCGGGTGCTGCCATTGAGCAGTACCGGATCGTGGCCGAGGCGAACTTCGATGTCCGCGGTTTCGTCATTGGAGTGGATACGCACCTGCTGCGTCGACGGCAGCAGGCCACGCAGCGGATCGTGGGTCATCTGCACGGTATCCGGCAGCGGGGTGCCATCGTCGCGCAGCAGCGCCAAGGTCGGGTCGACGTCGGCGTAGACGGTGATCTTGGTTTCCAGCGCGTGCGCGGACAGCGAAGCGGTGGCCAGCGCTGCAGCGAGCGCGGCCTTCTTGAGAATGGCGTGCATGGGTGTCTCTCTCGGACAGGGGGAATATGAAAGCCCCCCTCCCCTAAGGAGAAAGGGAGGGAGGCGCCGCCCGCAGAGGTGGTTGCAGGCGACGGAGAGAATGTTAGGAATCCACTGCCATGCAGACTATTCAAGCATTCCTAAAACGTTGGACGTTAAGAAGAATCCTTGAAGGTGTTCAATGTTTGAGGGTTATGCAAACTCCCTCACTGCTTGAATGCAACAAACCCCATTGTCTTGCCCTTGTAGAGTCGACTGTTAGTCGACTGCTCTTCCGACACTGCGCGAAACACCCGCGCTGCGCGCGTGAGTCGAGCACGGCTCGACTCTACAATGGGTCATCCACGCATGGCGTGGATCTACTGGATGGGGTTATGCAATTTTCCTCATCCATTGAATACAACAAACCTCATTGCCTCGCCTTTGTGGTGTCGAGCACGGCTCGACTCTACAGTGGTTCATCCACGCACGACGTGGATCTACTGGATGGGGCCAGGAAGGACTCCATGGCCGCCACCAATGCCAAGGGTGCCTCATTCATCGGGTAGTGCCCTGCACTTTCGATGACCTCCAGCGTTGCGTGCCGATAGCGGCACAGATAGGTCTTCTCCATCAGCGACCGGTTGAACGTTGGATCATTCCCACCCACTACCACCTTCAACCGATGCTCGCCAACGATCTCGTTGCTGAAATCCGTATCTGCCCACGCGGAAAGATAGGCGGCAAACGCGCCGGGCGTGGAGCGCTCCATTGAGTATCCGGCCTTCCAGTCCAACCAGGCTGCTGGCAGCCGCCCGCCGGTGCTGCGGTCGATGATGGCCCGCCGGTTGGCGAGGCTGCCTGCGGCACTCTCCAGCAGGCGCCGCGTGGGCGCGTCATAGGCAATGCCGCCGCAGGGAACGGGCGCGATGGCCAGCATGGACCGCACACGATGCGGCGCGAGCACGGCAATGCGCTCGATCGCCATGCCTCCCATGGAGTGCCCCACCACGCTGAAGGTATCGATCCGCAGCGCATCGGCGAGCGCCAAGGCATCATGTGCCACCTCGTCGATGCTGAACTGACCCGTCGCATCGCGCATGCCTCCGTAGCCACGGCAATCCATGAAAACGTAGCTGAAGTGATCGTGCGACAGCCACGGCTCGATCGGCTCGAACGCATGCGCGTCGCCGAACCAGCCATGCAGGACCAGGACGAAGTGAGGCCCCTGCCCCACGCGATGAAAAGTGTTGGCCATGAAAATCGCCACAGTCAGAAGGAATACAGATGCTAGGCAGCGCAGGTGCGGCCCGCCGTCGATGGCGGGTCAACCGCTATAGAATCCGGGCCATGCGCAATTCGCTGCTCGATCCCTACGAAGACCTGCCGCGCGATGTCGTGGTCACCTCGAACGACTACGCGGCCGCGTCCACGTTTCCCCGCCATGCCCACCGACGCGGTCAGTTCGCGTTCGCCGCGCGCGGCACCATCAGCGTGACGACACCGCAGGGACGCTGGCTGGTGCCGCCACGGCGCGCCTGCTGGGTACCGGCCGGGCTGGACCACGAGATGACGATGCGCGGGCCGGTGACGATGCTCAACGCCTTCCTTTCCATCGAGGCGGCCACTGCTGTAGCACTGCCAGCGCACTGCCGCGTGTATGCGGTCTCTCCCTTGCTGCGACAGCTGCTGGAGGATGCAGTGGACCTGCCGCCGCTCTACGACGAGGACGGGCGTGCGGGCAAGCTGATGCAATTGCTGGTGGCGGAGATCGCGTCGATGTCGACGCTTTCCCTGCATGCGCCATTGCCTGCCGATGACCGCCTCGCGCGCGTCTGCCGAGCGCTGTTCGATGCGCCTTCGCTCGCCATCGGGCTTGATGAGGTGGCTGCGGATGCGGGCATGAGCCGTCGCACGTTCACGCGGATGTTCCGCGCGGATACCGGGGTGAGTTTTGCCGAGTGGCGGCAGCAGGTGTGCCTGCTGGTGGCCATCGAGCGGCTGGGGCAAGGTCAGGCGGTGACACGCGTGGCACTGGACCTGGGATATGCGAGCCCGAGTGCGTTTTCTGCGGCATTCCGGCGTGTGCTGGGGAGTTCGCCGAGCCAGTATTCGGAGGTGTAGCAAGAGCAGTCGAGCATGGCTCGGCTCTACAGAAGCGTGCCAACCAAGGTTGGCACCCACCAGGGTGGCGGCAAAAAAAACGCCCCGCGGATGCGGGGCGTTCTCGGCACAACCTACGCGGGCGATCAGCCCTGGTAGTCGCGCACGTCGCTGCCGGTGTAGACCTGGCGCGGACGGCCGATCTTCATTTCCGGATCAACCTGCTGTTCCAGCCAATGCGAGACCCAGCCGGAGGTACGGCCCAGGGCGAACATGACGGTGAACATTTCGGTCGGGATCTGCAGCGCCTTGTAGATGATGCCGCTGTAGAAATCGACGTTCGGGTACAGCTTGCGGGCGACGAAGTACTCGTC
Organism: Stenotrophomonas sp. 22LJNL06-5-1; assembly: GCF_056861455.1. Classification (NCBI taxonomy): domain Bacteria; kingdom Pseudomonadati; phylum Pseudomonadota; class Gammaproteobacteria; order Lysobacterales; family Lysobacteraceae; genus Stenotrophomonas; species Stenotrophomonas sp. 22LJNL06-5-1. Next base: position 251,447 of record NZ_JBSPUE010000005.1, read on the forward strand.
CTGCAGCGCGGCCTGTTCCAGCTTCACGGCCACGTCCAGCAGCGGATCCTGCACGCCCAGCTGCTTGAGCACCTTGCTGGTCATCTCGCCGATGACCTTGGCGCGCGGATCGAAGTTCTTGTAGACGCGGTGGCCGAAGCCCATCAGGCGGAAGCCGGAGGTCTTGTCCTTGGCCTTGACCACGGCGGACTCGACGTTGTCGGCGCTGCCGATCTCTTCCAGCATCTTCAGCACGGCTTCGTTGGCACCGCCGTGGGCCGGACCCCACAGCGCGGTGACGCCAGCGGCGACCGACGCATACGGGTTGGCACCAGTCGAGCCGACCAGGCGCACGGTCGAGGTCGAGGCGTTCTGCTCGTGGTCGGCGTGCAGGATGAACAGCAGGTCCAGCGCCTTGACCACGTCCGGGTTCAGATCGTACTGGCCATCAGCCGACTCGAAGGTCTGCTTCAGGAAGCGGCTGACGTAGTCCAGCGAGGTGTCCGGCTTGTTGGCCGGCAGGCCCTTGCCGTGGCGGTAGATCAGCGCCGACAGGGTCGGCACCTTGGCGATCAGGCGCACGGCAGCCTGGCGGCGCTGTTCGGCGTCGGACAGGTCCAGCGAGGCGTGGTAGATGCCCGACAGCTGCGCGATGGCGGCGGTCAGGATGGCCATCGGATGAGCATCCTTGGCGAAGCTGCCGATCAGGGTGTTGATCGAGGCATCGACATCGGCTTCAGCGGCCAGCTCGTCGGTGAAGGCCTTCAGCTGCTCGGCGCTCGGGCGCTCGCCGTTGATCAGCAGGTAGGCCACTTCGACGTAGCTCGACTTTTCCGACAACTGTTCGATCGGGTAGCCGCGGTACAGCAGCACGCCCTTGTCGCCGTCGATGTAGGTGATGGCGGACTTGCAGCTGGCCGTCGCGGTGAAGCCGGAATCGTAGGTGAAATACCCCGTTTCCTTGGTCAGCTTCGCGATGTCGACGCAGTCGTTGCCAAGGGTGGGTTTGATGACGGGCAGAACGACCGACTTATCGCCGGCGTTGAGCGTGACCTGATCAAGATCGGACACTGTGTGCGCTCCTTCATGGGAAGGCGCCTGCCCAAGCGCATTGGTCAGGCACGTGAATGACGTCCTCGGCCTGTGCCGGGGATCAGGTCATTATCGCACAGCAGCATTTGCCCGGCGCTAGACAGAAGTCGTATACGACAGGCGGCCAGACGCCGGCCGTTGAGCGGCCCGGATCGGCAAAAGCGTTGTCACACGAACGCAGTGTTCCGTCCATCCAAACGCCCGTTGGGTTGGCGTTGGGGAAAAACAAACGGCCGCGCAGAGCGCGGCCGTCGGTTCGAAGCTGGATCGACAGATCAGCGCGCGTAGCGCTTCTGGAACTTGTCGATACGGCCCGAGGTGTCGATGACCTTGTGCTTGCCCGTGTAGAACGGGTGCGAAGCAGAGGAAATTTCAACCTTGACCAGCGGGTATTCGTTGCCGTCTTCCCACTGGATGGTTTCCTTCGTGCCCATGGTCGAGCGGGTCAGGAACTTGAAATCGGAGGTGACGTCATGGAAGACGACGTCGCGGTAGTTCGGATGGATATCGGCCTTCATGGGCTCACACCGTAAATGGGCTGGTGGTCAAGAGCGGCATTATAAGCACCGGTTGCCGCTCGGGGCAACCGGTGCGGGTCAATCGACTTCAGTTTGCGCCCAGGGCCTGGCGCACCAGGGCCTCGAAACGCTGCTGGTCGTAGGCCATCAGCAGATCGCAGTTGTCCGGCTGGCCGGTCTGGCGGTTCCAGTCGACGATGGTGGCGCCGCGGCTGAACGTACCGTTCAGCTCCACGTTCAGCGGCCGCGACTCGACCTGCAGCTGCCCTTCCGGGTTCAGCGCCCAGGCCATGGCCACCGCATCGGCGGTGTACCAGCGCCCGCCCTTGCTGTCTTCGGACAGGCCACGGGTCTTGCGCGAGATCAGCTCGTAGAAGCGGGCACGATCGGAATCGGCCTGCAGCCACTTCTCGGCGTCCTGCAGCGGCAGGCCATGGGCGACGGTGGCCTCCCAGTCCGACACCAGCAGGTGCTTGAACGAGGTGAACACCACGTGCGCCGCTTCCGGATCGAACGCAATGTTGAATTCGGCCGCCGGGGTGATGTTGCCGTGGCAGGTGACTGCGCCGCCCATCACCACGATGCGCTTGATGCGCTCGGGCAGTGTCGGGTCCAGCTTCAGCGCCAGGGCCAGGTTGGTCAGCGGGCCGAGCATCACCAGCATCAGTTCGCCGGCGTGCTCATGCGACAGGCGCAGGATGGCCAGTGCAGCGTGCTCGGCTTCAGCCTGACGGCTCGGCGGCGGCAGGTCCACGTCGCCGTAGCCATCACGGCCATGCACGTGGGCAGCGTCAACGGAGGGATGCAGCAGCGGATCCGGGCTGCCGGCAAACACCGGTACGTCGGCGCGGCCGACGATGTCGCAGAGCTTGAGCGCGTTGCGGACGGTGTACTGCAGGCCGACATTGCCGGCGGCGATGGTCAGGGCGACCACGTCATGCCGTTCATCGGCAAAGGCCATCAGCAGGGCCAGGGCGTCGTCCACACCGGGGTCGGTGTCGATCAACAGGGGGATCTTGTGGGTCATCGTTGCCGTCTTCAGATCGGCAACGAAGTGTGGACCGGGATGATGACCGTTGCAATACCGCACTCTCCCAACGGCAAAGATGTCGAGGAGCGGGCTAGATCCCTTGCCTCGCCTCTAACAGCCCCGCCCGACTCGCTCACGAACATGAACAGATTTTGATTGGGCACACTTGGAGCGCTCAACATCATTTGCTATAAAAAGTAATGCATATTTTATAGAAAACCACCATGAAGCTGCCCATGCCAGCTCCCGATCTGGCAACCCTCACCCGGAAGTACATCGAGACCCTCGGTATCATCCTGGATGCCCGGATTGGGCCCGAGGTGAACGGCGCCTATGAGCACTGGGACAAGGTGCGCCACAGAGCGCCACCAGCAGGCCTGAATGCGGAACAGTGGTGGCTGGGTATCACCTGGACGCGCGCAGCATTGCTGAAGCCGCTACCGCTGTTGCTGGACAAGACGCAGCAACCCTTCAAGCTCGCTCTTACCGATTCAATGCAGCGGCACCTGCATTACATCGACCGGGAGGCCGCAGGCTCGGTGAAGGGGGTGGATGCCGCCAGCGGGCAAGGGCGGTTCCTCATCCGCTCGCTGATTGAGGAAGCGATGACCTCATCGCAGTTGGAGGGCGCCTCGACCACGCGGGCCGTGGCGAAGGAAATGCTGAGCACGGGCCGCGCGCCGCGCGACCAGTCCGAGCGCATGATCTACAACAACTACGTAGCAATGAACGTGATCCGCGAGCGCGGCGTACGCCCGATCACTCCCGGCGAGATTCTGGAGCTGCACAGCATCCTCACCGACGGCACGCTGGAACTGCCAACCGACAGCGGGCGTTTCAGAACCGCCGAAGACAACGTTGCGATCTTCGACCGCGGCTCACCGCCTACGCTTCTGCACACCCCTCCTCCGGCCGAGGAAGTGCCTGCACGGATCGAGCGGCTGTGCACGTTCATCAATGAAGAAAGCACGCCGTTCGTGCATCCAGTCGCCAAAGCCATCGCACTACATTTCCAGATTGGCTACGACCATCCTTTCGTGGATGGAAATGGCCGTACGGCGCGCGCACTGTTCTACTGGGCAATGATGAATTCGGGGTACTGGATGACCGAATACTTCTCCATTTCCAGCGTGCTGAAGAAGTCCCCAGGCAAGTACATGCGGGCCTACCTGTACACCGAAAGTGACAACCGGGATCTTGGCTACTTCGTTGCGCAACAGCTGGAGGCCATTGAGCAATCGATCCAGGGACTGCATGCCTACATCGCCAGGAAGCAGGCAGAGGATCAAGCGGCGCGACGTATGCTGCGAACCGCCCGGCTTGGCGGCATGCAGCTCAATCACCGTCAGCGCGCGTTGCTGGCCAACGCGCTGAAAGATCCTGATCGGACCTACACCATCGCCAGCCACCAGGCGGCACACACCATTACCTATCCGACCGCGTTGAAGGATCTGAATGGATTGGTGGCGTCTGGGCTTGTCAGCAAAGAGCGCGTCGGGAAGGCCTCCGAGTATCTCGTGCTTCCCGGCCTGTCGGAACGCTTGGTGTTGTAGATCCACGCCATGCGTGGATGTGTGGACCAAGGTCCACTCCTACCAAGGTGACGTTACGCCGAGGCGTAACGCACGGCGGTGCCGATCCAGCGCTGCACCACACGATCGGCCAGCGCGGGTTGCTGGTCCAGCAGGCGCTCGGCCAGGTCGTGCACGCCGGGCAGCAGGCCGGCGTCGCGGGCCAGATCGGCGATGCGGAAACCGGCCAGGCCGGTCTGGCGGGTGCCGAGCAGTTCGCCGGGGCCGCGCAGCTCCAGATCCTTTTCGGCGATGACGAAACCATCGTTGGTTTCGCGCATGGTCTGCAGGCGCTCGCGTGCCATCTGCGAGAGCGGTGCCTGGTACAGCAGCACGCAGCGCGACACGGCAGAACCACGCCCCACGCGGCCGCGCAGCTGGTGCAGCTGGGCCAGACCCAGACGCTCGGCGTTCTCGATCACCATCAGCGAGGCGTTCGGCACATCCACGCCCACTTCAATCACCGTGGTCGCCACCAGCAGGTCGATGTCGCCGGCCTTGAACGCCACCATCGTCGCCAGCTTTTCGGCGGCTTTCAGGCGGCCATGCACCAGCCCCACGCGCACGCCCGGCAGCAGCGCCTGCAGCGATTCGTAAGTGGCCTGCGCGGGCGTTGCATCCAGCTCTTCGCTTTCCTCGATGAGCGTGCACACCCAGTACACCTGCCGCCCTTCCTGGCAGGCCAGTGCGATGCGCTCGATCAGCTCGGGACGGCGATCATTGTTGAGTGCCACGGTCTGCACCGGGGTGCGCCCCGGCGGCAGTTCGTCGATGGCCGACACATCCAGGTCCGCGTACTCAGACATCGCCAGCGTGCGCGGAATCGGCGTGGCGGTCATCACCAGCTGGTGCGGCACGCTGTGTGCGCCCGCGCCCTTGTCGCGCAGGGCCAAGCGCTGGTGCACGCCGAAGCGGTGCTGCTCATCGACGATGGCCAGGGCCAGGTCCTGGAACACCACCGCCTCCTGCATCAGCGCGTGGGTACCGACCACCACCTGCGCCTCGCCGTTGGCGACCTGCTCCATCACCTTGGCGCGCGCCTTGCCGGTGACCTTGCCGGCCAGCCAGGCGATGCGCACACCGAGCGGTTCCAGCCAGCCGCGCAGGTTGTTGAGATGCTGTTCGGCCAGCAGCTCGGTGGGGGCGGCCAACGCGACCTGCTTGCCCTGCTCCACCGCCAGCATGGCGGCCAGCGCGGCGACCACGGTCTTGCCGGAGCCGACGTCGCCCTGCACCAGCCGCAGCATCGGGCTGGGGCGCGCGAGGTCTTCGCGGATCTGCTTGAACACGCGCGCCTGTGCGCCGGTCAGCGCGAACGGCAGCTGCTTCAGCAGCGCCTTGGCCAGCTTGCCGGGACCGGCCAGCGGCGGCGCATGGTGCGCCTGCAAGGCAATGCGCTGCCGACGCAGGCTGAGGTGGTGCGCCAGCAGCTCTTCCATCGCCAGGCGGCGCTGCGCCGGGTGGGTACCGGCAGCCAGCGCGGCCAGATCGGCATCCGGCGGCGGCCGGTGCACGGTCAGCAGCGCGCTGCGCAGCGACGGCAGGCCCAGGCCATCCAGCCAGCCGCTGGGCAGCAGCTCCAGCGTGCTTTCCTCGGGCAGGCGGTCCAGGGCCTGGCCGATCAGCTTGCGCATGGTCATCGGACCGACGCCTTCGACGGTGGGATACACCGGGTCGAGGCGGTCGCCGAGTTCGGGATCGTCGTTGCGGCCCAGCACCTGGTAGCTGGGGTGGACGATTTCCAGGCCGAGGTGGCCCGGTTTGGGCGTGCCGAAGCAGCGCAGCCGGTTGCCGACCGCGAACTGGCCGACCTGCTGCTGGCGGAAGTGGAAGAAGCGCAGCACCAGGGTGCCCTGCCCTTCGTCTTCCACCGCCACTTTCAGCATCGGCCGGTAGCGCATGCCGCGCTCGACCGCGACCACCCGCCCTTCCACCTGCGCCGGTACACCATTGCGCAGGTCTTCGATGCGGGTCAGCCGGGTCCGGTCTTCGTAGCGCAGCGGCAGATGAAGCCAGAGATCCTGCAGGGTGGCCAGGCCACGCGCCTGCAGTTTGGCGGCCACGGCCGGACCCACGCCGGCAAGCATCGCCAGGGATGCTTCGCCGGACGGTGACAGGACCGGGGTGACCGCCGCCTTGCGTGCCACGTGGCGGTCAGTCGATGACCATCACCGCGTCGACCTCGAAGTTGGCGCCCTTCGGCAGACCGGAGACTTCGATGGTGGAACGGGCCGGGTACGGGGCCTGGAAGTAGTCCTGCATGACCGCGTTGACCTTGGCGAACTCGCCCAGATCGGTCAGGTACAGGCCCAGACGCACGACCTTGTCCAGCGAGCCGCCAGCGGCTTCGGCCACGGCCTTGAGGTTGTCGAAGGCACGGCGCGCCTGCGCTTCAACGTCGCCCGCGCCGACGATGTCGCCGGTGGCCGGGTCGAGCGGGATCTGGCCGGAGAAGTACACGGTGTTGCCGGCGCGCACGGCCTGCGAGTACGGGCCGATGGCGGCGGGAGCCTTTTCGGTGTTGATGATCTGGCGGGACATGGGTCGCTCCGGTGCTTGGGGGAAAACAGAGCGGTGATTGTACCGGGTGGGCGCGGCATCGGCTGGGGTCGGATCCGTTTCCCGGCGGGAAACGGATCCGACCCCGTGCGTCGTGGGCGCGGAACGTCATCCACGCATGGCGTGGCTCTACTGGCGGCGCACCGATTGCACGACCGACAGGCGGCGCAGGCGGCGCATCACTTCGGCCAGGTGGTTGCGGTCACGCACCTGGATGTTGAACGCCAGCACGGCGGCGTTGAAGTCGCGGTCCAGGTAGTCCACGCGCTCGATGTTGGAATGGCTCTGCGCGATGGCGGCGGCCAGCTGCGCCAGCACGCCGGTGCCGTTCTCCACTTCCACCACCAGCGAGGTGTCGTAGTCGCCGGAAACGGTGGTGTCCCAGCCGATCGGCACCCAGCGCTCGGGCGACTTGCGCAGTTCGGCCAGGTTCGGGCAGTCCATGCGGTGCACCACGATGCCCTTGCCGGCGGTGTGGTAGCCCATGATCTCGTCGCCGGGAATCGGCTGGCAGCAGCCGGCGAAGGTGACCACGCCGCGCTCGCTGCCGTTGATCAGGATCTTTTCCTGCGAGTGGTGGCGCGAATGCGGGCCGCCACGCAGTTCGGCGTAGGCCATCAGCGCCTGCGCGGCCTGGGTCGGCATCCAGTTGCCCAGTGCGACCTCGGCCAGCAGCGCCTCCAGGCGCGGGAAGCGGTGTTCGGCCAGGAACGCATCCAGGCGCCCCTTCGGCAGCCGCTCCAGCGACGAATCCATCGCTTCCAGCGCACGGTCGAGCATGCGGTGGCCCAGCTGCACGGCGTCTTCGTGCTCCAGCTGCTTGAGCTGGTGGCGGATGGCGGTGCGCGCCTTGCTGGTGACCACGAATTCCAGCCACTGCGGTTTCGGCGTGGCCGAGCGCGCGGTGATGATCTCCACCGACTGCCCGGACACCAGCTTGGTGCGCAGCGGCACCAGCTTCTTGTCGACGCGCGAGGCCACCGCCATGTTGCCGACGTCGGTATGCACGGCGTAGGCGAAATCGAGTGCGGTGGAGTTGCGCGGCAGGGCCAGGATCTTGCCCTTCGGGGTGAACAGGTAGACCTCGTCCGGGAACAGGTCGACCTTGACGTTGTCGAGGAACTCCAGCGAGGAACCGGCGGCACGCTGCGAGTCGATCAGTTCAACGATCCAGGCGTGTGCGCGGCTCTGCGCGCTGTTGGGCGAATCGCCACCGAACTTGTAGGTCCAGTGCGCGGCCACGCCGCGTTCGGCGATCAGGTCCATTTCCTCGGTACGAATCTGCACTTCGATCGGCGAACCGTAGGGCCCGAACAGCACGGTGTGCAGCGACTGGTAACCGTTGGCCTTGGGAATGGCGATGAAGTCGCGGAAACGGCCATCCAGCGGCTTGAAGGTGGCGTGCACCGAGCCCAGCGCGTGGTAGCAGCTGGGCACGCTGCGCACGACCAGGCGGAAGCCGAACACGTCCATTACCTGGTCGAAGGTTTTGTTCTCGTCGCGCATCTTGTTGTAGATGCTCCACGGGGTCTTGATGCGGCTGACCAGGCGGTGCTCGATGCCCTCCTTCGCCAGCCGCTGCGACAGCTGTACTTCCACCTGCGCCAGCGCTTCACGGCGTACCACCGGCTGGCTGCGGATGTGCTTTTCCAGGATCGCGTGGCGCCACGGATACAGCGCCTTGAAGCCGAGGTTCTGCAGCTCGCTCTTGACCAGGCTCATGCCCAGGCGCTGGGCGATGGGCGCGTAGATCTCCAGCGTCTCGCGGGCGATGCGGCCGCGCGCTTCGCGGCTCTGCGCGCCCAGCGTGCGCATGTTGTGCAGGCGATCGGCCAGCTTGATCATGATCACGCGCAGGTCGCGCGACATCGCCAGCAGCATCTTGCGGAAGCTCTCGGCGGCCGCTTCCTGGCGGTCGCGGAACTTCAGCTTGTCCAGCTTGGTGACGCCGTCAACCAGTTCGGCCACGGCTTCGCCGAACTCGGCGGCCAGCGCCTCACGGGTCAGCGGGGTGTCTTCGATGGTGTCGTGCAGGATCGCGGCGATCAGCGCTTCCACGTCCAGGCCGAGCTCGGCCAGCACCTGGGCCACGGCCACCGGGTGGGTGATATAGGGCTCGCCCGACTTGCGCGTCTGCCCAGCGTGCGCGGAAGCTCCGACTTCCCAGGCACGGCGCAACAGCGGCAGCTGTTCCGGCGGCAGGTAATGGGCGGCGCGTTCAAGCTGGAGGACGTAGTCGGGTACGGCGGCAGCGGGGGCTGCGGCGACCTTGGCAGTGGGGCCTGGGTTCATGCCCGAAGCCTATTCCAGCGCGACGTTTACGGCAAATCCTGAATGCGAAACAGCCCGCACGGGGCGGGCTGTTCGGCACATCCAACAATTACGTTGATCGATGCGATCAATCGTCGTTCTTGGACATGTCTTCGTCGGCGACCACTTCCGCGGCAGCCCACTCCAGCGCTTCGCGCTCGGCGCGCTCACGCTCGGCCTTCTCGACTTCGTCGATCAGCGCGTTGTCGATCTTGCGGGCGGCGATTTCGCGCAGCGCCAGCACGGTCGGCTTGTCCTCGGTCTCGCTGTTGTCCAGCGTGGCCTGCACGCCGTTGGCGAGCTGGCGGGCACGCTTGGAAGCCATCATGACCAGTTCGAAACGGTTGTTAACGACTTCCAGGCAATCTTCTACGGTGATGCGGGCCATACGGGCTCCCGGCGACCGGTCGGCCGCTCAGTCGAATGAGGGAAAGGGGACGGAGTGTACTGGCAGGGGCTGGACAAAATCAAGCCAACCCCTACCCGATTCTTTTGGAATCAGTCAGTTGCGCCCGGATCGGGGGTCAACAGGGCCTGGATCAGGCCGGCGTGGCGGACCTTCTGGGCCTCCCGGCGCAGGCGGCTGGCGGTGAAGATGGCGCACAGCTCGTCCACCGCGGTGTCGAACACCTCGTTGACGATGACGTAGTCGAACTCGTTGAAGTGCAGCATTTCATCGCGGGCCGCACCCAGGCGCTGGGCAATGACCGCCTCGCTGTCCTGGCCGCGCTTGCGCATGCGGTCCTGCAGGGCCTGCTTGGACGGCGGCAGGATGAACACGGTGACCGTACCCGGCACCAGCTGGCGCACCTGCTGCGCACCCTGCCAGTCGATCTCCAGCAGCACGTCCTGGCCGGCGGCCAGCTGCGGCTCCACCGACTGCCGCGCCGTGCCCTTCCAGTCGCCATGCACCCAGGCATGCTCGAAGAAGTCGCCGGCGGCGATCATTTCCTCGAACTTCTCCGCAGAGACGAAATGGTAGTGCTGGCCGTTCACTTCACCGGGGCGCATCGCGCGCGAGGTGAAGGAGATCGACAGGGCGATCTGCGGGTCACGCGCCAGAGTGGCATTGACGATGCTGCTCTTGCCAGCGCCGGACGGGGCGGCAACGATGTACAGCGTGCCGCGCGCAACGGCGTCCGACGGCTTCGACGGGGCGCTCATGCGGGGGATCCAACGGGTTGATTTCGCAAAATTTTTCCTCGGTGTTCCAGATCCGGCGCGGAGGATCGCGCCAGGACGGCGGGGGCTGCGCGGAACATCCTGGAACCAGGCCCGGCAGACGCTTCCCCGGGGTGCGGGCACGCAACTTTACCAGAGCGGCCCCGTTGCGCGCCCGCCCGGCAGGCGCCGGGCCTTGTGCCACATGGGCGTGCGGGGGCCTGTGCTATAACCGGGCCGTACCCAACGACAGCCCGGAGGCCTGCGCCTCCCCGCCATCCCAGGAGAACGGCATGCCATCGATGAGCCGCCGCCAGTTCCTGAAAGTGACCGGGACAACCCTGGTCGGCTCCAGTCTGGCATTGATGGGCTTCGCGCCCGGCATCGCGCTCGCGGAGGTCAGGCAGTACAAACTGACCCGCGCGACCGAGACCCGCAACACCTGTACCTACTGTTCGGTGGCCTGCGGCATCCTGATGTACAGCCTCGGCGATGGCGCCAAGAACGCCGAGCCGAGCATCTTCCATATCGAGGGCGACCCGGACCATCCGGTCAACCGCGGCACGCTGTGCCCGAAGGGTGCCGGCCTGGCCGACATCATCCACAGCAAGTCGCGCCTGCTCTACCCCGAGTACCGCGCGCCGGGCTCGAACGAGTGGAAGCGGCTGAGCTGGGACGATGCGCTGGATCGCATCGCGCGGCTGATGAAGGAAGACCGCGATGCCAACTTCGTGCAGAAGAACGAAGCCGGGCAGACGGTCAACCGCTGGCTGACCACCGGCATGCTGGCGGCCTCGGCCACCAGCAACGAAACCGCGGTGCTGACCCACAAGGTCGTCCGCTCCCTTGGCATGTTGGCATTCGACAACCAGGCACGTGTCTGACACGGCCCGACGGTGGCAGGTCTTGCCCCGACGCTAGGCCGTGGTGCGATGACGAATCACTGGGTCGACATCAAGAATGCCGACCTGATCCTGATCATGGGTGGCAATGCCGCAGAGGCGCATCCGTGCGGGTTCAAATGGGTGACCGAGGCCAAGGCACACAACAAGGCCCGGCTGATCGTGGTCGATCCGCGCTTCAACCGCTCGGCTGCGGTGGCCGACGTGTATGCGCCGATCCGCACCGGTACCGACATCGTGTTCCTGGGTGGCCTGATCAACTACCTGTTGACCGAGGACCGCATCCAGCACGAGTACGTGCTGAACTACACCGACATGTCGTTCCTGGTGAAGGACGAATTCGCCTTCAAGGACGGCCTGTATTCGGGCTACAACGAAGAGAAGCGCAGCTACGACCGCTCCAGCTGGGACTACGCCTACGGTGACGATGGCTTCGTGCGCAGCGACCCGACGCTGAAGGACCCGCGCTGCGTCTACAACCTGCTCAAGCAGCACTACGCGCGCTACACCGTGGAGATGGTCGAACGCATCTGCGGCACGCCGGCCGACAGCATCCGCCAGGTGTGGGAGATGATCGCGTCCACCGCCGGCAAGGACAAGGCGATGACCATCCTGTACGCGCTGGGCTGGACGCAGCACTCGATCGGTGCGCAGAACGTGCGTGCCGGCACCATGGTGCAGCTGCTGCTGGGCAACATCGGCGTGGCCGGTGGTGGCATGAACGCGCTGCGCGGGCATTCCAACATCCAGGGCCTGACCGACATCGGCCTGATGTCCGACCTGCTGCCCGGCTACCTGACGCTGCCGAAGCAGGACGAGCAGGACTACGACGCCTACATCGCCAAGCGCACGCAGAAGCCCCTGCGCGCCAACCAGATGTCGTTCTGGCAGAACTACCCGAAGTTCCACGTCAGCCTGATGAAGTCGTGGTGGGGCGATGCCGCCACCGCCGACAACAACTGGTGCTTCGACCACCTGCCCAAGCTCGACAAGCCGTACGACATGCTGCAGGCGTACGAGCTTATGAACGAGGGCAAGATCCACGGCTACATCTGCCAGGGCTTCAATCCGCTGGCCTCGGCGCCGAACAAGGGCAAGCTGATCAGTGCGTTCTCCAAGCTGAAGTTCATGGTCAGCATGGACCCGCTGGAAACCGAGACCATCGCCTTCTGGCAGAACCATGGTGCGTTGAACGACGTCGATCCGGGCACCATCCAGACCGAAGTATTCCGCCTGCCGACCACCTCCTTCGCCGAAGAGAACGGCGCGGTGGTGAATTCCTCGCGCTGGCTGCAGTGGCACTGGAAGGGCGCCAATCCGCCGGGCGAAGCGCGCAGCGACATCGAGATCATGTCCGAGCTGTTCCATCGCATCAAAGCGATGTACGAGAAGGACGGCGGTGCGTGGTGGGAGCCGGTGCGCGACCTGGCCTGGAAGTATTCCAACCCGGAACTGCCGACGCCGGAAGAACTGGCGATGGAATACAACGGCAAGGCACTGGCCGACGTGTTCGATCCGAAGGACCCGACCAAGCTGGTGCGCAAGGCCGGCGAGCAGCTGGCCGCATTCGGCGACCTTCGCGACGACGGCAGCACGTCATCCGGCTGCTGGATCTACATCGGCGCCTGGGGCCCGACCGGCAACATGATGGCGCGGCGTGACAACAGCGACCCCACCGGCATCGGCAATACGCTGGGCTGGGCCTGGGCGTGGCCGGCCAACCGCCGGGTGATGTACAACCGCGCCTCGTGCGACGTGGCCGGCAAGCCGTTTGATCCGCGGCGCACGCTGCTGGCCTGGAACGGCAAGAACTGGGGCAGCGTGGACGTGCCGGACTTCAAGGCCGACGAGGATCCGGCCGGCGGGATGGGCCCGTTCATCATGAACCCGGAAGGCATTGCGCGCTTCTTCGCCAAGGCCGGCATGGCCGAAGGACCGTTCCCGGAGCACTACGAGCCGTTTGACACGCCACTGCGCAGCAACCCGCTCAGCCCCGGCCAGGCACTGACGCTGAACAACCCGGCAGCACGCGTGTTCGCCAGCGACCGTGCCCAGATCGGTTCGCCGGACGAGTTCCCGCATGTGGCCACCACTTACCGCCTGACCGAGCATTTCCACTTCTGGACCAAGCACGGCAAGTTGAACGCCATCATCCAGCCCGAGCAGTTCGTCGAGATCGGCGCGGCGTTGGCCGATGAGCTGGGCATCAACAACGGCAGCCGCGTGCGGGTCAGTTCCAAGCGCGGCCACATCGAAGCGGTCGCCATGGTGACCAAGCGCATCAAGGCCCTGCAGATCGATGGCCGGACCGTGCACCAGGTGGGCGTGCCGATCCACTGGGGCTTCCTCGGTGCGGCCAAGCCCGGATACATCGCCAATACGCTGACCAACGCCATCGGTGACGGCAACTCACAGACGCCCGAATCGAAGTGCATCCTGGTCAAGGTCGAGAAGGTGTAGGAGACACGCCATGTCACTGCAATCCCTGGACATCATCCGCCGCTCGGCCACCACCACGCCCTCGCCGGAGGCGCGTGGCGCGCACACCGGCCAGGTCGCCAAGCTGATCGATGTAAGCAAGTGCATCGGCTGCAAGGCCTGCCAGGTCGCCTGCATGGAGTGGAACGACCTGCGCGACGAAGTCGGCAGCTGCGTCGGCAGCTATGACAACCCGCCCGACCTGAGCGAACAGTCGTGGACGGTGATGAAGTTCCGCGAGTACGAGGACGAGAAGGGCAAGCTGGAGTGGCTGATCCGCAAGGAAGGCTGCATGCACTGCAGCGACCCGGGATGCCTGAAGGCCTGCCCGTCGCCGGGCGCGATCATCCAGTACGCCAACGGCATCGTCGACTTCCAGGAAGAGAACTGCATCGGCTGCGGCTACTGCGTGACCGGTTGCCCCTTCGACGTGCCACGCATCTCCAAGAAGGACCACAAGGCCTACAAGTGCACACTGTGTTCGGACCGGGTGGCGGTGGGCCAGGAGCCGGCCTGCGTGAAGACCTGCCCGACCGGTGCGATCACCTTCGGCAGCAAGCAGGCGATGACCGAGCACGCGGCCGGACGCGTGGAAGACCTGAAATCGCGCGGCTACGAGAACGCCGGCCTGTACGACCCGCAGGGCGTGGGCGGCACCCACGTGATGTACGTGCTGCAGCACGTGGACAAGCCTGAGCTGTATGCCGACCTGCCCAAGGACCCGCGCATCAGCCCGATGGTGGAAGTCTGGAAGGGCGTGGCCAAGCCACTGGGCGTGCTGGCGATCGCCGCCACCGCCTTCGCCGGCTTCCTGCATTACATCGGCATCGGCCGTAATACGGTCAATGACGAGGAAGAAGAGGAAGCCGAACACGAGGCGAAAAAGATCGAAGAGGAGCAGCGGCCATGAAGTACGCCCCGCACCCGCGCCAGATCATCCGCTACCGCGCGCCGACCCGCATCAATCACTGGATCGTGGCGATCTGCTTCGTGCTGACGGCGCTGTCCGGGCTGGCGCTGTTCCACCCTGCCCTGTTCCCGTTGACGCAGCTGTTCGGCGGCGGCCCGTGGACGCGCATCCTGCATCCGTTCATCGGCCTGGCCATGGTGGTGGGCTTTGCGCTGCTGGCGTTCCGCATGTGGCGAGACAATCTGCCGACCGCCGACGATGGCAAGTGGATGCGCGGCATGCGCGATGTACTGCGCAACGAGGATGAGAAGCTGCCGCCGGTGGGTCGCTTCAATGCCGGCCAGAAACTGCTGTTCTGGGCCATTATCGGTTGCCTGTCGGCGCTGCTGCTGACCGGCTTCGTGATCTGGCGGCAGTACTTCAGCCACTTCTTCCCGATCGGGGTGATCCGCTTCTCGGTGCTTGCCCACGCGCTGTTCGGCTGTGTGCTGGTGTGCGCGATCGTGGTGCACATCTATGCAGCGATCTGGATCAAGGGCTCGGTGCGGGCGATGACCCAGGGCAAGGTGACCTACGGGTGGGCGTACAAGCATCACCGGCAGTGGTTCCGGGACATCCTGCGCGGACGTCGGGAAGAGGGGTAGCGGCAGGGCCTGCGGCCCTGCACCCGCAGAGGCAACGTCAACGTCAAAAGCTGGCTTCCTGAGGGGAGGCGGGGTGGGTCCGGTTGCGGGGGACGCTGCAAGTACGTCCGACAGTTTCCTGCGATCTGATGGTGGGTGCCGACCGTTGGTCGGCACTGATCGAATCCCGGCCAACGGTCGGGATCCACTTTCAACCAGCCGATGGGGTCAGATCCGTTTTCCTATGGAAAACGGATCTGACCCCAACCTTTCAAATGGCCGGCAACGCGCTGGACGCCAGCGCTGACAACGGCGAGGATGGAGGCTGGTTCTTCTGGCTGGCCCTGCATGGCGCAACGCATCCTTGAACCCGGTGAGATCGAGACGCTCGCCTCGCGCGATGTGCCGCGCATCATCCTGCCCGATGTCACATCACTGTTTGCTGAGCGCGCGGCGCGACTGCGCAGCCTGGCTGCGCACAGTGCCATCGGCGGCTACCTGCAGCTGCTCGCGGCATTGGCCGATGCACAGCAGGCGCTGCTGGACGAACTGACACCGCAGCAACGCGAGGCGCTGCAGTCGCAGGCACGTGCGCAGCAGTCCAGTGCGGCGGCCGGTGCCGGCATGCCGTTGCGGCCGGCCAACACACTTCAGCTGGATGGACGCTGGCGCGACTGGCTGCGCACGCTGTGCCAGCACTGTGCCGACGAAGCGGGGCTGCCGGTGGAAACCCGCCAGGAGCTGCAACGCGTCGCCGCGGCCGACGATGCCTGGCTGGATGCGCAGGCGCACGCCGTGCTGGAGCGCGATGATGCGCCATCGGTGGATGCGGTCGCTGCGCTGCTGGTGATGAACGCACTGCAAGTTTACTGGGCGGTGCTCGCAGCCAGCTTCCGCCCCACCGACCTGAAGCCGCTGGCCGATGCACCCGGCCTGTGCCCGTTGTGCGGCTCGCTACCGGTGGTCAGCGTGGTGCAGGCACGCCCGCCCTATGCGTCTTACCGTTACCTGTCGTGCTCGCTGTGCGCCTGCCAGTGGCACTACGTGCGCGTGCAGTGCAGCCAGTGTGGTACCGCCGGCAAGGACATCGCCTATCGCGCCCTGGCCGATGTGGACGGCGACAGCGGCGAGGCAGTGCGCGAGAGCGCGGTGCGCGCCGAGACCTGCGACCATTGCCACAGCTACCGCAAGATCCTGTATCTGGAGAAGGACCCGTCACTGGAGCCGGTCGCCGATGACCTCGGCACGCTGGCGCTGGATCTGCTGCTGGCCGAGGAAGGCTATGCGCGTGCCAGCCAGAATCCGCTGCTGTGGCAATCCGACGGCGACTGACCGATGCCAGCCATGCCCCCCGCCCCGGCATCGGCCGCCGCCCTGCCCTCGCTGGACCGGGTGCTGCGCCTGCCTGCACTGGCGGCGCTGATCGAAGGCCACGGCCGCAGCCGCATCACCCAGCTGCTGCGTTCGCACCTGCAGGTGCTGCGTGAGCGTGTCGGCGCCGGCCAGTTGTCGACCGCGCAGCTGCAGGAAGCGGTTGAAGGTCCGGCGCTGGTTGCGGCGGTCGAGGCCGCACTGGCGGCCGATGCACAGCTGGACCTGCAGCCGATGTTCAACCTGACCGGCACCGTACTGCACACCAATCTTGGCCGCGCATTGCTGCCCGAGGCCGCGGTGCAGGCCGTCACCCGCGCGATGACCGCGCCGGTGGATCTGGAGTTCGACGTCATCCGTGGCCGTCGCGGCGACCGCGATGCGCGGGTACAGGCACTGATCTGCGAGCTGACCGGTGCCGAAGCCGCCACCGTGGTCAACAACAATGCGGCAGCGGTCCTGCTGCTGCTCAACAGCCTGGCCAACCGCCGCGATGTGGTCGTCTCACGCGGCGAGCTGGTGGAGATCGGGGGCGCGTTCCGCATCCCGGATGTGATGCGCAGCGCGGGCGCGCGACTGCTGGAAGTGGGTACCACCAACCGCACCCACCCGGCCGACTTCACCAGCGCCATCGGCGCGCGCACAGCGCTGCTGATGGAGGTGCACGCCAGCAACTACGCGATCACCGGATTCACTGCCAAGGTCGACACGGTGGCGATGGCCACGATCGCGCACGAACATGGCCTGCCGCTGGTGGTGGATCTAGGCAGTGGCAGCCTGTGCGATCTGGCCACGTTCGGCCTGCCGCACGAGCCCACCGTGCAGGAAACATTGAAGGCCGGCGCCGATCTGGTTTCGTTCAGCGGCGACAAGCTGCTGGGTGGTCCCCAGGCCGGCATCATCGCCGGCCGCGCCGACCTGATCGCACGCATCAACCGCAACCCTCTCAAGCGCGCACTGCGCATGGACAAGATGGGACTGGCCGCACTGGAAGCGGTGCTGGCCCAGTACCGCGAACCGGAGCTGCTGGCACAGCGCCTACCCACCCTGCGCACGCTGTCGCGCACGCAGGATGACATCGATGCACAGGCCGAGCGCCTGCTGCAACCGATGCGTGCCTCGCTGGCGGCGGACTACACCCTCGAGCCTGCGTCGATGCACAGCCAGATCGGCAGCGGTGCGCAGCCACAGGCGCAGCTGGCCAGCGCCGGACTGCGCATTGCAAGCGCACGCCGTGGCGGACTGGATCGCCTGGCCAAGCGCCTGCGTCAGCTACCGCGCCCGGTGCTGGGCCGCATTGCCGATGACGCGTTGTGGCTGGACCTGCGCTGCCTGGAACCCGGGGACGAAGCGGCCTTCCTCGCCCAATGGAGCGCGCTGCAGGCATGATCGTCGGCACCGCCGGGCATATCGACCATGGCAAGACCAGCCTGGTGCGGGCACTGACCGGCATCGAAACCGATCGCCTGCAGGAAGAGCGTACGCGCGGCATATCGATCGAACTGGGCTACGCCTATGTCCCCGTGGAAAGCAGGGACATCGAAGGCCCGGCCGCGATGCTGGGTTTCGTCGACGTGCCCGGCCATGAGCGCTTCGTGCACACGATGGTGGCCGGCGCCACGGGTATCGATGTCGCCCTGCTGGTGATCGCCGCCGACGACGGCGTGATGCCACAGACCCGCGAGCATCTGGCCATCCTGCAGCTGCTGGGCGTGAACCGGGGTGCGGTGGCGCTGACCAAGATCGACCGTGTGGATGCGGCGCGCGTCGCCCGGGTCGAGATCGAGATCGCTGCGCTGCTGGCCGCCACACCGCTGCAGGATTCCCCTCTGTTCGCCTGCAACAGCACCGCACCCGACGATGCCGGCATCAGCGCACTGCGCACCCAGCTGCACGCGTGGGCGGCGGACGACGCCAGCACGCACCAGGCCGAACTGCGCAGCGAACTGTTCCGCATGCCGGTGGACCGCGTGTTCTCGCTGGCCGGCCACGGCACGCTGGTGACCGGCGCGGTGCATGGTGGCATCGCCGCGGTGGGTGAGCATCTGCAGCTGATGCCGGCCGCCACTGAAGTGCGCATACGCAGCATCCACGCGCAGAACCAGGCCAGCGACCACGCGATGGCCGGGCAGCGCTGCGCGCTGAACCTGGCGGCCATCGGCCGTGACGACATCCGCCGTGGTGACTGGATCGCCGACGCGCGTGCCCTGGTGGCGACCACCCGAGTCGATGTGCGCCTGCGGCTTTCCCCGTTGGCCGCACCGTTGCGCGACTGGGCGCCGCTGCACATCCACTGGGGCACGATGCACCGGCAGGCCCATGTGGTGCTGCTGGAGGACGACGATCACGGCAATGGGCAGTTGGTGCAACTGGTGTTCGATGCACCCGTCTGTGCGATGTGTGGCGATCGCTTCATCGCCCGCGATTCAGCGGCGACCCACACGCTGGGCGGTGGCATCGTGCTCGATCCGGACCCGCCACAGCGGCGCCGGCGCAGTCCTGCACGGCTCACGTGGCTGGGAGCACTGGAGCAACTGGCCGCGGGTGCGGGAATCGGCCCACTGTTGCAGCAGGCGCCCTTCGGCATTGCCATGGCCGCGCTGCAACGCTACTGCCGGCGCGCCGCCGACCAGATCAATCTGCCTGCAGGCGCACAGCGCATCGTCACCCGCGAAGACACGGTGGTCATCCTTGCCTCGCACTGGCAGGCGCTGCGCGAGCAGGTGATCACATCGCTGCGTAGCTGGCATGAGCGACGCCCGGACGAACCCGGTGTCGACAGCGGACGCCTGCAGCGCAGCACCCTGCCCTCACTTGCAGGCAGCCTCTGGAATGCTCTGCTGCAGGACCTGCTCGCCGACGGCAGCGTGCAACGCGTGGGCGCCTGGTGGCGCCTGCCCGGGCATGACCATGCGCCACCGGAACGCGAACGCCTGCTGCTGGAACGCGTGCTGCCGCAACTGCACGCCGGTGGCTTCGATCCGCCGTGGGTGCGCACCCTGGCCGCCGACTTCGGACTGGCCGAGGACGAGGTCCGCGCCGTCCTGCGTCGCGCCGCGGCACGCGGTGAACTGTTCCAGGTGGTACCGGACCTGTTCTATGCACCGGTCCGCATTGCCGAGCTGGCCGCGATCGTCGCGCAGCTGTCACAGGCCAGCGGCACGGTGGATGCGGCAGCCTTCCGCGATGCCATCGGCCTGGGCCGCAAACGCAGCATCCAGATCTTGGAGTTCTTCAATCGCGTTGGCTACACTCGACGCGTCGGTGACCAGCATCGGCCGCGCGGCGACCTGCAGTGGAACGCAGCCCGCGACTGAGCCCACCGGTACCGCGGTACTTTCGGAAGGCATGCGCATCCGGGCATGCGGCTGGGCTTCAAACCCAGTAGGGGGCGTCGATCGTTCCCTGGTAGGTTCGACTCCTGCTGCCTTCCGCCATTCGTGTTTCCGCAGGAGATGTCGGCATGGCCACGCACGCGCAGTCCCCCGCCCCTTCAACGGCCGATGCCCCGCAACGACTGACCTCGCTGGCACACGGTGGTGGCTGCGGCTGCAAGATCGCGCCGGGCGTGCTGAGCGAACTGCTGCGCGGCGTTCCGGCGCTTCCGGCGCCGGCTGAACTGCTGGTCGGCCGCGAGACCAGCGACGACGCGGCGGTGTACCGCCTCGATGATCGCCAGGCAATTGTCGCCACCACCGATTTCTTCATGCCGATCGTCGACGACCCGTTCGACTTCGGCCGCATCGCCGCTACCAACGCGTTGTCGGACCTGTACGCGATGGGCGCCCGGCCATTGTTCGCACTGGCCATCGTCGGCATGCCGATCAACACCCTGCCGCAGGACACGGTCCGCGGCATCCTGCAGGGTGGCGAACGCGCCTGTGCCGATGCCGGCATCGTGGTGGCTGGCGGCCACAGCATCGATTCGGTGGAACCCATTTACGGCCTGGCCGCGATCGGCGTGCTCGATCCGCAGCGGCTCAAGCGCAATGCCGATGCCCGCGCCGGCGATGTGCTGGTGCTGGGCAAGCCGTTGGGCGTGGGCGTGTACTCGTCAGCACTGAAAAAAGAAGTGCTGGATGCCGAGGGCTACCGGCAGATGATCGCGTCGACCACCCGCCTGAACACCGTGGGCGTGCCGCTGGCCGCGCTGGACGGTGTGCATGCCATGACCGACGTCACCGGCTTCGGCCTGCTCGGCCACCTGCTGGAAGTGTGCCGCGCCAGTGGCGTGGCTGCCGAGGTGGACAGTGCACAGGTGCCGCTGCTGCCGCAGGCGCTGGAGCTGCTGCAGCGTGGCTGCGTGACCGGCGCCTCCAACCGCAACTGGGCCTCCTATGGCACCGAGGTGCGCTTCGCCGAAGGCTTGGCCGCCCACTGGCAGCCGCTGCTGACCGACCCGCAGACCAGCGGCGGCCTGCTGGTGTCGTGCGCTCCGGAGGCGGTGGATGCAGTGCTGGCCTGCTTCCACGGCGCGGGGTTCGGCCAGGCAGCCGTGGTCGGGCGATTGGGCGAAGGCGCGCCGGGCGTCAGCGTGCGCTGATGCGCTGAAACGACAAGGGCGCCCGAAGGCGCCCCTGCTGCATCGCTGGATGCAGCATCACTCGATGTTCTGCACCTGTTCGCGGATCTGGTCGATCAGCACCTTCAGCTCCACCGCGGCATTGGACGTACGGCTGTCCACCGACTTCGAGCCCAGCGTGTTGGCTTCGCGGTTGAACTCCTGCAGCAGGAAGTCCAGGCGTCGACCGACCGGCTCGCGCTGCTTGAGCACGCGGCGGATCTCAACGATGTGGCTGCCGAGCCGGTCCAGCTCTTCATCCACGTCCAGCTTCTGCAGCCACAGGACCAGCTCCTGCTCGGCACGGCCGGGGTCGACCGGGTGCGGCAGGTCAGCCAGGCGTGCGGCCAGCTTGGCGCGCTGGCCGTCGCGAATGGCCGGAATCAGCGTGCGGACTTCAGTGGCGATGCGTTCGATGCCGTCCACGCGCTCGCTGATGGCCGCCGACAACTTGCCGCCTTCGCGCTCACGGGCCTCGACGAAGCCGTCCAGTACCTGGTCCAGCAGCGCCAACGCCTCGACCTGCAGGGCGGCGGCATCGGTGGCCTCGCCACGGGTCACGCCCGGCAGCTGCAGCAGGTCGGTGAAGCTGACCTGCAGGTTGGGGAAATCGGAGGTCAGGCGGTGCGCCAGGCGGCCCAGCTGGCCCAGCAGGGCCTCGTCCACCTGCAGGTTGGCCGCCGCTTCCGGCGCGCGCAGGCGCATCACCAGATCCAGCTTGCCACGGCTCAGGCGCGCGGCGATGCGCTCGCGCAGCTGCGGCTCGAGCGCCCGCAGTTCCTCGGGCAGGCGGGTGCCGACCTCCAGGAAGCGGTGGTTGACCGAGCGCAGCTCGCAGCCCAGCGTGCCCCACGGGGTGACCCGCTCGCCGCCGGCATAGGCGGTCATGCTTCGAATCATGGATTGTGTCCGGTGCGTGCAAAGGGGGAATGGTACCCTAGCGCCCTCACCAGAGCCCCCTTGCCCGCCCCGTGAAGGCTGCGGGCGTGGCGGCGTACTCCCTCGCCATTACGGAACCCGCACCATGTCCGATTCCCGCCCCAGCGGCCGCCAGCCCGACCAGCTCCGCCCGGTCGTCATCCAACGCGGCTTCACCCGCCACGCCGAAGGTTCGGTGCTGGTGTGCTTCGGTGAAACCCGTGTGCTGTGCACCGCCAGCGTCGAGAACCGCGTGCCGGGCTTCCTGCGCGGCAAGGGCGAAGGCTGGGTGACCGCCGAGTACGGCATGCTGCCGCGCGCCACCCACACCCGCAGCGACCGCGAAGCGGCCCGTGGCAAGCAGGGCGGCCGCACGCTGGAGATCCAGCGCCTGATCGGCCGCAGCCTGCGTGCCTGCGTGGACCGCAACGCGCTGGGCGAACGCACCATCACCCTCGACTGCGATGTGCTGCAGGCCGACGGTGGCACCCGCACCGCTGCCATCACCGGCGCCTACGTGGCCCTGGTCGATGCGGTGAACGTGCTGATGAAGCGCGGCGACATCAAGCGCAATCCGATCCTGGGCGCAGTGGCGGCGGTGTCGGTGGGCGTGTACCGCGGCACCCCGGTGCTGGACCTGGACTACGCCGAAGACAGCGACTGCGACACCGACATGAACGTGGTGATGAACGACGGCGGCGGCTTCATCGAGCTGCAGGGCACTGCCGAAGGGCACGCCTTCCGCCGCGATGAACTGGACGCGCTGCTGGGCCTGGCCGAAAAGGGCGTGGGCGAACTGCTGGCCGCACAGCAGGCGGCGCTGTCGGCATGAACCGGTGCATCGCCCTGACCACCCTGGTGGTGGCCGACTATGACGAAGCCATTGCCTGGTACACCGGCAAGCTCGGCTTCGCCCTGTTGGACGACATCGACCAGGGCAGCAAGCGCTGGGTGGTGGTCGGGCCGACCGACGGCAGCGCCGCCGCCCTGCTGCTGGCCCGCGCCAGCAACGAGGAACAGCGCAGTCGCATCGGCAACCAGACCGGTGGCCGGGTCGCCTTCTTCCTCAACACCGACGACTTCCACCGCGACCACGCGGCGATGCTGGCCGCCGGCGTCGAGTTCCTGGAAGCGCCGCGCGAAGAACCCTATGCAACGGTTGCGGTGTTCCGCGATCTGTATGGCAACACCTGGGACCTGCTGGAGCCCCGTCAATGAAGAAACTGGTACTGGCCAGCCACAACGCTGGCAAGCTGGTGGAGATGCAGGAGATCCTCGCCGACCTGCCGCTGCAGATCACCTCGGCCGCCGAGCTGGGCCTGGGCGATGTGGAAGAGACCGGCCTGACCTTCGTCGAGAACGCGCTGCTGAAGGCACGCGCAGCCTGCGAAGCGACCGGCCTGCCGGCGCTGGCCGATGATTCGGGCCTGATCGTCGATGCCCTCGGCGGCGCACCGGGCCTGTACAGCGCGCGCTATGCCGGCCACCCGACCAACGCCGCGGCCAACAACGCCAAACTGCTGGAGGCGATGGCCGACATTCCCGATGGCCAGCGCAGCGCCCGCTTCTATGCGGTGATCGTGCTGCTGCGCCACGCCACCGACCCGCAGCCGCTGATCTGCGAAGGCCGCTGGGAAGGCCAGATCATCCGCGAGCTGCGTGGCACCAATGGTTTCGGCTACAACCCGGTGTTTCTGGACACCGCCCACGGCCTGACCGCCGCGGAAATGGAGCCGGCGCTGAAGAACGCCATCAGCCACCGCGCCATTGCCCTGCAGCAGCTCAAGCAGCAGCTGGCGACGCTGTACTGACGCCACCCGATCGAACCAGGGAAGCCGGCCAGCGGCCGGCATTACCGAAGAAGCCCATGCCGCACGCCCACGACCACGACCACTGCAACCACCTGCCCGGCGAAGCCTGCTCCGCCGACCACGACAGCCCGCCGCGGCTGGTGCCGCCACCGCTGTCGTTGTACGTGCACCTGCCGTGGTGCGTGCGCAAGTGCCCGTACTGCGATTTCAATTCGCACCAGGCCAAGGGCGAGCTGCCGTTCGATGCCTACATCGATGCACTGCTGCGCGACCTGGACCAGGACCTGCCGCTGGTCTGGGGCCGGGTGGTGCACAGCGTGTTCTTCGGTGGCGGGACGCCCAGCCTGTTCCCGCCGGAGGCGATCGACCGCTTCCTGCAGCAGGCCAGCGCGCGCCTGCGCTTTGCCCCCAACGCCGAAATCACCCTGGAAACCAACCCGGGCACGGCCGAGCATGGCCGTTTCGACCGCTACCGCGTGGCCGGCGTCAACCGCCTCAGCTTCGGCATCCAGAGCTTCGACGATGCCATGCTCAAGCGCCTGGGCCGCATCCACGACAGTGGCGAAGCCGAGCGCGCGGTGAAGATGGCCCAGGACGCGGGCTACGACAACTTCAACATCGACCTGATGTACGCGCTGCCGGAACAGACCCTGGCCGGTGCCGAGACCGACCTGGAACGCGCGTTCGCGCTGCAGCCGGCGCACATCTCGCACTACCAGCTGACCCTGGAACCGAACACGGTGTTCTTCGCGCGGCCGCCGCAGGGCATTCCCGATGAAGACAACGCCTGGGACATGCAGGAACACTGCCAGGCCCTGCTGGCGCAGGCCGGCTTCGGCCAGTACGAGGTGAGCGCTTACGCGCGCCCCGGCCGGCAGAGCGCGCACAACCTGAACTACTGGCGTTTCGGCGATTACCTGGGCATCGGTGCCGGCGCGCACGGCAAGATCAGCTCGGGCGCCGAAGAGCACGTGCTGCGCCGCTGGAAGCTGAAGCATCCGCAGGCCTACCTGGACAGCGCCGGCACTCCGGCCTCGTTCGGTGGCGATGATGTGATCGCACCCGAGCGCCTGCCGTTCGAGTACATGCTCAACCTGCTGCGCCTGCACGAAGGTTTCGGCCTGCGCGATTTCGAGTCGCGCACGGGGCTGCCGCGCAGCGTGCTGGACGCTCCCCTGGCCGAGGCCGTCCAGCGCGGCTGGCTGGACGTGACGGATGGCCATGTGCAACCGACCGAGCTGGGCCGCCGCTTCACCAACGACGTGGTGAGCCTGTTCCTGGAAGATTGATCCTCGCCTGACAGAGCGTCGTGCCGGCCAGCGGCCGGCACGACCGTTCATCGGTCGGGCCATGCCCGGCGAACGGTATGCACATCCACCCTAAAGTAGCGCCGACAGCGGCCGACACGGTAGATTCACCAGATCGATCCGCGGGAATCCGGGTACCGCCTGCCGATGTCAGCTGTCTTTTCCATCACTCCTGCCGACAAGAACCGCCTGGCCGCCAGCGACCTGCCACCGCGGGTACGTGAGCTGCTGGGCGCGCTGATCGGCCTGTGCCGGCAGACGCTGGCCGCGCCCCTGATCCTGACCGTCGAGGCGCTGGAGCAGACCCTGCTGCACGACGCCGACCGCGCACGCAATCCGCAGCAGCAGGCCGAGCTGATGGCCCAGCGTGGACAGCTGCACGCCTTCGCCGGCCATTTTGCCGATCGCATGCTCGATGCCGTGGCCGACGCCCTCGCGCGGTTGCGCGAACCGGTCAGCGGTGTCAGCACCAGTGCTAGGCCGCCAGCGCTGCCGGGCATGCTCGGGCTGTCGCTGGTTGATGAGCACGAAGTGGATCGCGACCTGCTGCTGACCGAGATGGTGCGGCGCGAAACCCTGCGTTCAACCAACACACTGAACCTGCTGGGCCAACGCCTGGGCGTACTGGCGGCGGCGCCGGCCTTCGAGGCCGACACCCTGCCGCTGGCACCGCAGGCACTGTGCGCGATGGTGCGCCGGATTGCCGAACAGGACGCGCTGAGCGTCGAGGTACAGCTGGCGCTGTATCGCAGTTTCGAACGACAGGTGCTGGAACGGCTGGGCGATATCCTTGACCGTGCCAATGCCCTGCTGGCCCAGTCCGGCGTACTGCCGGGGCTGGTCTACACCCCCTACCTGGCACGCTCGTCGAGCACGCGGCGGATCATCACCCAGTCGGTGGGGGGTGGCCGCACCACGCAGCCGGCCAAGCGCACCGCAGCCCCCCTGACCGGATGGAACGGCTCGGCACCGGCCGGCTCCTGGTCCAGCCTGGTACAGGACGCCTTCCACGAGGGCGGCGCAGCCGGCCCCGCCACGCCGGGCGTGACCACATCCACCGGCAGTGCATTGCATGAACTGCTGCAGCAGGCGCGGCATGCCAGCCCTGCCCCGGCGGACAGCAGCGCGGTGCCCAGCGCGGCAGTCGACGCGGTACTCGCGCGCCTGCAGGCCCAGTCCAGTGCGGCAACCGGTGTGGCCGACCTGCAGGCTGCCGTGGTCGCACAGCTGCGCAGCGAGCATGGTGCGCAGGCCCAGCTGGGCAGTCACGACCGGGACAACCTCGACCTGCTGCGCATGCTGATGCAGCAGGTGCAACAGCAGCAGCGTCCCGATCCGGTGCCGGCCGCGCTGCTGGCCCGCCTGCAGGTACCCCTGGCACGCGCTGCCATGGCCGATCCGGGCTTCTTCGTGCGCGACGAACACCCCGCGCGTGAGCTGCTCAACCAGATCGCCGAAGTCGGCGCCAACTGGCTGGGCGATGAGGATGTCGACCCGCAGCTGCTGCAGCGCATGGCGCAGAGCGTGCAGGGCCTGCTGGGGCAGGATGCGCGTACGCCGGAAGCCTTTGCCGCCGCCAACGAAGACGTGCAGCAGCACCAGCGCGCGGCGGCCCATCGTGCCGAACTGGCCGAGCGCCGCCATGTGGAAGCCGCGCGCGGCAAGGAACGATTGGAACTGGCCCGTCGCCAGGCCACCGCACAGATCGACCAGTGCTGCGACACGCAGTCGCCACCGCGCTTCGTGCAGACCCTGCTGCGCCAGGCCTGGGCCGATGCACTGACCCTCACCCGCCTGCGCCATGGCGACGATTCGCCACAGTGGCAGGAACGCCTGCAACAGACCGAGCGCATCGCTGCCATCACCGCACAGGCCATCGACGCCCCCGGCGGCACCGATACCGCGTTGGCAGCGGACGTGGAGGCCGCATTGCTGCAGGTCGGCTACCACGCCGAGGAAGCCGCCGCCGTCGCGCGCAGGCTGGCCACGCCCGGCGGCGAGGATGAAAGCACCTCACGTACCGAGCTCAGCGCACGCCTGAAGGCACGTGCGCGCCTGGGCGAGCACGCCGGCACGAACAGTGGCGCCGCGCCTGCCACGCCGCGCAGCAGCGCCGAAGAAGCGGCCTACCAGCAGCTGTCCAGCCTGCCGTTCGGCAGTTGGTTCGACATCGACACGGGCGATGGCACGATGCGCCGCCAGCGCCTGTCCTGGTACAGCCTGCTGACCGGCCACGCCTTGTTCGTCAATGCGCGCGGGCAGAAGATCACCGATACCGACCTGGATGCGCTGGCACGGCAGATCAGTGCCGGGCGCGCGCAGCTGGTCACCGAAGACAAGGGCCGGCTGGTCGACCGTGCCTGGGAAGCCAGCCTCGGTGCGCTGCGCGCACTGGCCACGGCTCGCGCACAGGAGACCCCCGCATGAAAGCCGTACCGCCGCAGGACACCCGCCGCGCGCCGCGCCGCCAGGTCTCGGACCTGGTGCCGGTTACCGACCAGATGCGCGAGTGCGTGGTCGGGCGCCTCGGCAATGTCTCCGAAACCGGCATGCTGATGCTGGCCAGCGTGCCGCTGCGCGAGGATGCGCTGTACCAGCTGCGCTTCCCGCTGCCACTGGGTGACGGCCGCCAGCAGGCCATCGACGTGGGCGTGCACCTGCTGTGGAGCGAGCCCGCGCACGTTCCCGGGCAGAGCTGGACCGGCTTCCGCTTCCTGACCCTGTCACGCGAACATCGGCAGCTGCTGCGCCAGTGGGTGGGCGAGGACAGCGACGAGGGACCGGTTTCGACGGCCTGAGTGCCGGTTCCGGCACAGCGGTTTTTCGCGGTATGCGGCAGAATCTAGGGCCGTTTTCCGTGTCGAGCCACCGCAATGATCCAGCAAGACCCCGGCGCCCTGTATTCCGACCACCTGGCCGTGCTGTGCCGACGTGCCGAACAGGCGCTGGCCCGCGGTGGCTTCGATCACCTGGTGGTGCCCAGCGGCACCCTGCACTACCAGGTGTTCGACGACCGCGACTACCCGTATGCGGTCAACCCGCAGTTCAAGGCCTGGCTGCCGCTGACCCGCGTGCCCAACAGCTGGATCGTGTTCACCCCGGGCAAGCGCCCGGCAGTGATCTTCCACCAGCCCTTCGATTACTGGCACGTGGTGCCGGACGCCCCCAGCGGCTGGTGGGTGGAGCACTTCGACATCCACATCATCCGCAAGCCCGAAGAGGCGCTGGCCCTGCTGCCCGCCGACCCGGCGCGCTGCGCGATCCTCGGCGAGCCGCAGAGCGCGCTGGGCAACTACGTGCCGAACAACCCGGCGCCGGTGGTGAATTACCTGGAATGGCACCGCGGCAGCAAGACGCCGTATGAAATCGCACTGATGCGCCAGGCGCAGGTGCTGGGCGTACGCGGCCACCGCGCGGCCGAAGCCGCGTTCCGCAACGGCGCCGACGAGTTCAGCATCCACATGGCGTACTGCCAGGCCGTGGGCCAGGATGCCAACGAGCTGCCCTACGGCAACATCGTGGCGTTGAACGAGCACGCCGCCGTGCTGCACTACACCGAGCTGGGCCGCAAGGCACCGCAGCCGCTGCGCAGCTTCCTGATCGATGCCGGTGCCAGCGCGTACGGCTACGCCAGCGACATCACCCGCACCTACGCCGCGCAGGGCCACGACGAATTCGCCGCGATGATCGCCGCCGTTGACGCCGCCCAGCAGCAGATGTGCGCAGCGGTGCGCCCGGGCTTCGACTACAAGCAGCTGCACGTGGACGCACATCTTTCGCTGATGGGCGTGCTGAAGGACTTCGGCGTGATCAAGGTGTCGCCGCAGACCGCGCTGGAGACCGGCGTCAGCGCCGCGTTCTTCCCGCACGGCATCGGCCACCTGATCGGCCTGCAGGTGCACGACGTGGCCGGCTTCGCGGCCAGCGACGAAGGCGGCCGCATCGAGCGCCCGGCCGGCCACCCGTACCTGCGCCTGACCCGCGTGCTGGAACCGGGCATGGTGGTGACCATCGAACCGGGCCTGTACTTCATCGACATGCTGTTGAACGAAGTGAAGGACGCCGGCCATGGCGATGCGATCAACTGGGACCGCGTGGACTTCTTCCGTCCGTATGGCGGCATCCGCATCGAAGACGAAGTGCTGTGCACCGAGGGCGAAGCGGACAACCTGACGCGGCCGGAGTTTGCGGCGGCGAACGGCTGAGCCCCTTGTGGTTGGCCGCTTGGAGCAAAAGCCGCGCTTGGCGGGGCGGGGTGGGTTTGCAGGACACGCCGTAAACCCATCCATGGGGGCTCGATGGCGCCATCCATGGCGCCAACGGTCCTGCAAACCCACCCCGCCCGGCCTTTGACAGTTTCCTGCGCGCGTCCAACCACGGAAAAGACAAAAGAAAATCAAAAGCGGGTCGCTCGCTACGCTTGCTCTGTGTCGACCAAGGTCGACACCTACCAACAGCCGCAATTGCCAGTAGATCCACGCCATGCGTGGATGATTCATTCGATATCTGACAGGTGTGCCGACCAACGGTCGGCACCCACCAACAGCCCCGTGAACCTGTCGAAGGCGAGGTACTGTGGGTTTGCGGGGTGTGAGCCGCATGGATGCGGCGACCAAGCCTCCAGGGATGGATTCACGGCGTCCCCGCAAACCCACAGTGCCCCGCCATCCCACGGATAGCCCGCTGTTGCTGTTGCCCTGGCTTGAAGCAGGTGCAGGGCTGCAAGCCCTGCCGAAACCCCTTACCCCGCCATCACCGCTTCGATCTCGTCGGCGCTGCGCGCCAGGCCTTCGGTCAGCACGCGATGACCATCATCAGTGATCAGCACGTCATCCTCGGTACGGATGCCGATACCGCGCCAGCGCGGTTCCACCGTCGTATCGTCCACGCCGATGTACAGCCCCGGCTCGATGGTGAACGCCATGCCCGGCTCCAGCAGGCGCGAATCGCCTGCCAGGCGGTAGTCGCCCACGTCGTGCACATCCATTCCAATCCAGTGCCCGGTCTTGTGCCGGTAGAAGCGCTGGTACAGGCCTTCGGACAGGTTCTTTTCCAGCGTGCCCTTCAGCAGGCCCAGCCGCAGCAGGCCTTCGGTCAGGGTCTGCACCGCCGCGAGGTGGCCGGCCTCGTACGGCACGCCCGGCTTGGCCTGGGCCAACGCAGCGGCCTGCGCATCGCCGACCAGGTCGTGCAGTGCACGCTGCTCGGCGCTGAAGCGACCGTTCACCGGGAACGTGCGGGTGATGTCACTGGCATAGCCACGGTACTCGGCACCGGCGTCGATCAACACCAGTTCGCCATCGCGCGAACGTGCGTTGTTATCGCGGTAATGCAGGATGCAGCCGTTGCGACCGGCGCCGACGATGCTGCAATAGGCCGGCACGGCATCGTTGGCGCGGAACACGCGTTCCAGCTCCGCCTGCAGTTCGTACTCGTGGATGCCGGCCCTGGCCGCCTTCATCGCGGCCAGATGCGCATGCACGCTGATCTGCGCGGCGTGGTGCATCAATGCCACTTCGGCACCGGATTTGAACAGGCGCTGCTCGTGCAGCAGGTGGCCCAACTCCAGGAACTCATGCGGTGGCTGCGCGCCGTGGCGCACCTGCGAACGCACGCGGTTGACCCAGCCGATCAGCTTCAGATCGAAGTCGGCGTCGCGGCCGAAGTGGTAGTAGACGCGCGAACGGCCTTCCAGCAGGCCCGGCAGGATGTCGTCCAGATCATCGATCGGATACGCATCGTCCATGCCGAACTGCGCTACCGCACCTTCCTGGCCGGCACGGCTGCCGTCCCAGGCCTCGCGTTCGGCATCGCGCTCGCGGCAGAACAGGATGGCCTCGCCGTGGCGCCGGCCCGGGATCAGCACCAGCACCGCTTCCGGCTCCGGGAAGCCGCTCAGGTACTGGAAGTCCGAATCCTGCCGGAACGGGTAATGGGTATCGAGGCTGCGCACCTTCTCGGCCGCGGCCGGCAGCACCAGGATCGCGTCCTCGCCGGCCATGTCCATCAGCTGGCGGCGGCGACGCTTGTATTCGCCGGCCGCGATGCCGGTGCGCTGCTTGATGTCCATCAGTTCAGGCGCTGCCGATGGCGCGAGGCCAGCACCACGTCACCGTGCAGCAGCAGTACCGCCACGCGGATGAATTCCTCGATCTCCGACAGGGCTTCGTCGTCATCATCGCCACCGGCCTCGAAATCCTCGCTGGAGGCACGGGCCAGGCTGGCCATGTCGGTCAGCGCTTCTTCGCCCTCTTCGGACAGGGTCGGGCGACGGCCGCCGCTGCCGAGGCCGAAGCCGCCCAGGAAGGAACGGGTCCAGCTGAACATGGCATCGGCCTGCGCGGACACGTCATCGGTGTCGGTCAGCAGCAGCTCGAAGGCGAAGTCGCGGTCTTCCAGCTGCTTGATGGTGGCCTGCAGCAGCTGCGCCAGCACGCTGTCGGCGGCCACCGGCGGCAGGTTGTCGTCGGCCAGCACGCGCGCCGGCCAGTCGTTGCCAGGGGCGCCGCCGGCGGCCAGCCAGCCACATAGCGCGCCGTGCAGCTCGGCAGCGGTGGCGCCCAGGCCCAGTTCCTGGCTGGCGCGGGTAACGTCGTCGACGGAGGGAAGTTCGGTCATCGTGCGGCTCGTTCGGAAAGGAAACCCGGGGCGCGCACGCGCGCGCCCGTGAGACCCCGTAGTGTAGCAACCCGACGGCATCCTCTCCGCAGCCGTCCAGCCTTGCTGCGACAACGCTTGACCGCCCTTACCCGGCTTGCCTATCGTGCCCGTATGGAACCCGCTGATCCCCTTGCCCAGCTGCAGGACTTCGCCGCCCGCGTGGAAGCGTTGCTTGAACGCAACCAGCGCCTGGCCGAGGAGAACCGCAGCCTGCGCCACCAGCAGGAACAGCTGGTGGCCGAGCGCTCGACGCTGCTGGCCAAGAATGAGCAGGCACGTTCGCGGGTGGAAGCAATGATCAGCCGGCTCAAATCCCTGGAGCAGCACACATGAGCGCCGAACCGGTCAGTGTCCGCATCCTCGATCGTGAATACACCGTGGGCGTCGGCGGCGATGAACGCGACAGCCTGATGGCCGCCGCGCGCCTGCTGGATGCGCGCATGCGCGAGATCCGCGGCAGCAACCGCATGGCCGCAGTCGACCGCGTCGCCGTGCTGGCCGCGTTGAACCTGGCCCACGAACTGCAGCTGCTGCGCGACGAAAACGCCCGCCAGGCCGTGGCGCTGCAGCAGACCCTGGCCGACCTGAACCGGCGCCTGGACCGCGCGATCGACGGCACCCCATAGAAGAGGGGACGGAGGGAATCAAGGCGCATTCGCCCCTTCCGTGCCGGAAACGTCTTAATCCCCTCCGTCCCCTTTTCTCATATCTGAATTGGCACGGACTGTTGCCGACGAACGGCCTATCCAGATCCTGCACGCTGGCTATAATGGCCACGCGTTCTCTGCGGTACTCGACGGCATGTGCAAACATTCGCCTTGTCCCTTAAGAACGACACCGGGAGCGCGACAGCGCCGGGAGTGCAGGTCCGCCTTGTAGCGGGAAGCCCGATGGTTCTCCAGCGTTCCCACTTGAGCCCCCGGGTTCAAGGTCGTTTCGCATGCATCGACATTGCGGAGAATGCAATATTCCAGCAAGGGCGGCGTCTTCGGGCGTCGCCCTTGTTCTTTCCGGCACAATGACGGCTGATCCTTGCCGCACGCTGCCATGACCGACCCGCGCCAGGCCCTGCGCCACGACCTGCGGCAACGCCGCCGCGACCTTTCCGCCGCTGAGCGCATCGCCGCCGCCGAATCCCTCGCCGATGCCCTGCTGACCCTGCCGTTCGCCCCGCGCGAAGGCGCCGTGGCCGGCTACTGGGCGCTGGATGGCGAAATCGCCCTGCACCGCTGGCAGCTGCAGCTGCCCGAAGGACTCACCTATTGCCTGCCGGTGCTGGCCGGCGACGTGCTGCGCTTCGCACCGTGGCGGCCCGGGCAGCCGCTGACCAGCAACCGCTACGGCATTCCCGAGCCGGACGTGGCGGTGGAAGACACCCTGGAACCGGCGCAGATGGCGCTGGTGGTGACCCCACTGGTGGGTTTCGACACACAGTGCCGGCGGCTGGGCATGGGGGGCGGCTGGTATGATCGCAGCTTCGCCTTCCGCCATGATCGGCCGGCGCCGCCCTGGCTGGTCGGTGCTGCGTTCGCGGTGCAGCAGGTCGAGTCCTTGCCGGTGGCGTCGTGGGACGTGCCGGTGGATGCGATCTGCACCGAAGACGGCACCCTGTTCCCCACCGCTGCCCCCGTGAACGCATGACCGCCCGCAAGCGCTACTGGTTGATGAAGTCCGAACCGGACGCCTTCTCCATCGATGACCTCGCCAAGGTCAAGGTCGAACCCTGGAACGGGGTACGCAACTACCAGGCGCGCAACTTCATGCGCGATGGCATGCAGGTCGGCGACGGCATCCTGTTCTACCACTCCAATACCAAAGTGCCGGGCATCGTCGGTCTGGCCACCGTCGCCAGCCCGGCCTATCCGGACGACACCCAGTTCGATCCGAAATCCGACTACCACGACCCCAAGAGCACGCGCGAGAACCCGCGCTGGATGCTGGTGGACGTGGGCTTCGACCGCAAGCTCAAGCAGGTGATCGCGCTGGACGAGATCAAGCTGCACGCCGAAGAACTCGGCGAGGGCTTCCCGCTGGTTGCCAAGGGCAACCGCCTGTCGGTGTTCCCGGTGACCGCCGCGCAGTGGAAGCTGCTGCTGTCGCTGGAAAAGAAATCCTGATTCCCTGCCTGAGAGTTCTCCCATGTCCGAAGCCAAGCGCCTGGCCGCCGAGAAAGCCATCGAGTACGTTGAAGACGGCATGATCGTCGGTGTCGGCACCGGTTCCACCGTGGCCTATTTCATTGATGCCCTGGCCCGCATCCAGCACCGCATCAAGGGCGCCGTGTCCAGCTCCGAGCAGAGCACCGCGCGCCTGAAGCAGCACGGCATCGAGGTGATCGAGCTGAACCACAGCGGCAACCTGTCGCTGTACGTGGACGGCGCCGATGAGTGCGACGCCAACAAGTGCCTGATCAAGGGCGGCGGTGCCGCGCTGACCCGCGAGAAGATCATCGCCGAGGCCAGCGAGCGCTTCATCTGCATCGTCGACCCGAGCAAGCAGGTGCCGGTGCTGGGCAAGTTCCCGCTGCCGGTGGAAGTGATCCCGATGGCGCGCAGCCTGGTCGCCCGCCAGATCCGCGACATGACCGGCGGCCAGCCGACCTGGCGCGAAGGTGTGGTCACCGACAACGGCAACCAGATCCTGGACATCCACAACCTGCAGATCACCGATCCGGAAAAGCTGGAGCGCGAGCTCAACCAGCTGCCGGGCGTGGTCTGCGTCGGCCTGTTCGCGCGCCGCCGCGCCGATGTGGTGATCGTCGGTGGCGAGCCGCCGGTCGTGCTCTGACCCTTTCGAAGGATCCTGACGATGTCGCTGTTGCGTTCGCTGCTGATGCTTCCGCTGCTGGCCCTGGCCGGCTGTGCCACCGACGCGGCCCGCCACTGGGTCGAGCTGGATGGCGCCCGCTACCAGGTGGAGCTGGCCACCAACGATGAAACCCGCGCGCGCGGGTTGATGTTCCGCGACCAGATGGCCGCCGACCACGGCATGCTGTTCATCCACGACCGCGAGGAAATGCAGGCGTACTGGATGAAGAACACCAAGCTTGCGCTGGACATCCTGTACTTCGACAGCCAGCGCAAGCTGGTCAGCCAGCAGCGCGATGTGCCGCCGTGCTCGGCCGGTGACATGTGCCCGCCCTACCCCAGCGGTGGACCGGCGCGCTATGTGCTGGAGCTCAACGCCGGCCAGGCCGAGAAGCTCAAGCTGAAGGATGGCACCCAGCTGACCTTCGGCCCGGGCATCGAGTAGATCCACGCCATGCGTGGATGGGGAGGTAGGTGCCGACCTTGGTCGGCACAGGCCCTCTCCGGTCGATCAGGCCAGGGTGTGGACCAAGGTCCACACCCACCGGAAGCCCATCGACCCAGGCCGTGACTTTTTCACGCGACACCGCTTGAAACCGCCTGCAATTGACGCCAGTCTGTGGTCATGCAGGACCGGATCTCTCTCCCCGACTGGGATGCACTGGCCGACCTCGAAGACGAGGCGCTGCCACTGTTGCCGACCGCGCTGCTGATCGCGCGCGATGAATACCCCGATCTGCAGCCGTCCACCTACGATGCGCTGATCCAGAGCCATGTCGACCACCTCCGTTCGGAAGTGGACAGCATCGAGAACAGCCCCTTGAAGATGGCGGCGATCAACCGCCACCTGTTCGACGAGCTGGGCTACAGCGGCGACCACGACGAGTACTACGACCCACGCAACAGCTACCTCAACCAGGTGTTTGAGCGCCGCCTGGGCAACCCGATCTCGCTGGCGCTGGTGCAGATGGAAGTCGCGCGCCGGCTGGGCATTCCGCTCGATGGCGTGTCCTTCCCCGGCCACTTCCTGGTGCGCCTGCCGGTGGACGACGGCGTGCTGGTGATGGACCCGTTCAATGGCGGCCGCCCGCTGGACGTGGACGAACTGCGCGAGCGGGCCAAGTCACATCTTGGCGGGCAGATGCCCGACGATCAGGTGCTGGCACAGATCCTCGACCCGGCGCCGGCACGCGCGATCCTGATGCGCATGCTGCGCAACCTGCATGGTGTCTACGCCGAAGCCGGCGAATGGGACCGCGCCGCGCGCAGTGCCGACCGCCTGCTGAAACTGGCCCCGGAGCAGGACGATGCGCTGCGCGACCGCGGCCTGGCCTACCTGCAGCTGGAGTATCTGGCCGGTGCCCGCCATGACCTGGGGCAGTACCTGAAGCGCAATCCCGAGGCCAGCGATGCGCAGTGGCTGCGCGAGAAGCTGATCGACCTGGGCGGGCCGGTGCCGCGGCTGCATTGATTCTTTCAGGTGTGCGGACCAACGGTCCGCACCCACCCCAGCGGTCCACACCCACCGGATGGGCCGGGTGGCCCTCCAGTCAGTCGACCTCGACCATCTCGAAATCGGCCTTGGTCACCCCGCAGTCCGGGCAGGTCCAGGTCTCGGGAATGTCCTCCCAGCGCGTCCCCGGCGCGATGCCCTCCTCCGGCAAGCCTTCCGCTTCGCTGTAAAGGAAGCCGCAGACCACGCACATCCAGGTGCGCAAGGTGGTGGGGGTGGCATCGCTCATCGGATAATCAGGGCTGGATTCACGGGCCGCCATTGTCCCATCGCGGTCCACTCACCGGTAGCCATCGATGACTTCTGCTTCCCCGGCGCCCCGCGGCGTCTACCTGATCACCCCGGACGAGCCCGATACCGCGCGCCTGCTGGCCCGTACCGCGCCGCTGCTGGCCGCCGGCGCCACCTGGCTGCAGTACCGCAACAAGACCGCCAGCGACGCGCTGCGGCGCGAGCAGGCCACCGCCCTGCAGGCACTGTGCGCAGAACACGGCGTGCCGCTGATCGTCAACGACGACCCGGCACTGGCCAAGGCCGTGGGCGCGGCCGGCGTGCATCTGGGCGGCACCGACGGGGACATCCCCAGCGCGCGCGCCCTGCTCGGTGCCGAGGCCATCATCGGCGCCTCCTGCTACGACCAGCTGGCCAATGCCGAGAAGGCCGTGGCGGCCGGCGCCAGCTATGTGGCCTTCGGCGCGTTCTTCCCGACCACCACCAAGATCACCAGCAGCCGCGCCCATACCGACCTGCTGCGGCAAAGCGCCGCACTGGGCGTGCCGCGGGTGGCGATCGGCGGCCTGACGCCGGACAATGTCGGTCCCATCATCGATGCCGGCGCCGATCTGGTCGCCGTGGTCAGCAGCGTGTTCGCCGCCGAAGACCCGGTCGCAACCCAGCGCGCCTACCTCGCCCAGTTCGCGTAATGCCCAGGAAATCCGCATGAACCACGACCAGTCCCACGCCCTGTTCTCCCGCGCCCAGCAGCTGCTGCCGGGCGGCGTCAATTCGCCGGTGCGCGCGTTCAAGTCGGTTGGCGGCGAGCCGTTCTTCGTCGAGCGCGCCGACGGCGCCTACCTGTACGACGTCGACGGTAACCGCTACATCGACTATGTCGGTTCCTGGGGCCCGATGATCGTCGGCCACAACCACACGGCCGTGCGCCAGGCGGTGAAGAAGGCGATCGACAATGGCCTGTCGTTCGGCGCGCCGTGCGCGGCCGAGGTCACCATGGCCGAGACCATCACCCGCCTGGTGCCGTCGTGCGAGATGGTGCGCATGGTCAACTCCGGTACCGAAGCCACGCTGTCGGCGATCCGCCTGGCGCGTGGCGCCACCGGCCGCAACCGCATCGTGAAGTTCGAAGGCTGCTACCACGGCCACGGCGACTCGTTCCTGGTCAAGGCCGGCAGCGGCATGCTGACCCTGGGCGTGCCAACCTCGCCGGGCGTGCCGGCCGGCCTGAGCGAACTGACCCTGACCCTGCCCTACAACGACTTCGAAGCGGCTACCGCTCTGTTCGAGCAGCAGGGTGACGACATCGCCGGCCTGATCATCGAACCGGTGGTCGGCAACGCCAACTGCATTCCGCCACGCGAAGGCTACCTGCAGCACCTGCGCGAACTGTGCACGAAGCATGGCGCGCTGCTGATCTTCGACGAAGTGATGACCGGTTTCCGCGTCGCCCTCGGCGGTGCGCAGGCGCACTACGGCATCACCCCGGACCTGACCACCTTCGGCAAGATCATCGGCGGTGGCATGCCGGTGGGTGCCTACGGCGGTCGCCGCGAGCTGATGCAGCAGATCGCCCCGGCCGGCCCGATCTACCAGGCCGGTACGCTGAGCGGCAATCCGGTGGCGATGGCCGCTGGCCTGGCGATGCTGGAGCTGATCCAGCAGCCGGGCTTCCACGCTGACCTCGCCGAGCGCACCGCGCGCCTGTGTGCCGGCCTGGAAGCGGCCGCCGCCGAAGCCGGCGTAGCGGTGACCACCACCTGCGTGGGTGCGATGTTCGGGCTGTTCTTCACCAGCGAGAAGGTGGAGACCTATGCGCAGGCCACCGCCTGTGACATCCCGGCGTTCAACCGCTTCTTCCACGCGATGCTGGACCAGGGCGTGTTCCTGGCGCCGTCAGCGTACGAGGCCGGCTTCCTGTCCAGCGCGCACGACGACGCCGTGATCGAGGCCACCCTCGCCGCTGCACGCGTGGCGTTCAAGGCCGCCAAGGGCTGAGGCCTGCTCATGGTGGGTGCCAACCTTGGTTGGCACTGCCTTGCACCGTATCCACGCATGGCGTGGATCTACTGGTAGAGCCACGCCATGCGTGGCTGCTCAACCGAAGACGAACTTGCCCTTCATCATCGCGAAGTGGCCGGGGAACGAGCAGAAGAAGGTGTAGTCGCCGCCCTTCTGCAGGCCCTGGGTAGAGAAGCGCACGCGCGTGGTCTCGCCGCCGCCGATCACCTTGGTGT
Source organism: Stenotrophomonas sp. 22LJNL06-5-1 (assembly GCF_056861455.1). Lineage (NCBI taxonomy): Bacteria > Pseudomonadati > Pseudomonadota > Gammaproteobacteria > Lysobacterales > Lysobacteraceae > Stenotrophomonas > Stenotrophomonas sp. 22LJNL06-5-1. The sequence goes on from NZ_JBSPUE010000005.1 coordinate 289,996, forward strand.
GCGCCAGCACGCGCTTGTCGGCCTTCGGCAGGTAGCTGTCGGCCAGGGTCATGCGCATGCCCGCCATCGCCACCGGCTGGTAATCGGCGGTACGGGTCAGCACCCAGTTGTGGCCCATCGCGGTGGTGGCCAGCTTGCCGGTGTGGCGCAGGGTCAGGTCCACAGCGGTGCAATCGGCGGCGACCTTGATCTCGCGGCTGCTGAAGCTCATCTGGTCGGTGCTGTCGATGCTCACCGCACACACCCGCGCCATCGCCGACGGCGCCAGCATCAGCGCACCCAGTCCCACTGCCACCATCCAAGCTTTCATCGCTGCATCTCCTGCGGATTCAAGCGCCATTCTATGCAGCCCCCTGTGGCCGCGTCTGCGACCGTCTGTCGCATGGCTGCTCCAGGGTTTCCCGAGAGTTCACTGCAATGGCATGCTCGGCCGATGCGGATCGATCTGTTGCTGCTGGATGTGGATGGCGTGCTGGTGCAGTACCAGCGCGCGCAGCGCGTGCTGCACCTGGCGCAGGCGCTGGCGGTTCCTGCTGCGGCGGTGCAGGCGGCGCTGTATGACAGCGGACTGGAAGCGGCGCATGACAATGGCACGCTGGATGGCCCGGCCTATCTGGCGCGATTAGGGGAGCTTCTGGGCACGACTGTCGATGTGGCTGCATGGACCGCGGCGCGACGGGCCGCCAGCCATCCGCAGACTGCCGTGTTGCAGCGACTGCAGGCCCTGCAGCTGCCACTGGCAGTGCTGACCAACAACGGCGCACTGATGCAGCAGGCCTTGCCCACCCTGCTGCCGGAACTCTTCCCGGCCCTGCGGGAGCGCGTGTTCTGCAGCGCGGATTTCGGCCTGCGCAAACCCGCACCGGAAGTCTTCCTGCGCACGCTGGAAGCGCTGGGCGTGGCGCCTGCGCGAACGTTGTTCGTCGATGACCTGTTTGCCAATGTGCGCGGCGCACGCGCCGCCGGCCTGCACGCGGAAACCGTGCGCGATGGCCGGGGATTGGGCAAGGTGTTGAAACGTTACTCGGTGAGCTGATCGGGGTCAGAGCCCTCTCCGCAGGAGAGGGATCCGACCCCAGCACCATGGCTTCAGCGCGCCGCGATGAACGCAGCAATCGCTGCGCGCAGGCGCTTCAGGCCTTCGGCCACTTCTTCGTCGGTGATGTTCAGCGACGGCACGAAGCGCAGCACATCCGGGCCGGCCTGCAGGGTCAGCAGACCCTGCTCGGCGGCGTGGTCGAGGATCGCACCGGCCTGACCGGCGAAGTCCTTGCTCAGCACCGCGCCCAGCATCAGGCCACGGCCACGCACGTCGCTGAACACACCGAACTCGTCATTGATGCGGGCGAAGCCATCGCGCAGCGCCTTCGACTGGCGGCTGACGTTGGCGGCGATCTCCGCCGAGGCCAGCTTGCGCAGTGCCACGCGGGCCACCGCAGCCGCCAGCGGGTTGCCACCGAAGGTGGTGCCGTGCGCACCGAACTGCATGGTTTCGGCCACCTTCGGGCCAGCCAGCATCGCGCCGATCGGGAAGCCGCCACCGAGCGCCTTGGCCAGGGTCACCATGTCCGGCACCACGTCGTCCTGCCAGTGCGCGAACAGCGTGCCGGTGCGGCCCATGCCGGCCTGGATCTCGTCCAGCACCAGCAGCGCGTTGTGCTGGTCGCACAGTTCGCGCACGCGCTTGAGGAAGCCGGACTTGGCCGGCATCACACCGCCCTCGCCCTGGATCGGCTCCAGCATCACCGCGGCCACATCGCCGGCGGCCATCGCGGTTTCCAGCTGCACTTCGTCGTTGAAATCGATGTAGCGGAAGCCACCCGGCAGCGGCTCGTAGCCTTCCTGGTACTTCGGCTGGGCGGTAGCGGTCACCGCGCCCATGGTGCGACCGTGGAAGCTGCCACGGAAGGTGATGATCACCCGCTTGTCGGCCGGGCGGCCCTGGCTGGAGGCCCACTTGCGGACCATCTTGATCGCCACTTCATTGGCTTCGGCGCCGGAATTGCACAGGAACACGCGCTCGGCGAAGCGGCTGGCCTTCACCAGTTCCTCGGCCAGGTGCAGCGGCGGCGCGCTGTAGAACACGTTGCTGGTGTGCCACAGCTTGCCGGCCTGCTCGACCAGCGCGGCCACCAGGTCTGGATCGTTGTGGCCCAGGCCACACACGGCGATGCCGGCGGCCAGGTCGATGAACTCACGGCCCTGGCTGTCCCACACGCGGGCGCCCTGGCCTCGTTCCAGTACCACCTGGCGGGGCTTGTAGACCGGCAGGTAATAGTGCGAAAGGGAGATCAGCGGATCGGTAGCGGCGGTCATGGCAGTCGGCAGGGTTCAGGAATCCCCATTCTCGCGCCGGAACCCCTGCGGCACAATGCGCCCATGCGACCGTTTTCCGCCCCCCAGCTGAACCCCGCCACCGAGACCGGCTGGCGCCGTCGGTGGTTCGACATCATCTACCGCCATGACACCCGGCCTTCGCGCAATTTCGACCTGATCCTGGTGGTGGCGATCGTCGCCAGCATCCTGGTGGTGATGATCGACAGCGTGCAGCACCTGCATGCCGAATGGTCCACCGGACTGTACATCCTGGAATGGGGCTTCACGATCATCTTCACCGCCGAGTACCTGCTGCGGCTGGCGGTGGTCAAGCGCCCGCTGCGGTATGCGGTGAGCATCTGGGGCATCATCGACCTGCTGTCGATCCTGCCCGCCTACCTGTCGATGTTCATCCCCGGCGCGCAGAGCCTGCTGGTGGTGCGCGCGCTGCGCATCCTGCGCGTGTTCCGCATCCTCAAGCTGACCCGCTACATCGAGGAAAGCGGCGTGTTGATGACGTCGCTGTGGCGCAGCCGGCGCAAGGTGCTGGTGTTCCTGTTCACGGTGATCACCATCACCATCATCGCCGGTGCGCTGATGTACGTGATCGAGGGCCCCGAACACGGCTTCACCAATATCCCGGCCAGCATGTACTGGGCGGTGGTGACCATGGCCACGGTCGGCTTCGGCGACATCGTGCCGCAGACCGTGCTCGGCCGCTTCGTCACCTCGGTGCTGATCCTGATCGGCTACAGCATCATCGCCGTGCCCACCGGCATCTACACCGCCGAACTGGCCAGCACCATGCGTGAAGCCGAGCAGGCCGCACGCCGCGATGCGCGTGGCTGCCCGGACTGTGGGCTGGAAGGCCATGAACCGGATGCACTGCACTGCCGCAAGTGCGGCGGCAAGCTGCCGGATGCGTTCAACCATTGAGGCTCATGCCGGCCAGCGGCCGGCACTCCCCCTCGGCGGTTACGCATGGATGCGTGTGCCGTTGCTCACCGCATGCGGTTGCTGGTGGTCACCAGATCGTTGTACGCGGCGAGGATCGTTGACTGCGCCCCTTCCGGGTCGGTAGTGAGCCAACTGCCCGACGCCTTCCGCTCTGCCGCCAGCGCGTCGGCAGTGATCGGCTTGTGCTGCTCCAGGCGCTCGACGCCGCGTCCCGCGGTACGCACCAGCTTGTCTGCCGAACGCTGCACATGGCCCCACATCGGGTCGCCCTTGCCGACACCGCCGTTCTGGATTTCCGTCACCAGTGCCTGATAGTCAGCCAGCTGCACGCGCAGCGCCGCAACGTCCGGTGCGTCGCTCTGGAACGCCATCGCCAGCTGCTTGCCGTCACCGACAAGGCGCAGGTGGTAATACGCCAGCGAGCGGCCTTCGCTCTCCTCGATCTGCTTCAGCTGCGCGGCACGGCGATCGTTCTCGTTCTTTTCCAGCGCCACATCCATCGCTTCGCTGGCCTTGAAGAAATCAGCATAGGCCTGCATCAGCGGGGCATGCTGGCTGCGCATCCCGTCACCGCCATCACGACGATAGTCCTCGCGGGTGAAGTAGCCATCGGCGCGCTCGACCAGGGTATTCAATGCCTGGAAGGCCTGCTGATAGTCACGCGCGGGGCCATCCATCGGCAGTGCCGGGGTCTTCGCCAGCGCGTCGGTCAGTGGCTGGCCGCAGTACTCGACGCGATGCGACAGCACCTTTCCAGGCGAACGCGGCTGCTCTTCCTTGCCGGTCGGGCCGGCTTCGGGGTCCTTCATCCAGCCGGTGTAGGCCTGGAAGCCCTCGTGGATGGGCTGTTCAACGCCGTTGTAGCACTCGATGTAGGCGTTCACCTTCTCCAGGCCGGGGTCGGCCACCGACAGCCCTGCCGGTTTGTTGCAGCCGCTCAGGCCAGCCACAGCGCCGACCAGCAGCAGCGGCGCGATACGCAGATAGGACGTCGTCATGGTCTCTCGCATGGGTGCTGGCGCGCCGGTCACTGGCGGTTGCTCTGGAAAACGAGCGTGTTGTATTCCTGCATCAGCTTGCTGGCCGAACCGCGCGGCGCCATCGAGGGCGAATCAAGCATGCGTCGTTCGAAATCGGTGTAAGGCTTTTTCTCGCTGACGCGCTGCAGCCGCTCCTTGCCTTCGCGCCGGAAATTCTCGGCCCCACGTTCGAAGCCTTCCCAGTCCGACTTGCCCGGCTCCTGGTCGGCAACCTTGGCGTGCGCTTCATCGGAAATGCGGTTGAAGGCATCCAAGCGTTCGCGGGCCTTGGCCTGATCGAAATCGTCCTCGCTCATCAGATCCATGATGGCCTTGGCTTCCAGCATCATCGCCAGACGGTAGTACTCACGCGTGCGCCCCTCGGCCTGTTCCAGCGCCTTGAGCTGCTCACGCTGGGCAGCGTCGTTCTGGCGCTCCAGCTCGGCATTGAACGTTTCGCTGGCAGCCACGAAATCCTTGAAGGCGGCCATCAAGGGCGCGTGCAGCTGCTTGCCCTTGGCAAACTGGTCGTCCTCGTAGTCCTGGCGATCGTAGTAGTCGTGCGCGTCCTTGCTGACCGGCACCAGCGCCTTCAGCGCCTGCTGGTAGTGGCCTGCAGCAGCATCGAGTTCGGCCAGCGCCGGCTTGGCAGCAATCGCCCCGGTCACCGGAGCGTCGCACTGCTTCATGTCGTAGTCGCTGATCTCGAACGGGCCGTACACGTGCGTCTCGCGCCCGGTCGGGCCAGCGTCGACATCCTTGATCCAGCGCGTGTAGGACTGGATGCTGCCGTGGGTTTTCGAATCCAGCGCGTTGAAGCAGCCGATGTAGGCGTTGAGCTTGGCGGTCAACTGCTGCTGTGTGTCGGACAGGGCCGCGCTGGCGTCCGGCGTGCCGGAGGCAGCGGCACCGCCCGCAGCTGCGGGGGCCTTGCCTCCGCAGGCGGTCAGGATCAACGACAGCGAAGCGGCCAGCGCCGCGACGGAAAGAGTGCGTGACATGTGCTCACATCCTTGTTGAAAACGATTACAGTCGCGCATTCTAGCGCAGCAGGCCGAGGGTCGGAGCCCTCGGCCTCTTCCGGCGACGCGCGGTCAATCCAGGAACAGATCCGGCAACAACGGACGCGACGGATCCACCGCGTAGCCCGAAAGATCGGTGATACCGGCCTGCGCCAGCACTTCATCGTCGATCAGGAACTGGCCGTGGAAGCCTGCCGCTTCGCGCACCAGCACCGCATGCGCGGCATCGGCCATGATCTGCGGCGTGCGGCAGCCGGCCGCATCCACGCCCGGAATCATGTTGATCGCATCGGTGGCGATGACCGTGCGCGGCCACAGCGCATTCACCGCTACGCCCTGCGGACCAAATTCCGCGGCCAGGCCCAGGGTGACGAAGCTCATGCCCATCTTCGCCAGCGTGTAGCCGGTGTGCGGTGCCCACCACTTCGGCTCCAGGCTCGGCGGCGGCGCCAGAGTCAGGATATGCGGGTTCGGCGCCTGCAGCAGGTACGGCAGGCAGGCCTGCGCGCACAGGAAGCTGCCGCGCGAATTGACCTGCTGCATCAGGTCGAAACGCTTCATCGGCGTATCCAGCGTGCCGCGCAACCAGATCGCGCTGGCGTTGTTGATCAGGATGTCGATGCCACCGAAGGTATCGACCGTGGCCGCCACCGCCGCCTGCACCTGCTCTTCCTCGCGGATGTCGCACTTCAGGGCCAGGCCCTGGCCACCGGCTGCCGTTACCGCTTCGGCCGCGGTGTGAATGGTGCCCGGCAGCTTCGGGTTCGGCACCGACGACTTGGCCGCGATGGCCACGTTGGCCCCGTCGCGCGCAGCGCGCAGTGCGATGGCCAGGCCGATGCCACGCGAGGCACCGGTGATGAAAAGCGTTTTGCCCTGCAGACTGCCCACGTTCCACACTCCAGCGTATGCAATGAGCCGCCAGTATGCCGCGCCGACGCGGAGTTCACCCGCCCTTGACGATACTCGGGCCTCCAGACAACGCACGAGGTCCACGCCATGCGCCGTTCCCGCCTGTTGCTGCCTGCCCTGGGGCTTGTCCTGCTGACCGCCTGTCAGGGCCGTTCGCCGGAACCCGGAAAGGAGCCGCCCGCCGGTGACGCGCCCAGTGCGGAGAAGGCCGCCGCCGACGGCAAGATGCGCTGGAGCGAGGCGGTGGTCTGGGATGGCGACCTCAACGCCTGCCGCCAGGGCGAGAATGCGGCCACCCGGGATTGCCTTCGCGACGCGATGCGCGCCGGTGGCGCCAGCGCCGATGCCATCACCGCCGCCGAGCAGTTGTCCACCGGCGGCGAGCTGGCCTATGTGACCGCATGGCACGAGAACGAAGGACTGGGCATTGCCACGGTCGAGTATCCGTTCCGCGCCAACACCAATGAGGGCACCCGCTTGGTCGATACCAGCGGCAAGCGCATCGATGTGGATGCCGTGCAGTTGGACGACACCCTGCGTGCCGACCCCACTGTGCAGGAGCTGCTGAAGGCCAACCCGCAAGCCACGCCGTTCGCACCGGCGCAGTCGGCCGGCGCCTCGCCGTTGGAGAACGGCGGCATCCGCCTGCTGTACCGCACACCGCTGCGCGACTGCCACGCCTGCCCGGATGTGGGGCAGTTGCAGATTGCCTACGACTTCGACGCCAAGCGTAACTTCATCGGCCAGCAGGTGGTGCCCGCGACGCCGTAAGGCCACCGACTCTCACTTCGTAGAGTCGAGCGTGCTCGACTGCTTCTGGCATTTCAGTCGAGCAAGCTCGGCTCTACGACGGCCACGGCGCATCCACGCATGGCGTGGATCTACCGGTACAACCGCACCTGCTTCTCCATCAGATGCGGCACTATCAACCGATGCACCGGGGCAACCGGCAGCATGTACGCACGCCCGAACGCGTTGTGCGTATGCACCACCGTCGCCACTTCCAGCACGTCGCCCTGCCACTGCAGCGCCAGCTGCACACGCAGGTGGCGGTCGTCGTCTTCCAGCACGATGGCATCGTCGTCCAGCGACTGCAGGGTGAAGATGCCCAGCCGCTGGCCGGGCTGAGGATCTTCGACAACCTGCACCGCACGCAACGAGCCCAGATGCTTCATGCCGAGCAGGCGCATGCCGTGGTTGCGCAGCGCCATCAGCCCATCGAACCAGCCGGGAATGGTCGCCGCCATATCGCGATAGGCCTGCAAGGCCGAGCGCCCATCACGACGGGTCGTCGCCTGGCAGGCGTGCACGAAGTCGGCGCCAGCCAGCTGTGGGTGCAGGACGCTGCCCGCACTCGGCGGGCCGCTCACCACCTGCACGCGGCTCACGGCTTCGGCCCCTGCCCTTCGTTGTCTTCCCAATGCAGGATGCGTCGGGTGACGAAGCGGTAGACCGGCTTGCCGGTGGCGAACCACAGCTCGCGCACCCACGAGGTGCGCTTGAGCACGCGCTTCTCCACCGGGGTGAGCGACTCGCGGCAGTACATGCGCTTGTGCTTGAGCAGGTGGCGCAGGTCCTCGCGGGCCAGCAGCCGCATCCAGCGCGAGCGCGGGTTGCCGATCACCGCCAGCTGGAAGTCGATCAGCGCCGGTCGCCCATCTTCGGTGACCAGCCAGTTGGCTTCCTTGGCCAGATCGTTGTGGGCCACGCCGTTCCGATGCAGCTGCTGCAGCAGCCGGCGCGCGGCGCGGAACCAGGCCAGGTCGCCACGCGGTGGGCGCTGGTACATGGCGTCGCCGGCCATGAAGCTGCGGTCCAGGTGATGGCCATTCCAGGCCAGCAGCTGCGGCACATCGGCCATGCCATGGATGTGCTGCAGCGCGCGGGCTTCGCGGCGGGCCAGCCACCACGCAGGCAGCCGCAACCACAGCGGCGTGGCGCCCAGATCACGGCGCACAAAAGGACCATCGGGCCCTTTCACAAGGAGGATCCGGCCGAAGCTGTCGGCCTTCAAGGCATGCGGTGGAGCATCAGGCGTATGCGGCATGGGCCCATTCTAGGCGATGGCACTGGTTGCAAACGGTCACGAAGCGGCTGGGAACCAGTCACCTTCACGCCCCTATAATCGGGCAATGGACTCTTCATGGATCGACGCCACGCTCGCGTGGATTGCCGCTCACCCCGTGTTGGCGGGCGCCGTTATCTTCCTCATCGCCTTCTGCGATGCGGTGATCATTCTTGGCGCCATCGTGCCGGCGCTGCCGTTGCTGTTCGCGGTGGGCGTGTTCATCGGCCTGGGCCAGATCTCCGGGCCATACGCGGTGGCGGCAGCCGCCCTGGGCGCGTTCGCCGGTGACGGCATCAGTTACTGGATCGGCCGCCGCTGGGGCGACCGCCTGCGTGGCGTGTGGCCGTTCAGCCGTTACCCGCAGCTGCTCGACCGCGGCGAGAACCTGTTCCGCCGCAATGCCTTCAAGAGCATCCTGATTGCACGCTATGTGGGCGCGATCCGCCCGTTCGTGCCGGCCATCGCCGGCATGATGAAGATGCCGGCCAGCCGCTACGTTCAGGCCAGTGGCATCGCCAGCATCTCCTGGGCCGTACTGTTCCTGGCCCCGGGCTGGATTCTCGGTGAGGCGTATGACGCGGTGGCCGCTGTGGCCGGGCGACTGGTGGTGGTGGTCGGCCTGCTGGCGGTGATCCTTGGCCTGGTCTGGGCCATCGTGCTGTACGGCTACCGCTGGTCGGCCGCGCGCATGGACAACTGGCTGGCACGCCTGCTGGACTGGTCCAACCGCCACCCGACGCTGGGCCGCTATACCGTCGGTGTGCTGGACCCGAAACGGCGCGAGTCGGTGCCGCTGGCGATGCTGGCGTTGATGCTGCTGGTGCTGGGCTGGGGCTGGTTCGCGCTGCTGACCGTGGTGGTCGCACACGGCGAGCCGCTGGCCATCGACCTGCTGGTGCACCAGGCCATGCTGGCGCTGCGCAATCCGCTGGCCGATTACCCGATGGCCGCGCTGGCATCACTGGGCGCCTGGCAGGTACTGCTGCCGGCCACCGCGGCGGCGATGGGCTACCTGATCTGGCGCCGGCGCTGGATGGCGGCCGCACACTGGCTGGCCGCGCTTGCCTTCGGCCTGGCACTGACCATGCTGCTCGGTGCCACCGTGGATGTGGTGCGCCCGGTCGACGCCAGCAGCGGCTTCGGTTTCCCCTCGGTGTCGGTGACCATGGCCACCATCACCTTCGGCTTCTTCGCGGTGCTGATTGCCCGCGAGATGCCCGGCCGCACCCGCGTCTGGCCCTATCTGGTGTCGGGCATCGTGGTCAGCCTGATCGGTTTCTCGCGCCTGTACCTGGGCGCGCATTGGCTGAGCGATGTGATCGGCGGCATGCTGTTCGGCACGTTCTGGCTGCTGGTGCTGGGCATCGCCTACCGCCGCCGCTTCAACCGCTCGTTCTGGGTGAAGCCGGTGGCCTGGCTGTTCTACGGCGTCTTCGCCGTGGCGGCCATGTGCTATGCGCCACGGAACATCCCGGTGAAGCTGGAACGCTTCGAACCGACCCTGCCGGCCCCGCAGGCGATGGACATGCAGGCCTGGTGGCAGCACGACTGGGTGACGCTGCCGGCGCGCCGCAACGAGTTCGACGACGACCAGCGCTGGCCGCTGGACGTGCAGGTGGCGGGACCGCTGGCGCCGCTGCAGGCGCAGCTGGAAGCGCGCGGCTGGAAGCGGCAGGAACAGGCCGGCTGGCAGCAGGCGCTGCTGATGCTGGACAAGAACACCGGCGCCGACGAACTGCCGGTGCTGCCGGCCACGCTGGAAACGCGCGTGGAGGCGCTGCTGATGGTGCGCCAGGGTGCGAAGCCGGATGAGCGCCATGTGCTGCGCCTGTGGCCGGCACCGGCACAGCTGCAGCCGGGCAACACGCCGCTGTGGCTGGGCAGTGCACAGACCCTGCGTTACGAGCGCCACTTCGAATGGATCGGCATGTGGCACCCGCTGCGTGGTGTCGACCCAGCGTTGAACGCGGTGAAGGACGCCGTGCAGGACCTGCCGCAACGCGAGGACGTGCACAGCGAAACCGGGCTGCCGGTGCTGCGGTTGAAGACCACCACGCCCTGAGGAGGCCGCCGGGCATGACCCGGCGCTGCCGGAACACGGACAGGTAGCGCCGAACCATGCCCGGCGGAGTAGATCCACGCCATGCATGGATGGCATTCCCCGCATGCCCCAGCGTGTGCACCAAGGTGCACACCCACCCGAGGCAGGCTTCTACGGCATCCAGCCCAGCAACTGCTGCAGTCGCTGGTGCGGGTCATCCATCTGCAGCAGCTGCAGGCGCTGCTGCTCGCTCAGCGGCAACAGCTCGGCCAGCCGCCAGCCGACCCAACTGGCCTGGTCCAGCAGCGCCGGGTTGGCCGGCGCATAGGCCTCGCCGGCCTGTTCGATGATGTGTCCCAGCACCGTGGCCAGCAGCGCATGCTGCGGCCGTAGCTCATCGTCCGGGTCTTCATCGCACCAGCGCACGTCGGCCACCACCAGGCCGTTGTCGCGTACGCGGGTGCGCTCGACATGAAAGCGGCGGGTGCCGCGCAGGCGCAGCTGCAGCACGCCGTCGGCGCCGACATCGAAGTCTTCGATGCGTACCTGCACGCCATACGCCGCCGGTGTCGCCGGGGCTCCCACTTCCTGGCCGTCGAGGATCAGGCAGACACCAAAGCCCTCACCACTGCGGCCGCTGTCGCGGACCAGATCCAGGTAGCGGCGCTCGAACACGCGCAGGCCCACCGCCGCACCTGGCACCAGCGTGGTGTGCAGCGGAAACAGCGGCAGCGAACCGTCGACGCTCATCGGGCCTGCAGCGCGGCAAGGAAGCGGCGCGGTGCGCCATCGAAGCCGCCGTTGGACATGAACACCACATGGTCGCCATGGCGCGCGCTGGCCTGCAATTGCGCCAGCAGCGCGTCGGTATCGGGCACCGCGTGCGCTTCACCGCGCACTGCGGCGATCACCGAAGCGGCATCCCAGGCCAGTTCCGGGCGATGCAGGAACACCACTTCATCGGCCAGCGCCAGCGAGGGTGCCAGCGCCTGCGCGTGGGCGCCCAGCCGCATCGAATTGCTACGCGGCTCCATCGCGACCACGATGCGCGCATCGCCCACCTTGGCGCGCAGCCCTTCCAGCGTGGTGGCGATCGCAGTCGGGTGATGGGCGAAATCGTCGTAAATGGTGATGCCGTCATGGCGGCCGATCACTTCCATGCGGCGCTTGACGCTGCGGAAGCGCGCCAGCGCAGGAATCACATCGGCCGGTGCCACGCCCACCGCATGTGCGGCGGCCAGTGCGGCCAGGCCGTTGAGCACGTTGTGGCGGCCCAGCAGCGGCCACTGCACGTCGCCCATTGCCTGCCCGCGGTGATGCACGCGGAAGGCGCTGCCATCGGCGGCCAGCAGCTCGGCATGCCATTCCAGCGACGGATCGAATCCGAAACGCTCGACCGGGGTCCAGCAGCCCATCGCCAGCACTTCGGCCAGATGCTGATCCTCACCGTTGACGATCAGCCGGCCACGCGCCGGCACCGTACGCACCAGATGGTGGAACTGGCGCTGGATCGCGGCTACGTCCGGGAAGATGTCGGCGTGGTCGTATTCAAGGTTGTTGAGGATGGCCACCAGCGGCCGGTAGTGCACGAACTTGCTGCGCTTGTCGAAGAACGCGGTGTCGTACTCGTCGGCCTCGACCACGAACTCGCGGCCCTGGCCCAGGCGGGCGGAGACGCCGAAATCCTCGGCGACGCCGCCGATCAGGAAACCGGGCGAACGGCCGGCGCTTTCCAGCAGCCAGGTGAGGATGGTGGTGGTGGTGGTCTTGCCGTGGGTGCCGGCCACGGCCAGCGTGTCGCGGCCCGGCAGCACCTGTTCGGACAGCCACTGGGCACCGGAAATGTAGCGCTGGCCGGCGTCGAGCACGGCCTCAACGGCGGCATTGCCGCGCGAGAGTGCGTTGCCGATCACCACCTCGTCGGTGCCGGCTGGCACGCTGTCGGCGCGGTAGCCCTGGTCCAGGGTGATACCCAGCTGCTCGAGCTGGGTCGACATCGGCGGGTAGATGGCCTGGTCGCTGCCGCTGACCGTATGGCCCAGTTCCCGCGCCAGGGCGGCCACGCCGCCCATGAAGGTGCCGGCGATTGCAAGGATATGTACGCTGCTCATGACCGAGGATTGTGACCGATGACGGCTGTATAGGGCCAATGTCCGATCCGGGGTAAGACAAGTCCTACACAGGATGTGAGAAAACTCCAATCATCTGTCAGGGAAATCCCGATAGCGATGTTCTGTGAACCCGGACACAATTCGAACTGCCAGCCGCAGTACCCGAACCGGTCCTACTCCCCAAGAGGCCATCCCCAAGGGAGCTCATGCTGCGGGGCCCTGAGCAAGCCCTCTGCTGGCGCCTATCAAACGACACAGGCCTGGTCCTCGCGGACCAGGCCTGTGTTTTTTGCGCCCTAAGGGCCGGCAGTACACCGGCCCTCCAGGATCAACCCTTGATCGCCGCCAGGATGCGGGCTTCGATCTCGTCCAGCTCGCCGACGCCATCGACGCGGGCCAGGGTGCCACGGCCGGCGTAGAAGTCCACCACCGGGGCGGTCTGGTCGTTGTAGACCTGCAGGCGCTGGCGCACCGCTTCCGGCGTGTCATCGGCGCGGCCCTGCTCCTTGGCACGACCGGCGATGCGATCGACCAGCAGCTCGGTGGCCACGTCCAGCTGCACCACGGCATCCAGCGGCTGGCCGATCTTGGCCAGAAGGCCGTCCATCGCATTGGCCTGGGCCACATTGCGCGGGTAGCCATCAAGGATGAAGCCCTTGGCGACATCGGCCTGGGTCAAGCGCGACTCCAGCATGCCCAGCAGGATGTCGTCCGACACCAGGTTGCCGGCATCCATCACCGTCTTGGCCTGCTTGCCCAGCTCCGTGCCCGCGGCGATTTCCGCGCGCAGCATGTCACCGGTCGAAATGTGGGCGATCCCCAGCTTTTCCTTCAGGCGCGTCGCCTGTGTCCCCTTGCCCGAACCGGGCGGTCCCAACAGAACCAATCGCATTGACCTGACTCCAACGTGTTGAAAACAAAGAAGGTTCGCGCCCCGGACGGACCGGTATCGCTGCACCGCAATAGCGCCACTTTACCGCATCCGGGTAATGTCCCTGCAATGTCCCCTCCCCCGAGCAGGTAGAAACATGCGCAACGGTACTCTTCTCTACGCCCAGTCCGGCGGTGTCACCGCGGTCATCAATGCCACGGCCGCAGCGGTGATCGAGCAGGCGCGAGCCAAGGGCATCAAGGTCCTGGCCGCCCGCAACGGCATCCTCGGCGCCCTGCGCGAGGAGCTGATCGACACCAGCAAGGAGAGTGCCGCCGCGATCCGCGCCCTGGCCCATACCCCCGGCGGCGCCTTCGGCTCGTGCCGGGTCAAGCTGAAATCGCTGGACGCCGACCGCGCCCGCTACGACCGCCTGCTGGAAGTGCTGCGCGCACACGACGTGCGCTGGTTCCTCTACAACGGCGGCAACGACTCGGCCGACACCGCGCTGAAGGTCTCGCAGCTGGCCAAGGCCTCCGGCTACGACCTGACCTGCATCGGCGTACCCAAGACCATCGACAACGACCTGGCAGTGACCGACACCTGCCCCGGCTTCGGCTCGGCGGCCAAGTACACCGCGGTCTCGGTGCGCGAAGCGGCGCTGGACGTGGCGGCGATGGCCGAGACTTCCACCCGCGTCTTCATCTACGAGGCCATGGGCCGCCACGCCGGCTGGCTGGCTGCGGCCGCCGGCCTTGCCGGCAACGGCGATGACGAAGCACCGCACATCATCCTGCTGCCCGAACGCGCCTATGACGAGGCGGCGTTCCTGGCCAAGGTGAAGGCCGTGGTCGACCGCGTCGGCTACTGCGTGGTGGTGGCGTCGGAAGGCATCGCCACCGCCGATGGCCGCTTCGTCGCCGATGCCGGTGGCGGCAAGGACTCGTTCGGGCACTCGCAGCTGGGCGGCGTAGCCGCGCACCTGGCCGGCCGGGTCAAGGACCAGCTGGGCCTGAAGGTCCATTGGGCGCTGCCCGACTACCTGCAGCGCTCGGCTCGTCACCTGGCCAGCAAGACCGACTGGGAGCAGGCGCAGGCAGTCGGCAAGGCCGCCGTGCAGCTGGCGCTGAAGGGCCAGAATGGCGTGATGCCGGTGATCGTGCGCAGCAGCGACGCGCCCTACCGCTGGAAGATCGAAGCAGCACCGCTGTCGAAAATCGCCAACCATGAAAAGAAGATGCCCGCCGGCTTCATCCGCCGCGATGGCTTCGGCATCACCGCCAAGGCGCGGGCCTACCTGTCGCCCCTGATCAAGGGCGAAGCCCCGCTGCCGTATGGCACCGATGGCCTGCCGAAGTACGTCACCCTGAAGAACGTGGCGGTGAAGCAGAAGCTGCCGGCCTTCGAGGGCTGAGCCAAAAAAGGGGACGGAGGGGATTAAGTCGTATACGCCCCTCTGTGCTGAGCCCTGTGCGGAGCGCAGGGCACATTGCGGCGGCCGCCGAAGCGCCCCACAATCGGGCTCCGGCCCGGGGCAAAGGGGCCGCCGCAAGCCAGATTCGACGCTGCCCGGCCTTCAAGGCCCGGGCCTGTGCTGCCATTTCACAAGGACTGTAACCATGAAGCACCCGATCCTGATCGCCGCGCTGCTGTGCGGTGCTGCCGCGCCGGCCTTCGCTGCGACCTGCGAAAGCAACTTCCAGAAGAAGGGCAATCCCTTCGTCGGCACGACCTTCACTTCATCGGTCACCCATCCGGACCTGACCGTGGCCAGTGCCATCGGCCAGATGCGGGTGATCGCCAAGAACGCCAACATGGACGTCCTCAGCGAGGACGTGGAAGGCGGCTCGATGCTGATCGAAGAACCGGAATCCATGGCCCACAAGCCGATTCCGATGATCATCAGCGCCACCTCCGAAGGCGGCCAGGGCACCGTCGGCATGGTGGTGAAGGTCAACAAGGGCGCCATTGCGTCGGCCGATGGCGTGCGCGAAGAAATGTGCAAGCTGCTCAACCAGGTCAAGCCGGGCAAGGCTGGCGAACAGGCGGCCAAGGCCACTCCGCAGGCGTCGGTGGTAACGATTGCCGCCGACCGCTTCGGCTTCCAGCTGCGCAACCAGAACAAGGACAACCCGGCCGCGATCGAGCCGCGCTACAAGGGCAAGACCTACGCCATCACCGGTCGCATCACCTCCGTGCTGCGCAGTGGCGGCACCTACAACACCAGCTTCGACCTGCCCAGCGATGGCAGCATCGACTTTGAGCGCGTGGCCATTTCCTGCTCGTTCGCAGCCAACCAGGCCGCGTATGCGCTGGCCCTGCGCCCGCGCGAGAAGGTGACGCTGACCGGCGTGGTCGACAGCTACGACCAGATTGGTCGGGTGTTGTGGCTGAAGGACTGCCGCGGCAACTGATCGCCGCCAGCATGGGAAAGGCCCGGGTGCGCAGGCGCCCGGGCCTTTTCATTTCCACAGCGGTTCACGCCTGGCGCACGTGCATCGCAGGATGATGGACGCCCCGCCTGGGAATCATCATGGCACTGCGTGTTGTTCGACTGGGTACACCGCGCCACCCCGGCGAAGGGCTGCGCATCGGTACCGTGCGGCGCCCGCCACGCGGCGTGCCGCGCAGTGAGTTCGCCCGGCAGGACTGGTACGACGTCTGGTTCCCGACCCTGTCACCGAGCGCGGAACTGGTGAAGCGGGCGCATGAGGCGAAGACGGCCGCCGACTGGAATGCGTTCTTCCGCCACTACAAGGCCGAGATGAAGGCGCCAGATGCGGCCCACGCGCTGGACCTGCTGGCCGCGATGTCACAGCACAGCGACATCAGCGTGGGGTGCTACTGCGAGGAGGAAGCGCATTGCCACCGCAGGGCATTGCGCGAGCTGCTGGTGGCGCGCGGAGCGACGTTGGCCGGAGAATGATGGCGCGCCGCAGTAGATCCACGCCATGCGTGGATGCGGCATCGGTGCCGACCAACGGTCGGCACCCACCTGTATCAATTGCAGGCCTTGCCTTCCATCTGCAGCTGCGCGGCGAACATCGTCACCTGCGGAATCTGGCCGGCCGCCGCCTGCTTCTTCGCCTCTTCCAGATAGATGCGCGACTGGCCCTGCCCATCCAGCTCGACCTTGTTGCTCGACGGCAGGCGCCACACCCGCACCACCGCCTGCTGCGCCGGGCACGCGGCGTTGGGCACACGGATCACATCATTGAGCTTCCAGCCCTTGTCGGCACTTGGCTGCGCCTTGGCGTAGTCGACGAAGCGCGCGCGCGGCTGGCACTGCTCGCTGGTCCGCACCGGTGCGAAGCGATACGGCTCGGCCGCCTGACCGGTGAAAGCACCTTCCAGGCGCGCGCAGGCCTCGGGGATCTGGCGCAGGGTGTGCACCGCGCCCACTGCCTGGGGGGCGCCCACGGCGCGCTGCAGCTCCGGGATTTCCGCGGCGAATGCCGGCACGGCCGGGACCAGGGCGGCAAGCATCAACAGGGACAGGCGCATGGGGGATTTCCTACGGGACTGTGCGCAGGCTTGCAGAGGCTGGCTTAACGGGGTGCAAAGGCCTGCGGCTCTCGAATCATGCCCTTGGACTGGCGGCATGCGCCGCGGCACGCAGGAGCCAGTCGAGCATTGGCTCGACTCTACAGTGCGCCGAACGCATACTGCGGGTACCAGGGAATGCTGAACACCGCCATACGTCGGACGACCGCCAAGGTCGGTACGGGTTGGTTCCAGGCTGCAGCCCGTCGTCCCCCTCGTGGTGCCGTTCATCGCCACTGGATGCCTACATCCATTCTGCGGAGGGGTCTAATGCTGGAACGTCACGGGCTGTCACTGGCGCTGGGCTGCGCCATTCTCGCGATCCTGTTCGGAATCGTCTCGGCGCGCTGGATCCTGCGCCAACCCACCGGCAATGAGCGCATGATCGCGATCGCCACTGCGATCCAGGAAGGTGCGCGTGCCTATCTCAACCGCCAGTACCTGACCATCGGCGTGGCCGGTGTGGTGCTGTTCGTGCTGGTCGGCATCTTCCTCAGCTGGTACACCGCGATTGGTTTCGCGGTCGGCGCGGTGCTGTCCGGCGCGGCTGGCTACATCGGCATGAACGTGTCGGTACGCGCCAACGTGCGCACTGCCGAAGCTGCACGCCACGGCATCAGCGCCGCAATGGACGTCGCCTTCCGCGGCGGCGCCATCACCGGCATGCTGGTGGTCGGCCTGGGCCTGCTGGGCGTGGCCGGCTACTACGCACTGCTGCTGCGGATGGGCCTGCCGATGGAACAGGCGCTGCACGCGCTGGTCGGCCTGGCCTTCGGCTCCTCGCTGATCTCGATCTTCGCGCGGTTGGGCGGCGGCATCTTCACCAAGGGTGCCGACGTCGGCGCCGATCTGGTCGGCAAGGTCGAAGCCGGCATTCCCGAGGACGACCCGCGCAACCCGGCGGTGATCGCCGACAACGTCGGTGACAACGTCGGCGACTGTGCCGGCATGGCCGCCGACCTGTTCGAAACCTATGCGGTCACCGTCATCGCCACCATGCTGCTGGGCAGCCTGATGCTGGCCGAGGCAGGTGCCAACGCCGTGCTGTATCCGCTGGTGCTGGGCGGCGTGTCGATCATCGCCTCGATCATCGGTGCGCTGTTCGTCAAGGTGAAGCCAGGCGGCTCGATCATGGGCGCGCTGTACAAGGGCGTGATCGTCTCCGGCGTGCTGGCCGCCATCGCCTTCTACCCGATCACCACCGGGTTGATGTCCGACAACGTGCACGGGCCGATGGCGCTGTATGGCTGCGCGTTGATCGGCCTGGTCCTGACCGGGCTGATCGTGTGGATCACCGAGTACTACACCGGCACCCAGTACAAGCCGGTGCAGCACGTGGCACAGGCGTCGACCACCGGCCACGGCACCAACATCATCGCCGGCCTCGGCATCTCGATGAAGTCCACCGCACTGCCGGTGGTGGCGGTGTGTGCGGCGATCTGGGGTGCGTTCGCGCTGGGCGGCCTGTACGGCATCGCCATCGCCGCCACCGCGATGCTGTCGATGGCCGGCATGATCGTCGCCCTCGATGCCTACGGACCGATCACCGACAACGCCGGTGGCATCGCCGAAATGGCCGAGCTGCCCTCGGAAATCCGCGACATCACCGATCCGCTGGATGCGGTGGGCAACACCACCAAGGCGGTGACCAAGGGCTACGCGATCGGATCGGCGGCGCTGGCCGCACTCGTGCTGTTCGCCGACTACACCCACAACCTGCAGGCGGCCAATCCCGGCCAGGAGTTCCGCTTCGACCTCAGCGACCACACGGTGATCATCGGGCTGCTGATCGGCGGCCTGATCCCCTACCTGTTCGGTGCGATGGCGATGGAAGCGGTCGGCCGTGCGGCGGGTGCAGTGGTGGAAGAGGTGCGGCGCCAGTTCCGCGAGATCCCCGGCATCATGCAGGGCACCGGCAAGCCGCAGTACGACAAGGCGGTGGACATGCTGACCCGCTCGGCGATCCGCGAAATGATCGTGCCGTCGCTGCTGCCGGTCGCCGTGCCGGTGGTGGTCGGTCTGCTGCTGGGGCCACGCGCGCTCGGCGGCCTGTTGATCGGCACCATCGTGACCGGCCTGTTCGTGGCCATTTCGATGACCACCGGCGGCGGCGCCTGGGACAACGCCAAGAAGTACATCGAGGACGGCCACTTCGGCGGCAAGGGCAGCGAGGCGCACAAGGCCGCGGTGACCGGCGATACCGTCGGTGACCCGTACAAGGACACCGCCGGCCCGGCGATCAATCCGCTGATCAAGATCATCAACATCGTGGCGCTGCTGCTGGTGCCGCTGTTGTAGATCCACGCCATGCGTGGATGACGGGCCCCACGGCCCGGTCACCGCCCACGCAGGAAGAACGACACCGGCACCATCACTTCCACCGGGTCGCCGGCCACTTCGGCCGGCGGCGCCGGGACCGGGCTGGCCCGCTGCACGGTGTCCAGCGTCTCCTGGTCGAGCAGCGCGAAGCCGCTGCTGCGGCCCAGATTCAACCCTGAGACCGCGCCGTCGCGGGCCACGGCAAAGCGCACGTAGACCACGCCCTGCTGGCGCAGCCGCTCGGCCTGGCGCGGATAGCGGCGGTGCTTCTGCAGATGCCCGAGCAGGCGTCCTTCCCAGGTCGCCTCGGCACGACTGCGCTCACCCGCCGTGGTCTGCGGCGCGGTATAGCGCGCGGCCGCATCGGCCGCCACCTGCGGCGGTGCGCTGGTCTGCGCGACGTTGGCGTCAGCGGTATCCGGCGAGGGCGTCGGCTCCGGCGTACGCGGCGGTGGCAGCTCGCCCTGCGGCTGCACTGGCGCCTTCGGTTGCTCGCGCAGGGCCGGCTTCGGCGCCTGCCGCTGCTGTTGCTGCTGCAGTGGACCGGTGGCGACCTCGCGCGGCGGCACCGGCGGTGCCTGCGCCATCGGTGCCAGTTCCAGCATCAGCGCGGCGGGCGGCGCCGTCGCAGCCAGCACCGGTGCGCGCGTCGCCCACCAGCAAGCCGCGCCGATCAGCAGCGCGTGCACCAGCAGCACGATCGCCAGGCTGGTCGCCCAGCGCCGCAGTCCACTCATCGCGCACCCTGCTCCAGGCCGACCAGCGCCACCTTCAGGTAGCCCGCCGCACGCAACGCATCCAACGTGGCCATCAGTTCGCCGTAGGGCACACGGGTGTCGGCGCGCAGGAAGATGCGCTGCGCGGTGTCGCCGTGGGTGGCCGCCAGCAATGCAGCGGCCAGGCCGTCGCACGCCACGGCCTGTTCGCCAACGCGCAGCGACAGATCGGCCTGCACGGTCACATACACCGGCGCCTGTTCCGGCGGCGTGGCACTGGCGCTGCTGGCCGGCAGCTGCACCGGCACTGATACGGTAGCCAGCGGAGCGGCCACCATGAAGATGATCAGCAGCACCAGCATCACATCGATGAAGGGCGTAACGTTGATCTCGTGCGCTTCTTCGGGGGCATCATCGCGGTCGGACGCGGTCCTGATCGCCATCGTCGTACCTCAGTGCACCGCGCGCAGCGGCGTCGCTACGGTGCGCGGAGCAGCACGATCAAGATCGCGCGAGACCAGCTGCTGCACAGCCGCCGACAGATCGCCGAGCAGGCCCCGCAGGCCGGCCAGCACGCGGCTGAAATGGTTGTAGACCAGTACCGCGGGAATCGCCGCGACCAGGCCGAGTGCGGTCGCCAGCAGGGCCTCGGCGATGCCGGGCGCAACCACCGCCAGGTTGGTGGTGTTGCTGTGGGCGATACCGATGAAACTGTTCATGATGCCCCAGACCGTGCCGAACAGGCCGACGAAGGGCGCCACCGCGCCGATGCTGGCGAGCACACCGATGCCGCGCCGCTGCACGCGCGCGGTCTCCAGCTCGACGCGGTCCAGGCGCGATGCAATGCGTTCCTTGATGCCGTCGCGACTATCCAGATCCTGCGACAGGCGCAGTTCGGTGCGGGCGGCGTCCAGCATCGCCCGTGCGATGCCCTGCTGCACACTGGCATCGGCGCTCTCGCCGGGCAGGCTTGGCACCTGCAGCAACAGCGCGCGCGCCGCGCGCAGCTGCCGTGCCTGGCGGGCCAGCTCCCAGCCCTTGGCCAGCAGCACGGTCCAGGTGGCCAGCGACGCCAGTGCCAGCGCGATCATCACGGCTTTCACCACCACGTCGGCGGCCAGGTACATGCCCCACGGGGTCAATGCGGGGGCGGCCACGGGGGCCAGGTCAGCAGGCAGCATCGTCTCGGTTTCCATCAGCATCAGGGGTCGCTGCGCGACGACGGGCCGCGCGCGGATCATTGGCGTCGTCCACTTCCACGACCGGATTGGGCTCCAGCCGGGGTGCCGGTCGGCTCAGCACGTAGCCGGCGCTGACCGCGAAGAACAGGCCCACGCCCAACAACAGGCGCCAGGACGGGTGCGCGCCCCAGCAGAACAGGGCAAAGCCCAGCGCCATGCCGGCACTGGCAAACGCCTTGCCCTTGCGCGACACCGCGCCCTGCTCACGCCACAACCGCAGCGACGGGCCGTAGCGCGGATGCGCCAGCAGGCGCTGCTCGAACTTCGGCGAGCTGCGCGCGAAGCAGCCCACGGCCAGGATCAGGAAGATGGTGGTCGGCATCACCGGCAGCAACGCGCCGATCACACCCAGGCCGACCATCAGCCAGCCCAGCGCGAACCAGAGCCAGCGCATCAGCGCTGCACCTGTGGGCGCGCGCCGTGCATCAGGCGAATTCCACTTCGACGTGGCCGTGCACGCTGCGGAACGCGGCGTCGGCCGCATCAATCACCTGCTGCTCCTGCTCGGTACTCAGCGGTACCGCGTCCAGCGCAGCGGTGAACTCACGCCAGTGGCGCGCCGCGCCATCCGGATGCGCGGCCAGGTGGCGGGCGCCGAAATCACGGTCCAGGCCGAGCTTGGCAGCCATCTTGTACAGAATGGTGCCGCCCAGGTTGGAGCCTTCAGCCACGTACAGCCAACCCAATGCAGCCGGCAGTGTCAGGTCCGAGGGCAGCGCGTCGATGTCCGCACCTGGCAGGGTCTGCTCCAGGTCCTGCAGGTCGCGTGCGACCTGTGTAAGGCGCCGGCGCTCACCGAGATCGGGCAGCAGTGCGTCCAGCGCAGGGTTGGCATACAGCGCATCGATGCTGCGGTGGAAGCGATACTGCACGCGCAGGAAGCGAGCGAAGTTGCTGCGGTCGGCGAAAATGTCGCCGGCCATGATGCGCTTGTCCAGGGCACCGTGGCTGTCGCGGGTGGCGGCCTTGAGCCGCAGGCTGCGGCTGTCTTCAGGAGCGATGTGTGCGTTCATGGGGGAATGCCAGGAGGGTCGTCCTGCTGTAGACGTTCGCCGCGGGGCTTTCCCCAAGCCCGTGTGCACCGATAATGGGCCATCCCCTTTTTCCCCCCGGAACCGACGATGATCACCACCGAACCGCGCATGACCAATCTGTTCCTGCAGCTGGGCCTGGATGCCAGCGCCGAGAGCATCGCCCGCTTCATCCGCGAGCACCAGCTGGCCACCGATGTCGAAGTGGTCGAGGCACCCTACTGGAACGATGCCCAGCGCCAGTTCCTGTCCGAATCGCTGCAGGCCGATGCAGCATGGAGCACCGTGGTGGACGAGCTGAACGAGTCGCTGCACGAAGATGCGGTGAAGGCTTCGACCGGGCTGTAAGCGGGCTACGCACGCTCGCTGGGGTCAGAGCCCTTTCCGCAGGAAAGGGATCCGACCCCACCGCTCATCCGCGACCGATCAGTACTTCCAGGTCAACGCCAGGCGCGCGGTGCGGCCCGGGGCCGGCATCACGCCCAGGGCCAGCGGGTCCAGGTAATAGCGGTCGGTCAGGTTGTCCACGCCGGCTTCCACCGACAGCTGGTCGTTGAAACTCCAGCTGGCGAACAGATCCACCAGGGTGTTCGGCCGGTACAGCTGCTGGATCGCCGACAGGCCCACGTTCCAGTCCTTGTCCAGCTTGCTGATCGGGCCGGCGTTGTGGACCACGCGGGTACCGAAGGTCAGGCGCTCGTCGAACAGGCGCGAGCCCAGGGTCAGGTTGACCATGTAACGCGGCGGATTCTGGGTATTGGTGTACGAGCCCTCGAAGCCGCCATCCACGCAGTCGGGCGTGTTGGCCAGCTCGCCGTTCCTGCGCTGTGCCCCATAGGCGCGGCGCTCGGCGGCGATGTCCGGCGCGCAGGTCTTGGCCTTGAAGTAATAGTGCGCGGACAGATCGGCAAATACCTTGCCGCTGTCATAGCTGGACTGGAACTCCATGCCCGAGACCTTGAACTGGTCGACGTTGCGGATCAGGCCCGCCGACAGCGTGCGGTAGTCACGGGTGATCAGGTCGTCGATGCGGGTATCGAAGTACGCCAGCTTCAGCGCCAGGCGGTCGCCGGCGGTGAACAGGTCATAGCGGATGGTGCTGGCACCGATTTCCCAGCTGCGCGCGCGCTCCGGCTTCAACTCGCCCACCGGCTTGGCGGCGGTGAACAGGCCCAGCGTGGTCTCGAACAGGCTCGGCAGCTTGGTGCCTTCGGCGTACTTCACGTAGACCATGGTGTCTTCGCTGAAGCGGTAGGCCACGCTGGCGGTCGGCGAGAACGCGGTGTCACGACGGCGGATCGGCTGCGACCAGGTCCAGCTGATCGGCACTTCCAGGTCCTGCGCCTTGCCGGCGTCGTAGAAGTTCCAGCCACCGATGTCGCCCACCGTGCCCTTCTTGTACGGTGAGGCCAGCAGCGATTCCTGGGTGAAGTTGCCGTTGGCATCCGGATACCAGTTCAGCAGCGCGATGCGCTTGGCCCGCCACGACGGCAGCGCCGGGTTGCCATTGAGCAGTTCGGTGTAGCGGTACTGGCCCTGCACTTCATAGGCATCGGGCGTGGCCAGGCGGTTGCGGTCATGCACATCCACGCGGTTCCAGCGGCCGCCGGCCAGCAGTTCCCAATGCTCATCGGGCTGCCACTTCAGCGAGGCCACGGCACTGTATTCCTTGCGCTCGGCGTTGCGCAGGAAGCGGTTGTTGATCAGGTCATCGTGCATGACCGGCCCCGAGCTGCCCGGTGCGATGTCCTCATCGCTGTAGGACAGGCCGTAGTCGAGGGTGAACGCGCCAGCACGTGTGTCGAACTTCGAGGTGTTGCTGGCATCCAGTCCGAAGCGCTTCTGTCGCAGCGGGTTGCGGTAGGCATCCTTGTAGCCGGGGTCGCCACTGAAGCTGGGCGCGTCGTACCACTCGGTGCGGCGATCGAAGTACCAGGGGGTGATACCGGTCAGGCTGTTGTACATCACGCTGTCGGTGTCGGTGTACGCGGCGTTGACGCGCAGGTCGATCAGCTCGCTGTCCGGATTGAAGCGATAGCGCAGGGTGTAGCTGTCCATGTCGACGTGGCCCGGATCCCATTGCGGAATGCGGTCACGATCCACACGGATGATCTGCGACGCCATGATCTCGCCGGCAGTGCCTTCGTAGCGGCGATAGCCCGCTTCCAGTGTCTGCACATCGTCGATGCGCCAGGTGCCCTTGAGCAGCGCCGACTTCGAGCGCGCCGAGGTATTGAATACCTCGGTACGCGGCGGGTTCAGCGGTGCCAGCGTGCGCCGGGTCTGCGGGAAGTCGTCGTAACCGTGCTTGCCGGAAAAGTAGTTGCCGTTGTCACGGTAGGCATAGGCGGCGACCAGATCGAAGCGGTCCCAGTGACCTGCCGCAGCCACGTTGAAGAACTGGCTGCCGGTTGCGCTGCGGTCGGAACGCGGCGCGGCGCTGTAGGACGGCAGGTTGTTGGCGCTGGCGTTGGCCAGGCCGCCACGCATGCGCACGCCGAAGTCGCGCCCTTCGCGCAGCACGTCGCCGATCTTCAGCGTCTCCATCTCGACCACGCCGCCGATGCCACCGGAGGCGTTGGCCTGCAGGCTCGGGCCCTTGGTGATGGTCAGGCTGGAGATCAGGTCCGGGTCGAGGTAGGTACGCTGCGATTGACCGGCGTAGCCGCGATAGGTATCCATGCTGGACTGGCCACCGTCGATGATCACCGGCACGCGGCCCTGGCCCTGGATGCCGCGGATGTTGACGTCGAAACCATTGCCGACGCGTGGGTCACCGGCAGTGACGCCGGCCACGCCCTTGACGATGTCGCCGTTGGACGTACCGCGGAAACGCTCCAGGTGCGTGCGGTTGAGCGTGGTGGTGGAACCGACGCTGCGATAGCTGTCGAGCAGGCGCGCCTCGTCGCTGGTCGCGCCACTGTCGACGCGGTCGCCGGCCACGCTCAGCGTGTCGGTGACGATCACTCCGCTGTCGGCCTGCGCCGGCGTCGCCGCTTCCAGCGTGACTGCATCTGCGCTGACCCGGCGCACCGCCAGGCCACTGCCCTGCAGCAGCTGCTGCAGCGCCTCGTTGGCCGGCAGGCTGCCATTGACCGCACGCGAACTCACCCCGTGGGCCAGGGTGGCCGGATACACGACCTGCACGCCGGACTGGCGCATGTAGCTGCGCAGCGCGTCGTCCAGGGGCTGCGCCGGAATGTCGAAGCGCTGTACGGCGGCGTGATCGCCACGGGCGTTCTGTGCCAGCACGGATGGCGTGGCACTGGCCAGGCCGGCAGCCAGCAATGCAATGCACAGGCGGGACGGGCGCAGCGCGCGGCCCGGGCGGTGGGAGTCGAACATGGGGGAACCTGTCAGGTAATCGGTGCCGCAGGCGCGGCGTCATCCGCAACACAGGCGGACACGGCGACGTACGTGGCGGCGGCGGGTACGTTCGCGGGGTAAGACGGTTGGGCGCGCGGCGACCCCAAGAGCGATTTGCGGTCGCGGAGGGGGGCCGGCCATTGGTCGACTGGTTGCAGCGTGGGTGCCGACCGTTGGTCGGCTGGTTGCAGCGGTGGGTGCCGACCGTTGGTCGGCACAGGGACGGTCATCCACGCATGGCGTGGATCTACTGCACGATGGCGACGCCGAAGGGAAGACGCGTAACCCGAAGACCTGCTGTTGCCGCCAGTGCATCCAGCGCCTGTTCCGGGCGGTCGATGCGCAACGCCGCGCTCACCGCCGGCAAGCGCGAGAGGTCACCGCGCACGAAGGTCGGCCCCTCGCGATAGCGCCCGACCCACTGCACCGCGTCGGCCACGCGGGCCTGTTCCAGCAGCAGTTCGCCCTGGCGCCACGCGCCCACACTGTCGGCCGCCACATCCTGCAGACGCTTCACGCCGCTGCGCTCGCCATAGACGGCACGCTGGCCCACCTGCAGGTAGGTCCAGCCACCGTCGGCCGGGCTGGCCACACGCACCCTGCCCTGCCCGACCTGGGTTTCCACCCGGTCATCGCCACGCGCGACGGTGAACGCGGTGGAGATGTCCTCGACCACGCCATTGCCGGCACGCACGCTGAAACGTCGCTGCGCATCCGGGCTGACCTCGAACCAGGCGCGCCCGCGCAGCAGCTCGACCTCGCGGGCATTCGCGTCGAAGCGCACGGCAATCGCGCTGTCGGCGTCCAGCACCGCATGGCTGCCATCGGGCAGCGTTACGTTCTGCACGACGTGCGTGCTGCGATGGTCGGCCTGCAGCCGCAACCAGGCCTCCGGCCATGCCACCAGCATCGCCAGCACAGCTGCAGCAGCCATTGCCCAGCGCATTCGATGCGGGCGGCGGCGTTCGGTGGGCCGGGCCTGCGGGCGTGGCCCGACACTGCGCCACAGCGTGCGCTCGTGCTCGAAGGCCCGGCGGTGCCCCGGCTCTGCCAGCCAGCGCTCGAACTCGTGCATGCGCCCCTCGCCGATGTCACCCGAGGCCAGCCACGCAATCCAGCCCCGGGCCTGTTCGGCCAGGGCATCGTCATTGGCGGCGGGCAGCGTGTTCGGCGGGCTCATCGGCTGGCGGACAGGCGCATTCAAGCGCGGGCGGGGGAACTAGACCGCATCTGCGGTCCAGTGATCAAGACGTTTCAGCGAGGGCCAGCCCCAAGCCGGGGCGATCATCGGCCGCTGCGAGCCCAGGCCAGGCGTTGCAGCGCCGTGCGCACATGGTTCTCGACGGTGGTCACCGACACCCCGAGGCGGCGGGCGATCTCGGCCTGTGTCAGCCCCTGCAGGCGGTTGAGCCGGAAGATGGTGCGGGTCGGCTCCGGCAGGTGTCCGGCCGCATCCAGCACACGCTGCAGCTCGTCCTGTGCCATGGCCTGTTCCTCGGTCGAGATGACCTCGTCCGGCCCCCACAGGTAGTGGTCGGCCAGGAGGCGGTTGCGCCGGGTCGATTCGCGGCCGTGGTCGGTGGCCAGGTTGGCGGCCAGCCGGTACAGATAGGCCCGCGGATTGTCGATGGCCTGGCTGTCATCGACGCCACGCGCCTTGAACCACACCGCCTGGATCACGTCCTCTGCGCCGTTGTCGCCCCCCAGGATGCGCTGCACCCGGCGCAGCAGCGCAGGCCGCTCGCGGATCAGCAGTTCGGTGAGGGAGGCGGCATTGGAGGACATGCGCGGAACCGGGACGACAGACGGAAGGCGCCGCGCATGCTACTCCGTTAATGAGAATCAGTCACGTTCGCATCAATGGATGCACCCGGTCAGTCCGTCGTAGACGCTCAGGGAGGTACCCGGAAGCGGGTCATGCAGTGGATTGCGGGCGGCGAGCGCCGCATGGAAGGCCTCCACCGGGGTTCCCGCCGCCAGCGGCAGGCGGCACAACCAGGTCGGCTGCCGTGCCCTGATCGCGCCATCGTTGCGGGAGACCTCCAGGTCACTGGCGGCAAATGCCCACAGGCACTCGTGGACGGTGCCACGCACCGCATCCACCGAGCAGCGCAGGCGCAGGGCGTGGATATCGCTGTACTCGCCTTCGCAGAAGGTATCGCCGCAGATCGCGTCGAACCCGTACTGCAGACGCCCCTCCAGGGCAAAGAAGCGGTCCCAGTTGGCTTCCTGCCGCGGGTAGTCGATCAGGTCGACGTAAGGGGAGGCCTGGGCCAACGGCGCAACCAGCAGCATGCAGAACAGGCCGAACGGCAGGGCAGACACTTTCATGAGCGGACTCCTTGGGAAGGTCGGTCCAGCCTGCGCCCCCGCACCGGCCGGCCCCATCAGCCAACCCCGGCCTGCCGCGTGGGTCCCTGCCCCACGCAGCCGTCAGCCCCTCCCTCTGCACAGCGCCCGGCAAAGGCATAAAATGGGGGGCTATCCGTCTATATCCCCCACCTGGAGCACACCATGGGTCTGGAACTCGTCTCGCCCGGCAAGAACCCGCCGGAAGAAATCAACGTCATCATCGAGATCCCGAAGGACTCGGAGCCGGTGAAGTACGAAGTGGACAAGGAAACCGGCGCGATCTTCGTCGACCGCATCCTGTCCACCCCGATGCGCTACCCCTGCAACTACGGCTATGTGCCGAGCACCCTGTGCGGCGACGGCGATCCGGCCGACGTGCTGGTGGTGCTGCCGCTGCCGCTGGTGCCGGGCTCGGTGGTGCGCTGCCGTCCGGTCGGCGTGCTGAAGATGAGCGATGAGGCGGGCAGCGACGAGAAGATCCTGGCCGTGCCGGTGTCGAAGATCTTCAGCGGCTATGCCCACGTCGAAGACATCGCCCAGGTGTCCAGCCACTGGCTGGAGCGCATCGGCCACTTCTTCGAGCACTACAAGGACCTGGAAAAGGGCAAGTGGGTCAAGCTCGACGGTTGGGGCGGCGCCGCCGAGGCCAAGCAGATCCTGATCGAGGCGCACCAGCGCCATCTCGACAGCAAGGCCTGAGCCTGAACCGGATCGCTCCGGCGGCACCCCGCCGGAGCGATGCGGGTCACGTTTCATGACGACGGCACATCACTCTTGTCGCCGTATTAGGTAAATTGCGTCACTTCACACGTCGTCGACATCCATCGTCGAGACAGCCAGGGGAATGTGTCGTGCGTATTCTGCTTGTTGGGGATGCAGCCAGCCTGCCGGCTGAGCTGACCGAATTCATTGCCGATCTTGGGGAAGACTGGCAGCCGCTGACCGCCACCGATGGCCAGACCGCGATGACTGCGGTGGCCACGCAGGGCGTGGACGCGGTGATCGTCTGCCCGCAGCTGCCGGATCTCAATGCCACCACGCTGCTCGGCCAGATCCGGACCTTGCGCCCGGAAACCATCCGCATTGCGCTGGTGGACGCCCAGCACGGCAACCGACCGCCGCCGGCACGCCTGATCGGCGTGGCCCACCGCTTCCTGCCGCTGCCATTGGCGCCGGAAGTGCTGCTGGAAGCGCTGACCAGCCTGGAAGAGCTGCGCGAAGTACTGGACAGCCCGCGCCTGCGCGATGCCATCGGCCGTATCGAGAAGCTGCCCTCGCCGCCGCACCTGTACCTGAGCCTGACCCAGGCACTGGAACATGACGACGACGCCGACAGCGCCGACGTTGCCAAGCTGGTGGCCGCTGATCCGGCGATCGCGGCCAAGGTGCTGCAGTTGTCGAACTCGGCGTTCTTCAGCCAGGGCCGCACCATCGCCGACCTGCGCACCGCCGTGACCCGCCTCGGCCTGTCGACGCTGCGCGATCTGGTACTTGCCAGCGAGGTGTTCTCGGCACCGACGCTGTCCACGGCCGAGCGCAATTCACTACAGCAGCGCGCCCTGCTTGCCTCGCGCCTGGCGGCACGCCTGCTGCCCGAATCCAGTGCCGAACTGGGCGCGACCGCTGCCCTGCTGGCCGACATCGGCCTGCTGCTGCCCGGCGTGCGCAACGAGCGCAGCGAGCCGTCGCTGGCCGGTGACACCCGCCCCGGCCATGCCGAGGCCGGGGCCTACCTGCTGGGCCTGTGGGGCCTGCCGATGCCGATCATCGAAGCGGTTGCCTTCCACCTGCAGCCGCAGCGTGCCAATACGCGCAGCTTCTGGGTGACCGGCGCGGTGCACGTGGCACTGGCACTGGTCAATGGCGATCCGGTGGACGAGGACTACCTGCAACGCGCGGGTGTACTCAACAGGCTGCCGCAGTGGCGCGAGCATGCCAACAGCCTGATGGGGCTGGTGCCGAGCGACGGCTGAGGCATAGCGGCAGGAGCGACTGCCGTGCCCCCACAGCAGGCTCATGCTTAGCGGCTATATTTGCGGCAGCGCATTCGGACTTTCGCGAAACTGCAGCGAAGGGCGCGCAGTCGGGTCCGTGTTCGATACAGTTTCGGGAACGCCGAAAGCCCACGAACGCAGCCCGCCATGACTACCACCGATTACAGCGACGACACCCCACTCCAATCTGCCGTCGCAAGCTACCAACCGGACCGCCAGCTGATCACCTTCTCGGAAAGGATGATGGTCGCCCCCAAGACGGTCACCGATGCAGCTCCGGGCGGCTTCCAAGATCCCCGTAGCATTGCGTACTTCTTCCACGAATGGATGCATTACCTGCACAACGTTTCCACGATCCATGGCGTCAGCGCATTCCTGGGCCTTGCCGAACTATGGAGCGCGTTTCGCTACACCACCGACACCAGCGGCATCGGCCAAGGTCGGATTGATGGTGCGACCCTGGAACAGTTACGGACGGAAGAGCTGCTTACCCACCGAAGGAGCCTGCGGCGCCGCACCCAAGCCCGTCTTCCGGAGGGAACCCGGCCTGACCAGGTTGATATCCTGGCGCTGACGGACGCCACACCCGATGGTCAGCCCAATAATGACCATCTCACACTTCACGCGCAGTATTCCAATGCGGCAGGGGACACGGCCAGAGCGGACATCACATTCGGGCCAGGCGAGATCCTCGAGTCGGTTGCATATCTGCTTGAGAAGCGATTCCTTTGGAAAATGGCAGCGCAGGAACCGGAACCGGCCGCCGTCCTTCCCTATCACGCGCTGTCCTTGCTGGCGCAGAAGATCGCCCCGGGCCTCAACGAAGAGCAGATGCTGCTGTGCGGGCTCGCAAGCCTGCAATCCACCTCGCCTGTCGACGCGCTGCTCTCCCATCTTCGCGGCAGCACGACCGCTTCGTCGGAGCAGCTCAAGCACTGGCGCACGCATCTTGGCGCCCAGGTCAGCCAGCATCTGCGGTGCAACGAACCGGTCAGCCGCGCATGGCTGGATCGCCTCCAGGCGATGTTCCCCGTGCCCCAAAACCTCGGTCTTGCGGCTCAGGAGACGATCGCTTTCATGCGTAGCAACCTGCAGGCGCGCCTGGCGGATCCCTTCTTTGAACTTGGCATCATTGATGTACTGTGCGCGCCTGATGCGCTCCCGTTCGGTGAGCGGATGAATGCACTGATGACCAAGCATGGCATCTGCTCTCTCATGCAGGAGCATCCCGGGACCATCTTCCAGATCGGACGGGACACTCTGCACGACTTTGCCGTGGCCGGAAGAAATGAGGAGTTGAACGAAGGACGACGGATCCTGCAGGCATCGTTCGAATTCATGCTGAGGCATCTCTCCCAAGGGGGAGCGTTCGTGGCAACTGCGGACACCCCCCCATGCCGATGCCCCTTCTTCACCTCATGCGTGGATCCGGCACGTGCGCAGCACGAAGAGCGCTGCAACACCACGCCGTGGCAGATCGTCGATCAGCAGGACGCTAGCTGCTTTTATGCCCTAGGTATCGTCAACCTGCGCTCGGATCCACCGCCCCAAACGGCTACCAGCTTGGTCGCATAAGAAAAAGGGCGGACCTTGCGGCCCGCCCTCCTCTTTCTGCTGTCACGCTTCGATGGATCAGAAGCGCTGGGTGTACTTCATGTAGTAGAAGCGACCGATGTCGAAGCCACCGTAGTACGAGAAGCTCGAGTTCGGCTGGCTGTACATGACTGGGCCCTCGTGGTTGAACACGTTGTTGGCACCTGCCGAGATGGTGGCATTCCAGGGAGTGTTGTAACGCACCTGCAGGTCGTGGAAGGTGTTCGAACCGGTGTTGCGGACCGGAATGGCCAGGGTGTAGGCCGAGGAGAAGTCCGGGTTGTTGCACTCGGCGCCACCGGTGCGGTCGTAGGAACACTCTTCCTTCAGGCCGGAGTAGTAGCGCATGCCCCAGTTGACACCGAAGTTGCCCAGGCTCCAATCGATGTTCAGGTTCGAACGCACGCGGAAGTTGCCACCCCAGTCGCCAGTGCCCCAGCCGGTGTGCTGCTCGACGGCAGTCTGCTCTTCGTTGTCGCGCTTGTACTCCAGGTAATCGACGTAGGTGGTCTTCCAGTCGATGACGATGTTGCCGAAGGAGAACTCCGGCAGGCGGTACTTGATGCCCAGATCGTAACCAGCGGTTTCCTGGTAACCACCGTTGATCAGCGTACGGGTGACGTCGGTCACCTGGGAGCCGTTCTCCGGATCGCGGGTGACACGATCACACGCGTTGGCGTTGCCCAGAATGTAGCACTGGTTGAGGATCGAGGTAACCGATTCGGCCGCGATCACGTTGTCGATGCGGATCTTCCACCAGTCCAGGCTGATGTCCAGGCCCTGTACGAAGTTCGGGCTGTACACCAGGCCGACGGTCCAGGTCTTGGAGGTTTCCGGCAGCAGTTCGGCATTGGAGCCGGACAGGTAGGCGTAGTTGGACTGAGACCCCGGGCCAGTGGCATCGATGCCGCCGGATGCTTCCTGGCGGAAGTTGGCCGGGACGGCACCGGCGCAGCGCGCGGCAACCTGCGGGTTACGTACCGCCGCACCGAACAGGGTGTCACACGGATCGGTGTACTTGTCGAAGGTCTGCGAGGTGCCGCCGTACAGGTCAGCCACCGTCGGCGCACGGAAGCCCGTGGCGTAGGTACCGCGCACCAGCAGGTCATCGATCGGCTTCCACTTCAGGCCGAACTTGCTGTTGAAGGTGTTGCCGAAGGTGTTGTAATCCGAGTAACGGCCGGCCATGTCGACCGACAGTTCCTTGGCGAACGGCAGGTCGGCCAGGATCGGTACGTTCAGCTCGAGGAAGAACTCGTTGAGCTTGTAGCCACCGGCGGTGGACGCACCGGCCAGGTCGGTGCTCAGGCCCGACTGCAGCAGCGCATCCGGGTTGTATTCGGCCTGCTCTTCGCGGTGCTCGTAGCCTGCTGCAAACGACAGGTCACCGGCCGGCAGGGTGAACAGCGCGCCGGACAGGTTGGCGCTGTAGACCTTGGAGGTGGTCAGCGACGTGTCGTGGGTCGGCAGGAAGAGATACTTCTGCAGATCCGGGTTGGACAGCGAGCCAGTGCCGTCGATGCCATAACCAAGCAGCGGGTTCCACGGGGTGCAACCGGCGATGACCGCACCCGGGGCACCACAGTAAGCAACGCCGTTCTCGACGAACGACGGGCCGACGGCATTCTTCACGTTCGGGATGAACAGGTTGCCGGTGCCGGTCTTGGTGCCCTTGTTACGGTTGTAGACGTAACCGACATCCCAGTCGAAGTACTTATCGCCGAACTCGAACGAGCCTTCCAGGCCGGCCGAGAAGCGGAAGGTATTCAGCTCGGACTTGGTCTGGCGCGGCATTTCCCAGGTGCGACGCATGAAGTCGACATCCTGGTCCAGCGGGTTGAACGCACTGTCCTTGGACAGCTTGGTGCCATACGCGCTGGAGCGGTACGGGTAACCGGCGATCTGCTGCAGCGCCTCGCGTTCTGTATACAGAACGTTGGCGGTACCGCGGATGTTGTCGGTGAAATCGTACTGGCCGTTGGCGAACACAGAGCGACGCTTGATCCCGGTCGACAGATACATCTGCTGCGTCGGGTTGGACAGGTCGGCGTTGGTCAGCTCATGGTAGTTGGCAAAATCGGTCGGATCGGCGCCAGGGTTCACGACGTAGTTCTTGCCGCCGTTGACCAGTACGCCCTTCTCGGTGATCGCCGACCAGCCGTTGGCGTCATCTTCGGTCGGGAACGGATGACGTGGGCCGTTGGCATAGGCGCTGAAGCGGCGGTCCTTGGCCAGCACCGGCTTCTCGTCGCTGTACTCGGCACCCAAGGTCAACGAGCCACGGTCGTTGGTCATGCCGTAGACGAAGTTGTAGGTTTCCTTGTCGCCGTCGCCCTGGCCGTACTGGCCGCGGTAGACGCTCGCTTCCAGGCCATCGAAGTTCTTGCGGGTGATGATGTTGACCACGCCGGCAATGGCATCGGAGCCGTAGATCGCCGATGCGCCGTCGGTCAGCACTTCCACGCGCTCGACGATCGAGGTCGGGATCGAGGCCAGATCGGTGTAGCCGCCGGAGCTGACGCCCATGCGCTTGCCGTCCAGCAGTACCAGGGTGCGCTGCGGGCCGAGGTTGCGCAGGTCAACATACTGGCCGCCGACTTCTTCGCCCGAGCTCAAGGCATCGGCGCGGCTGATCGCCGGCGAACCGGTTGCCGACAGGTTCTGCACGATGTCGGCAACGCTGGTGAAGCCCTGCTTTTCAATGTCTGCGCGCTGCAGCGCGATCACCGGCTGCGCGGTTTCCATGCTCGCCTGGCGGATGCGCGAGCCGGTAACCGAAATGCGGTCCAGGTCGGTCGTGCCGCCGGCAGCTGCGTCCTGCGCCGAAGCGAAGGACGGTGCCAAGGCAAGCGCAATGCCGGCCGGCAGCAAGCCGAACCGCACTGCAGGAATACGAACGTTCATCTATCTCTCCAAGGTACGTGTTAGTAGCGTGTTAAAACACCCCAGCACGTTACGATTGCGTTGCAGCGCTGTATTTGCGCGAACCAACCGGAGACTTTGCAGATTGTGGCGGCAGCAAGCCGCCGTTCTCCCTGAAGCGCGATGCGGACTGGCCGTAGCGGGCGCGGAACGCACGCGCGAAGCTGCAGCAGTTGTCGAAGCCACTGGCCGCGGCGACCTCGCCGACCATCATGTCGGTGTCACGCAGCAGGTCGGCAGCGCGCTCAAGGCGCAGGCGCGCCGAAAGCGACTGCGGGCTTTCCTCGTACAGGCTCTGGAAGGTCTTGGAGAGATACCAGCTGGAGAAGTTGGTCAGCTCGGCCAGTTCACCGATGCGCACCACGCGGTGGCTGTTGCCTTCCAGGTACAGGCGGGCGCGCTGCATGCGGCCGAACACCTGGCGTTTGCGGCTGCGCGAGCGCCCCGGGCAACGCTGAACGTTGTCGGCCAGCCCACGCTGCAGGCCCGCCAGGTGCAGCAGCAGCGGGCGCAGTGCCTGTGCCGGCTGGCCACTGGCCAGCGCATCGCGCCACAGGCGCAGCGCAACGCGGGCATCGCCACGGTTCATGCGGCCACGCCCGGCATACAGACCGCAGTCGGCCATCTCGGCCAGCACGCGCAGCGCTTCGACCGTCAGGTTCAGGCCAACGCACAGGCCGTTGCGACCAGCCTGCACCA
Source organism: Stenotrophomonas sp. 22LJNL06-5-1 (assembly GCF_056861455.1). Taxonomy (NCBI): domain Bacteria; kingdom Pseudomonadati; phylum Pseudomonadota; class Gammaproteobacteria; order Lysobacterales; family Lysobacteraceae; genus Stenotrophomonas; species Stenotrophomonas sp. 22LJNL06-5-1. The sequence continues at coordinate 325,089 of NZ_JBSPUE010000005.1, forward strand.
GCGGCCGCGACTCCTTCTCGAAGGCGATCCACTCGCCCTGGCGCAAGCGGAAGCGTCCTTCCTTGGCTTCCACCCAGGAGCTGCCGCGCACCTGCATCCACACAGTGAAGCTGCTGCCTGCGGTCTGCAGGCTGCCGAGCCGGGCCACGCCCAGGCAGGTCGGCGCGGCATCGTCGAGCGACCGGTCCAGAGAGACGGTTTGGCCGCGATCGGCCAGCGAGAGTTGACGCATGGGGGCACCACGGATTTGCCTAGTACAGGCCTCCGTTTTGCCAAATCAGGCGGCACCACGTCAGGAAAGTCAGACGAGATCGCCACGAATTCGCGGCGAGGTCGCCACGAAGAAATTACGAAGGCCCATTTCCGTTGAACAACAACAACTTGGAGAACGCCGGAAGCAGCGTCGGCGAGCGCTCGGGCAAACGCATCACGCCGATGTCGGCACCGTCGCTGACCGCCATTGCCACGAACAGGGTGTGCCCATCGGCGCCGGCACTCAGCCCGTTGCCGGCACTGAGGCGTTCCGCATCCAAGCAGCGTTCCGGTTCCTCGCGCCCGGCCTGGATCAGCACCAGTGTCGTGCCACAACGGGTGGACGTACCGAGGTAGCCGATCGCGCTGTTACCGGCCACGGTCCAGGCCCGGTACCGCCACCGGCTGGGCTGGTCATCGCTGATCTGCTGCACGCTGCCCGGCGCCAGCGCAGCATCCACCGACCACAGGCCTCCTGCCGCCAGGCGGGTGAACAGCACGCGTCCGCTGCTGCGATCGAACCGAGCCTGCGAAACACCGTCGATGCTGGCCAGGCGGCGCCAGGGCTGCACGCTTCGATCAAACAGGCTCAATCGGGTCTGTTGCTGGTCATCGCGTTCGACCACCAGCAACTGGTCCGGGTTTGCCCCGTACAGTGCCTGCAGCGGCTGCTCCGACGGTACCGGCAATGGTTGGACGCGCTCGTCACGTGGGGCGATCTCGTAGACCACCGTGCGTCCGTGCTCGTCGCGCCCCACCACCAGCAACCGCCGGCTGTCGGCCGACCAGTCCGGTGCCTGGCGTGCCTCGGGTCGCAATCCTTCGATAGGCCGCAGCGAATCGGGGCGCTCCATGTCCGCCCACCACAGCGCGAAGCTGCCTGAACGATCGGACGTGAATACCAGTTGGCGTCCATCCGGCGCCGCCATCGGCTGCCCATCCCGGCCACTGGACGCAAACAGGCGCTGGGGCGCCGAGCCGCCTTCCATCGGCACCTTGAAGATGCCGAACTGCGCACGCCGGTGGACGAAGGCCAGCATGCCCGCGCGGCGCGCAGTGGCCGGCCACTGTGCGTCGTCGAGCCCGGCATCGCGCAGCGTGCGGCTCTCGACGTCCAGGTAGTACAGGCGCACTTCACTGTCGACACGGCGCCCAAACACGATCGTCCGGCCATCACGCAACCAGGCCCAGCCACGCAGTTCAGCGGCCTCGTTGGTCAGCTGCTCGGGCGTGCCACCCGCGGCCGGCATGCGCCACAGGTCGCCCAGCTGCGGATTGCGCACGAACACCAGCCACTTGCCATCAGGCGAGTAACGCGGCGCATAGTCGAAGTCATCCTCGGCGACGCCGTAGTCCAGCGCCTCCCATTGGCCACTGGCCAGATCAAGCTTGCGGATGCCGCGATGGGCATAGCGCCCCACCATGCTGCCGAACACCAGGCCACGGCCGTCCGGCGTCCAGTCGAAACTGAGCAGCTCGGTGCCATCGCACCGCGTGGCCTGGCGCAGGGCACCGCCGGTCGCGCTGGCAATCAGCACCTGGCAGCCGCCGTTGTTGCTGAACCGCGCGAAGGCGATCTCGCGTCCATCCGGCGACCAGCTCGGGAAGCGGTCAACCGAGCCGGCCGGCGGAGCCAGCAGCTGCCGCGCTGGCGCGTTGCCGGAGGTCTGTACCTTGATCGCCCCACCACCCTGCCCGTCTTCGTTGGCGCCCTCATAGGCCACCAGCGAACCATCGGGTGAAAGCGTGGGATAGGTTTCAAAGCCGCTGGTCGCGGTGATCAACCGATAGGGACGCTGCGGGCTGCCGATCACGCGCGTGCCATTCTCCACGGCCGCGTCCACCGCTGAACTGCTGGCCGGTGCCCGCCGCAGCAGCAACGCGGTCAGCACCACCACCGTGGCCAGCATCAGCACGCCCAACACCAGCAGCACGCGCCGACGGACGTGGCGCCAACGGCGACGCGACGCCTGCACGTGTACCGGCACCACCTCGGCGATGGCCATCGCCGGTTGCATGTCCACGATTTCGTCATCGGCTCCCGCGGACGGCGCCGGCTCGACATCGTCCAGTACCTGCACCGGCACCAGCAGGCGATAGCCGGTCTTGGCGATGGTCTCGATATAGGCCTGGCCGTTGTCGTCGTCGTTGCTGAACGCCTTGCGCAGCTGGGTGACGGCCTGGGTCAGCACGTCATTGGTCGGCAGCGTGTCCGGCCAGACTTCCGCGAACAGTTCATCGCGGGTGACAACGCGCCCTGGATGGCGCAGCAGTACACGCAGCACGCCCAGCGCCTTCGGCGTCAGCCGACGCGGGCGACGCGCACCGACGACCTCGACTTCTCGCGAGGACAGAGTGACAGTGCACTCTCCTATCCGGATCCGATCGAATCCGGGGGGCTGGTTTTCACTGCTGTTCATTTTCCGCTACACAGTAGAGACAGGTCCGGGGCAGCGTTTGCCTTCGATACCCTCCCGTCCTGGGAACAGCAAAAAGCCAGACTCCGCACAAAGCATCGGCGCATACCGCAAAAACAATGAAGCGGGCGAATACTAGCCTATGCGGGTTACCTCGCCTATCGCGTGGTCGACATCCAGGCTCTCTCTCGCCGACGCATTCACATAATTTGCTGCACCATTCGCGCCCTGCGGGGCGCGAAATTTTTATCTGGCGTTCATTTTCACATGCGCCGCAGCATGGTCAATCCGACCAGTCGCGAAACCACCAAAGCCACGTACATCACGCCTGAAAACTGCTCCAGCATGACCAAGGCGCGCGCTTGTGGATGCAGCGGCACAACGTCGCTCAAGCCAACACCCGAGAGCAAACTGAAGCTCAGATAAAGCAGCTCCATCCAGGTGCGCTGCGCACCACCACCGGTGCCCTGGAAACTGCCCGGATACCATTGCTGGCACACGGCGAAAGCAAACGCAAAGGCCCAGGCCAGCAACGTGAATGTCGCACCTGCCGCGAACAGTTCATCGCGGGTGACTTTGTGGTCCTGGAGCATGTAGGCGATGAGCGCACCGGCCGTATAGAAGTACAGCAGGCTTTCCAGCAGCTGCGCGGTGGTCAGCAGCGCACTGCGATCCAGCAGTGCACCGGCCAGCGAGAACACCACCGAAGGAATGGCCAGCAGCAGCGCCAGCCAGGTGCCCAGCGGGCTGCGCTGGACCACCCACAGCGCCAGGCCGAGTACCGCCATGCCGAACATGCCCAGCGCCGCTCGGCCACCGGCGGTGTCATCAAGTGCGGGATACAGCAGCACCGCGATCAACTGTGCACCCAGCAGCCAGGCCGAAGGATGACGGCGGGCAATGGCCAGCCAGCGGGTAGTGATGGCAACGGGCATGGCGTCCTTTCCCCAGGGTGATGGGCGGAGGATAGCCGGGAGCGGCGTGATGAGCGGTAGTGCCGGCCGCTGGCCGGCACTCTCCCCGGTCCCGCGCACGACGGAATGCCGGCCAGCGGCCGGCACTACCCGTTATGCATCACCCCTGGTGATAGACCTCGGCACCGGCCGCGCGGAACTCTTCCGACTTCTCCTTCATGCCGGCCTCGGCGTAGTCGCGCACGTCCTGGGTGATCTTCATCGAACAGAAGTGCGGGCCGCACATCGAGCAGAAGTGTGCCAGCTTGTGCGCATCCTTCGGCAGCGTCTCGTCATGGAATTCCTTGGCCTTCTCCGGATCCAGGCCGAGGTGGAACTGGTCTTCCCAGCGGAACTCGAAGCGCGCCTTGCTCAGCGCGTTGTCACGCACCTGCGCGCCCGGATGGCCCTTGGCCAGGTCGGCTGCATGCGCGGCGATGCGATAGGCCATGATGCCGTCGCGCACGTCCTGGCGGTTGGGCAGGCCGAGGTGCTCCTTCGGCGTCACGTAGCAGAGCATGGCCGTACCGAACCAGCCGATCATTGCCGCGCCGATCGCACTGGTGATGTGGTCGTAGCCGGGTGCGATATCGGTCGTCAGCGGCCCCAGCGTGTAGAACGGCGCTTCGCCACACTCACGCAGCTGCTTGTCCATGTTCTCCTTGATCAGCTGCATCGGCACATGGCCGGGGCCTTCGATCATGGTCTGCACATCGTGCTTCCAGGCGATCTTCGTCAGTTCGCCCAGCGTCTCCAGCTCACCGAACTGCGCAGCATCGTTGGCATCGGCGATGCAGCCCGGGCGCAGGCCGTCACCCAGCGAGAAGGTCACGTCGTAGGCCTTCATGATCTCGCAGATGTCTTCGAAATGCGTGTAGAGGAAATTCTCCTTGTGGTGCGCCAGGCACCACTTGGCCATGATCGAGCCACCACGGCTGACGATGCCGGTAACACGCTTGGCAGTGAGCGGCACATAGCGCAGCAGCACCCCGGCGTGGATGGTGAAGTAGTCCACGCCCTGCTCGGCCTGCTCGATCAGCGTGTCGCGGAAGATCTCCCAGGTGAGCGCCTCGGCACGGCCGTCGACCTTTTCCAGCGCCTGGTAGATCGGCACGGTACCGATCGCCACCGGCGAGTTGCGGATGATCCACTCGCGGGTTTCGTGGATGTGCTTGCCGGTGGACAGGTCCATCACCGTGTCACCGCCCCAGCGGATCGCCCACACCAGCTTCTCCACTTCCTCGGCAATGCCCGAGGAAACGGCGCTGTTGCCGATGTTGGCGTTGATCTTGGTCAGGAAATTGCGGCCGATGATCATCGGCTCGCTTTCCGGGTGGTTGATGTTGTTGGGCAGCACCGCGCGGCCGCGTGCGATCTCATCGCGCACGAACTCCGGGGTGATGATCTTCTGGATCGAGGCACCAAACGCTTCGCCCGGGTGCTGCTGCAGCAGGCCAGCATCGCGGATCGCGTCCAGCCGCTGGTTTTCGCGGATGGCGACGAACTCCATCTCCGGCGTGATGATGCCACGGCGCGCGTAATGCATCTGGGTGACGTTGGCACCTGCACGCGCACGGCGTGGCAGGCTGCGCGCGGGGAAGCGCACCGCATCGAGCTTCGGGTCATGCTCGCGATCACGGCCGAACGAAGAACTCAGTCCTTCGAGCTGCTCGGTATCACCGCGCTCTTCCACCCAGCCGCGACGCAGTTCCGGCAAACCGGCGGACAGATCGATGCGCACCTCCGGGTCGGTGTACGGGCCCGACGTGTCGTAAACGGTCACCGGCGCATTCTCCTCACCACCGAACAAGGTTGGCGTGCGGGTCAGCGCGATCTCGCGCATCGGCACCTGCAGATCCGGGCGTGAACCGGGCACGTGGATCTTGCGCGAGCCGGGAATGGGCCGGGTCACGGATTCGGAGAGTTGCTGGGCCTGTTGCTGCAGGGCGGAGAGCTGTGCGTTCATCGGGCATCGTCCAGGAAGGTCAGGGACGAAGCGGCGGCGCACTGCTGCCGCGCCCGGACGGTCCTTGGGCGGAGTCCGGGCATGGCTGCACTGCAAAGCTTCCCTACGCCGGTATGAGCCGGATCAGGTTCCAAGGGACTGTCTCAACCGTGGCCACATGGCCGCGGTACCCCCGCTTCTTGGTGTGCATTAGAGCATAGAACGCACTGGAGCTCCCGGCTGTTCCAGCCACGCACGGCGTGGATCCACTGTTTCTGTATTAACAGAACCGTGACATCGCATTCAGTAACGTGCACGCGCATCGTGCCGCTGCGGCCGATGTTTTCCTCGCCGCCTTCGCGGCCCCTGCCCGGTCTGTGCTGCATGTCGCCGGCCCCTCGCAGCAAGCTCTGCTCGCTCCCCTCAATCCCTTGATCGGAGAAGCCCCTTCATGGTGTTTCGCGTTTCCATCGCACTGGTTCTGCTGCTGGTGCTGCTCGCCGGTGTTGCACCTGGCCCCTTCAATACCGTGGTGCAGAGTATCCTCGGCGAACTCATCCGCGGCATCGGCTGGCTGTACCTGCTGGTCGTGTTCCTGGCGCTCGTGTTCCTGATGTATCTGGCCTTTGGCCGCTTCGGCAACCTGCGCATCGGTGGCGAAGACGCCGAACCGGAGTTCTCGCGGGCCAGCTGGATGTCGATGCTGTTCGCCGCCGGCATGGGTATCGGCCTGGTGTTCTGGGGCGCTGCCGAGCCCATTTCGCACTTCAGCAAGCCGCCGGAAGGGCTGGCACCTGAAAGCATGGACGCTGCGCGTGCTGCCATGCGCTACGTGTTCTTCCATTGGGGCCTGCACCCCTGGGCCATCTATGCACTGATCGGCCTGGCAATGGCCTGGTTCCAGTTCAACCGCAACGGCCGTGGCCTGGTCAGCGACATGCTGCAGCCGATCATCGGCCGCCACCATCGTGGCTGGATCGGGCGCGTGGTCAATATTGCCGCAGTCGTTGCGACGGCAATCGGTGTTGCCACCACGCTGGGCTTCGGCACCATCCAGATTGCCGCTGGCATGGAGCGCGTGTTCGGCCTGCACGCAGGCCCTCCGCTGCAGCTGGTGATCATTGCGGTGGCGTTCGTGCTGTACATGGCCTCCACGCTCAGCGGCGTCGACCGTGGCGTCAAATGGCTGTCCAATTTCAATCTGGCGTTGGCCGCCGTGCTGTTGCTGCTGGTCCTCGTGCTCGGCCCGACCGGTGCGATCTTCAACACGTTCACCACCACGCTGGGCTCCTATCTCAACCAGCTGGTGACGATGAGCCTGCGCATGTCGCCGTTCTCGTCCAGCACCTGGGTGGCCGACTGGACGATCTTCTACTGGGCCTGGTGGATCTCCTGGGCACCGTTCGTGGGTTCGTTCATCGCGCGCATCTCGCGTGGTCGCAGCGTGCGCGAGTTCGTGATCGGCGTGGTGTTGGCGCCGACGCTGCTGGGCTTCTTCTGGTTCTCGGTATTCGGCGGCACCGCGATCTGGATGCAGATCTTCGGTCAGGCCGACCTGCTGCAGGCGCTGGGCAATGGCTATGAGACGGTGCTGTTCACCATGTTCGACAGCATGCCGCTACCGTTGCTGCTGTCGTGCATCGCGCTGGTGCTGCTGATGATCTTCTTCGTGACCTCGGCCGACTCGGCGGTGCTGGTGCTGGCCAGCATGTCCACCGATGAAGCGGGCGACCCGCCACCCAAGCGCAAGCTGGCCTGGGGCGTGGGCGTGGCGCTGATTGCCGGTGCACTGCTGCTGGCCGGCGGCCTGGATGCGCTGCAGGGCATGATCACGATTGCGGCGTTGCCGTTCGCGCTGCTGATGGTGCTGGTGATGGTGTCGCTGTATCGGGTACTGGACCAGGAGTACACGCGCGAGCGGCGGCAGGCGCAGCGCCAGCGGCACATGATCGATGCCTGGATCGCACGCGAGATGGCCGCGCAGGAGGAGACCCAGGCGGAGGCCGCACGCGCGCACGATCAGGATTGAGGGTTGTTTTGCAGCCTGCGGCTGCACTGCTTTTTTTAAGCAACGGCAAGTGCAACTTCAAAAGCCAAAGCGGCTCTGGGTTACTGCTGGCTGGGCGAGGCGGTGTGGGTGGGCAGGACACGCCGTAAACCCATCCCTGGGGGCTCGATGGCGCCATCCATGGCGCCAACGGTCCTGCCAGCCCACACCGCCCCACCCCCGACAGTTTCCGTGTGACGGTGGGTTTTCCACGCTATGCGTGGATGAGGTGTATCGGAAAACAAGAAGGGGTCGGATCCGTTTTCCTGCGGAAAACGGATCCGACCCCAACCATCAGCACGCGGCTGTTGCTGTTGCTGTTGCTGTTGCTTTTGATCTTCTTTTTTCTTCCTGCGGTGGCGGCCGCAGAAAACTGTCAGAGGCCGGGTGGGTGGGTTGGCTGGGGGCGTGAGCCGCATGGGCCCGAGGCATGCCTCGGGCGGGTTGGGCAGGACGCCCAACCCCGGTCTTGCCGTGTGCGCAGGACAGCGCACACGAGCAAGCGGCGACCGAGCCTACAAGGACGTACTTGCGGCGTCCCCCGAACAGCCTACCCACCCGGCCCAACAAGCTATTCCGCTTCTGAACCCACCGCAGAGGGGGCTCAGCCCGGTGGCCGGGAAACCTCAATACCCCGCCGCCTGCCCGTCCTTGCGGCTCTCCGAAGCACCGTAGTAAACCCCGGTCTCGGGATCGCGCATGATCGCCTGGTACCCGCCATACGGACCGTCGGCGAACACGATGCGATGCCCCTTGCGCATCAGCGCACGCACTGTTTCATACGGAAAGCCGGTTTCCAGATTCACTTCGCCGCCGTCGGTCATCGCCGTGGCCTGCCCGGTCGGTTCGGTCGAGCCTTCGTGCTGGATGCGCGGTGCATCACCGGCTTCCTGCAGGTTCATGCCGAAGTCCACCAGGTTCATCACGATCTGTGCGTGGCCCTGCGGCTGCATCGCGCCGCCCATCACGCCGAAGCTGGCATACGGCTTGCCGCCCTTGGTGATGAACGCCGGGATGATGGTCTGGAACGGGCGCTTGCCCGGTGCGTAGCCGTTGGGATGGTTCTTCTGCAGCACGAACATCTCGCCACGGTCCTGCAGGATGAAGCCCAGCCCCGGCGGCGCCATGCCGCTGCCCATGCCGCGGTAGTTGGACTGGATCAGCGACACCATCATGCCGTCGGCGTCGGCCACGGTCATGTAGATCGTGTCGCCCTCCTCCAGCTGCTTCGGCGTGCCCGGCTGCACTTCCTTCAACGCCTTGTCCATCGAGATCAGCGCGCGGCGCTGCGCGGCGTACTCCTTGGAGATCAGCTTCTGCACCGGCGCCGGTTGGAACGCCATGTCGGCATAGAAGCGCGCACGGTCGGCGAAGGCCAGCTTCTTCGCTTCAACGAACAGGTGCACGTGTTCCGGTGATCCGAACGGGATCTTCGAGAAGTCGTAGCCTTCCAGCACGTTGAGGATCTGCAGCGCGGCGATGCCCTGGCTGTTCGGCGGCAGTTCCCACACGTCGTAGCCACGGTAGTTGCTGCTGACCGGTTCGACCCACTCACCGTGGTGGTCGGCCATGTCCTGGTAGCTCAGGTAGCCACCATTGGCCTTGAAGTAGTCGCCGATGGTGCGGGCGATGTCTCCCTTGTAGAAGGCGTCGCGCCCGCCGTCGGCGATCTTCTGCAGCGTGCTGGCCAGGTTCGGGTTCTTCCACATCTCGCCCTTGCGCGGGGCGTGGCCGTTGATCGTGAACTGCTCCTTGAAGCCCGGGTACTGCGACAGCTTGGGCACCGAGCGGTCCCAGTAATAGGCGATCACTTCGGCCACCGGGTGGCCCTCGCGGGCGTAGCGGATGGCCGGCGCCAGGTTGTCGGCCATCGGCTTGCGGCCGAAGCGGTCGTGCAGTGCGAACCAGCCGTCGACCGCGCCAGGCACGGAGACCGGCAGCGGGCCGGTGGCCGGGATGTCCTTCAGGCCACGGCGCTGGAACTCGGCCAGGGTGAGCGACTTCGGCGAACGGCCCGAGCCGTTGTAGCCGTAGAGCTTCTGCGTCTTCGGATCCCAGACGATGGCGAACAGGTCGCCGCCGATGCCGTTGCCGGTCGGCTCCATCAGTCCGAGCGCGGCATTGGCGGCAATCGCCGCATCCACCGCCGAGCCACCGCCCTTCATCACGTCCAGCGCGATCTGGGTGGCCAGTGGCTGCGAGGTGGCGGCCATCGCATGCGGGGCGATCACCTCCGAACGGGTGGCGAAGGTGTGCCCGGTAATGCGGTCGGCGGCAAGGGACAACGCGGGCACGGCAGCCAGTACGGCGGCGGCGATCAGGGAATGGGCAAGGCGTCGGGACACGGTCGGGTTCCGATGGAAGAGTGGTTCCCCGATCTTCGCCGCTGCGGCCTTCACGCGGTATCGGGCAGAGGTCATGGACGTTGATCCTTGGGGGGCGGGCCAAGGTCCGCACCCACCAAGGCGAATATCCGCCGGATTCCGCGCAAAAACTGCCCTGAAAGGAGTGAATTCGGGTTCACCGAAACACTTTCAGCGGCAACCATCCTTGTGCCGCAAGCGATTGCGCTGGATGCACCGGAAACCGATAGAAAATCCGCCGTGAGGGTTGACAGCGCTGAAATGGCTGTGTTTCTCTCGATCACATGTTGCATCACAACACGCCACCGCGAACCTACATCGAAGCCGCCGACACCGGCGCCGCCTCGCTGCGTTCGATTCTTGTGCTCGTACTTATTACCCAACCAACAGGTGCGGGACGAGCCAGCGTGTAAGCAACAAACACACCGGAACTCTTCAAAAACCCGCACCCGCCCCGGTGCGGGTTTTTTCATTTCAGAACCTGGTTTCAGACGCAACCACCATGACCAACGCTCATCGCACAACCTGGACCTGCACCACCACGCCTCGTGGTGGCTGTGCCTGTGCGATGCGCGGCGCCTCCTCCATCGCTTTCCCCTGACCGGCCGGCACGTCACCTCGACGACCGGCCGTTCTTTTTTCTTCCCACCGCAAGGAACCTCCCCCATGAGCACCAACGACCTGCCCCAGACCAAGATCGCCGTCATCGGCTACGGCAGCCAGGGCCGCGCCCACGCACTGAACCTGCGCGAATCCGGCTTCGACGTGGTGGTAGGCCTGCGTCCGGGCGGCCCGACCGAAGCCAAGGCGCAGGCCGATGGCTTCACCGTGATCGCGCCCGCCGAGGCGGTGAAGGACGCCGACCTGGTCGCCGTGCTGACCCCGGACATGGTGCAGAAGAAGCTCTACAACGACGTGCTGGCGCCGAACATGAAACAGGGTGCATGCCTGCTGTTCGCGCATGGTCTGAACGTGCATTACGGCATGATCGAGCCGCGTGCCGACCTGGACGTGGTGCTGGTCGCGCCGAAGGGCCCCGGCGCGCTGGTGCGCCGTGAGTACGAGATCGGCCGTGGCGTGCCGTGCATATGGGCGGTCTACCAGGACATCAGCGGCAAGGCCGCGCAGCACGCGCAGGCCTATGCGGCCGGCCTCGGCGGCGCCCGCGCCAACCTGATCCAGACCACGTTCAAGGAAGAGACCGAAACCGATCTGTTCGGTGAGCAGGCGGTGCTGTGCGGCGGTGCCTCGGCGCTGGTGCAGGCCGGTTTCGAGACCCTGGTCGAAGCAGGCTACCAGCCGGAGATCGCCTACTACGAAGTACTGCACGAGCTGAAGCTGATCGTCGACCTGTTCTATGAAGGCGGCATCTCGCGCATGTTGGAGTTCATCTCCGAGACCGCGCAGTACGGCGACTACGTCAGCGGCCCGCGCGTGATCGATGCCGGCACCAAGGCACGCATGAAGGAGGTCCTGAAGGACATCCAGGACGGCACCTTCACCAAGAACTGGGTGGCCGAGTACGAAGCGGGCCTGCCGAACTACAACAGGTTCAAGCAGGCCGACCTGGAGCACCCGATCGAAAAGGTGGGCAAGGAACTGCGCGCCAAGATGGTCTGGTTGCAAGGACAGGCCGCGTAACCACGCGGCCTCCCCCACCCGCTTTGCAAGGTTCCCCCATGAACTCTTCGACACATCGCAGCGCGCCGCCCAACGGCGCGCGCTGGCTGACCCAGGCGCTGGAGGCCGAAGGCGTCCGCACGCTGTTCGGCTATCCCGGTGGCACCATCATGCCGTTCTACGACGCGCTGGTGGATTCGTCGCTGAAGCACATCCTGGTACGCCATGAGCAGGGCGCGGCGCTGGCCGCCAACGGCTTCGCCCGTGCCAGCAACCAGGTCGGCGTCTGCGTGGCCACCTCCGGCCCGGGCGCCTCGAACCTGGTCACCGGCATTGCCGATGCGATGCTGGATTCAGTACCGATGGTCTGCATCACCGGCCAGGTCGGCACGCCGCTGCTGGGCACCGACGCCTTCCAGGAACTGGATGTGTTCGGCCTGACGATGCCGATCGTCAAGCACAGCTGGCTGGTGCGCAGCGTCGATGACCTGCCGCGCGTGGTGGCCGATGCGTTCCGCATCGCCCGCGAGGGCCGTCCCGGCCCGGTGCTGATCGACCTGCCCAAGGATGTGCAACTGGCCGATGCCAGCCATCTGCCGGCCCATGTGCCCAGCAGCGTCGAACCGCCGCCGGCGGCGGCCGAGGCCGCGATTGCCGAAGCCATCGCCGCGCTGGCGGCGGCCGAGAAGCCGGTGGTCTACGCCGGCGGGGGCATCGCGCTGGGCGATGCCGTGCAGGATCTGCGCGACTTCGTCGAGGCCAGCGCCATCCCCACCGTGATGACCCTGCGCGGCCTGGGTGCACTGCCGGCCAGTCATCCGCAGTCGCTGGGCATGCTGGGCATGCACGGCACCCGCGCGGCCAACATGGCGGTGCAGGAAAGCGACCTGCTGCTGGTGCTGGGTGCGCGTTTCGATGACCGCGCCACCGGCAAGCTGGCCGAGTTCGCGCCATTCGCCCGCGTCGTCCACATCGATGCGGACGCCTACGAGATCTCCAAGCTGCGCAGTGCTGATGTCGCCGTGCCTGGCAATGTCGGTCACGCCATCCGCGCCCTGCGTGCGGCCTTCCCCTCCCCCAAGGCCCACCAGGATGCATGGCGCAAGCGTTGCGCGCAGCACCGCGACCGCTTCGCTGCCCGCTACGACGCCCCGGGCCAGCACATCTACGCCCCGGCGCTGCTGAAGCGCCTGAGCGAGCTGGCCCCGGCCGATGCGGTGATCGCCTGCGATGTCGGCCAGCACCAGATGTGGGTGGCGCAGCACTGCCGCTTCAACCACCCACGCAATCATCTGACCAGTGGCGCGCTGGGCACCATGGGCTTCGGCCTGCCTGCGGCGATGGGTGCGCAGTTCGCCTGCCCCGATCGCACCGTGGTGCTGGTGTCCGGCGATGGCAGCTTCATGATGAACGTGCAGGAGCTGGCCACCATCGCCCGCTGCCGCCTGCCGGTGAAGATCGTGCTGCTGGACAACAGTTCGCTGGGCATGGTGCGGCAATGGCAGGAGCTGTTCTTCGCCGAGCGTTACAGCGAGATCGACCTGTCCGACAACCCGGACTTCGTGGCACTGGCGCAGGTGTTCGGCATCGCCGCCACCCGCATCGACAACCGCGACGACGTGGAAGGCGGCCTGGCCGCGCTGCTGGCCGAACCGGGCCCGGCGCTGCTGCACGTGGCCATCGATGCACGCGCCAACGTGTGGCCGCTGGTGCCACCGAACACCGCCAACAGCACGATGCTGGAAAGCAACCCCGCCCACGCCCGCCAGGAGACCCCCAATGCAATACCGGCTTGACCTGGTGCTGCACCCGGCCGAAGGCGCGCTGCTGCGCGTGATCGGCATGGCCGAACGCCGTGGCTTCGCGCCGCGTGCGATCAGCGGCGCGCCGGTGGCCGCCGACGATGGCCGCTGGCACCTGCAGCTGGTGGTGGATGGCCAGCGCCCGGCGGAAACGCTGTGCCGGCAGATCGAGAAGATCTACGACTGCGTGTCCGTGCAGGTCACCGCCGTGGAAGGAGCATCCGTATGAACACCCGTACCGTAGTGACCACGGTGCCGGTACGGAGGCGTCTTCTTCGCCGCCCGTGCCCGCATGCGGCGGTCACCTGCCCCCCGCTGGTGGCCCATGCCGGCCGCTGACACCAGCCAGGAAAGCGATGTCGGCGACGTAAGCGTCGCCGACGTTCTGGCAGCGCAGGCCCGCCTGCGCCGCTTCCTGCCGCCCACCCCACTGCACCATGCCGAACGCTTCGGTACCTGGCTGAAGCTGGAGAACCTGCAGCGCACCGGTTCCTACAAGGTACGCGGCGCATTAAATGCGCTGCTGGCCGGTCGCGAGCGCGGTGACACCCGGCCAGTGATCTGCGCCTCGGCCGGCAACCATGCCCAGGGCGTGGCGTGGGCGGCCTATCGCCTGGATGTGCCGGCCATCACCGTGATGCCGCACGGCGCACCGGCCACCAAGATCGCCGGTGTTGCCCACTGGGGCGCCACCGTGCGCCAGCATGGCAACAGTTACGACGAGGCCTACGCCTTCGCGGTCGAACTGGCACAGCGCCATGGCTACCGCTTCCTGTCCGCGTTCGACGATGCCGATGTGATTGCCGGCCAGGGCACGGTCGGCATCGAGCTGGCCGCGCACGCGCCGGACGTGGTGATCGTGCCGATCGGCGGCGGTGGCCTGGCCTCCGGCGTTGCACTGGCACTGAAATCACAGGGCGTGCGTGTGGTCGGCGCGCAGGTGGAAGGTGTCGATTCGATGGCACGTGCGATCCGCGGTGACGTGCGCGAGATCGCTCCCGTCGCCTCGCTGGCCGACGGTGTGCGGGTGAAGATTCCCGGCTTCCTGACCCGCCGCCTGTGCACCTCGCTGCTGGACGACGTGGTGATCGTGCGCGAGGCCGAACTGCGCGAGACCCTGGTGCGGCTGGCACTGGAAGAACACATCATCGCCGAGGGCGCCGGTGCGCTGGCGCTGGCCGCCGGCCGCCGCGTTGCCGGCCGCCGCAAGTGCGCGGTGGTGTCCGGCGGGAACATCGATGCCGGTGTCCTGGCCGGCCTGCTCACCGACATCCGTCCGCGCCCGCCACGCAAACCGCGGCGACGGCGCAGCGAAACACCGCGCTCGCCCGGCAAGGCCAGCGCTCCCGCATCCCCCACGTCTTCCCCTTCCCCCCTGCAAGCCGTCGCACCCGCTGTCGAGGAGATTTCCCTGTGACCACCATCGAACGAATTACCACCCCGCGCATCCGCATCTTCGACACCACCCTGCGTGACGGCGAGCAGTCCCCCGGCTGCAGCATGAGCCCGCCGCAGAAGCTGGTGATGGCGCGTGCGCTGGACGAACTGGGCGTGGACATCATCGAGACCGGCTTCCCGGCCAGCTCGCAGTCCGACCGCGAAGCAATGGCGCTGATCGGCCGCGAACTGCGCCGTCCGAGCCTGAGCCTGGCGGTGCTGTCGCGCTGCCTGCAGGCGGACATCGAAACCTCGGCACGTGCTCTGGAAGCGGCGGCCAACCCGCGCCTGCACGTGTTCCTGTCGACCAGCCCGCTGCACCGCGAGCACAAGCTGCGGATGACCCGCGAGCAGGTGCTGGAGTCGGTACGCAAGCATGTATCGCTGGCACGCTCGTACATCGACGATGTCGAGTTCTCGGCCGAGGATGCAACCCGCACCGAACTGGACTACCTGATCGAAGTCGCGCGCGTGGCCATTGCCGCCGGTGCCACCACCATCAACCTGCCCGACACCGTCGGCTTCACCACGCCGGAAGAAATCCGCGCGATGTTCCAGCAGGTCATCGCCGGCGTCGCCGATGTACCGAACGCGGCCAACGTGATCTTCAGCGCGCACTGCCACAATGATCTGGGCCTGGCCGTGGCCAACTCGCTGGCCGCCATCGAAGGTGGTGCACGCCAGGTCGAGTGCACCGTCAACGGCATCGGCGAGCGCGCCGGCAACTGCTCGCTGGAAGAAATCGCGATGGTGCTGAAAGTACGCCAGGCCTTCTACGAGCAGGACAGTTCGATCAACACCCCGCGCATCGTCGGCACCTCGCAGCTGCTGCAGCGCCTGGTCGGCATGCCGGTACAGCGCAACAAGGCCATCGTCGGCGCCAACGCGTTCGCCCATGAATCGGGCATCCACCAGCACGGCATGCTGCGCCACCGCGGGACCTACGAAATCATGCGTCCGGAGGACGTGGGCTGGGAGGACTCGCAGATGGTGCTGGGCCGCCACAGTGGCCGCGCCGCCGTCGAGGCACGCCTGCGTGCGTTGGGTTTCTGGCTGGACGAAGACGAACTGAAGCTGGTGTTCGAGCAGTTCAAGGGCCTGTGCGAACAGCAGCGCGTGGTCACCGATGCCGACCTGCAGACACTGATGCAGGGCGGTTCCAATGCACAGGGCTATCGCCTGGCCTCGATGACCATCAGCGATGTCGGCAGCCGCGCCAACGCACTGGTCGAACTGTCCGATCCGGATGGCAACCGCGTGGCCGAGACCGCACAGGGCGACGGCCCGGTCGATGCGCTGTTCGGCGCGTTGTCGGCCGCCACCGGCGTACAGCTGATGCTGGACAGCTATCACGTGCACAGCGTCGGCATCGGCGCCGATGCGCGCGGTGAAGCCAACCTGAGCGTGCGCCACGAGGGCGTGGAGTACGACGGCACCGGCACCAGCAAGGACATCATCGAGGCCTCCGCGCTGGCCTGGCTGGATGTGGCCAACCGCCTGCTGCGCCAGCGCCAGGCCGCCGCCCACAGCAGCACCGACGTTCCCACCCCCGCCACCGCCTGAGGACCCCGCCATGAGCGCCTTCGACACCCCCACCCCGACCAGCGCCGCTGGCCAGCAGTGGAACGCCCAGGACTATGCGATCGACGCCGGCTTCGTGCCCCTGCTCGGCGGCGCGGTATCGCGCCTGCTCGACCCGCGCGCCGGTGAACGCATCCTCGACCTGGGCTGTGGCGATGGCGTACTCAGCACCGAACTGGCCCTGAGCGGTGCGCGCATCCACGGCGTGGATGCTTCGCCGGAGCTGGTGATCGCCGCGCGCGCGCGCGGTGTCGACGCCCAGCTGATGGATGGCCACGCATTGTCGTTCGACAGCGAGTTCGATGCGGTGTTCAGCAATGCGGCACTGCATTGGATGACGACTCCGGACCGCGTGCTGGAAGGCGTGCGCCGCGCCCTGCGCCCTGGCGGCCGCTTTGTCGCCGAGTTCGGTGGCCACGGCAACGTGGCCACGATCATCGCGGCCGTGCAGGCCGCACGCGTGGCTCACGGCCACGGCGCCAGCGCTTTCCAGTGGTACTTCCCGACGGCCGATGCCTACGCCGACCGCCTGCGCCAGCATGGCTTCCAGGTTCAACTGATCGAGTGCACGCCGCGCCCCACCGCACTGCCGACCGGTGTGGCCGGCTGGCTGCGGGTATTCGCCGCACCGCTGCTGGACGACCTGCCGGCCGAGGCACGCGCCACCGTGCGCGAGGCGGCCACCGCGTTGCTCGCCGAGCTGCCGCGCAATGCCGCCAGCCAGCCATTGGCCGACTACGTGCGGCTGCGCGTGCTCGCCCGCCGTCGCTGACTTGACCGTTCCGCTTTCTTTACTGATGTTCGCTATTTCGTACTTCTGCCAGGCATACGCATGACTTCCGCACCCCGCACCCTGTACGACAAACTGTGGGACGCCCACGTGGTGGTTCCCGAATCTGAAAGCGCGCCCGCCGTGCTGTACATCGACCTGCACCTGATCCACGAGGTGACCTCGCCGCAGGCGTTCACCGAGCTGCGTTCGCGCGGCCTGGCGCCGCGCCGCCCGGATCGCACCAAGGCGACGATGGACCACTCCACGCCGACCCTGCCGGCCGCCGCCGATGGCACGCTGCCCTACGCCAGCGCCGCCTCCGAAGCGCAGGTCGCCACGCTGGCGCGCAACTGCGCCGAGCACGGTATCGAACTGTTCGATATGGCCTCGGACAATCGCGGCATCGTCCACGTGATCGCGCCGGAACAGGGTTTCACCCAGCCGGGCATGACCATCGTCTGCGGCGACAGCCACACCTCCACCCACGGAGCCTTCGGTTCGCTGGCGTTCGGCATCGGCACCAGCGAAGTCGGCCATGTGCTGGCCACGCAGTGCCTGCTGCAGCGCAAGGCGAAGACCCTGGCCATCACCGTCGATGGCCCGCTGGCGCCCGGCGTCGGCGCCAAGGACGTGGTCCTGCACATCATCGGCGTGATCGGCGTCAATGGCGGCACCGGCCACGTGATCGAGTTCCGCGGCAGCACCATCGAAGCGATGGACATGGAACAGCGCATGACCCTGTGCAACATGTCGATCGAGGCCGGTGCACGCGCCGGCATGGTCGCCCCCGACCAGGTCACCTTCGACTTCGTGGCCAACACTCCGCGCGGCCCCAAGGGCGCCGACTTCGACGCCGCCGTTGCCCGCTGGCAGCAGCTGCGCAGCGATGAGGGCGCGCGCTTCGACAGCGAAGTGCATATCGACGCCGCCGATATCCGCCCGACCCTGACCTGGGGCACCCATCCGGGCACCGCGATCGCAGTGGATGCGCCGATTCCGGCGGCCAACGATGCCGCCGCACAGAAGGGCCTGGACTACATGCATTTCCAGGCCGGCAAGGCGCTGGCCGGCACCCCGGTGGACGTGGTGTTCGTCGGTTCGTGCACCAACGGTCGCCTGAGCGACATGCGCGAAGTGGCGCAGGTGCTGCGCGGCCGTCGTGTCGCTGACCGGGTGCGCATGCTGGTGGTGCCGGGTTCGGAGATCGTCAAGCGCGAGGCCGAGGCCGAGGGCATCCATGAGATCGTGCGTGCGGCCGGAGCGGAGTGGCGCGAGCCAGGCTGCTCGATGTGCATCGCCATGAACGGCGATCTGGTCGCTCCCGGCCAGCTGGCCGTGAGCACCAGCAACCGCAATTTCGAAGGCCGCCAGGGCCCCGGTTCGCGCACCTTGCTGGCCTCGCCGATGAGCGCCGCCTGGGCCGCGGTGAACGGGCACGTCGCCGACACCCGCGAACTGTTCGCACAGGAGGTGGCGTGATGGCCGGTTTCCGTACCCTGACCTCGTCCAGCGTGGTGCTGGCGCAGACCAACATCGACACCGACCAGATCATTCCGGCACGGTTCCTGTCCACCACCGAACGCGCTGGCCTGGGCCGCAACGCGTTCAATGACTGGCGCTGGCAGGCCGACGGTTCGCCGGTGGCCGACTTCGCCTTCAACCAGCCGCACAACGCCGGCCGCAGCATCCTGCTGGCGGGTCGCAACTTCGGCTGCGGTTCTTCGCGCGAGCATGCACCGTGGGCACTGACTGATCTGGGCCTGCGCGCCATCGTCAGCAGCGAGATCGCCGACATCTTCCGTGGCAACTCGCTGAAGAACGGCCTGCTGCCGATCGTACTGGACGAAGCCGACGTGCAGGTACTGATGCAGCGCCCGAACGACGAGCTGACCATCGACGTGGCCGCGCGCGAGCTGCGCACACCTGACGGCCGCGTCTATTCCTTCCCGCTGGATGGCTTCTCGCAGACCTGCCTGCTGGAAGGCGTCGACCAGTTGGGGTATCTGTTGGGCCGTGTCCCTGAAATCGAACGCTACGAGAGTGAGCATGCACGCTGAAATTGTTGTCCTGCCCGGTGATGGCATCGGCCCGGAAGTGGCCGCCGCGGCAGTCGCCGTCCTGAAGGCCGTCGCCGAACGCTTCAACCACAGCTTTACCTTCAGCGAGCACGACATCGGAGGCATCGCCATCGACCGTCATGGTGAACCGCTGCCCGCCTCTACGTTGACTGCCTGTCAGGCCGCCAACGCGGTGCTGCTGGGTGCGGTCGGCGGCCCGAAGTGGTCCGACCCCAACGCCAAGGTGCGCCCGGAACAGGGCCTGCTGGCGATCCGCAAGGCGCTGGGCCTGTATGCCAACCTGCGCCCGGTGCGCACCCACGAGGCCGCACTGCACGCCTCGCCGATCAAGGCCGAGCTGCTGCAGGGCGTGGACTTCGTGGTGGTACGCGAGCTGACCAGCGGCATCTACTTCGGCGACAAGACCCGCGACGCCGACAGCGCCAGCGACCTGTGCCGCTACACCGTGGCCGAGATCGAACGCGTGCTGCGCAGTGCGTTCCGCCTGGCCCGGCAGCGCCGCGGCAAGGTCACCTCGGTGGACAAGGCCAACGTGCTGGAGACCTCGCGCCTGTGGCGTGACGTGGCCGCGCGCATCGGCCGCGAAGAGTTCCCGGATGTAGCGCTGGAGCATCAGCTGGTCGATTCCATGGCCATGCACCTGCTGGCCAAGCCGCGCGAGTACGACGTGATCGTCACCGAGAACATGTTCGGCGACATCCTCACCGACGAAGCCTCGATGCTGGCCGGCTCGCTGGGCCTGCTGCCGTCGGCCTCGCTGGGTGAACCGGGCGCGGTGGGCATCTACGAACCGATCCACGGCTCGGCTCCGGACATCGCCGGCAAGGGCATCGCCAATCCCTACGCGACGATCTTCAGCGCCGCCATGCTGCTGCGCCATTCGCTGGGCCTGGAAGCCGAGGCTGCTGCGGTGGAAGCTGCCGTCCACGCCGTGCTGGACGATGGCGTGTTCACCGCCGATCTGGCCGCCAAGGGCCAGGCGGTGAGTACCGCCGCCGCCACGGATGCGGTGCTGGCCAAACTCAACTGATCCGGTAGCGCCACGCCATGCGTGGCGGCCTTTCCTTCGGACATTGCGCGCAGCCACCCATGGGGTGGCTCTACTGTAGATCCACGCCATGCGTGGATCGTTCGAATCTCGCGCGGTAGATCCACGCCATGCGTGGATGCAGCCATCCGTGCCAACCAGGGTTGGCACCCACCACCGCAGTAGAGCTACGCCACGCGTGGCTGGATTATTTGGTGGTGTACCCACCATTGACCAGAATGGTCTGCCCGGTCATCCACCAGCCATCGGTGACCAGGAAGCGGATCCACGGCACGATGTCGGCGATATCGGTCAGGCCAGTGCGGGTGAACGCCGACAGCGCGGCCGCGGTCTTGTGATACGCCTGCGCATCGGCACTCTCGGCCGGATAGAAGAACGGCGTGTCCATCGGGCCGGGCCCGATCGCCGTCACCGAGATGCCGCGCTCACCGAACTCCTTCGACGCCGCGCGGGTGAAATGCTCCACCGGCGCCTTGGTACCGGCATAGCTGGAGTAGAACGGCGTGAACGCGCCCAACAATGAGGTCACGAGGGTGCAGATGCGGCCGCCATCGTTGACATGGCGTCCAGCCTCCTTGAGGAAGAAGAACGCCGCCTTGGCATTGACCGCGCTCATCTCGTCGTACTCCGCTTCGCTGATCTCCAGCAGCGGTTTCTTCAGCACCTTGCCGACAGTGTTGATGGCGATGTCGGGACGGCCGACTGCGGCCACGGCATCGGCGAACAAGCGCTCCATCGCTGCGGCAGACGTCAGGTCGCCCTGCAGGGCGACGGCCTTGCTGCCGGCGGCCTGCACGTCGGCGACGGTCGCCTCTGCATCGGCCTGGGTAGCGGCGCTGTTGTAGTGGATGACGATGGCCTTGGCGCCCTGGCTGGCGAAGTCGCGGGCGATCAGTCCGCCCAGGTTCTTGGCGCCACCGGCGATCAGCACGGTCTTGCCCTTGAGGGAATGGTCAGTCATGGCTTCGGTCTCGGGAGGGGGCTGCCCGGGGTGGCAACCCTGCCCTGACGACGATATCGTGCAGAAAATGCGGATAAAGCCCGCCACATTGACTTAACTTTCCAGAGCCAACGAACAATGGACCGGATCGATCGCTTCCGCATCTTCACCCGGGTGGTGGAGTGCGCCAGCTTCACCCGCGCCGCCGACCAGCTCGGCCTGCCCCGCTCCACCGTCTCGGCAGCCATTGCGGAGCTGGAGCAGCGGCTCGGCACCCGCCTGCTGCAGCGCTCGACCCGACGGGTGTCTACCACCCATGATGGCGACGTGTTCCATGCCCGCTGCCTGCGCCTGATCGCGGAGGTTGAAGACGCCGAATCGCTGTTCCGGCAGGACGACGCGCAACCGGCCGGTTTGCTGAAGATCGACGTGCCCAGTCGCATCGGCCGTCGCGTCATCGCCCCGGCGCTGCCCGGGTTCTTCGCGCAGTATCCGCAGGTGGAAGTCGACCTGGGCATGACCGACCGCGCGGTGAACCTGATCGAAGACGGTTGCGATGCAGTGCTGCGGGTTGGTCAGTTGGGTGACTCCAGCCTGGTGGCGCGCGAGCTGGGCCAGCTCGACTTCGTCAACGTTGCCGCGCCGGTCTATCTGCGCGAGTACGGTGTGCCGCAGCAACCTGCCGACCTGCAGCAGCATCGGGCGGTGAACTATGCGTCGCCGACCACCGCACGGGTGGAACCGTGGGAGTGGCAGGACGGCGGCCAGCTGCGCACGCTGCCGATGCCCGGCTGGGTGCGGGTGAACAGCGCCGAGGCGTCGATCGCGTGCTGTGTGGCGGGGCTGGGGCTGCTGCAGATTCCACGCTACGACGTGCAGGCCGAACTGCAGTCAGGCGCATTGGTGGAAGTGATGCCGCAGCATGTAGCGCAGCCCTTGCCGGTGACTCTGTTGCAACCGCATCGGCAACATCGCGCACAACGCGTGCAGGTGTTCATCGAATGGCTGCTGCCGGTGCTGCGGAGCGGCCTGCAGCTCCAGTAGATCCACGCCATGCGTGGATGCATGCATCGGTGCCAACCAAGGTTGGCACCTACCAGCGCAAAGACCTGCTGCAGTAGATCCACGCCATGCGTGGATGCATGCCGCAGTGCCAACCAAGGTTGGCACCTACCAGCGCAAAGACCTGCTGCAGTAGATCCACGCCATGCGTGGATGCATGCCGCAGTGCCAACCAAGGTTGGCACCTACCAGCGCAAAGACCTGCTGCAGTAGATCCACGCCATGCGTGGATGCATGCCGCAGTGCCAACCAAGGTTGGCACCTACCAGCGCAAAGACCTGCTGCAGTAGATCCACGCCATGCGTGGATGCATGCCGCAGTGCCAACCAAGGTTGGCACCTACCAGGGCAAAGACCTGCTCCAGTAGATCCACGCCATGCGTGGATGCATGCCGCAGTGCCAACCAAGGTTGGCACCTACCAGGGCAAAGATCAGCTCCAGTAGATCCACGCCATGCGTGGATACGCGCCGAAGTGCCAACCAAGGTTGGCACCTACCAGGGCGGTGGCCGCAGAATCCGGGGCATCACGCCCCGGATTCATCCGGCTTCACCCGGAACCACGCCGCATACAGCGCCGGCAGGAACACCAGGGTCAGCACCGTACCCACGATCAGGCCGCCCATGATCGAGATCGCCATCGAGCCATAGAACGCGCTGCGCGACAGCGGAATCATCGCCAGCACCGCCGCCAGCGCGGTCAGCACGATCGGGCGGAAACGGCGCACCGTGGCATCGATGATCGAATGCCAGCGGTCATGCCCGGCGTCGATGTCCTGCTGGATCTGGTCGATCAGGATCACCGAGTTGCGCATGATCATGCCGGCCAGTGCAATCGTGCCCAGCAGCGCCACGAAGCCGAACGGCGCGCGGAACAGCAGCAGGAACAGGGTCGCACCGATGATGCCCAGCGGCGCGGTCACCAGCACCATCGCCGCACGCGAGAAGCTGCGCAGCTGCAGCATCAGCAGCGTGGCCACCACCACCAGGAACAGCGGCATGCCAGCCTTGATCGAGTTCTGGCCACGTGCCGAATCCTCCACGGTACCGCCGGTTTCCAGCAGGTAACCGTTCGGCAGCTCGGCACGGATGCCGTCCAGCGTCGGCAGGATCTGATGCACCACGTCCAGCGGCTGCATGCCATCGCTGATGTCGGCACGCACGGTCACCGTCGGCAGGCGGTTGCGGTGCCAGATGATGCCGTCCTCGAAGCCATACTCCATCGTCGCCACCTGCGACAGCGTGATGCTGCCGCCGTTGGCGGTCGGCATCGACAGGCTGGACAGCAGCTCCAGCTGGTTGCGCTCATCGGCCGGCCCGCGCAGCAGCATCTCGATCTGGCGGTTGCCTTCGCGGTACACGCTCACCGACTGCCCGGCCAGTGAACTGGACAGGAACTGGCTGACCTGGGCACTGCTCACGCCCAACGCGCGGGCACGCTCCTGGTCGATCACCAGCCGCACTACCTTGCTCGGCTCGCTCCAGTCCAGGTTGACGTTCATCACGTGCGGGTTCTCACGCACCTTGGCTTCGACCTGGCGCGCGATCGCCTGCACCTTCTCGATGTGCTCGCCGGAGATGCGCATCTGCACCGGATAGCCGACCGGCGGGCCGTTCTCCAGGCGGGTCACGCGCATCTGCACGTCCGGGAACTTCGGAATCACCTCGTGCAGCAGCCAGTCACGGGTGCTTTCGCGCGATTTGATGTCCTTGGCCAACACCACGAACTGAGCGAAGTTGGTGGCCGGCAGCTGCTGGTCCAACGGCAGGTAGAAGCGCGGCGAACCGGTGCCCACGTAGGACACGTAGTTGGCGATGCCCTCGCGGCTGGACAGCAGCTTCTCCAGCTTCTCGGCCTGGGCCTGGGTCGAGCGCAGCGACGCGCCCTCGGCCAGCTCGATGTCCACCATCAGTTCCGGCCGGGTCGAATCCGGGAAGAACTGCTGCGGCACAAAGCGGAACATCATCAGCGAGAACACGAACAGGGCGATGGTCGCAGCGATCACCCACCAGCGGTGGCGCAGGCAGCCATCGAGGAAGCGACGGAAGCTGCGATAGAACGGGCGCTGGTACGGATCATGGTCGTGCCCGTGCTGCGGCGGCGCGATCAGGTTGGCCAGCGCCGGATAGCGGTCGGCCCACTGCTGGCGCTTGGCGTGCCAGCGCGCGGACAGGCTGCCCGGCTTCGGCGGCTGCGGATTGAACAGGTCCGGCAGCATCTTGTCGCCCAGGTACGGGATGAACAGCACCGCCGCGATCCACGACACCACCAGCGCGATGGTCACCACCTGGAACAGCGAGCGGGTGTACTCACCCGTGCTCGATGCCGCGGTAGCGATCGGCAGGAAGCCGGCCGCCGTGATCAGCGTACCGGTCAGCATCGGGAACGCAGTTGATTCCCAGGCGAAGCTGGCCGCGCGCAGCCGGTCGTAACCCTGCTCCATCTTGGTGGCCATCATCTCCACCGCGATGATCGCATCGTCCACCAGCAGGCCCAGTGCCAGCACCAGTGCACCCAGCGAGATCTTGTGCAGGCCGATGTCGAAGTAGTGCATGACGAAGAAGGTCATCGCCAGCACCAGCGGAATGGTCACGCCCACCACCAGGCCGGTTCGCAGGCCCAGCGAGAAGAAGCTGACCAGCAGCACGATCACCACCGCTTCGGTCAGCACCTGCACGAACTCGCCAACCGACTCCTCCACCGACTGCGGCTGGTCGGACACCTTGCGCAGCTGCATGCCGGCCGGCAGGGTCTTCTGCAGGCGCTCGAACTCGGCATCGAGGTTGGCGCCGAGCTTGAGGATGTCACCGCCATCCTTCATCGCCACCGCCAGGCCGATGGCCTCTTCACCCATGAAGCGCATCTTCGGCGACGCCGGATCGGCGAAGCCACGCTTGATCTCGGCGATGTCGCCCAGGTGCACGGTGCGGTCGCCGGCGCGGATCGGGAACTGGCGGATCGCTTCGATGTCGTTGAACTGGCCGGTCACGCGCAGCTGCACGCGGTCGGTGGCGGTCTCGAAGAAGCTGGTGCCGGTGACCGCGTTCTGGTCGGCCAACGCCTGCTGCACCTGCTGCATCGACACACCCAGCGTCGCCAGGCGGGTGTTGGACAGCTCGATCCACACCTTCTCGTCCTGCAGGCCGACCAGGTCGATCTTGCCGACGTCGGGCACGCGCTGCAGTTCCAGCTGGATGCGGTCGGCGTAATCACGCATCACCGCATAGTCGAAGCCCTTGCCGGTCAACGCATAGATGTTGCCGTAGGTATCGCCGAACTCATCGTTGAAGAACGGACCGACGATTTCGCGCGGCAGCGTCGGGCGGATGTCGCCCACACGCTTGCGCACCTGGTACCAGAGGTCGGGGATCTGCTTGGACCGCAGGCTGTCGCGCGCCATGAAGATGATCTGCGACTCGCCCGGCCGCGAATACGAGCGGATGAACTCGTACTCGCCAGTGTTCATCAGCGCCTTCTCGAGCGGCTCGGTCACCTGCCGCGAGACCTGTTCGGCGGTGGCACCCGGCCACAGCGTGCGCACCACCATCGCCTTGAAGGTGAACGGCGGATCCTCGGACTGGCCCAGATGCTTGTACGACCACGCACCGATCAGCGCGAACGCCAGCATCGCGAACAACACCAGGGGTCGGTTGGCCAGCGCCCACTCGGATAGATTGAAGCGGCGCACCGGCTTACTCCTTGGCCTTGGCGGCAGCCGCCGGCGCGGCCGGCTTCAGCACCGGGCGGTTCTGCCGGTCCACGGCGATCACCGGCTGGCCCGCCCGCAACAGGTGGCCACCGGCGGCAACCACCCAGTCACCCGCGTTCACGCCGGACAGCACCGGCACGGTCTCGCTGCCAAACGCACCGGTGGTGACCGCTGCGGCCTTCAGCGTGCTGTTGGCCGGATCGACCAGCCACACGCTGGCGGCACCGTTGGCACCGCGCTGCAGTGCGCCCAGCGGCAGCTGCAGGGTGCCGTGGCGGCCGGCGCTGCTGTAGACGCGTGCACTCTGGCCCAGCTCGACATCGGCCAGCGCATCGGCCGCCAGGCTGACCCGGGTTGCATAGGTGCGTGCCTGCGGATCGGCGGCGGCAGCAATCTCGCGGATCGTGCCCGGCAGGCGCTGCCCCGGGCGGTTCCACAACTCCACCTCGACCGGCTGGCCGACCGCGTAGTCGCGGATGGTGGCTTCGGGCAGGTCGATCAGCACTTCGCGGCCACCGTCGGCGGCCAGGTTGAAGATGGTCTGTCCGGCGGACACCACCTGCCCGGCCTCGGCCTCGCGGCTGGCGATCACGCCGTCAGCCGGTGCGCGCAACTGCGCGTAGTCGGCCTGGTTGCGCAGCACATCGAGGTTGGCGCGGGCGGCGTTGGCCTGGCCCTGCGCCGCTTTGAAGGCGGCGGACTGCTGGTCCAGCTGCGAACGGCTGACCAGTTGCTGGTCGGCCAGCACCTGGTAGCGCTTGAGGTCGTCGCGGGCACGCACCAGGTCGGCTTCAGCCGCGGCCAGCTGCGCCTGCGAGGCACGCGCCTGCAGCGCGAAGTCAGCCACGTCCAGCTCGGCCAGCACGTCGCCCTTCTTCACCCGCTGACCGGCATCAACATGGCGCTTGACCAGGTTGCCACCCACGCGGAACGACAGCGGGCTTTCCTGGCGGGCACGCACCGTGCCCGGGAACGCCGCCGGGGCCTGCCCGGCCTGTTCGCCGGGGTGAACCACCAGTACCGGTACGGCCGCCTGTGGCGCCTGTTCCTGTCCCGAACAGGCTGCCAGCGCAGCCACCCACACCATACCGCCCATCCAGCGCACGATCTTCATCGGTCAACGTCCTGAAAACGCAGGGTTGCAACTAAGGGGGGAGCCGCGACTGCCGGCCCAATTTAATAAACCGGCCGGTATAGTATAAATATCGAACCGCTTGGTCTAGTATTGTCGTGATGAGTTCTCCCACTTCCCGCAAGCCGTCGGCCAAGCCCGCTGCCAAGGCCGCCGGACCCGGGCGTCCCAAGGACCTCGGCAAGCGCGCGGCGATCCTTGAAGCAGCCAAGGCACTGTTCATCGAACAGGGCTATACCGGCGTGAGCATGGACACCATCGCTGCTCAGGCGGGCGTCTCGAAGCTGACTGTGTACAGCCACTTCGGCGACAAGGAGACCCTGTTCTCCGAGGCCGTGCAGTCAAAATGCATTGAAATGCTGCCCGACGCCCTGTTCGTGGCCGACGCGGACGGCCCATTGCGCGACCAGCTGATCGGCATCGGCCTGGCCTTCTTCGAGCTGATCACCTCCGACGCGGCAATCTCCATCCAGCGCATGATGATGGCGCCGGAGACCGATGAACGCCTGCGCGAGCTGTTCTGGCAGGCCGGCCCGGAACGTACCTGTGAGGCCCTGGCCGATTTCCTGCGTGCGCGCGGCGAACGCGGCGAGCTGCACATCCGCGACTATTACCTGGCCGGCCAGCAGTTCCTGACGCTGGTGAAGGGCGAAGTGCACATGCATATGATGTGCGGCATGCCACTGTCACCGGTGGAGTGCGACCCTCTTGCCCATGTGACCGCCAGCATCGACTTCTTCCTGCGCGCCTATGCGCCGCGAGGGGCCGGGACGGCTGAATAACCAAAACTGAACGAACCGGAGGTCGCGATGACTTCCGGCACTGCGACCCCGGCCACCCGGCAGCTGATGCTCTGGGCGCGCCGCCGGCCTCCGGCACCGGTAAAATGGCCGGCCCACTGCGCTGGATTTGAACCTCATGACGATTGATTACGCCCACGCCCGCGAACTGATGGTGGAACAGCAGATCCGTCCCTGGGACGTGCTGGACATCAAGGTGCTCGACGTCCTGGCCCGCCTGCCGCGCGAGGCCTTTGTCGCCGATGCACACCGGGCACTGGCCTACGCCGATGTCGAACTGCCGATCGGCCATGGCCAGAAGATGATGAAGCCGGTCATCGAGGGCCGTACCCTGCAGGCACTGGATCTGCAGCCGGGTGACGAAGTGCTGGAAATCGGCACCGGCAGCGGCTTCCTGGCAGCCTGCATCGGCGCGCTGGCGCGCGACGTGCTGAGCCTGGAGATCGACCCGGAACTGGCCGCCGCCGCGCGTGCCCGCCTGGACGCTTCCGGCCTGGGCACCAACGTCCGCGTGGAAGTGGCTGACGCCCTGTCCTGGCAGACCGAACGCCGCTTTGACGTGATCTGTGTCACTGGTGCGGTCGACGTGGTGCCGTCACAGTTTGCCTCGTGGCTGCGTCCGGGTGGTCGCCTGTTCGTGATCCACGGCCGCTCGCCGGCGATGGAGGCCCTGCTGGTCAAGGCCGACGGCAGCACCGAGTCCCTGTTCGAGACCGATATCGATTACCTGCGCGGTGCCGCCCCGGCACCCCAGTTCCACCTCTGAGTCCAAGGAAGCCGCAATGATCCGCCGATCCCTCGCTGTTGC
Organism: Stenotrophomonas sp. 22LJNL06-5-1; assembly: GCF_056861455.1. Classification (NCBI taxonomy): domain Bacteria; kingdom Pseudomonadati; phylum Pseudomonadota; class Gammaproteobacteria; order Lysobacterales; family Lysobacteraceae; genus Stenotrophomonas; species Stenotrophomonas sp. 22LJNL06-5-1. The sequence goes on from NZ_JBSPUE010000005.1 coordinate 353,854, forward strand.
GCTGGCCACTGCCCTGCTGCCGTTGTCCGCCCATGCCGCCGACCTGCTGCAGGTCTACGAGATGGCGCGCAACGGCGATCCGCAGCTGTCCGCCGCCGAATCGACCCGGCTGGTCGACAAGGAAGGCGCCGTGCAGGCGCGCGCCGCCCTGCTGCCGCAGATCAACGGCCAGGCCACGCTGAACCGCACGCGCAGCGAGCCGAATGCCGACATCAACTCCGGTTCGTTCACCAACAAGCGCCGCAACTACTCGGTCGAGGGCAGCCAGACGCTGTTCAACTGGACCCAGATCAACAACCTGCGCTCGCAGCGTGAGCTGAGCAAGGCGGCGGACTTCACCCTCGATTCGGCCAACGACAGCCTGATCGTGCGCACCTCGGCGGCCTACTTCAACGTGCTGGTGGCGATCGAATCGCTGAACGCCGCACAGACCAATGAAGCGGCCGCGAAGAAGCAGTTCGACTTCGCCGACAAGCGCCTGGAAGTGGGCCTGGCGCCGATCACCGACGTGCACGAAGCACGCGCCCAGTATGACCAGGCGCGCGCCAACACCATCGTCGCGCAGAACACCCTGGCCGATAACTACCAGGCCCTGACCGAATTGACTGGCCAGCCGGTGGTGAACCTGCGTGGCCTGCCGGCGGACTTCCGCCCGGAAGTGCCGGCCAACCGCGGCAACATCGATGAACTGGTGCACCAGGCCACCGGGCAGAACCCGGCGCTGAAGGCCCAGGAACTGAAGGTCAGTGCCGCCGAAGCCGGTGTGCAGGCCGCCCGCGGCGGCCACTACCCCACCCTGTCGCTGGGCGGCAGCTGGGGCAAGAGCGCCACCTGGGGTGACAGCACCGGTGCCGGCTCGCTGTCGCCGGACGCGCGCACCAACAGCATCGGCCTGACCCTGAGCGTGCCGATCTTCGCTGGCGGTGCCACCCAGTCCAATGTGCGCCAGGCACTGGCCCAGCGTGACATCGCCCAGGACGGCTACGAGCAGCAGAAGCGTGCCCTGGACCGCAACACCCGCAATGCCTACCAGACCCTGGTGCAGGGCATCAGCGAAGTGGAAGCCCGCCGCCTGGCGGTGGTCTCGGCGCAGAGTGCGTACGACGCGTCGCAGGTTGGCCTGGAAGTCGGTACCCGTACCGTGCTGGACGTGATCCAGAACCAGCGCATCCTGTTCTCGGCGCAGCTGGACTACGCCCAGGCGCGCTACACCTTCCTGCAGAACCGCCTGCTGCTGAGCCAGTCGCTGGGTGCGCTGGACGTGGCCGAGCTGCAGGACGTGAACCGCCTGCTGACCCAGGACGCCGGCAACCCGGCAACGACCACGCACTGAGTCGTCGCCCTGCCGGCAACGAAGAAGCCACCCGCAAGGGTGGCTTTTTTGTGGGCGGCGCGTGCGGCCGCACGCATGGCGCAGATCTGCCGGCCGTCAGCCCGGCCACGCGCCTGCCCGCTCCACTGCGGCCAGCACGCACAGCGCCGTGGCCAGGGGCGCAAGCACCATCGCAGCACCCGGCATCGGCGCACGTACACGCAGCGCCGCCATGCACAGGGCCGCCATCACCAGCAGGGTTGCCGGTCCTGGCAGCACCGGCAATGCGCCGACCGGCGCTGCCAACGCCAGCAACGCTGCCGCCAGCACCACGGTGACCGGTATCAGCCGCGTCCGGAACCCGGGCGCTTCATCACCGGCCACAGGCCAGAGCTGCGCTGCCAGATGTGCGGCCAGCGACAACAGCACCAGCAGCAGTGCCGCCAGCCCGGCCATGCCCGCCAGCGGCAGCAAGGGCAGCAGCCACTGCAACTGCGGATGGCCCTGCAATGCCACCGACAACGGCCGCGTACTGGCCAATGCCGGGAATTCGACCAGTCCGGCCTGCAATGCGGCCAGCACGATCAGCAGCAGCGTCGCCAGCAGCAGCGCGGCCGCCAGCAGCCAGGGGGATCGTGCATGCGCCTGCGGGCCACGCCCGGGAAATCCCAGCGCCAGCCCCACACTGGCAAACACCCCCAGCAGGGGCACGCTTGCCGCCAGCACCCCACCGGGGCCGAATCGATAAGGCGCGGTGGCATCCGGCAACCACGGAATCCAGTTCGCGTAGTGCACGTGGCGGACCGCCAGCGCCAACAGCAACAGCCCGACACCGGTCTTCACCGTCAACAGCACGCAGACCGTCAGCGCGATGCGACGCGGAGGCTGCAGCACGAATGCACCCAGCACCAGCAGACTGCTGACGGCCATCACCGGATCCGGCAGCGCGCTGCCGGTTTCAATACCGCGACTGGCAAACAGCGCGCGCGCGTGGCCGGCCATGGACTGCGTCACGCCCGCGCTGGTCATCACCAGTTCCAGCAGCAGTGCAGCACCCAGCAGGCGCGCAGCCGCCGTGCCCCAGGCGGCCTGCAGCAGGCCGTGCAGGCCATCGGCTGCGGGCCGCTGCTGGTTCAGCACATGCAGGCAATACAGCATCGGCGCCGTGCCCAGTGCGGCCAGCAGCAGACTCAGCACGATGGCCGGGCCCGCCTGGGCGGCGGTGTACTGGCCAACCAGCGCGATCACGCTGCCACCCAGCAGCAGGGTCAACGCCACCATCGCGAAGTGATCCATTCCCAGCAGCGCGTGCCGGCCACGGCGGTTGTCGCTGTCCATCGCAAGCCCTCTTGAATCCGCACAAGCGCGGTCGACAGGAGGCTGGCAGCGTGCGCCAAGTGGCGGTATCAGAATCCGTACTGTGCGCATCGCAATGTGACCACAAACACGTTCGCAGCCACGCATCCGGTCCTGCTGCGACAGGAATCGGGCTGCTAAGCAGAATTGATGCAGTCGATCACGTCAGTCGGTCCGCTTAGCGTCCGACCTGCCGGTGTTGCTGCCCGGCTCAGCTGCGCGGCGGCGGCAGATGTGGCGCAACCAGCGCCAGCGTGCGCTGCAGGGCACCGCGGCCATTGCTGACCAGCGTGCAACCGGCACGGGCCATGTCCTCGCGCGCCTGTGCATCGCCCAGCAGATGCTGCAGCAGGTCACCCACCGCCTGCACGTCCTCGCCGATCAGCAACGCACCGGCCTCACGCATGCGCCGTGAGATCTCGGCGAAGTTGTGCAGGTGCGGACCGGTCACAGCGGCAGTGCCCATCGCCGCCGGTTCCAGCAGGTTGTGGCCACCGATCGGCTGCAGGCTGCCGCCGACGAAGGCGACCTGCGCGCAGGCATAGAACGGCATCAGCTCGCCCAGGGTGTCGATGACGAATACATCCGTGCCGGCCTCCGGCCATTGCTTCGCGCGACGGGTCGCCACGTCCCAGCCCTGCTCGCGCGCCAGCGCCTCCACCTTCGGGAAGCGTTCGGGGTGCCGCGGTGCCCACAGCAACAACAGGTCGGGGTGCTGCTGGCGCAGGCGCCGATGCAGGTCGATCACCGCCTGCTCCTCACCATCGTGGGTACTGGCCGCGATCCACACCGGGCGCCCGGCGGGCACGCAGGCATGGAACTGCTCGACGAAACCCTGCACATCCGGCGTGGCGATATCGAACTTGAGGTTGCCCAGCGCCTGCACCTGCTCCCGTGCAGCCCCCAGCTGGACGAAGCGTTCGGCGTCGTCCTGCGACTGCGCGGCCACGCAGGTGACCGTGCGCAGCGCTCGGCGGATCAGCGCCGCCAGCACCCGGTAACCGCGCAGCGAACGCGCTGACAGGCGGGCGTTGAGGATGTAGACCGGAATGCGGCGGTCGCGGCAGCCGAACAGCATGTTCGGCCACAGCTCGGTTTCCAGGATCAGCGCCAGGCTGGGCTGGAAGTGGCCGAGGAAGCGGTTGACGCTGCCCGGTACGTCGTACGGCAGATAGACGTGGTCCAGCGCGTCTCCCCACAGCGCGCGCACGCGCTCCGAACCGGTCGGGGTGATGGTGGTGATGACCCAGCGGATGTCCGGACGCTGCTGGCGCAGGGCATTGACCAGCGGCGCGGCGGCATTGACCTCGCCCACCGAGACCGCGTGCAGCCAGACCCGTGGCTGGCCGGTCGGCTGCGGATACGAGGCATAGCGCTCGTCCCAGCGCCGGAAGTATTCACGGACCCGGAAACCGCGCCAGACCAGGTGGTACACGGTGATCGGCAGCAGGATGTAGAGCACGGCGGAGTACAGGCCGCGCAGGATCCATTCGACAGGGTCTTTACGCATGCGGCAAGGATACGGGAGCCCCCCGGGAAAGACACGCAGCCGGGTTGGTAGAATGGCGCCATGTCCGATGCCACCACCGCCGTCCGCCCGTCGCTGCGCGATCCCCGCAACTGGCCGATGTTCGCCGCCATGCTCGGCGCCTTCGCCATCGCCCGCCTGCCGTGGATGCTGCAGCGTGCGCTCGGCCGTGGCGTCGGCTGGATCAGCTGGCGCCTGCTCGACAGCCGCCGTCGCGCTGCCGAGGTCAACCTGCAGCTGTGCTTCCCGGAGAAGGACGAAGCCTGGCGCCAGCGCCTGGTGCGCGACAGCTTCGACGCGCTGGGCGTGGGCGTACTCGAATGCATCCGCGCCTGGTGGGGCAGCATCGACCGCATCCGCCCACAGGTGAAGATCGAAGGCCTCGAGCATCTGCGGCAGATGCAGGCCGAAGGCCGCGGCGTGCTGCTGGTGTCCGGTCACTTCATGACCCTGGAGATGTGCGGCCGCCTGCTGTGCGACTACGTCGATCTTTCAGGCATGTACCGCAAGCACAAGAACCCGGTGTACGAGTGGGCGGTGAAGTTCGGCCGCCTGCGCTATGCCAAGGCGATGTTCGCCAACGAGGACATCCGCGCGACCGTGCGCCACCTGAAGAAGGGCGGCTTCCTCTGGTATGCGCCGGACCAGGACATGCGTGGCAAGGACACCGTGTTCGTGCCGTTCTTCGGCCATACCGCATCCACCATTACCGCCACCCACCAGCTGGCGCGGATGACTGGCTGCGCGGTGATTCCATACTTCCACCGCCGCGAGGGCGGGAAGTATTTCCTGAAGATCGGCGCACCGCTGGAGAACTTCCCCAGCGAGGATGTGGAAGCCGATACCACGCGGGTCAACCAGGCCATCGAAGAGATGGTGCGCGAGGCCCCCGACCAGTACCTGTGGATCCACCGCCGTTTCAAGCGCCAGCCGGGCGGGCGGAGCGATTTTTACAAGTAGATCCACGCCATGCGTGGATGCTCTTCGATCCCGTGTCGGGATTCACAACGGCCAGCGGCACCAGGCGTACGGGTACTCCCCCACCACGCACGCCAAGCCCGCACGGACCGGATTGGCCAGGATGTACATCGCCTTCTCGTGAAGTGATTCGTCGGTCCGCACTGCATGGTCGTGATAGCCGTGCTGCCACAGCGCGCCCTGCCGCTCCAGCCGCCGGTTCAGCAACCTGCTGCTGCGTGACTTCAGAAGGGACATGCACTCGGCCAAGGTTCCACTGCGCAGTTCCATCAGCCAGTGCAGATGGTCGGGCATCACCACCCAGGCGAGACTGTGGCTGAAGCCCCTACGCTCGACGAAGCGCAGGGTGTCGATCAGGATCGCCACGTTCGCCGCATCGGCGAATAACGGTTCACGGCCAAGGGTTGCCGTGGTCAATGCGTACACGTTGCCGGATCGGGAATATCGACCGTAGCGGAGTCTTGGGCTGGCCATGCCTCCAGCGTGCGATACGCATGGAAACACCGGTAGTGGTGGTTTACCCGTGTTTGCGTCGGGAAAGCTCCATCCACGCATGGCGTGGATCTACTGATCGACTCCATGGTTGATCCCTACCATGCGCGGATGCGCGGTCACTTCACCGGCGGGGAATCTTCCGCGTCCCGGGCCAACAGGCTGCCGGCGAACAACGCGGCCAACAGCACGGTCAGGCCACCCCAGAACGCGGAATAGAACGCCAGGTGCGTATTGAGCGGGAACACCGTGACCGCCAGCGCCAGCATCGCCGGGCGGGCCCGGTCACGCGCAGCCACCGGTGCATAGCGCCAGGCCCGCCAGGCCTGGGCCACGGCAGCCGACCACAGCAGCAGGCCGAGCACGCCGGTTTCCGCCAGGATCTCCAGCACGATCTGGTGGGCGTGCAATGCCGGTTGATTGCCCCACACGGCGGGGCCCTCGTCGGCCACGCAGGCCGGATACGCATCGCGGAAGCCACGCGCACCGACACCGTTGACCGGATGTTCCTCGATCATGCACACCGCCGCCGTCCAGATGCGCGCGCGTCCCGAAAGCGCCTCGTCAACGCCCTGCCCGTCTTCGTTCCATGCCTGTGCCGTGCGCGCAACACGCTCGCGCAGCTGCGGCACGCCCACTGTCAGTGCGGCCGTACCCAGCGCTGCCACCAGGGCCAGCAGCAGCAGCCGCTTCCAGCCGAACTGGCGCACGCCGCTGTAGGCCAGCACCAGCACAAAGGTGATCCATGAGGCGCGCGAACCCGCCAGCAACAGCACGCATCCCAGTGCAGCAGCGGCCAGCAACCACCCTGCGCTACCGAAACGTCGCGCCATCGGCAGCAGCAGGAACGGTGACAGGCTGGCCAGCACCTGGCCGAATTTCAGATTGCAGGGCCCGAGCGCACCACTGAGGCGGTCGGCCAGTGCGGCTTCATCGGCCGGGCACAGCGCGTGGCCACTCACGGCCAGCTTCAGCTGCTCGAGCGACCAGAACCACGGACTGGTACCGGCCACCGCCTGCACCAGCGCATCCAGGGTCCATGCGCCGGTGATCAGCGCCAGGCCGCCGAAGGTCAGCCGCCGCCGTTCCGGCGTGGCCACCGCGATCGCCACCAGCCACATGAAGGGCAGGTAGCGCAGGCCGGCGGCCGCCTTCGTCCACGACGCTGCCGGATCGATCGCATCAAACGCCGAGAACGCCTGCGGCAGCCAATAGCCGAGGAACAGGATCGAGGTCAGCGCCCAGGCTGCCGTGCTCAACAGGTGCGGGCGGCGCTGCAGGCGGCGCATGACCATGCGCGCGGCGGCGTACAGCGCGCCAAGCCCGAGCACGGTTTCAGCGATGCCCGGCAACGGCCACAGCGCCACGTACGCCAGCACCCACCACGGCGCCCAGCGCCCGGCGCGGTCCTCGCGCACGAGGGTTGCGGGGTCAGCCGGCGAGGTCGGCATAGAGGTGGAGGGTATCGCGCTGCATGGCCTGCAGGGTAAACGGGATGCGGGTCGGCAAGGACGGCGGCTGCGCCAGAAGGGCCAGCGCACGTTCACCCAGCGCGCGTGCATCGCCCAGCGGCACCGCGCCAGTGGGCTGCAGCTGCCGAAGCAGTTCGCCGACGCCACCATGATCCCAGCCCAGCACCGGACGGCCGACCGACAGCGCCTCGACCACGGTACGGCCGAATGCTTCGGGCTTGTCCGACAGCTGCAGCACCAGATCGCTGGCCGCATAGGCCTGGGCGATGCGCGCGGTCGGCGTACTGATCTGCACCGCGTCGGCCACGCCCCAAGCAGCGGCCTGCCGGCGCAGGTCGGCCACGTACGCTTCACGGCCCGGTTCATCGGTACCCAGCATCCACAGCTGTGCCGGCACACCGGCCGCGCGTACATCCGCCAGCAGCTGCAGCGCATGCGCATGCCCCTTCAGCCGGGTGCCGCGCCCCGGCAGCAGCAGCAGCGGGCCCTCAACCTGCGCCAGCCACGGGTAGTCGGCTGCCAGCGCCAGTCGTGGCCGGCGGTCGGCGCGGGCCACGCGCGGAAACTGTGCGACATCGACGCCGCGCGGAATCACCTGCAGGCGCGCTTCGGGAACCGTCGGATAGTGCCGCTGCACGTAGTCGCGAACGCTGTTGGACACGCAGATCACGCGTTCACCGCTGGTCATCACCGCGCTGTAGCGACTGGGCGAATTCAATCCGTGCACGGTGGTCACCCAGTGCGGGCGCTGTGCGGCGGGCATGGCACGGATCGCGTACAGGCCCAGCCAGGCCGGCAGCCGCGAACGGGCATGCACGATATCCGCGCCCACTTCGGCGAACAGGCGGCGCAGGGTCGGCAGGTGGCGCAGGGTCAGCAGCGATTTGCGACCGATGTCGAGGGTGAGGTGCTCGGCACCGCTATCGAGCAGCGGCTGCACCAGGCGGCCACCGGCGGAGACCACCAGCGCACGATGACCGGCAGCGACCAGGGCCGCAGCGATTTCCAGGGTCGAGCGCTCGACACCGCCGGAGTGCAGCGCCGGCAGCAACTGCACCACGGTCAATCGGCGCATCGAGGGGCGGCCGCTTAGTCGGCCAGCACGAACACGGAACCGCAGTACGGGCACTGCGCTTCGCCATTGGGCTCGTCTTCGATCGGCAGGTACACGCGCGGATGCGAGTTCCACAGCGCCATTTCCGGGGTCGGGCAGCTCAGCGGCAGATCGCTGCGGTGCACGGTGTAGCGCTTCTCGGCGTTGGCGGGCGCGGTGGCGGTATGGCTCATGGCGGATGTCGATGAACGGGTTGCGAGGCCTGTGATTCTAGCATCCGGGCCGCCCCGACATTGCGCCTCAACGGGTCTTTGCGCGTACCGGGCCGATTCCCTGCGACCTTGCATGCCACCTCGGGATGGGGAATTCCCGACCGATCCTGCAGGTTCACCCCGGGAAACCGCCGACAACGATATTTCCCGCATTTGGATCGAACTAAATGGCACTTGTCAGGTTGCCACGGCTGTTGCAGGATCGGGCCAGGTCGTGAACCGGCCTGCCCCAATCCGACCCGATCGCATGGCCCGCCCCCACCGGACCGGCATCGCCTCTTCCACTGCCATCCCGGCGGGCGGAGCGATGCTGTCCGTGGTGTCCGCCGATGCGGGTTCTGCCCGCCGCCTGCCCTTCCGGGAGACCCTTGCATGACCCTGTCCGATCCACGCCGCGCCCTGCTTCCGCTCGCCCTGGCCCTGGCCTGTGCGACTACCGCGATGCCGGTGCTGGCACAGGGACTGCAGACCTCGTTCGAGCCCGGCGAACCTGCCCCGTCGCAGGCCGCGGGTGCACTGCAGGTCACGATCGGCAACGGCCCTGCGGCGCCTTACGCCGCCAAGCGCAATGCGGGCTACAGCGGCCTGCATGCACTGCGCTACAGCAGCGAAGGCGGCAGCGCGCGACGCGAGCTGTTCAAGACCGACCTGCCGATCGAGGCCGATACCACCCTGTCGTGGCTGGTGCTGCCGGAGATCGTCGGCAAGGACACCGTGGCCTCGACCTATGTGTCACTGGACCTGCTGCTGGACGATGGCAACCGCGTTTCGGCCAGCGCTGCGCGTGACCAGCATGGGGTGGCCCTCGGCGCACGTGCGCAGGGCGCGTCGAAGACGCTGTATCCGCAGCAGTGGGCGCGCAAGGCAGTGCGGCTGGGCGACGTGCCCGCGCTGAAGGGCCGCCGCGTGGTCGCGATCGAACTGGACGTGGCCAGTACCGACGGTGCGCCGGTCTCCGGCTGGATCGATGACGTGCACCTGGACACAGTACCGAGGCAGCAGCCGACACGCGCCTCCGACTGGGTGCTGACCACCCGTGGCACCCAGGCCAACGGCACCTTCTCGCGCGGCAACAATTTCCCGGCCACCGCGGTACCGCACGGCTTCAACTTCTGGACCCCGGTGACCGATGCCGGCGCACTGAACTGGCTGTACCGCTGGAACGAACAGAACGACGCACAGAACCGCCCGCAGCTGCAGGCGCTAGCGCTGAGCCATCAGCCCAGCCCGTGGATGGGCGACCGCCAGACCTTCCAGGTGATGCCCTCGGCCAGCCGTGGCGTGCCGGAGGCCGACCGCCGCAAGCGTGCGCTGTCGTTCGATCGCAGCCATGAACGCGCGCGCCCGTATCGCTACGACGTGCGCTTCGACAACGGCATCGCCGCCGCCATCGCGCCGACCGATCATGCTGCGCTGTTCCGCTTCGATTTCCCCGAGGGCGGCGACGCCAATCTGCTGTTCGACAATGTCGATGCACGCGGTGGCATCACTCTGGATGCCGCCACGCAGACGCTGTCCGGCTACACCGACACGCGCAGCGGCCTGTCCAACGGCGCCAGCCGCATGTACATGGTGGCCAGCTTCGACAAGCCGTGGCGCAGCAGTGGGCGCCTCAACACCGGCCGCCCGACCGGTTACATCAAGTTCGATGCCGGCAGCGACCGGCGGGTGACCATGCGCATCGCGACCTCGCTGATCTCGGTGGAGCAGGCGCGGCACAACCTCGCACTGGAAATCGCTGCGGCCGACACGCTGGAAAGCGTGGCCGGCCGTGCGCAGGATGCATGGGACGCACGCCTGGCCCGCTTCGACATCGGCGATGCCAGCGACGACCAGAAGACCACGCTGTATTCCAGCCTGTACCGGCTGTTCCTGTACCCGAATTCCGGCCATGAAAACGTGGGCAGCGCCGCCGCACCGGAGTGGCGCTACGCCAACCAGGCCAGTGCCAGCGATGACAACACCGAGGGCAGCGCGACCCGCAGCTATGCAGCCGTGCGCGACGGCAAGGTATTCGTCAACAACGGCTTCTGGGACACCTTCCGCACCACCTGGCCGGCCTATGCGCTGTTCACTCCGGAGGATGCCGGGCAGCTGGTACAGGGCTTCATCGAGCAGTACCGCGCCGGCGGCTGGATCGCGCGCTGGTCGTCGCCGGGTTACGCCGACCTGATGGTCGGCACCAGCTCGGACGTGGCATTTGCAGACGCATGGCTGAAAGGCATCGGCGGCTTCGATCCGGCCGAGGCCTACGCCGCCGCGCTGAAGAACGCGACCGTGGTACCGCCCGACCGCCACGTCGGCCGCAAGGGCATGGACCGTTCGACCTTCCGTGGCTATGCCAGCGCCGACGTGCACGAAGGCATGTCGTGGACGATGGAAGGCGCACTCAATGACTTCGGCATCGCCAACATGGCCGATGCGCTGGCCAAGCGCGCGGCCACGCCGGCCGCACGCGAGCGCTACAGCACCGAGGCCGACTACTTCCGCCATCGCGCCGCCAGTTACGCGACGATGTTCGATCCGGCCGCCGGCTTCTTCCAGGGCCGTCGAGCCGATGGTCGCTGGCGCGTGGACGCCAAGGCCTACGACCCGCGCGTGTGGGGCCACGACTACACCGAATCCAACGGCTGGACCTTCGCCTTCACCGCCGCCCACGATGGCGAGGGCCTGGCGGCGCTGTATGGTGGCCGCGAAAAGCTGGCGGCGAAGCTGGATACCTTCTTCGCCACGCCGGAAACCGCGGACCCGGCACTGGCCGGTTCCTACGGCGGCACCATCCACGAGATGACCGAAGCGCGCGACGTGCGCATGGGCATGTATGCGCACAGCAACCAGCCGGCGCACCACATCCCGTGGATGTACCTGTACGCCGGGCAGCCGTGGAAGACCCAGCAGCATGTGCGCGAGATCCTGTCGCGGCTGTACGTCGGCAGCGAGATCGGCCAGGGCTACCCGGGCGACGAGGACAACGGCGAGACCTCGGCATGGTACGTACTGGCCTCGCTGGGCCTGTACCCGCTGCGCATGGGCGCCCCGGAGTACGTGATAGGCTCGCCGGCATTCGAGCATGCACGGGTGGAGCTGCAGGGTGGCGCGGTGCTGACCGTGAATGCGGCCAACAACTCGCGCGAGAACGTCTACGTGCAGTCGCTGAAGATCAACGGTACCCCGTGGACCAAGACCTGGGTGCCGCACGAGCTGATCGCCAAGGGCGCGACCCTCGACTTCGTGATGGGACCCCGTCCCTCGCGCTGGGGCAGTGGCGTGGATGATGTGCCGCGCTCGTTGACCGCGCGCGGCCAGCGCCCGCAGCTGCTGCACGACCTGCTCGGCAGCGGCGCGAAGGCGACGTTGGCCGATGGCCGTGCCCTGCCCGCGCTGCTCGATGACGATGCCGGCACGACAGTGGGCCTGGGCGGCGCTGCAACCATCGCGCTGACCGGACTGGCCGAGGGCACCCCGACGATGTACACGCTGACCAGCGGTGACGGCCGTATCCAGGGCGGTGAGTGGACGCTGGAGGCCCGCAACGGCAGCGGCAGCTGGGCCGTGCTCGACCAGCGCAGCGGCGAAGACTTCGAATCCGCCCGCCAGACCCGTCCGTTCCGCATCGCCAAACCCGGTCGCTACAGCGAGTACCGCCTGCGCCTGGCGGCACCGGCACGACTGCCGCTGGCGGAGATCGAACTGCTGGCGGCCGGCACCGTACAATGAGCGGCATGCGCTTCCGTCTTCTGCCTCTGGCCCTTGTTGCCCTGTCCTTCTCAAGTTTCGGCCAGACCCAGGCGTTCGATACGCAGCTGACCCGCGACGGCGTGACGCTGAATTACCAGGACGCGCGTGGCGCGCTGGCCGCGCCGCAGCGCAAGCGCGTGATCGATACGTTCTTCTTCGCCTACCTGCGCGAACGCGCGGACTTCCATCCGGCCGCGCCATCGATGGTGCGCATCGTGATCGATCCTGCCTACACCGGCATCGCCTTCGTCGGCGACAAGGACCAGGCAGCGACGATCACCATCAATCCAGGTTGGCTGGCGCAACACCCGAACGACATCGACCTGGTCACCCATGAGGCGATGCACATCGTGCAGGGGTATCCCGGCTACGGCGATGCACGGGTACCGGGCTGGCTGGTGGAAGGCATCGCCGACTACGCACGTGACCGCTACGGCATGGACAACACCGCCGCCGGCTGGGCATTGCCGGTCAAGGTCGAGAAGGGCCAGAACGTCGACAGCGGCTACCGGGTGACCGGTGCGTTCCTGAAATGGGCCGAGGCCGAGCATCCCGGCCTGGTGCTGGCGCTGGACAAGGCGCTGCGCGAGGGTCGCTATACGCCAGCGCTGTGGCAGAAACACACCGGCAAGGCACTGCCAGCGCTGTGGTCGCAGTACGCCAAGCCACGTTCGGATGCACCGCCGCCGGCGCCGGCGCGCCGCGGCAAGCGGCACTGACTGGGTGGTCAACTGGGTATTGGGGCGACTGGGTAGAGTCGACTGTTAGTCGACTGACTTTCGTACAGCCACCAAAAACCCCGCGCTTCGCGCGATAGTCGACCAACGGTCGACTCTACCTCGCTGCCTTCTACGCCTCAGCGCGACTGCACGAAGCTGGCGTAGAGCGCGAACAGCTGCTGGAAGTACCGCCGCGTCACTCGATTGCGCATGACACCCTCACCCATGGAAAGTTGGTCGGGCCCAGGGTGGGAAGGCCGGTCCGGTCCCTTCCCACGGCCAGGCCGCGTGGGCGTATTGGGCCGCAACGGCGTTGCAGGGACATGACCGGGTTGCGTAGCGCGTGTGGCACAGACCGGGGTAGAGCCGGCCGCTGGCCGGCTGACGTCGTGCGCCCGGACATCACTGCCGGCCAGCGGCCGGCACTACCTGTTTCCGCTTTGCGGAAACAGAAACGCGCCCCGTAGGGCGCGCTTCTGCAGATCGAATCGGGAAGAAGGCCTCAGGCCTTCTTCTCCGCTTCGATCTGCTTGCGGATCTGCGCATCCACCGCCGCAATGGCGGTCATGTTCAGGATCCGGCGCGAGGTCGCACTGGTGGTCAGGATATGCACCGGCTTGTTCACGCCCATCAGGATCGGGCCGATCGCCACGCCGTCGGTGAACACACGCACCAGGTTGTAGGCGATGTTGGCCGCTTCCAGGTTCGGCAGCACGAACAGGTTGGCGCGGCCCTGCAGGGTCGAGCCCGGCAGCAGCTTCTGGCGCAGCGCTTCATCCCATGCGGTGTCGCCCTGCATTTCACCGTCCACGTTCAGACGCGGGTTGCGCTTGAGCAGCAGCTCGCGCACCTGGCGCATTTTCAGCGCGTCCTTGGAATCGTGGCTGCCGAAGTTGGAGTGCGACAGCAGCGCCACCTTCGGCTCGATGCCGAACAGCTTCATGCGGTAGGCCGCCTGCAGGGTCGCTTCGCACAGCTGCTCGGCGGTCGGGTCTTCCTGCACGTGGGTATCGACGAAGAAGAACACGCCCTGCTGGTTGATCACGCCGGTCATCGCCGAGGTCGAGGTGACCTTCGGCTCCAGCGGCAGCACGCTGCGCACGTAGCCCAGCTTCTTGTGGAAGCGGCCGACGATGCCGGTCAGCATCGCATCGGCTTCGCCACGGGCCACCATCACCGCCGCGATCAGGGTCGGGCGCGAACGCATCAGGTTCTTGGCCGCGGCCACGGTCACGCCACGACGGCCGGTCAGGCCGTGGTAGTACTGCCAGTATTCGTTGAAGCGCGGATCGTCGTTGATGTTGGTGACTTCAACGTTCTCGCCGATCTTCAGGCGCAGGCCGAGGCGCTCGATGCGCGACTCGATCACTTCCGGGCGGCCGATCAGGATCGGGTGCGCCAGGCCGTCGTCGACCACGTTCTGCACCGCCTGCAGCACCACTTCCTCTTCACCTTCGGCGTACACCACGCGCTGCTTGTCGCTGCGCGCGCGGTCGTAGACCGGCTTCATCATCAGGCTGGTGCGGTAGACGAACTGGGCCAGCTTGTCACGGTAGGCGCCCATGTCGTCGATCGGGCGCGAGGCCACGCCCGAGTCCATCGCGGCCTGGGCCACGGCGGCCGACAGCTCCACCAGCAGGCGGCGGTCGAACGGACGCGGGATCAGGTATTCACGGCCGAAGCTCGGCGTCTCGCCGCCGTAGGCCGAGCCCATGTCGGTGGCCGCACGGCGTGCCAGCGCGGCGATGGCGCGCACGCAGGCGATCTTCATTTCCTCGTTGATCGCGGTCGCGCCCACGTCCAGCGCACCACGGAACAGGTACGGGAAGCACAGCACGTTGTTGACCTGGTTCGAGTAGTCCGAACGGCCGGTGCCGATGATCGCGTCCGGACGGGCGGCGCGTGCCAGTTCCGGCATGATTTCCGGGGTCGGGTTGGCCAGCGCGAAGATCACCGGATCCGGCGCCATGGTCTTGACCATGTCGGCGGTCAGGATGCCCGGTGCCGACAGGCCCAGGAAGATATCCGCGCCGTCGACGATCTCGGCCAGGGTGCGCTTGTCGGTGTCGCGCGCATAGCGCTGCTTTTCCGGGTCCAGGTCGGTACGGCCGGTATGGATCACGCCCTCGCGGTCGAAGGCCAGGATGTTCTCCGGCTTCAGGCCCAGCTGCACCAGCATGTTCACGCAGGAAATGCCGGCTGCGCCCATGCCCGTGGTCGCCAGCTTCACTTCCTCGATCTTCTTGCCGGTGATCGCCATGGCGTTGAGCACGGCCGCGCCGACGATGATCGCCGTGCCGTGCTGGTCGTCATGGAACACCGGGATCTTCATGCGCTCGCGCAGCTTGCGCTCGACCACGAAGCATTCCGGCGCCTTGATGTCTTCCAGGTTGATGCCGCCGAAGGTCGGCTCCAGCGAGGCGATGATGTCGACCAGCTTGTCCGGGTCGGTTTCATCCACTTCGATGTCGAACACATCGATGCCGGCGAACTTCTGGAACAGCACGCCCTTGCCTTCCATCACCGGCTTGCCGGCCAGCGCGCCGATGTTGCCCAGGCCCAGCACCGCGGTGCCGTTGGAGATCACCGCCACCAGGTTGCCGCGGGCGGTCAGCTCGCTGGCCTGCTGCGGGTCGGCCTTGATCGCTTCACAGGCGTACGCCACGCCCGGCGAATACGCCAGCGACAGGTCGCGCTGGGTCAGCATGGGCTTGGTAGCGGAAACCTTGATCTTTCCCGGCGGGGACATCCGGTGGTAATCGAGGGCGGCCTGTTTGAAATCTTCGTTGGACATCGATGTGGGTTACATGAATGGGCAGAAGGGACAGGGGATGATACCCCCGTTGGAGCGTCTGGACCTGTCGCTATCCTGTCGCAGGCATGCTGCGACCGCACAATTCCGTGCCGTATGCGACGGTACCGCGACACCAGCTTCGGTGCCTCCCATGACAGCCATGGGACGCTTTGAAACGCCGCGGGGCCGTACCACTGTCGTGACCGGCCCCGCGGTACCACACACCTGGATCAGCCCCTGGCCGGCAGCGCCTCGGGCACGGCATCGATCAGCGGCGGCAATTCGCTTTCGCGGCCATCCAGCGCCAGCTGCAGGCGGTTGCGGTCCAGCGCCCCCTCCCAGCGCGAGACCACCACGGTGGCCACGGCATTGCCGATGAAGTTGGTCAGCGAACGGCATTCACTCATGAAGCGGTCCACGCCCAGGATCAGCGCCATGCCGGCCACCGGCACCTCCGGCACCACCGCCAGGGTGGCGGCCAGGGTGATGAAGCCGGCACCGGTGACGCCGGCCGCGCCCTTGGAGCTGAGCATGGCGACCAGCAGCAGGGCGATCTGGTGGCCCAGGGTCAGTTCGGTGTTGGTGGCCTGGGCGATGAACAGCGCGGCCAGGGTCATGTAGATGTTGGTGCCGTCCAGGTTGAACGAGTAGCCGGTCGGGACCACCAGACCCACCACCGACTTGCTGCAGCCGGCGCGTTCCATCTTCTCCATCAGCGACGGCAGCGCCGACTCCGACGAAGAGGTACCCAGCACCAGCAGCAGTTCGGCCTTCAGGTAGCGCGCCAGCTTGAACACCGAGAAGCCGCACAGGCGGCAGACCAGGCCCAGGATCACCGCCACGAACAGGAAGGCGGTGAGGTAGAACGAACCCACCAGCCAGGCCAGGTTGATCAGCGAGCCGACGCCGTACTTGCCGATGGTGAAGGCGATTGCGCCGAAGGCACCGATCGGAGCGGCCTTCATCAGGATGTGCACCAGCTTGAACACCGGAGCGACCAGCGCCTCCAGGAAGTTCACGATCGGCTTGCCCTTCTCGCCCACCGATGCCAGCGCGATGCCGAACAGCACGGCCACGAACAGCACCTGCAGGATGTTGCCATCCACGAACGCGCTGAGCAGCGTCTTCGGGATGATGTCCATCAGGAAGCCGACCAGGGTCAGGTCATGCGACTTCTCGACGTAGCTGTGCACCGCGGTCTGGTCCAGCTCGGCCGGGTTGATGTTCATGCCGGCGCCGGGCTGCACCACGTGCGCCACGATCATGCCGACGATCAGTGCCAGCGTGGAGAAGAACAGGAAGTACGCCATCGCCTTGGCGAATACGCGGCCCACCGTGCGCAGGTGGGTCATGCCGGCGATGCCGGTGACGATGGTCAGGAAGATCACCGGCGCGATGATCATCTTCACCAGGTTGATGAAGGCATCGCCGAGCGGCTTCATCTTCTCGCCGATCAACGGTTCGTAGTGGCCGAGGATGGCGCCCAGGACGATCGCCACGATCACCTGGAAGTACAGCTGGCGATAGATCGGCAACGGCTTTGCAGGCACCGGTGCTGCGGTCGGGATGTGCATGGCGGACTCCGGAAGGGGCGTTTTCAGGCACGTACGGCCCCGGGACAGCGCGGGAACCGTTACCGTGGAAACTGACCGCAGGCCCTGTGCTGCACGCGCAGGGGGTGCGACCAATGGACGCCTTTGTACGCGCCGGGCACGCTGGCGCAGATAACCTATTGGTACTAGCCCCCCGGTTCAGGTGGCCGCGATGCCTACACTGGCGCCGCACCGCCCGATCACGGGGAGGCCGGTGGCCCGAGCTGAACGGCCGGGCGCGTCATTGCGAAAGTTCCGGCCCTTGCGGCCGTTGTTGTCCTGTCCACACGCAATCTGAGAGAGCCGCACCCAACATGCGCCCGATTCCCACCTTGCTGGCCCTGTCGCTGGCCGCGCTTCCCGCCTTCGCTTCGGCTGCCGATTTCGACAACTGGCCGACCAAGTACGCCTTCGGCGACGGCACCGAGTTGGCCGCTACCGCCAACATCGCCTACGACTACAACGATTTCTCCTCGGGCAGCGGCCTGGAGGACGACGACGCCGTGCGCCGCAAGGAGTTCGGTGCGACGCTGAAGAAGAAGGGCGTCTACGACGCGATGGTCTATTACGACTTCCAGTCCGATACCTGGCTGGACGTGTTCGTGCGCTTCGAAAGCAAGGCCTTCTTCGGCCGCGACATCGGCCGCTTCCGCTTCGGCTACATGAAGACCCCGGTCGGCCTGGACGCGAACACGTCTTCGCGCGCCGGCAGCTTCCTGGAAACCGCACTGCCGGTGCAGGCCTTCTACGCTGGCCGCCGCACGGGTGTGGAATGGGTGCTGGAGCGCCCGCAGTACCTGCTGCAGGCCGGCGCCTATGGCGGCAAGGACCTGCAGGGTGACAACCCGGGCACCACCCAGGCCGTGCGTGCGGTGTGGACCCCGGTGAAGGCGCCGGGTGACGTAATCCACCTGGGCCTGGCCTATTCGCAGGAAAATCCGCGCGGTTACAGCGATGGCCGCGACGTGCACCACGAGGCCAGCGCACGCCTGCGCGCACGTCCGGAAGCCGGCCTGACCGACATCCGCTACGTCGACTCCGGCGCGCTGGTCACCGCTGACCAGATCCGCCGTACCGGCCTGGAAGGCATCTGGATCCGCGGGCCGTTCTCGCTGCAGGCTGAAGCCCTGCGCGCCACGGTCACCCGTCATGACGGCAAGCCCGACTACACCGGCAGCGGCCAGTACGCGATGGCCAGCTGGGTGCTGACCGGCGAATCGCGCCCATACAACGCCGGTGCCGTGGCCAACATCAAGCCGGCGCACGACTACGGCGCGGTGGAACTGGTGGCCCGTTACAGCCGCATGGACCTCGACGATGGCAGCATCCTCGGCGGCCGCCAGCACGACCTCACCCTGGGTGCGAACTGGTACCTGACCAGCCACTTCAAGTTCCAGGCCAACTACGTCAAGGTCGACGCCAGCCGTCGCGGTGTGCACAGCACGCCGGAGATCTTCGAACTGCGCGCGCAGATGCACTTCTGACCCCTTCCACGTCAGATCCCGGCGGGCGTGCACACCACGCCCGCCGGCCCTGCGTAGACTGCCGCCATGTACTGGCTCAGCCGCCACCGGATGCTGTTGCTGACCATCCTGGTGATGGTCGGTGGCACCGTGCTGTGTGCGGTCGCCGCTGGCCACTACGCCTGGCGGCGCGCCCTCGGCGAAGAAAGCAGCCAGGTACAACGCCAGCTGCAGTTGTACGGCCAGGGCCTGCAGCAGCGCATCGACCGCTTCGGCACGTTGCCGCAGGTACTGGCGCTGGATCCGGATCTGCTGCACGCGCTGCGCGTACCGCCCTCGCCCAGCGAACGGCAGCGGCTGAACCTCAAACTGCAACGCGCCAATGAAGTCACCCGTGCCTCGACCCTGACCCTGGTCGGCCACGACGGCGTGGCAGTGGCGGCCAGTAACTGGGACCAGCCGACCACCAATGTCGGTGAGAACTACAGCTACCGCCCCTACTACCGCCAGGCGCTGGCGCAGGGCCGTGGCCGCTTCTACGGCATCGGCATGACCACCGGCGTGCCCGGCTACTACCTGTCGCAGGCCATTGAGGAAGACGGCAAGCGGCTCGGCGTGGTGGTGATCAAGGTCGAGCTGTCGGCGCTGGAACAGGAATGGTTGAGCAGCCCCGATGTGGTGCTGGCCAGCGACGACCACGACGTGGTGTTCCTGGCCAACCGTGACAGCTGGCGCTACCGCCTGCTGCGCGCGCTGGGCGCCGATGAGCGCCGCGAAATGCTGGATGCTCGCCAGTACGCCGACCGCGCCCTGCAGCCACTGCGCGCACGCACTGAGGACGTGCTGGCCGACGGCGGCCGCATGGTGCGCCTGCTGGATCCGGCACTGCCGCAGCCGATGCTGTGGCAGAGCCTGCCCTTGCCCGCCGAAGGCTGGAACCTGCATCTGCTGCACGACGCCAGTGCCGCCACCGCCGCCGGTCGTGCAGCCGCCCTCACCGGAGGTGCCGCGTGGCTTGCACTGGGCTTCCTGGTGCTGTTCGTGCAGCAGCGGCGACGCTTGGCCAAGCATCGCCTGCGCAGCCGCCGCGAACTGGAAACCCTGCTCAAGCAGCACGCACAGGAACTGCGCACCGCACAGGATGGCCTGCTTCAGGCCGCCACCGATGCCGACAGCGGTCTCAGCCGCAGCCTCGAACATCTGCCGCAGGGTGTGGTGGTGATCGACCGGGAACTGCGCCTGGTCGCGTGGAATTCGCGCTACCTGGAGCTGTTCCGATTTCCGCTGGACCTGGTGCGCGTGGGCCGGCCGATCGAGGAACTGTTCCGCTTCAATGCGCGTCGTGGCCTGCTGGGCCCCGGCCCGGTGGACGAGGCCATCGAGCGCCGCCTGAACCACCTGCGCAGCGGCCGCCCGCACATGCGCGAGAGCGAGAAGGACGACGGCACCGTGCTGGAGATTCGTGGCAACCCGCTGCCCGACGGCGGCTTCGTCACCAGCTATGCCGACATCACCAGCTACAAGAACGCGGCGCGCGAACTGCGCTCGCTGGCCGACGCGCTGGAACACCGCATTGCCGAACGTACCCACGACCTGGACGAAGCACGCCGCGAAGCCGAACAGGCCAACCGCTACAAGACCCGCTTCGTCGCTTCGGCTGTGCACGACCTGCTACAACCCCTCAACGCAGCGCGCATGTTCGTCTCGGTGCTGCGCGGCAAGCTGAGCGACCCGGCGCAACAGCAGACCAGCGACCACATCGATGCTGCGTTGGCTGCCCAGGATGCGATCCTCAACAGCCTGCTGGACATCGCGCGCCTGGAATCGGGCAGCCTGCCGACCCGTGTGCAGGCGTTCCGGCTCGGGCCGCTGCTGCAGACACTGGCGCGCGAATTCGGCATCGCCGCGCAGTCGCGTGGGCTGATAGTCGACTGGGTCGATACCGCTGCGGTGGTGGTCAGCGATGAAGCCCTGCTGCGCCGCATCCTGCAGAACTTCCTGTCCAACGCGCTGCGCTACAGCGAACGCGGCCGCGTGCTGCTCGGCTGCCGTCGCCGCGAAGGCCTGCTGTGGATCGAAGTGCACGATCAGGGACCTGGCATTCCCGACGCGTTGCAGGGCGAAATCTTCGAGGAATTCCGCCGCCTGCACGACGGCCAGCAGCGCGGCGCGGGCCTTGGCCTGGCGATTGTCGACCGCATCGGCCGCCTGCTCGGCCATCCAATCCGGCTGCGCTCGCAGCTGGGCCAGGGCAGCGTGTTCGCCGTGGGCGTGCCGTTCGGCGAGGCCAGCGCGATTCCGGCCACGGCACCCGCGCCGGTGCTGGTACAGGAACCGGCCGCGGACAATCCGCTGCGCGGGCGCCGGGTGTGGGTGATCGACGACGATCCGCACGTCTGCGCCGCCAGCCGCGCGCTGCTGGAGCGCTGGGGCTGCGAGGTGGCGCTGGCCGACGGCCCGCAGGCGGCGCTGCAGCTGGCGGCAACAGGCGCGGTGCCAGAGCTGGTGCTGCTGGATGTGCGCATGGGCGATCACCACGGACCGGTGCTGTACGAGACATTGGCCGAACTGTGGCAGGCTCGCCCGCCGGTGGTGCTGGTCACTGCCGAGCGCGATGCGGGATTGCGTGAGATGGCCGCCGAACGCGGCTGGGGAATGATGGCCAAGCCGGTGAAGCCGCCGGCGCTGCGGGCGCTGATGAGTCAGTTGTTGATCCGGCATCGCGGGTGATTCCCAGCCAACGGCGCAGCCCCTCGTGGGTGTTGGTTGATCGCGGAAAGCCGGGTTACTGAGGGCTGGCCGGGTGGGTGGGTACTGCGGGGACGCCGTGAACCTGTGGTGGTCAAGTATTTTTGGACACTCCCAAAGGGAGTTCAGGCCACCTGCACTTCACGGAGCGCAGGTGGCACAAGGCCGTTG
>NZ_JBSPUE010000006.1:0-332576 GCF_056861455.1 Stenotrophomonas sp. 22LJNL06-5-1
CAACGGCCTTGTGCCACCTGCGCTCCGTGAAGTGCAGGTGGCCTGAACTCCCTTTGGGAGTGTTCAAAAATACTTGACCACCACAGGTTTACGGCGTCCCCCACAACCTGACCCGCCCCGCCAACCCACAGGAAACCAGCTTTTGAAGTTGCTTCGGCCGTTGCTGTGGCTTCTGCGGGTGCCGGCCGCGGGCCGGCCGAACTACAATCCCGCTCATGCTGAATTTCTCGAACAACCCCCGCCGGGGACGCCGATGAGCGGCCGTGGCGGCAATGACGGTCAGGTCCGCATCATCGGCGGTCGCTGGCGCAATACCCGCCTGTCGGTGCCGACCCTCCCGGGGCTGCGGCCCAGCAGTGACCGCGTGCGCGAGACCCTTTTCAACTGGTTGATGCCCAGACTGGGCGGCGCGCGGGTGCTGGACCTGTTCGCCGGCAGTGGCGCGCTGGGCCTGGAGGCGGTCTCGCGTGGTGCCGCCCACGCCACCCTGGTCGAGCGCGACGCGCAGCTGGGACGCAATCTGACCGCGGCCGTGGCCAAGCTGCAGGCCGCCGACCAGATCACCGTCGTGCAGGCCGATGCCCTGCGCTGGCTGCAGGGGGCGCAGGCGCAGCAGGCCGATCTGGTCTTCATCGACCCGCCGTTTGCCGATGGCCTGTGGCAGGACGTGCTGGCCCAGCTGCCGCGGCATCTGGCCACCGATGCCTGGCTGTACCTGGAATCGCCGGCCGGGCACGCACCGGTGCTGCCGCCGGACTGGCTGCTGCACCGCGAGGGCGGCACCCGCGAGGTGCGCTTTGCCCTGTACCGCCGCGCCACTGCTACACTTTGACCTCATCTGAACATCTGCAACCGCCCATGACCGTGGCCAATCGCCGCATCGCCGTTTACCCCGGCACGTTCGACCCCATCACCAACGGTCATATCGACCTGGTGAGCCGGGCCGCGCCGCTGTTTGAAAAGGTCGTGGTCGGCGTGGCGCAGAGCCCGTCCAAGGGCCCGGCGCTGCCGCTGGAGCAGCGCGTGCAGCTGGCACGTGGCGCACTGGGCCACCACAGCAACGTCGAGGTCATCGGCTTCGATACCCTGCTGGCCCATTTCGTACGTTCGGTCCAGGGCGGGGTGCTGCTGCGCGGCCTGCGCGCGGTGTCCGACTTCGAGTACGAGTTCCAGATGGCCAGCATGAACCGCCATTTGATTCCGGAGGTCGAGACCCTGTTCCTGACCCCGGCCGAGCAGCACAGCTTCATTTCGTCCTCGCTGGTCCGCGAGATCGCGCGCCTGGGCGGCGACGTGTCGGGTTTCGTGCCGGCCGCGGTGCTCGAAGCCCTGCGCAAGGTCCGCGAAGCGAAGTCGGCACAGTCGTAAGCCCCCGCTGTACCCGCACCCCATTACGTACAACACCACGCACCATTCCGGGAGGAAACCCATGAACACCACCATGCGCGCGATGCTGATCGCTTCGTTGGCCCTGGCCTTCACCGCCTGCAAGAAGGAAGAGGCCGCTCCGGTCGACGAGGCCAAGCAGGCACTGGTCGCTCCGTCCAAGGACGACGATGCAGGCTGGAAGAAGTACCTGCAGGAAGTGGCGATCCAGAACATGGGCAACATCACCAACAGCCCGTTCCTGTACTACCTCTCGCCGGAATCGGACCCGGACTTCCAGGCCAAGTACGAGCGCCAGACCGAGAGCGCGACCCAGGCCGTGGCCCGTGGCGTGCAGCCGGGCAACATGCTGGCCTTCGGTTCGTCGGCCTCGGGCAAGATGGCTGACATGATCCAGGCCGTCTTCAAGGACGTGTCGCCGGATTCGATGAAGGGCGTGCGCGTCGTCTTCATCGGCCAGTCGGCCGACAACGCCCGCGTGCAGGCTGCGATCCAGCCGACCGGTGCCGAGTACATTTTCGTCGAAGCCAAGTAATACCGAGCCATGGCGGCCATGCTCCGGCATGGCCCGGGCGGCGTCCTGCAAGGGCGCCGCTGATGACCTGACCGGCCCGCGCGCCCGCGCTGGCCGGTCCTTTGTCCCAGGGCGCGGGCGAGGAGTATCGCCGTGTCGCTGAAAATCAACGAGCTCTGCGTCAACTGCGACGTATGCGAGCCGGCCTGCCCGAACCAGGCCATTGCGATGGGTGAAACCATCTACGTGATCGACCCTGCGCGCTGTACCGAATGCGTGGGTCATTTCGACGAGCCACAGTGCGTGGTCGTCTGCCCGGTCGAGTGCATCGACCCGGATCCGGAGATCGTGGAAACGGAAGACCAGCTGCTGGCCAAGCTGCGCCAGCTGCAGCACGATCACCCCGAACTCTACGCGGAGCCCCCATCCGAATGAAGACGCTGATCGTCCGCCCCTTGTTGCTGCTCGGCCTGCTGCTGAGCCCGATCGCCTGGGCCGACAGCCCGACCCGAGCCGAGCGCCCCGATGGCGCGGCCATTGCCAGCGGCCACGCACTGGCCACCCAGGCCGGCATCGATATCCTGGCCCAGGGCGGCAACGCCTTCGACGCCGCGGTGGCGGTGTCGTCCACGCTGGCGGTGGTCGAGCCGATCAGTTCCGGGCTGGGCGGTGGCGGCTTCTTCCTGCTGCACGACGCGGCCACCGGCAAGGATGTGATGCTGGATGCCCGCGAGACCGCACCGGCCGCGGCAACCCCGCAGGCCTTCCTCGACAAGCAGGGCAACCTGGATCGTGATCGTTCGGTCAATGGCGCCTGGTCGGCGGGTATTCCCGGCCTGCCTGCAGCGCTGGTTGAACTGTCGGCCAAGCACGGCAAGCTGCCGTTGTCGGCCTCGCTGCAGCCGGCGATCCGCATCGCGCGCGAAGGCTTCCCGGTGTACGACCGCATGGCCAAGGGCTATGCCTCGCGCCGTGAAGTGATGGAGCGCTATCCCGGCACGCGCGAGGTCTACCTGCGCAACGGCAAGCCGATCGCCAGCGGTGACCTGTTCAAGCAGCCGGAACTGGCGCAGACGCTGGAGCGCCTGGCTGCGGGTGGCTTCGATGGCTTCTACAAGGGCCAGACCGGAAAGCTGCTGCTGGCCGGCGTGAAGCAGGCCGGCGGCAAGTGGACCGCTGAAGAGCTGGCTGGCTATCGCGTGAAGCAGCGCGAACCGATCGTGTTCAACTACAACGGCTGGAAGATCACCACCGCGCCGCCGCCGTCGTCCGGTGGCATCGCGCTGGCCAGCATGCTGCAGATCCTGGAAGGTTGGGACATCAAGAAGATGGACCCGGCGCACCGCACCCACCTGGTGGTGGAATCGATGCGTCGCGCCTACCGTGACCGCACCTTCTTCCTCGGCGACCCGGACTTCGTGCAGATCCCGCAGAAGGTGCTGACCAGCAAGGACTACGCACAGGGCCTGCGGGCGACCATCCATCCGGAGAAGGCCACGCCCAGCGACCTGCTGTCGGGCAACCCGACGCCGCTGGAAGATGACGAGACCACGCACTTCTCGATCATCGACCGTGACGGCAACCGCGTCGGCGCCACCCAGACCGTCAACCTGCTGTACGGCTCGGGGCTGATTCCCAAGGGCACCGGCGTGCTGCTGAACAATGAGATGGACGACTTCGCGCTGAAGCCGGGCACGCCCAATGCGTTCGGCGTGATGGGCTATGAAGCCAATGCGCCGAAGGCGGGCAAGCGCATGCTCAGCTCGATGACGCCGACCTTCATGGAGAACGCCGACAAGGTGGTGGTGCTGGGCACCCCGGGTGGCAGCCGCATCATCACCATGGTGCTGCTGGGCATCCTCGGCTACGACGCCGGCCTGGACGCGCAGCAGGTTGCCGCGCTGCCGCGCTACCACCACCAGTGGCTGCCGGACCTGATCGAAGCCGAGGACGATGCGTTCGACGCCGACACGGTGAAGCAGCTGCAGGCGATGGGTCACAAGATCGACCTGCCGGGCAATGTCGCGGCCGGTGGCCGCGGTTCCAGCCACGTGTGGGGCAACCTGCAGACCGTGGAATGGGACCGCAAGGCGAACAAGCTGTTCGGCGGCAGCGACCCGCGCAATCCGGTGGGCAGTGCCCAGGTCGTACCGGCACGCTGATCCAGTAGCGCCGGCCGCTGGCCGGCAATCTGGCTGATTACCGAAACCCCGCCTTTGCCGGCGGGGTTTTCTGTTTTCCTCCTAGCGATTATTTAACGAGCCGGCGCCGATAATCGGCGCATGAAACTCTGGTCTATTCGTGGAAACTCGCAGCGCCTTGATGGCGGCGCGATGTTTGGCAACGCGCCGCGCGCGTTGTGGGAAAAATGGGCGGCACCGGACGAGCTCAATCGCATCGAGCTGGCCTGCCGTGCGTTGCTTGCCAGCCCGCTTGAAGGCAAGACGGTGCTGTTTGAAACCGGTATCGGCGCGTTCTTCGATCCGCGCATGCGCGAGCGCTACGGCGTGCAGGAAAGCCAGCATGTGCTGATCGATTCGCTGCGCGAAGCGGGGTTCGAGCACGAGGATATCGACGTAGTGGTGCTCAGCCACCTGCACTTCGATCATGCCGGTGGCCTGCTGGCGGCATGGAGCGAAGGGCGTGAGCCCGAGCTGCTGTTCCCCAACGCCACCTATGTGGTCGGCGCGCAGCATTGGCAGCGTGCCGTGCAGCCACACCCGCGCGATCGCGCCAGCTTCATTCCTGAGCTGCCGGGCCTGCTGCAGGCCAGTGGCCGGCTGGAAGTGGTGGACGGGGAGTACTCGAAGGCGCTCGGCCGCAGCGTACGCTTCAGCTACAGCGACGGGCATACGCCGGGGCTGATGCTGGCCGAGATCGTTGGTCACGCGCATGCCGGCGAAAGTGCGCACGGTGGCGTGGTGTTCTGTGCCGACCTGATCCCGGGGCGCTCATGGGTACACGTGCCGATCACCATGGGCTACGACCGCAATGCCGAGCTGCTGATCGACGAGAAGCGGCAGTTCCTTGAAGACAAGCTGGCGCGCAACGTGCGGCTGTTCTTCACCCACGACCCGCAGGTGGCATTGGCGCAGCTGGGCAGGGATGACAAGGGACGTTTCGTGACCCTGCACGAACAGGGCGAGCTGAAGGCACGCGCCCTGGGGTAATGAAAAGGCCGGGCAATGCCCGGCCTTTCACAGACGGCGGTAGCTCCACGCCATGCGTGGATGGCGTTTTATCCGGATGCGACCATTACGACGCCTTCAGGCAGCTGCTCATGAAGGTCTTGCGTGCATCACCCGCCAGTTTCTTCGCGCCGGCATCGGCGTTGCACTTGCGCATGCGCTCCTGCTGCGGATTGGCCGCCTTGGTCTCGGCGGCGTGGCCGCTGAGGCAGGAGCTCTGCGCGGTCTTGTAGGCATCACCCTTCAAGCCCTTGTTCTTGGCCGAGCAGTCGGCCATGCGCTGCTGCTGCGGGGTGGTGGCGTTGGCAGCCAGGGGCAGGCCGACCAGCAGGACGGCGGCCAGCAGGAAAGAGGCTTTCATCGGGTGCTCCAAGGGTGGCGGGTGCGCGGAGCATTCGCTTCGGGCCGGCAAGGGCACGTGAAGAATCACGCCATTGCCGCGCCTGCTTGCGGCGACGTTCAGATCGGCGTATTACTTAGCCATATGGGTAAGTATAATCCCGCCATTCAAGAGGTCTTCCAGGCACTGGCCGACCCGACCCGTTGCGCGATCGTGGCCGCGTTGGGGCAGGGGCCGCGCACGGTATCGATGCTGGCCGAGCCCTTCGAGATGGCCTTGCCCTCGCTGATGAAACACCTGGCCGTGCTGGAACGCAGCGGCGTGGTGCGCAGCCGCAAGCAGGGGCGCGTACGCACCTGCGAACTGGTGCCGGCGCGGCTGGGCCAGGCCGAGCAGTGGCTGGCCGAACAGCGTGCTGCATGGGAAGCGCGTTCCGACCGCATGGTCGATTTCGTCGAAACCCTTCACCGACAGGAGCAGGCCCATGGCCGTAGACGCAGGTAACAACCCCGACACCGATCTGGTCATCAGCCGTGTGCTGAACGCACCGCGCGCCGCCTTGTGGCGGGCGTGGACCGACCCGGAACTGCTGCGCCAGTGGTGGTGCCCGAAGCCGTGGACCACCGAGGTACGTGCATTCGACCTGCGTCCCGGCGGGGCCTTCCACACCTTCATGCAGGGCCCGGATGGCGGCAGCAGTGACAATCCGGGCAGCTTCCTGGAGATCGTGCCGCAGCAGCGCCTGGTGTTCACCTCGATGCTGGGCGCAGGCTGGCGACCGCAGTCACCCTGGCTGGGCTTCACCGCCATCATCACGATGGAGGATGAGGGGCAGGGCTGCCGCTACACCGCGCGGGTGATGCACCCGGACAAGGCCGTGCGTGACCAGCATGAGCAGCTGGGCTTCTTCGACGGCTGGAACACGGTCATCGGCCAGCTGGAAGCCTTCGCCGCCGGCCTGTAGGCCGCGCCTGGGGTCAGATACCTTTCGCTGTGAAAGGGATCTGACCCCGGTTCGCCGGATCAGCCGACGCGGGTACCGAAGATACGGTCACCGGCATCGCCCAGGCCCGGCAGGATGTAGCCCTTGTCGTTGAGCTGGGCATCGATGGCCGCGGTGTAGATCTCCACGTCCGGGTGCACGGCCTTGACCGCTTCGATGCCTTCCGGCGCGGCGACCAGGAAGATGCCCTTGATGCGGCGGGCACCGGCACGCTTGAGCATGTCGATGGTGGCGATCAGGGTGCCGCCGGTGGCCAGCATCGGGTCCAGGATCAGCGCGTCGCGCTCTTCCAGGCGGCCGGTCAGGCGCTCGAAGTAAGGCACCGGCTGCAGGGTTTCCTCATCGCGCTGCAGGCCCACTACGCTGACGCGGGCGGCCGGGATCAGCGACAGCACGCCGCTGAGCATGCCCAGGCCGGCGCGCAGGATCGGCACCACGGTGATCTTGGCGCCCGCAATGCGCTGCACGGTAACCGGGCCAGACCAGCCGGGCAGGGTGTGCGGCTCGGTGTCCAGGTCGGCGGTGGCCTCGTAGGCCAGCAGCGTACCCAGCTCGTTGGCCAGTTCGCGGAAATCCTTGGTGCTGAGCGCAGCGTTGCGCATCAGGCCGATCTTGTGCTGCACCAGCGGGTGGCGCACTTCGACGATCTTCATGGTCGGAAGGGGGGAGAAGGAGAGAGGGCGCCATTTTGCCGGATTGGCGGGCCGAACCCAAACCTGGCCCGGGGCGGTGTTACTCGAAATGTGCAGGCGCATGTCACGGCCATGCAACCTTGCGGACATACCGTGCAGACCCATTCTTAACAGGAATGGGGATTCCCAGTGCATATCAAGACTCCGTTGGCCGTTGCCATCACGCTGACCCTGGCAATGGGGGTGGCAGCACCGCTGCAGGCCGCCGGGCAGCAGGCGGTAGCCGCCACCGGCGCCGTGGCGTCCGACGCGGTCGACCTGGACCGCATCGAAGTGCGCGCCCAGCTCGAATCGCAGATCCGCGCGGTCGACCTCAAGCGCAGCAGCGATGCCATCGAGGACGCGGTGTCCTCCGATGCCCTGGGCCAGTACCCGGACAAGAACGTGGCCGAGTCGCTGCAGCGCCTGCCGGGCATCAGCGTGACCCGCGACCAGGGCGAGGGCCGTTTCGTGGTCATCCGCGGCCTGGACGCCAACCTCAACAGCGTCAGCGTGGACGGCATCGCCATCGGCACGCCGGAGGATTCCAGCCGTGCCGCGCCGCTGGACGTGATTCCGTCCGACTCCACCGAGCGCCTGCGCGTGGTCAAGTCGCCGACCCCGGACATGCCCGGCGATGCCATCGGCGGCGCCGTGCTGGTGGAATCGGCCTCGGCCTTCGACCGTGACGGTCGCAGCCTGCGTGGCAAGATCGAAGGCAGCCACCAGCAGCTGTCCGGTGAAACCAGCCCCAAGGCCGCCTTCAACTACAGCGAAGTGTTCAACGACACCTTCGGCGTGGCACTGGGCGTGAATTACCAGAAGCGCAGGTTCGAGTCGGACAACACCGAAGTGGAGTACGACGATGTAAGCGGCAACAAGGACCTGACCACTACCCGTCCGGGTGATGTCACCGCGATCAACCTGCAGCACCGCAAGTACGAGATCGAGCGCAAGCGCATCGGTGCCAACCTCAACCTCGACTGGCGCCCGAATGAAGACAGCAAGTACTACCTGCGCACGCTGTACAGCCAGTTCGACGATGCGGAGACCCGCCAGCGCGTGATCTTCAATTTCGACGAAGCGAAGATGGTCAGGACCGGCACCGACCAGTACCGCCTGGATGGCATGTCGGAGGATTCCATCGACAAGCGCATGCGCTATCGCACCAAGAAGGAAAACACCTTCGCGGCCAGTCTCGGTGGCGAGAACAAGCTGACCAACGCCGTGCTCGATTACCGGATCGGCTACACCCGTACCGAAGAGCGGGTGAACGACGAGATGGAGGCGCGCTTCAAGCTCAACGGAAAAGCCTTCAACGGCACCCTGGACCAGCGCAGCCGCCTGCCCAGCTACAGCTTCGACAACCCGCAGTGGCTGGACAACAGCAACTACGCGTTCGATCGTTTCGTGCTCTCGCCCAAGCAGGTGAACGACAAGGAACACAGCGCGCAGGTCAACGTGCGCTTCGACGGCGACAGCAGCAGCATCAAGTTCGGCCTGCTGGGCCGCTGGCGCGACCGCGACGTGAATGTGGACGAGCGCGAACTGCGTGTCGGCCCGAAGGTGGCGCTGTCGAGCTGGAGCACCTCCTCGCCCGAACACCGCCACGGCAATATGGGTGACGGCATGGATTCGGCCGCGATGCGCGCCTTCTGGGCGGCCAATGGCGGCCAGTACAGCGCCCGTCCGCAGGACGCCGGTGGCAATGCGATGACATCGCTGGAGGAGGACTACGTGGCCAGCGAAGACATCTTCGCCAGCTATGCGATGGGCACCTGGGACGTGGGCGCGCTGCGCATCATCGGCGGTGTGCGCGTGGAAAACACCCAGTTCAAGGCGGTCGGCAACCAGGTGGACGTGGCCGCCAACGGTCGCAGCTTCACCGTCACCCCGCGGGTGGCCAACAGCAGCTACACCAACGTGCTGCCGGGCCTGCACCTGCGCTATGACGCGGCCGATGACTGGGTGCTGCGCGCCTCGGCCAACAAGACCGTGTCACGGCCGTCGTTCGGTGACATCTCGCCGCGCGTGGGTTACAGCCGGGGTGATGGGGACGTACGCCTGGGCAACCCGGAACTGGACCCGTACGAGTCGAAGAACATCGACCTGTCGGTGGAGAAGTACATCGGCAGCACCGGCATCGTCTCGCTGGGCCTGTTCCACAAGTCGATCGATGGCTACATCGTGGAGACCGTGCGCACCAATGATCCGGCCTACGGCGGCCTGGACGTGACCCAGCCGATCAACGGGCGCAAGGCCACCGTGCGTGGCGCGGAATTCAACTGGCAGCAGCAGCTGGCCTTCCTGCCCTCCGGTCTGGATGGGCTGCTGGTGGGTGCCAGTGGTACCTGGCTGGATACCAAATTCGATGCCGGCATCAAGGACCGTGCAGGCGAGGATTTCACGCTGCCGCGCGCCTCCAAGCATGTCTACAGTGCACACATCGGCTATGAAAAATACGGTGTGAGCACACGCCTGGCTGCGGTATACCGCAGCGAGTACCTGGACAGCATCGGCAAGGGCCGCGCGTTCGACATCTATGTTGCACCCAACACCCAGCTCGATTTCTCGCTGGACTACAAGTTCACCCCGCGCGTGAGCATGTACTTCGAAGCGCAGAACCTGCTGGACAAGCCGCTGGAGCTGTACCAGGGCACGCGTTCGCGCACCCTGCAGATGGAAGAGTACGGCCGCACCTATGCGCTGGGCCTGAAGGTGGCGCTGTGATGGGGCGTGGCGTCACTGTCCTGGCCGCCGCGCTGGCGCTAGCACTGGCTGCCGGCTGCACGCCGGCCACCGGCAACGATCCGGTAGCGGGAGCGGTCGCGCCGGCCGCCAGTGGCGAGCGCGTGGTGACCACCATCGCCGAAGCCTTCCTTTCGCCGATGACCCCGGCTGACAACATCGACTCGCCGGCTGCCTGGCGCGCTCCGGATGGCATGCTGTGGCTGATCGCCACCGCAAAGGCAACCGACAAGCTGGTGGTCTACGACGGCAGCACCGGCCAGCACCTGCGTGACGTCGGCAGCAGCGGCACCGCACCGGGACAGTTCGACCGCCCAAACGGCATCGCGGTGATCGACGATCTGCTGTGGATCGTGGAGCGCGACAATCATCGCGTGCAGGTGTTGAGCCTGCCGGACTTCGCGCCGCTGGCGACCTTCGCTGCGGACGACCTGCGCAAGCCGTATGGGCTGTGGGTCGACCGCCGTGCCGATGGCTACAGCGTCTACGTCACCGACTCCTGGGACAACGGCGAGGATGCGCAGGGGCGTGACATCCTGCCGCCGCTGGCCGAGCTGGACAAGCGCGTGCGCCAGTACCACGTGACCCGCAATGGTGCGAAGGTCGAGGCGAAGCTGGTGGCCAGCCTCGGTGATACCACCGAGGCGGGAGCGCTGCGCGTGGTCGAGTCGATCTGGGGCGACCCGGACAACGACCGTCTGCTGATTGCCGAAGAGGACGAGAGCTACGCCAGCGAGTTCAAGGTCTACACCCTGGCGGGCCGATTCACCGGCACCACCTTTGGTCGCGACGTGTTCAAGGCGCAGGCTGAAGGCGTGACCCTGCGTACCTGCGGCAAGGACGGCTGGTGGATCACCACCGAACAGGGCAAGCAGCGCAGCGTGTTCCACCTGTTCGACCGGCACACGCTGAAGCCGGTCGGCGCGTTCCAGGGCAATACCGTGGCCAACACCGATGGCATCTGGATGATGCAGCAACCCAGCGCGCGCTTCCCGCACGGTGCGCTGTATGCCGTGCATGACGACCAGGGCGTGGTGGCGTTCGACTGGGAGAGCATCGCCAAGCAGTTGGCGCTGCCGCTGGAGTGTGGCGCATGAGCGGGCACTGCGTGATGCGTGCGCTGGCGCTGG
This sequence comes from Stenotrophomonas sp. 22LJNL06-5-1, assembly GCF_056861455.1. Classification (NCBI taxonomy): domain Bacteria; kingdom Pseudomonadati; phylum Pseudomonadota; class Gammaproteobacteria; order Lysobacterales; family Lysobacteraceae; genus Stenotrophomonas; species Stenotrophomonas sp. 22LJNL06-5-1. Next base: position 10,981 of record NZ_JBSPUE010000006.1, read on the forward strand.
GCCTGCTGCTGGCGTTGCCGTCGCTGTCGTTCGCAGCGGCCGAACCGAACACCCAGGTGCCGGCGGGCAGCCGCCACTACGCAGCGACGACGGTACCGGACCGCATCGTCGCCTCGCCGGCGGTAGATCCCAGCCATGGGTTCGCCGTGGCCTGGCGCACCGATGGCAGCGTGCAGGCGCCGCTGCTGGAGATCGCGCTGGCCGCAGATTCGCCGGCCATCGAGGGCATCCGCCAGGTGCGTGCGACGACCCGCGCGCTGCAGACCGAGAATGGGCTGTCGCACCACCATCGCGCCGACATCAGCGGCCTGCAGCCGGATACCCAGTACGTCTACCGCGTGCAGGGCAATGGCAGCTGGAGCGCCTGGAACCAGCTGCGTACGCTGGCCGGCGCCGATCAGCCGCTGACCCTGCTGTACTTCGGCGATACCCAGAACAAGAACGTCAGCCATGTCAGCCGCGTGGTGCGTGCCGCGCAGAAGGCTGCGCCGCAGGCGCGCATGAGCCTGTTCGCCGGCGACCTGGTCAGCGGCGGCGACAACATGGACGACAGCGAGTGGGGCGAGTGGTTCGCTGCGACCAGTTGGCTGGCGCAGGAAACGCTGGTGGCGCCGGCCATCGGCAACCACGAGTATTTCGAGGAATTCGAGGACACCCCGCAGGAACGCCGCGTGCTGGGCAAGCATTGGCCGGTGACGTTCGCGCTGCCGGGCAATGGTGCCACCGCCGCCCAGCAGACCAGCTACTGGTTCGATGCGCAGGGCGTGCGCGTGGCCGTGGTCGATGGCACTTCGGCACTCGACCTGGGCACCGCCAAGGCACAGGCACAGTGGCTGGACAAGGTGCTGACCGGCAATCCGCAGCCGTGGACCATCGTGCTGCTGCACCAGCCGTTCTACTCGCCGCGCGAAGGGCGCGAGAACGCCGCGTTGCGTGACGTGCTGCTGCCGGTGGTACGCCGCCACAACGTCGACCTGGTGCTGCAGGGTCACGACCACACCTATGGTCGCCGTGGTGAAGGGCAGGCCGCGACGCCGCAGTATGTGGTGACCGTGGCGGGGCCGAAGCAGTACCGCCTTTCCGACGAAGCGCGCAGGACGATGGACCCGGTGGCCGAAGACACCCAGCTGTTCCAGGTGCTGAACATCGACCCGCAGCACCTGCGTTATGAAGCACGCACCGTGACCGGCCGTCTTTACGATGCCTTCGAGCTGCGTCGTGATGCCAACGGTGGAAAGCAGCGCACGGAGTTGACCGAAGGCCGCATCACGCCACGCGACTGCCCACGTGCGCAGACCGCCAAGGGTCGTGCCGACCGCTGCTGGGAATGAGGACGCACCGATGACCACGCCCCATCGCATCCTTCCTCTCGCTGCCCTCGGCGCCGCCCTGCTGTTGCTGGCCAGTGCAGTAACCGCCGCCGATTCCGTGCTGCATCCGTTCCTTGTGACTCAGCCGAAGCAGGCCCCGCAGGAGGTGAATCTGGCGGTGGAGATTCCGGCCGGCAGCTTCACCAAGTACGAGATCAAGGAAGACGGTCTCGTGCATGTGGACCGCTTCCAGTCGATGCCGGTCGCTTATCCGGCCAACTATGGCTCGATGCCGCGCACCCTGGCCGGTGACAACGATCCGCTGGATGCACTGGTGCTGACCCGCGAACCGCTGCATCCGGGCGTGATCGTGCGCTTCCGGCCGATCGGCTACCTGAAGATGATCGATGGCGGCGAGCACGACGAGAAGATCATCGGCGTGCCGACCGACAAGGTCGACCCGACCTACGCCGATATCCGCGACCTGAAGGATCTGCCGGAGGTCGAGCGCCAGCGCATCGAGGCCTTCTTCCGGGTCTACAAGGACCTGCCGGCCGGGCGCAACCCGGTGCAGCTCAACGGATGGGGCAATGCCGCCGAGGCGCGCGCGCTGATCAGCGAAGCGATGGAGCGCTTCGAAAAGTAGATCCACGCCATGCGTGGATGGCCGCCTGCGCGCATCTCCTTCACCGCCGCTGGCTATCATGTCCGCCTTCCACAACGAAGGCGGTGCATGTGTCGGTAGCGTTGGTATGGTTCCGCCGTGATCTGCGGCTGCAGGACAATCCGGCCCTGCAGGCCGCGCTGGACGCGGGTCACGACGTGGTGCCGGTCTACGTCCACGCGCCGCACGAGGAGGGCGAGTGGGTGCCCGGCGCGGCCTCCGATGCGTGGCGCCACCGTTCACTGGCTGCGCTGGATGCCGATCTGCGTGCACGCGGTTCGTCGCTGGTGCTGTGCAGTGGTGACAGCCTGTCGGCCCTGCAGTTGCTGATCGAGCAGACCGGAGCCGAGGCGGTGTACTGGAACCGCAAGTACGAGCCGGCCACCCAGCCGCGGGATGCCACCATCAAGCGCACGCTGCGCGAGCAGGGCATCGACGCGCAGAGCTGCAATGGCAGCCTGTTGTTCGAGCCTTGGGACATCGCGACCCAGCAGGGCCAGCCGTACAAGGTATTCACCCCGTACTGGCGCAACATACTCAGTCATTGGCGCCTGCCTGCGCTGCAGGCCGCACCGAAGACACTGGTGGCGCACGCGGTCGACGGCCTCGCACTGGATGATATCCAGCTGGCACCGACGCTGGACTGGGACACCGGCTTCTGGGAGCACTGGCAGCCAGGCGAAGCCGGTGCGCTGGAAGCGCTCTCCGTGTTCGAGGACGGTGCGCTGCGCGGTTACCGCGAGCAGCGTGACCTGCCGGATCGCGTGGGCACCTCGCGGCTGTCGCCGCACCTGCATTTCGGCGAGATCGCGCCGTGGCGCATCGCGCATGCGCTGGAAGGACTGCGCAGCGCGGGCAACGATGCCGACATCGACGGCTATCTGCGCCAGCTCGGCTGGCGTGATTTCGCCTACCACCTGCTGCATCACTTCCCGAAGACGCCGACCGACAACCTCAACCCGCGCTTTGACCGTTTCCCGTGGGCCACACCGAGCGCCGCGCAGCTGCATGACTGGCAGCGCGGCAACACCGGCGTACCGATCGTTGATGCCGGCCTGCGCGAGCTGTGGCACACCGGCTACATGCACAACCGGGTGCGGATGATCGTGGCCAGCTATCTGTGCAAGCACCTGCGCGCACACTGGCTGCATGGCGCACGCTGGTTCTGGGACACCCTGGTCGATGCCGACCTGGCCAACAACACGATGGGCTGGCAATGGGTGGCCGGGACCGGTGCCGATGCCGCGCCGTACTTCCGCGTGTTCAACCCGGTCACCCAGGCCGAGAAGTTCGACCCGCAGGCCCGCTACATCAGCCGCTGGGTGCCCGAACTGGCGGCGCTGCCGGTGAAGGCGCGCTTCGCGCCGTGGCAGCATCCGCTGCTGCTGGCGGCGCATGCCCCGGGCTATCCGCGTACGCCGCTGGTGGATCTGGCGGTTGGCCGCGATGCCGCGCTGGCTGCCTACCGGCAGTCGGGAGCGGGGTAAAGTGCGGGCTGGGCGATCCGGTCAGTTAGCTGAACGCGGCCCTGTCGGCGTGCCCGATCATCATTCCGGCATCGCACCGGGCTGTTTATTCTCTTTGCGCCCGCAGGCCGCCGGCCGACCGGAAACCAAGGAGAACCTCATGATCCGCTACACCACCCGCAACGTCGCACTGGCCCTGATGAGTGCGGCCGTCCTGTCGGCCTGCGCCACCGGCGGCTCCTACGTACAGAGTGACCAGTACGGCAACCCGACCGAGCAGCAGAACCGCACCGGCCGCAACGCCCTGATCGGCACCGCCATCGGCGTGGCCGCCGGCCTGCTGACTGGCGACAGCGCCACCGAGCGCCGTCAGCATGCCCTGATCGGTGCCGGTATCGGCGCGCTCAGCGGCGCTGCGGTCGGTCAGTACCAGGATCGCCAGGAACGCGCACTGCGCGAGCGCACCGCCAACACCGGCATCGATGTGCAGCGCCAGGGCGACAACATCATGCTGAACCTGCCGGACGGCATCACCTTCGACTTCGGCAAGGCGACCCTGAAGCCGCAGTTCTACGGTTCGCTCAACGGCGTGGCAGGCACCCTGCGTGACTACAACCAGACCATGATCGAAGTGGTCGGCCACACCGACAGCATCGGCAGCGACGCGGTCAACAACCGCCTGTCGAAGGAACGTGCCGACTCGGTCGCACAGTACCTGATCGGCCAGGGCGTGCAGAGCGTGCGTATCGAAACGCTGGGCGCCGGCAAGTCGTACCCGATTGCCGACAACAGCACCGATGCCGGCCGCGCCAAGAACCGCCGCGTCGAGATTCGGGTGATTCCGCTCAAGCAATAACGCGTAGCGTTACTGCTTGAGCCGGTCCGGCCATCGGCCGGAGCGAAAATGCCGCCCTTGCAGGCGGCATTTTTGTGGGTGCCGAGCGTTGCTCGGCACACCGATAACGCTCCCGGTCGCGGCTTCTCCGAACGGCGCCGACCAAGGTCGGCATCTACCGAAAGCCACGCAGCCGGAGCGAAAATGCCGCCCTTGCAGGCGGCATTCTTGTAGGTGCCGAGCTTGCTCGGCACACCGATTGCGTATGTAGAGCCGGTCATGCAGCCGAAGCCGCGACCTTCTCCAGGATCCGCTTGCCGCTGCTTTCCAGCGCCGCGTCTTCCTTTTCCTTCTGCTGCTGCGCCAGCTTCGCACCCGGGCACTGCGCCAGCATGTAGTTGGCGTCGAAGTTGAGCTTCTCGACCAGGAAGTCGACGAACGCACGCACCTTCGGCGAGACCAGGCGGCCGCCGGCGAACACGGCGTTGAAGTCCACTTCCGGGCCGGTCCAGCCGGCCAGTACGCGGCGCACCATGCCCGATTCAACGAATGGCTTGGCCATCACGTCGCCGGTCAGCAGCAGGCCTTCGCCACACACCAGCGCACCATTGAGCGCGGACATGTCGTTGGCGGTCATCAGCGGGGTGACCGGGAAGTCACGCAGCTCGCCGCCGTTCTCGCCCAGCTGCCAGGTGAAGCGCGGCGAGTTGCCGGTGTGGTACGGCTTGCGCATCGCCAGGATGCGATGGAACTGCAGCTCTTCCGGATGCAGCGGCTCGCCATAGCGCTCGATGTAGGCCGGGCTGGCGAACACCTGCGTGCGCAGGCTGCCGAGCTTGCGCGCGACCAGATTGGAATCGGGCAGGGCACCCACGCGCAGCGCCAGATCGGCTTCGCCGGCAATCAGGTCCAGCTTCTCATTGCCCATATGCATGTCCAGGCGGATCTCTGGATACTGCGCATGGAACTGGCCCAGCAGCGGCGCAATCCAGGTGATGCCGATCGAGTAAGGCACAGTGAAGCGCAGCCAGCCGCGTGGGCCGGACTGCAGCTGGCTCACTGCGCTCTCGGCTTCTTCAAGCTCGCGTGCGATGCGCTGGCAATGTTCGTGATAGATCGAACCAGCTTCGGTCAGGCCGAGGCGGCGGGTGGTCCGGTGCAGCAGGCGCGCACCCAGGCGCGTTTCCAGCTCCTGCACTTTGCGGCTGACCGTGGTCTTGGGCAGGCCGAGCGATTTTGCAGCGGCAATGAAACTGCCTTGCTCGACCACTTTGACGAAGATCAGCGTCTCGTTGAGATCATGGGACATGGTCTGGGATCCTGGACGTCGGGGATGGGACAATCGTGACAGAACGATTGGACCGGGAGCGGGATGATTATTCCCCTTAATCAGGACTAATCAAGTAAAGGTTTGAGGTCTATCGTGGCGCCATTCGTTATTTGGAGCCCGTCCGCCATGAGCCTGCGCAACATTCTTGCCCGTCTCCGGAACGCCGGCCAGAGCACCCTGGACCTGGCAATGACCGTTGAAGTCCGCCCTAGTTCCTTGGTACACAAGGACTTCCGTGAGTTTACCGCGCCCATGCGTCAGCAGCGTGGCGGTGCCATCCGCCTGGTCCCGCACAAGGGCGACCGCCTGCGTCGAATCGGGACTATCCCGGATTTGGGAGGAAATGTCCCGTGAATGGGATGCTGACGCCCGAAGTCCTGGTCCTCGGCGGCACCGGTGCCGTCGGCCAGGGCGTGGTTGGCGCATTGCTGGAAGCCGGCAGCCCGGTGCTGGTGGTCGGTCGCGACCCGGGCCGGCTGGCGGCGCTGCATGAGCAGTTCGCCGACGAGCCGGGTCTGGAGACGCTGCTGGGTTCGCTCAGCGATGACGGCTCGGCGCGCGCACTGGCCGAACGCATCGCGCATCGCCCGCGTCCGCTGGCCGCGGTGATCGCCGCAATGGGCGGCCCTTACCGTCGCGGCCGGGTGACCGACCGCAACGGCGATGAACTGCTGGGTGCGATGCAGGCCGACCTGATGCCGCACGTGCACGCAGTGCGTCATCTGCTGCCGCTGCTGCAGGACAACGTGCATGCGCGCCGCTACGTGATGATCGGCAGCCCGGCCAACGCCAAGCCATGGGCAGGCTACGGCGAGACCTCGATCACCACTGCCGCGCTGCGCATGTATGCGCAGGTAGTACACCAGGAAGCGCAGGCGCTGGGCGTGCGCGCGCAGATGCTGGAAGTCTGCAGCCCGGTGTGCACCCCGGCCAACGCGGCCAATGCCTGCATCGAGTGGCCCAGCTCGCTGCTGGTCGGCCGACGTGTGGTCTCCCTGCTTGATGGCTGCCGCGACAACCGCGCCATCGTCCGCTGCGACAGCAGTGATGCCGAATTGCCGCGCGGCCTGCTGCACCTGGACGTTCCTCCCCTCTGGCGCGATACCGCAGGCGTCGCTTGACCTCGACCATGGTTGAGGTCGCAGGATACGCCGCCTGTTTTTGCAACACGTTCTCATCTAGCTGTACCACCCCTCCGTACGGATGCATGCCATGACTTCCCCCAATTCCACCCCACATCGTTTCGGCCATCGCATTGCGATGGCCGGCGTGTCGATCCTCGCCGCAGCCGTGCTGGCGGCCTGCAGCGGCGGCCACGCCGAAGAAGCCGGTGCCCCGCCGCCGCCGCAGGTCAGCGCTGCACCGGTGCTGGTCAAGCAGGTCAGCCAGTGGGACGAGTTCAGCGGCCGCGTCGAAGCGGTACAGAGCGTTGAACTGCGCCCGCGCGTGTCCGGCTACATCGACAAGGTCAACTACGTCGAAGGCCAGGAAGTGAAGAAGGGCGAAGTGCTCTTCACCATCGACGCGCGCAGTTACCAGGCCGAGTACGATCGCGCCGCTGCCGAACTGGCCCGCGCCCGCACCCAGGCCACGCTGGCCCGCAGTGAATCCGAGCGTGCCAAGCGCCTGTCCGAGCAGCAGGCCATTTCCACCGAGACGGCCGAGCAGCGTCGTGCTGCGGCCGATCAGTCCGGTGCCGCCGTGCAGGCGGCGCAGGCTGCGCTGGATGCGGCCCGCCTCAACCTGGAGTTCACCAAGGTGCGTGCGCCGATCGACGGCCGTGCCGGCCGCGCGATGGTCACCGCCGGCAACCTGGTCACCGCCGGCGACAGCGCCAGCGTGCTGACCACGCTGGTCTCGCTGGATACCGTGTTCGTCTATTTCGATGCCGACGAAAGCACCTTCCTGCGCTACGCACAGATGGCACGCAAGGGTGAACGCCCGAGCGAGCGTGACAGCGATCTGCCGGTGAAGGTAGGCCTGTCCGGCGAAGAGGGCTACCCGCATTCGGGCAAGGTCGACTTCCTCGACAACCAGGTCGCCCGCAGCACCGGCACCATCCGCGTCCGCGCGCTGCTGGACAACGCCGATCGCCAGTTCACGCCGGGTCTGTTCGCCCGCGTGCAACTGCTTGGCAGCGGTCAGTTCCAGGCCCTGCTGATCGACGAGAAGGCCGTTCTGACCGACCAGGATCGCAAGTACGTGTACGTGGTCGACAAGGATGGCAAAGCCCAGCGCCGTGACATCCAGCTCGGTCGCACCGCCGATGGCCTGCGCATTGTCGAGCACGGCCTGGCCGCCGGCGACAAGGTGATCATCGACGGCGTGCAGAAGGTCTTCATGCCGGGCATGCCGGTGCAGGCCAAGGCCGTGGCGATGCAGCCGCAGGCTGCGCCGCCGGCACCGGGCCGTGATGCGACTGCCGCACTGAACCACTGATCCGCGTCCCCGCTTAGCTGCCGGCGCCAGCGGCAGCCGTTCCTGCCTTCGTCAAAATGACGAGGGGCAGGGCGGCTGTTGCCCGCCGAACGCCTTTCCCAGGAATTCCTCCATGGACTTTTCCCGTTTCTTCATCGACAGGCCGATCTTCGCGGCGGTGCTGTCGATCGTGATCTTCGCCGCAGGCCTGATCACGATTCCAATCCTGCCGATCAGTGAGTACCCGGAAGTGGTGCCGCCGTCGGTGGTCGTGCGTACGGTGTATCCAGGCGCCAACCCCAAGGTCATTGCCGAGACCGTCGCCACGCCGCTTGAAGAGGCCATCAACGGCGTCGAAGGCATGATGTACCTGAAGTCGGTTGCCGGCTCGGACGGCGTGCTGCAGATGACCGTCACCTTCCGCCCGGGCACCGACCCTGACGCGGCGGCGGTGAAGGTGCAGAACCGCGTGGCGCAGGCGCAGGCGCGCCTGCCCGAGGACGTGCGCCGGCAGGGCGTGACCACGCAGAAGCAGTCGCCGACCTTCCTGATGGTGGTGCACCTGACCTCGCCGAACGGCAAGTACGACACCCTGTACCTGCGCAACTACGCCCGCCTGCACGTCAAGGATGCGCTGGCGCGTATTCCGGGCGTGGGTGACGCGCAGATCTTCGGTGGCGGTGACTACGCCATGCGCGCCTGGCTGGACCCGGACAAGGTCGCCTCGCGCGGCCTGACCGCCAGTGACGTGGTGCGCGCCATGCGTGAGCAGAACGTGCAGGTCTCGGCCGGTCAGCTCGGTGCCGAACCGCTGCCGAACAGCCAGTTCCTGACCCTGATCAATGCCCAGGGCCGCCTGAAGACTGAAAAGGAATTCGGCGACATCGTGCTCAAGAGCGGTGTTGATGGCGAGATCGTGCGCCTGACCGATGTGGCCCGCCTGGAACTGGGTGCCGGTGACTACACCCTGCGTTCGCAGCTGGACGGCAAGAACGCGGTGGGTATCGGTATCTTCCAGTCGCCGGGTGCCAATGCACTGGAGATCCGTGACCAGGTCATCTCGACGATGGACGAGATGCAGAAAACCATGCCGGCCGACGTGAAGTACGAAGCCGTGTATGACACCACCATCTTCGTGCGCGACTCGATCAAGGCCGTGGTCTCCACGCTGCTGGAAGCCATCGCGCTGGTGGTACTGGTGGTGATCCTGTTCCTGCAGACCTGGCGTGCGTCGATCATTCCGCTGATCGCGGTGCCGGTGTCGGTGGTCGGTACCTTCGCCGCGCTGTACCTGCTGGGCTTCTCGATCAACACGCTGAGCCTGTTCGGCCTGGTGCTGGCGATCGGCATCGTGGTCGATGACGCGATCGTGGTGGTGGAGAACGTCGAGCGCAACATCGAAGAAGGCCTGTCGCCCACCGCTGCGGCTCACCAGGCCATGCGTGAGGTGTCCGGCCCGATCATTGCGATCGCGCTGGTGCTGTGTGCCGTGTTCGTGCCGATGGCGTTCCTGTCCGGTGTCACCGGCCAGTTCTACAAGCAGTTCGCAGTCACCATCGCCATCTCCACGGTGATCTCGGCGATCAACTCGCTGACCCTGTCGCCGGCCCTGGCCGCGCGCCTGCTGAAGGCCCATGGCGCTCCGAAGGATGGCCCGAGCCGTCTGATCGACCGCCTGTTCGGCTGGGTGTTCCGTCCGTTCAACCGCTTCTTCAAGTCCAGCTCGGAGAAGTACGAGCGTGGCGTCGCCCGCATCCTCGGTCGTCGTGGTGCAGTGTTCGTGGTCTACGCGATCCTGCTGGTCGGTACCGGTGTGATCTTCAAGCTGGTGCCGCCGGGCTTCATTCCGACCCAGGACAAGCTGTACCTGATCGCCGGTGTGAAACTGCCGGAAGGCTCGTCGATCGCACGTACCGATGAAATGCTGCGCAAGGTCGCCAAGATCGCCCAGGAAACCGATGGCGTCGCCCACACCATCTCGTTCCCGGGCCTGAATGCACTGCAGTTCACCAACACGCCGAACACCGGTGTGGCGTTCATTCCGCTCAAGCCGTTCGCCGAGCGCCATGGCCGTACCGCCGCGCAGATCAACGCCGAGATCAACCAGAAGATCGCTGGCCTGCAGGAAGGCTTTGCCTTCGCGATGATGCCGCCGCCGATCCTCGGCCTGGGCAACGGTAACGGCTACCAGATGTTCATCGAGGATCGTGGCAACCTGGGTTACGGCGCGCTGCAGAATGCCGTGCAGGCGATGCAGGGTACCGTTGCGCAGACGCCGGGCATGGCCTTCCCGATTTCCAGCTACCAGGCCAATGTGCCGCAGCTGGATGCCGAGGTGGACCGCGTCAAGGCCAAGGCACAGGGCGTGCAGCTCACCGAACTGTTCGACACGCTGCAGACGTACCTCGGTTCGGCCTACGTCAACGACTTCAACCAGTTCGGCCGTACCTGGCAGGTGATCGCCCAGGCAGACGGTCCGTACCGCGAGACGGTCGAGGACATCGGCAAGCTGCGTACCCGCAACGACCGCGGCGAGATGGTGCCGATCGGTTCGATGGTCACCATCAAGCAGACCTTCGGCCCGGACCCGGTGCTGCGCTTCAATGGCTATCCGGCAGCGGACCTGGCCGGTGAAGCCGACCCGCGCCTGCTGTCTTCGGCCGAGGCGATGAACAAGCTGACCGAGATCGCCGGCAAGGTGTTGCCGGTGGGCATGACCACCGAATGGACCGACCTGAGCTACCAGCAGGCGACCCAGGGCAAGGCCGCCTTCATCGTGTTCCCGGTGGCGATCATGCTGGCCTTCCTGGTGCTGGCCGCGCTGTACGAGAGCTGGTCGCTGCCGCTGGCGGTGATCCTGATCGTGCCGATGACCCTGCTGTCCGCATTGTTCGGCGTGTGGTTGACCGGTGGTGACAACAACGTGTTCGTGCAGGTCGGCCTGGTGGTGCTGATGGGCCTGGCGTGCAAGAACGCGATCCTGATCGTCGAATTCGCCAGAGAGCTGGAGATGGGCGGCAAGGGCATCGTTGAAGCCGCGCTGGAAGCCTGCCGCCTGCGTCTGCGCCCGATCGTGATGACCTCCATCGCCTTCATCGCCGGCACCGTGCCGCTGGTGCTGTCGCACGGTGCAGGCGCCGAGGTGCGCTCGGTGACCGGTATCACCGTGTTCGCCGGCATGCTGGGCGTGACCCTGTTCGGCCTGTTCCTCACTCCGGTGTTCTACGTGGCCCTGCGCAAGTTCGTCACCCGCAACGGTGGTGGCCAGCTGGTGCAGCACGGCGAGCCGACCATCCACCACTGACATGGAACCCCGTCGCCGCCGGTCACTGACCGGCGGCGGCTTCCCCCTCACAAGGCAAGAATCCATGAACACCCATCAGAACAAGATCGCGCTGGTCACCGGCGCCACCCGCGGCATCGGCGCGGAGACCGTGCGCCAGCTGGCCCAGGCCGGTGTGCACACGCTGCTGGCCGGCCGCAAGCGCGAGACCGCCGTAGAGCAGGCGCTGAAGCTGCAGGCCGAGGGCCTGCCGGTGGAAGCCATCCAGCTGGACGTGACCGACGCGGCCAGCATCGCCGAAGCGGTCGAGCAGGTGCGCCAGCGCCACGGACGACTGGATATCCTGGTCAACAACGCCGGCATCATGATCGAGAACCCGGCGCAGGCGCCGTCGGAACAGTCGCTGGATACCTGGAAGCGCACCTTCGACACCAACGTGTACGCGCTGGTTGCAGTGACCCAGGCCTTCCTGCCACTGGTCAGGCAGGCCAAGTCCGGGCGCATCGTCAACGTGTCGAGCATGCTCGGCTCGCAGACCCTGCACGCTGATCCGACCTCGGGCATCTATGATTTCAAGATCCCCGCGTACAACGCCTCCAAGGCAGCGGTGAACAGCTGGACGCTGGCGCTGGCGCATGAACTGCGCAGCACCCAGATCAAGGTCAACACCGTGCATCCGGGCTACGTGAAAACCGACATGAACGGCGGCCACGGCGAGATTGAAATCAGCGAAGGCGCGCGCTCCAGCGTGCAGATGGCGCTGATCGGCCATGAAGGTCCGAACGGCAGCTTCACCTACCTGGGCGAGGTGCTGCCATGGTGATCCGCACGTTGGCGATGGCCGTCTCCAGCCTGGTGCTGGCAGGCTGTGTCAGCGTCGGTCCCAACTACAAGGCCCCGGTACAGGAACCGGTGGTGCTGCAGGGTGCGCAGCAGCCTGTGTTCAGCACCACTTCGCCGGTGGCCAGCTGGTGGGCGCAGTTCGATGATCCGGTGCTGGAAGAACTGGTACACGGCGCACTGTCGGACAACCTGGACCTGCGCGTGGCCGTGGCCCGTGTCAGCCAGGCCCGTGCGGTGTTCGTCGAGAGCCGCTTCGACCAGGCACCGCACGTTACCGCGGGCGGCCGCTACGATCGCCGCAAGCAACCCGATCCGCAGCTGGGTGGGCAGCGGGTGTTCAGTGAAAGCTACCAGCTCGGCTTCGATGCGGGCTGGGAGCTGGATCTGTTCGGCCGCAAGCGCCGTGCTGCAGAAGCCGCGCGCGCCGACCTCGACGCCGAGCAGGCCAACCTGGCCGACGCGCAGGTACTGATTGCCGCCGAAGTGGCGCGTAACTACTTCGAGCTGCGCGGCACGCAGAAGCGCATCGCCGTGGCCCAGCACACCCTGGTCAATCTGCGCGAGACGCAGAAGCTGACCGAGGCGCGCTGGGAGCTGGGCGCTGGCAGTGAGCTGGACGTGCAGAGCAGCCGTGCGCGACTGAAGGCGATCGAGGCCGATATCCCGCTGCTGGAAGTGGCCGAAACGCAGTCGCGCAATCGTCTGGCGGTTCTGCTGGGCCAGCGTCCGGAAACGCTGACCGCCATGCTTGCGCCGCATGAAGTGCCGGCATTCGCCAAGGCGCTGCCGCTGGGCGATACCCGCGAGCTGCTGCGCCAACGCGCCGACGTGCGCGTGGCCGAGCGTCGCCTGGCCGCTGCCACTGCACGGGTGGGCGTGGCCACCGCGGATCTGTTCCCGCGGCTGTCGCTGTCCGGTTTCGTCGGCTTCCTCGGCGGCGATGCCAGCGGCCTGGTCAACGGCAACAACAAGGCCTGGTCGCTGACGCCGTCGCTGAGCTGGGCGGCCTTCGATTTCGGCACCGTGCGTGCACGCCTGCGTGCCAGCAAGGCCGAAGCCGAGGGTGTGGCTGCACAGTATGAGCAGACGGTGCTGCTGGCACTGGAAGACACCGAGAACGCGCTGACCCGCTATTCCAAGCAGCAGGCGCGGCTGGCGATCGTGGTCGAGCAGGCGCAGGCGGCACGCCGCGCTGAGTCGCTGGCGCAGATCCGCTACCGCGAGGGCTCGGAGGACTTCCTGACCCTGCTGGATGCGCAGCGCACGCAGCTGGCCGCCGATGATGCGTTGGCGGCCGCCGAGTCCGAGGTCAACGTCAGCGTGGTGGGTGTGTACAAGGCGCTGGGTGGTTGGGGTCAATCACCGCAGCCGCCGAGTGTGGCGCAGGTGCAGTAACCGCAGGGGACGGAAGCAGTGGCTTCCGTCCCTTTCTTCTTTCAGGGCCAGTGATTGGCCGGGACCTCGCGCTCGCGCATGCGCACGATGCAGAAGCGATGGCCGGTGGGTGCTTCCATCACCCACCAGCGTTTGACGAAGCCTATCCTCCGCGCGCCGAGCTTCTCCAGGCGGACGGCCTCGGCGTCGATGTCGTCGCTCTCGATGTCCAGGTGCACCCGTGAAGGGTGTGCGACACGTTGCACTTCCACGTTCAGGCCCGCGGGTGCGCCCTGCAGGTCGGCGTACTCGGCGCCGTCTTCGGCACGGGCGGGCTGCGCCTGCAGGCCAAGCGCGGCGGCCCAGAAGCGGGCGCCTTCGCCAGCGGAAATGCCCTCGCAATCGATGATGAAACCGGCCAGGCGACTCTGGTGTGCCATGCCTTTCTCCACAGTTCGGGAACGGGGGCAGAGTAGCGCGGCATGTGCTGTGGACGTTGTCACAGTCGTGACGTTTCTGACTCTGCCGGAAGCCGTGTCCGCCGTGTAACTAGTGGGGCAGATTCCAGGGAGTACAGACGATGAGCGATGACAGGCGGGATACCCAGCGCATGCTGTTTGGCGACCCGGGGCCACCCGGTGCGGGCCTTTCGGTGGCGGTCGTTGTGCTGCTGGTGCTGGCGATGATGGCCGCTGCGATCGGTTTCCTGCGACTGCCCGATCCGATGCTGGGGCTCGGGCTGATCGGCGTTGCCGTGTTCCTTGCCGTCGGCGCCCGCATCTGCCAGGCGCGCAACCAGCACCAGGCGTTGTACCGGCTGTTGTCGCGGCAGCCGCCGCCGTAGCCACGGCTGCCGCAGAGATTCAGTGCTTCGGCCAGTCCAGCTCGACCACCAGCGGGAAATGATCCGACGGCAGCACGCTGTCGATGCGACGATCATCGGTGACGAAGCTGCGCGCATGGAAACCACGCACCAGCACCCAGTCCAGCTGCACGGTGGCCTTGCCGGTGAAGTCGTGGAAGGTCAGGCGTGGTCCCTGCGGTGCCTTCACCTGGGTACGGGTGTCCTGCAGCAGGCGGGTGAACGCCTTGTAGGTGTCTCCACCGGGCTCGCTGTTGAAGTCACCGGTCAACACCACCGGCAGGTCGGCCGGAAGGGCTTCCAGGCGCCTGCCGATCAGCTCGGCACCCTTCACCCGGCGCGGTTCGTCCTCGTCGCGGTAGGGCAGGTGGGTATTCATGAAGTAGAAACGACGGCCATCGTCCAGGCGCCGGAACAGGGCCCAGGTGACCATGCGTGGGTACAGGTTGCCCCAGGTGATGCTGCCGGGTACATCGGGCGTATCGGACAACCAGAAGTTGCCGGATTCCTCGATGGCCAGCACCTTGCTGTCGTAGAACACGCCCATGTGTTCGTCACCGCTTCCACCGCGGCGGCCTTCGCCGAACCAGCGGTAGCCGGGCAGGTGCCCGGACAGGAAGTCGGCCTGTTCCTTCACCAGTTCCTGGGTGCCGATCACGGCCGGGTGTGCATCGAGGATGACCTTGACCATGGCATCGCGACGGTCCGGCCAGCGCTTGCCCGGTTCGGTATCGGCCGGGGTGCGAACATTGAACGACATCACTTTCAGTGGCGCCGGTGCAGCAGCCCAGGCGACGGCAGGCAGAGCAAGCGCCAGCAGCGCGCACAGCGCAGGGCGATGGAAGCGCGACAACATCGTGGAATCCCTCCATTCCATGAAAACGGTTTCACGGAGCATGCCATGGAAGGCGAGGGCAGCGGTATGCCGGGATGGGCGGCTGGGAGATGCCGGGCGGGCGGTGAAGGCGCCGCCCGGCGGATCGCGCGGGCGCGATCAGGGGTCGTAGATCATCCCGTTCTCGTCACGATTGTAATGACCGGTGGCTTCACGGGTGCCGTCGTCGTAGACCACGTACGACGTGCAGCGCTGGTGGAACACGTTGCCAGCAATGCGGAAGGGCACGCACTCTTCCTGGATCTCGATGACTTCGGCAGCCGTTGTGGTGGCGACGGGGGCCAGCATCAACACGGCCAGCACGGTGGCAAGCGAACATGCCGGTATGCCTTTATGCAGTCTCATTTCCACGCTCCTTGTCGATGAGGATTACATCAGATATGGATTGCCGTATTCGTCGATCCAGTACTCGGTGAGGAAAGTGTCGCCGTCCGCATCGGGCATGGTCACGATGCAATGCTGGTGGATCCGGTAGCGCTCCACTTCAAAGGGTTCGCAGCGGGTTACGCTGCCGGGTGGGCTGGTTACCCCGGCGTTGGCGTTGCCGCTCGACATCATTCCGGCGAAGGCCACGGCCAGTGCAGCCATCGAGGCCAGGTGCAGTTTCATGGGCATCATCCTTGTGTCTGCAATCGCGCATCTGCGCGGTGTCGTGCAACTACCCCCGATAGCGCATGCGATCGAGCGGCAGCTGCTGCATGCGCGCCGGCCCGGCGGGCGGTCCGGCGCAGTCCCCCCTCGGCTCAGTCGCGCAGGTAAGGGTTGCCGTACTCGTCGATCCAGTACTCGGCGGTGTAGACGTTGCCGAATTCATCGGTGTAGGTTTCCGTGCAGTGGTGGTGGACACGGTTGCGGTCCACATTCACTGGCACACAGGAAACATTCTCTCTCGGGACCCCTGTGTTGGCGTCCGCCACCGGAGCCAGGGTTGCAGTTGCCACCACCAACGCGGCCATCGCGGCCAGTTGCAGTTTCATAAGCATCATCCTTGCTTTCTGCAATCGCGCACATGCGCAAGGCGTGTGTAACATGCGAACCAGACTGCCGGAAGTGTCTTGCCCGGATCAGTCCTCGATCTCGCCGCGCCGACTGGCAGCGCGTACCGCCTGCGCGGTGGTTGCCACCCCCAGGCGCTGGCGCGCGCGACGCAGGTGATTTTCCACGGTACGGGCGGAAAGCCCCAGCGTGGCCGCGATCTCCGCCTGGCGACGGCCGGCGGCGACCCAGCGCAGCACCTCGCGTTCGCGCGTGCTCAACGCACTTCCGGAAAGCTCGCTGGGTGTCTCTGCAAGCCGGCGTGCGGCACGGAATGCTGCAGCTGCAGCAGCATCCAGCAGCAGTCGCGCGCTGGCCGATGCATCGATCGCTGTCCCGGCAAAACTGATCGCGCCTTCCAGGCCGGTGGTGCCGAACACCGGCACCTGCAGACCGTGCAGGCCTTCACCACGTGGCTGCTTCACCACCTGATAGCGTTCGCCGCGAATACCCTGGCGCTTGCTCCAGAAGAACGGCGCGTCACTGTCCAGTACGTGGCGATTGACCGGGCAGGCGTGCAGGTAGCGCGCGAGGTCGGTATTGCTGCCGTCGCCGAACCAGTCGCCCTCGATCCAGTACACGCGCTGGGTACCGCGCTCCAACCCCGTGCCGGTGGCGAACACCAGCACGCGGTCGTAGCCGAGCGGTGCAGAGATGCTGCGTAGTACGGCGCCCACCGCACTCAGTGAGCGGGCGCGTTCCAGTTCCAGCAACGCCTGCACCAGTTCGCTCATCCGGGTCAGCGCCCGGCCAGGGCGTCGAGCAGCGTGCGCGCGGCCAGCTTGCCCAGCGCATTACCGGCCAACGGACTGTCGCCGGTCAGCAGCAGACGGTCCTGCAGCACGCTGCCATCGATGCCGTCATTGACGATCTGCACGCCCTGCTGCGCCAGGCGCTCACCGAAGAACCACGGCAGCTGCCCGGGCATGTAGCCGATCTCCGGCGTCTGCCGGTCCATCGCATCGGGGAAGGCACAGATGCGGTAGCCGCGGAACAGCGAACCACCATCGGCCTCGTCAACGCCTGCGGCCAGCAATGCGGCCGGGCCGTGGCAAAGGGTGATGATGTGGCGTTGCTCGGCCATCGCCCAGTGCAGGGCCGCCTTTACCGCGCGACTCTGCGGCAGTCCGATAAGTGCGCCATGGCCACCGGGAATGAACACGGCTGCATAGTCCGATGTGGCATCGAGGCCTGCCACCACCTCATCCAACGGCAGTGGCTGGCGGAAGCGGGCTTCGTAGCGGTCGTACAGCCCGCCGATCTCCGTGTCCTCACGCGGGAACGCCCACCACTCGAACTTGGCGGCGTTGCCGGACAGCGTGGCCACATCGATGTCGAAGCCGGCCTTGTCCAGGTGGTACATCGGCAGCAGGGTTTCCACCGGATGGTTGCCGGTGGAGAACAGGTGGCCGTTGGCAGTAGGCAGATAGCGTTCGTCCGCAGCGATCATCAACACCTTCCAGCGGCCATCGCGGCGCGCGTCGGGATAGTCGGCACCGGACAGGTTGCTCTTGGCCGACGTGAACTGTGACAGCGAGTACGGCGACGGGAAGAAGGCGTCACGCTCGGCCGGGTCGGGGCTGGGGTGGCGGCTGGGCTCTTGCGTGTTCATGCGGACCTCCAGTGGGGTAGTGGAGCCAGCATAGAAGGGCTGATGCGTACGTGCGATGAGGGTTTTCCCCTCATTCGCGCGACGCTGCCATCTGTTGACGCCAAGCATTCGGGCTCATGCCGAAGGCGCGGCGGAACGCACGGCTGAATGCCGGTTCGGAGAGATACCCGACGTCTCCGGCGATCTGCGAAACCCGCCGGTTTCCGCTGCGCAGCAGCTCCGCTGCCAGCTGCAGCCGCGATCCAGCGAGATAGCGCATCGGTGACATGCCGGTGGCCAGGCTGAACCGCTGCGCGAAATTCGAGCGCGATTGATTCAGGCTTGCGGCCAGAGACTCGACCGTCCACGCCTGTGCGGGGTGTGCCTGCATCAACGCCAGTGCCCGCCCGATCAATGGGTCGGCCAGTGCATGCAGGCGCTGGCAGTTGTGTGGACTGGAGGTTCCCAGCCAGTAGCGCAGCGTCCAGACAAACAACAGGTCGAGCAGGCGTGACAGCATCAGTCCACTGCCCAGCGTGGGCCGGGCCGCTTCAACCTGGATCGCGCCCAGCGTTACCGCCACCCAATCGGCTGAGCTGGCGGGAAATCCGTTCGGCATCCGGTCCACCCCGGGCACATGCAGCCAGCCGGGCAGGGCATCAAGCAGCAGTTGGCTGCCTGGGCCATCAAAGCCAAAGGATGCCGTGGTCAGATGGGCAGGCTGCGGCGCGTCGCCGGCACAGTCGATGCGATGTGTCCGGCCATGCGGCATCAACAGCAGCTCGCCGGTCTGCAGTGGCACCACCGCGGCATCCGCATGCAGGCGTGCCGTGCCCTGTTCGATGAAGTGGAAGCAGCCGCGGCCCTCGGCCACGATGCGGGATCCACCGGGCTGCACGACGTGGCGGATGATGTCGCCGCCGTGCATGCGCGAGGACTGGAAGATCGCAAACAAGGCGTCGGAGCCGGCCTGAAGCGATTCGGTGGTGTGGAGCCTTGGCATGGTTTTCAGGAGTCCGTGCATCGCCGCTGGCAGGGGCGATCCGTAGTCTGGTCGGGTGGCTTCAGGCAGCGCTGGTGGCTGTCGGGCAACCATCCCATCCAAGTGAGGAGTTCTGCAAGATGAGCAAGCCAAGCATCATTCTGGTTCATGGTTTCTGGGGC
Source organism: Stenotrophomonas sp. 22LJNL06-5-1 (assembly GCF_056861455.1). NCBI lineage: Bacteria > Pseudomonadati > Pseudomonadota > Gammaproteobacteria > Lysobacterales > Lysobacteraceae > Stenotrophomonas > Stenotrophomonas sp. 22LJNL06-5-1. Next base: position 30,051 of record NZ_JBSPUE010000006.1, read on the forward strand.
GGCGCCGCGCATTGGGCCAAGGTGATCCTGGAGCTCGATCGCCGGGGCTTCCACGACCTGCATGCCGTGGAACTGCCGTTGACGTCGCTGGCCGACGACGCAGAGCGGACCCGGCGCATGATCCGCCAGATCCCGGGACCGGTGCTGCTGGTCGGTCATTCCTATGGTGGCGCGGTGATCTCCGAAGCCGGAAACGAACCCAACGTGACCGGCCTGGTCTTCATCGCCGCGTTCGCGCCGGATGCGGGCGAGAGTCCCGGCGGCATTACCCAGCAACAGCTGCCGCAGGCGGCGGCCAATCTGGCGCCGGACAGCGACGGCTACCTGTGGCTGCAGCCCGGCAAATTCCACGAGAGTTTCTGCCAGGACCTGCAGGCCGACGAGGCGACGGTGATGGCGGTCACCCAGAAGGCGCCGCTGGCGAGCACATTCGGTGATGCCGTCAGTGACCCGGCGTGGCGGCACAAGCCGAGCTGGTACCAGGTCTCCAGCGCGGACCACATGATCCACCCTGACAACCAGCGGCGCATGGCGGCGCGCATGCAGCCACGGGCCAGCATCACGCTGGATGCCAGTCATGCATCGCTGGCGTCGCAGCCGGTAGCGGTGGCCCAGCTGATCACCGACGCTGCGTCCGACGGACAAGGCTGAGTATCCTGGTCCTGCCGCAGTGGCGGTGTCCCGGCCGGCCAGAGCGCCGCTGCCGTGATGCCGCCACGCTGCGCGTTACTTGTTCTGCCGGTCGTGCTCCTGCATGTCTTCATGCAGGATCCGCCGTAGTTCGACGATGGCCGGCGTGGCTTCCTGCACGCTGTGCCCGGACACGATCACCTTCTCCGAATCCGCGTGCGGCAGGTGCGAGCTCCAGTAGGGCACCAGCCCGTCGTCGGTCTTTTCCAGCGGACCATCGGCCTTGGCGCGCGCGATGATCGAGTGGTAGTGCACCTTCGGCGACATCGGCAGGTCGGCCACGGCGCGGACGAAGGGATCGTCCTTGTCCAGATTCTGGATGCTGTTCATCTGGTAGCCGTGCTTGCCGTCGTTGCGATCGATCTTGCCATCGTTGGCGATGGTGGCGACGTCTTCAAGCACGGTCAGCGGCAACCGCACCAGGCGACCGATCCAGCGGCCCAGGCGGGTGCCCGCCACATCGGTGCCGCGGTGTGGCGTGGCGATGAATACCACGCGCGATACTTCCGGCTCCGGCAGGAAGGTCAGCACCGGTGCGCCCTTGGTACGCAGCAGTTCACGCTGTGCCGGCGTCATCTGCGCAGTCTCCAGCAGGGTGTCGACCAGATGATCGCCGGAAGAGGAGATCATCAGCCGCGCGATCACGCCACCCATGCTGTGCCCGACCAGTACCATGTCATGCGAAGCCTGCGCCTTGCCGCTGGGGTCGAAATGCTTGAACACCTCATCCAGCGTGTGGCGCATCGAATCGTGGCTCATCGCGATGGGCATGTTGGTTGGGTAGTAGAACTGCCAGACCTGGAAGTCCTGGCGGATCTCGTCGTCGCGCATCAGCTCGTTGGCGACGTTGACCCAGGCTTCCGGACTGCTGGCCAGGCCGTGGATCATCAGCAGCACGCGGCGGTTCGGGTCGTAGGGCTGCATCATGTACAGATGCGGTGTGTCGATGCCGCCCTTGCCACCAAACAGCGAACGCAGCGATTGGTGGCTGAAATTGGAGCGCGCCAGCCACAATGCGTAGCCTGCGGTGAAGTTCGCGGCCAATGGCACCTGCTGCCCATGCAGGGTGACTTCCGTGACCTGGTAGGGATCGTGGATCTCCAGTTCCGGCTCGTCGTCGTGCAGTACTTCCCACAGGTTCTTTCCGGAGAAGCGCAGCAGCACCGTCATCGATGGCGACGGCATCTCGCTCCAGCTCTGCGTGACCGGTGTAGTGGCCTGCGTTGTGGGTGTTGTGGCCGGCGGCGTGGCGGCCGTGGTGGCGGCCGGGTCTTCCATCACGGCCACCAGTTCGGCACCGAAGCCATCGCGGCGATGCACGCTGCGCAGCGTGCCGGTGAACGACAGCGAGGCCGCCGGTACCAGCTCGGTGGGGGTACGCGTATCCAGCGGTGATGCCTCACCTGAAGGCGCCAGTACGAAGGTCCAGCGGCCCAGCTGGAAATGGCTGGCTTCAGCATGCACGCGCCCGGTGGCAAAGGCGTTGTACAACTGCACCGAGGCTTCCTGCACGGCCAGGTTGTAGTAGTCGCGCACCTGGGTCTGGCGGTCTTCGAAACCGCGCTGGTTGGCCGTGCGCTCGGTGAAGAACAGGTAGGCGTAGGCCTGCCGCGCGACCTGCATCCACGCGTCCAGGCGCGGCTGGAAGTCGGCATCCAGTTCGGTGATCGCGCTCTTGGCGCGGCCTGACGTGGAGTACTCGCGCTTGGGCGCGGGCAGGGTCATCGCATACTGCAGCCACAGCTCGGCCAGGCTTGAGCGCTTGTCCTCCTCGCGCACTACGATGCTGCCTTCCATGGCCTCGATGCAGGGCAGGCCGGGCTTGGCGCAGACGCCTTCGTCGAGGCCGGCCACGCGCAGCGTCTCCATGGTGGCCGAACTGAGCTTGCCGGTGGTCAGGATGTCGCCGCGTTTCAGGGCGATGTACTGGCCGGGCGTGACCGAGGCCACCTGCACCGACGGCCCGAACTGGCGCAACGTGGCGCAGCCGCCCAGGGTGAGCAGCACGGTGATGATGAGGGTCGTGCGGCCGATGAAGCCCAAGCCCGTGGTTGCCATACGATCCTCCTGCGCGGTGGCGCCACTCTAGCGGTCGGCATGTCAAAGCGGAAGATACCGGGCGGTCGGTTTGGAGCGCGGAAGTGCCGCCAACCGGGCGATTCAGGCATTTCCGTGTGACACTGGGGTGAACAGGATGAATGCAGGGCTGCGATGGGATGGCTTGATACCCGTGTTCCTCCGCCTCTTGTGATGCTGTTGTGCGGCGCCATCGGCTGTATGGGCAGCCGATGGCAGCCGGGCGGGGCATTGCAGCTACCCATGCCGGAGTTGCTTGCGGGTCTGGTGATGGCCTTTGGCGTGGTATTGAACCTGCTGCCGAAGCTGGTCTTCCGGCGCGTGGGCACCACGGTCAACCCCCTGCGGCCGGCGGCGTCGAGCGTGCTGGTCACGCACGGCGTGTACTGCTACACGCGCAACCCGATGTACCTGGGCCAGGCCACTGTCCTGGCAGGTGCCATGTTGTACCTGCAGAACCTCGCCGCACTGCTGGCCGTGCCGCTGTTCGTGCTGTACATCAACCGATGGCAGATCGTGCCGGAAGAGCGGGCACTGTCGGCCCGCTTTCCCGAGGCATACGCAGCCTTCCGCCAGCGAGTACCGCGCTGGCTCTAGTGCGGGTCAGGCCGTCACCGCGTGATCTGGCACTCCTTGGGCTGTATCACGGGTGGCCTCGCGTTCCGTGGATGACGCCCGCAGCTTCAGACAGTAATCTGCGCCCTCCCATCCAACCTTCGAGTGCAAGCGTGAAACCACCCGTCGGGAGGCTTGTACTTGCAAGCGCATTGGTACTGGTTTTCATCCTGGTTCCCATCTGGTCCTTGGTCGGTCCCGGCGTGTGGGGCTGGCATGTAAGGCAGCCAGCGGCCTGGCAGGGTGCCCTGGAGGCATCAGCGCTCTTTTTCGCCTTGTATGGGGCGCTGAAATTGATCCGGGGGCCCGCTCTCTGGGCAGGTATCGCAGCTGTGTCGGCCCTGTATGCCAGGCACCATGGTGTGGATGTGGCAATGCTGGCCAGTTACATCTACCTGGAGGGCATCTTCGCCTTGGGCGGATGCCTTGTTGCCCTGGCTGGGGGTGTTAGCCAACGCGATCCGGCCCAACAGGTCATTGTCGGCATGACAGGCCTTGTGGCCTGCTCGCTTCTGCTGTGGATGGCTTCATTGCTTGGCGTGGGGACCATGCAGGCACTCGCCGCGCTCACCGCGCTGGTACTGGGCGGGGCGTTGATCCTGCGGCGTGGACCGTGGCTGGGAGGAATGCTGCTGTCTGGCGTTCGACGTGGCGCTGAGCGTACACCGGCGGTCACGGCCTTGATCGCAACTCTGACGCTGGTGCTTTTTGCGAAGGCGTCTGTTTCCTCGGATTTTGATTCCAACTGGTATGGCCTGTCGGCAGACCGCGCATTGATCGCAAGTGGCAACATATTCCGTAGCGAAGGTCTTGTAGCGCCCGTCCACTACTATCCGAAACTGATTGAGCTGCTCCAGGTCCCCTTGGCGGCCATCGGCAGCATTCCCGCCATCATCGGCTTGAGCATTGGCTGCTGGCTGGCCACCCTTGGGGTAGCGTCACAGGTCCTGCGTGAGCTGCGCGTGGGCCGCGCCTTGCGACCTCACGTTGTCGCGCTGCTTGCAACGCTACCTGCGTTCGCCAACATTTCAATCACGGCCAAGGGAGACGCCTTGGCGGCCTTGCTGCTTGCTGTCTCGCTGTTGGCCGTGCTTCGACTCGGCAACAGAGGCGGTGTCGGTTGGCTCTGGATTGCGATGGCTGCGTCCCTGTTGGCGAGTCAGGCAAGGCTGTCCAATATTCCCTACACGCTGGCCATCGGCCTGTTGGCGATTCCCGCCTTCGTCCGGTGGCGGCGCCAGCGGTTTCACCGGGGGCAGCCGGCTGCCGCAATTGCAGGAGGGGTGTTGCTTGGCGTGATAGTGCTGGTGGGGCTGATCACCGCGCGAACATGGTGGTTGGCAGGGGTGCCTATTGTTGCGCCGAATGCCGCGCTTGATCTCTTTGCCGCCTGGGGCATGCCGCTGCAATCACCCGTAGGTCGCCTGCCGACCAGTGATCTGCTTGTCTACCTGCCTCCAGGAAAAGCCCTGTTGGCGTACCTGTTCGATCCACGGCAGTATCCGCTGCTGCAGATCCTGTGGACGGGCAATGCATGGCTTGGCCTGCCATTGGTGGCGGTGATCCTGGGTTGGCGGCGACCAGTCGCGTGGCAGCGCGCTGTTCCCGTGCTTCTGCTTGGATTGCTGTTCTTCCCGATGCTCCTGGGAAATCGCTATATCGAAGCATCGGGTGCGGATGGAAACTACTTCATCACTCCCTTGCTGGGCCTGTTGATGTTTGCTGGCTTCCTTCTCCAGCAAACACTGTGGAAGTGGCAGTCCTGCTCCGGCGTGAGCCAAGTCGTGCGTGCCCTGATTTTCTCGATCGCGGTGGCATCTGCGTTGATGTGTCTTGTGACGGGCGCGTGGGGGCCTGGCACCCGGGCCTTCGATACACGTCTTGATCGCCCCATGCTGGATACGGCTGCGCGACGTGCGGCAGCCTGGCGCGACATCGGCCTGGAAAGAATGGCCCAGCGGCTTTCCCTGGAGGCGCCGCGCACGCGTGCTGTGGGGGATGTGGGCGGGGAGGGCTTCTGGTTGCCAGTCCGGTACGAGCCCATCGACATCATTGCGCTGACACGCCCCGGCCTGGTTGATACCCCGGAGCACACGCTGGAATTTCTGGAGGACATTGCTGCTCAATACCTCATCGTCCGCTCACCCGGTTCGGCAGGTGGCCAGGAGCGGGATCGGATTCTGCGCACTGCGGTTGACACTCTTGCTGCGGACAGCCGGGCAACATGCATCATGACCGAAGGGCCTTACGAACTCTGGAGGGTGAGCTCGAAGCGCTGAGCGTCTGGCATACCCACAACAGGCCCGGAGCGAAGGGCTGTCAGGTGGCTGCCCCTGCGTGTTCCGGACCGTTGTGGGTATTGCCTGGTAGTTGCAACGGTCGCGGCTGTCACGGATTCCGGGCCCATCGCCGTAGGCCTTTATCACTTCAACGGGCTGTACCTGAAGAACCTCGCCGCATTGCTGGTTGCGCCGCTGTTCGCGCTGTACATCAACCTGTGGCAGATCGTGCCGGAAGAGCGGGCACTGTCGGCCCGCTTTCCCGAGGCGTACGCAGCCTTCGGCCAGCGAATACGGCGCTGGCTCCAGCACGGATCAGGCCACTACGGCGTGATCTGGCACTTCACCGCAGCGGAATAGCCCTCATAGTCGTCACCCGCGATGACGTGCAGGGTGTGGCGCTTGTCGATGCGCTTCACGTAGGACGGTGCTTCGGTGTTGGCGTATTCGTTGACCGCGGTCACCGACCAGGTCTTGGCCAGGCGCTTGGGGTCGACACCGTTCAAGTAGACGAAGATGCTTTTCTCGCCCTCGGCGACATTCACATCGGCATCGGTGACGGTACCGCCGAACAGGGCGACTGGCGTGGTTTCCGGCTCGAACGTGCCACCAGGCTTCCTGGCCAGGCCGGCTGCCTGCAGGGCATCGATGGCCTCGGCCTCGCTGAAGTTCGAACCTGCCTTGCAGGCCAGCAGGGCTTCGAGTGTTGCGGTGCCGGGCGGCGCGATGGCGGGTGCAGCCGCGTGCGCAGCCGGGGCCGCGGCGAAAGCAGCCAGGAGCAGGGCAGAGGTTATGATCACGGTTCTCATCGCAGATCCTTCTGTAGGTAGTGGGCAGCAATGCGGGAGGGTGCCGCCTCATTGTGCGATGTTTCGGTCAGTGCCGCGTGCAGCCATGGATCATGGCCCGTCCCGGCTGCCGTCGTCCGATTCAAGCAATACGGCACCGTCGCCGCGTTGTGACAACTGGTCGCCAGGGTTTCGCAATGGACAGTCCTTCAGTGACAGGCAACCACAGCCGATGCAGCCGTCGAGCTGGTCGCGCAGCTGGACCAGGCTGCGGATGCGCTCGTTCAGCATGTCACGCCAGTTGCTGGACAGCCTTGCCCAGTCCTTCGAACTGGGCGCCCGTTCGGCCGGAAGTTCATCCAGCGCGACCTTGATCGTGGCCAAAGGAACGCCTGCCCGCTGTGCGACCTTGATCACGGCAATACGTCGCAGCACGTCGCGGCGGTAGCGGCGCTGGTTGCCGTTGTTGCGCCAGCCATGGATCAGTCCCTTGGCTTCGTAGAAGTGCACGGTGGCAATGCTGACCCCGCTGCGACGCGCGACTTCGCCCACGGAAAGCGGAACGCTGACATCGATCTTCATGGCCGGGTTCCTTGACCTCATCATTACATGAGGTTTTATAAGGCAGTTCCCTTTTTCCTGCATGTGAATCCTGGGCTGCAGGTCATGAATCATAGGTTTGAACGAAAATGGAACAGCAAGGCATCGTCGTTCCCGGCACCCGCTGGGGCGATCTCCTGTCCGGCCGCAATGCAGTGCGCTCACTTGCCCTGGCGGGAGGTGTCGCACTGCATGCGGTCAACGTCTACATCGCCACCACCATGTTGCCAACCGTGGTGGAGGACATCGGCGGCCTGGATCTCTACGCATGGAACACCACGCTCTTCGTGGTCGCGTCCATCCTGGGGTCGGCACTGTCGATCAAGCTGCTTGAGCGTGCCGGGCCTCGGGGAAGCTACGCACTGGCGGCGCTCATCTTCGCAGCTGGTGCGGTGATCTGCGCGCTCGCGACCTCGATGCCGATGATGCTGGTGGGACGGCTGGTGCAGGGTGTCGGCGGCGGCTTCCTGTTCGCGCTGGCCTACGCCATGATCCGGCTCGCGTTCGAAGAGCCGCTCTGGCCGCGCGCGATGGCCCTGGTTTCGGGGATGTGGGGCGTGGCGACGTTGATCGGGCCCGCGGTGGGCGGCGTGTTCGCCGAATGGGGTGTATGGCGGGCCGCGTTCTGGTCGGTCACCGCGGTTGCCGTGTTGTTCGCGCTGCTGGCGTCGAAGGTTCTTCCGCAGAGGGAGGCATCGTCTTCAGCGACCGCCAGGTCTTCCGTCCCGTGGCTGCAGATCCTGCTGCTGACCCTGGCCGTCATCAGCGTCTCCCTTGGCAGTACATCCTCGAGCGCAGTCCACAACTTCATCGGCATCGTGGTGGCCGTGTTCCTCGCAGTGGTGCTGGTGAGGATCGAGTCCCGCGCGAAGCAGACGCTGCTTCCCGCCGGCGCTCTGCGGTTCCGCTCGCCGCTGGCCGCGCTGTATGGGTTGATGTCGCTGCTGGTGTTGATGATCACCAGCGGCGAGGTCTTCGTGCCACTGTTCCTGCAGGTGCTGCATCAGCAATCACCGCTTGCCGCGGGCTACCTCGCGGCGTTGATGGCGGCCGGTTGGACGCTCGGGTCGTTGGTCGGCTCCGGTTTCAGCGGACGTGGCGTTGACCGGGCGTTGATGATCGGCCCGGCGCTGGGGTGGGTGGGCATGATCGGGCTGGCGCTGCGGGTGCCGGCTGCGGGCAGCGGTACGTGGTTGCAGATGGTGCCGATCTGCGTGGCGCTGGCCGTCATCGGGATCGGCGTGGGCCTGGCCTGGCCGCACCTGCTGACACGCGTTCTGACCTCTGCACCGCCGGAGGAACAGGAGCGTGCCGGTGCGTCGATCACCACCATCCAGCTGTTCGCCACCGCGGCCGGGGCAGCGCTTGCCGGCATGGTCGCCAATGCCGCGGGATTGATCGATCCGGGTGGAGCCGAGGGAACCGCCCATGCGGCCCGGTGGCTGTTTGCCACATTCGCGCTGGCGCCGATGCTGGGGATGCTGCTGGTGAAGCGGTGCCGCCTGCAGGTGGATGTGAACTGAGCAGCGGAGGAGGGCGCAGCGACCTTGCCGGGCCGCTGCGCCATGCCATCAGTTGCTGGCCGCCTTCACGGCTTCCGCCGCGTCCACGATGCCTGGCCCGCAACCCCCCGGGCAGTTTGCTGCCGCGATTGGGTGCGCGGTTCGACGCAGGATCTCCTTGACCTGGTCGGTGGTCTTGGGCACCGGCGCCACGGCCTGCATCAGCGCGACGATGCCCGCGACGTGGGGCGCCGCCATCGAGGTGCCTGACATGAAGTCGAAGGCGTTGTTGCCCACCGTGGACAGGATGCCCTGTGCCGGATGCTGGCGGGTCGGTGCGCAGTTGGTCTGGTTCGGCGGCGTGGCCAGCGGCAGGAACTCGCCGACGGACGCGCGGCAGGACCAGGTTTCACCACCGGGTGCGGTGATGTGGATGCCTGCGCCGTAGTTGGAGTAGAACGCACGACGACCGCCCTGGTCGTTGGCGGCAACCGCAATCACGCCCTTGCAGTTCGCCGGAGCAAACTCGGACACATCCAGATTGCTGTTGCCGGCGGCGACCACCACGATCGTACCCTGCGCCGTGATGTCGTCGATTGCATCCTGCTCGGCCGGCGAGCAGGCCCGGCGGCCGCCCAGACTGAGATTGATGACTTCTGCCGGGTTGGCATTGGCCGCGACGTTGGGCACGTTGATGCCGGCACTCCAGAGCATGCCGTCGATGATGTCGGCGGAACCGCCATTGCCCTGGTTGCCGAGTACGCGCACCGGCACGACCTTCGCGTTGTAGGCCACGCCGGCGACGCCGATCTGGTTGTTGGTGACCGCAGCGACCGTTCCAGCGACGTGGGTGCCGTGTGCAATGCCCGAAGCATCGAAGGCATCGGCGTCGCGTCCATCGCCATCGTCGGAGCCACCACAGCCGGGATTCATCCCCCCGATGATGCACTGCCAATCACTGAACGGGCGGGTGGACGAGATCATGTCGTAGCCCGGCAACAGGTTCGCCTGCAGGTCGTTGTTGTTGAGATAACCCGAATCGACCACAGCCACCACCACGCCCTGGCCGGTGGAGCGGTCCCACGCAGCCGGCAGGCGCGCACCACTGGTCGGATTGCTGTAGTGCCACTGCTCGCCGTAGCGCGGATCGTTCGGTGTGGCGAACGCGCTCATCATGTAGTTCGGCTGCACATACTCGACGTCCGGATCGTCGGCGATGCGCTGCATCAGGATCTGCGCTTCCGGAAGGTCCAGTGGCTTGTCCGTGGTGACCACGTCGGCCCCGCCGCCCATGCGGCGTTGATGGGTCACGGACGCGGCCGCTGGCGGTGCACTGCCGATCGAACGCTTGCTGCGCTGCTGGACGCCGAGGCGCTTCTTCAGCGCATCCTGCGCGGTGGTGGCGGAGACGCGCTTGCTGCTGCCGTCCCGGTACTTGACGATGAAACTGCTGTACTGCTCGTTGCTGGCCATGCCTCGCGTCCATACCCGTTCGGTGGGTTGGGCGAAGGCGGGGGCGCTGGCCAGGACCAGGGCGATGGCGCTGGCAAGGGAAACCCGAAGCGACGTACGCATGGATACAGTTCCTTTGTGAAAGATATGTCGAACAGGCCGAGCCTCTCGGGCGCGGCTTGATGTGAAGGGTGCAGGTGTCCCGTGGTCTCCTCTTGATGGCGACCAAGGACGAACGGCTTCGCGGACACATCCCCCCCAAGGAGAGGGTGGGAAAATTCTGAAGTGATTTAGTGATGTCGAAAGCGAGAGAAGATGCGCGGTGCCGACATTGCTTGACGGCATCGGACCGCGATTGCGCCGCGGCGTCGAACTTCGTAGCGACGTAGAGCAGCCAATAAAAAAGCCCGGAAACCCACGTTGGTGGAATTTCCGGGCTTCTCCGGTCCTTGACGGACCGTTCGTTGGTGGAGGTGGGCGGAATTGAACCGCCGTCCGAAGGCACTCCATCCCCAGCACTACATGCTTAGCTCACCGTTGAATCTCATCCCCGAGCAGCACGGTGTGCAAAGCGCACCCGGGAACCAGCCTGTTGTGTTCTAGTGCCGGACTGACAGGCAGCCGCCCAGCGCGATTCCATGATAATGACTCTACGCTGCGAGCATGGACACAAGCAGTTTCGAGGCTCCGCCTAAGTCGGCAGAAGGTCACGCACCGCAGTTTTTAGGCTGCGAGAGCGACCGGAGCGTAGTTGTCGTCGTTGGCAACTAGAGTTTTGCAGCTGGATTTACGAGGAAAGCTACCCCCTCGGCATGCGCCAGGCGACTTCACAACCCCCGTCGAAACCAATGCACCCCCGGTTTCTTCAAGTATTGCAAGGCTTTTGGGGGCAATGCTGGCAAAAAGCTGGCACCGACCCTGCCCAACGAGCCGAATAGTACGGCAATCTTCCTGAACAGTCACGCGTAAGCCTCACTTACTCGGCGGCCCGTCGCCGAGCTCAGGATGGCTGTTCAGGTAGTGAACCACCTCGTCGCTCAGATATTGACCCCGGTAGTACCGATGTGGGGCGTTGAGCGCGACTAGCTCCGCCAGATGTCGTCGGGTGGAGACACGGTTGATGATGAACTGATGTTCGATCAGCAAGAACCTGTCGTGGGGCTCTGCCGATGCTTCTATTACCCGGCCTGGGGGTGGCTCAGGCAACGGGGTGTCGCAGGGGGCCTTGTCGCTGTTGATCTCGATCAAACGATCACGGTGAGCAGCAGTTGCGTCCGTACTCAGGATGTACTCGCCTCCCTCCATGAGACCCATGAACTGGAACGTACCCAAGGGCCCCACGTGCTGGACCATAGGGATGTGTCCCTCCTCGTGAAGGCGGCCACGAACCAAGCCGCCGCTGCGAGCGTCGACAATCCAGCCCGCCAATAGAAGTGATGTGAACTCTTCTGGAGAGCGAATGAAGAGCATGTCCTCGTCATCGGGGGAGTTCTTCTGTGGGGCCGCACCATTTCCTGGATCAATTGAGTCGCCGTCCATTCCAATGCTCCGGTCATTCAGATTGCTAAGAATAGCCCGCTAGACGAGAGATGACGGGATCCAAGCGGCCGTTGCCTTCGCGCCGGCATCGGGGACCATCGAAGGGATCCACCGGCCGTACTTCTTGGCGGTGATCGTCCAGTCTCGGTGCCCCATCTGCCGCGCCACCCACATGACGTTCTCGCCGGCGCTGAGCGCTTGGGAGGCGAAGGTGTGGCGCATCTGATAGGGATACCGGTACCGGACCCCGGCCTTCCGCAGCGCGCGCTGCCATTCGCCGGCGCGGATGCTTTGGTCTGAGCCCCACCGGGCATTGGTCCTGGGATCGTGGAAGACGAACTCGCCAACGGTTGCGGTGTGGGCACGCTGGGCCTTCAGGGCATCGATCGCCGGCTGCAGCAGCTGCACCTCACGCACGCCGGACTCGGTCTGCAGCTGCTGCAAAGAAGATCCAGGAACAGACGTCATGAATGAAGCTGCGGTCGGCACCAATGCGCTCGAAGCCGCGCGCCAGCTGGAAATGGTGTTCCTCAAGGGGGTGAAAATACCCTCCTGCGCCAACTGCAACGGAAAGGCCAAGGTGTGCTGGCCTGGCCGCGAGTCGCAGCCCGTACAGTTCCAGTGCCAGCGCTGCGGGCCGCGAAGCGCCGTGTTCGACAGCACCGCGCCTCTCCAGTGTGGCCAGTGCGGCACCTCCCCGGCTGGCCTTTTCCCACGCGGCGCACAGATCCAGTGCTGCAGCTGCGGGGCATCCTCAGCCGTGTTCGTTGGTCCGGATCCCGCCGGCGCGCTGGATGCGGCGCTGGATGCCTGGTGCCGCCGTGCACCGGTTCTTCCTACGGCGGTGGACGATAGCGCAGGCCTGCGGCGCCGGGGAGCAGCCCCGGATGGATTCGATGACGAGGGCAAGGGCGACGTCCTGGAGCTGTTGTCGCGCCTGCTGGTCGGCGGGAGCTACCGCATTCCGGTTGAGGGGCGCAGCACCTTGCCGCCGCTGGGCAGCAGCGACATCGCCGGCGCGGTCGGCTACATGCGCAACCCATTGGAGAAGCACACCGCGCTTCCCGTAGCGACGAGGATGGGCCCCGCTGCGGTCGCGAAGCTGTCGCTGGCTGCCTACCGTCAGGTGGCCAAGGACGTGCGTGCAATGCGACCGCGACCGTTGGACCTCGGCAAGCCCGCCGATCGCTGGCGCCTGCGCCTGGTTATCTACGACGCAGCCCACGAACTGGTGTGGCCTGAGCGGCGCCAGCCGTTCGCCGGCTTGGCCAAGTCAGCCAAGATGCGCAAGAGCAACTACATTAAGGCCCATAAGTGCGCCAGCGCTGTCCTGCAGGAAGCGCTTCACGGTGGCAGGCTCGGCTTCCGTAAGGCGTTGTGGCGCTAGTGACGGAGGGTCAAGGAGTCTTCAAAGATCGCGGGGATGAATCGTGTGCTTGCGTCCGCGCGATCTCTTGCTTCCCGGTAGTCAGCGACGTGCTGTCGGTACAGTTCGCCTTCTGATGATTTCGCGTTGGCCCTGGCAAGAGCCATAGGCGTAAGCTTCGAAATGACTTGCTGATCAAGCTTTTGAACGACTTCATTTCCGAAGACCCAACGCATTTCATGCTTCAGCATGATGATCTCGATAATTGCGTCATTCATCTCTTCAAGGCTACCGACTATTGCTGTCTGAATGAGCTCGCGAAAGCGGCTGTAGAGCTCGTATCGGCGGTCAAACAAGTCCGCAATCAGCTTGTTGCGTGCTGTCCGCCATTGCTTCCAGGCGACGTAGGCGACCATGCCCGCCAGTGCGAGCTGGCCAGCGGCAGTAACCAGCTTGATCTGAAGATCCGTCATCCCGAGTACGGTCTCAACCATTGCGACATCCTCCCTGTATTGGCCGGGATTATCACATTTGTTAAGGTTTGTTAGGGGGGGGCGCATACCGTGCCTTCATGGAAGGCGCGGCGTCTGCCGCAAGGGGGAGAGCATGGGGTGCTGGGCGCTCGACGTCGACTGGGCCGCAGTGGGTTCAATGTTCCAAGGCGTCTCCGCAATCGCTGCGGCCGGCGCGGCCTTGATTGGGGTCAATGCATGGCGGAGGCAGCTACAGGCAACCAGGCACCAAGTCCTTGCGGAGGAAGCACTGAGCTTGGTCTATCGGTTACGAGACGTGATCGACCACATGCGACAGGCCTGGATTTTTACCTCTGAAATGAGGAAGGTCGAACGCGGAGAGAACGAGTCCGAGGAAGCGTTCGAGAGAAGGAAGCATTTCGGTGTCGTTGAGGTTCGGTACCAGATGCACGCCGAGACTGCTACTCAGCTGGAAGCGATTCGTTACCGTGTGAGAGCCGTGCTCGGGCAGGAGGCCGCAGCTGGTGTTGAAGATGTCCTGGCCGTACTCCGTCGCGTTCGTCATGAGGCAACGAATGCAGCACAGCGCCAAGCATGGGTTATCCGCCAAGCAGCCTTGCTCGATAGATTTCCATCCGACCAGAACGTGGCTGCTTACGACAATGCCTTCCAGAAGTTGAGCGAATCCGAATCTTGGATTCAGGCAAGCGGGGAGGGCACTGATCCAGCGGCAGCTGCCTTGAAGTCTGCCGTCGAAAGGGCGGAGGCCGCATTGAAGGACTTCGCCATGATGAAGGCGCAACGTTAATCTAGCTGACCTCAGTTGTTCCTCATGAGGAAGATTTCTTCCTCATGAGGAACCGCAGTTGCCTCGGGAACCGAAAGTAGGTTTGAATTCCTACAGTGGGCGTTCTTATGGGCGCCTCAGTTCAAAGGCCGTTGATTGACCAGGACGTGGGAGTCCACTGGTCGATCAGCGGCCTTCTTGTTTGCGGGGTAGAGCAGTCCGGCAGCTCGCGTGGCTCATAACCACGAGGTCGGTGGTTCGAATCCACCTCCCGCTACCAAACGGCCGGTAGTCATGGCCACCGAAGAGCAGAAGGTGCTGCTGCAGGCGGCGACGTTCCAGCGCGAGACCGTCATCGCAGTGCTGAATGCCAGGATCTCGGTCTTCAACGCGCGCCTGCAGGCCTACCAGACTGATGCCCAGGTCCTGCGGGATCGCATCCAGGCAGAGCTGGCCAAGGTCGAGGTCTTCCGCGCCCAGATCGAAGGCGAACGCGCTCGGGGTGAAATCAACGAGCAGCGGGTGCGCCTGTACGAGTCCCAGCTTCGTGGCGTGACTACCCTGGCCGACTTCTACCGCACCCGAGTGGAGGCGGTGAAGGTCCAAGCCGACATCAATCGGTTCGGCATCGACAAGTACCGCGCCCAGGTCGACGCCTACGAGGCGCGCTGGCGTGCCCACGTCGCCGAATGGCAGGGCTACACGGCAAGCGTAGAGGGAGAGGGCAAGCGGGCGGACCTGTATCGCAGTTTGGTCGATGCCAACGCCAAGCGCGTGGATGCCTGGGCGGCGAGCAACAACATGCAGTTCGAGGCGGAGCGCCTGCGCATGGCGCAGCACGGTGTGAACCTGGACGTCTGGCGCGCCGGCATCGCCCGCTGGGACGCCACCCTGAGCGGTGAACGTGCTCGCCTGGCGGCCGTGGGCCAAGCCTTCGACGCGAAGGCTCGTATTTACAGCGCCGATGCAGGCGTGGAGCAAGTGGCTTCAGCGGCCGCCGACCGCAGTTTCGAGCTCGGCCTCGCGCGCGAGCGAGCATCGGTCGAGGCCCAGCTGCAGCACGCGCAGATGCGGATCCAGCAGATGCTCGGCTTGCTGTCCCAGTCGGGCGAGATCCAGCGCGCGAAGGCGCAGATCTCGAGCCAGTTGGCTGCCAGCACGATGAGCGCCGTCAACTACGGCGCAACCGTCTCCAGTGGCCGCAGTAAATCCAGTTCCTGTTCTCAGAACTTCAGCTTCCAGGGCGAGATTGCCGACGCGTGATCAGCCTCAACCACAAAAGGGGAGCGCCATAAGGCTCAGGTGGTGTCGATGGAGGCCTTCAAGGCAGGCCGCGTGGGGCAGATTCCCCCGGAGCTGCTGGAGATGTATGACCAGCTGACCCGCGACCAACATGCATTGGTGCGGACCTCAATCGTGCTCGTCGCAGCTTTACGGAGAAGGCTGGGACTTGCGGATCTATGATCTAGAAGGGCCGCTTCGGCGGTCCCTTTGATCAGCGTGACCCAGATCGCGAGAGGCTTGCCCTTAGACTGATGGGGGATCTACTTCAAGCAAACGCTGATTGAATATTTTTCATTCTTTCATCAGAATCTATTGATCGAAGAGTAATGGGAATATGTAGGGTATGGACGCTTATCGTAGTATCTTGTGGGGATCATATTTCGAAGGAAATTTTCCAGCTTTTCCGTGCCCGACATGTGGGGCCGGAGTTCTCATGGCGAGGCGGGAGACGCTCCAGAAGTTTGAGGCCGAATACTCGAAACTGCAGGCTGGTGAGGATTGGTGGGATCCTGATCATGAAGTTTCAAAGTTCAACGTGATGTTGATCTGTGATCGTCAGGCTTGTGGTGAAGTTGTGGCTGTGTTGGGAGATGTTTCTTGGTCGAATAACCCGGGCGATATTGAAGACGACGGAACGCCTATTGGTCCTTCTGAATGGGAATGGTTTCTGGATCCAAAGTGTTTCAATCCGCCGCTGTCTATTGTGAGAGTGCCCGACGGCGTTCCAGAGTCTGTGGTTAAGAGCCTCCGGCAAGCCAGCTGGAATTATTGGGCAGATCGCCGATCCTCAGCAAATCACCTTCGAGCGGCATTGGAATGTCTTCTGGATCATTTCCAAGTTCCGCGGAAGCGGAATAATTCTAAAAGATACCTTGATTTGAACTCCAGGATTAGGTTGTTTGAAGAGGGTGATGCTGTCCATAAGACAATCTTCAATGCGTTGCGGGTGGTTGGAAATTTGGGATCTCATGGTGGCGACGTTGAGCGCAACGCGCTGTTAGATTGCTTTGAGATTTTTGAATACGTACTCGACGCGTCCTTCGGTAAAAGGAAGGAGAAGGCGGCTGCATTGGCAGAGGCGCTAATCGTTGGTGGCGGCAAGTTGTCGTGAATGAATGCGGTGAATGCGAAGTCTGGCGTCAGCAGCTTTGAGAGAGGGCATGAGCCGCTATGATTTCTGGATGGCTCTGTCGTGAGAATGTCCTCACCGCGCCTTGGAGGCAGTGTGCTGAAATTCGGCCATGTGCTATTCCGCCCAGATCACCGCTGCCTACCAGAAGCT
Source organism: Stenotrophomonas sp. 22LJNL06-5-1 (assembly GCF_056861455.1). Lineage (NCBI taxonomy): Bacteria > Pseudomonadati > Pseudomonadota > Gammaproteobacteria > Lysobacterales > Lysobacteraceae > Stenotrophomonas > Stenotrophomonas sp. 22LJNL06-5-1. The sequence goes on from NZ_JBSPUE010000006.1 coordinate 46,784, forward strand.
GGTCCGCATGACCGGCGCCACGCTGTCCCTGCAGGAGTTCGCAACGCTGTACGCTCACGACCCGGGGAAGAAGCGGCCGAAGACGCCGAAGGCGATGGATGACGCGTTCCGCGCCGGAGCGAGCCCGGCCGAGCTGGCGGTATGGGCTGAGGTGGAGCGGTGGAACCAGGCCGAGGCTGCCATCCTGGAACAGGAGCTGTTCGCCAACCGGAAACGCCTGGTGGACGCGGAGCGCGCGCTGCAGGTGAAGGAGACCAAGAAGGCCCGGGAGGACGTTCGGATCGCCGGCAACAAGATCGAACGTGCCCTGGCCAAGCTGGCCGACCTCAAGCGGTCCGAACCAAAGGACCGCGACAGCCGGATCTTCCCTGGGGTCTACGCCCCGGTGATCATTTCCGAGGGCGGCAAGCTGGTCATCAAACCCATGCGTTATCAGTGCCGCCTGGCCGGGAAGCCTGCGAACTATGACCAGCGCTTCCCGGGCACCTACAACGCGCGCCGGGATAGCCTGGAGAAATTCTGGGTGCCGGCATTCGGCCACACCCACGGGCTGATGGTGGTGGAGACGTTCTACGAGAACGTGGAAGGTCCGGACGGCAATAACCAGGTGGTGCAGTTCACCCCGCGCACCGGCGAACCGGCGAACCGATGCTGGTGGCCTGCCTGTGGTCGCATTGGACCCACCCCGCAGGGAAAGAGCCGGACCTGTTGTCCTTCGCCGCGATCACAGACGATCCCGAGCCCGAGGTCGCCGCGGCAGGTCACGATCGGACGATCATCAACATCAAGCCCGAGCATGTCGACGCTTGGCTCAATCCGGATCCGGCAGACCTGGACGCGTTTTACCGGATTTTCGACGACAAGCGGCACCCCTTCTACGAGCACCGGCTGGCAGCCTGAGCAGTTCAGGAAGCTGTCACCGGATGCCCGCGATCTAGACGCATCTTCAACACTTCCACGGCTTGCATTCTGGGTCCATGTTCAGGAGTGCGTGCCGTGCCAAATCGGGCCGTGGTCTTGGTGAGTGAAGCGTGCGATGGGGTTGGCGGCCGTCGCCTGTCTGAAATCATGGGGAATGCGTCTGAATTCAACCGTCAGGCCGGCGTCACCGGGGTGACTCTCTTCGACGGGCGCAGGTTCCTGAGCTATATGGAGGGTCCGTCGGACGGGCTGGATGTTGCATTCTCCAGGGCGGCCGGCGCGACGAGCCACTGCAACCTGATCGAGATCGCCCGCGGTCGTGTGGGTCAGCGCAGGTTGCCGTACTGGCCGATGCGTTGCATCCCCGTGTCCCCGCCGGAGCTCGTGCAGTTGGTAGGTGCAGACTGGACGGGGTTTCTGCAGCGAGGCCAAGACCAGGTACCACCGGCAACCGCGATGGAGATGCTGGTCGCGGTGGCGGAGCCATTCGCAGAAACGGCATAGACGCCTCCCGCGAGCGATAGAGCACTAGATTGCTCACAATCGCAGCCGCTGCGACCGCCATTCGTATCCTGCCGCCCATGCCGCTTGCCGACTCCTTCTACTGGACCACACGCTCTGCCAGCAGGCCGGACGATCCCCTGACTGTGATTGCCTGCCAGGGCGTCTGGGTCTTGTCCATGACCGAGCGTGTCGATGATGGCATCTGGGTCGCGCACCTTGATCGACATCGGCATGGTCCTGGTAGCGGACCATGTCGGAAATGCACCAGCTACGAGCAGGGCCGCGCCGGCGCCGAGCTCTGGGTGACGAGGCACGAGGCGAGGCTGCGGGACGACGTGGCAAAGATCGTGGAGTGGCGAAATGCGATCCGGGGCAATCGTCTGGCCAGGGACGCCTTGAAGCCGCCATTTCCTCGAATGGAAGGCGAGTAGTCTGCATGGGCGCTGCAGCGCCGGTTTGCTCAAATCGGCGATTTGATCAATTCAGCAAATCGTTCAGGCAAGATAGCCTGAGGACACAGGGGATCTGAATATGCTGGAAGCTCTTTTCGTGGCGGCCGCGAATGCTACGCCGGCGACTACTGCAGCCGCAGGTGGCGCCTTCGATTGGAAGTGGCTGGTGCCCGTGATCACGCTGATCCTAGGCTTCGTGTTGAAGTGGTTCCAGGATTACGTCACCGAGAAGAGCCGGCGCAAGGCAGAAGCTGCTCTCCGCAGGGAGCTTCGCTGGGATGAACTCCGGTCACGGCGAGTAGATGCAGAGCGGGCGAATCTGATCGCATTACAGAAGATCGTAGTCAATCTGCTGCAAGCGGGCAGAAACATGCGAGTTGCGAAAACCCATGCTCGACCGGAAGGAGAGGGCTGGTATCGGGCGACTGTTGATTCATATTTGGATGTTGAGTTAAACCGCTTGGCGGCTGAACTATCGCCTCTATCGGTGCGACTTCATACTGCAGATGTTGCGGGCCAACTCAACATGTTTATGGGTGCTTTTTGGGAGGCGCTGCGTGCAGATTCGGCTACCGAAGCATGGGATCTTTGGCGCGAAGCTGAGCGGCTTCACGGCAATCTCCAACGGTTGATGGGAGAGACCATCAAGCAGCTCGAGGACGAGAACCAGCAGCTCGGTGCGCCGCCCGCGCAGTGAGTGGTGCGGGTTGCCAGCTTCAAAAGCTGGCAAGAAAGCTGGCAAGTTGCTGCCAACGCATGCCCATTTCTGCCCATGTGGCAGCTATGAACGAAAAAGCCCATCAAGCTAAGGCATTGATGGGCTTCATTATTTCTGCATCTTAGAAACCGGCGCCGATGGCGCCACGGGGACAATGCACCCCCGGTTTCTTCAAGCATTGCAAGGCTTTGGGGCCAATGCCGGCAAAAAAGCTGACACTGACCCTGCCCAACGACACGGATGTTACGGCAATCTTCCTGAACAGTCACGCGGGTGACCGTCTGGCCCCCTGCTGTTTGGCACGTTGCCATCCCTCGGGAAGCCGTGCTCGAATTTCCGGACGCTACTCCACGGGGGTCTCATGGCCGTTTCCGTCAGCCCCGGCAAGATGCGGCTGGGATGGGCAGGTGCGCTTGCCGCAGCCGTTCTGGCGATGCAGGCGTGGCCCATCGCAGCGACTGAATCTCCGCGCCCGACGGTGGAGGTGGGCTACAGCCCTTCGCTGGACCTGTTCAATCTGCTCGACAACCTGCCGGATTGGTTGCCGGGATACACCTCGTCGCTCTACCAGAAGGCCTGGCAGCAGCGCTTTGGTCTGGACGGGCGGGACCGCGCGCTGCTCGCCGCCTACGCGGCCTTCCGCCGGCGCACTTCTGCCTTGGCACAGGACCATGAGGCGACGGCCGCGCTTGCCGACCGGCTGTTCGCTGGCGCGGATACCCGTGACGGGGATCCTTATGCCGGCCATTTCCTGGTCGCAGGCTCATTCGATATCGCCGCGGAGGCAGCGATTGCTGACCAGAGCCGGGGAGATCAAGTGCTGTTGCGGCAGTACTACGCACGCTTCGTCCCGCGTGCGCGGCAGCTGTTGGCTGGGCAGATGCCTTTCAGTGCGCAGCAGAACGAGCTTGTCCGGCAACTGGGGTCTTGGCGGGTCGGAGAGCTCGCGGGCCAGATGAGGGCCTTTTTCAATGTCGATGCTGCACCCACGTTCCAGGTGCGCTTCCTGTGGTGGCCGGAGGCGGCGCAGACCCAGGCAAAGCTGCGGGGCGGATACATCTTTCTGTTCTCGACGTTCGATGCCGGAGAAGACTGGGCGCCGATCGTGATGCACGAGTACAGCCACTTTCTTTCTGCCTGGCAGCCGCCGGCGCAGCGCCAGGTATTGGCCGAAGCCTTTGCCGCGCTCTGTCCAGCCGCGTTGACGCTACGCAACCCGTTGAACGCCCTTGAAGAGCCCCTGGCGATCTACTGGGGACAGTATCGGTTCGAGCATGAGGTGCGCGGTGGCATGCTGTCGGCTGAATCGTCCTGGTACATCCAGCCACATGCAGACCGTGCGGCGAAGGCCCTCGCGGCAGCGTTCCCGGCAACAGGTCCTGCACCAGGGCTGTAGGCCGATCCGTTGTTGAAGGCAGCGGCATCGGTCTGTGCTCAAGTCAGGCCGCAATAGCGCCGAAGGTTGGAGCGGGCCGGCGTAGGGGCGGGCAGGCTTGATAGCATCCAGATTCCTGAAGTGGAACCAGTGGAAGGACGCCATGACGCTTGACGTTGCAGTAACGGATGCACCCAGCGACGAAGCGCTGGAGGTGATTGGAGCTGGCTTGGATCAGTTCAATCTTGACGCTGCCGGTTACGCCGATCGGCGCACGCTGGCGGTACTGGTCACCGATCCAGCCAGTGGCAGGGTGGTGGGAGGCCTTACCGGGCGGACTTCGCTGGGCCTGTGGTTCGTGGATCTGTTCCATCTGCCAGCGGCCTACCGCGGCAACGGGCTGGGGTCGCGAGTGCTGAAGGCCGCAGAGGATGAAGCGCGCCGGCGCGGTTGCCGTTCCGGCGTGCTGTACACCCTCAGCTTCCAGGCACCGGACTTCTATGTGAAGCACGGATGGACCGAATTCGGTCGGGTGCCTTGCGACCCGACCGGTACCTGCAGGGTGTTCCTCAGCAAGGATCTGTCAGCGGGGTGAGCGCAGTCGCCGCCCACGCGTCTTGTCAATCCGCAACTTGTTGTAGAGCGCCTGTCATAGCGGATTGCTAACTTCGTGGGCACGAATTTGCGACACACTGGCGACGACCATCCGGGCCAGGACAGACACGGAGACTGTGGGTGACCGATGCAAGCCAACAACGCAGCCTGCGACAGCTGATCGGGCCGGTCGGTGCCGATTACCAGCGGCGCGCGTTGCCGCCGGGCTGGGTCTGGGCGGTGCTGGCGGTGCTGCTCGCAGCGACCTGGGTGACTGAGTTGCCGGCCACGGCCGCGGCGGCACTGGTCGCCAGTGCGGTGGTGGTGCACTGGTCGCAGCGCGGTCGCATCCATTGGCTGGGTTGGCGCCTTCCGGGCCTGGCAGTGCTGGCGGCCCTGCTGTGGGGGCCAGAAGTACTGTCGCAGTGGTTCGAGCACGGGCTGGCCGTGGTGCTGATGTCGCTGGCCAGTCTCAGTATTGGCGTGCACGTGTGGCAGTCGCGACAGATGGCGCGCCAGCTGCAGGGCGCGGCCGATGCACTGGACGACGCCCAGCTGCTGGCGTTGCTGCCGGCTGATGCCGCGAACCTGGCCCAACAGTGGCGCTCGGGCGATGACCGTTACGCGCCGGAGCTGGCGGTGGTGATGCACCTGGCGGTGATGCACGCGGCGCTGGCGCCGCGGATGCGCAGGCAGGGCATGCTGGCGGGGTGACCGACCGCCGGCTTCTACAGCCGCTGCGGCCAGGAACCAGGCAATGGTTTGCGCAGGTAGATCCGCTCATGACCGGGTGGGCAGTCGGGCAGTCGCCCATATACGGTGTAGCCCTGCCGCAGGTAAAAGGCTTCGGCCTGCCAGTCGAAGGTATCCAGCATCACGCTGCGGGCGCCATGGCGGTGCGCAACGGCTTCTGCTTCCGCCAGCAGCCGCTGGCCGATGCCTTGCCCGCGCAGTTCCGGGTCTACCCACAGCACATGCACCTGCAGCCAGCCGGCACAGACGTCGGCCAGCACACCGCCGCGCAGCGCGCCGTGCTCGTCATGCCAGGCCAGGCGGACTGGAGTCTCATCGAATGAATCGCCGCCGTGGGCCTGGTTGAAGGCCAGCAGGCGCGCGCACAACGTGCGCGTTTCATCGGCGCTGGCAGTCACCATGGCGCCGATGGGAGTGATCATGCGTCGCGGTTACCACGACGCATCACGCGCTGCTTCTCGATCGCCCAGTCGCGGTCCTTGGCGGCATCGCGCTTGTCGTGGGTCTGCTTGCCCTTGGCCAGCGCGACTTCGAGCTTGATCTTGTTCTTGCTCCAGTACATCGCGGTGGGCACGATCGTGTAGCCATCGCGCTCGACCTTGCCCACCAGCTTGTCGATTTCGCTCCGGTGCAGCAGCAGCTTGCGATCGCGCCGGTCGTTGGCCACGACATGGGTCGAGGCCTGGATCAACGGGGTGATCTGCGCGCCGATCAGGAAGATCTCACCATCCTTCACGTAGGCGTAGGCGTCGACGATGTTGCCGCGGCCAGCACGGATCGACTTCACCTCCCAGCCCTGCAGGGCCAGGCCGGCTTCGAAGCGGTCTTCGATGTGGTACTCGTGGCGGGCACGCTTGTTCAACGCGATGGTTTTGTTGGCCGTCGCGCTCTTTGCTTTATCCTTGCCGCTGTTCTTGCTCATTTCCGTATTGTCTCCGATTCGGGCCCGCCCGGTCGATTGCCGAAACGTCCTGTATTCATGCCTACTATCCGCCGCAGCGCCCTGGTCGAACATTCGGCCGCGCGCATGTTCGACCTGGTCAATGATGTCCAGGCCTATCCGCGCCGTTTCCGCTGGTGTTCGGCTGCCCAGATCCTGGAGCAGGGCGAGGACCGCCTGGTGGCGCGCCTGGACCTGGGCCTGGGCTCGTTCAGCACCTGGTTCCAGACTGAAAACACCCTGCAGCGCCCGCACAGCATCGATATGCAGCTGCGCGATGGCCCGTTCAAGCAGCTGCACGGCCGCTGGGAGTTCCATGCGCTGGCCGAAGATGCCTGCAAGGTCACCCTGACCCTGGACTTCGAACCCAGTTCGCGCCTGCTCGGTCCGGCGCTGGCGTTGGGCTTCCAGAGCCTGGCCGACCGCATGGTCAACGACTTCATCCGCGTTGCCGACGAGGCCTGAGCAATGATCGAGGTCGAGGTGGTGCTGGCCTGGCCGCAGCAGGTGCTCTCGCGCCGGTTGCAGCTGGACGAGGGCGCGACCGTGGCCGAGGCCATTGCCGCTGCTGCACTGGAAGGCAGTGCCGACTGCCCGGCGGCGGCCGTGCATGGGGTACTGGCGCGCCCACAGCAGGTACTGCTGGATGGCGACCGCATCGAGCTGCTACGCCCGTTGCAGGCCGACCCCAAGGACAACCGCCGGCGTCGCGCGCTCGGCGGTTGATTCCTGCCGCCCGTCCGCGAGGACGGGCAGGGGGCGTCAGCGACCCTTCTTCTTCTTGTCCTTCGGCAGATTGCGGCCGAACTGGCGCACGGTCTGCTGGGCCAGGGCCTTGTCGTTACCCGGGAAGTAATCGCCTTCCCAGCGGGTCACGTTGTCATTGTCGAAGAACACGGTGAAGTTCTTCACCTCGGTCCGGCCCAGGCGGTTCACGCGCTGGCTGGAGGTGTAGTCCCAGCGTTGGGCGTGGAACGGGTCCGGAATGGACGGGGTGCCCAGCAGCGCAGTGACCTGCTGCTTGCTCTGCCCGACCTGCAGCTTGGCCACGGCATCTTCCCGGATCAGGTTGCCCTGATAGATGGGTTGCTTGTAGATGATGCCGCACCCGGTGGTGGACAGGGCGACGGCGGCGACCAACAGGAGATTGCGCATCGGGACTGGCGGTTGGGGAAATCAAACCGATGATACACTCCCGGCGTGCCACCGCGACCCAATCCGAGGCAGCTGGCGCTAAATCGCCAATGAACGGAGACCTATGGAAACCCACGACCTGCGAAAAGTCGGCCTGAAGGTGACCCATCCACGGATGCGGATCCTGGCGCTGCTTGAACAGCGCAATGCCCAGCACCACATGACCGCCGAAGACATCTACCGCCAGCTGCTCGAGCATGGCGACGAGATCGGCCTGGCGACGGTCTACCGGGTGCTGACCCAGTTCGAGGCCGCCGGCCTCGTGCTCAAGCACAATTTCGAAGGCGGCCAGGCCGTCTACGAGCTGGACCGTGGCGGCCACCACGACCACATGGTCGACGTGGACAGCGGCAAGATCATCGAGTTCGAGAGCCACGAGATCGAGGAGCTGCAGCGCAAGATCGCTGCCGACCACGGCTACGAGCTGGAAGAGCACTCGCTGGTGCTGTACGTGCGCAAGAAGCGCAAGTAAGCCGTTCCGGCCAGCTGGATGCGACGAAACCCCGGGCTTGCCCGGGGTTTTTCGTTGCTGGGGTCAGAGCCCTTTCCCTTCAGGAAAGGGCTCTGACCCCTTGCGACCCAGCAGGATCTCCAGATCCACCGCCTCGGCCATCGCCCGGTTGCCCGCATCGCCCGGGTGCAGGTGGTCGCCGGAGTCGTAAGCGGCCGCCATCCGTGCCCGATCGGCCGGGTCGCGCAGCGCCGCGTCCAGGTCGATCACCGCATCGAACGGGCTGTCGCTGAGCAGCCAGGCATTGAGCTGTTGGCGCAGTGCTTCCTTCTCCGGCTGGTAGTAGTCGTCCAGCGGCGTGCCGGGCAGGGCGCCGGCGAACGGTGTCAGGGTGGCGCTTACGATCCGAACACCTCGGCTTCGGGCCTGCTCGGCCAGGGCGCGATACCCCGCCTGCAGTTCGGTCAGCGTGGGCCGGGCCTGGTTCCGGGCGAACGCGGTGCCGGGCCAGCTGATGTCGTTGATGCCGATCAGCACGACCACACTGGCCAGGCCTGGCTGATCCAGCACGTCACGCTGGAAGCGGGCCAGGGCGGATTCGCCCATGCCGTCGCGCAGCAGCCGCCCCCCGGAAATACCGGCGTTGACCACGGCAACGCCTCGCGGTGCCAGACGCGCGGCCAGGTGGTCGGTCCAGCGCTGATCCTGGTCGAGGCTGGCGGTGGCGCCGTCGGTGATCGAGTCGCCGAGCACCACCACGCTGCGTGCGCTGGCGGCGGCCTCGACCTCGATGCCGGCCAGGAACAGGCGGGCAGTGGTGCTGCTGGCCCCGCTCAGAGCCTGGGCCTGGCTCTGGTCGCCGGGCGCAATCCAACTGGTCTGCCGACCCTCCCAATGGAACGTCTGCACCGGCGTCGGCCCTGGCACGAAGACGCTGACCTGCAGCGCCTGGTGGTCATTCGTGGCCAGTGGCAGCGGGTCGCTCAGCTGTTCCTGGCCGGGGCCGATCAGTACCCCGGGCTGGCCGCCGAAACTCAGTCGCTGCGGTGTATCCCCCACCCGGGCGGCCACGCTCGCCGCCCCGATCCGCAGCGGCTGGGTGCCGTAGGCATTGCTCAACCGTACCCGCAGCCGAGGCGCGCCCAGGCTGATACGCGCCGTCTGGCGGAAGGTCTGGTCCTGCAGTGCGGCCGGGACCAGGGTCGGGAACAGGAACTCCCCGCTCCAGACCGGTTGCGGGCTGGCCTGCCAGCTGGCAACCCAGTGCGGGGCAGATGAGGCGCCGCCGGCCCCGGACAAGGTGAGCAGGGCGGTGGCGGTGAGCAGGCGCAAGCGGTTCATCGGGCGGTCCTGGGTGAAGGGAGCGCCATGGTGATTCCGCGCTCATCTGTGAACTAGACTGCGCATGGACAATCATCTGTGAACTGGATTCATCGCCATGGCGCGACCCGACATCAACCGATCCGGCGAACTGGAAGTATTCGTGCGGGTCATCGAGACCGGTGGTTTCTCCGCCGCCGCCCGCACGCTGGACATGACGCCCTCGGCGGTGAGCAAGCTGGTGGCCCGGCTGGAGCAGCGGTTGGGCACGCGCCTGCTGCAGCGCTCCACCCGCCAGTTGCAGTTGACCCCGGAAGGTTGTGCGTTCTACGAGCGCGGCCTGCGCGTGCTGGCCGACCTGGAGGAGGCCGAGCGCTGCGCCAGTGCCCATGCCGAGCCGCGCGGGCGCCTGCGGGTCAATTCCAACGTGCCGTTCGGCCAGCACTTCCTGTTGCCGCTGCTGCCCGCGTTCCTGGAGCGCAACCCACAGGTGGGCGTGGACCTGACCCTCAACGACGAGGTGATCGACCTGCTGGAGCAACGTACCGATGTGGCAGTACGCGCCGGTCCACTGAAGAGCTCCAGCCTGGTGGCGCGGCGGCTGGGCGCGACGCGGATGATGATCGTGGCCGCGCCGGCCTACGTGCAGCGGCATGGACTGCCGCGCAACGCTGAGGAGCTGCAGTCACACAATCGGCTGGATATCGGCCATGCCCGGGCGATGCAGGGCTGGCCGCTGCTGCAGGACGGACGCGAGCGGATGGTGCTGCCCAGCGGCAACGCCCGCGCCAGCAACGGCAACGCGCTGCGGCAGCTGGTGCTGGGCGGGTTGGGCATGGCGCGGCTGGCGACCTACCAGGTGCAGGAGGACATCGCCGCCGGGCGCCTGCTGCCGGTGCTGGAGGAGGCCAATCCCGGTGACCTGGAAGAGGTGCACGCGGTGTTCCTGGGGCAGGGTGGCTACCTGCCGCTGCGGGTGCGCGCGTTTCTTGATTTCCTGGTGGAGAACGTCGACCTGACGCAGCCACGGGGGTAGTGCCGGCCGCTGGCAGGCAACCTCACGATCTTCGCCCACCCGCATCGGGGTGCCGGCCAGCGGCCGGCACTACCGCGTGCGTTGTAGATCCACGCCATGCGTGGATAACCGCGAACAGGCGTTACACCTGCAGAAGCTTGCGTGCGGCGGCGCGCGCTTCCTTGCTCACTTCCACGCCGCCCAGCATGCGCGCCAGCTCTTCCTCGCGCGCCTTGCTGTCCAGCTTTTCCACCGCGCTCTGGGTCATGCCTTCCACCGGGGCCTTGCTGACCCGGTAATGGGCATGGCCCTTGGAAGCGACCTGCGGCAGGTGGGTCACGCACAGCACCTGGCGCTTCTCGCCGAGGGCGCGCAGCTTCTGGCCGACGATGTCAGCCACTGCGCCGCCGATGCCGGAGTCGACCTCGTCGAACACCATGGTCGGCACCGCATCCAGGTCCAGCGCGGCCACTTCGATGGCCAGCGAAATGCGCGACAGTTCACCGCCCGAGGCCACCTTGCGCAGGGCGCGCGGCGGCTGGCCGGCGTTGGCCGCCACCAGGAACTCCACACGCTCGGCACCCTGTGGGTCCGGCTTGCCGGCGTCCTGTGGTTCCAGTTCGATCAGGAACTGGCCGCCGCCCATGCCCAGCTCGGCGATGATGCCGGTGGTGGTGGCCGACAGCTCGGCCGCAGCCTTGCGGCGGCTCGCACTCAGTACCTCGGCCTGCACGCGCCAGGCGGCGGCGGCCTTGTCGATCTCGCCGGCCAGGCGCTGCAGGCGTTCGTCGGCGCCGCGCAGCTGCTCCACTTCGGCGTGCATGCGCTCGCGCTGCGCGCCCAGCTCGTCCATCGGCACGCGGTGCTTGCGAGCCAGGTCGTGCAGGCGGCCGAGGCGGCGCTCGTTCTCCTCGAACTGTTCCGGGTCGGCGTCGAGGTCGTCGTGCACGCGGTCCAACAGCGACAGGGCTTCGTGCAACTGGATCGAGGCATTCTCGATCAGGCCGTCCACCTCGCCCAGGCGCGGGTCGTGTTCGATCAGGCGCGACAGCTCGTGGCGCACCTGCTGCAGCAGGTCCAGCGCGGAGCTGCCGTCATCGCCGTTGAGTTGGTTGCTGGCCGCCTGACAGGCGCTCAGCAGGGCGCTGGCATGGGCCTGGCGACGGTGGCTGGCACCGAGTGCCACGATCGACTCCGGCTCAAGGTCTTCACGGTCGAGCTCGCGCAGCTGGTGTTCCAGGAAGCCGATCCGGTCACTCACGTCGCCCTGTTGCGACAGTGCCAGAGATTCATCGACCAGCGCCTGCCAGGCTGCCGCGGCGCGGCGTACCTGGCGACGCTCGTTTTCGTTGCCGGCATAGGCGTCCAGCAGGGCCAGCTGCGACGGGCGCGTCAGCAGGGCCTGCTGTTCGTGCTGGCCGTGGATCTCCACCAGCAACGAGGCCAGGTCGCCCAGCTGGGCCAGGGTCACCGGGCGGCCATTGATCCACGCCCGCGAACCGCCGTCGGCACGGATCACGCGGCGCAGCTGGCATTGTTCTTCGTCGTCCAGTTCGTTGTCGGCCAGCCACTGGCGCGCGGCCTGCAGCTGGTCCAGCGCGAACTCGGCCGAAAGCTCGGCGCGCGCGGCGCCGTGGCGGACCACGCCGCTGTCGGCGCGCAGGCCGGACAGGAAGCCCAGCGCGTCGACCATCAGCGACTTGCCGGCGCCGGTCTCGCCTGAAACCACGGTCATGCCTGGCCCGAACTCCAGTTCGGTGGCGCGGACGACGGCGAAATCCTTGATCGAAAGATGTCTGAGCATGGGTAAGGGGGTATCAGCAGCCGCGCAACGCTAGCACGCGCGCGAGGGAGGTCCAATGACTTGCCAAGGTGATGCGCCGCCATTATCTAGTGTCCGTGTCTCACAGGTTGATTCCATGCACGGTTCTCCCGACCAGCTTGCCCCACGTGCGCGCCATCTGCTGCGCACGCTGATTGCGCGTTACATCCAGGACGGTGAGCCGGTCGGCTCGCAGACGCTGGCGCGCGTGGCCGGCCTGGAGGTCAGCCCGGCCACCATCCGCAACATCCTTGGCGACCTGGAAGACCTGGGGCTGCTGGCGTCGCCGCACACCTCGGCCGGACGCATCCCGACCGCACACGGCTACCGGGTGTTTGTCGACAGCCTGCTGCAGATGCAGCCGCCGGGCGAGGGCGAGCTGGCCCGGTTGCGCCAGGAACTGGCCGGCGGCGGCAGTACCCAGGCCCTGCTCGGCAGCGCCTCGGAGCTGCTGTCGGCGATGAGCCACTTCGTCGGCGTGGTCAGCGCGCCGCGGCGCGAGCAGTTCGCCTTCCGCCAGATCGATTTCGTGGCGCTGGACGGGCGCCGGGTGCTGGCGATCCTGGTGTTTGCCGACAACGAGGTGCAGAACCGGGTCATCGAGACCCGCCAGGAGTTCGCGCCGGGCCAGCTGGAGCAGGTCGCCAACTACCTCAATGCCCATTTCGCCGGCCTGCCGATGGCCGAGATCCGCACCCGCCTGCTGCTGGAGCTGCGCGACGCCCGTTCCGAGCTGGAGCAGCTGCTGGCGCACAGCATCGAGCTGGCCGAGCAGGCCCTGCAGCCGGCGGCCGACGACATGCTGGTGGCCGGCCAGACCCGTCTGATGGGGGTGCAGGACCTGTCCGACCTGGAGCGCCTGCGCGAGCTGTTCGAGCTGTTCTCCAGCAAGCGCGAGATCCTGCAGCTGCTGGAGCGGACCATCCAGGCTCCCGGCGTGCGCATCTTCATCGGCGAGGAGACCGGGATGATGCCGCTGCAGGGCGTCTCGCTGGTCACCGCCCCGTACACCGCCAATGGCCAGGTGCTGGGTGTGCTGGGCGTGATCGGCCCCAAGCGCATGGCCTACGACCGCATGATCCCGCTGGTCCAGGCCACCGCCGATGTGCTCGGCGCGGCCTTTTCACCGGCCGGGCGCACTCCCGGAACATCCGACGCTTGAAACGCAGCATCCCGCCCACACTAGGGTGGGTGGAGGCGGAGATTGACCGCCAGGGACCCAGACATGAACCACGAACATCCAGATATCGAATCCCAGCAGAGTGCCGCCGATGCGGCCGCCGCCGCCGGCGTCAACGACGAAGTGGAGCGCCTGCGCGCTGAAGTTGAACAGGTCAAGGCCGATGCGCTGCGTGAGCGCGCCGACCTGGAGAACCAGCGCAAGCGCGTTGCCCGCGACATCGAGCAGGCCCGCAAGTTCGCCAACGAGAAGCTGCTCGGCGAGCTGCTGCCGGTATTCGACAGCCTGGATGCCGGCCTGAAGGCCGCCGGCGACGACGCCCACCCGTTGCGCGAAGGCCTGGAGCTGACCTACAAGCAGCTGCTGAAGGTGGCCGGTGACAATGGCCTGGTCCTGCTGGACCCGACCGGCCAGCCGTTCAACCCGGAACACCACCAGGCCATCAGCCAGGTGCCGGCCCCGGGCGCCGCCCCGGGCAGCGTGGTGACCGTGTTCCAGAAGGGCTACCTGCTCAACGAGCGCCTGCTGCGGCCGGCGCTGGTGGTGGTGGCCGCCGATTGATCGGCCGGGCCGGGTGATGCCCGGCCCCGGTCGTGCCAGGCCATGCCTGGCAAGGTTTTCCAGGCGCTGAACACAGCGTTCGGGAGATGGCTTGAATGTTCCACGAGCCTCCCCCACATCGTATTCATCCACCGGCCGAGCGGCCGGACTGACCCCAACAAGCATCCTCAGGAGTCTCCCCCATGGGCAAGATCATTGGTATCGACCTCGGCACCACCAACTCGTGCGTGGCGATCATGGACGGCGGCAAGGCCCGCGTCATCGAGAATTCGGAAGGCGATCGCACCACCCCGTCGATCGTCGCCTACACCAAGGACGGCGAAGTCCTGGTCGGCGCCTCGGCCAAGCGCCAGGCTGTCACCAACCCGAAGAACACCTTCTACGCGGTGAAGCGCCTGATCGGCCGCAAGTTCACCGACGCCGAAGTGCAGAAGGACATCGCCCACGTCCCGTACGGCATCCTGGCCCATGACAACGGCGATGCCTGGGTGTCGACCAGCGACGGCAAGAAGATGGCCCCGCAGGAAATCTCGGCCAAGGTGCTGGAAAAGATGAAGAAGACCGCCGAGGACTTCCTCGGTGAGAAGGTCACCGAAGCGGTCATCACCGTGCCGGCCTACTTCAACGACAGCCAGCGCCAGGCGACCAAGGACGCCGGCCGCATTGCCGGTCTGGACGTCAAGCGCATCATCAACGAGCCGACCGCGGCTGCGCTGGCCTATGGCCTGGACAAGGGCGACAACAAGGATCGCAAGATCGTGGTGTACGACCTGGGCGGCGGCACCTTCGACGTCTCGGTGATCGAGATCGCCAACGTCGACGGCGAGAAGCAGTTCGAAGTGCTGGCCACCAACGGCGACACCTTCCTGGGCGGCGAAGACTTCGACAACCGCGTCATCGAGTACCTGGTTGAAGAGTTCAACAAGGACCAGGGCATCGACCTGCGCAAGGATCCGCTGGCCCTGCAGCGCCTGAAGGATGCTGCCGAGCGCGCCAAGATCGAGCTGTCCAGCGCCCAGCAGACCGAAGTGAACCTGCCGTACGTCACCGCTGACGCCTCGGGTCCGAAGCACCTGAACATCAAGCTGACCCGCGCCAAGCTGGAAGCGCTGGTGGAAGACCTGATCAAGAAGTCGATCGAGCCGTGCCGCGTCGCCCTGAACGATGCCGGCCTGCGTTCGAGCGACATCAGTGAAGTGATCCTGGTCGGCGGCCAGACCCGCATGCCGAAGGTGCAGCAGGCGGTGACCGAGTTCTTCGGCAAGGAACCGCGCAAGGACGTCAACCCGGACGAAGCCGTGGCACTGGGTGCTGCGATCCAGGGCGGCGTGCTGGGCGGCGACGTCAAGGACGTGCTGCTGCTGGACGTGACCCCGCTGTCGCTGGGCATCGAGACCATGGGTGGCGTGTTCACCAAGATCATCGAGAAGAACACCACCATCCCGACCAAGGCCTCGCAGGTGTTCTCCACCGCCGAGGACAACCAGTCGGCGGTGACCGTGCACGTGCTGCAGGGTGAGCGCGAACAGGCCCGCTTCAACAAGTCGCTGGCCAAGTTCGACTTGTCCGGCATCGAGCCCGCCCCGCGTGGCCTGCCGCAGGTGGAAGTGTCCTTCGACATCGACGCCAACGGCATCCTGCACGTGTCGGCCAAGGACAAGAAGACCAACAAGGAACAGAAGGTCGAGATCAAGGCCGGTTCGGGCCTGTCCGAGGAAGAGATCGCGCGCATGGTCGCCGACGCGGAAGCCAACCGCGAAGAAGACAAGAAGTTCCAGGAACTGGTGCAGGCCCGTAACCAGGCCGATGCCCTGATCCACGGCACCCGCAGCGCGATCACCGAGCACGGCAGCAAGGTCGGTGGCGATGTCATCGGCAAGGTCGAGGCGGCCCTGGCCGACCTGGAAACCGCGATGAAGGGTGACGACAAGGCACAGATCGAAGCCAAGTCGAAGGCGCTGGAAGAAGCTGGCCAGTCGCTGTTCGCCGCTGCTTCGGCCGACCAGGGCGGTGCCCCGGGTGCCGACGCCGGCAATGCCGGCAAGGCGCAGGACGACGTGGTCGACGCCGAGTTCACCGAAGTCAAGGACGACAAGAAGTCCTGATCCGGACCGACACGGGACGCTGGCCATCAGCGTCCCGTTGTCGCATCAGGGTCCTGACCGCCCACCGGCGTGTCGGGGCGCCCGACGCAAGAGCGGACCTGGTTCCGCTCTTCCGCTTTGACGAATCCCGACTTTCCGGAACCAGATTCACGATATGAGCAAGCGCGATTACTACGAAGTGCTGGGCGTTGCCCGCACCGCCAACGACGAAGAGCTGAAGAAGGCCTACCGTCGCTGCGCGATGAAGTTCCACCCGGACCGCAACCCGGGTGATGCGGCGGCCGAAGCCTCCTTCAAGGAGTGCAAGGAAGCCTACGAAGTGCTGTCCGACGGCAACAAGCGCCGCATGTATGACAGCCACGGCCACGCCGCGTTCGAGCACGGCATGGGCGGTGGCGGCGGTCCGGGCGGCCCGGACATGAACGATATCTTCGGCGATATCTTCGGCAACATCTTTGGTGGCGGCGGCGGTGGTCCGCGCCAGGCCCGTCGCGGTGCCGACATCGGCTACGTGATGGAGCTGGACCTGGAAGAAGCCGTGCGCGGCGTCGAGCGCCGGATCGAGATCCCGACCCTGGCCGAGTGCGGCGACTGCGATGGCAGTGGCTCCGAGGACGGCAAGGTCGAGACCTGCAACGTGTGCCATGGCCGCGGCCAGGTGCGCATCCAGCGCGGCATCTTCGCCATGCAGCAGGCCTGCCACAACTGCGGTGGCCGTGGCCAGATCATCGCCAAGCCCTGCAAGACCTGCCACGGCAACGGCCGTGTCGAGGAAGACAAGGTGCTGTCGGTGAAGGTGCCGGCCGGTGTCGATACCGGCGACCGCATCCGCCTGCAGGGCGAAGGCGAGGCCGGTCCGGCCGGTACGCCGCCGGGCGACCTGTATGTGGAAGTGCGCGTGCGCGAGCATGCGATCTTCCAGCGCGATGGCGATGACCTGCACTGCGAAGTGCCGATCCGCATCTCGCAGGCGGCACTGGGCGACACCGTGCGCGTGGCCACCCTGGGCGGCGAGGCGGAGATCCGCATCCCGGCCGAGACCCAGACCGGCAAGCTGTTCCGCCTGCGTGGCAAGGGCGTGCGCTCGGTGCGCAGCCGCAGCGAAGGTGACCTGTACTGCCGCGTGGTGGTGGAGACTCCGGTCAACCTCACCAACGACCAGCGCAAGCTGCTGGAACAGTTCGAAGCCACCTTCGTCGGCGAGGAAGCGCGCAAGCATTCGCCGAAGTCCGCCACCTTCATGGATGGCGTGAAGGGCTTCTGGGACCGGATGACGTCCTGAATCTTCAGGTGGGTGTGCAACGAAAACGCCGGGCTCTGCCCGGCGTTTTCGTTTCTGCGATGCCTGCCTCCTACAATGGAAGCATGAATCGCTTTATCTGGAAGAGACTGCTCTGGCGGAGGGCCATCGGCATGTCGATGCTGATCGCAGCGTTGACTGCATCCCACGTCTCGGCGGCGCCTGCCTGCGTGTTCGATGAGCCGTTCGTCGATCCACAACCCGCTCCGGCACCTTTGCCCGGCACGCGCTGGACCTATTCCGTCGGCGCTTCGCATCCGACACTCACGATGCAGCTGGAGGCTGCGGAACCGCAGCAGCTGACGCTCGCGATGGCCGGCGTGTCCGTGCGGCATGAGTGGCGGGAGAGCTACGCAGACGTGAATCCGCTACGCAAAGGGGAAAAGATCCTGCTGCACTTTCCGTTATCCGTCGGAGCCCAGTGGCAGGACAGATTCGAGGAGCCGGGCGAGATACGCGCGCCCTTTGGCCGGTATCGCTATGACTACCAAGAGCAGGCCAGCAGCCGTGTGGTGGCCATCGAAACGGTGCGCACCGCGCTGGGTGACGTAAACGCCTATCGGATCGAGCGCGATGCGCATTGGCGCAAGTCCAATCCGCATTCGGATGACATGAAGGACATGCGCCTGGCAGGCAATGGGGTGGCGGAGGGGCTGGAGCGCAGCATCAGCTGGTACGCGCCAAGCGTTGGGCGGGTCGTGCTGCGGCGGAGCATCACTGCTCATCCTGGCTATGCCGCCCATCTGTCTGCCGAGACCGAAAGCCCCAATCTGATTGTCACCGAACTGATTGGTTTCCAGCGGCCCGACGGCTGCCGGGTGGACGCGCCTCCCACGCAGGCGCGTGTGCCTCGTGATGTACTGCCTTTGCACTACGGCCCGATGTTCAATGACACTTGGGAGTTCCGGCTGGTGCGTGATCCGCATGTGCCCGCGGACCGTTAGCATCATCGGAAAAACGCCGCCGGTGTCTGCCCCAGCTGCCGCTTGAACATGCTGGTGAACGCGCTTGGGCTGTCGTAACCCATCGCCAGCGCGACATCGATGACCTTGTCGCCGACTGCCAGCCGTTCCATCGCGGCCAGCAGTCGCGCCTGTTGCCGCCACTGCCCGAAAGTCATGCCCAGCTCACTGGCGAAATGGCGCTGGATGGTTTTCACGTCCACCTGCAGCGCCTGTGCCCAGTCCTGCAGGGTGGCATCGTCGCCGGGGTGCTTCTGGATGTGCTGGCAGATCCGCTGCAGGCGCGGGTCGGTGGGCGAGGGCAGGTGCAGCGGCAGCACGTCCATGCGGTGCAGTTCGTCCAGCAGCAGGCGCACCAGGCGGCCGTCGCGGCTGTCGTCCACATGCGCGGTCTCGATCAGGCTGGCGGCCAGCAGCAGCTCGCGCAGCAGCGGGGCTACCTGTACCGCGAACGCCTCGTCCGGCAGCTGTGGCGCGAAGTCCGGTTCCACGTACAGGCTGCGCATGTGTACTTCGGCGATGCAGTCCACTGCGTGCGCCATGCCGGCCGGCACCCAGATCGCGCGGGTCGAGGGCACCACCCAGTGGCCGCCGTCTGCACGCACCACCATCAGTCCGGACATGGCGAACACCAGCTGGTGACGGCGGTGGCGGTGGGGCGCGATGTGGGTGCCGGGCTTGTAGTGGCGGGCGCGGCAGGTCACCGGGCGGTGCACCGGAACCTCGTTCCACGGTGCAGTCTCGCGGATCGGGCAGGGGGTGTCCTTTTTGCGATATGCCATGACCCGAACGCGGCAGAAGGGAGGGGGAGGTCACCGTAGCATGCGTGGCTCGCCCCCAACCTGACTGTGTCCATGTCGACCCTGGCTTCTCCCGCAACGACCTCACGCCCGGTGGCCCCCGGCGTGCTGGCCGCCATCTCCACCTCGCATGTCGTCAACGACATGATGCAGTCGCTGATCCTGGCCATCTACCCGGTGATCAAGGGCGGCTTCAACCTCAGCTTCACCCAGATCGGCCTGATCACGCTGACCTACCAGCTCACCGCCTCGATCTTCCAGCCGTTGATCGGCATGGCCACCGACCGTCGCCCGGCGCCGTACTCGCTGCCGATCGGCATGGCCTCGACCCTGTGCGGCATGCTGCTGCTCGGCTTCGCACCGAACTACGCGATGGTGCTGCTGGCCGCGGCAATGGTCGGCATCGGTTCGGCGATCTTTCATCCGGAGGCCTCGCGCATCGCGCGGCTGGCCTCGGGCGGTCGCCATGGCTTCGCGCAGTCGGTGTTCCAGGTGGGTGGCAATTTCGGAACCGCGCTGGGCCCGCTGATTGCCGCTGCGGTGATCGTGCCGTATGGCCAACACGCCGCATCGTGGTTTGCCGGCGCCGCCCTGATCGGTATCGCATTGCTGACCTATGTTGGTCGCTGGTACGCATTGCATCTGGGCGCGCCACGCCCGGCCAGCACCGCGTCGATGGCCCCCCGGCATCCGTCGCGCACCGTGGCCAAGGTGCTGGCGATCCTGCTGGTGCTGATCTTCAGCAAGTACTTCTACATGGCCAGCATCGGCAGTTACTTCACCTTTTACCTGATCCACCACTTCGGCATTCCGGTGGCGCAGGCGCAGCTGCATCTGTTCGCGTTCCTGGTGGCGTCCGCCGCCGGCGGCTTCCTCGGTGGCCCACTGGGAGACCGCATCGGCCGCAAGCCGATCATCTGGACCTCGATCCTTGGCGTGGCCCCGTTCGCCCTGATGTTGCCGCATGCGGATCTGTTCTGGACCACGGTGCTGGCGGTGCTGATCGGTTTCGTGCTGTCGTCGGCGTTCTCGGCGATCGTGGTGTACGCACAGGAAATGATGCCGCACCGCATCGGCATGGTGTCCGGTCTGTTCTTCGGCTTCGCCTTCGGCATGGGGGGACTCGGTGCTGCCGTGCTCGGCCTGCTGGCGGACAAGACCAGCATCGAGTACGTCTACCAGCTGACCGCGTTCCTGCCGTTGCTGGGTATCGTCGCGGCGTGGCTGCCACCGTCGCGGCCTGCTGTTCACTGAGGGGGTTTGGTTTGGTTTGCAGGGCTTGCAGCCCTGCACCCGCAGAGGCAACGTCAACGGCAGAAGCGGGCTATCCGTGGGTTGGCGGGGTGGGTCCGGTTGAGGGGGACGCTGCAAGTACGTCCATGTAAGCTCGGTCGCCGCTTGCTCGTGTGCGCTGTCCTGCGCACACGGCAAGACCGGGGTTGGGCGTCCTGCCCAACCCGCCCGAGGCATGCCTCAGGCCCATGCGGCTCACGCCCCCTCAACCGGACCCACCCCGCCTTCGACAGTTGGCCGCGATCTGTTGGAACAGCACTCTGCTCTGGTGGGTGTCGACCTTGGTCGACACGGTAGATCGACGCCATGCGTGGATGAATTCATTCGATATCTGACAGATGTGTCGACCAAGGTCGACACCTACCAACAGCCGTGCGGCACAACAGCCGCAGTTACCAACAGCCGCGTGAACCTGTCGAAGGTGGGGCGGTGTCGGAGTGCGGGGTGTCCGCGGCATGGATGCCGCGGCCAAGCCCCCATGGACGGGTTCACGGCGTCCCCGCACTCCGACACCGCCCCGCCATCCCACGGATAGCTCGCTTTGGCATTTGCCTTTGCCGTTGCTTGAAGCTTCGGCAGGTGCAGGGCTGCAAGCCCTGCCGAAAACCCCCTTGGGCGTAGAATGCGGCCATGAGCGAATCCCTTGATAACCACCTGGTCCACGGCCGCCGCCAGCGGCCCGACGGCCCGTCGCCGATCGATGTCATCTCGGTCCAGTCGCAACTTGTCTACGGCCACGCCGGCAACAGCGCCGCCGTACCGCCAATGCGCGCACTTGGTGTGCGCGTGGCGGAGATCCCGACCGTGTTGCTGAGCAATGCGCCGTTCTACGACACCACCCGCGGCCGTGTGCTGCCCGCCGACTGGTTCGCCGATCTGCTGCTGGGCACCCATGAGCGCGGCCTGCCGCAGCGGGCGAAGATGCTCGTCTCCGGCTACTTCGGCAGCACCGCCAACGGTGCCGCCTTCGCAGACTGGCTGGACGAGATCCTGCCGGCCTGCCCGCAGTTGCGTTACTGCCTGGACCCGGTGATTGGTGATACCCACACCGGTCCCTACGTGGAACCGGGACTGGAAGCGATCTTCGCCGAGCGCCTGTTGCCGCATGCCTGGCTGGTGACCCCGAACGCCTTTGAACTGAATCGCCTGACCGGCATGCCGGCGCTCGCCGAGGCCGATGCCATCGCCGCCGCACGCACGCTGCTGGACCGTGGTCCGCACTGGGTGATCGCGCACAGCGTGGGCGGCAACCCGGGTGAACTGGTGACCCTGGCTGTCGGTCGCGAGGAGACCTGGCGCTGGACCTCGCCCCTGCTGCCGGTGGATGTAGCAGGTACGGGTGATGTGCTGATGTCGCTGGTGGTGTCGTTCCTGTTGCGCGGCGAATCGATGCAGCAGGCGATCTCGCGTGCGATTGCCGGCACCCACGCGGCGCTGGAGGCGACCCTGGACAACGGCTTCGAGGAGTTCGATGTGATCGCCGCCGCGCCGGCGGCGCTGGCCGAAGGAACGCGCTTCCGCGCCGAACGCGTGGCATGAGCGGCCTGCTCGAACGTACGCCGCGCACGGTCGGCATCATCGGCAGCGCCGGCGCCTATGGGCGCTGGCTGAGCCGCTTCTTCCAGCAGCACATGCAGCTGCAGGTGATTGGCCACGATCCGGCCGATCCGGACTCGCACACGCCGGAACAGCTGCTGGCGCAGGCCGATGTGCTGGTGTTCTCGGCGCCGATCCGGCACACGCCGGCGTTGATCGCGCAGTACGTCCAGCAGTCGGCCGGCCGCGAGCAGGATCGGCTGTGGCTGGATGTGACCTCGGTAAAGGAGGCGCCGGTGCAGGCGATGTTGGCCTCGCAGGCCGAAGTGGTCGGCCTGCATCCGATGACCGCGCCGCCGAAGGCGCCGACCCTGAAGGGCCGGGTGATGGTGGTCTGCGAAGCGCGCCTGCAGCACTGGCAGCCGTGGGTTGACTCGCTGTGCGCGGCACTGCAGGCCGAATGCGTGCGCGCCACGCCGCAGCACCACGACCAGATGATGGCGCTGGTACAGGCGATGGTGCATGCCACCCACCTGGCCCAGGCAGGTGTGCTGCGCCAGTACCAGCAGCAGCTGGGTGATCTGGCTGCGATGATGCCGTACCGTTCGGCGTCGTTCGAGCTGGATACGGCGATCATCTCGCGCATCCTGTCGCTCAACCCCGCGATCTACGAGGACATCCAGTTCGGCAACCCGTACGTGGCGCCGATGCTGGAGCGGCTGGTGGGCCAGCTGCAGGCCCTGCAGGCGCAGGTCGGGCAGGGCGACGACAGTGCACGCGGTGCATTCCGTGAGCAGCTGTTGTTGGCCAATCGCGGTGCCTTCGGCGAGCAGGCACTGGCTCACGGCAACTACACGTTCGAACGCGTGGGTTACCTGTTGGCGGACCTGACCGAGCGCAACGCGCTGTCGGTGCATTTGCCGGAAGACCGGCCGGGCTCATTGCGTGAGCTGCTGAACGTGTTCGAGCAGCACCGCATCAGCCTGGCATCGATCCATTCCTCACGCACACCTGGGGGCGAGGTGCATTTCCGTATCGGATTCGTGGCCGGCAGCGACCAGGCGGTGATCGCGCTGGCGGCGGCCCAGGTGGACGCCAGCGGCATCGGGCGGGTGCTCGGCTGAGCACATTCATCCACAGGCGGTGTGGATGGTTTCTGAGTAAAGGTGTGGATAACCTCGCTCAGACCTTGGTAGCAAAGGTTGTCAAGATGCTTGGCGAAAAATTGACCATGCTTTTTCTGTAGCGTCGAGCCATGCTCGACTGCCTTTGGCGAAAAGCGTGTCGACCAAGGTCGACACCTACCAGAGGCAAAAGGCGTGTCGACCAAGGTCGACACCCACCACAGCGGAGCGGTACGAAATCCGGGAGCGCCGGGCCATGCCCGGCGAACCTCAGATCGTCAGCCTCAGCTCACCGCCATTGGTGGTGAACTCGCGGCCGTCGCGTACCAGCGGCCGTCCATCATCCAGTTCGTAGCGTGGCGTGGCTTCGGAATGGTGCCCGCTGCCATTCGCTTCGGGCTTGAACTCGATGATGATGTGGCTTTCGCCGTTGCTGTCGACGGCGGGGAACTGACGGAACGACATCGTGCACCTCCTTCAGCGGATGCTGCTGTTGCGCGGCCAGCTTGGCCGCGCCGATGTTAGCCGGACGTCATCAATCGATGAACTGCAGGCGTGCCAGTTCAGCGTACAGTCCGCCTTCGGCCAGCAGCTGCGCGTGCGTGCCCTCGGCGACAATGCGGCCCTGGTCCATCACCACGATGCGGTCGGCCTTGAGTACGGTGGCCAGGCGGTGGGCAATGACCAGTGTGGTACGGCCCGCCATCAGACGCTCCAGCGCCTGCTGCACGCTGTGCTCGCTCTGCGCGTCCAATGCGCTGGTGGCTTCATCCAGCAGCAGGATCGGCGCATCCTTCAGCAGCGCACGGGCAATCGCCACGCGCTGCTGCTGGCCACCGGACAGGCGGGCACCGCGCTCACCCAGCTCACTGTCATAGCCCTGCGGCAACGCGCGCAGGAAACCATCGGCCTCGGCGGCACGTGCGGCATCCTCGACTTCGGCGTCGCTGGCCTGCAGGCGGCCATAGCGGATGTTGTCGCGGGCACTGGCAGCGAACAGCGTCGGCTGTTGCGGCACCAGCGCCAGCTGCGCACGCAGCTCGGCCGGGTCGACCTGGCGCACGTCGATGCCGTCCACGTCGATGCGGCCGCTGGCCGGATCATGGAAGCGCAGCAGCATCGAAAGCACCGTGCTCTTGCCCGCCCCCGAAGGGCCGACCAGCGCCACGGTCTCGCCGGGGCGCACGTGCAGGTTGAAGTGGTCCAGTGCGGCCTGGTCCGGTCGCTGCGGGTAGTGGAACACCACGTCGTCGAACTGGATCTCGCCACGCAGCGGTTGCGGCAGCGCGTGCGGCTGTGCCGGCGCGCGGATCTCGATGTCTTCCTGCAGCAGTTCGCCGATGCGGCCCATGCCGCCGGCCGCGCGCTGCAGCTCGTTCCATACTTCGGCCAGCGCGCCCACCGAGCCGCCGCCGATCAATGCATACAGCACGAACTGGCCCAGCGTACCGGCGCTGAGGCGGCCGTCGATGACGTCGTGCGCGCCCAGCCACAACACACCGACGATGGCGCCGAACACCAGCAGGATGGCGCTGGCGGTGACCAGCGACTGTGCGCCGATGCGGCGGCGTGCTGCACCGATGGCATCACCGAGTGCCTTGTCGAAGCGCCCGCGCTCGTACGGCTCGCGTGCATGTGCCTGCACCGTACGCACCGCGCCCAGCGTCTCGCTGGCCAGGCTGTTGGCATCGGCGATGCGGTCCTGGCTGTTGCGTGCGACCGTGCGCAGCTTGCGCGCGCCGATGATGATGGGCAGCACCGCCAGCGGAATGCCGAGCAGCGACCATGCGGCCAGCCGCGGGCTGGTGACGAACAGCATTGCCAGGCTGCCGATGACGGTGACCGTGCTGCGCAATGCTACGGACATGGTCGAGCCGACCACGCTGCGCAGCAGTTCGGTGTCCGCGGTCAGGCGCGAGACCAGTTCTCCGCTGCGGCTGCGGTCGTGGAAGCCGGCACCCAGCTGGATCAGGTGGGCATACAGCTGGCTGCGCAGGTCGGCCACGACTTTTTCGCCGAGCAGCGACACGAAGTAGAAGCGCGCGGCCGTGCCCAACGCCATCACCACCGCCACCAGCATCAGCAGGGCGAAGGCGCGGTTGATCTGGCCGCCGCTGCTGAAACCGTGATCGATCATCTGCTTCACCGCCGGAGGCAGGCTCAGCGTGGCGGCCGAAGACACCGCCAGGGCCAGCAGCCAGGCGGTGAACAGCCCGCTATGGCGGCGTACGAATGGCCATAGCGTGCGCAGGCTGCCGAGGCGCCGCAGCGGCGGGGTCGAAGCGGGGGCGTCGTCCTTGTCAGTCATCCTGGTCGTCGTCTTCTATGCGGATACGGTCACGGGTGGCGTCGCGCAGGCGGATTTTCAATGCGTCGACCTGATCGGCAGGCAATTCGATCCGCAGGCACACACCATTGGCATCGAACTGTTCATCGCGCTTTTCGGCACCGAAGACGGGCAGGGTGGCGTGCAGGGTACCCAGGTCGTCGAAGCCGGCCAGCAGCTGCAGCCTGGCCATCGCCACCAGAGGCAGGCGCGGGGCGGTGCGCAGGCACTCGGCGGCGGCGCCACCGTAGGCGCGCACAAGGCCACCGGCACCGAGCTTGATACCGCCGAACCAGCGCGTCACCACCACCATCACCTGGTCGAAACCCTGGCCGTCGATCGCCGCCAGGATCGGACGTCCAGCCGTGCCGGCCGGCTCGCCATCGTCGCTGGAGCGATAGTCCTGCCCGTGCCGGTAGGCCCAGCAGTTGTGGGTGGCATCGGCCACCGCAACCTGCTGCATGAATGCCATCGCCGCTGCGGCGCCATCGATCGGCGCGGCATGGGCGATGAAACGGCTGTGTTTGACTTCCAGCGTGTGGCTGACCGGCTGGGCGAGAGTATCGAGCATTCCCGTCATTCTACGGGGTTGCCGGGTGTTCCCGTCCGCTTCAGTCGTCCAGCAGCGGGTGCAGGTCGCGCGGCAGGCGTGCTTCCGGGTACTGCTGCATGTAGCGTTCCAGGCTGGCACGGGCCAGATCGCGCTGGCCGTCGTCGCGTCGTGTGCGGATCTTCTGCAGCCACTGCCGGCGCGGCAGTCGTGCGTCAGCGTCCACCTCGGCCTGCACGGCATCCGCGCTCAGGCCCGCATCGCTGCCGCGGCGCATGATGCCCGGTGCGGAACGGCTGGGAGCCTCACGCTTCATCGAGGTGATTTCTACCCGGTCCAGCGCCTGCGCCCGCTCGACTTCGGCGGCATTGGCTGCCGGTGCTGTGGCCGTGCGTGCTTTCAGCGCCCCGGACGCTACCGGCGCGAATGCCGGTGCCGGTGCCGGTGCCGAGTAGGCGGCGGGTGCCGGTGGCGCAGGCGGCGCTGCTGCCGGCGCTGCGGCCGGAGCGGGCGGAAGGGCCGCAAAGGAGGTATCGGCGGCCGCATCTGCAGCCATCGATCGTGCAGCCTGGGCCGGCGCTTCAGCGGTCTCGGCCGACGCAGGCTTGCGCGCGCGCGCGATGGCCGGTGCCGGGGCAGTGGCAACAGGGGTTGCCTCGGGTGCTGCGGGCGCAGCGGCCGGTTCCGCCGCCGCCACCGCGCTGTCGGCTGCACTGCTGTCAGCGGCCTGATCGGCAGCCGCAACGTCTTCTGCCGCAGCCGGTGCCGCAGCAACAGCGGCCTCACCGGCCGGAACCGGCGGCGGCTCCGGGCGCAGCTGCCAGGCGATGCCGATGGCGAACACCATCGAGGCGGCGATGCCGAACACCGCCGGCCAACGCGGGCGTGTGCGCTGCGTGCGCGGCGCCTCGGGAGAGGCGACCGCATCGGCAGCCGGAGCGTCCACGGCAGCGCGGGCCGCAGCCAGGATGGCGGCGTCCAGTGCGGTGGGCGGTGCCTGCTCGGCGCGACGGCCGAGCAGCCGGGCCAGCTCGCGTTCTTCCGGCGTCAGCGGTTCGTCTCGGTTCATGCGTTCAATCCCGCACGCAGCTTGTCCATCGCATAGCGCAGCCGCGATTTCACGGTTTCCCGGCCTACGCCGGTGATCTGGCCGATCTCCTCCAGGCTCAGTTCCTGATCCAGCCGCAGTTGCAGCACTTCGCGCTGTTCCGGCGGCAGTTGTTCCATCGCCAGCTGGATGCGGCGACGTTGTTCGAATTCGGAAAGCTCACCTTCCGGGGTCTGCCCATCCTCGATCGCGGCCAGGCGCAGATCGGCATCGGCCGGGGCAGCCGGGCGGTGGCGGGCGGCGCGCCAATGGTCGTTCAGGCGGTTGTGGGCGATGCGGAACAGCCAGGTGCTGAATGCCGCGTCCGGTTGCCACCCGGCACGGGCGCTGATCACCCGTTGCCAGACGTCCTGGAAGATCTCCTCGGCCAGCGCGTTGTCGCGCAGTTGCCGCAGCAGGAAGCCGAACAGGCGCTTGCGATGGCGCGCATACAGGCTTTCGAACGCGCGCAGGTCGCCACCGGCCCAGGCCAGCATCAAGGCTTCATCGGTTGGCAGTGCGCTGGCTTCCACGGCGTACAGGGTAAGGCCTGCAGGCGATGGCGCATAGCCGGTGGCGGTGGCGGGCAGGGCGAGGGTCATGGCTCGGAAGGGGCTACGGACAGCAGGAAAAACGTACGGGCGCACGATTCGGGGTTTACGGGCTTCCATTGCCCCCCGGGTGGCGCGCTATGCTCGGCGGCTCAGGGGAGGCGACGCACAGACGGCGCCAAGAGATTGTCATTTGTCCACGCATGCTGAACCGGCGGAAGAGCCACCACACGAGGCCGTGCTGAGCACGGCGCTGGTGCGCGCGTTGCATGCGCTTTTGCCGGAAACGGCCGTGGTCCGCGTCGGCTGGGATGACCCGCAGCTTGGCCGTGGCCAGGGGGCCTGGCCGACGGCGGCTGCAGGAGGTGATGCGGCAGCGCCAGGCGTGGGCGATGGCCAGCACGGCTGGGAACATGATGGTGCGCGCCTGCTGTTGTCGGTGGAAGGCGCGGTGCCTTCGCCGGCATGGTGGGGGGTTGCCCGGCAGGCGATGGAGCTGGCGCTGCAGCGCGGCCGCCAGGCCGGCCAGATCAAGGCGCTGGAAGAGGCCGAACGGCTGCAGCAGGCCTTGTTCCAGATTGCAGATCTGGCTGGTGCCGACCTGGAAATGCCCGAGATGCTGCGCCACGTGCATGGTGTGCTGGGCACGCTGATGTATGCCGAGAACTGCTACATCGTGGAATACGACGATGTGCGCGACCAGATCCGTTTCCTGTACTTCGCCGATCAGGTCGATGACTTCGTCGCCGATCCCACGCAGAGCCATGATGCCAGCGAGATGCCGCGCAGCCTGACCGTGGCGTTGCTGCGCCATGGCAAGCCGCTCAGTGGCCCCTCGCGCAAACTGCTGGCGCAGGTGATGGAACAGGAGCACGACCCGCAGCGTGGGCCCGAAAGCCTGGACTGGCTGGGCGTGCCGATGCTGCGCGATGGCCGCGTATGCGGTGCCATCGTGGTTCAGAGCTATGAACAGGCGGCCCGCTATGGCGAGGCCGAGCGCGCATTGCTGGGCTTCGTTGCGCAGCACGTGCAGACCGCGATGGACCGGCGCCAGGCGCAGGTGCGGCTGGAGCAGCAGGTGGAGCGGCGCACCCAGGAACTGCAGCGCGCCAACCACAGCCTGCAGGACGAGGTGGCCGAGCGTCGCCGCGCCGAACAGCTGCAGACCGCCCTGTACAACATCGCCGAGATGGCGATGTCGGCCGACAGCCTGGCGCAGTTCTACGGACAGGTGCATGGGGTGGTCGGGCGCCTGCTCGACGCACGCAATTTCTACATCGCCCTGGTCAACCCGGCCGGCAACGGCCTGGACTTCGTGTACTCGGTGGACGAGCACAATGCCAGCCGCGCGCCACGGCCCTTCAGCCGGGGCCTGACCGAGTATGTGGTGCGCAACCGGCGGCCACTGCTGGCGTCACGCGCGCAGATCGATGCGCTGCTGGCCAGTGGTGAAGTGCGTGAATCCGGTGCGCGTTCGCACTGCTGGCTGGGCGTGCCGCTGCTGCGCGACGACGAAGTGGTCGGCGCGATCGTGGTGCAGAGCTACAGTGAGAACAGCATTTTCAGCGTGCATGACCAGCGCCTGCTGACCTTCGTCGCACAGAACATCGGAACCGGCCTGGCCCGTCAGCGCGACCAGCAACGGCTGCGCTCGGCGCATGCCGAGCTGGAGAAGCGCGTGGAGGAGCGCACGCGCGAACTGGCCGAGGTCAACGAAAAGCTGCTCGGCCAGATCGGCGAGCGCCTGCGTGCCGAACAGCGGCTGACCCACCAGGCCATGCACGATGCGCTGACCGGCCTGCCCAACCGCCTGCACCTGCTGGACCGCCTGCAGGATGCGCTGGCACTGGCCAAGCGTGAGGGTGGCCCGGTGTTCGCTGTGCTGTTCCTCGATCTGGACCGCTTCAAGCTGGTCAACGACAGCATCGGCCATGCCGCCGGCGACCGCATGCTGGTGGAAGTGGCCAAGCGCATCGTTTCGATGGCCGGTACCGAGGACGTGGTGGCCCGGCTGGGCGGCGATGAATTCGCGGTGCTGCTGCAATGCCCGCAGGGCCTGGCCCAGGCCTTGGACTTTGGCCAGCGCCTGCTGCTGGCGCTGCAGGAATCGATGTGGATCGCCGGGCGTGAACTGTTCCCGTCCGGCAGCCTGGGCATCGCGCTGTGGAACCCGCGCTACCGCACCGGCGAAGAGCTGCTGCGCGATGCCGATGCGGCAATGTACCGGGCCAAGGCGCAGGGCCATGACCGCTGTGCGATCTTCGACGAAGACATGCGCGAGCAGGCCATGCGCAGCCTCGATCTGGAGGCCGACCTGCGCCGTGCGATCAACAACCGCGATTTCGTGCCGTTCTACCAGCCGATCGTGCGCCTGTCCGATGGCGAGGTGGTCGGCCACGAGGCGCTGCTGCGCTGGCAGCATGAGCGCCGTGGCCTGCTGCTGCCGGGCGCGTTCCTGGAGCTGGGCGAGGAAAGCGGCCTGATCGAGCAGGTCGACTGGCTGATCTACGAACAGGTGATTGCCGGCCTTGCCGAAGGCGGGCAGAGCTACGTTTCGGTGAACGTGTCACCGCGCCATTTCCGTTCCGCCGGGTTCAGCGGCCGCCTGTTCGGCCTGCTGGACGCATGTGGTGCCGATCCGCGGCGGCTGCGCCTGGAGATCACCGAGGTGGCGCTGCTGGACGATGGCCCGCACACGCTGCGCATCCTGCAGGGCCTGCGCGAGCGCGGCATCCAGGTGCAGCTGGACGATTTCGGTACCGGCTTCTCCGCGCTGTCCTACCTGCACCGTTTCCCGATCAGTACGCTGAAGATCGACCAGAGCTTCATCGCCGGCCTGCATGGGCCGGAAGTGCAGAGCACGCGGGCGCTGGTCGAAGGCGTGCTGTCGCTGGCGCGCACGCTGGGCATCGAGACCATCGGTGAAGGCATCGAGACCGAGGCGCAGCGGCAGACCCTGCGCGAACTGGGCTGCGATTACGGCCAGGGCTATCTGCTGGGGCGGCCCGCCCCGTGGTCGCACGCGGCGGCCTGAGCCACCGCGTGCAGCTGCATCAACGCAGGGCGGCGCGACGCTTTTCGTCGATCCACTTCGAGGCCTGCGCCGGCTGGTAGTTCTTCATCCACTCCAGCATCTCTTCGATGTCCGAGCCGTACCACAGATCCTGGCGCTGGTCCGGGTGCAGGAAGCGCTCTTCCACCATGCGGTCGATCATGCCGATCAACGGGGCATAGAAACCTTCCACGTCGAGGAACGCGCACGGCTTGTTGCCGATGCCCAGCTGGCGCCAGGTCAGCATCTCGAAGATCTCTTCCATGGTGCCGAAGCCGCCGGGCAGGGTGACGAAGCCATCGGCGAGGTCGAACATGCGCGACTTGCGCTCATGCATCGAACCGACAATTTCCAGTTCGGTCAGGCCGCGGTGGGCCACTTCCCAGTCGGCCAGCTGGCGCGGGATCACGCCGGTCACCTCGCCGCCGGCGGCGAGTACGGCATTGGCCACGGTTCCCATCAGGCCGACATTGCCGCCGCCATAGACCAGGCGCAGGCCGTCGCGGGCGATGCGGTCACCCAGTGCAATGGCGCGTTCGGTATAGGCCGGCTTGCTGCCAGCGTTGGAACCACAGTACACACAGATCGATTTCATGGATCTTCCTGTCTCTTGGCCGGAAACGAAAACGCCCCGTCGCCGACCGCAGGGCGGTCAGGGACGGGGTGCCAGTGGATTATGAGGCCTTGAGAGGCCTTCTGTAGAGCCGAGCCGCGCTCGGCTGATCTTCGTTCAGTAGAGTCGAGCTTGCTCGACTGTCGCGGTGCCTGAACGAAATGCAGTCGAGCAAGCTCGACTCTACAATGAACGAGACTTACGCCGCAGCGGCCTGCTCGCGGCGCGGGCCTTCACGCAGGGCGCGGCCAACCATGCCCACCAGCAGGTCCAGCTCCTCGCTGTCCATGCCGAAGTGCGGGGTGAAGCGCAGCGAGTTCTCGCCACCGTGGATCACGTTGATGCCGTGCTGGCGCAGCCATTCCTCGGTGGAGTTGGCGCCGTAGCACTTGAACTGTGGGGCCAGCTCGCAGGAAAACAGCAGGCCAGTGCCCTGCACCTTGGTGATCAGCCCGCCCAGCTCGTTCTTCAGCTGTTCAAGCTTGCGCACGGCCTCGGCACCACGCTCGGCGATGTTGGCGCGCACCTGCGGGGTCAGCTGGGCCAGGGTGGCGCAGGCCACGTCCAGCGCACGCGGGTTGCTGGTCATGGTGTTGCCATAGATGCCCTTGCGGTACAGCTGCGCGGCATGCTCGGTCACCGCCAGCACCGACAGCGGGTACTGCGCGGCATTGAGTGCCTTGGAGTAGGTCTCCATGTCCGGCGGGTCCAGGCCTTCGAAGCCCGGATAATCGACCACCGAGAGCACGCCATGCGCACGCAGGCCGGCCTGGATCGAGTCGAGCAGCAGCAGGCTGCCATGCGCACGGGTCAGTTCGCGGGCCACGGCGTAGAACGACGGCGGCACCGAGCGGCCCGGGTCGCCTTCGCCCATCACCGGTTCCAGGAACACCGCCTCGATGAACCACTGGTTGCGCGCGGCGTCCTCGAACACCTTGCGCAGGCCGGCCTCGTCGTAAGGCGCCACGGTGATCACCGAGTCCTCACCGCGGTAGCTGGCCAGGTGCTGCATGTAGCTCTTGCGGCTGGAATCCGAATAGAGGGCAGGGCGGTCGGTACGGCCATGGAAGCTGCCCTTGACCACCACGCGCTTGATCGCAGCACCAGCGTGGCGCGCACCCGGGTCGGTCTGCAGCTTGGCGTTGACGTCGGCGATGCGCGCGGCCAGGCCGACCGCTTCGGAGCCGGAATTCAGGCACATGAAACGGGCGAACGGGCAGCCGCCACGGCGGTGGCCGATCTCGGCACGCAGGGCGGTGATGAAGCGCTGCTGCGACAGGCTGGGGGTCATGATGTTGGCCATCACCTGCGGGCGGGCCATCGCCTCCAGCACGGCATCCGGGGTGTGCCCGAAGCCGAGCATGCCGTAGCCGCCGGCGTCGTACAGCACGGCGCCCTTCAGGGTGACCACCCATGGGCCGCGCGCAGCCAGTGCCACGTACGGGGTCACTGCGTCATCGGCGTAGAAATTGACGAAACCGTCCTGCATCGCGTCGATCTGCGCCTGTTCGTCCTGCGCCAGCAGCGGCCCCAGGTCGGCCTGCACGCGCGCGAATTCCTCGGCGGCGGCGTCCACCGCGGCGATCAGCTGCGGGTGGTTGGCGGACAGGGCGGTCAGGGTGGCATCGTCCAGGCCGGAGGTGAGGCGGGTGCCGGGCTGGTTGCGCAGGGGGGCGAGGCGTTCGATGAAGCTCATTGCAGATCTCCTGAAACAATGGGTCGCACGGGCCTTCAAAAGCAAAACGCGCGTCATCACGCGCGCTTGGGGCGGGCTCGTGCAGCGGACTTCCGGCTCGATGCTAGCACTTGTTTTTTTGCGCGATAACCCCGCAGAAACCTGCTGCATAGCAGCATTTTGCGCGACGTTCGCCGCGAAGCACGCCGGCTCGCAGACGCTGGACGTACAATGCGCGCCATTGTCGACCTGTTGCCGCCCACTGCCTTGAAGAAGTCCGATTTCCACTACGACCTGCCGGCTGAACTGATCGCGCAGGCTCCCCTGGCCGAACGTTCCGCAAGCCGCCTGCTGCTGGTACCGCGGGCGCCCGATGCCTTCACCGATCTGCAGGTGCGCGACCTGCCGTCGCTGCTGCAGCCGGGCGACCTGCTGGTGTTCAACGACACCCGGGTGATCCCGGCACGCCTGTTCGGGCAGAAGGCCAGCGGTGGCCGCGTGGAGATCCTGATCGAGCGCCTGCTCGGCGCCCAGCAGGCCCGCGCGCAGGTGGGGGCCAGCAAGTCGCCGAAGGCCGGCAGCCGCATCGCGCTGGATGCCGGTGGCGAAGCCGAGGTGCTGGGCCGCGATGGCGAGTTCTACGTGCTGCAGTTCCATGTGCCGGAATCGCTGGAACAATGGCTGCTGCATGCCGGCCGCCTGCCACTGCCGCCGTACATCCAGCGCGAGCCGGGCGTGGACGACCGCGAGCGCTACCAGACCGTGTTCGCGCGCGAAGTGGGCGCGGTGGCGGCGCCGACCGCCGGCCTGCATTTCGACGAGCCGCTGCTGGCCGCGCTGAAGGACAAGGGCGTGGAGTTCGGCCACGTCACCCTGCACGTGGGCGCGGGCACCTTCCAGCCGGTGCGCGCCGATGACCTGAAGGACCACGTGATGCACCGCGAGTGGCTGAACGTCGGCGCCGAACTGGTGCAGCAGGTGCGGCGCACGCGCGCCGCCGGCGGCCGCGTGATCGGCGTCGGCACCACCGTGGTGCGCGCGCTGGAAAGCGCGATGCGCGATGGCGAACTGCTGCCGTTCGCCGGCGAGACGCAGATCTTCATCACCCCCGGCTACCGCATCCGCAGCGTCGACGCGATGGTGACCAACTTCCACCTGCCGGAAAGCACGCTGCTGATGATGATCTCCGCGTTCGCGGGCAAGGAGCGCGTGTTCGAGGCCTATCAGCACGCGATCGAGCAGCGCTACCGCTTCTTCAGCTACGGCGACGCGATGCTGCTGTTCCCGCAGGCGGGGTAGGGCCACAGCCTCTGCTTGTTGTGGGTGCGCACCGTTGGTGCGCACTTGCCGATACCCGGATGGGCGGAAAGCCACGCATGGCGTGGCCCTACTGCCGCTGGAATCAGTAGATCCACGCCATGCGTGGATGGCATCCCAACGTTCTTCCCGGCAGAAGGTGCACTGCGAGTGATGTGGTGACCACCCGCCAAGGCCAGTGGCGACGAAGGTGAAACCGCGCCCCGCGAGGTTTGTCGCTTTTTTCAGGATTAAGCGGGCAGCCCGCCGACAGGCGGTCGTCCAAGGCCTGCGACAGCGGGCTAGGATCGCATCGCGCAGACCCCGGGGAGGGGCCAGTGCCCCACCAAGGAGAACGTTCATGCGCCGGATTGCCGGGTTGTGCCTGATCGTGTGTGGCCTTTCGTCCTGTTCCAGCGTGCCCGATGTCGCCTACTGGCCCGAGCATGAGGCCCGTCCCCTCGCATTGCCTGCGCGCAGCGAGCGAATGGTGATCGAGATCAATGATGCCGGGGGCTTCCATTGGCCGGGCCAGTTCAACCGCCTGCAGCGCTGGCTGGCGGCGGAACCTGTTGATCTCCCGGTGGTGGTCTTCATCAACGGCTGGCACCACAACGCATCGCCCAATGACAGCAACTTCACTGATTTTGAAGAATTCCTTGGCAAGGTCGAGGCCAAGGCGGGAACCCCGGTGAGGGGGCTCTATGTGGGGTGGCGTGGTGACTCCTACGATACCCCGCTGGCCTGGGAGCCGAGCGACTTTCTGACGGTTTGGGATCGAAAGAACGCCTCGGTGACGGTAGGGGAGAACGGGCTGGCGCAGGTGGTGGCCCTGTTGCGCGAGCAGCATCCGGAGAGGGCGGTCTACATGATCGGCCACAGTTTCGGCGGCTCCGCCCTGTTCCATGCCATCAAGGATGGCCTGGTGCAGGAGCAGTTGGATGGCTTTGAGTACTTCATGCTCAATCCGGCAGTGGCCGAGCGTGAGTTCGACGAGGTCGAGCAGGCGCTGGTCTCCGCGTGGGCAGCGTCACCGGCGTTTGCCGGAACGGTATCGATCACGGCTGCGGACGCTTTGCGCCAGCATCGAAAGGTGACGGTGCTGCAGGCGCAGGGCGACAAGGCCGTCGGTATGGGCTACCGGATTGCGTTCAGGGGCACGCCCATTGGATTTGACCGTCAGCGCCAGACCCATCGAGCCTGGGTCTGCGCCACGGCCGATGCCTGTCCGCCACCGCCGCTGGACGCCTGTACCGCAACGCTTGCCGATGGCCGTTTCGTTCTGCGCGCCCGGACCATACCGGGCCAGGGCTGTGCGCCAATGCAGCAACGTCCGGTCTGGGTGATCGCAGGCGCAGACAGTGTCTCGGCCGACCACAACGACATCCTGAACTCGATCCAGGCGGAGGCCCTGGCCGACCTCGTGGCGCAGCGCTGGCGCCTGCGGGCGGGGCGCTGAACGGCGTAGACAGGTCGTGGGGTTCGTCGGCGCCGGGTTTTGGGGGACAATAGACAATTATTTGCCTGAATGACCGCTCCATGTCCCGATTGCAGTTCCAGCTCCAGACCCGCGACGGCCGTGCCCGCCGTGGCCGCCTGACCTTCCCGCGTGGCACGGTGGAAACGCCGGCCTTCATGCCGGTGGGAACCTATGGCTCGGTCAAGGGCATCCTGCCGGACCAGGTGCGTGCGCTGGGCGCCGAGATCATCCTCGGCAACACCTTCCACCTGTACCTGCGCCCGGGCCTGGACATCATCGCCGACCACGGCGGCCTGCACGGCTTCTGCCGCTGGGATGGCCCGATCCTGACCGACTCCGGCGGCTTCCAGGTATTCTCGCTGGCCCACCGCCGCAAGATCACCGAGCAGGGCGTGACCTTTGCCTCGCCCACCGACGGTGCCCGTGTGTTCCTGGGCCCGGAAGAGAGCATGAAGATCCAGAAGGTGCTCGATTCGGACGTGGTGATGATCTTCGACGAGTGCACCCCGTACCCGGCCACCGAGGATGTGGCGCGCCGCTCGATGGAGCTGAGCCTGCGCTGGGCCCAGCGCAGCCGCAACGCGCATGACGAGCTCGGCAACGACGCGGCCCTGTTCGGCATCGTCCAGGGCGGGGTGCACACCGATCTGCGCAGCCGTTCGGCCGAGGCCCTGCAGGCGATCGGCTTCGACGGCTACGCCATCGGCGGCCTGGCCGTGGGCGAGCCGGAGCACGAGCGCAACGCCATGCTCGACCACCTGGATCCGGAGCTGCCGGGTGACCGCCCGCGCTATCTGATGGGCGTGGGCCGGCCGGAAGACCTGGTCGAGGGTGTCGCACGTGGCGTGGACATGTTCGACTGCGTGATGCCCACCCGTAACGCCCGCAACGGCCACTATTTCACCTCGTTCGGCACCGTTCGCATCCGGAATTCCCAGTACGCGCGGGACATGGACCCGATCGAGCCGGGCTGCGGCTGCGTGGCCTGCACCGGCGGCTACACCCGTTCCTACCTGCGCCACCTGGACCGCTGCAACGAGATGCTGGCGCCGATGCTGGGCACGCTGCACAACCTGTTCTATTACGAAAAGCTCATGGCCGACATCCGTGCGGCCATCGAAGCGGGAACCTTCCTGGCCTTCCGTGAGTCTTTCTACGCGGCACGCGGGGCGGTAGCGCCGCCCCTGTAACCCGAACACCCCCTGCCAAACGGCCCAAGGACGAACGCCCGGGGCCGTGGCATACTTCAAGGCTGACCCAGATCCGCGGTCGACACCCCGTGCCCGTGAAAGGGCCGGAGCGCCGCCCAACCAAAGGACCAACGATGAACCTGCTTGCTTTCCTGATTCCCGCCGCCCACGCCCAGGCCGCCGGCGGCCAACCGCAGGGCATGGGCCTGACCACGCTGCTGTTCCCGGTGATCCTGATCGCCATCATGTACTTCCTGATGATCCGCCCGCAGATGAAGCGGCAGAAGGAGCACAAGGCCATGCTGGAGAAGATCAAGCGTGGCGATGAAGTGCTGACCAACGGCGGCATCGCCGG
Source organism: Stenotrophomonas sp. 22LJNL06-5-1 (assembly GCF_056861455.1). Lineage (NCBI taxonomy): Bacteria > Pseudomonadati > Pseudomonadota > Gammaproteobacteria > Lysobacterales > Lysobacteraceae > Stenotrophomonas > Stenotrophomonas sp. 22LJNL06-5-1. The sequence goes on from NZ_JBSPUE010000006.1 coordinate 83,879, forward strand.
CATCGTCACCGACATCGGCGACAACTTCATCACCATTGAAGTGGCTGACAACGTGCGCATCCGCGTGCAGAAGGGCGCTGTCGGCAACGTGCTGCCGGCCGGTACCCTGAAGTCGGCCCAGTAAGCCACTCCCTTTCCGATGCACAACCGCGGCGCCGGGGATGGCGCCGCGCGGGACCCAAGCAATGCTCGAATTTCCACGCTGGAAGTACGTCGTCATCCTGATCGTACTGGCGCTCAGCGCGCTGTACGCGCTGCCCAACATCTACCAGAAGGACCCGGCCCTCCAGATCACCGCCAACCGTGGCGGCCAGATCGACGATGCGCTGCGCGACCGTGTGCTGGCCGACCTGAAGACGGCCGGTGTCACCACCATCGGTGTCGAGAAGGAAGGGGAAAGCCTGATTGTCCGCCTGCCGGACCTGAAGGCGCAGTCCGCTGCCAGCGACGCCCTGCGTGACACCGTCGGCGAGCAGTACACCGTGGCCCTGAACCTGGCCTCGACCGTGCCGGACTGGCTGGCCAACCTCGGCGGTCGCCCGATGGTGCTGGGCCTGGACCTGCAGGGCGGCGTGCACTTCGTGCTGCAGGTCGACCAGAAGGCCGCTCTCGACAAGCGCCTGGACGCCTACACCGAAGACGTGCGCAGCACCCTGCGCGACGCGCGCATTCCGTACCAGTCGGTGGAACGCCGCGCTGACAACAGCATCGTGGCGAACCTGAGCCCATCCGCCGGTGACGACGCCGCGCAGCGTGCCCGCGCCGCCCTGGTCAAGGCGCAGCCGACCCTCGGCTACGACGTCAGTGGCAATCGCATCACGGTGACCGTGCCGGAAACCGAGATCACCCAGATTGCCAACGGCGCCATCGAGCAGAACATCAACACCCTGCGCAACCGCGTGAACCAGCTCGGCGTGGCCGAGCCGATCATCCAGCGCCAGGGTGCCGATCGCGTGGTCGTGCAGCTGCCGGGCGTGCAGGACACCGCCGAAGCCAAGCGCATGATCGGTGCCACCGCTACCCTCGAGTACCGCGCGGTGGTTGACGGCAATGCACAGGACGCCATCAACTCCGGCCGCATTCCGCCGGAAGCGAAGGTCTACCAGCGTCGTGATGGCGGTGGTCCGGTCCTGCTGAACAAGCGCGTGATCGTCACCGGTGACCAGATGGTCGGCGCGCAGGCGGTGACTGATTCGAACAGCGGTTCTCCGGCAGTCAGCGTGACGCTGAACAATGTCGGCGGCCAGCGCATGTTCGACTTCACCAGCGCCAACGTGAACAAGCCGATGGCGGTGGTCTACACCGAGCGCGTGCCGACCGTGACCGTCGTCGACGGCCAGGAAGTGCGTGGCTTCAAGGTCAACGAGGAAGTGATCTCGGTGGCCAACATCAACGGCGTGTTCGGCAAGAACTTCCAGACCACCGGCCTGCAGAAGAAGGAAGCCGAAGACCTGGCCAAGCTGCTGAAGTCCGGCTCGCTGGCCGCGCCGATGGACTTCGTCGAAGAGCGCGTGGTCGGCCCGAGCCTGGGCGCCGAGAACGTCAAGAACGGTATGCGTGCAGTGGTGTTCGCATTCCTGTTCACCCTGGTGTTCTTCAGCGTCTACTACCGCATGTTCGGCGTGATCACCTCGATCGCGATGCTGTTCAACCTGCTGATCGTGGTGGCGGTGATGTCGCTGTTCGGCGCGACCATGACCCTGCCGGGCTTCGCCGGCCTGGCGTTGTCGGTCGGCCTGTCGGTGGACGCCAACGTGCTGATCAACGAGCGTATCCGTGAAGAGCTGCGTGCCGGCGTGCCGGGCAAGACCGCGATCGTCACCGGTTATGAGCGTGCTTCCGGCACCATCCTCGACGCCAACCTGACCGGCCTGATCGTCGGTGTGGCGCTGTTCGCATTCGGTACCGGTCCGCTGAAGGGCTTCGCGCTGACCATGATCATCGGTATTTTCGCCTCCATGTTCACCGCGATCACCGTGTCGCGTGCGCTGGCGACGCTGATCTACGGCCGCCGCAAGAAGCTCCAGAACGTGGCCATCTGACGGGACGACACGCACATGAAACTGTTTCCGCTGCACATCCTCCCGAACGACACCAAGATCGACTTCATGCGCTGGCGCCATGTCGCGATGGTCGTCACGGTCATCGTGTTCCTGGCCTCGGTAGCCATCATCGGCTTCAAGGGCTTCAACTACGCCCTGGACTTCACCGGCGGCACCCTGATCGAAGCCCGCTTCGAGAAGGCGGTGGACGTCGAGCAGGTCCGTACCAAGCTTGAGGAAAATGGCTTTGACGGTGCCCAGGTGCAGAGCGTCGGTGGCAACACCGATCTGCTGATCCGCCTGGCCCCGCACGGTGAGCACGCTGCCGGTACCGGCGACGCCGCGCACGAGGACAAGGCCACTGCCGCGGCCGTGGTGAAGGCCCTGTCCACCGCCGACAACCAGGCCACCGTACTCCGCAACGAGTTCGTGGGCCCGCAGATCGGCAAGGACCTGGCGATGAATGGCCTGTACGCCACCATCTTCATGCTGGCCGGCTTCCTGATCTACATCGCGGTGCGCTTCGAATGGAAGTTCGCGGTCACCGCCAGCGTCGTGGCGATGTTCGACCTGATCGTGACGGTCGCTTACGTGTCCCTGCTGGGCCGTGAGTTCGACCTGACCGTGCTGGCCGGCCTGCTGTCGGTGATGGGCTTTGCGATCAACGATCTGATCGTGGTCTTCGACCGCGTCCGCGAGAACTTCCGCAGCCTGCGCGTGGACTCGATGGAAGTGCTGAACCGTTCGATCAACCAGACGTTGTCGCGTACGGTGATCACCGCGGTGATGTTCTTCCTGTCGGCGCTGGCCCTGTACATGTACGGCGGCAGCTCGATGGAAGGCCTGGCCGAGACGCACATGATCGGTGCGGTGATCGTGGTGCTGTCCTCGATCCTGGTGGCGGTGCCGATGCTGACGATCGGTTTCCTGCGTGTCAGCAAGCAGGACCTGCTGCCGAAGGCGAAGGACGTCGAGGCCCTGGCCCGTCGCCCGTAAGCACTTGCTGCACGCAGCACACAGAGAACCCCGCGCAAGCGGGGTTTTTTGTTGGCAGGGCCTGCAGCCCTGCACCTGCAGAGGCAACAGCAACAGCAACAGCGGGCATTCCGTGGATTGGTGGGGCGGTGTCGGAGTGCGGGGACGCCGCAAGTACGTCCGTGTAGGCTTGGCAGCCGCATCCATGCGGCTGACACCCCGCACTCCGACACCGCCCCACCTCTGACAGATCCCCACGGCTGTGGGTAGGTGTCGACCTTGGTCGACACATTTGTCAGATATCGAATGAGTCATCCACGCATGGCGTGGATCTACTGTGTCGACCAAGGTCGACACCCACCAGAGCAGAATGCCGTTCCGACAGATCGCGGAAAACTGTCGAAGGCGGGGTGGGTCCGGTTGCGGGGGTGTCTGATCAGTCCGCGGCATGGATGCCGCGGCCAAGCCCCCATGGACGGGTTAACGGCGTCCCCCGCAACCGGACCCACCCCGCCAACCCACGGATAGCCAGCTGTTGCCGTTGAGGTTGACGTTGCTCTGGCTTCCAGCGGGTGCAGGGTGCAACCCTGCAGAACAAACCCCACCCTACGCCAGCGTCGGTTGTGCAATCTTCCCCCGCGCACTACGATCCTGCGGTTCGCGCGCGCAGGCGCGCGCCCGTATTCCTGCTGAGCGCCCCGTGCGCCGCATCTGCCAACCCGAGGTATCCATGGTCATCAAACCGCGCGTCCGCGGCTTCATCTGCGTCACCACCCACCCGACCGGCTGCGAAGCCGCGGTCAAGCAGCAGATCGACTACATCCGCGCACGTCCGCCGATCCAGAACGGCCCCAAGCGCGTGCTGGTGATCGGCGCCTCCACCGGCTACGGCCTGGCTGCGCGCATCACCGCTGCCTTCGGCAGCGGCGCTGCCACCCTCGGCATCTTCTTCGAACGCCCGGGCAGCGAAACCAAGCCGGGCACGGCGGGCTGGTACAACTCGGCCGCGTTCCACAAGTACGCCCACGAAGCCGGCCTGTACGCCAAGAGCATCAACGGCGATGCCTTCTCCGATGAAGTGAAGGCGAAGACCATCGAAATGATCAAGGCCGATCTCGGCCAGGTCGACCAGGTCGTCTACAGCCTCGCCGCGCCGCGCCGCAAGCACCCGAAGACCGGTGAAATCATCAGCTCCACGCTGAAGCCGATCGGCGAGCCGATCACGCTGCGTGGCCTGGATACCGACAAGGAAGTGCTGACCGAGACCCATCTGCAGCCGGCTACCCCGGAAGAGATCGCCGGTACCGTCGCGGTGATGGGCGGTGAAGACTGGCAGATGTGGATCGACGCGCTGGCCGACGCCGGCGTGCTGGCCAACGGCTGCACCACCACCGCCTTCACCTATGTGGGCGAAGAGATCACACAGGCGATCTACTGGAACGGTTCGATCGGCGCGGCCAAGAAGGACCTGGACACCAAGGTGCTGGGCCTGCGCGAGAAGCTGGCCAAGATCGGTGGTGATGCACGCGTATCGGTACTGAAGGCCGTGGTCACCCAGGCCAGCTCGGCCATTCCGACCATGCCGCTGTACCTGTCGCTGCTGTTCAAGGTAATGAAGGAAAAGGGCACCCACGAAGGCTGCATCGAGCAGCTCGACGTGCTGTACGACATTCTCTACGGCGGCAAGGCCGAGGGCGTGGCGATCGATCGCCTGCGCCACGACCTGGTCGATGGGGATGGCCACACCGTCGCGCTGGTCGATGACGAAGGCCGCCTGCGTGCCGACTACAAGGAAATGGCTGCGGACGTGCAGGGCAAGGTGGTCGCGCTGTGGCCGCAGGTGACCAACGAGAACCTGTACGAGATCAGCGACCTGGCCGGTTACAAGGCTGACTTCCTGCGCCTGTTCGGTTTCGGCGTGGAGGGCGTTGACTACGAAGCCGACGTCAATCCGGACGTGAAGATCGAAAATCTGGTCGACATGACCTGATCAATGAAAAGGCCGGCGAAAGCCGGCCTTCTCGTTTGGTAGTGCCGGCCGCTGGCCGGCAACCCCGGGAACCTGAGGCTGCCGGCCAGCGGCCGGCACTACCATCGATCACCCAAACTCGAACCCCATTTCCGGCAGCGCCGGGCCGACGAAGTCGCCCTGCACGTAATCCACGCCGGCACTGAACAGCAGGGTCATCGAATTGGCGTCGCTGACGAACTCGGCGATGGTGCGGATGCCGGCTTCCTGCGCACGCGCGGTAATCTGGCTGATGCGGTCGATGTTTTCGCGGGTGGCGGCCAGATCGCTGGTGAAACCGCGGTCCAGCTTGAGGAACTGCGGCTGGAAGTGGGCCAGCAGCTGGAACGAATCCAGCCCCGAACCGAACTGCTCCAGGCCGATGCGGCAGCCCAAAGGTGCAACTTCGGCAAGGAACTGCTGCGCACTGCGCAGGTGGGTGAACACCTTCGCTTCCGGCGCATGCAGCCACAGCCGTTCGCCGGGAACCCCCTGTGCCTGCAACTCGCGGCGCAGGGTGGCGATCATCTGCGGGTCGTCGAACGATTCCGGCGTCACCTTCACCAGCATCTGCGTGGCATGGCCTTCGCGGGCACGTTGGCCCAGCACGGCGATGGCCTGTGACACCACCCAGCGGTTGATGTCGGCCAGCAGGCCGTGTTCCTCCGCGATACCGAGGAACGCGGTCGGGCTCAGCAGTTCGCCATTGTGTTCCAGGCGCAGGTAGGCCTCATACAGTTCCAGCGACTCACCCTGCAGGTTCAGCACCGGCTGGTAGTGCAGCTGGAAGCCGTCACCGGCCAGCGCTTCACGGATACGGGCAACCCAGCGCAGCACGCGTTCTTCCTCCACGCGGTCGGCAGCGGCCGGGTCGAAGATGCGGCAGGTATTGCCCAGTTCGGCGGCGGCCTGCGTGCATTCGCTGGCGCGTGCCAGCACCTGGCCGATGCTGGCGATCTTTTCGCCCACCTGCACGCCTCCGATGCTGACCGTTACCGTGGCCGAACGCGCGCCGATGCTGAAGACGTGTGCGGCGTAGGCTTCGCGGATGCGCTCGGCCAGTGCCACGGTCTGCGCGTAGGGCCCGGCCTGCAGCACGGCGAAATTGTGTTCGCCGAAGCGGGCCAGCTGCGCGTCTTCGCCAACGACCTCGGCCAGCAGTGACGCCAGGGCGCCGATCAGGGTGTCGGCCGAGGCCAGGCCGATGTCCGGCAGCAGGCGCGCGTAGTGGTCCGGCTCGATCAGCAGCAGACCGAACTGGCCTTCGCTGCGCCCGGCCTGGGCCACCGCGCTTTCCAGCTGCAGCATGAAGGTCGGGCGATTGAGCAGGCCGGTCACCTGGTCGCGCTGGCGCAGGTCCTCGACCTCGCGTGCCAGCTCGGGGTCGAATTCCATGCGGCGGCGAAGCACCACCTGCAGGCAGGATTCGCCTTCGTAGGTGGCGGCGGTGAATTCCATCGTCGCCGGGAACGCGCTGCCATCCTCGTGGCGCGCGTCGAGCTGGTACTGCGGCGGCGGCGCCTCGCCACGGCTGAGGCCCTTCAGCAGCTGCTTGAAGCCTTCCACATGCTGGGCGGCAACCATGTCCAGCAGCGAGATGCCTTCGATGTCATCGAAATGCTCGTAGCCGAACATCTCCAGATAGGCATCGTTGGCGCGGATGTGCATGCCTTCATGCACGTAGGCGATGGGGTCGCGCGAGGAAGCGATCAGGGCATCGCAGCGGCGCTCGGTCTCGCGCATCTGCGCCTCGATGCGGCGCAGGCCACGACGTGCCTGCAGGTCCACCCACTGGTCACGGACCACGGCGAGCAGGTGCTCGGAACGCTGGCGCAGGGCGAGGGCACGGATGCCATGGCTGCTGGCCTGCACCAGTTCGTCTTCGTCGATGCGCTCGGCCAGCAGCACCAGCGGAATGTCCTTGCCGCTGGCAGCAATATGCTGGGCCACCAGTGGCAGCGGGATGCCCTGCGAGGGCGAAGCCAGGACCAGGTCGATGGCCTGGCTGGCCAGCACCTGGGCCAGCTCGGCCGCATCCTGCGGGCGCCACGGGCGTACTGCGATGCCGCTGTTGCGCAGGGTGCTGACGATGGCCTCGGCATTTTCGCCGCTGTCATCGACGATCAGCAGGCGGATGGTGATGTCGTTCGCGTTCTGCATGCACTGCTCCCCAATCTGCAAATCTAGATACACGATGCGCGCCGAACCGTCCATGCGCGCACCCCTTGCACGCATCGAACGGCGATGTGGTTCACACCACGCCACCGGCCGCGTGGCCGCTGGCCCAGGCCCACTGGAAGTTGTAGCCGCCCAGCCAGCCGGTCACATCCAGCACCTCGCCAACGAAATGCAGGCCGGGTACGCGCTTGGATTCCATCGTCGAAGACGAGACCTCGGCGGTGTCCACGCCGCCCAGGGTGACCTCGGCGGTACGGTAGCCCTCGGTGCCACTGGCCACCAGCGGGAACGCGCCCAGCAGCTGCGCGGCCTGGCGCAGCACCGGCTCGTCCAGCTGGCGCACGGGCCGGTCGGGCAGCCAGTGTTCGCACAGCCGCTGTGCCAGCCGCTTCGGCAGTACCTCGCCCAGCACCGTGCGCAGCTCGGCGGCGGGTCGTTCGCGCTTCATCTGGCGCAGCCACTCGCCGGCATCCTGGCCGGGCAGCAGGTCCAGCTCCAGTGCGTCGCCCGGTTGCCAGAACGAGGAGATCTGCAGGATCGCCGGGCCACTCACGCCGCGATGGGTCAGCAGCATGAAGTTCTGGAAGCTCTTTCCGTTGCAGCGCGCCTCGATGGGGAGAGCGACGCCGCTGAGATCGGCCAGCCGTTCCTGGTGCTTGCCGCTGAGCGTCAGCGGCACCAGCCCGGCGCGGGTCGGCAGCACCTGGTGGCCGAACTGCCGAGCCACTTCATAACCAAAGCCGGTGGCGCCCATGCTGGGAATGGACAGGCCGCCGGTGGCAACCACCAGCGAGGCGCAATGGAACAGGCCATGGGTGGTGTGCACGCGGAAGCCGTCGCTGCCGTGCTCGATGCGCTGCACGCTGCAGTCGGTACGCACCTGCACGCTTGCCGCCTGGCATTCGTCCATCAGCATCTTCACGATCTGCTTGGACGAGACATCGCAGAACAGCTGGCCCAGCTCTTTTTCGTGATACGCGATGCCGTGCTTGTGCACCAGCTCAATGAAGTGCCAGGGCGTGTAGCGCGCCAGCGCCGACTTGCAGAAGTGCGGGTTGGCCGACAGGAAGTTGGCCGGGGTAGTGCCGGTGTTGGTGAAGTTGCAGCGGCCACCGCCGGACATCAGGATCTTCTTGCCGACCTTGTTGGCATGGTCGATCACCTGCACCTGGCGGCCGCGCTGGCCAGCCGTGATTGCGGTCATCAGCCCGGCCGCGCCGGCACCGATGACCACCACATCGCAACGGATGGTGCTCATGCCTTGGCGCGCTTGCGCCAGTTCGGGATCACGTCGAGCTGGATCTGGTCATTGAGCAGCTGCACTTCACCGTCCTGGATCAGCACGCTCCAGCGCATGGCGCGCTGGATCTGCTGGCCCCACAGTTCGACGAAGGCTCCATCGAGGTCGACCACCGAAAGGTTGTCGAAGCGCGCCAGGCCCTTGCTCTGCTTGCTCCACCAGATGTCCGAAGCGTTGCCGCCGTAGTTCACCACCTGCACCTGGCGGCTGCGGTTGCTGGCCTTGCGGATGCGCGATTCGTCTGGATGACCCAGGTCGATCCACTGCAGGATGTCACCGGTGTAGTCGTGTTCCCACAGGTCCGGCTCGTCATCGGTGCTCAGGCCGCGGCCGAATTCCAGGCGGTCGCCGGCGTTCAGCGCGAAGGCGAGCAGGCGCACCATCAGGCGATCGTCGGTCTCGGACGGGTGCTGGGCCAGGGTCAGGTTGTGGGTCACGTAGTAGCCGCGATCCATGTCGCTGATCTGCAGTTCGGCCTTGCGGATGGTGGCGGTGAGAGCCATGGGGGGTCCGTGGACTAAAGACGACAATGATAGAGGTTTGCTCCAGGGGTGTCCGTTGCCGGTCTGTCTGCGCAGCGTCAACGGTGGCACTCTTGCGCTCTTTCCCGTGGTCGGAGTGGACGCCATGACCTTGCCCAGCCGCCTGCAGCTGCCGCCCGGCCACTGGCCCAGCCTGCTCGATGGCCTGTGCGCGCGTTTCCCGTGCATCGACCGCGCGCAATGGCAGGACCGCTTCGCCCGGGGCCGTGTGCAGGATGCGCAGGGCAGGGCACTGGCGCCGGACATGCCCTGGCAGGTGGGGCTGGAAATCCAGTACTTCCGCGAGGTGGCCGACGAGCCGGTGATTCCCTTCGCCGAGACCATCCTGCATCTGGATGCGCATCTTCTGGTGGCCGACAAGCCGCACTTCCTGCCGGTGACGCCGGCCGGTGGCTATGTGCGCGAAACCCTGCTGGCGCGCCTGGTCGCACGCACCGGCAACACCGAACTGGCGCCGTTGCACCGCTTGGACCGGCTGACCGCCGGCCTGGTGCTGTTCTCGACCCAGGCAGCCACGCGTGATGCCTACCAGCGGCTGTTCCGCGAACGGCGTATCGAGAAGACCTATGAGGCGCTGGCACCGGCGCTGCCCGGGCTGGCGTTTCCGTTGCAGCGGGACAGCCGTCTGGTGCCGGGGGAGCCGTTCTTCCGCATGGCCGAAGTGCCGGGCGAGCCCAATGCGCGCAGCCGGATCGAGCTGATCGAGGCCGAAGGGCCGGTCTGGCGCTACCGGCTGCGGCCGGAAACCGGCCGCAAGCACCAGCTGCGCGTGCATATGGCGATGCTGGGCGCCCCCATCGAGGGCGATGACCTGTATCCGCTGCTGAGGCCGCGCCCGGATGAAATGGTCGAGTCGCCCCTGCAGCTGCTGGCGCAGGGGCTGGCCTTCGATGACCCGCTGAGCGGGGAGCCCCGGAGGTTCAGCAGCCAGCGCCGCCTGTGCCTGCCCGGCCAGGGCGGGTAGGGCCGTTCAGCGAACCGGGCGTCGGGCCAGCCAGCGGTCCAGCTCGGCGGCGAACAGCTGCCGGTCGCGCGGGCCCAGCGGCGGCGGGCCCCCGGTCTGCACGCCGGCGCCGCGCAGCTCTTCCATGAAATTGCGCATCGACAGCCGCTCGGCCATGTTGTTCGGGGTGTACAGCTGGCCGCGCGGGTTCAGCGCCACGGCCTTCTTCTCCAGCACCAGCGCGGCCAGCGGGATGTCCTGGGTGACGACCAGGTCTCCGGCGGCGACCCGTTCGACGATGGCGCTGTCGGCCACGTCCAGACCCTGGGGCACCTGGATCGAGCGCAGCCAGCGTGAGGGCGGGGTCCGGATCCACTGGTTGGCGACCAGGGTCAGCTCGATGCCAACGCGTTCAGCGGCACGGAACAGGATGTCGCGAATGACGGTGGGGCAGGCGTCCGCGTCCACCCAGATACGGGGGAGGGCGGGTTCAGCTTGGGTTTCAGCTTCAGTCATTTACCCAGTGTAGGGTAGGAAAATCCTGAATGGGGACTCGGGGTTAGCCTCGATCGGCTGCCAGCCCTTGTCACGTCTAGCGGGCGGGGCCAGCCGATGAACGTCCGGGCTATCGCTTTTTGCAGAAAACACGCGTATCGTTCGTCCCACTGTGTTTGCTAGGGTCACCGTGAATCGTGGCCTGGTGCAGTTGATCTCACGATCCGCTCATCGATCCGCTTTACCAACGCCTGCAACTCAGTCTCGGCCCCGATACCCGGTGGCTGCGATTTTTTCAACATGTGTTTCAGGAGTTAGTCAAATGTCTGATCGTCAGACCGGCACCGTCAAGTGGTTCAACGACGCCAAGGGCTTCGGCTTCATCACCCCGGAAAGCGGCCCGGACCTGTTTGTGCACTTCCGTGCCATCCAGGGCACCGGCTTCAAGACCCTGCAGGAAGGCCAGAAGGTTACCTTCATCGCCGTCCAGGGTCAGAAGGGTATGCAGGCTGACCAGGTGCAGGCGGTCTAATCCGTCTGCTACCGTTTGGTAGCCAGAACGCCGGAAGCGAAAGCTTCCGGCGTTTTTTATTGCCTGCCGTTTTGTAGAGTCGAGCTTGCTCGACTGATTTCAACGACAGTCGAGCAAGCTCGACTCTACAAGCGGCATGCACTCTGCGCGGTAGGATGAAATTCCTCCCCAAGGATCACCCCCATGCGTATCGTCCATCACCTGGAAAACTCCCGTTCCCTGCGTGTGCTGTGGATGCTGGAGGAGCTGGGGCTGGACTACGAACTGCGCCGTTATCCGCGTGATCCGAAGACGCTGCTGGCACCGCCGGAACTGCGCAACGTGCATCCGCTGGGCAAGTCGCCGGTACTGCAGGATGGCGAGCTGGTACTGGCCGAGTCCGGCGCGATCCTCGACTACCTCGCGGACCGCTACGACACCCAGCGCCAGCTGTCGCCGTCGCCGATGCCGGCTGATGGTGCCGAGCGCATCGCTTACCGCTACTGGCTGCACTACGCTGAAGGCTCGGCGATGCCGCCGCTGCTGTTGACTCTGGTGATGGGCCGCATCCGCAACGCGCCGATGCCGTTCTTCGCCCGCCCGATCGCGCGCAGCATTGCCGACAAGGCCGAGCGCGGCTTCATCGGCCCGCAGCGACGACTGCACCTGGACTGGATGGAGCGCCGTCTGGCCGAAAGCCCGTGGTTCGCTGGCGAGCGCTTCAGTGCGGCCGACATCCAGATGAGCTTCCCGATCCAGGCGGCCGCCGCGCGCGGTGGTGGCCTCGACGACAAGCCGGCACTGCGTGGCTTCCTCAAGCGTATCGGTGAGCGTCCGGCCTACCAGCGTGCCGAGGCCCACGGCGGTCATCTGCAGGCGCTCAGCGGCAATTGAGGAGGGCGGCCGTCGCCCCCATCTTCAGCACCATGGATACCGACAGCCCCCGTTTCGACAACCGCCTGCTGCAGACCCTGCCGGGCGACCCCGAATCCGGCCCGCGCCGCCGCGAAGTGCTGGGCGCGGCCTGGTCGCCGGTGATGCCGACTCCAGTGACGGCGCCCACGCTGCTGGCCTGGGCGCCGGACGTCGCCGCGATGCTTGGCTTCGATACCGCTGAAGTCGAAAGCGAAGGCTTCGCGCAGGTGTTTGGCGGCAATGCACTGTACGCCGGCATGCAGCCATGGGCAGCCAACTACGGCGGCCATCAGTTTGGCCATTGGGCCGGCCAGCTCGGCGATGGCCGTGCGATCTCGCTGGGTGAACTGGTCGCGCCGGATGGCCGCCACTGGGAGCTGCAGCTGAAGGGTGCCGGCCCCACACCTTATTCGCGCGGTGCTGATGGACGCGCAGTGCTGCGCTCGTCGATACGCGAATTCCTGTGCAGCGAGGCCATGCACCACCTGGGTGTGCCGACCACGCGCGCGCTGTCGCTGGTCGGCACCGGCGACGACGTGGTGCGCGACATGTTCTACGACGGCCATCCGCGTGCAGAGCCCGGCGCCATCGTATGCCGGGTGTCGCCGTCGTTCCTACGCTTTGGTTCCTTCGAACTGCCGGCGTCGCGCGGGGAAACCGCCTTGCTGCGGCAGCTGGTTGATGCCTGCATCGCGCGTGATTTCCCCGAACTGGAAGGGCAGGGAGAGGCGCTGTATGGCGACTGGTTCGCGCAGATCGCGGTGCGTACCGCCGAGATGATCGCGCACTGGATGCGCGTCGGCTTCGTGCATGGCGTGATGAACACCGACAACCTGTCCGTGCTCGGCCTCACACTCGATTACGGCCCCTATGGCTGGGTCGAGGATTTCGATCCGGACTGGACGCCGAACACCACCGACGCGCAGGGTCGCCGCTATCGCTTCGGCACCCAGCCGCAGGTGGCGTACTGGAACCTGAGCCGGTTGGCGCAGGCGCTGTCGCCGTTGTTTGCCGATGTGGCACCGCTGCAGGCTGGATTGGCCGCATACCAGTCCACGTTCGTGGCCTGCACGCGCCGCGACGCCGCAGCCAAGCTGGGCCTGGCCGCGGCCGACGACGACGACCTGCAGCTCTACCTGCGCTGGCAGCAGCTGATGCAGGACGGTGCCATGGACATGACCCTGGCCTGGCGCGCACTGATGCGGATCGATCCGGCGGCACCGGATGCGGCGCTGCTGGACGCGGTGTACTACGACGAGGCACGCCAGCAGGCGGTGCAGGCGCCGTTGCAGCAGTGGCTGCAGGACTACGCGGTGCGGTTGCAGGCCGATCCGCTGTCAGCCACTGAGCGCGCGGGGAAGATGGCTGCAGCCAATCCGCTGTACGTACTGCGCAACTGGTTGGCGCAGGAGGCCATCGACCGCGCCGAACAGGGCGACCTCGGCGGTATTCATGCGTTGCAGGACGTACTGCGCGATCCATACACCGAGCGTGCCGGCCTGGAACACTTCGCCGGCAAGCGCCCGGCGTGGGCAGAAAATCGCGCCGGCTGCTCGATGCTGTCCTGCAGTTCCTGAGGGTGGGTTTCGGCAGGGCTGCGCCCTGCACCTGCAGAGGCCTGGTCAAAGGCCAGAGCAGAAGCTGGATTCCGTGGCTTGGCGGGGCGGTATCGGAGTGCGGGGACGCCGCAAGTACGTCCCTGTAGGCTTGGCAGCCGCATCCATGCGGCTGACACCCCGCACTCCGACACCGCCCCGCCTCCGACAGATTCCGACTGCCGTGGGTAGGTGTCGACCTTGGTCGACACGGTAGATCCACGCCATGCGTGGATGCTCTTCGTTCAATTCTCGAAATATTCGATTTCGATGAAGATTCATCCACGCATGGCGTGGATCTACGACAGATCGCAGGAGACTGTCGAAGGCGGGGTGGGTCCGGTTGCGGGGGCGTGAGCCGCATGGATGCGGCGACCGAGCTTACATGGACGTACTTGCAGCGACCCCCGCAACCGGACCCACCCTGCCATCCCTCGGAATGCGGCTTTTGCTTTCGCTTTTGCTTGCGCGGTGGCCTCTGCAGGTGCCGGGCGCAGCCCGGCCGACCCCCCCCCAACAGGCAGGCGGCGCCCGGAACAGGTACCCTATGCCGCCATCAGATAGCCAATGTGACATGACCGACGCCATCGTCGCTCCGCAGTGGGCCTCCCGCCTGCGCGACATCGCCGACTTCCCCAAGCCCGGCATCCTCTTCAAGGACATCATGCCGCTGCTCGCACATAGCGAGGACTTCCGTGGTGCCATCACCGCGATGGCCGACCGTTGGCGCGACCAGAAGCTGGACGCGGTGATCGGTATCGAATCGCGTGGCTTCATCCTCGGCGCCGCGATGGCGCTGGAGCTGGGCGTGGGCTTCGTGCCGGTGCGCAAGCCGGGCAAGCTGCCGGGCCAGGTGCTGCGCGAGGAATACACGCTGGAATACCGCAGTGACTGCATCGAAGTGCACGCCGATGCGCTGCCGGCCGGCGCTCGCGTGGCGATCATCGACGACGTGCTGGCCACTGGCGGCACGCTGGTCGCTGCGCTGTCGCTGGTGCGCCGCCTGGGCGTTGACGTGGTCGGTGCCGGTGTACTGGTCGAACTGGACGGCCTCGGTGGTCGCGCCCGCTGGGAATCGGATCTGCCGCTGCACACCGAACTGGTGTTCTGATCGAAGGGCAGGTGCCAACCAAGGTTGGCCACTACCAGGTCAGATCGTTGCCAACCGTGGTTGGCAACGCTGCTTCAATCACATCATCCGCACGCGGAAACGACGGCCCTTGATCTTGCCGGCTTCCAGCTTGGCCACGGCCTTGTTGGCCTGCTCACGCGCGATTGCCACGTAGGAGCGGGTCGGGAAGATCGCGATCTTGCCGATGAACTTGCTCGACAGGCCGGCATCACCGGTCAGCGCACCGAGGATGTCGCCCGGGCGCAGCTTGTCGGTCTTGCCGCCGTCAATCCGCAGCGTGCGCATCGCGGCCTGCGGCAGCTCGGCCGGGCGCGAGGTTGCCAGCGGCGTCTTCTGCCAGTCCAGCGGCTGCCCCATCTGCGCTTCGATGGCTTCGGCACGGGTCTTCTCGCGGCCGGCCACCAGACTGATCGCCAGGCCGCTGGCACCGGCACGGCCGGTACGGCCCACGCGGTGCTGGTAGCTTTCCACGTCGGTCGGCAGCTCGTAATTGATCACCGCCGCCAGCTCTTCCACGTCCAGGCCGCGTGCGGCCACGTCGCTGGCCACCAGCACGTTGCAGCTGCGGTTGGCCAGCAGCAGCAGCACTTCCTCGCGGTCGCGCTGTTCCATGTCGCCATGCAGGGCCAGTGCGGAGAAGCCGAACTGCTGCAGCGAGTTGGCCACTTCGTCCACGTCCTTGCGGGTGTTGCAGAACACCACCGCCGACTCCGGCGTGTACTTCAGCAGCAGGCCGGCCAGCGCCTTCTGGCGATGCGCCGGTTCCACATCGCAGAACAGGTGGCGGATGGCCGGTGCCTGGTCGGCGCCTTCCACGGTCACTTCCACCGCATCACGCAGCAGGTCACGCGCCATGGCGCGGATGCTGTCCGGGAAGGTGGCGGAGAACAGCAGGCTCTGGCGATCCCTGTGGGTGCGGCCGGCGATCTCGCGGATCGGCTCCTCGAAGCCCATGTCGAGCATGCGGTCGGCCTCGTCCAGCACCAGCGTGCGCACCGCGCCAAGATTCAGCGCGCGCTTGCGCGCCAGTTCCTGCACGCGGCCGGGCGTGCCGACCACCACGTGCGGGTCATGGCCTTCAAGCGACGCCAGCTGCGGGCCCAGCGGCACGCCGCCGACCAGCAGCAGCAGCTTCAGGTTGGGGATGCCGGTTGCCAGCTTGCGGATCTGCTTGCCGACCTGGTCGGCCAGTTCGCGGGTCGGGCACAGCACCAGCGCCTGCACGCGGATCAGGCTGGGGTCGATGGCTTGCAGCAGGCCCAGGCCGAAGGCGGCGGTCTTGCCGCTGCCGGTCGGCGCCTGTGCGATCACATCGCGGCCATCGAGGATGGCCGGCAGGCTCTGCGCCTGCACGGGGGTGAGGGTGGTGTAGCCGAGGGCATCCAGGCCGGGCTGCAGGGCCGGGCTCAGCGGCAGG
The DNA here is from genome assembly GCF_056861455.1 of Stenotrophomonas sp. 22LJNL06-5-1. NCBI lineage: Bacteria > Pseudomonadati > Pseudomonadota > Gammaproteobacteria > Lysobacterales > Lysobacteraceae > Stenotrophomonas > Stenotrophomonas sp. 22LJNL06-5-1. The sequence continues at coordinate 99,932 of NZ_JBSPUE010000006.1, forward strand.
GTCGAGAAGTCAGTCATGGCGCATTGTACCCGTCCGGAAGGCAGCTCCCGCCTAATGGGGTGGGGGCGCCATCCACGCGTGGCGTGGATACACCGGGGGGGCATCCACGCATGGCGTGGATCTACTGGTGGGTGCCGACCTTGGTCGGCACGCTCCTGCTCAGCCCAGCACCGCCAGCACACCCTGGTGGATCGCCAGGCCGCCGAACAGCAGCCAGGCGAACAGGATCAGTGCCAGCAGCAGCGGCTTCAGGCCCGCCTGGCGCAGCGCCGAGACGTGGGTGGTCAGGCCCAGCGCGGCCATCGCCATCGCCAGCAGCACCGTATCCAGCTGCACCAGCCCGGCCTGCAGGCCGGCCGGCAGCAGATGCAGCGAGTTGAACCCGGCCACCGCCACGAAACCGAACGCGAACCACGGCACCACGATGCGCGCCCTGCTGCCGTCGGCGCTGGCCTTGCCGCCACGGGCCAGCCACAGTGACAGCGCGATCAGGAACGGCGCCAGCAGCATCACCCGCACCATCTTGGTGATCACCGCCGTGTCGGCCGCCGCTTCGTTGACGGCGCGGCCGGCCGCCACCACCTGTGCCACTTCATGCACCGTCGCACCGGTGAACAGGCCGTACTGCCGCGCGTCCATCGCCAGCCAGCCGTGCGACTGCACCAGTGCATACAGCGCCGGGTACAGGAACATCGCCAGCGTGCCGAACACCACCACCGTCGAGACCGCGACGGTGACATGCGCAGCGCGGCCACGCACCACCGGTTCGGCAGCCATCACCGCTGCCGCACCGCAGATCGCGCTGCCAGCACCGATCAGCATGGCTGCCTCGCGCTCCATCTTGAACACGCGCACGCCCAGCCAGCAGGCCAGGCCGAAGGTGCTGGCCACCACCAGCACGTCCATCAGCACGCCAGTGACGCCGACATGGCCGATGTCCTGGAAGGTCAGGCGCAGCCCGTACAGCACGATGCCGGCGCGCAGCAGCCAGTGCTTGGAAAAGCCGACACCGGCCGCGCTGTTCGGTGCCAGCCGCGGGTAGAACGTGTTGCCGACCACGATGCCGGCGACGATCGCCACGGTCAGCGCGCTCAGGCCATGTGCCTGCAGCCACGGCAGCTCGGCCAGATACAGCGACGCCGCCGCGATCAGGCCCACCAGCAGAAGGCCGGGCAGGCGCGGCTGCCAGCGTTGGCGCAGGGCGGGCAGGGACCAGGGAGAGAGGGCGGGGGCGTTCATGGCAGGGGCAGGGCTGGAGTGATGGGGCAAGCGTGCGCCCGGGACGATGACCTGTAAAACGAATAATATGGGTGAAACCTACCCATCAAGAAGGTAAGTGCCATGCGCCTGACCTTGCGCCAGCTGCAGGTCTTTGTCGCCATCGCCGATCACGGCAGCACTACCGCCGCCGGCCAGGCCATCGCGCTTTCGCAATCGGCCAGCAGCGCCGCCCTGCAGGAGCTGGAAGCCCACTTCGGCACCCCGCTGTTCGACCGCATCGGGCGCCGCCTGGCTCTGAACGGGCACGGTCGCGCACTGCTGGAGCCGGCGCGTACCTTGCTGGTCAACGCCGCCGATCTGGAGCGGCAGCTGGCCGCCGGCGGCGACCCGTCGCAGGGTGCACCGCTGCGGCTGGTGCTGGCCGCCAGTACCACCATCGGCAATTACCTGCTGCCGCCGCGCATTGCCGAACTGCTGCGCCAGGCGCCACAGGCCGAGGTCGACCTGCGCATCGACAACAGTGCCGGCGTGGTCGCTGCCGTGCAGCGCCTGGACGTGGACGCCGGCCTGATCGAAGGCCCGTGCCACGAGCGCGGCCTGCAGGTGACCGCCTGGCAGCAGGACCCGCTGGTGATCGTGGCTGCCGCCGATGCCCCCGCCAGCTGGACGCTGGACGAACTGCGCCGCGCACGCTGGCTGCTGCGCGAGCCCGGCTCCGGCACCCGCGAAGCCGTCGAACAGGCGCTGCTGCCGCACCTGCGCGGCTTCGCCCAGACCCTGCAGTTGGGCAATACCGAAGCGATCAAGCAGGCCGCCATCGCCGGCCTCGGTCTGGCCTGCCTCTCGCGCCACGCGCTGGAAGAACCCTTGGCCCTCGGCCGCCTGCGCGTGCTGGACACCCCGCTGCCGGCCCTGCAGCGCATGCTGTGGCTGGTACGCCACCCGGGCAAGCAGTGGTTGCCGGGGTTGCAGGCGTTGTTGGGGGACGTGGAGTAAGCCATCAGACCCCTAGTCGATTCCATCCATCGACAGTCCCTGCAGCGCTCATCCACGCATGGCGTGGATCTACTGTGTCGACCAAGGTCGACACCCACCAGAGCAGAATGTCGTTCCGACAGATCGCGGGACCCACCCCGCCATCCCACAGGAAACCCGCTTTTGACGTTGCCTTTGAAGTTGCCGGCCAGCGGCCGGCACTACCGCGGGTGCCGGGTGCATCCCGGCCGACGCCCCCAACCCGTACAATATCCGGATGCCTCTGATTACTCTGCAGAACGTCGACTTCAGCGTCGGCGGCCCGTTGTTGCTGGAAAAGGCCGAACTGTCGATCGAGCCGGGCGAACGCATCGCCCTGATCGGCCGCAACGGCGCCGGCAAATCCACCCTGCTCAAGCTGCTGTCCGGCGATCACAAGCCCGATGACGGCGAAGTCCGCGTGCAGCAGGGCGTGCGTGTCACCCGCCTGGAGCAGGAAGTGCCGCACGGCGCTGCCGGTTCGGTGTTCGACGTCGTCGCCGATGGCCTCGGCGAACTGGGCCAGTGGCTGGCCGAATTCCACCACCTCAGCCACGCCGAGGTGTTCGATGGCGAAGCGCTCGGCAACGTGCAGGCCAAGATCGACGCCGCCAACGGCTGGGGCCTGGACCAGCGCGTCAGCGAAACCCTGACCAAGCTCGACCTCGACGGCGAAGCCGAATTCGGCCGCCTGTCCGGCGGCATGAAGCGCCGCGTGCTGCTGGCGCGCGCGTTGGTGTCCAGCCCCGATGTGCTGCTGCTGGACGAACCCACCAACCACCTCGACATCGAAGCCATCGATTGGCTCGAAGCGTTCCTGAAGGGCTGGAGCGGCAGCGTGGTGTTCGTCACCCATGACCGCCGCTTCCTGCGTGCACTGGCCACCCGCATCGTCGAGATCGACCGCGGCCAGGTCACCAGCTGGCCGGGCGACTGGGCCAACTACGAGCGCCGCCGCGAGGAGCGCCTCAATGCGCAGGCGCAGGAAAACGCGCGCTTCGACAAGCTGCTGGCGCAGGAAGAAGTCTGGATCCGGCAGGGCATCAAGGCCCGTCGCACCCGCGACGAAGGCCGCGTGCGCCGCCTGAAGGCGATGCGCACCGAACGTTCGCAGCGTCGCGACCTCAGCGGCAACGTCAAGATGGAAGCCGCGCAGGGCGTCAGCTCCGGCAAGAAGGTCATCGACGTCAAGGACGTTTCGTTCGCCTTCGGCGAGCGCACCATGGTCCGTGATTTCACCACCACCATCCTGCGTGGGGACCGCATCGGCCTGATCGGCCCCAACGGCAGCGGCAAGACCACGCTGCTCAAGCTGCTGCTGGGCGAACTGCAGCCGGCCAAGGGTGAGGTCAATGCGGGCACCAACCTGCAGATCGCGTATTTCGACCAGTACCGCGCGGTGCTGCGCGAAGACTGGAGCGCGATCGAGAACGTGGCCGAAGGCCGCGATTTCCTCGAGTTCAACGGCAAGCGCAAGCACGTGCATGCCTACCTGCAGGACTTCATGTTCACCCCGGAACGTGCGCGTGCGCCGATCACCCGCCTGTCCGGTGGCGAGCGCAACCGCCTGCTGCTGGCCAAGCTGTTCGCGCAGCCGTCCAACCTGCTGGTGATGGACGAACCGACCAACGACCTTGACGTGGAAACCCTGGAGCTGCTGGAAGAGCTGCTGGGCGACTACACCGGCACCCTGCTGCTGGTCAGCCACGACCGTGACTTCATCGACAACGTGGTGACCTCCACGCTGGTGATGGAAGGCGACGGCGTTATCGGTGAGTACGTCGGCGGCTACAGCGACTGGCAGCGCTATGCGGCCAGTGTGGCGACGCCTGCTGCGGCTCCGGCAGCCAAGCCAGTGGTTGCTGCACCGGCCGCCACGGCCGCTGCTCCGGCTGCACCCAAGCGCAAGCTGGCCTACAAGGAAGCGCGCGAGCTGGAGCAGCTGCCGAAGACCATCGAGAAGCTGGAAGGCGACGTCGAAGGCCTGACCTCGGCGATGAACGACCCGTCGTTCTACACCCGCAGCAGCGCCGAAGTGACCGCGCACACCCAGCAGCTGGCCAAGGTGCAGGCCGAACTGGATGCCGCTTACGCGCGCTGGGAAGAGCTGGAAGGCTGAGCGTTGATCGGCGCCAGCAGTGCGCCGATTGATCGGGTGGAGAATCAGTAGATCCACGCCATGCGTGGATCCGGATCTGTGCGGACCAACGGTCCGCACCCACCGAAGCCGGTTACGCCTCCGTACGGACCAACGGTCCGCACCCACCAACCAACGGTCCGCCCCCACCGGGGCCGGCGGTCATTTGACCCCGTGCAGATCCCGCAGCTGGCTCGGCCGGCTGCCGAAATACGCCGCCAGATCGGCGATATCCTGATCACTCAGGTCCTTCGCCTGCGGCGTCATCAACATGTGCTGGCGGTCACCGGCGCGGTAGGCCTGCAGCGCATGGGCCAGATAGTCACCGTACTGCCCACCCAGCTTCGGATAGGTCGGATCGATCGGCGCATTGCCGTCGGCCCCGTGACAGTCGATGCAGCTCTGGTTGGTGGCCTTGCCCTTCACCTTGGCGCGGGCTTCACCGGCGGCCTCGCGGCCCGGCGGCAGGCCGGCAGAGGACGAAGAACCGTGTTCGCCGCTGGCATGGCCCGGGTCGGCGGCGGATTTCTCGCTGTTTTCCACCTGCGACTGTGAACAGGCGGCCAGCAGCAGGGCAACGGACAGGGCGATGGCGTGACGCATCGGATGCGCGGCTTTCGACATGGGCGGGCCTTACTTGACGGTGGACAGGTAAACAGAGAGATCGGCGATCTCCTGTTCGCTGAAACTCATCGACTGCGCCTGCATCGTCGGATGCCGGCGCTTGCCCTGGCGGTACTCGGTCAGGGCCTGGGCCAGGTACTGCTGGGTCTGGCCGCCGATCTTCGGCACCCGGTAACTGGGGTAGGCGTTCTTGTAACCGGTGATGCCATGGCACCCCTGGCAGGTATAGGCCAGGACACGGCCATTGTCGAAGTTGCCGGTGGGGGCGGCAGGCGCCGGCGCAGCGGCGGGAGCCGGGGCCGGGGCGGGTGTGGCAGGAGCAGGAGCGGGCTGTGCGGCGGCCCCAAGGGGCAGGAGGACGGCCAGAGCGAGACAAGCGGCGAGCGGCTGCGGGCGCATGGTGTCGTTTCCGGGGATTCGGGTCTGGTCGTTCCGGCGTGGGGTACGGAACGACCCGAGTATAGCCTCAGGTTTCATCTAGCTGAAATGGGGGGCGGGCCGACCAGTGGCACGAAGGCACCATGACCTTTGGGATATGGTGTTGCCGTGAAGTGGTGCATTACTTTGCTACCACACCTGTCCACGCATCCTCCAGGGATCTGACGATGTCGCACCCAACCTTCCTGTCCGGCCGCCGCAGCGGAATCTGCGCTGCCGCACTGCTGATCTCCACCTCCCTGCTGCTGGGCGGTTGCGCCGCAGGGCCCAATTCCGAAGCCAAGGCTGCCGAGACCAAGGAGGAGAAGAAGGTCGATGCGGTCCCGGTCGAAGTGGCCGTGGCCAGCCACCGTGCCGTCGCGGCCAGCTACACCGGTACCGCTGCGCTGGAACCGCGCGCCGAGTCGCAGGTGGTGGCCAAGACCTCCGGCGTGGCGCTGGCGGTGCTGGTTGAGGAAGGCCAGCGGGTCACCGCCGGCCAGCCGCTGGTGCGCCTGGACCCGGACCGCGCGCGCCTGGCCGTAGCGCAGAGCGAAGCGCAGATGCGCAAGCTGGAAAACAACTACCAGCGTGCACAGAAGCTGGTCGGCCAGCAGATGGTCAGCGCCGCCGATGTCGACCAACTGCGCTACGACCTGGAGAACGTCCGCGCGCAGTACCGCCTGGCCACGCTGGAACTGTCCTACACCACCGTCGTGGCACCGATCTCCGGCGTGATCGCCTCGCGCTCGATCAAGACCGGCAACTTCGTGCAGATCAACACGCCGATCTTCCGCATCGTCGACAACTCTCGGCTGGAAGCCACCCTCAACGTGCCCGAGCGTGAGCTGGCCACCCTGCGCGCGGGACAGCCGGTGACCCTGGCCGCCGACGCGCTGCAGGGCCAGAGCTTCACCGGCACCGTCGACCGCATCGCGCCGGTGGTGGACTCTGGCAGCGGCACGTTTCGCGTGGTCAGTGCTTTCGATGGCGCCGCGCACGCGCTGCAGCCCGGCATGTTCGGGCGCATCCGCATCGATTACGACCAGCGTGCCGATGCGCTGGTGGTGCCGCGCCTGGCGCTGCTCGACGACGGTGAGCCGGCGGTGTTCCGGGTGCGCGAAGGCAAGGTCGCACGCGTTCCGGTCAAGCTGGGTTACGCCGAGGGCCCGTGGGTGGAGATCCGTGATGGCCTGGCGGCCGGTGATCAGGTGGTCACCGCCGGCAAGGTCGCCCTGCGCGACGGCACCGCAGTGCAGGTGATCGCCGATCCGAAGGCAAAGGCGAAGACGGTCGCAGCGGCCGCCAAGCCGGCAGACAAGGCCGGGAGCAAGCAATGACCGCCCCGGGCCACGACCACGGTGCCTCGCCGGCGAGCGACGGCGCCGCCGCCGGCCTGCGCGGCGGCCTGGTGGAATTCGCCACCCGCCGCCGCGTGACCATCGCCATGTGCACGGTCACGCTGCTGCTGTTCGGCCTGATCGCCTTGGGCAACCTCAAGGTCAATCTGCTGCCGGACCTGAGCTATCCGACGCTGACCGTGCGCACCGAGTACACCGGTGCGGCGCCGACCGAAATCGAAACCCTGATCACCCAGCCGGTCGAAGAAGCGGTCGGCGTGGTCAAGAACCTGCGCAAGCTGAAGTCAGTCTCGCGTACCGGCCAGAGCGATGTGGTGCTGGAGTTTGCCTGGGGCACCAACATGGACCAGGCCAGCCTGGAGGTGCGCGACAAGATGGAAGCGCTGAACCTGCCACTGGAGGCCAAGGCCCCGGTGCTGCTGCGCTTCAATCCGTCCACCGAGCCGATCATGCGCCTGGTGCTGTCCAGCAAGACCGCACCGGCCAGCGATGCCGATGCGATCCGCGAGCTGACCGGCCTGCGCCGCTATGCCGATGAAGACCTGAAGAAGAAGCTGGAGCCGGTTACCGGCGTGGCTGCGGTCAAGGTCGGTGGCGGCCTGGAAGATGAGATCCAGGTCGACATCGACCAGCAGAAGCTGGCCCAGTTGAACCTGCCGATCGACACCGTCATCAAGCGCCTGAAGGACGAGAACATCAACATCTCCGGCGGTCGCCTGGAGGAGGGTTCGCAGCGCTTCCTGGTGCGTACCGTCAATCAGTTCGCCGATCTGGAGGAGATCCGCAACCTGCTGGTCACCACCCAGGCGTCGAACGGCAGTGCGGCCGACTCGGCGTTGCAGCAGATGTTCAACATCGCCGCGTCGACCGGTTCGGCGGCAGCCATCGCGGCGGCTTCGGCGGCGCAGAGCGCATCGTCCGGTGGTGGCTCCAGCGTGGTCGCCAACGGTGTACCGGTGCGCCTGAAGGACGTGGCCACCGTGCGCCAGGGCTACAAGGAGCGCGAAGCGGTGATCCGCCTGGGCGGCAAGGAATCGGTGGAACTGGCGATCTACAAGGAAGGCGACGCCAATACCGTGTCCACCGCCGAAGCGCTGCGCAAGCGCCTGGAACAGATCAAGGGCACGTTCCCGTCCGACGTCGAGATGACCACCATCGAGGACCAGTCGCGCTTCATCGAGCACGCCATTGCCGACGTCAAGAAGGATGCGGTGATCGGTGGCCTGCTGGCGATCCTGATCATCTTCCTGTTCCTGCGTGATGGCTGGAGCACGTTCGTGATCAGCCTGTCGCTGCCGGTCTCGATCATCGCCACGTTCTTCTTCATGGGCCAGCTCGGCCTCAGCTTGAACGTGATGTCGCTGGGCGGCCTGGCGCTGGCCACCGGCCTGGTGGTGGACGACTCGATCGTGGTGCTGGAGAGCATCGCCAAGGCCCGCGAGCGTGGCCTGGGCATCCTGCAGGCGGCCATCACCGGTACCCGCGAAGTGAGCATGGCGGTGGTCGCCTCGACCCTGACCACCATCGCGGTGTTCCTGCCGCTGGTGTTCGTCGACGGCATCGCCGGCCAGCTGTTCCGCGACCAGGCACTGACCGTGGCGATCGCCATCGCGATCTCGCTGCTGGTGTCGATGACCCTGATTCCGATGCTGAGCTCGCTGAAGGGACGGCCGCCGCTGGCGTTCCCGGAAGAGGCACCGAACGAACCGTGGCAACCGCAGAACCGCTGGCAGAAGCCGGTTGCGCTGGGCCGTCGTGGCGCCGTGGCGACCGCGCGCTGGACCTTCTATGCGCTGGCCTGGCTGGTCGTGCGGGCGTGGCGTGGCGTGGTGGCGGTGGTCGGCCCGGTGATGCGCAAGGCCAGCGATCTGGCGATGAAGCCTTATGCCGGTGCCGAGCGCGGTTACCTGCGACTGCTGCCGAGTGCGCTGGCGCATCCGGGCAAAGTGCTGGGCGTGGCCTCGATCATTTTCGTGGCGACCATGGCGCTGGTGCCGATGCTCGGTGCCGACCTGATCCCGCAGTTGGCGCAGGACCGTTTCGAGATGACGGTGAAGCTGCCGGCCGGCACGCCGCTGAAGCAGACCGATGCGCTGGTGCGCGAGCTGCAGCTGGCGCATGGCAAGGGTGAAGGCGTGGCTTCGCTGTACGGCGTCAGTGGCAGCGGCACCCGCCTGGATGCCAGCCCGACTGAAAGCGGCGAGAACATCGGCAAGCTGACCGTGGTGATGGAAGGCGGCGGCAACGCGCGCACCGAAGCGGAGATCACCGAGCGCCTGCGTGACACCATGGGCCAGCATCCGGGTGCACAGGTCGACTTCGCGCGGCCGGCGCTGTTCAGCTTCTCCACGCCGCTGGAAATCGAACTGCGCGGGCAGGACATGGCGACGCTCGAAGTAGCCGGCCAGCGGCTGGCGGCGATGCTGCGCGGCAACGCGCACTACGCCGATGTGAAGTCGACAGTGGAAGAGGGCTTCCCGGAAATCCAGATCCGCTTCGACCAGGAGCGCGCCGGTGCGCTGGGCCTGACCACCCGCCAGATCGCCGATGTGGTGGTGAAGAAGGTGCGCGGCGACGTGGCCACCCGCTACAGCTTCCGTGACCGCAAGATCGACGTGCTGGTGCGTGCGCAGGAAGGTGATCGTGCCAGCGTGGAAAGCATCCGTCGGCTGATCGTCAATCCGGGCAGCACCCGGCCGGTCACCCTGGACGCGGTGGCTGACGTGGTTGCCACCACTGGCCCCAGCGAGATCCATCGTGCCGACCAGACCCGCGTCGCGGTGGTGTCGGCCAACCTGCGCGATATCGATCTCGGCGCGGCTATGCGTGAAGTGCAGCAGATGGTGGCCGAGCAGCCACTGGGCGCGGGCGTCGGCCTGCACATTGGCGGCCAGGGCGAGGAACTGGCACAGGCGGCGACGTCGCTGATCTTTGCCTTCGGCCTGGCGATCTTCCTGGTCTACCTGGTGATGGCTTCGCAGTTCGAGTCGCTGCTGCATCCGTTCGTGATCCTGTTCACCATCCCGCTGGCGCTGGTCGGCGCGATCCTGGCGCTGATGCTGACCGGCAAGCCCATCTCGGTGGTGGTGTTCATCGGCCTGATCCTGCTGGTCGGCCTGGTCACCAAGAACGCGATCATCCTGATCGACAAGGTCAACCAGCTGCGCGAGGCCGGCGTGGCCAAGCACGAAGCACTGGTGGAAGGTGCGCGCTCGCGCCTGCGGCCGATCATCATGACCACGCTGTGCACGCTGTTCGGCTTCCTGCCGCTGGCGGTGGCGATGGGCGAGGGCGCTGAAGTGCGTGCACCGATGGCGATCACCGTGATCGGCGGCCTGCTGGTGTCGACCCTGTTGACGCTGCTGGTGATCCCGGTGGTCTACGACCTGATGGATCGTCGCGGCGATGCCTACTACCGTGAGCGCGGCCGCAAGCACGCCGGCGAAATCGAGCCGGGCGCAGCAGGCAGCGCGGCGGGCACGGAGGAACCGGCATGAGTGTTGCCGAGTTCTCCATCCGCCGCCCGGTCACCACCATCATGTGCTTCGTGTCACTGGTGGTGATCGGCCTGATCGCTTCGTTCCGGCTGCCGCTGGAGGCGCTGCCGGACATCTCCGCGCCGTTCCTGTTCGTGCAGATTCCGTATACCGGTTCAACCCCGGAGGAAGTGGAGCGGACCATCATCCGCCCGGTGGAGGAATCGCTGGCGACGATGACCGGCATCAAGCGCATGCGCTCGTCGGCCACCTCCGAGGCCGCCCTGATCTTCATCGAGTTCAGCGACTGGGACCGCGACATCGCCATTGCCGCCTCCGACGCGCGCGAGCGTATCGACGCGATCCGCAGCGACCTGCCCGACGACCTGCAACGCTACAACGTGTTCAAGTGGTCCAGCAGCGACCAGCCGGTGCTGAAGGTGCGCCTGGCCAGCACCACCGACCTGACCACCGCCTACGACATGCTCGACCGCGAGTTCAAGCGGCGCATCGAGCGCATCCCCGGCGTGGCCCGCGTCGACATCACCGGTGCGCCGCCGAACGAGGTGGAGATCGCCATCGATCCGAACCGGCTCAATGCGCACGGGCTGAGCATCAACGAGTTGAGTGACCGCCTGCGCACGTTGAACTTCTCGATCTCGGCCGGACAGATCGATGACAACGGCCAGCGCGTGCGCGTGCAGCCGGTGGGCGAGATCACCGACCTGCAGGAAATGCGCGACCTGGTGATCAACGCCAAGGGCCTGCGCCTGGGCGACATCGCCGACGTGCGCCTGAAGCCGGCGCGGATGAATTACGGGCGTCGCCTGGACGGCAACCCGGCCGTCGGCCTGGACATCTTCAAGGAGCGCAGCGCCAACCTGGTCGAGGTGTCGCGGGCGGCGCTGGCCGAGGTCGAATCGATCCGCGCGGAGCCGTCGATGCGCGATGTGCAGATCAAGGTGATCGACAACCAGGGCAAGGCGGTGACCTCCTCGCTGCTGGAACTGGCCGAGGCCGGTGGCGTCGGCCTGATCCTGTCGGTGACGGTGCTGTTCTTCTTCCTGCGCCACTGGCCATCAACGCTGATGGTGACCCTGGCCATTCCGATCTGCTTCACCATCACCCTGGGCTTCATGTACTTCGTGGGGGTGACGCTGAACATCCTGACCATGATGGGCCTGCTGCTGGCGGTGGGCATGCTGGTCGATAATGCCGTGGTGGTGGTGGAGAGCATCTACCAGGAGCGCGAGCGCCTGCCGGGGCAGCCGCGGCTGGCTTCGATCATCGGTACCCGCAACGTGGCCATTGCGCTCAGCGCCGGCACGCTGTGCCACTGCATCGTGTTCGTGCCGAACCTGTTTGGCGAGACCAACAACATCAGCATCTTCATGGCGCAGATCGCGATCACCATCTCGGTCTCGCTGCTGGCCTCGTGGCTGGTCGCGGTCAGCCTGATCCCGATGCTGTCCGCGCGCATGGCTACGCCCAAACTGGTGCACTCGCAGACCGGCATGATCGCGCGCCTGCAGCGCCGCTACGCGACACTGCTGGACTGGTCGCTGCGCCATCGTGGCTGGAGCCTGCTCGGCATCGTGCTGGTGGTGCTGGTCAGCCTGGTGCCGATGAAGCTGACCAAGGTCGACATGTTCGGTGGTGACGGCGGCAAGGACATCTTCATCGGCTACATGTGGAAGGGCGCCTACACCTACCGGCAGATGTCCGAGGAAGTGGCACGGGTGGAGAGCTGGATCGACCAGAACCGCGAACGCCTGCACGTGAAGCAGGTGTATTCCTGGTACAGCGAGCAGGAAGGCAGCTCCACCGTGGTCACCCTGGACGAGAAGTACGCCAAGGACATCAAGGCGCTGCAGGAAGAACTGCGCAAGGGCCTGCCGAAGTCGGCCCGCACCGACTACTTCGTCGGCAACCAGGGCGGCGACGGCGGTGGTGGCGGCAACCAGGGCGTGCAGGTGCAGCTGGTGGGCGACTCCAGTTCGATGCTGCAGGAGATCGGCCAGGAAGTGGTGCCGCTGCTGGCGCAGCGTGCCGAGCTGCGCGATGTGCGCATCGACAATGGTGAGAAGGGCGGCGAGCTGAAGGTGCGCGTCGACCGCGAGCGTGCCGCCGCGTTCGGATTCAACGCCGAGCAGGTGGCCAGCTTCGTCGGGATGGCCCTGCGCGGTGCGCCGATGCGCGAGTTCCGCCGCGGCGACAACGAAGTGCCGGTATGGGTGCGCTTCGCCGGCGCCGAGCAGAGCAGCCCGGAAGACCTGGCCGGTTTCAGCGTGCGCACCGGTGACGGCCGCAGCGTGCCACTGCTGAGCCTGGTCACTGTCGACGTTGGTTCGTCGGCCACCCAGATCGGCCGCACCAACCGCCAGACTACGCTGACCATCAAGGCCAACCTGGCCGAGAAGGTCACCGCGCCGGATGGCCGCAAGGCGATGGAGTCCGTGCTCAAGCCGATGAACTTCCCGGCCGGCTATGGCTTCACCTTCGATGGCGGCGACTACGGCAACGACGACGAAGCGATGCAGCAGATGGTGTTCAACCTGCTGATCGCGCTGGTGATGATCTACGTGGTGATGGCGGCGGTGTTCGAATCGCTGCTGTTCCCGGCGGCAATCATGAGTGGCGTGCTGTTCTCGATCTTCGGCGTGTTCTGGCTGTTCTGGATCACCGGTACCTCGTTCGGGATCATGTCCTTCATCGGCATCCTGGTGCTGATGGGTGTGGTGGTGAACAACGGCATCGTGATGATCGAGCACATAAACAACCTGCGGCGCGGCGGCATGGGCCGTACCCAGGCACTGGTGGAAGGCTCACGCGAGCGATTGCGGCCAATCATGATGACCATGGGCACGGCGATCCTGGCGATGGTGCCGATCTCGCTGACCAATACGCAGATGTTCGGCAATGGCCCGGAGTACGCGCCGATGGCGCGCGCGATTGCCGGCGGCCTGGCGTTCTCGACCGTGGTCAGCCTGCTGTTCCTGCCGACGATCTATGCGGTGCTGGATGACCTGCGAACCGCCGTCACGCGGCTGATCCGCCGTGCGCGTGGCCTGGAGATGGTAGAGCCGGGCGCTGCCCGGCTGTAATGCACGTCAACGTGTTGTGGTGTGGGGGAGGCCGGTCGTAGTGGGGCGGCCTCCCCCTTTTTTTTCTGGGCATGGCGGCGCCAACCAAGGTTGGCACCCACCAGAGCGCAGTCGAGCATGGCTCGACGCTACACAAAGCAATCAACCGGCGACCTTGCCCCACACCTTGAACGTGGTCAGCCACAGGCCGAGCATGCTGCCGATGTTGGTCAGCATGAAAGTCAGCACCACGCGCGTGACCCGATTGCGATACCAGCCCTTCAGGCTCTGCGCATCGTCGCGCAGCTTCAGGAAGTCTTCGTACGCCGGTTTGCGCAGGCGTGCTTCCACCAGCGCCGAGAACGCGCCGGTCGGGATGCTCAAGCGGAACGGCTTGAACGGGGCCACTGCGATCGCAGTCAGGATGCTCAGCGGGTGACCGCCGGCCAGCAGGCAGCCCAGGCCCGCCAGGCCGCCGGTATACATCGCCCAGGTCGCCAGCAGCTCGGTGCCCACGCCCAGCCCGCCGCGGTAGAAGCCCACGCCGATACCGGTCGCCACGATCGCCAGGATGCCCAGCGTGAACCACGGAATGTTGCGCTTCTTCGGCACCGCTTCCAGCTCGGCGCGCAGCGGTGCCGGTGCCTCGGTGTCGGTTTCCAGGTAGCGTGCCAGACCAGCCAGATGGCCGGCGCCGACCACGGCCAGCACTTCGCGCTGGTGTGGGTCGTGTTCCTCGCGCAGGCGCGTGGCCATGTAGCGGTCGCGCTCGCCGATGATGGTCTCGTACAGCGCCGGGCTCTCGCTGGCGAACTCGCCGAAGCTCGACTCCAGCATGTCGCCCTGCTTGAGCTTCTCGATCTCGTTCTCGCCCACTTCCTCGGACGAGAACAGGCCGGCGCCGAGACCGGCAACCAGCTTCAGCTTGCCGAAGAAGCCCAGCCGCTGCGAGGCGCGACGGAAGGTCAGGCCAACCTCGCGGTCGATCAGGTGCACCGGCAGGTTGCGTTCGCGCGCCAGTTCCACCGCGCGTTTCAGCTCCGCGCCGGGCTCGATGTCGAGCTGTTCGGCCAGGCGGCGCTGGTAGGCGGACAGGGCCAGGTTGGCGGCGAACAGGGCGACGCGGCCCTTGCGGATCACCTCGACCAGGTCGAGCTTGGCCAGCGTGTCCGGATCGCTCAGCGCCTGCAGGCGTTGCGGGTCCAGTTCAACGGCCACCGCATCGAAGCGGCCGCTGTCGATGGCCTTTTCCACCGCCTCGACGCTGGCGCGGGAGACGTGGGCGGTGCCCAGCAGGGTGTAGCGCACGCCGTCGCGTTCGACGACGCGCACCGGCTGGCCGGCGAACAGGTCGTCGCCGGTCTCGGGAAGGGTTTCGGTCATGGGTTCATTCATTGGAAGGTGCGGTGTCGGCGCCATCGCCGAGCGCGCGCTGCATCTGCACGGTATCCAGCCAGCGGCCATGCTTGCGGCCGAGGCCACGGAACACGCCGACCAGCTCGAAGCCGAAGCGTTCGTGCAGCTTGATGGAGGCGGTGTTGGTCGGTTCGCCGATCACGGCCACCATCTGCCGGTAGCCACGCGCCACGCAGGCATCGATCAACGCCTGCAGCAGGCCGGTGCCCACGCCTTTGCCCTGGAACGCAGCATCGACGTAGACCGAGTTCTCCACGGTCCACTGGTAGGCAACGCGGGTGCGGTAAGTGTTGGCGTAGGCATAGCCGGCGACCTGGCCGTCGATCTCGGCAACCAGGTAGGGGAAGCCGCGGTCGATGATGTCACGCATGCGGCGCAGCATCTCGGTCGCGTCCGGGATGTCGTACTCGTAAGTGTTGACGAAGTCGGTCACTTCCACCGCGTAGATCGCGGTGATCGCGGCGATGTCGGCCGGGCCGGCATCACGGATGAGGACGGCCATGCGCGGGCTCCGGCTCAGTCGATGTAGCGCTTGAGCAGGTCACCGTACGCGTCGATGCGACGGTCGCGCAGGAACGGCCAGATGCGGCGCACGTGCTCGCTGCGCTGCAGGTCGACATCGCACAGCAGCACGGTGGCGTCGGTGCCGGCTTCGGCCAGGAACTCGCCCTGCGGGCCCAGCACGTGGCTGTTGCCCCAGAACTGGATGCCCGACGCGCCCAGCGGCGAGGCCTCGTGGCCGACGCGGTTGCAGCTCAGCACCGGCAGGCCGTTGGCCACGGCGTGGCCGCGGTGGCTCAGCACCCAGGCGTCGCGCTGGCGGGTCTTCTCGTCCTGCACGTCGTCCGGGTCCCAGCCGATCGCGGTCGGGTAGAGCAGCAGCTCGGCACCGGCCAGCGCCATCAGGCGCGCCGCTTCCGGGTACCACTGGTCCCAGCACACCAGCACGCCAAGGCGACCGACCGAGGTATCGATCGGCTTGAAGCCGATGTCGCCCGGGGTGAAGTAGAACTTCTCGTAGAAGCCCGGATCGTCCGGGATGTGCATCTTGCGGTACTTGCCGAGCAGCGTACCGTCCTTCTCGAACACCACCGCGGTGTTGTGGTACAGGCCGGCAGCGCGGCGCTCGAACAGCGAGCCGACCAGCACCACGCCATGCTTCTTCGCCAGCGCGCCCAGGCGCTCGGTGCTCGGGCCCGGAATCGGTTCGGCCAGGTCGAATTCGTCCACCGATTCGTGCTGGCAGAAGTACGGACCGTTATGCAGTTCCTGCAGCAGCACCAGCTTGGCACCCTGTGCAGCCGCCTCGGCCACGCGTGCTTCGATCACCGCCAGGTTGGCGGCGGCATCACCGTGGTTGCGCTCCTGGATCAGGGCGACGGTAAGGGGGCTGCGCGAGTTCATGCGGGGCGTTCCTGCGGGGGAAAACCAGCATGTTAGCGCGGATGGGCGGCGACGGCGTGTCGCGCGCTGAATGGGTGCGATCGGTAGTGCCGGCCGTTGGCCGGCAACCCCGTCAATCCATCAGGCAGTGCAGGGTTGCCGGCCAGCGGCCGGCACTACCGTCATGCCTTCAGCAACCCTGCCGGCAGCTGCATGGTGATGCAGTGCAGGCTGCCGTTCTGCCAGATCAGCGAACGGCAGGGCACCTGCACGATCTCACGGCCCGGGTGCGCCTGCGCCAGCACATCGCGGGCCAGGTCGTCGGCCGGATCGCCGTAGGCCGGCATCAGCACTGCGCCATTGACGATCAGGTAGTTCGCGTACGACGCAGCCAGGCGGCGGCCTTCGTCGATCACCGGCTGTGCCCACGGCAGCGGGAACAGGCGATACGGCTGGCCATCCTTGGTACGCAGCGCCGCAAGCTCGTTGCCCATCGCCTGCAGTTCGGCGTAGTGCGAGTCGCTCTCGTCGTCGCAGGCCTGGTAGACGATGCTGTCAGCCGAGGCGAAGCGGGCGAGGGTGTCGATATGCGCGTCGGTGTCGTCGCCTTCCAGGTAGCCGTGGTCCAGCCACAGCACGCGGTCCTGCTGCAGCCAGTCGGCCAGGTCGGCGCTCAGGCTGGCGCGGTCGCGGTCCGGATGGCGCTCGTGCAGGCACTTCCAGGTGGTCAGCAGGGTGCCTTCGCCGTCGGTTTCGATGCCGCCGCCTTCCAGGGCGAACGGAATGCTGCGCACCGGCGCATCGTTGAACACGCCGGCCTGGTCGAGCGCGCCCACCAGCTGGTCATCCAGGGTGGCGTCGAACTTGCCGCCCCAGCCGGTGAAGCGGAAATCCAGCAACTGGAACCCGCCGTCGGCACGGCGCAGGGTGATCGGGCCGGAGTCGCGCAGCCAGGTATCGTCGTAGGCCGCCGTGGTGAAGTGGACCTTGTCCATGTCGATGCGGTTGGAGCGCAGCCGCATCTCGGCGTAGGTCTCCACGTCATCGTCGGCCACGCAGATCAGCACCGGCTGGAAGCGGGTGATGGCCGCGACCAGGGCGATGTAGGTCTCTTCCACCTGGCCCAGGCGGTCAGCCCAGTCGGTGTCGGCGGTGGGCCAGGCAATCAGGACGCCGCTCTGGGCTTCCCACTCGGCAGGAAAACGAAGGGTCTGGTTCATGGTCTCGCTACACAGGCCCGCCCACGGCGGGTAAAGGGATCAACGGATCGGCGGTTTCGGGCCGATTTCGTTCGGGTCCGCCTG
Organism: Stenotrophomonas sp. 22LJNL06-5-1; assembly: GCF_056861455.1. Lineage (NCBI taxonomy): Bacteria > Pseudomonadati > Pseudomonadota > Gammaproteobacteria > Lysobacterales > Lysobacteraceae > Stenotrophomonas > Stenotrophomonas sp. 22LJNL06-5-1. The sequence continues at coordinate 117,368 of NZ_JBSPUE010000006.1, forward strand.
GTTGGCCACCACGTCGATCACCTTCTGCTTCTCGAAGTAGACGGTGAACTGCGGGTACACCCAGCGGTTGATGGTCGGCCATTGCCGCTTCTGCCCGCCACGCGGCTGCAGCTGCTCGCTCGGCGCGCCGAACTGCGCCTGCACCTGCTGCATGCTCTGGCCGCGCACGGGCAGGGCGCCGGCCGGCTTCTCTCGGGCACGGTCGACAAGCAGGGTATCGGCCAGCGCCGGCGTGGCGGCGGCCAGGGTGGCCATCACGGCCAGGGCGGACAGGTAACGCTTCATCTCGATCTACTCCCCAGTGGTCAAGAAAGGCGATTACAGCAAAAACGGCAGGAAAAAGCCGCATAAACAAAAAACCGCCCGAAGGCGGCTTTTTGCATCGGGTCGGCCCCGCGTAGGGCCAGCCGCAGCCGCGAAGGCTGTTGGGCTTAGCGCTGACGCGCCTTGAAACGCGGGTTCGACTTGCAGATGACGAAGATCTTGCCACGACGACGCACGACCTTGCAGTCACGGTGACGGGCCTTCGCCGACTTCAGGGAGGACAGGACTTTCATGGCATACCTCGGCGTAAACAGTAGTTGTTCGGGTGGAGCGTGGCCGCGATATGCGAAAGACAATCGGCAGTTGACGCTCGTTCAAGCCCGCCATTCTACCGGGCTTTTCCTCATGGTTTCAAGTGGTTGCACAAAAGATCCCATTGGGGGCGTCTGACAGGGGCTAGAATGACCCCTTCACACGCTCTGGGAACCCCATGAATCCACTCGCTCCCGTCCTGACCATCGACGGCCCTTCAGGGGCTGGCAAGGGTACCATCAGCCGCATCATCGCGCGCCGGATGGGCTGGCATTACCTGGATTCGGGCGCGCTGTACCGGGCGGTGGGCGTGGCCGCAAGCTGGGCCGACATCGATACCTCCGATGCCTCGGCACTGGTCCGCTGCACCTTCGATACCCACGTTCAGTTTGTCGAGCAGGGCGATGCCATGCGGGTCATGGTGAACGGCACCGATGCCACTGACGAGCTGCGCCTGGAGACCACCGGTGCGCTGGCCTCGGCCATTGCCGCCATTCCCGAGGTCCGCGCCGCCCTGAAGGAGCGCCAGCGCGCATTCAGGGAGCTGCCCGGCCTGGTTGCCGATGGCCGCGACATGGGCACGGTGATCTTCAAGGACGCCCCCTACAAGGTCTTCCTGACCGCCAGTGCCGAGGAGCGCGCCGAGCGCCGGCATAAGCAGTTGAAAGACAAGGGGGTTTCTGTTAACTTTGATGACCTCCTGCGCGAGATCATGGCCCGCGACGCCCGTGACGCTCAGCGTACCGTGGCGCCCCTGAAGCCGGCAGACGATGCTGTCCTCATCGACACCACAGGCATCGGCATCGATGATGTCGTTGCCAGAGTGATGGATCTGCTTCCGGTTCCGGCTGCCTGATCCGTTCGCGCGGGAGCACTGCCAGCAGCATCGGCGGTGGTCGCGCATAGCAGTGCTGTACCAGCTCCGTCGCGCAATGATGCGTGGCGGTTTTCCTACTACACACGACCTGCGTTTCCGGGGTCGACCAACAGGCGGGCGGTCGCCATTCCCCTGAAGGGGACGCCACCGACCCATGTGTCCAACAGAGTAAATCTAATGACCGAATCATTTGCCGAACTGTTTGAAGCCAGCCAGGCCAACCTGGCCAAGCTGAAGCCGGGCGCCATCGTCAGCGGTACCGTTGTTGAAGTCCGCGGCGACGTCGTGGTGATCAACGCTGGCCTGAAGTCCGAAGGCATCGTGCCGATCGAACAGTTCCGTAACGACGCTGGCGAAATCGACGTCGCCGAAGGCGACATCGTCAAGGTCGCCCTCGACTCGATCGAGAACGGCTTCGGCGAAACCGTCCTGTCGCGCGAGAAGGCCAAGCGCGCGATGGTGTGGGACGAGCTGGAAGAAGCGTTGGAAAAGAACGAAACCATCACCGGCCGCATCAGCGGCAAGGTCAAGGGTGGTTTCACCGTGGACATCAAGGATGTCCGCGCCTTCCTGCCGGGTTCCCTGGTCGATGTGCGCCCGGTGCGCGATCCGGCCTACCTGGAAGGCAAGGAACTCGAGTTCAAGCTCATCAAGCTGGACCGCAAGCGTAACAACGTCGTGGTCTCGCGCCGCGCTGTCGTCGAGAGCGAGCACTCGGAAGAGCGCGAGCAGCTGATGGACAAGCTGCAGGAAGGCGCGATCCTGAAGGGTGTCGTCAAGAACCTGACCGATTACGGCGCGTTCGTGGACCTGGGCGGTATCGACGGCCTGCTGCACATCACCGACATGGCGTGGAAGCGCGTGCGTCACCCGTCGGAAGTCGTGAACGTCGGCGACGAGCTGGACGTCCGCGTGCTGAAGTTCGACCGCGAGCGCAACCGCGTTTCGCTGGGCCTGAAGCAGCTGGGCGAGGATCCGTGGGACAACATCGGCCGTCGTTACCCGGCCAACAGCCGCGTCTTCGGCAAGGTCTCCAACGTCACCGATTACGGTGCGTTCGTTGAGATCGAGCCGGGCGTCGAAGGCCTGGTGCACGTCTCCGAGATGGATTGGACCAACAAGAACGTCAACCCGTCCAAGGTTGTCCAGGTTGGTGATGAAGTCGAAGTGATGGTGCTGGACGTCGATGAAGAGCGTCGCCGTATCTCGCTGGGCATGAAGCAGGTTGCCGCCAATCCGTGGGAAACCTTCGCTGCCACCCACAAGAAGGGTGACAAGGTGTCGGGCCAGATCAAGTCGATCACCGACTTCGGCATCTTCATCGGCCTGGACGGCGGCATCGACGGTCTGGTCCACCTGTCCGACATCAGCTGGAACACCACCGGCGAAGACGTCGTTCGCAACTTCAAGAAGGGCGATACCCTGGACGCCGTCGTCCTGGCTGTCGATCCGGAGCGCGAGCGCATCTCCCTGGGCGTGAAGCAGCTGGAGCAGGATCCGTTCGGCCAGTACATGGCTGCCAATCCGAAGGGCTCCAAGGTCGAAGGCGTGGTGAAGGAAGTCGACGCCAAGGGCGCGATCATCGAGCTGGCTGACGGCATCGAAGGTTACGTCTCGGCCCGCGACATCGCCAACGAGCGCGTTGACGACGCCACCCAGCACCTGAAGGTCGGCGACAAGGTCGAAGCCAAGTTCGTGGGCATGGACCGCAAGGGCCGCACCCTGCAGCTGTCGATCAAGGCCAAGGACGACGCTGAAATGCGCGAAGTGCTGGAGGAATACCAGTCTTCTTCGGCTTCCAGCGGCACCACCCAGCTGGGCGCGCTGCTGCGTGCACAGCTGAACGGCAACAAGTCCGAGTAATCGGCCTTACGCTGTTCGTTGTTTCCTGGACGGCCCGGGCATTGCCCGGGCCGTTTCAGGCTGGGATACCCCTGATGTGAGCCGGTAATGACCAAATCCGAACTGATCGAAATCCTTGCGCGCCGCCAGGCGCACCTGAAGGCCGATGATGTCGATCTGGCGGTGAAGTCGTTGCTGGAAATGATGGGCGGATCGCTGTCCGCCGGGGATCGCATCGAAATCCGTGGTTTTGGCAGCTTCTCGCTGCACTATCGTCCGCCGCGCCTGGGTCGCAACCCGAAGACCGGCGAATCGGTTGCCCTGCCGGGCAAGCACGTCCCCCATTTCAAGCCGGGCAAGGAACTGCGCGAGCGGGTCAGCAGTGTGCTGCCGCTGGACGCCGATCCGGCCTGAGCCTCCCGTCGCGCCACCGCGTGCGAATCCAGCCGCGAGTCGGATAAGCTACGGACTCCTGCCACTGGAGCTGTCGCATGAAGGTTTTTCGTCTGCTGGTCCTGCTGGCGGTTCTGATCCTTGGATTGATCATCGGTGCGGTCAACATGACCGCAATGTCGATCAACCTGCTGTTTACCCAACTGCACACCTCGGTGGGCGTGGCCCTGATCGCCGCGCTGCTGGTGGGTGTCATCGTCGGCGCTGGCCTGGTGCTGGTGAGCGTGGTCATTCCGCTCTACAGCCAGTTGCGCCGCGCCAACAAGTCCGCTGTCGCCACGCCGGCACCGGTTGCTTCCCCCCAATCCTTTGATGGACGCTGATCGAAGATGGATTTCGTCACCGAGTGGTTCTGGTTCTTCCTGTTCGTTCCGCTGGCCGCACTGGCCGGGTGGGTGATCGGACGGCGTGGTGGTCAACGCCACGGTGACAGCCAGGTCAGCCGCCTGTCCAGCACCTACTTCCGCGGCCTGAACTATCTGCTCAACGAGCAGCCGGACAAGGCCATCGAGCTGTTCCTGCACATCGCCGAGCTGGACAAGGAAACCTTCGAGACCCAGGTCGCGCTGGGCCACCTGTTCCGCCGTCGCGGCGAAGTCGACCGCGCCATCCGACTGCACCAGGGCCTGGTCAACCGCCACGACCTCAGTGATGCGCAACGCGTGCAGGCGCTGCTGGCGCTGGGCGAGGACTACATGAAGTCCGGCCTGCTGGACCGCGCCGAGACCGTGTTCACCGAACTGGCCCAGCTGGACCAGCGTGCGCCGCAGGCACTCAAGCACCTGATCGGCATCTACCAGGCCGAGCGCGACTGGGAAAAGGCGATCGACAACGCCACCCGTTTCGAGGACGTCACCGGCGAGCCGATGGGCAAGCTGATCGGGCAGTTCGAGTGCGAACTGGCCGAACGTTTCCGCGGCGCCGGCAAGCTGGAAGAGGCGAGGGCGGCGATTGCCCGGGCCTACCAGGCCGATGCGATGTCGGTGCGTGCCGGCATCATTGAAGGCCGCCTGGAAACCGATGCCGGCAATCCGGAAGCGGCCGTGCGCGCCTTCGAGCGCGCTGCGCGCAATGATCCGGAGTACCTGCCGGAGCTGCTGCCGGCGCTGATGCAGAACTACCGCAAGGTGGGCGATCTGGCAGGCGCGCGCGCCTTCCTGTCGGAGATGACCGAGCACTACCGTGGCATTGCTCCGGTGCTGGCGCTGACCCGCCTGATGGAAGAGCAGGAGGGCGTGGCCCCGGCCCGTGCCTACCTGGGTCGCCAGCTCAAGGATCGCCCGTCGGTGCGTGGCGAGTCCGCGCTGATCGACCTGACCCTGGCTGAAGGTGCCGATTCCACGGCGACCCTGCACGACCTCAAGCACATCACCGACCAGTTGCTGGTGCGCAACCCGGCTTATCGCTGCACCCGTTGTGGTTTCGGTGCGCGCACCCACCACTGGCAGTGCCCGAGCTGCAAGGAGTGGGGTACGGTCAAGCCGCTGCTGAACTACGCGGTGCTCTGATCCATGCCGTGGCTCGTGATGGGCGCGCTGCTGGGCCTGGCCCTGCTGAGTGCGGCATTGACTTGGGCAGCGCGGGGCTACGCGCTGCGCCGGCAACTGTTTGACCAGCCGGGCGAGCGACGCAGCCATAGCGTAGCGACCCCGCGCGGCGGCGGTATCGCCATCGTCATCAGCCTGCTGGTGACCGCCGGTGTTGCCATGTGGGCCTGGCCCGAAGCGCTTCCGAGCCTGCTGGTTGCCAGCCTTGGCCTGGCGCTGGTGGCGGGTATCGGCTGGTGGGACGACCACCGGCCGCTTCCGGCGATGCGTCGCTTGATGGTGCACTTCATCGCCGCCGCGCTGCTGGCCGCGCTGGTCAAGGTCCACGGCGGCAGCTGGCTGCTGGCCGTGCTGGTCCTGCTGTTCACTGCCTCGCTGATCAACATCTGGAATTTCATGGATGGGATCAACGGCATCGCGGCCAGCCAGGCCATCGTGGTCGCGCTGGGGCTGGCACCGCTGCTGCCCTGGCCGTACTCGCTGGCGGCGGTCGCGTTGGGCCTGGCCTGCCTGGGCTTCCTGCCGTTCAACTTCCCGCGGGCCCGGATCTTCATGGGCGATGTCGGAAGTGGCGCGCTGGGCTATGCGGTGGCGGCAGTGCTGGCACTGGCCAGCGTAAAGACCGACATCCACTGGATCCTGCTGCTGGTGTCGGCATCGCCCTTCCTTGTGGACGCGGGCTTCACACTGCTGGCGCGCATCATTTCCGGACAACGCTGGATGGAACCCCATACCCAGCACGTCTACCAGCGCGCGGTGCAGGCAGGAGCCAGTCACGCCCAGGTAACAGGGATGTACTTTGCTTTAGGCCTGTTCAGTATTACAGTGCTCAATGTCTGCTCCAATCTGCAGCCGAGGTGGGAGGCTGCCGTGGCGATCGCGTGGTTCATTGCGCTGAGCGTCCTCTGGCTCCTCCTGCGCAATGGATTGCGCCACCCAAAAGGAAATACCTGACTTATGGCTTCACCCTGGCGGGACAGAATCCTCGGCCTGATGCCGCGTTCGGCCATCGTCTGCCACGACCTGTTCATGGTCTGGGCATGCTGGCAGCTGCTCCACGCGGGGCGGTACTCGATCCTGGCCAACGCCCCCGAGCTCCCGCTCTGGAACGTCGACACCACGCTGGTACTGCTGCTGCAGGGCATGGTGTTCTGGCGCGTGGGCCTCTATCGCGGCCTGTGGCGATTCGCCAGCGTCAGCGACCTGCTGAACATCTTCAAGGCCAGCTTCATCGGCATGGTCGCCATCGTGCTGGTGCTGATGTGGAAGCGCTTCGACGGCGTGCCGATGTCGGTGCTGGTGATCTATCCGTTCGCGCTGTCGGCGCTGCTGGGCGCGCCGCGCCTGCTGTACCGGGCCTGGAAGGACTATCAGGCGCTGCAGTCGGACTCGTCCGCCCGTCGCGTGCTGATCCTGGGGGCCGGCCAGGCCGCCGAGACCCTGGTCCGTGACCTGCGCCGTTCCGGTAACTTCGAGCCGGTCGGCCTGCTGGACGACGCGCCGCACCTGCGCGGTGCCAAGCTGCAGGGCCTGCCGATCCTCGGCACCCTGGACGATGCGCCGACGGTGGTCCGTGAGACGGCGGCCAAGCTGCTGGTGATCGCCATTCCGTCGCTGGACGCGGCGGGCATGCAGCGCATCGTCGCCATCTGCGAAAGCACCGGCGTGCCGTTCCGCACTGTGCCCAAGCTCAGCGACATCCTGCAGGGCCAGTCGCTGCCCGGGCAGCTGAAGGAAGTGGCGATCGAGGACCTGCTCGGCCGCAAGCCGATCATGCCGGACTGGAACCTGATCCGTGGCTGGTTGGGCGGGCGTACGGTGATGGTCACCGGCGCCGGCGGTTCGATCGGTTCCGAGCTGTGCCGCCAGTGCGCGCGTCACGGTGCCGGCCGCATCATCCTGCTCGAGATCAGCGAACTGCTGCTGCTGACCATCGAAGGCGAGCTGCGGCGCAGCTTCCCGGACGTCGAGATCGAAGCGGTGCTGGGCGACTGCGGTGACCCGGCAGTGATCCGCCACGCCCTGTCGCTGCACCCCGTCGACACCGCCTTCCATGCCGCCGCGTACAAGCATGTGCCGGTGCTGGAGCGGCAGCTGCGCGAAGCGGTGCGCAACAACATCCTGGCCACCGAGAACGTGGCCCGCGCCTGCCTGGAAGCGCGCGTCGAGCATTTCGTGTTCATTTCCACCGACAAGGCGGTCGACCCGGTCAATGCACTGGGCGCCAGCAAGCGCTATGCGGAGATGATCTGCCAGAGCCTGGACCAGAAGTCCACGCATACCCGTTTCGTCACGGTGCGCTTCGGCAACGTGCTGGCCTCGGCCGGCAGCGTGGTGCCGCTGTTCCGCGAACAGATCCTGCGTGGCGGTCCGGTGACCGTCACCGACCCGGAAGTCAGTCGCTACTTCATGACCATCCCGGAGGCCTGCCAGCTGATCCTGCAGGCGGCCGCTTCGGCATCGCATGGTGCGATCTATACGCTCGACATGGGCGAGCCGGTGCCGATCCGCGTGCTGGCCGAGCAGATGATCCGCCTGGCTGGCAAGCAGCCGTACAAGGACATTCAGATCATCTACACCGGGCTGCGTCCGGGCGAGAAGCTGCACGAGACGCTGTTCTATTCGGACGAGGACTACCGTTCCACCGCGCACCCGAAGATTCTCGAGGCCGGTGTGCGCACGTTCGCGCGCGATGTGGTCCTGGGCAATGTTCCGCGCCTGCGCGATGCCGTGGCTGGTTACGACACCACCAGCATCCAGGAGATCCTGTTCGCGACGATGCCGGAGTTCTCTCCCATCGAACAGGATGCTTACATTTCATCCGCTAAAGTTGTGCCCTTTCCGGCACGTGAGGCCAACAGGCACCAATGAGCAAGCGAATTCGCAAGGCAGTTTTTCCAGTGGCAGGGCTCGGGACGCGCTTTTTGCCGGCAACCAAGACGGTTCCGAAGGAAATGTTGCCGATCATTGATCGTCCGTTGATCCAGTACGCGGTCGATGAAGCGATTGAAGCCGGTTGCGACACGCTGGTGTTCATCACCAACCGCTACAAGCATGCCGTGGCCGACTACTTCGACAAGGCCTACGAACTGGAGCAGAAGCTCGAGCGCGCCGGCAAGCAGGAGCAGCTGGAGATGATCCGCCATGTGCTGCCCAATGGCGTGCGCGCGATCTTCGTGACCCAGGCTGAAGCTCTGGGCCTGGGCCATGCAGTGCTGTGCGCCAAGGCGGTGATCGGTGACGAACCGTTCGCGGTGCTGCTGCCGGATGACCTGATCTGGAACCGCGGTGACGGTGCACTGAAGCAGATGGCCGACCTCAACGAGGCCAGTGGTGCCAGCGTGATCGCCGTTGAAGACGTGCCGCACGACAAGACTGCCAGCTACGGCATCGTTGCCACTGACGCGTTCGACGGCCGCAAGGGTCGCATTTCGCAGATCGTGGAGAAGCCGAAGCCGGAGGACGCGCCAAGTGACCTGGCCGTGGTCGGCCGCTATGTGCTGAGCCCGAAGATCTTCGAGCTGCTGGAGCAGACCGGCAGCGGTGCCGGTGGCGAGATCCAGCTGACCGACGCGATCGCGCAGCTGCTGAAGACCGAAGAGGTGGATGCCTACCGTTTCGAGGGCACCCGCTTTGACTGCGGTACGCACCTGGGTCTGGTGGAGGCGACGATCCGCTTCGCGCTGGACAACCCGAAGCTGGCCGGCCCGGCGCGGGAGAAGCTGACGGCGATGTTGGCGGAATAAGGTTTATCAAGCGTTCCGTCAGCGCCTTCCTGCCAAAGTGGGGGAGGCGTGGGCAGTCCGCTGCAGGACACGCCGTAAACCCATCCCTGGGGGCTCGATGGCGCCATCCATGGCGCCAACGGTCCTGCAGCGGACTGCCCACGCCTCTCGACAGTTTCCTGCGAGCGCGGACGGGAAGGGCGGAATCAAGGGCAAGAGCAAAAGCAAAAAGGCAGCCATAGGCTGCCTTTTCTGCTTGTTGGGGTCAGATCCCTTTGCGCAGCAAAGGGATCTGACCCCAGCTCTTGATCCTGCCTTTGCTCACCCCTCCGCCGCGCGGAATGATGGATGGCGCGGGTGGGTGAGGCTGACCGGGACTGTCAGCGGCATGGATGCCGCTGCCAAGCCCCCAGGGACGGGTTCACGGCGTGTCCCGGGCAGCCTCACCCACCCGGGCCCTGCAAGCAGACCGACATCCCGCCGGCAACGCTTTGAACCTTACAGCGCCTCGAAAATACCCGCTGCACCCATGCCGGTGCCGATGCACATCGTCACCATGCCGTACTTCTGCTGGCGACGACGCAGGCCGTGCAGCAGGGTTGCGGTACGGATCGCGCCGGTTGCACCCAGCGGATGGCCCAGGGCAATGGCGCCGCCCAGCGGATTGACCTTGCTCGGGTCCAGGCCGCAGTCGCGGATCACTGCCAGCGACTGCGCGGCGAACGCTTCGTTCAGTTCAATCCAGTCCAGCTGGTCCTGGGTCAGGCCGGCCTGCTTCAGTGCCTTCGGGATCGCGGCGATCGGGCCGATGCCCATCACTTCCGGACGCACGCCGGCTACCGAGAAGCTGACGAAACGCGCCAGCGGGGTCAGGCCGTAATCCTTGATCGCCTGCTCGGAGGCCAGCAGCACGGCGCCGGCGCCATCGCTCATCTGCGACGAGTTGCCAGCGGTGACGGTGCCGCCGAACTGGCCGTTGCGGAACACCGGGCGCAGCTTGGCCAGGCCTTCAGCGGACGAATCCGGGCGCGGGCCTTCGTCGGTGTCGGCGATCTTGTTGCGGGTGATGATGCGCTTGCCGTCAGCGAGGTCCGGCTGGTGCGAGACGATCTCGTACGGGCTGATCTCGTCCTTGAAGTCGCCGTTCTGGATGGCGGCCATCGCCTTCTGGTGCGAGGCCAGGGCGAAGGCGTCCTGCTCTTCGCGCGAGACCTTCCACTCTTCGGCGACCTTCTCGGCGGTGATGCCCATGCCGTAGGCGATGGCAACATGGTCGTTGTCGAACACGCTCGGCGCCATCGCGATCTTGTTGCCCATCATCGGCACCATCGACATCGACTCGGTGCCACCGGCCAGCATCAGGTCGGCATTGCCCAGGCGGATCGCGTCGGCGGCCTGCGCCACGGCCTGCAGGCCGGAGGAGCAGAAGCGGTTCACGGTCTGTGCGGCGATGGTGTTCGGCAGGCCGGCCAGCAGCACGCCGATGCGCGCCACGTTCATGCCCTGCTCGGCTTCCGGCATGGCGCAGCCGATGATCGCGTCATCGATGCGGTTGACGTCCACGCCCGGGGCCTGGGCGACGACGCTGCGCAGCACGTGCGCAAGCATGTCGTCGGGGCGGGTGTTGCGGAACATGCCCTTGGGCGCCTTGCCAACCGGAGTACGGGTGGCGGCGACGATGTAGGCGTCCTGGATTTGCTTGGTCATTGCAGTGATCTCTCGAATTTTTTAGCCGGAGTGCCGACCAACGGTCGGCACCCACCAGAGGCAGAGGAGTGCCCACCAAGGTGGGCACCCACCAAAAGCAGGGAGGGGCGATCAGTTACGCAGCGGCTTGCCGGTCTTCAGCATGTGCGCGATGCGGGCCTGGGTCTTTTCCTGCTGGGCCAGTTCGACGAAGTGCTTGCGCTCCAGGGTCAGCAGCCATTCTTCGTCGACCAGGGTGCCGCGGTCGACCTTGCCGCCGCACAGCACGGTGGCGATGCGCTCGGCGATCTCATAGTCGTACGGGCTGATGAAGCGGCCTTCCAGCATGTTGACCAGCATCATCTTGAAGGTGGCGATACCCACGTCACCGGCGACCTGGATGCGGCGTGCCGGCAGCGGCGGACGGTAGCCCGCTTCGGCCAGGGCGCGGGCTTCGGCCTTGGCGATGTGCAGGGCCTCGTAGCTGTTGAACACCACCTTGTCGGTGCTGCGCAGCAGGCCCAGTTCCTTGGCGTTGACCGCCGAGTTGGAGACCTTGGCCATCGCCACGGTCTCGAAGGTCTTCTTCAGTTCGGCGAACACGTCGCCGCCCGGGCCTGCGGCCTGCGAGGCGCGCACGGCCAGTTCCTTCAGGCCACCACCGGCCGGCAGCAGGCCGACACCGGCCTCGACCAGGCCGATGTAGCTTTCCAGGAAGGCTACGGTCTTGGCGCTGTGCATCTGGAACTCGCAGCCGCCACCCAGGGCCAGGCCGCGCACGGCAGCCACCACCGGCACCAGCGAGTACTTGATGCGCTGGCTGGTGCGCTGGAAGTTGGCGACCATCTCTTCGAACTGGTCGACCTTGCCGGCCTGCAGCAGGCCGAGGGCACCGGCCAGGTCGGCACCGGCGGAGAACGGTTCCTTCTGCTGCCAGATCACCAGGCCCTGGAAGTCCTTCTCGGCGCGGCTCACGCATTCCTGCAGGCCGTCCAGCACCTGGTCGGACACGGTGTTCATCTTGGTCTTGAAGCTGACCACGGCGATGCCATCACCGTCGTGCCACATGCGCAGGCCGTCGTTCTCGAACACGGTCTCACCCGGCGCGAACTTCTCGCCCAGCAGCGGATCCGGGAAGCGCTGGCGCTGGTACACCGGCAGCGACGAGCGCGGCAGCTTGGCGTTGCGCGACGGGCTGTAGCTGCCCTCGGCGGCGTGCACGCCGTCGCGGCCATCGAACACCCAGTCCGGCAGCGGGGCGTTGCTCATGCTCTTGCCGGCCACGATGTCATCGGCAATCCACTGCGCGACCTGCTTCCAGCCGGCGGCCTGCCAGGTTTCGAACGGGCCCAGCGACCAGCCGTAGCCCCAGCGGATGGCCAGGTCCACGTCGCGCGCGGTCTCGGCGATGTCGGCCAGGTGGTAGGCGCTGTAGTGGAAGAGGTCGCGGAAGGTCGCCCACAGGAACTGCGCCTGCGGGTGCTGGCTTTCGCGCAGCTTGGCGAACTTCTCGGCCGGGTTCTTGATCTTCAGGATCTCGACCACTTCCGGCGCGGCAGCGCGATCAGCCGGACGGTAGTCCTGCTTCTCCAGGTCCAGTACGACGATGTCCTTGCCGACCTTGCGGAAGATGCCGGCACCGGTCTTCTGGCCCAGTGCGCCCTTGGAAATCAGCGCGTCCAGCCACTTCGGCGACTTGAAGAACTCATGCCACGGATCGTTTGGCAGGGTGTCGCCCATGGTCTTGATGACGTGGGCCATGGTGTCCAGGCCGACCACGTCGGAGGTGCGGTAGGTGGCCGACTTCGGGCGGCCGACCAGCGGGCCGGTCAGACCGTCCACTTCATCGAAGCCCAGGCCGAACTGCTGGGTGTGGTGGATGGTGGACAGGATCGAGAACACGCCGATGCGGTTGCCGATGAAGTTCGGGGTGTCCTTGGCGTACACCACGCCCTTGCCCAGGGTGGTGACCAGGAATGCTTCCAGGCCTTCCAGTACGGCGGCATCGGTGGTGGTTGCCGGAATCAGCTCGGCCAGGTGCATGTAGCGCGGCGGGTTGAAGAAGTGCACGCCGCAGAAGCGGTGGCGCAGCTGCTCGGGCAGCACGTCGGCCAGCTTGTTGATGCCCAGGCCCGAGGTGTTGGAGGCCAGCACCGCGTGGTCGGCCACGAACGGGGCGATCTTCTTGTACAGGTCCTGCTTCCAGTCCATGCGCTCGGCGATGGCCTCGATGATCAGGTCGCAGTCCTTCAGCTGCTCCAGGCCGGACTCGTAGTTGGCCGGGGTGATGGCTTCGGCCAGCGACTTGCTGGCCAGCGGCGCCGGGCTCAGCTTGCCCAGGTTGGCGATCGCCTTCAGCACGATGCCATCGGCCGGACCTTCCTTGGCGGGCAGGTCGAACAGCACGGTGTCGACGCCAGCGTTGGTGAGGTGGGCGGCGATCTGGGCACCCATGACGCCGGCACCCAGCACGGCGGCGCGGCGGACTAGCAGGGAATTGGACATGGTGTAGGGCCTTTGTTGGTCAGCAGTTACTGGGTGGAATCAAGGGGAAGCGGGCAGGGCGCTGGCGCGTGCGGCGGCGCGGAACCCGGCTTCGGCGAAATGGATCAGTTCGTGGGCGGCATGGGCACGATGCGCCGCTTCGGTGACACCGGCGGGACGCTTGATCAGCCCGAAGTCGGCCATGGCATAGGTGAGCGAGCCGGCCAGGAAGTCGAGGCGCCAGTACAGCTCTTCCTTGCTCAGGTCGGGCGCGCATTCGGCAATCGCCTTGCCGAACGCACGCAGCACGTGGCCGTAGTGGTCGGACAGGAACTTGCGCAGGTTGTCGTTCTTCTCGGCGTAGGCGCGGGCGATCACGCGTACGAAGGCGCCGCCGTTCTGGCGGTCCTGGGCCAGCGCCAGCGCCGGTTCGACGAAGGCGGCCAGCACCGGGCGCAGTTCGCCGGGGTGCTCGCTGCGGGCGCGCTCGAGCTGCGCCAGGCGTGCCCCGGTCATTTCGTCCATGCGGCGGCGGAACACCTCGTTGACCAGGTTTTCCTTGGAGCCGAAGTGGTAGTTGACCGCGGCGATGTTGACGTCGGCCTGGCTGGTCACCTGGCGCAGCGAGGTGCCGGCGAAGCCATGCTGGGCGAACAGCTCCTCGGCCGCGCCTAGGATCCGGTCCTTGGTCGAGAAGTGGGCGGGTTTGGCCATCGGCGGGCGGACCTTAATCAAACGATTGTTTGATACTAGGACCAGACGGTAGCGTATGGCATTTTGCAGTGCAGCAAAACTGCCTAGGCGGTTACAGGGGATTCAGTAGTGCCAGCCCATGGCTGGCAGCTCGCGACGCTGAATGGGAGCCCCAGGCCCGAAATGCCCGGCATGAGGCCTGCCAGCCATGGGCTGGCACTACTGAGTGGGATCTCTTACAATTCGCCTACGTTTATCAGGCTAAGCCCGCGTCCCGACGCGGGTTTTTTTCATGTTACCCTTCGGGCCATCAGCGGCCCGATTCCATTGGAGACATCCCATGGCGCTGGAGCGCACCCTTTCGATCATCAAGCCGGACGCCGTTGCCAAGAACGTCATCGGCGAAATCTACGCCCGCTTCGAAAAGGCCGGCCTGAAGGTCGTGGCCGCCAAGTACAAGCAGCTGTCGCGCCGTGAAGCCGAAGGCTTCTACGCCGTTCACCGCGAGCGTCCGTTCTTCAACGCGCTGGTCGAGTTCATGATCTCCGGCCCGGTGATGATCCAGGCCCTGGAAGGCGAGAACGCCGTCCTGGCCCACCGCGACCTGCTGGGCGCCACCAACCCGAAGGAAGCCGCTGCGGGCACCATCCGCGCCGACTTCGCCGAATCCATCGATGCCAACGCCGCCCACGGCTCGGACTCGGTCGAGAATGCCGCGATTGAAATCGCCTACTTCTTCGCCGCCACCGAAGTCGTTTCGCGCTGAGAGTAATGCCGTGAACGAGGTCGTACAGTCCCCCGCCATCCAGCCGCTGCCGAAGTCGGCACCCACGGCTGGCAAGCAGAACCTGCTCGACCTCGATCGCGCGGGCCTGGAGAAGTTTTTCGTCGAGGTTCTTGGCGAAAAGAAGTTCCGTGCCCATCAGGTGATGAAGTGGATCCACCATCGCTACGTCACCGACTTCGATGAAATGACCGACCTCGGCAAGGTCCTGCGCGCCAAGCTGCAGTCCCATGCCGAGGTGCTGGTTCCCAACATCGTGTTCGACAAGCCCTCCGCCGACGGCACCCACAAGTGGCTGCTGGCGATGGGCGTGGATGGCAAGAACGCCATCGAGACCGTGTACATCCCCGACAAGACCCGCGGCACGCTGTGCGTCTCCTCGCAGGTCGGTTGCGGCCTGAACTGCACGTTCTGCTCCACTGCCACCCAGGGCTTCAACCGCAACCTGACCACCGCCGAGATCATCGGCCAGGTGTGGGTTGCCGCACGCCACCTGGGCAACGTGCCGCACCAGATGCGTCGCCTCACCAACGTGGTGATGATGGGCATGGGCGAGCCGCTGATGAATTTCGACAACGTCGTGCGCGCCATGAGCGTGATGCGCGACGACCTGGGCTACGGCCTGGCCAACAAGCGCGTGACCCTGTCGACCTCCGGCCTGGTGCCGCAGATCGACCGGCTGTCTGCCGAAAGCGACGTGTCGCTGGCGGTGTCGCTGCATGCGCCGAACGACGCGCTGCGCGAGACCCTGGTGCCGCTCAACAAGAAGTATCCGATCGCCGAGCTGATGGCCTCGTGCGCACGCTACCTGCGCGCCAACAAGCGCCGCGAATCGGTCACCTTCGAATACACCCTGATGAAGGGCATCAACGACAAGCCCGAGCATGCCCGCGAACTGGCCCGCCTGATGCGCCAGTTCGACAACGCGGTGCAGGCCAAGGATTCGGGCAAGGTCAACCTGATTCCGTTCAACCCGTTCCCGGGTACCCGCTACGAGCGTTCGGAAGAAGCACATATCCGCGCCTTCCAGAAGATCCTGCTCGACAGCAACGTGCTGACCATGGTCCGCCGCACCCGAGGCGACGACATCGACGCCGCCTGCGGTCAGCTCAAGGGTCAGGTGATGGACCGCACCCGCCGCCAGGCGGAGTTCAACAAGACGCTGCAGGCGGGGAAGGGGAGCGATGCCGCGGCCTGACCGCCTCTGGCTGGTTCTGTTCGCAGGCGTGCTGACCGTTGCGGTCGGCGGCTGCAAATCCCAACCCAAGGCCAAGCTGGGCCCGAGCGAGGCGCCGGTCTACTCGGTCCGTGATCCGGACAACGTGCGGCGTCAGGTGCGCCTGCAGGACCTGCTGGCGCTGGCCGCCCGCGACATGCAGGTCGGCAACCTCGATGCGGCCGAACGCAAGGCGCGCGAGGCGTTGAAGCTGGCCCCCGAATCGCCTGATGCGCTGGTGCTGCTGGCTGGCATCGACGAGCGTCGTGGCCGTACCCAGCAGGCTGGCGAGCGCTTCCGCAGGGCTGCCGAACAGGCGCCGCAGCGCGGGGACATCCTCAACAACTACGGCGCGTGGCTGTGCCAGCAGGGTCGCCCGGCCGAGTCGCTGGTCTGGTTCGATCGTGCGCTGCAGGCGCCGGGCTACGCTACGCCGGCCGAGTCCCGGGCCAATGCCGGGGGCTGTGCCCTGGACGCTGGCCAGCTTGAACGTGCCGAGCGCGACCTGCGCGCGGCGCTGTCGACGCTGCCGGGAAACCCGGTCGCGCTGGAGGCGATGGCCCAGCTCAGCTTCCGCCAGGGCCGCTTCATGGAGGCCCGGGCCTTCGCCGAACGTAGGATTGCGGCTGCACCCGCAACGCGTTCCGTGTTACAACTTGCGTCTCAAATCGAAGCGCGGCTGGGTGATCGGGCGGCATCTGACCGCTATCTTCAGCGCATTCGACAGGAATTTCCGCAGGAAGCGGGCTCCTAACTCCAGGGTTGATGCATTGTGATTGATGACCAGACTGTGAGCGCTCTCGAGACTGCGGCCGGCTGCGGCAGCCGCCTGCGCCAGGCCCGCGAGGCGGCCGGACTGACCCTCGAAGATGTCGGCTCGCGCCTGCGCATGCCGGTCCAGGTGGTCAGGTCGCTGGAAGAAGAACAATGGCAGAAGCTCGGCGCGCCGGTGTTCGTGCGCGGCCAGCTGCGCAGCTATGCGCGCCTGCTGGACGTGGATGTGAGCCAGCTGCTGGAGCAGGCCCAGGTCGGCCCGGTGGTTCCGCCCACCCTGGTCAGCCATACCCATACCCCGCGTGCGCGCCGCATTGCCGAGAATCTCGGCCGTCGCGTGCTGTATGTCGGTATCACCGCGGTGCTGGCGGTGCCGGTGTGGTTCGCCACCCGTGACCATTTCGATGGCAGTGCGACGCCGTCGCCGAACACCGCTTCGCTGGACGCGATCCCGGCCGCCGTGCCGGTGACTCCGTCTGCCGCCGGCGTCGAGCCGGCTGCCGTGGCTGACGTGGCGAGCGCCCCGGTCAGCAAGCCGGCCGCCACCCCGTACGTAGCCTCGCTGGCCCCGGTGCCGCGTTCAGCCCCGGCGCCAGCGGCTGCCGCCAATACGCTGGACATGCAGTTCAGCGGCGACAGCTGGGTCGATATCGGCGGCCCGGACGGCGCTACCGTCGAGAAGGCGCTGATCAAGTCCGGCGAGAGCCGCAGCTTCACGCCGGGCCAGGTGACCCGGGTGACCCTGGGCAACGCCTCGGCGGTCCAGGTTCAGCAGAACGGCGCTATCGTCGATCTGACCCCCTACCAGCGAGCCAACGTGGCACGCTTTCAGGTATCCTCTGAAGGCTCCGTAGTCCCGGTTTCGCACTGAGGCGCGGTTTCACCACCTTCGATTAATCCCAATGGTCCCTCCCGATGGGCGGGGCGAGAGTACGCATGGCGATCGACGATCTGCTCGACGAGCACGAACAAAGTGAACGCGTCCGCAGCTGGCTGCGGAAGAATGGCGCCAGCATCCTCGGTGGCGTAGTCATCGCCATCGGTGCGATTGCCGGCTGGCAGTGGTACCAGAAGGATCAGGGCGGCAAGCTGGCCTCGGCCAATGTCGAGTACCAGAAGGCGCTCGTTGGCCTGCAGCAGAACAAGCTCGACGACGCCTCCAAGGCGGTCAAGGCGCTCGAAGCCGGCCCGTCCAGCATCTACGGCGACCTCGCGGCGCTGCAGCTGGCCAAGGCCCAGGTCGACGCCGGCAAGAACGAAGAAGCCCTGGCCACCCTGCGCGGCGTGAAGGTCGAAGGTGACCTGCAGCGCGTGGTCGACCAGCGCGTGGCCCGCCTGCTGGTGGCCACCGGCAAGAGTGACGAGGCGATCAAGCTGCTGGGCAGCGCCACTGACAGCAGCAGCCTGGAAATCCATGGCGACGCGCTGATGGCGCAGGGCAAGCGTGATGACGCCCGGGGCCAGTACGAGAAGGCGCTGAAGTCGCTGGACGTGGCAGCGCCGCAGCGGCGCCTGCTGGAAACCAAGGTTATGGACGCCGGCGGCACCGTTGCCGCCCCTGCGGAGTCGGTTTGATGAGTCAGAAGGTCATGATCACCCGCGTCGCCACCGTGCTCCTGATGGGCATGGCCCTGACCGGCTGCAGCACCGTGAAGGGCTGGTTCGCCGGCAAGGACGCGGCCGCGAAGAAGGCACAGGAACCGGCTGAGCTGGTCAAGTTCGAGCCGACCCTGAAGGTCAACAAGGCCTGGTCGGTCAACCTCGGCAAGGGCGAGCGCCGTATCGGCGTGCGCCAGGGCCCGGCCGTGGCCAACGGCCACGTGTTCGCTGCGGCGCTCACCGGTGGCGTGCACGCCATCGACCTGCAGACCGGCAAGAAGGTCTGGACCTGGGAGCCGAAGAAGGAAAAGAAGAAGGCCAAGCTGCGCCTGTCCGGCGGCCCGGGTGTCGGTGAGAACCTGGTCGTGATCGGCACGCTGGATGGCCAGGTCATCGCCCTGGACATCAACGACGGCAGCGAGAAGTGGCGCGCCCGTGTTCCGGGTGAAGTCATCGCCGCGCCGGCCATCGCCCAGGGCGCGGTCTACGTGCGCAGCAATGACGGTCGCATCACCGCGTTCGATGCCGGCAACGGCACCCAGAAGTGGTTCAACCCGAGTGAGCTGCCGGCACTGACCGTGCGTGGCAACGCGCCGGTGGTAACCGGCCCGGGCGTGCTGTTCATCGGCAAGGACGAGGGTGCGGTTGCCGCCCTGGCCCAGCAGGATGGCCGCACCCTGTGGGAACAGAACGTGGGCAACGGTGAAGGCCGTACCGAGCTGGAGCGCATGGCCGATGTCGACGGCGCGCCGGTGCTGGATGGCAACACCCTGTTCGTGAGCAGCTTCAAGAACCAGACGATGGCCATCGAAGGCCCGACCGGTCGCCCACTGTGGGCGCGCGACCATGGCGGTGCCGGTGGTGTGGCGGTCTCGTCCGGCAATGTGTTCGTCACCGACAACAAGGGCGGCGTGTTCGGCCTGGACAAGGCCAGCGGTGCGGCGATGTGGTCGCAGACCGCACTGGCCCGTCGCTCGCTGACCGGCCCGGCACTGCACGGCGACTACGTCGTGGTCGGCGACTACAAGGGATACCTGCACTGGTTGCAGACCTCCGATGGTGCGATGGCGGCACGGGCAAAGAGTGGCGGTGACGCCCTGCTGGCCCAGCCAATCGTCGTAGACGGGGTGCTGCTGGTGCAGAACGTTGATGGCAAGCTGACCGCCTTCCGGTTGGCAAATTAAATTGGAGTAATCGCGATGCTGCCTTTGGTCGCCCTGGTTGGACGGCCGAATGTCGGCAAGTCGACTATTTTCAATGCGCTTACGCGCACCCGTGACGCGCTGGTCCATGACCAGCCCGGCGTCACCCGCGACCGTAACTACGGTGTCTGCCGTCTGGACGAGGACAATCATTTCCTCGTCGTCGACACCGGCGGTATCGCGGAAGAGGAAGAGGGTCTGGCAGGGGCTACCACCCGCCAGGCCCGCGCCGCTGCCGCCGAAGCCGACCTGATCCTGTTCGTGGTCGATGCCCGTGAGGGTACCTCGGCGATGGACGACGAGATCCTGGCCTGGCTGCGCAAGCTGTCGCGCCCGACGCTGCTGCTGATCAACAAGATCGACGGTACCGACGAGGACACCGTGCGTTCGGAGTTCGCCCGTTACGGCTTCGGCGAGATGCTGACCGTGTCGGCTGCGCACCGCCAGGGCCTGGACGACCTGCTGGACGAAGTGGTCCAGCGCCTGCCGGAAGAAGGCAGCGGCGAAGAGCTGGACAACGATCCGAACCGCATCCGCATCGCCTTCGTCGGCCGCCCGAACGTGGGCAAGTCGACCCTGGTCAACCGTATTCTCGGCGAGGAGCGCATGATCGCCTCCGACGTACCGGGTACCACCCGCGACTCGATCGCGGTGGACCTGGAGCGTGACGGCCGCGAATACCGCCTGATCGATACCGCTGGCCTGCGTCGCCGTTCGCGCGTGGACGAAGTCGTCGAGAAGTTCTCGGTGGTCAAGACCATGCAGTCGATCGAGCAGTGCCAGGTGGCCGTGCTGATGCTCGACGCCACCGAAGGCGTGACCGACCAGGACGCCACCGTGCTCGGTGCAGTGCTCGATGCCGGCCGCGCGCTGGTGATCGCCATCAACAAGTGGGATGGCCTGACCGAGTACCAGCGCGAACAGGCTGAAACCATGCTGTCGCTGAAGCTGGGCTTCGTGCCGTGGGCTGAATCGGTCCGCATCTCGGCCAAGCACGGCTCGGGCCTGCGCGAACTGTTTCGTGCGGTGCACCGTGCGCACGAATCGGCGAACAAGACCTTCACCACCAGCGAAGTGAACAAGGCGCTGGAAGTGGCCTACGAGACCAACCCGCCGCCGACCATCCGCGGCCACGTCTCCAAGCTGCGCTACGTGCACCCGGCCGGCGCAAACCCGCCGACCTTCATCGTGCACGGCACGCGCCTGAAGGAGCTGCAGGAGTCGTACAAGCGCTACCTGGAGAACTTCTTCCGCAAGCGCTTCAAGCTGATCGGCACGCCGGTGAGCTTCATCTTCCGCGAGGGCACCAACCCGTACGAGGGCAAGAAGAACGTCCTCACCGAGCGGCAGGTCAAGGCCAAGCGGCGCTTGATGAAGCACGTCAAGGGCAAGTGATTCAGAAGAAGGCGGCCGCAGGGCCGCCTTTCTTGTTTGTGGTAGTGCAGGCCGCTGGCCGGCAGGGTCATGAACGCATCAGACGACACGAGGTTGCCGGCCAGCGGCCGGCACTACCCCGCGTCTATAGATATTGATCAGGGCGGACTGCTGCGACGAGCGCGGCAGTGCGGCAACGCGCATGGGACGCCTCGGCTGCGTCGCGATGTTGAAGCCGGCTGCACCTGGCTTGCGGCCGGGATCGATTCCGGCGCCCGCGCCTGCCCCGTGATGCTTGCCCAGACCAGGGTCGTACCCAGTGCACCCGCCAGGTACGCCACCGACACCGCGCCGATCACCAGGCCCGCGGCATGCTCCAGCCACGGAAGCAATCGGCAACACCCCTGTGCCCAGCGCGGATGGCTGCCGAGCCACGCCATCAGCAGGCCGAGCGACAATGCAACACCGCTCAGGCAGGCCACGTAGGCGGCCTTGGTGCCCATGTCGGCAACGAGGCCGCTGACCAGGGCTGCAATCGCGAACTGCAGCATCCAGTTGCTGCTGCTGGCGAGCGCCAGCAGGCATCCTGCTTCGGCGTGCGGCCAACGGGAGCGGGCGCTCAGGCCCCAGGGCATCTGCAGGGAAAGCGGAGAGAAGGTAGTCAAGCCGGCGTCGCGCAGGCACATGCCCGCCAGGCGCAGCAGCAGGAGGCAGCCCGCGCACTGCATCGCCAGCGCCCACAGGCCAAGGTTTCCCAGCATGCCCGCTGCTACGAACGCCGTGGCGCAGATGACGCCTGTACCGATGGCGATACCGAACGACGCGGCCATGGCGGCGCGCCCGCCCGCGCCCATCGCGGTGCGCAGGATCTTGGCGTGATTCGAAGCAGGCAGGAGCATGGCGAAGCCGTACAGCACCGCGACGATGAAGAACTGCTGCACGTAAACCTGCCACTGACCTACAGAAAGTGCCGAGTGTGGGCTGCGGCGGACGCGCCGTATTGAACGCCATTGCGGCAGGCGCGAACCGCTGGCATCAGCCCACCCACAGCGACACGACGATCCATAGCGCCAGCGCAATCATCAGGAGTCCTGCGGCCCGCTCCAGCCAGGGCAGGGCGCGTGCGAATCGACCCAGCACCCACGGGTGGCCGACCAGCGCGGCGACCAGCAGATCCCATAGCAGGACGATGCCGAACATCCACGCGCCATAGAAGAATTTTGTTGCGGCATTGGCCTGCGGACCGTTGAGCATTGCCGCCAGCGTTGCGTAGAACATCGCATTCTTCGGGTTGAGCAGCGCAGACAGGGCGCCCAGCCCTGCCGCCTTCCACCATCCGTGGGCACCACCCGCTCGCGATCCGGCGGCAGCTTCAGATGCCTGCAGCGTCGTCGAACCCGCATGGCGCAGGAACAGCGTGCCGAGGTACAACAGGAACCCGCAGCCCGCCAACTGCACCGCAATGAACCCCGCGCTGCCTGCGCGCAGCATGGCCATTCCGGTGAAAGCGGCCACGATGAAGACGCCATTGCCGACGGCGATGCCTGCGCAGGCGCCGCTGGCGGTGCGCCAGCCAGAGGTGATCGCGGTACGTGCAACGAGGAAGAAGTCGGGGCCGGGTGAGAGCAGGGCGAGAAAATGTACGGTGGCGATGACCAGGAACTGTTCCATCGGGTCCGGCGGCGGCTGGCTGGGCCGCCAGTCTGGGGATGCGCCGCGCGATGGTATTGAACGTTATTGCAGGCTCAGCGCCGGTACTGGCCCGGGGTCGCACCGGCGTGGGCCTTGAAGACCCGCTGGAAATGGCTCTGGTCGGCAAAACCCAGCGCATGCGCGACCACGGCCAGTGCCTGCCCTTCGCACAGCCGGCGGCGGGCCTCCTGGATGCGCTGGTCGATCTGCCAGGCGTGCGGGGTCAGGCCCGTGGCACGTCGGAAGGCGCGGATAAGCTGGTAGCGGCTCATGCCTGCCAGCGATGCCAGCTCCTGCAGGGCCGGGGTGTGTTCGAGCCGCTGGCGCAGAACGTCCATCACCGGCTGCATCCTCTGCTGTAATGCGGCATCTTCAGGCGGGCCAGCGACGGCTACACCATCGTGTTCATCCAGATCGCCGACGAACGCGATCAGGGCGGCTTCCTTGACACTGGCCGGATCGTCGGAGAACAGCGTCTCGTTGAGCTGGCAGTACTGCTGGTAGCGCGGGCGATGGTTGGAAATCCGGATCGGCTCCTGCTGCCAGTCGGGTTCGGGCAGGTCGTCATACTCGGCGCGGACCTCGGCCATCCAGCGCGCGTCCAGATGCAGCATCTGGTAGCTCCAGACCTGGCCGGGCAAGGGGTTGCAGGCGTGCACGCGGCCTGCGGGTACGCCCACCAGACTGCCGGGCTGCAGCAGGCGCGGTCCTTCCGTGGCGCCGGTGAACAGGCTGCTGCCGGCGTCCACGGCGCCGATCGAGAAGGTGTCATGGCTGTGCGGGCGATGGCAGGCGCGGCTGTCGCACGCCCGTCGGCTTTCGACGAAGGGCATGCGCGGGTCACGCCAGAATTCGGTGGCAGAGCGCATGCGGCGGTTCCGGGATGCAGGGGGGCAACGCCCGCATGGTGCCATGTTCGGGGCAAGGCGCGTCGAGGGTGTCTGCGCGATAATGCGGCCATGAGCATCCAAGAGCTTTCCCCCGCGCAGGCACGCGAGCGCCTGGCCCATGGCGCGGTGCTGATCGATGTACGCGAGGCGCATGAACGGGCCGGCGGGATGGCCGAGGGCGCGCGCGGCGTGGCCAAGGGCGAGCTGCAGGCCGACCCGTCCGCGCATCTGCCGCGGCACGACCAGGAAATCCTGCTGATCTGCCAGAGCGGCAAGCGCTCGGCCGATGCCGCGCAGTTCCTGCTGGAGGCCGGGTACACCCGCGTCGCTTCCGTGACGGGCGGTACCGTGGCCTGGCGCGAGCAGTCGCTGCCACTGGTGCAGCCGCTGGCCAGCGCTGCCGACCGCGATTTCTACGACCGTTATTCGCGCCACCTGCTGCTGCCGCAGGTGGGCGAGGCGGGCCAGCGCCGGCTGCAGCAGTCGCGCGTGCTGGTGCTGGGCGCGGGTGGGCTGGGCGCGCCGGCCGGCTTCTACCTGGCCGCCGCCGGGGTAGGGCACCTGCGCTTTGCCGATCATGACCGCGTGGAGCGCAGCAACCTGCACCGGCAGATCGTGCATACCGAGGCCAGCGTCGGCCAGCTCAAGGTCGATTCCGCGCGCGAGCGGCTGCTGGCGCTGAACCCGTCGATCGAGGTCGAGGCCGTGCCGGAGCGGGTCACCTCCGAGAACGTGGATGCATTGCTGGAGGGCGTGGACGTGGTGCTGGATGGGTCGGACAACTTCCCGCTGCGCTACCTGCTCAACGACGCCTGCATCAAGCACGCTAAGCCACTGGTGTATGCCGCCATCGAGCGCTTTGACGGCCAGGTAAGCGTGTTTGACGCCGGCCGCCAGCGTGGCGTGGCGCCGTGCTACCGCTGCCTGTTCCCCGAGCCGCCGCCGCCGGAGTTTGCGCCGAATTGTTCCGAGGCGGGTGTGCTGGGTGTACTGCCCGGGCTGGCCGGCGTGCTGCAGGCCACCGAGGTGCTGAAGCTGCTGCTGGGCATCGGCGAGCCGCTGGTCGGCCGCCTGCTGCGCTTCGATGCGCTGGGCATGCGCTTCCGCGAGACCGGCATCCGGCCGGACCCGCACTGCCCGGTGTGCGCGCCGGGCGTGCCGTTCCCGGGGTATATCGATTACGCCGCGTTCTGCCGGGGTGGGTGAAGCCGGTCGGGGAATGCCTTGGTGGATGCCGACCTTGGTCGGCGTTTTCGTGCCAACCAAGGTTGGCACCTACCGAAGCGGGTGCATGGTTTCGGGATCCGGTATCCGGCCGGACCCGCACTGCCCGGTGTGCGCACCGGGCGTGCCCTTCCCGGGGTATATCGATTACGCCGCGTTTTGTCGGGGTGGGTGAACCCGGCCGGGGAATGCCTTGGTGGATGCCGACCTTGGTCGGCGCTTTCGTGCCAACCAAGGTTGGCACCTACCGAAGCGGATGCAGGGTTGGCACCCACCGACGCGGATGCAAGGCACCCACCGACGCGCATGCATGGTTTCGGGATGATGCTGGGGGTCACTCCTGGCATCGTTCCATCTCCAAGACAATCCGACGCAACATGCGTGCTATTGCCGTCATCGGCATTGCTCTATTGTTGAACCCGATTCTGGATCTTGGGGAAAACACCGCATGGCGGTAGAAGCAGCGACCAGCGAGCTGGTCAAGGTCGTGGCCCTGTTGGGCGCGGCGGTGGTGATGGTGCCTTTGTTCCGCCGGGCCGGCCTGGGCTCGGTACTGGGCTACTTCGCCGCTGGCCTGGCGATCGGACCGTTCGGGCTGGGCTGGTTCTCCGACCCCCAAGCCATCCTGCATACCGCCGAGCTCGGTGTGGTGATGTTCCTGTTCGTGATCGGCCTGGAAATGCGGCCCTCGCACCTGTGGAGCCTGCGCAAGGAGATCTTCGGGCTGGGCACGCTGCAGATCGTCACCTGTGCGCTGGTGCTGACCAGCATCGCCAAGCTGTTCGGCCTGCCGTGGCAGGTGGCCTTCATCGGCGCCACCGGCTTCGTGCTGACCTCCACCGCGGTGGTGATGCAGTTGCTGGCCGAGCGCGGCGACATCGCACTGCCGTCGGGGCAGAAGATCGTCTCCATCCTGCTGTTTGAAGACCTGCTGATCGTGCCGTTGCTGGCGCTGGTGGCCTGGATGGGCCCGAGTGCGGGCAGCGCCGATGGCGAGGGTTCGCGCTGGCTGTCGGTGGCGATCGGCGTCGGTGCCATCGTCGGCCTGGTGCTGGTCGGCCGCTTCCTGCTCAACCCGCTGTTCCGCCTGCTGGCCGAATCGAAGGCGCGCGAGGTGATGACCGCCGCCGCGTTGCTGGTGGTGCTCGGTGCGGCGCTGCTGATGCAGCTGTCCGGCCTGTCGATGGCGATGGGCGCGTTCCTGGCCGGCGTGCTGCTGAGCGAATCGACCTTCCGCCACCAGATCGAGGCGGACATCGAACCGTTCCGCGGCATCCTGCTCGGCCTGTTCTTCCTCAGCGTGGGCATGGCGCTGGACCTGAGCGTGGTGGCTGCGCACTGGCAGCTGATCCTCGGCCTGGTGCTGGCCCTGATGGCAGCCAAGGCGCTGTGCATCTATGTGGTGGCGCGCATCATGGGCAGCGACCACGCACAGGCGCTGGACCGTGGCGTGCTGATGGCGCAGGGCGGCGAGTTCGCCTTCGTGCTGTTCTCCGCTGCCGCATCGGCCGGCGTGATCGATCTGGAGATCAATGCCAACTTCACCGCCGTGGTGGTGCTGTCGATGGCGCTGACCCCGCTGGTGGTGCTGGTCTACAAGCGCATCGCGCCGAAGCCGACGGTGAACATGGACGGCGTGGACGAGGCCGATGGCCTGTCCGGCAGCGTGCTGCTGATCGGCTTCGGCCGCTTCGGCCAGGTCGCCAGCCAGTCGCTGCTGGCGCGCGACGTGGACGTGACCATCATCGACAACGATGTGGAGATGATCCAGAGCGCCGCGCGATTTGGTTTCAAGATCTATTACGGTGATGGCACCCGCCTGGATGTGCTGCATGCTTCGGGTGCCGCGACCGCGCGTGCGATTGCGGTGTGCGTGGACAAGGCCGAGGCCGCCGACCGCATCGTCGAACTGGTGGCACACGAGTTCCCGCAGGCCAAGCTGATGGTGCGCTCGTTCGACCGCGAGCATTCGCTGCGGCTGATCCATGCCGGCGTCGATTTCCAGATCCGCGAGACGTTTGAATCGGCAGTGCTGTTCGGCCAGGCCGCGTTGGTGGAACTGGGTGCAGACGAAGACGACGCGATCGAGATTGCCGAGCAGATCCGTCGCCGCGATGCGGAGCGCTTCGAGCTGGAGATTGCCGGCGGTGGCTTGAATGCCGGCGCGCGCATGATCTACGGCAACAGCCCGCAGGGCGTACCGACGCCGACCCCGTTCACCGCGCCGAAGCGCGAGAGCAAGACGCTGAACCCGCAGGATGTGCCGGAAGAGGAAGAATAAAGCCCGGTAGTGCCGGCCGCTGGCCGGCAAATACGGAAACGTTCCGACGTCATCGGGTTGCCGGCCAGCGGCCGGCACTACCGGTGCGCGGTGTCGGCGCGCGGCGGTGGGCGAGGGGGCGTGAATCAGGGACAATAGCGTCCCCGCCGCCCCACGCCTGCTCCCGATGACCGATTCCGCCTCCCCGCTTCCTGCCCGCATCCTCGATGGCCGCCGTATCGCCGAGGACCTGCTCGACAGCCTGAAGGTGCGCGTCGACGCCCGCGTGGCCGCCGGCGGCAGTCGCCCGGGCCTGGCCGTGGTGCTGGTGGGTGGCGACCCGGCTTCGACCGTGTACGTGCGCAACAAGCGCCGTGCCGCCGAGAAGGTCGGCATCGAAGCGCATGACTACGATCTGCCGGCCGGTACCACCGAAGCCGAGCTGCTCGACCTGATCGACCAGCTCAACGCCGATCCGAAGATCAACGGCATCCTGATCCAGCTGCCGCTGCCCGGCATTCCCGACGCGCGCCGGCTGATCCAGCGCATCGACCCGCGCAAGGACGTGGACGGTTTCCACCCGGAAAACGTCGGCCACCTGGCCCTGCGCGAATTCGGCCTGCGCCCGTGCACCCCGCGCGGCATCACCACGCTGCTGGGCCACACCGACCAGCCGGTGCGCGGCCGCAACGCCACCATCGTGGGCGTGAGCAACCACGTCGGCCGCCCGATGGGTCTGGAGCTGCTGATTGCCGGCTGCACCGTGACCAGCTGCCACAAGTTCACCCCCAAGGACGTGCTGGAACAGGCCGTGCGCAACGCCGACATCCTGGTGGTGGCGGTCGGCCGCCCGGGCATCGTGCCGGGCGAGTGGGTGAAGCCGGGCGCGGTGGTGATCGATGTGGGTATCAACCGGTTGGATGACGGCCGCCTGGTGGGTGATGTTGGATTTGAAGCGGCTGCCCAGCGGGCGAGCTGGATCACCCCCGTGCCGGGTGGCGTGGGCCCGATGACCGTGGCCACGTTGATGCAGAACACGTTGGAAGCGGCGGAAGCGCTGAGCTGACCCCAGTTGGAGCTGTCTGCTGTTGGTGGGTGCCGACCGTTGGTCGGCACAATGCCAGGGCAGGCCGATGACCCGCTCCTGGTAGGTGCCAACCTTGGTTGGCACGATCCGTCCGGCACCTGGACCCCAGATGGGGTGAAGGCCTCTGGCTGTTTGTGCCAACCAAGGTTGGCACCTACCAAAGGCGGTGCGCTTGGGCGCCCTGAACGGATCACCGCTGGTGCGACACTGTGTCGCGCGGAAATCCAATTCTGGCTACCAAAAATGCTGTTCTTGGCTCCTGAAAAGGGGTAAAATGTCGCGCTTCCCCACATCTCGGGTATGCCGATGCTGCGCATCCAGGCTGAAGCACTCACTTACGACGACGTCTCGCTCGTCCCCGCCCATTCGACCATCCTGCCCAAGGACGTCAACCTCGAAACTCGGTTGACTCGCGACCTGAAGCTGAAGCTTCCGATCCTGTCTGCAGCCATGGACACCGTCACCGAAGCCCGCCTGGCCATCGCCATGGCACAGCTCGGCGGCATGGGCATCATCCACAAGAATCTCAGCCTGGAACAGCAGGCCGCGGAAGTGGCCAAGGTCAAGAAGTTCGAGGCCGGTGTCATCCGCGACCCGATCACCGTCGGCCCGGAAACCACCATCCGCGACGTGCTGGCCCTGACCCAGGCGCACAACATCTCCGGCGTGCCGGTGGTGGGCAGCGACGGCCTGCTGGCCGGCATCGTGACCCACCGCGACATGCGCTTCGAGACCGAGCTGGACGATCCGGTCCGCCACATCATGACCAAGAAGGATCGCCTGATCACGGTCAAGGAAGGCGCCGCCTCCGACGAAGTGCTGCAGCTGCTGCACCGCAACCGCATCGAGAAGGTGCTGGTGGTCAATGATTCGTTCGAGCTGCGTGGCCTGATCACCGTCAAGGACATCCAGAAGAACACCGACTTCCCGAACGCTGCCAAGGATCTGTCGACCCGTCTGCTGGTCGGCGCTGCCGTCGGCGTGGGTGGTGACACCGACCGCCGCGTGGAAGCGCTGGTCGCCGCCGGCGTGGACGTGATCGTGGTCGATACCGCGCACGGCCACTCGCAGGGCGTGCTGGACCGCGTCAGCTGGGTCAAGAAGAACTTCCCGCACGTGCAGGTCATCGGTGGCAACATCTGCACCGGCGAAGCCGCACTGGCGCTGCTGGACAGCGGCGCGGATGCGGTCAAGGTCGGCATCGGCCCGGGCTCGATCTGCACCACCCGCGTCGTCGCCGGCGTCGGCGTGCCGCAGGTGACTGCCATTGACCTGGTGGCCGAAGCGCTGCAGGACCGCATCCCGCTGATCGCCGACGGTGGCATCCGCTACTCGGGCGACATCGGCAAGGCGCTGGCCGCCGGTGCCTCGACCATCATGGTCGGCGGCCTGCTGGCCGGTACCGAAGAATCGCCGGGCGAGACCGAGCTGTACCAGGGCCGTTCGTACAAGAGCTACCGCGGCATGGGTTCGCTGGCTGCCATGGAGAAGGGGTCGAAGGACCGCTACTTCCAGGACGCCGCCACCGCCGACAAGCTGGTGCCGGAAGGCATCGAAGGCCGCGTGCCGTACCGCGGCCCGGTGGGCGGCATCATCCACCAGCTGATGGGCGGCCTGCGCGCCACCATGGGCTACGTGGGCTGTGCCACCATCGAAGACATGCGCAGCAAGCCCAAGTTCGTGAAGATCAGCGGCGCCGGCCAGCGTGAGAGCCACGTCCACGACGTGACGATCACCAAAGAGCCGCCGAACTACCGCGCCTGACGCGGGCCGAGCAAAGAGGAACGGGGAAGCACTTCCCGTTCCTCTTTCTCCATCTGCCGCCGTAAATCTGATTTCGTTTTCCCTACTGCATTGCCGGGGCGCCATGACCAACATCCATAACGACAAGATCCTCATCCTCGATTTCGGCGCGCAGTACACGCAGCTGATCGCCCGCCGCATCCGCGAGCTGGGCGTCTACTGCGAAATCTGGGCGTGGGACCACAACCCGGCCGAGATCGCCGCGTTTGGCGCCAAGGGCATCATCCTGTCAGGTGGCCCAGAATCGACCACGCTGCCGGGTGCGCCGGCCGCGCCGCAGGAAGTGTTCGACAGCGGCCTGCCGATCTTCGGCATCTGCTACGGCATGCAGACCCTGGCTGCGCAGCTGGGCGGTGCCACTGAAGCGGCTGACCAGCGCGAGTTCGGCCACGCCGAAGTGAACGTGATCAACCCCGATGCACTGTTCAAGGGCCTGAGCGACCACGGCGGCGAGCCGAAGCTGAATGTCTGGATGAGCCACGGCGACCACGTCTCCGTTGCACCGCCGGGCTTCACCATCACCGCCACCACCGACCGCATTCCGGTGGCTGCCATGGCCAACGAAGAAAAGCGCTGGTACGGCGTGCAGTTCCACCCGGAAGTGACCCACACCCTGCAGGGCCAGGCGCTGCTGCGCCGCTTCGTGGTGGACGTGTGCGGCTGCCAGACCCTGTGGACCGCCGCCAACATCATCGACGACCAGATTGCCCGCGTAAGAGATCAGGTGGGCGATGACGAAGTGATCCTGGGCCTGTCCGGTGGCGTCGATTCGTCCGTGGTGGCCGCGCTGCTGCACAAGGCCATCGGCGAGAAGCTGACCTGCGTGTTCGTGGATACCGGCCTGCTGCGCTGGCAGGAAGGTGACCAGGTGATGGCGATGTTCGCCGAGCACATGGGCGTAAAGGTCGTTCGCGTGAACGCCGCCGACCGCTACTTCGCCGCACTGGAAGGCGTGAGCGACCCGGAAGCCAAGCGCAAGATCATCGGCAACCTGTTCGTCGAGATCTTCGACGAAGAGTCGAACAAGCTGAAGAACGCCAAGTGGCTGGCGCAGGGCACCATCTACCCGGACGTGATCGAGTCGGCCGGCAGCAAGACCGGCAAGGCGCATGTGATCAAGAGCCACCACAACGTGGGCGGCCTGCCGGAGCACATGAAGCTGGGCCTGGTGGAGCCGCTGCGCGAGCTGTTCAAGGACGAAGTGCGCCGCCTGGGCGTTGAGCTGGGCCTGCCGCGGACCATGGTCTACCGCCATCCGTTCCCGGGCCCGGGCCTGGGCGTGCGTATCCTGGGCGAAGTGAAGCGCGAATACGCCGAGCTGCTGGCCAAGGCCGATGCCATCTTCATTGATGAGCTGCGCAAGGCGGACCTGTACGACAAGACCAGCCAGGCGTTTGCCGTGTTCCTGCCGGTGAAGTCGGTGGGCGTGGTGGGCGATGCGCGTGCTTATGAGTGGGTGATTGCGCTGCGGGCTGTGGAGACGATTGACTTCATGACGGCGCATTGGGCGCATCTGCCGTATGAGTTCCTGGGTACGGTGAGCAACCGGATCATCAATGAGTTGCGGGGGGTGTCGCGGGTGGTTTATGACATCTCGGGGAAGCCGCCGGCGACCATTGAGTGGGAATGAGTTGAAAGAATGAGGGCGCCGAGAGGCGCCCTCTTTGTTTGTAGATGAACTTTCGATGCTGCTCTGATTCCAGTTCCTGTTCTCAGTCGTCTCCAACTGACCTCCTTGAATGCCCACCTAGAATGCTGCGGATCGCTGGTCTCTACATTGTCGAGCTGAGTGAAGAGCGGATTTGCGATTGGGCATTACCCGTAAGGTGGGAAGCCAGTTCGGAGTTGCGTAGAGCACCAACGAGGTTTCCCACGTCGGACTGACCACAGTATGATCCGGACTGACGCTTCGTCCTGCTAGGCCCGAGCCGTCAAAAAACTGGCGGTTTGGGTCACGGGCGATTAGAGAGTCAATCTGGAACGCGGCGCAAAGGAGGGGCGCATGACGGACGAAAAATCCTTTACAGAAAAGACCAGTGCGGCAGATACAAGTATCGGTTTCGACTATCAGCACTACTACTTTCTATACAGAATTCTGAATCTTGGTAAAGGCCAATCCGTAGGCCTTGAGTTGAAGGACGATGTCCACACCGAGTTGGCCGCGGACTTTAATGTTCTTTATCAGTTAAAACATACGGTTCAGACTAATTCCAGTGGCAGTCCAATAGCGCTTACCGAACTCGATGGCGATTTGTGGAAGACCATGTACAACTGGTCTAAGGTGATTTCGGACGCGGCAGATGGGCGCAAAACGGTCGATGAGCAGCTGCTATTCGTTGCGAAAACTGAATTTCATCTTGTCTCTAATAAGTCCGAGAGTAAGACAAATGATTTCATAAAGAAGCTTTTGGAGTGCCAAAGAACATCCGACTTTGGTGATGTGGATATTCATCTCGGACGCCTCCTTGAAAAAACAAAGGACGCAAAGATCGCCGCGTATATATCCTCAGTGCTGGCTCTCAATGTTCAGGTGCGCTCACGATTCCTTGCGAATGTTAAGTTTGAGCTGGGCGCCGATGACATTATTGGAATGGTTAAGAAATCAATCCATGAAAAAATCATCGCAGAGAATAAGATTGATCAAGTGTTCGAACGTCTTGATTCTCAGGTGCGGAGTGACAACTTCATTGCAGTAAAAAATGGTGGATTCTGCGTAATCTCATTTGACGAATTCATTGCAAGGTACCGGAAGATATTCGAGGATGCTCGAGGTGGAAAGCTGGTTCAGCACAACTTCGAGCCTATAGTTCCCTCTGACGTATTTAACCAGGTATTTGTTGCTCGGTTAATTGAAGTTGGTGCGCTGAGTGCTTCCGATAAGGAGCGGGCCATAGAATATACCGGTCAAAAGATTCGTCTCTCAACCAACTTGGAGAGGTGGGTTCAGGCAGGAGACCTTGTTGGTGAAGAAGTTGCCCGCTTCCATGATGAGGTCTATACAAGCTGGGACAATGAATTCCACGGGGCATTCGAAAAGTGCAAGTCCATAGAGGATGTCGTTGATTGTGGCATGGATATACTTAGGCGCCTTAAGAGGGAGCGCTTCTCGCTAAATGAGAGTGTGCTGGATGTCAAGCTGAGTAATGGTGAGCTTTATTATCTTTCAGATATCGGAAAGATTGGTTGGCACAGGGACTGGGCACAGGTGTCTGAATGATTGGGTCTGCCTATAACAATCCCGCGATATGTGCCTCATCAATCCTTTCCGTGCTTGCCCATTCCAAAGAATTATCCGTTGCAAAGACGATTCTTATCATGCCATTGGTTATGCACGATTCGACCGTGCGCTACCTAGGGCGATCGAATGTGGCGTTCCGTGAAGTATCCGGTCTCGTCGCAGTGCGCCCGGACTTATTTGCGAACTTCAATGAGAGATTCTTCAGTAGCCTCGTCACATCGGTAAATGCAATTCAATGGCTTGTTGCGGCCGGATACGTGGAATTTGACGGGGGTGTCAAGCTAGTGTCTCCCCTGAAAATTGGCCCTGAATTTGGTGATCGAGCAATTCGCATCGTGAAGGCGTCGGGCCACATTTCTAGTCTTCTGAGTTCATCAGATGAAGAGCTTTATCTAAATTTTAGGGTGAAACTGTGAAATTTGGTTTCGATAAAATTGTTATATGGTCAAAGAGTGGCGAGTGCCGTTCGCTTGATTTCGAGAGGAATAGAGTTAATGTAATATCTGGCGAGAGTCACACCGGGAAAAGCGCTCTCCTGGATATAATTGACTATTGCTTCTTGGCTGGCTCGCATAAGCTGCCAGATAGCGTAATAAATGAAAACGTTGCTTGGTATGGGGTTGTCTTCTATGTCAATGAAAAGGTATACACGCTAGCCAGGAGAAGTCCGGAAGGAAACAAAGTATCGGCGGAGTACTTTTTCTCTTCAATCGGCAATCTTCCTGATGTGCCCGTGCCGAATGCACGTGAGGATGATATCAAGAAGATAATTGAAAGCGAATTTAGTATTGATGGGGGTGTTGTAGTCCCATTCGGCGGTGGAGCGATAAAGGCAGGCTCCAAGGTGTCGTTTAGATATTTTTTGATGTTCAA
The DNA here is from genome assembly GCF_056861455.1 of Stenotrophomonas sp. 22LJNL06-5-1. Classification (NCBI taxonomy): domain Bacteria; kingdom Pseudomonadati; phylum Pseudomonadota; class Gammaproteobacteria; order Lysobacterales; family Lysobacteraceae; genus Stenotrophomonas; species Stenotrophomonas sp. 22LJNL06-5-1. The sequence goes on from NZ_JBSPUE010000006.1 coordinate 151,267, forward strand.
TACAATATCTGAAGATATTATTACTAATAGTAAGGTGTTTTTTGATAAGCAGTCTGAGGATCGCTACCGGGAAGCGCTCCCTCGTATATTTGATATGGCTCTGGGAATTGACGATCTCGGGAATATGGCCGCGCGCGAGCGACGTGATGTTTTGGGGCGGGAGCTTGCAAAGGTGCTGCGCAGAGAGTCGCGGCTTCACGCGGGGCAAGATGATTTCGATGATGAAATACGCACTATAGCTTCACGAGCTGCCGAATATGGAATATTTGATTCAAGCGTTAAGAATATTTCTCGCGAGGCTGTCCGAGATGCAATCGAGCGAGCTGCTTCAGTTGATACCGGGAAGGCGATGGGTCGTCGCGCAGAGATCGCTGCCGAGTTGTTCTCCGTGGATAAAAGACTTCGGCAGCTGCGACAGTTCTCAGCTGATTATAAGGAATACAAGCGGGCACTGAGCTCGGCGGAAGATAGCTTGCTTCCGGTTGGTCATCTAATAGAGAATGCGCCACTATTAGTTAAATCTGAAATATTTGATGATTTGATGGCGAGTTTGAAGTTCGATCTTTCGGAGATAAGAAGATCCACGAGTCGGAAGCAGCCCGTCGACGGCCAGGTTGGATCTATTATCGATGCACTGACTATTGAGCAAGGGGGGCTTCGTCGTGAGCTGGAGGCGCTTCCGGAAGAGCCTAGATCATTCGAGTCGGAGCGTGATAAATGGTTGTTCGTAGGGGAAACGAAGGGGCGCCTTAGTGTATTTGACTCTACTCCAAAGGCCCCCTCGATTCATCTGCATTCATCCGCTGATCAACTGCAGAATGAGATTGATTCGATCAACGTTCGTGACGTTGATGAAACAAGGGCATCCGTTGTTTCAATGATTAACGAAATAGCTCAGGACTACCTTGCTGAGACAGGTGCGGCTCTTGCAAACTATTCAAAGTATCAGACGGATTTTTCTTATAAGGAGAAAAGGCTTAGGCTTAGGAAGCCAAAGTCAAGTCTAATTGAGAATGTCGGGAGTAGCTCGAATCACATGTTCTTGCATCTTTTGCAATTTCTTGCGCTTCATGAGGTGGCAATTAGTCATGGCTCGCCCTTTGTTCCGAGGTGTCTAATTATTGATCAGCCAAGTCGGCCATATTATCCTGATGAGGGGGGTATGGATGGCATTGCATTGGATAATAGTGATAGTGAAAAGGTTTCAATAGCATTCAAGCTGCTAAGTGATTTTATTGGAAAGATGAATAGAGAGTATGCCGCGCAATTCCAAATGATTGTGTTCGAGCATGTCCCAAGGGCGGCATTTGAGGGAATGGAATATGTGCACTTGCTCCCCGAATTCCGTGGTGGTGAAGCGCTGATTCCCAGATCTTGGCTGCCGTAAATCTAGTTCTGCATGGATGAGCTGCTAAAGCTGGGCGCCTTTCATCTCTTTGATTGTTCGGGATTGGGCCGAACTTCCTGACAAGCCCACTCGGCCAACCCCCGGCAGGCCAGAAACAGGCCATCCACAACCCCCTCATCCAAATGCCGCTCCGGGTCCGCAGCTACCCGGCAGCGGTCTGCGGCGTGCAGCAACTCCAGAACCGTCAGCGCCCCCACCATCGCGCGTTCGCTCCGCGCCAGGCTCACGCGACGGCCGGGTGACACGTCGGTCTCTGGCCACGGGTGACCGTCAGCCCCCTCGCAACCGCGCATGCGCTCGAGGATACCGAGCAGGGAGTTCAGATCGGGCAGGGGAGTGTCGTCGTTGATGGGCTCAACAACGGTGTACGAGGAGAAGGTGTCGGATTCGTTCATGGCGTCGGCTTCCGTGGCTGTGCTTAACAGCGCCACCGTGAAGAGGTGGCGGACGATGCGTGGCTGCAAACCGGTTGATGCAGCGCTATTGGCCGGTGAGTCCGAAGACTCCCACGCACCGCCCGCCAGAAAGGCCGACGGATTGCCCGCCGGCACCGGTTAAGGACGGTGCCGACGGGCAAGCGTAAACAACTTGCGCGTGCATCAAACGGGTTTGCAGACCCGGGGCCACCCGTTGTCGGTGGCGCGCCATGGTGTTTACGCAGCCGCTTCGAATGCCAATAGAAATTCGCGAAGGAATCGCGGAATCCGAAAGCGAAGAACTATTGTTGCACGCACCTTTCGTGCAGCACGCGACGCCAGCAGACGCATTCGCGCAGCTGCTCTGTTAGTTACGAATCAAAGTGGCGCAATCGTCCATGCCACAAGCGAATAGCGCGACGGCCTTCTTTGCAACAGTTCTTAGTCCGCCTCGCCAAGCGACGGCGCGCGATCAGCCGCACACTCCGAAAATCGGTTCAAACCCGACACCGTTAACAAGCTCGCAGCCTCAACCAACGCGATCCTCAGCCGCGCTCGCATTCCCCACCAGCAACTCAATCATCGCCCGCGCCGCCGCCGACTGCCGCCGATGCGGCGCATAGATCACCGAGAACGGCCGCGATCTCCCCCGCAGCTGCGGCAACACCTCCACCAGCCCCCCACGCTGCAGCCGCTCGCGCACGATGAATTCATAGCTCTGGCAGATGCCGATGCCCTGTCCGGCCAGCGACACCACGCCCAGCACATCGTCGGAGGTCTCGATGGACGAACGCGGCAGCCAGTCCACGTCGCGCCCGCCGTCGCGGAAGACCCACGGCGCCAACCGCCCGGTGCGCGGCATCACGAACGGCAGGCACAGGTGCTGCTGCAGGTCGTCCAGCGTCTGCGGCGTACCACAGCGCTGCAGGTACTCCGGCGAAGCCACCAGCACCAAAGGCGCATCCTCCAGCTTCCGCCCCACCAGCCCGCTGTCCGGCAACTGGCCCAGGCGGATGGCCAGGTCGAAGCCTTCGGCCACCAGGTCCACGTTGCGGTTGGTGATGTTCAGTTCCACCTGCACCTGCGGGTACTGCCGCGCAAAGCGCGCCAGCACGGGCGGCAGCCGGTAGTGGCCATAGGTGGTGGGCACGCTCAGGCGCACGCGGCCGGCCAGTGCACCGTCCTGGGCCAGTACGTCGCGCTCGGCGTCGTCCAGCAGGCCAAAGGCGGTGCGCACCTGTTCCAGATAGAGCCGCCCGGCGTCGGTCAGGCCCACACGGCGGGTGGTCCGCTGCAACAGCTGCCGGCCCAGCCGCGCTTCCAGGCGGGTGACCGCGCGGCTGAGCACCGAGGGCGTGGTGGACAGCGCCACCGCGCCGGCGGTGAACGAGCCGTGCTCGACCACCGCCAGGAACACCTCCACATCGCCCAGGTAGTCGAACTTGCGGCTCATTTGGCTCTCCGGGGAACAGATGTTTTGTGATGGGGCCAATTTATCGCCGCTGGGGCGATGAATAAAGTGGCGGCCATTCCCCGATAGGAGTTATCCCATGAACCTGATGACCCGGCTGGCCGCAGCGCTGGCCCTGACCCTGGCCGTGACCGGCGTGCAGGCTGCCAACGTGCTGGTGGTGCTGTCCGACGAAAACCACCTGGACCTGAAGGACGGCAAGGTGCTGTCCACCGGCTTCTATCTCAACGAGCTGATGCAGCCGGTCAAGCTGCTGCTCGACGCCGGCCACGAGGTGACCTTCGCCACGCCGCAGGGGCGGGCGCCGACGGTGGATGCGTCCTCGGTGACGCCGGCGTATTTCGGTAACGATGCCGCGCAGCTGACGCTGCACAAGGAGCTGCTGGAGAAATTGGCGCTGACCTCGCCGACGGCATCGCCGGTGGTCAGCCTTGCGCGCGTGGAGCAGCAAGGCTACGCGCGTTTCGATGCGGTCTACATTCCCGGTGGCCACGCGCCGATGCAGGACCTGCTGAAGAGCCCCGCGCTTGGCCGGCTGCTGGCCGACTTCCACCGGCGCAACAAGACCACCGCGCTGGTCTGCCACGGGCCGATCGCGCTGCTGTCCACGCTGCCGGTTGCCGCTGGGTTCGTGGCGACGCTGGAAGCGGGTGCGATGCCGGCCACGCCGAAGTGGATCTACAGCGGCTACCAGATGACGGTGATCAGCAACCAGGAAGAAGCGCAGGCCAAGCCGTTGCTGGGTGGTGGTGAGATGAAGTTCTACCCGCAGACTGCGTTGCAGCGGGCGGGTGCGAAGTTCGGCAGCAATACCACGCCGTGGACCGGGCATGTGGTGGTGGACCGCGAGCTGATTACCGGGCAGAACCCGGCTTCGGCGCTGGAGGTGGGGCAGCGGCTGGTGGAGCGGTTGAAGTAAGGCGGGCCCTGCATCGCAAGCGGCGCCGTGGCACCATGGCGGACTGGCCCCGTCCTTATGGGGGGGGGGCGGTTTTCCAGGGAAGCCCTTCAATACGAAATGCGAACGTCCATCCTCTTCATTCTTTCCGCCCTATGCCTGACCCTGCTGTCTGGCTGCGCCAGCGGGCCGGATTACCATCATTCCAATCGCGAGATCACCAGCGCATTCGTGGCCGACGATGGCAAGCTGTACCTGCTGACGGTCTATGACGAACCCATGCGCTTTGATGCGGCGCCGTTCCGTGATTACCGCGCCCTGATGGACAGCCCGCTGCGCGAGGCCGTGGTCTGCGCGCAGATGTACTTCCGTGAGGACTGGCGCGTGCCGGCCGACCGGGCCAAGGTGCATGGCAGCTACGCGCTGCTGCTGCGGCCGGAGCAGGTGACGCCGGAACAGGCGGCGCAGTTCAAGCTGGAGCGGTTGGAGATCAGCCCGAGGGTGGCCAAGGCCATCGATGCGTTGACGCGCCGGCCGTACATTCTTGAAGCCCGGAGCCGCTACGAGCTGGCGGCCAACCCGGACTGCAACCTTTCCAGGCAGGGCGGAAGCTACTACAGCGCGCTGTTCGAGAGTGATGGCGAGCGGGTGACGTTGCCGGATGCTGCGGCGCTGGCCGCGAAGGCGAAGCTGCCGCAGTCGATCACCGCGCGGGCTGAGCGGATCCGGCCGGACGATACGGAAAAGCCTGGGGTTGGGACGGCGGCCGGAAAGGTGCTGGGTGCGGCGTTGGTGCCGGTGGCGGTTCCGGTGTTTGTGTTGAGCCTGCCGTTCCTGGGGCCGGATCATTGGAAGTGATGGGGCGTTGAGGGAGCGCCATCCACGCGTGGCGTGGATCTACCCGGGCGTCGCCATTGCCTGAACGTTCATCCTGGAGATCTGTGTGCCCAGCACGCTGGAAACTGTTTTGAAGACCGTAGGTTTTGTTGTCCTTGCGGCACTTCCGTTGGTGATCCTTTGGTTCATCCTTCGGCAAATGTCAGCGAGAGCCCGTTCGGCGTTGGGATCAGGGTTGCGTTTGAATTCCCCGCGCCGGATCTCCGGCACGTCCATGACCTTGGTGATGGTGGATGGGAAAGAGGATCGGGAGCACTACTTCTTTGATACAGAATCCTTCTACCTGCAGCGGGGCCCGGTACCCACGGCAGTTCCGCTCTCCCAGATCACCTCAGTCACACGAACGTCCGATGTCATCTACGCGCGCTATGTCTGGCAGGTATGCTTCAGCAGAGCATCGGGTAGAAAGTGCGTGACGTTCACCAACAATCTGTCGCTGTTCAACCGCGACTTCCTGCTGTTCCTGGAGGCGGTGCGGAAGGCTAATCCGCTCGCGACCGTTGATCGGGCAAGCGTCATCTTCTAGAGCGTGTTTGAAGTTCGGCATGAACAGTGTCACTGCAATGGCATCACAGCGCGCAGCCCCTGTTCGACCGATGTGATCGATGAGAAATGGGCGTTTGTTGCGCAATCGACGTGCGGGGGTGGCCCGCGCGCAGGCTATGACGACAATAAACGCAAGAATGGAAGCAAGTTTCACATTGCCGTGGACACGCTCGGCCATATATTGCCCGTGCTGGCGAATGAGCAGGAGCGCGCGCAGGTTGGCACTCTGGCTCGGAAGGTCCAGCATGTGACCGGTCAGGCTGTGAAGCCGGCCTGTGTCAGCGAGGGGTATATCTGCTTCAAAGTTCGTAGCGCGCTCTAGACGAATATCCCCGCTTGCTTGCGACCCATCTCCAACCAAGAATCGCAGCCACCTCTAGCACACGTTGACCTCCGTACCCGCATGCATCCATGATGGCGTCATTCAGGATGAACTGCGTATGCGCTGCCTCGACTCAACGAATCCGCCAGAACTGGGTTGGTGAGCGCTATCACGTCGACGCTGACTACCCCTGTTGGGCAGCGTCAAGATGGAGCTATAACATTGAAGAAGCGCATTGGGATGTTGATCTTGTCGCTAACGATGCTTGTTCATTCAGCGGTCGCAGCAGAGCCTGAGCAAGTCGTAGCCCGCTTGCTCGATCACCTGGAGGCTGGGCGCATCGCTGAAGCCGAAGCAATGTTCACTCCACAAATGGCCGAAGCGGTACCGGCGGAATCTCTCAGCACCCTGTGGAACTCATTGGGGACTTTGAAGAGTCGTGGCCTGGCAGCGATCAGCACTCATGAAGGCATGCAGCTGGTGTTGGTGCCATTGCAGTTCAGCAACGGTCGATTTGTTGCACAAGTGGTGGTCGACAAACAGGAGAAAGTCGCCGGGTTAATGTTGCGGCCCGCCGCGCCCGAACAAGCGGCGCCGGCCCCGGCCAGTGCCAGCTACCATGAGATCGATTTCGTCGTTCCACAGGCACGCGGTGCGCTTCCAGGCACGCTATCGCTTCCCAAAGGAGAAGGCCCATTTCCCGCCGTTGTGCTGGTGCATGGCTCAGGACCGCAGGATCGTGACGAAACCGTTGGACCCAATCGGCCCTTCCTGGACGTCGCGCGCGGTCTCGCCGCGCAGGGTATCGCAGTACTTCGATACGACAAGCGAAGCCGTGCGCGCCCCCAGGATCTTAATGGCGACTTCAGCATTGATGATGAAACAACCGACGATGCGGTCGCCGCGCTCACGGCGTTGGGCGCTGATCGAAGCATAGATGGCAAGCGTCTATTTGTGCTGGGCCATAGCCAAGGCGCGATGCTGGCGCCGCGCATCGCCCAGCGATCACCTGAAGTGAGAGGGGTAGTCCTATGGGCCGCACCCGCGCGAAGCCTGTTGCAGATTATTCCAGAGCAGACCCGCCGCCTCCTTTCGGTAGACGGGCAGCTTGGGCCAAAAGCGGAAGAGCAGCTGGCCATGCTGGATACACAAATCGCGGCTGCTTTGGGTGATCAGGAAGTTGAGGCCAGCAAGCTCCCGCTGGGTGCACCCCAATCCTTCTGGAAGAGCATCGAAGCAGTTGACGCGCGCGGTGACGCCAGGTCACTCCGGAAACCATTGCTTCTATTGCATGGTGGCCGCGATTTTCAGGTAACAGCGATTGACTGGCGCATGTGGAACGAATCGCTGGAGGGGCAGCAGGAAGTGCAACTGAGAGAGTATTCCGCACTCAACCACCTCGGCATTGCAGGTGATGGCCCGGCTTCCCCCCAGGAATACATGCAGCCCGGAAGCGTGGACCCGGTAATGATCAGCGATCTCGCGCGTTGGCTTAAAGCCCAGAAGTAATGAGGCTGTCGGGCCATGAGCGCCCGTAGGCGTTCTCCCGTCAAATATGCAATCGAAGATCTGCGGGGTTTCAATCTTCCGAAATATTCCTTATGGTGGATCTGCTGTTTGGACCCGCCGTAGTGTCCACAGGCGGCCCGGATTGGCCCTTGCCAGTAACATGGAGAAGCAAAAATGGATTTATGCGCTACCCAGGTGCTATCGCCCAGGACGCTGACGTTTATCACAACCTATCGCTGCACTGCGGCATGCGTTCAGTGCTGTTTCGAGTCGAGCCCGACGGTCAAAGGAAGGCTCAGTCGCGATGAGATGATCACAGCGCTTCATGATGCCAAAGGCTCCTTCCCCTCGCTGTCTGTCATCGTCTTCACCGGCGGCGAGGCGACACTTCTCAAAGACGATTTGATCAGTGTGATAGCCGAAGCGACATCGCTAGGGCTCGGCACGCGGATGGTATCGAATGGCTCCTGGGCGAAGACCCGATCCACCGCGAAGCGTTGGGCTGAAAAGCTTTCAACCGCGGGATTGAAAGAGCTCAATATCAGCTCCGGCAAAGATCATCAGGAGTGGGTACCTCATTCTTCCGTGGTCAATGCTGCCGAGGCCGGCCTCACTGCGGGGCTGCACGTTCTCGTGACGGTGGAGGCAGACACGGAAGACGGTCGAACAATGGCGACCTTCGCCGAGGATTCGACAATACGGATGCTTCTGAAGAAGGGCTTGCAACTGCAGTCAAACAGCTGGATGGAGTTCAAAAGCGATCAGGTCAAGCGCGAGAATACGGTTCCACAGCACCTGCGAATAGCCCCGTGCCACCAGATTCATGACAACATCGTTGTCACGCCCTACAAGGAAGTCGCTGCCTGTTGCGGACTGACACTTGAGCACATCCCAGAGATGAAAGTTGGGCGTCTCGAGGATGGCGTCAGCAACGCCTATCTCTCTCAAACGGACGATTTCCTCAAGTTCTGGATCAGAGTGGACGGCCCTGCGGAGATCATCAGGCGCGTGATGGGCGAAGAGAAAGCCGATGAACTACTGAATGGATCGGTGCACATGTGCCACGACTGCGCAGTGCTTCACAAGAACAGTGAAGTGCGCGCAAGACTTGAATCGGATTACCAGAAGTTCATTCCAGAGGTAATGAGTCGCCACGCACTCGGTAAGGCAGTAGACACCCTTTCTCGGCAACAAGGAGCGTTCAAATGAAGCGGCGGAAGTTCATCCAGTCCACACTCGCGGCCAGTGCTGCTGCATCAATTTCCGGGGCGGCGGCTGCCGCGGGCGACAAGAGGGTGTTCGGCACACCTGCGAGCCTTACCGGCGGCACGGATGTCAACGCAACACGAATGCTTCTTCCACTCTCGCGTAGCGGCATGCCTGCAGCCGGCTGGGATCACTGGTCAAAGTTGAGTGCCGCTGCTGTCGATATGTTTTCTGACGAGAAGAAGCGTTCGCTCTTCAACACCAATCCTGGTCGATATCTTTCCACGCTTGGGTTCGACACCAGCAAAGAGACACTGAACGCACCATCTCTGGCTCTGCTGGTTGCTCTGTCGGATAGGGATGTACAAGACGCGGCCAAACGTCGTGACTATACGCAAATGTTGAACTATCTCCAGGCATCTGGTGCGTTGGCGCGTCCAAAGGAAGACGTGCTCACCATGAAGATGCAGCACGCACTCCAGAGCAATATAGACATGATCCGCGGCGTGATGGAGCTTTCTGGGGACGAGTCTCCCGATGCCGAATCGGTACTCGCTTTCATCAAAGCTACTGACAAGCCTCCTACAACGGCAGACCTCGCGGCCCTCGCCAGTGTGGCGGAGCTTCTGCGGACAGCCCCTGGTCAAGCGGTTGTTGGCGCGGCTGTGATTGTGGTTGCGGCTGTTGACGCCATTGTTGGTGTGACCGTAGCCGTGGCTGCATTCACCATGGTTGCCGTTGTGAACAAGGTAGTGGTTGCCGGAAACGAGACCCAGATACCGTCATACAATCATGTGTTCAACGGCCAGCTGAGTCGGCTGGACGGTGACATCTGCGACAGTTGCGACGTTGCACATCGTGCAGCTTCCATCCTGGGAGCCCCCGGCCTTTACGACGAACACGCAAAACTCGTAATAAAGAACGAGGTTCGCTCGTTCCTGCGCGCGATGCGAAACGTCGGCCTTGTCACCTATGAAGAAGATGCATTTGAGACGATTGTCGAAGCGACTTACGTTTACGGCATGCGGTCAATCTCTGCGGAGTAGTTCATGATGATGTGCCGATCCACGCTGGACGTCTCCCTGATTCATGCCTATGCGCTTCCTCTCGGCATATGCGTGGCAGCAGCCGTGGTTCTGATCGCAGTATGGCTGGCACCCCGCTCTGGCGGGGTGCCAGCCAGGAATATTGCGCTCGGCTCGGCGCTGGCCGTTGTTGTCGTAGTTGCCTTTGGCCTCGTATATCAAGCGCGGACAGCGTACATCGCCGTTACAGATGGCCAGCTGATTGGGTCAGCAGCGTTTGTCCGACTGCAGCTCCCGCTTTCCAGTGTCTCGTGGCAGGACGCTTCCGATGCTTCAAGGATCACGCTGCCTCACCGGCAACTTGGAACGAGCACCGGTGGCGTTGAGCTTGGCAAGTTCCGCATGCACAGCGGTCGCAACGTCTTCGTGCTGCGCACGGACCGTAGCTCTGTTCTCGTCAAAGCCAGAGGGGATACTGACTTGATTCTGGACCGACGTCTTCACGAACAGCTCAAAGCATGCATGGATCAGGTACGTGAGACCGGCGGCCATCGAGGAAGATTGCAATGATCAGCAGGAAGTACTGGTTTACCAGGAAAAAGTACGGATGGGGTTGGGGGATGCCGTGCGCGTGGCAGGGCTGGCTTGTGTACGCAGTCGCATTCGGCCTGCTGCTGGCAGGTCCGTTTCTGTTCTCTCCATTTCGCGAGCCCATCGCGTTTCAGCTCTACACGTGGGCCGTAGTGTTGGTCCTTGTCCTTATCTGCTGGATGAAAGGCGCTCCGCCCGGTTGGAGGTGGGGGGAGTAGAACGGCCGCAGAAGCTATTTTCGGACGTGTTCGATCCGCTGGGCAAAGCATGGATGCATTGCCCTTGTGGGAGTCGGACAGTATCGCCAGCAGGCCACGGCTGCGCCCCCTCTGAGGTGTACCGTCCGTTTTGAATGAACGCTGGACACTTCCCTCGGCGGATGCCCAACGCGTTCTAACCGTTGATTGACCAAGGTAGCGTCGCTTAAAGGGGGCACCGGTGAAGCTACACTGACCACCTACGCCCGATGGAAGCTCGCCCATGTTCTCTGGAAAGGTCGCGGTAGTTACCGGATCCACCAGTGGTATCGGTCTTGGCATCGCCACCGCCTTGGCGCGGCAAGGTGCCGACATCGTTCTGAATGGCTTCGGTGATGCGGCGGAAATCGAACGCATCCGTTCCAAACTGGAAGCCGAGTTCGGCGTGCGCGTGGCCCATGACGGCGCCGACCTTTCACGAGGTGAAGCAGTGCGCGGTCTGATCGCCCACGCTGTCGCGACGATGGGTCGCATCGACATCCTGGTGAACAACGCGGGCATCCAGCACACAGCATCGATCGAGGAGTTCCCGGTCGAGAAGTGGGATGCGATCCTGGCACTGAATCTCTCGGCGGTGTTCCACGCAACGGCGGCGGCCTTGCCGCACATGAAGCAGCAGGGCGCCGGCCGCATCATCAACATCGCCTCTGTGCATGGGCTGGTGGGCTCGGTGAACAAGTCGGCCTATGTGGCGGCCAAGCATGGCGTGGTGGGCTTCACCAAGGTGACCGCGCTGGAGAATGCGGGCACCGGCATCACCGCCAATGCGATCTGCCCGGGCTGGGTGCGGACGGCGCTGGTTGAGCAGCAGATCACCGCCTTGGCAGAGCGCGAGGGCACGGATCAGGAGACCGCTGCGCGCGCGTTGCTGGCTGAGAAGCAGCCCTCGTTGCAGTTCGTGACGCCCGATCAGCTGGGCGAGATGGTGGTATTCCTGGCCTCGGACGCGGCGGCGCAGATTACCGGCACGGCGCTGCCGGTGGATGGGGGCTGGACCGCGCGCTAGCTGGCCGGCTGTGCCTTACGCTTCATCATCGGCAGCGCCACCAGCGTGGCAAGGATGGTGAACAGCACCAGCGACGAGCCGACTGTGCCGAAGCCCAGCCCGCCCTTTTCCAGCGGCTTGGTGAGCAGATCGCCGAAGGTGGCGCCGAACGGGCGGGTGAGCACGAAGGCGATCCAGAACAGGATGACCCGGTTGATGCCCTTGATGCGGCTGGCTAGTGCGGTGAGCGCGATGAGGCTGCCGATCAGCAGTGCGCCGCCGGTGAAGCCCAGCCCGGAATCGTCGGCCAGGAAGTCGCCCAGCGCCGTACCCAATGTGTTGGAGAACAGCACGGCGGTCCAGTAGAAGCCCTCGGCGCGGCGCGATGCGATGTTGCTGACCGAGATCGACTTCTCCGACATGCGCCAAGTCAGCAGCACCAGCGCCAGGCAACCGGCCAGCAGGCTGGCGCCGGTGGCGTAGCCCAGGCCGAGCGTGCGGTCGATCAGGTCCGACATGGTGGTGCCGGCAGTGCTGGTCGCCAGTACCACCGACCAGAACAGCACCGGGTGGAAGCGCTGCGCAGACAGCTGCAGGGCCAACAGGCCGGCGAAGATCGCCAGCAGGATGGCCGAGCTGGCCACGTAACCCAGGTTGAGCGTCATCGACAGCAGGTCGCCCGCGGTCTCGCCGAGGGTGGTGGCGGCGATCTTCATCACCCAGAAGCCGAGGGTGACCGCCGCCACTTTGCTGTGCAGGGAGTCTGCGTCTGAAGCACTCATCGAACGTCGTCAGGGATGCCTGTGGGCGATCGTGTCGGTGCGCGCGTCGGAACGCGGTCGTAGCAGTCTTCGTTCTGTGTCAACCGAATGCCGCGATTCAGCTGGTAGCACTCGGCTTCGCAAACACATCCAGCCCCTTGCCCGTCTCCAACAACGACTTCAGGCTCGACAGCACGATCGGCCAGCCCTGGCGGATGCCGGTATCCATGCCGCTGCCGGGTTCCAGTTCGTCGTGAGTGACGGTCAGGCGCACCATGTCCTGGTAGGGCACGATGTCGAAGGTGACCCGGCTGTAGGCATCTGGATTGTCTGCCTGCGAGACGGCGGCCCAGGTGATGACCAGCCGCGAGGGCGGGGTGCTTTCCACCACTTCGCCGACCAGTTCGACCGAGCGCGTTTCGTTGGCGCGCACGTGCTGCCAGCGCGAGCCGGGTTTCCAGTCCGAGACGTTCTCGTGGCCCCAGTAGCGGCTGGCGATCTCGGGCCGGGTGATGGCCTCGAACACCTTCTGCGGTGTGGAGGCGATATAGATCACGTGGATGAAGCGGGTGGACTCTGCGGACATCGTCATTCTCCTTCCAGTTCTCGTTTCAGGTCATGCAGCAGGCTCAGGCGCTGCTGCTCGAACTTGCGTACCCAGCGCTCATAGACTTCATGCAGCGGCACCGGGTTGATGAAGTGCAGCTTCTCGCGGCCACGGCGCACGGTGCTGATCAGGTTGGCGTCTTCCAGCAGGCCCAGGTGCTGGGTGACCGATTGCCGGGCCATGTCCAGGTGCTCGCACAACTGGCCGAGCGTCTGCCCGTTGTGTTCGCAGAGCAGATCCAGCAGCGTCCGGCGCGTGGGATCGGCCAGTGCCTTGAATACCTTGTCTGCGTCGCGCACGTTGTCTACCGCCATGGGGATGTCTTCAGTTCCAGTTGTCGATCCTGACGTCGTGTGGGTTGGGCTGCCCCTTGCCGGTCTCCAGCAGCGCCTTCAGGCTCATCAGGAACACCGCCCACTTGGTACTGCAGTGGGAGGTGAACTCGACACGCTCCTTCCAGCCTTCGTGGGTGAACAGGACAATGCAGTAGTCGCCTTCCTGCTTCAGCGTGAAGCGCGCGTGGGTGCCGATCCATTCGGCAGGTCCGGCGAGGAACTGCCAGAGCACCAGCTGGCCGGGAACGAGCTGCTCCAGCTTCATCTGCATGGCGCCGATTTCCTCACCGTTGTTGGTGAAGCGGACCTTGACCGTGCCGCCGGCTTCGCGGTCGCCATGGGTGTCTTCGGCCCACCAGGCGGCGACGCCTTCGGGGGTGGCCAGGGCTTGGTACACCTGGCTTGCAGGGGCCTTGATGCCGACCCTGTGTGCGATATCCACCATTGCAGGTTCCTCGCGTGGGCGGACAGGCGCCGCCGTCGAGTGAACTATGTGCAGGCAAATACCTGCATGTCAAGTTCGGTGTCCGGGGGACTGGATCAATACACTGGGCGCCTGCCAGGCATGGCCTGGCACTACTGGATCTACGGGACGTCAGGGAGTGCATGCATGACTGAAGCTGGAAAGGACACCTTGAACATCCGCCGCGCCAGCGTGGCCGATGCGCCTGCGGTGCTGACGCTCTTCGACGAAGTCATTGCGTGGTTCGTGTCGATCGGCAATCTGCAGCAATGGGGCAGCGAGCCGTGGTCAACGATGCCGCGCCGGATTGCCCAGGTGACCGAGGCGTGTGCCCTGCCGGGAGCGTGGGTGGCGCAGGACGAGCACGGCCACGTGCGCGCGTTCCTGACGCTGGGCGAGTCGATGCCCTATGTACCAGCGCCCACCGGGCCGGAGCTGTACGTGCGGGTGCTGGTGGCCTCACGCGATCCTCGCGTGCGCGGCATTGGTCGTCGCTTGATGGTGTTTGCCGATGAGCAGGCGCGCGTTGCCGGTCTCGATCATCTGCGCGTGGACTGCTATGCCGGTGGCAGCGGTGATCTGGTGCGTTTCTACGAGTCCTGTGGCTATACGCGCATCGCGCCTTTCAACGTGGACGGCTGGCCGCGCATGCTGCTGGGCCGGCAGCTCTGAACGACCAGCCAAGGTTACGACTCCTGATCATTGCGAGGACGTCGCCCCCGATTTGTTGTCGTAGCGCTCCCGCGCTTCCAGCATCGTGGGCTGATATGCGACCGCCCATTGAAAGAGCGCATGCAGGGGCGCGAGCAGCAGACGGCCGAGCTCGGTGAGCTCATAGTCCACGCGCGGCGGCACAGATGGATAGACCGTTCTGCTGACAAGCCCGTCGCGCTCCAGCCCCTTGAGCGTCAAGGTCAACATGCGTTGTGAGATGCCGCCGATGGCGCGGCCCAGTTCGCTGTAGCGCATCGGCCCATCACGCAGGGTGCCGACGATCAGCACCGTCCATTTGTCGCCGATGCGCGACAACGTGTCGGTGATCGCTGGACAGACGCCGCTGCCATGCGCGATGCCAGTACGAACACCGGTGTGTGTTCCGCCCATGAATGTGCCGTCTTGTACGTTGAAAAATGGACCCTACCATGCTCGTACGCACATTTTGTTAGTGCGCACGTCAGTCTGTCAGGCGAGGGTTTCCGATGAGTTCGGTTGTGCTGGATGTTGCAAGTCTGTCGCGCCCAAGGAGGGGCAACGCCGTTGCCAACCGTGACCAGACGCTGTTGGAAATCCTCCTCATGCAAGAGCAGCCCATTGCTGAGCCGGTGGTCGCCAGTGACCCATTCGTGATGAATGACGAAGCGGGCCTGCGACAGGCCCATGCAGATTTTTCCGCAACGCAGTTCGGCGGATGGCCCTGGCAGGAAGATGGCCCGGTACATCCGAAAACGGTGGGGCGATTCTCGTCGCTGGCGCCTGCTGCCTCGACGGAAGCCGAGCGCGATTATCCCGTCCGCTCCCACACACCATCCACCTGACGTTGTGAGCTGACAGTGGTTCCCTGAAGCACAGCGGCGGCCTCCATTCGCACCGCACCATCCCCCACAGTCCCGGAGTTCCTGAAGAAATGCTTCCGTCCCAATTCACGATGTTCGTGGCGCGCCAGTACGGCAATGCCAGTGTGGTTGAACGCTTGACTGCGAAGATGCCCAAGCCAAGCGTAGGCGAGGTCCTGATCGAAGTCAGGGCCGCTGGGATCAACCCCATCGATGCCCGGCGCATGACCGGTGAAGTCCGTCACTCAGCACTGCCATTGGCGTTCGGCACTGAGTTCGCCGGCGTTGTGCGCGCGGTGGGCGCGGCGGCGCCGGGCTTTCCGGTGGGCACGGAAGTCCTGGGTTCGGGCGCAGGATTCACCCATGCCACCCACATCCTGGTTCCATCCGCGAACCTGATCGTGAAGCCGGCGGCCATGACATGGGAGGTCGCAGGATCGCTGGCGGGCGCAAGCCAGACGGCCTCGACGATCCTGTCGACATTGAAGCTCGTGCCGGGAAGCGCTCTGCTCATCCATGGTGGATCGGGTGGCGTAGGTTCAATCACCGTGCAGCTTGCGCGACAGGCTGGGGTAACGGTGGTTGCCACATCGTCGGAAGACAACCTTGCCTATCTCGCCGAGCTCGGCGCGATTGCGGTGGCCTACGGCCCTGGACTTGCCGATCGCATCCGTGCAGTGCATCCGACGCCGTTCGATGCCTCGGTCGATATGGCGGGGACCCAGGAGGCGACCTCCGTGTCGCTGGCGCTGGTGCGTGCCGATGGCCAGATCGCGACGATCGCCGGGAAGCCGATCACCTCGGCGAGGGTCTTCCCGATCTGGGTGTCCCGCGATGTCGAGGAGCTGCGCCGGGTGGTTGCCGGTGTGGCCGATGGCACGTTGCGCTGGAGCGTGAGCCGCACCTACGCCTTCGATGATGCCGCGAAGGCCTACGACGATATCCTCAAGGGCCATACCCGAGGCAAATCGGTGCTTCTGTTGCCGCAATGACGATCGGCTGCTGCTGTGTCCCGGGAGTGTCTGGGATGAGGTAGGAGGGTCGAGTGGACCTGGTATCAGCAGCCAACCAGGCGATCGGCTGCGATACCGCCGCGATGCTGGCTGCGGTACTCGGTAGGACTTGCAGCAACCTGACCGCGGAAGTGCCGACGGAACGATTCCTGCGAACCAAAGCCGGCCTGTTCTGCAATCCACTGCAGCGGCCGGTCAGTGGTTTCCAGCAGCTCGCGGGCAAAGGCCACGCGCTCGCGGATGAGCCAGTCGATGGGTGACAGGCCGGTGGCTTCCAGGAACTGCCGCTGCAGGGTGCGCTGGCTGAGCGCGGCCTGCTCGGCGAGGCTGCCCAGCGAGTGCGGCTCGCGCAAGTTGCGGCGCATCCATTCCATCAGCTTTGCCAGGCGCGTGGGCTCGCCATGGGGAATGGCGCGGCTGACGCGCTGGCTGCGTTCGGCATCACGCCATGGCGCCAGTACCAGCCGTTCGGCCACCAGGTTGGCTACACGTGCGCCGTAGTCCTTGCGCACCATGTGCAGCATCATGTCCATGCCGGTGGCCGAGCCGGCCGAGGTGATGATGCTGCCGGTATCCACATACAGCGCGTCTTCGCGCACATCGATGCGTGGGAACTCGCGTGCGAGCGCCTCGGTGAGGCGCCAGTGGGTGGTGGCCTGGCGGCCATCGAGCAGCCCGGCCCAGGCCAGCACGAAGGCACCGGAGCAGATCGAGGCGATGCGCGCGCCGCGTGTGTGGGCACGGTTCAGTGCATTGAGCAGCGCCTGCGGCGGACGCTCGCTGGGTTCGCGCCAACCGGGGATGACGATGATGTCGGCGTCATCGACGCTGCTGAGATCGTAGGGGAGTTGGACCTGCGTTCCACCGAGCATGCGCAGCGCACCGGGTTCGCCGGCGCACAACTGGGTGCGGTACCAGGCCACGCCGAGTTCCGGCCGCACCGGCGCGAACAGGCCGACCGCACAGCCGAACTCGAACAGCCCCTGGCCGTGGCAGGCAACGATGGCGACGAGCGGCGCGGTGGGATCGGCGGGTGGGCTGGACATGGCTTGATGCTACGGGTGGTGGTGCGTGGCGCTGAGTGGTGCGCGGGCATGAGGTGATACCGGGTGGGCATATGAGGGCTCCGACCCCGTGCGTGTGGGCTGCCTAACGTCATTACCAGCGGTCATGTGGGTGGCCGGATATGACGGTTGGGTGACGTGATCCCGCCTGTTGCCGTGGGTGAACAGGCCCTTGAATGGAAGCGTGTTTCCGGCCCACCCCCACGAGCCCCCATGCCTGCCGCCCACACCCCTGTCCTGAGCACTCTCGCTGTTCTGATCACAGCCGTCCTCGTCGCTTCGCCCAGCCATGCGGCGGAAGCCGATGCGGATCCTGCTGCCACCGCCGCGACGGCCAACGTGGCAGCATCCACGCTGGATGCGGTGGTGGTGACCGGTTCGCGCACCAGCACGCGCACGGTGAAGAACAGCTCCACGCCCATCGATGTGATCTCCGCCGAAGACCTCGCCGCGACCGGCCAGGGCAACCTGCTGGAAGCGCTGCAGCGCAGCCTGCCGTCGCTGAGCCAGATTGGCGGCTACCAGAGCGACCAGGAGAGCCTGATCCGCGGCTACCAGCTGCGCAACCTGTCGCCGGGCTACACGCTGGTGCTGGTGAATGGAAAGCGCCGTAATGCCAGTGCCTACGTCAGTGGCGCAAACGGTGGCGGCTTTCCGGGCCATGCCTGGGCCGACCTGGCGCTGATACCGGTCTCGGCCATTGACCATGTGGAAGTGTTGCGCGATGGCGCTTCGGCGATCTATGGTTCGGACGCGATCACCGGCGTGGTCAACGTGATCCTGAAATCGCAGGCCCACGGTGGCGATGTGTCGGTGGAGAGCGGGCAGAGCACCGACGGCGATGGCTCGCGTACCAGTGTGCGCGCCAATGTCGGCCTGCCGTGGGGCCAGGATGGCTTCGTCAACCTGTCTGGCGAGACCACCCGCCAGCATCATGCAATCCGCACCCGCCGCTATATCGATGGCTACCTGAGCTACCCGGCGGTGGATGCCAGCGGCAATCTGGTGGCGTTGCGGCCGAACAACCGGCTACCGGCAGGTGCATCGCCGAACCCGGCCGAGGCCAACCGCGATGCCGAAGCCAACACCATCCTCAGCTCGCCGTCGTATGCGTTGAAGGCGTTTGCGGTGAATGTGGGTCATGGCCTGGGCGAAAGCGCGCAGTTCTACGCCAATGCCACGGCCAGTGACCGCACCGCGCAGGCGATCCAGAACTTCCGCCTGCCGGCGACCATCTTCACTACCTATAAGGCACCCGGCGTGTTGAGTGTGTTCCCCGATGGCTTCCTGCCGGTGCTGGAGACCAAGGAGAAGCAGTACACCGGTACGGCCGGTGTGAAAGGGCAGATCGCTGGCTGGGACTACGACGCCAGCCTGACCGGCAACCGCAGCACGGTACGCACCTATACCCGCAACTCGGTGAACTACTCGCTGCCATACCCCGGTTCGCCCACTGACTTCTATGACGGCAAGCTGGACTACCAGCAGGGCATCGCCAACCTGGACCTGCGCCGCGGCTTCGAGGTGGCGGCCTTTGCTTCGCCGCTGGAAGTGAGCGCGGGCGCCGAGTACCAGCACGAACAGTACGAGCGTGGGGCAGGGCAGTGGGAGTCGTACACCGGCTTTGGTGCTGCGGCCTTCGTCGGCTATTCCACTGCGGACGCGGTGAAGGCTACCCGCAACAGCAAGGCGGTGTACGTGGGTGCGGCCACCAACATCACTTCGCGCTGGTACCTGGATGCGGCCGCGCGCTGGGAAGACCACTCCGACTTCGGCAGTGTCTCCACCGGCCGCCTGACCACGCGCTTCGACTTCACCGACGCGCTGGGCGTGCGTGCCACGGTCAGCAACGGCTTCCATGCCCCCAGCCTGGGCGCGCAGTTCTACCAGGCCACCGGCAGCTGCCCGTGCGGCACCACGCTGGTGGCGCAGGTGTCTTCGCCGGCGGCGATCGCGCTGGGTGCCACGCCGCTGAAGCCGGAAAAGGCCACCAACTACAGCCTGGGCGTGACCTGGGACCCGAGCCCGGCGTTCCACCTGGCGGTGGATGCGTACCAGATCGACATCCGTGGCCAGCTCGGCCAGTCCAGCCAGATCGGCTACAACGCGCAGGATCCTGCACGCGTCACCGACAACAGCGGCACGGTGCTTAGTGCGGCGCAGAAGAACACCATCGATGCGCTGCTCGGATCGGCCGGCATCAGCATCCTGCCGGGTGATGCGTTCTACGCCAGCTACTTCACCAACGTCGGCAACACGCGTACGCGCGGTGTGGAGCTGACCCTGGAGGCCAACCAGGAAACCGCGTGGGGCAAGCTGCGCTGGAGCTATGCGGCCAACGTCGGCCGCACCACCATCCAGAAGGTCAGCGACATTCCGGCGGCGCTGCAGGGGCTGCCGAACATCAACCTGCTGACCAAGACCAGCGAGTACGCGCTGCGCTTCCGCACGCCCAGCTACACCCAGGTGGCTGGGCTGGGCTGGCAGAACGGGCGCTGGCGCTCGAACCTGGACTTCACGTACTACGGCCCGATCAAGCGCCTGAACAACGGCGTGGAGTACAAGCAGCCGCCGGTGCTGGTGACCAACCTGTCCGGTGGTGTGGAACTGGGTGCCGGCTGGAGCGCGGCGCTGGGCATCAACAACGTGTTCGACAAGCGCACCCGCAAGGTGCCCGAGTACGCGCGCAGTGCCACCGATGTGGCCAGCATCGAGACCACCTGGGATAGCGGCGATGTGCTGGGCAACATCGGTGCGTATTGGTACGGGCGGGTCAGTTACCGGTTCTGAGGTTCACGCCAAAGGCGGCCGGACGTGGTCCGGCATCATCGAGGAGCAGTTCATGTCTTCTGCATTGAAGGTGGTTGCATTGGTGGGGTCGCCGACCAGTTCGGCGACATCGCGCACGTTGCTGCTAGTGCGGCATCTGCTGGCGTCTTTGCAGCTACGCGTGCATGCCAGCGTGGAGCTGGTGGAGCTGGCGCCGATCGCGCGCTCGCTGGGCCAGTCGCTGTCGCGGGATGAAGTGGAACCGGCGGTGGAGCAGGCGCTGCAGACCATCGAGGCCGCCGAGCTGCTGGTGGTGGCCGCACCGGTGCACCGTGGTTCGTATCCAGGGCTGTTCAAGCACCTGGTCGACTTCATCGAACTGGAGGCGCTGGTGGATACGCCGGTGCTGCTGGCGGCGACCGGGGGCAGTGAGCGCCATGCACTGGTGATCGATCACCAGCTGCGGCCATTGTTCAGCTTCCTGCAGGCGCACACGCTGCCGATCGGGGTGTATGCCACGCCTGCCGACTTCGATGGCGAGCACATCAACAGTGCAGCGTTGCAGGCCCGCATCGCGCTGGCGACCGAGCGTGCGGCCGGGCATCTGGCTACGCAGGCGCTGGCGGTAGCGGCGCCGCTTCGACGCATCGCCTGACGCCATAACCGGCAGCGCTTTGCATATGGCCAAGGCGCATCTGCGTGGCCGGATCTGACCGCCGATTGTCGCCAGGCAGCGCTATGGCAGCTGCTGGCATCTCTAGCATCGATATCGAAGCGGCATCGCATTGCCGGCACAGATGAGGACCCCCCAGTGACGCTCGACGCAGCAAGCAAACCCATCCTGTTCCTGCTCGACCGCGAGTTCGAGGACGGCCAGATTCCCGGCCAGCGCTTCTTCTGCCGGCACAGCCTGTTGCTGGAAGGTGCCCTGTCGAGCATCGACGGCCTCGACGCGCAGCTGGACGTGCGCCGCATCGGTTTCGCGCGGCCGCGCCGCGAGGTGATCGCCGAGATCGGCGAGCAGGACCAGTCGCTGCCGAAGCTGGTGCTGCCACAGGGCGTGCGCAGCGACCTGGCCAGCGGCGCGCACCAGGACCGCCAGTACATCTCCGGTGCCGAACCGATCCTGGCTGCACTGAACGGGTTGCTCGGCATTCCCGTGGCCCACCCCTGAGCGAGGACGCGACCATGAGCTACCTGATCAGTGTGCTGGACAAAAGCCCGGTGGCCGAAGGTGCCTCGCCGGAGCAGGCGCTGCGCAACAGCCTGCAGCTGGCGCAGCGCGCCGAACAGCTCGGCTACCACCGGTACTGGTTTGCCGAGCACCATGCCGCACCGACGTTGGCCAGCCCTGCACCGGAAGTGCTGGCGGCCTGGGTGCTGGCGCAGACCCGGCGCATCCGCATCGGCAGCGGCGGGGTGATGTTGCGCCACTACGCGCCGTACAAGGTTGCGGAGAACTTCAACCTGCTGGCGGCATTGGCGCCAGGACGGGTGGATCTGGGCGTGGGCAAGGCCCCCGGCGGCCTGCCGGCCTCGACCGCCGCGCTGGCGGCCGGGCGTCCGGCGTTCGCCGACTTCGACCAGCAACTGCGCGACCTAGAGGGCTATCTGTCCGGTGCCGAAGCCGAGGCATTGGCGCGGCCGGTTCCGCAGCAGGCACCGGAGCGCTTCCTGCTCGGTGCCAGCCCGCAGAGTGCGCAGCAGGCCGCCGAGCTTGGTTGGCGCTTCGTCTACGCCGCGCACTTCGATGGCGACCCGAAGCACATCGAGGCCGCGTTCGACGCCTACCGCAGCGTCTCCTCGCAGCCACCGCTGTTGGCCACGGTAGCCTTCGCCGCGCCGACTGCCGAAGCAGCAGCGCGTCATATCGGTGCGCTGCGTGTCTACAAGCTGCACCTCGGTCCCGGGCAGGCGGTGAACCTGCCCAGCCCCGAGGCGGCTGCCGAGTACGCGCGGCAGGTGGGCGTGGCCGACTTCCGCATCGAGGAAACGCGCCCGAGCGTGTTGTCCGGTGATGCGCAGCACGTGCGTGACGAACTGGACGCGCTGCACCGGCGCTTCGGCGTGGGCGAGTTCATTCTCGACGCGCCGGTGGCCGACCTTGACGCGCGCCTGACATCCCTTGAACTGCTGTCGCCCGCGCCGCGCGCGGCGGTGGCCTGACCTGCAGGAGCGATTCCCATGAGCACGACCCCGCGCCACATTCCGTTCGGCATCATGCTGCAGGGCCCTGGCAGCCACATGCATGCCTGGAAGCACCCGTCCAATCCAGCGGATGCCAGCGTCAACCTGCAGTTCTACATCGACATTGCGCGCACTGCCGAGGACAACGGCATCGCCTTCGGCTTCGTGGCCGACGGCCTGTACATCAACGAGAAGTCGATCCCGCACTTCCTCAACCGTTTCGAGCCGATCTCGTTGCTGTCGGCGCTGGCCACGGCAACGAAGAAGATCGGCCTGGCCGGTACGCTGTCCACGTCCTACAGCGACCCGTTCACCGTGGCCCGCCAGTTCGCCTCGCTGGATCTGCTCAGCGGCGGCCGTGCCGGCTGGAACGTGGTGACCTCGCCGTTGGAAGGTTCGGGTCGCAACTATGGCCGGCCGCATCCGGAGCACGCGCTGCGCTACCAGATCGCCGACGAGTATCTGGACGTGGTGCAGGGGCTGTGGGATTCCTGGGACGACGACGCCTTCGTGCGCGAGCGCGACAGCGGCACCTTCTTTGCGCCAGAAAAATTCCGCCGACTCGACCACAAGGGCCGCTTCTTCCAGGTGGAAGGCCCGCTCAACATCCAGCGTTCGCCACAGGGCCAGCCGGTGATTTTCCAGGCGGGTTCTTCCGATGATGGCATCGCGTTGGCCGGCAAGTACGCCGACGCGGTGTTCACCCATTCGCCGTCGCTGGAAGAAACCCGCGCGTTCACCCAGAAGGTGAAGAACTCGGCGATTGCGCACGGCCGCAGCGGCAATGACGTGAAGATCTTCCCGGGCATCGGCCCCATCGTCGGCCGTACTGCCGAGGAGGCCGAAGCCAAGTACCAGGCGATCGCTGCACTGGCCACGCTGGAGGATGCGCTGGCCTATCTCGGCCGCTTCTTCGATCACCATGATTTCAGCCAGTACGACCCGGACGCACCCTTCCCGGAGCTGGGTGACATCGGCAGCAACTCGTTCCGTTCCACCACCGACCGCATCAAGCAGGATGCGCGTGAGAAGGGCCTGAGCCTGCGCCAAGTGGCATTGGAAGCCGTGAGCCCACGACCGAACTTCATCGGTACGCCGGAGCACGTGGCCGATGAGCTGATCCGTTGGTTCGACGCCGGTTCCAGCGACGGCTTCATCCTTGGATTCGCCGCACAGCGCGAAGGCCTGGACGATTTCGTGACCCAGGTGCTGCCGATCCTGCAGGCGCGCGGCTACCACCAGCGCGAGCTGGAAGGGCAGACCCTGCGCGAGCATCTGGGCCTGCCGTACAAGGCCAGCCGCCATGCGACCGATGCCGAACCGGCGCGGAAGGCGGGGTAGGGCGATGAGCGGAGAATCGGCAGTAGCGCCGGACCATGCCCGGCGGAATTCCCAATCCACGGGCATATTGCCCGAGATCGCGGCACGCGCCGAGGCGGCCATTGCGATCCGTCATGACCTACACCAGCACCCGGAGCTGGCCTTCGAGGAGCACCGCACCAGCGCCCGAGTGGCCGAACTGCTGCAGCAGTGGGGCTATGAGGTGACCACCGGGCTCGGTGGCACCGGCGTGGTCGGTACGCTGCAGCGCGGGCAGGGCAG
This sequence comes from Stenotrophomonas sp. 22LJNL06-5-1, assembly GCF_056861455.1. Lineage (NCBI taxonomy): Bacteria > Pseudomonadati > Pseudomonadota > Gammaproteobacteria > Lysobacterales > Lysobacteraceae > Stenotrophomonas > Stenotrophomonas sp. 22LJNL06-5-1. The sequence continues at coordinate 175,152 of NZ_JBSPUE010000006.1, forward strand.
TCGTCGACTCGGCCTGCGCGCCGACATCGATGCACTGCCGATCCACGAGGACTCCGGCCTGGCCTATGCCAGCCAGACCGAGGGGTTGATGCATGCCTGCGGCCACGATGGGCATACCGCCATCCTGCTGTCCGCCGCGCACTACCTGGCCCATCACGGCAATATCGACGGCACCCTGCAGCTGGTGTTCCAGCCGGCCGAGGAAACCGGTTCGGGTGCTTCGAAGATGATTGCCGATGGCCTGTTCGAGCGCTTCCCGGTGGATGCGATTTATGGGCTGCATAACTGGCCGGGCGTGCCGGTGGGTCACTTCGGCTTCGTCGATGGCCCGGCGATGGCGTCGGTGGACTGGGCGCGGCTGAAGGTGATCGGCAAGGGCGGACACGGTGCCGAGCCACAGGGGAGTGTCGACCCGATCCTGGCGGCGGCGCACGTCGTCACCGCGTTGCAGAGCGTGGTGTCACGCAATGTCGACCCGCGGCAGATGGGCGTGGTCACCGTCGGTTCGATCCACGGCGGCCAGGCCGCCAATGTGATTCCGGACGTCGTCGAGCTGAAGCTGACCGTGCGCGCTTACCTGCCCGAGGTACGTGACACTCTGCGGCGCCGTGTTACCGAGGTCGCCGAGCAGATCGCCGCCGCGTTCGGTGCGCGCGCCGAGATCGAGTTCCCACGCGGCTTCCCCAGCGTGATCAACCACCCGCAGCAGACTGCCTACATCCGCGAGGTGGCGCTGCAGGGCTTCGGCAGCGAACACGTAGTGCCCGAATTCGCGCCGCGCACCGCCAGTGAGGATTTCGCGTTCCTGCTGCAGGCGCGGCCGGGCAGCTTCGTGTTCGTCGGCAACGGCGACAGTGCACCGCTGCACAGCCCGCGCTACGTGTTCAACGATGCCGCCATTGCACCCGCCGCCAGCCTGTGGGCGCGATTGGCCGAAGACTATCTGGTGAGGGATGCGACATGAGCAGCGACGAACGCTTCCTCTATACCTCGGTGGATGATCCGCTGGCGCGGCCTCTGTTCGACGGCCTGGAACAGGAGTACGACAGCCGCTACGCCGACGTGCGCCGACGCATCGGCGGCAGCGCACGCGAAGAACTGCAGCGCTACCCGGCGCAGGCCTTTGCTGCGCCGATAGGGGCGTTTGTATTGCTGCTGCGCGATGGTGTGGCGATCTCCGGTGGCGCGTTCATGCCGCACCGAGACCCGGATACCGCCGAATTCAAGCGAATCTGGACGCTGCCCGGGCTGCGTCGCCAGGGCATTGCACGGCGTGTTCTGCAGGAGCTGGAAGACCAGGCGGCGCGGCAAGGGTACCAGCGGGTGTTCCTGACCACCGGCTTCCGCCAGCCTGAAGCGGTTGGCCTGTACCTGAGCCATGGCTACACCGCGCTGTTCGATCTGGAGGCCGACCCGGAAACCGTTGCGCATCTGCCGTTCGAAAAGCACCTGCGGGCACCGGCGCCCGTCATCGTACCTGCGCAGACCCAGCTGCAAGGAGCCCACGCGTGAGCACGCCTTCGACCGCGCTGGATGGCATTGCAACCCGGCCGGCGCCAGCACCGGCGCTGAAGATCGTGCCAGCCCGGCATCCGCTGCAGGTCTTCGGCACGGTGCTGGCACTGGCGCTGATCCTGATCGGGCTGCAATCCGTGCTGGGCAATCCGCGCTGGGGCTGGGGCACATTCGCCGAGTGGTTCTTCGCACGCCCTGTGCTTGAAGGCCTGGGCCGCACGCTGCTGCTGACCGCGCTCGGTACCGGCCTCGGCTTCGCACTGGGTACCTTGCTTGCGCTGGCCCGGGTGTCCGGTTCACCGCTGCTGTCGGCGGTGTCGTGGGGCTATGTGTGGTTGTTCCGCTCGATCCCGCTGCTGGTGCTGTTGCTGCTGCTGAACAACCTGGGCTACCTGTACAGCACCATCGAGTTGGGCGTGCCGTTCACCGGCATCAGCCTGTTCTCGTACCCGACCACGCAGCTGATCGGTGTGTTCACCGCCGCGGTGCTGGGCCTGACCCTGAACCAGGCGGCGTTCTCGGCGGAGGTGATCCGCGGTGGCATTCTTTCGGTCGACCACGGCCAGTACGAGGCCGCAGCCGCGCTTGGCCTGCCGCGTGGCCGCCAGGTGCGCCGCATCATCCTGCCGCAGGCGATGCGCTCGATCCTGCCGGCCGCGTTCAACGATGTGATCGGCCTGGCCAAGAGCACCTCGGTGGTCTACGTGCTGGCGCTGCCTGAGCTGTTCTACACGGTGCAGGTGATCTATCGCCGCAATCTGGAGGTGGTGCCGCTGCTGATGGTGGCCACGGTCTGGTACCTGGTGATCCTGACCGTGCTGTCGCTGCTGCAGCGACGCGTGGAACAGCGCTTCGCGCGCGGCCAGCTGCAGCGCGAGCGTTCGGTGTCACGGGTGTCGTCACCGGTGCGGACATCCAGTGATGCTGCGCCGCGCGTGATCAACCGCCCGCGCATCGCCACCCAGGTCGAAGCGGGCGAGGGTGCGTCGGTGTCGTTGCACGGCGTGGGCAAGGTGTTCGGCGATCAGCCGGTGCTGGACGACGTGAACCTGGATCTGCGCGCTGGAAGCGTGACGGTGCTGATCGGCCCGTCCGGCGCCGGCAAGTCCACGCTGCTGCGGCTGATCAACCACCTGGAACGTGCCGACAGCGGTTACGTGACTGTCGGTGGCCAGCTGATCGGCTACCGCCGCGAGGGTGACACCCTGTACGAGCTGCCCGAGCGCGAGATCCGCCGCCGTCGTGCGGAAGTGGGCATGGTGTTCCAGGGCTTCAACCTGTTCCCGCACCTGACCGCGCTGGAGAACATCATCGAGGCACCCATTGCAGTTCGTGGCGTGCCGCGCGCACAGGCCGAGCAGCAGGCGCGCACGCTGCTGGAGCGGGTCGGCCTGGCCGACAAGGCCGATGCCTTCCCGCGCCAGCTGTCCGGTGGCCAGCAGCAGCGCATTGCGATTGCCCGTGCGCTGGCGCTGCAGCCGAAGGTACTGCTGTTCGACGAACCGACCTCGGCGCTGGACCCGGAACTGGTGGCTGAAGTGCTGAGCGTGATCGAGGAGCTGGCTCGCTCCGGCACCACGCTGGTGATCGTCACCCATGAACTGAGCTTCGCCCGTCGCGTGGCCGACCACGTGGTGATGATGGATCAGGGCCGGGTGATCGAGCAGGGCACGCCCGAGGCCCTGTTCGAGCGCCCGCGCCAGCAACGCACGGCCGATTTCCTGGCCAAGACCCTGTAACCCCGGAAGGAACACCATGAGCCCTGCAGCACCGCATCGCCCCTCGCGCAGCACCCTGTTGATCGTGGGCGTGCTGGTCATCGGCATCGCCGGCATCGTCTATTCGCGCGTACGCCAGGCACCGGATGCCGCCGCCGTAGCCGCGACCAGTCTGGCAAGCGGCAACACCGCTGCCTTGAAGGGCACGTTTGACCCGAAGGCGCAGGCGTTGATCCCGGCCGACTATCGCTTCGTCACCCCCGGTACGTTCACCGTGGCCACTCATCCGGGGCAGCTGCCGCTGGCCGACTATGGCGCCGACAGCAAGGACGTGGTCGGCATCGAGCCGGACATCGCACGGCTGATCGCCGATGGGTTGGGCCTGAAGCTGGTGATCGTACCGGTGGCGTGGCCCGATTGGCCACTGGGGCTGGAATCGGGCAAGTACGATGCGGTGCTGTCGAACGTGACCGTCACCGAAGAGCGCAAGAAGAAATTCGATTTCTCCAGCTACCGTTACGACCTGCTGGGCATCTACACGCGTACAGATGGGCCGATCCAGAAGATCGAAAAACCCGCCGATGTCGCAGGGCTGAAGGTGGTGGTGGGTGCCAGCACCAACCAGGACCAGATCCTGCGGCAGTGGGACCAGCAGAACATCGCCGCCGGCTTGAAGCCGGTGGAGTACCAGTACTTCGATGACGCCGTGGTCGGCCGGCTGGCGGTGATCACCGGCCGCGCGGATGTCTCGTTCGAACCGAATGCCACCGGCGCGTACTCGGCACGCGACGGCAAGGTGCGGCGCGTAGGCCTGTTCCCTGGCGGCTGGCCGAACGCTGCGGCGATCTCGGTGACCACGCGCAAGGGCAGCGGCCTGGCCGATGCGGTGACGCAGGCATTGAACACCCAGATCGGCAGCGGCACCTATGCGCAGGCGCTGAAACGGTGGAATGTGGCCGAGGAGGCCGTGCCGCAGTCGCAGACCAATCCGCCGGGGTTGCCGACGCTGCAATGACACCGGGCGTGGCCCGGCGGGCCCCTGTAGAGTCGAGCCTGCTCGACTGGCGCATGGTGATCGGCGAAATGTAGTCGAGCAAGCTCGACTCTACCAACGCGCTTCCAGCGTCCGGAACGGTTTCGCCAGCCGCACGCCCTCGGCATCGAAGTCGGAAACGCTGCGCCCATCCACACGCACCGTCTTCGGCATCGTGCGCGCCGGCCACCAGACCTTCACCGCCGTCCCGCTGCGCAACCCCTTGCCCAGGGTGACCGTCAGCGTGCCGTCGCGCTGCCGCGCCTGCATCTGCAACGTGCCATACGCGGTCGGCAGCCGCTCCACCGCCAGCCCATCGCCAGCAACCCACGACGGCGGCGTGCCCGGCAGCAATGACAACGCATCATCGTCCTCGCGCATCAACATGCCGAACAGGGTGCGGCCGTATTCGGCGCCGATCCAGGTATGCGGCATGTCGCCCAGGTAGCGGGGGAAACGCAGCCGCGAGTGCACGACCTCGGCCAGCACCTGCCACTCAAGCGGGCGCCGATCATGCAGCAGTCCCTGCAGCAGCTCATCGGCCACCTGCGGCTGGCCCAGGTGCACATAGCTCAGCACGTTGCGGATCTCATAGGGCGTATAGGCGTACAGCGCATCGGGCTGGCTGCGCTTGCGCACGTCCTCCAGATAACGCGCGAAGGTGGTCCGCAGTGCCTCGGCGGGCAGTACGCTCTGCGCACCGGTGGGGTCCAGTGCGATCGATACGCCGGTGGGATCGCCATCGCCCAGGTCGGCCGAGGAGGGAATGAAGTCGATGCCCTTCCACGCCATCGTCGCCCGGATCGAGGCGTGCAGCGCGTCGTAGAGCAGCGTGTATTGCTCGCGCGCCCAGGCAGCAGTCTCGTGGTCGCCCAGCGCCTCGGCCAGCCACGCGCCATCGTGCCACCCCTTCAGGCCCCAGTAGTCATCCCAGTAGCTGTGGGTAGGGGACGGATAGCCCTCATGGCTGATCGACGGCGCAAGAATGCCGGCGAAGCGCTCCGGCGCCGGCTGGTCGGCCTTGTAGCCGGGCACCAGCGTGCGTTCGCGCAGTTCCTGCAGGAAGCGCAGCGCGGCTTTCACTTTCGGCAGATAGGCACGTACCGATTCCGGTCCACCATCAAGGCGCGCGACATCGGCCACCAGCGCAACGTACTGCCCTTGGCTGTCGTATTCGATGTCCGATCCAAAGCCTGTGTTGACGCTGCCATCGTCATTGAGGATCGGCGAGACCAGACCGTTGGCATGCACGCCGTGTTCGCTGTACCAGTCCAGGTAGTCGCGCGCGACGCGGGCTTCACCCATGCGCAGCAGCACCGCCGAGGTGGCCATGCCGTCGCGGATGAAGGAGCGGTTGTAGTTGCGCGGGCCGGGCTGCATCGCAGGGCCGGTCTGGTTGATCAGCATGTAGGCGGCCTGCGCACGCAGCATGTCGACCAATGAGGGATCGGGCAGGCGCAGCCCGACCTGGCCCAGCCGTGCCTGCCAGTCCGCGGAGGCCTGCGTGGCCAGTGAATCGAACGCCGCATTGGCATCGCGGGGCAGCGTGGCCAGATCGAGCGCAGGCGCTTCGGGCAGCGCGCCCTTGCTATCGGCGGCGGCAGCACCCAGCGGGAACGCGACCACGATGGCATCGCTGGCGCCGGGTGCCAGTGATACGCGGTAGTTCAACGCAGCCGAGGCAAGACCCTCGTCGTCGCGCGCCTGTTGCGTGGAGGGCAGATGGCCGGCAGCGACGTTCGCGGTGATTTCCGTTGCGCCCTCCTTGCCAAACGGCGCCGCGCCGGACGCAGTCACCGGCGTGAGCGACTGCAGCAGCATGCGGCCATTGATGCGCACGGCCTGTCCATCGATCGCCACATCGCGGATGGGTGACAGCCCGCCGTTCTGCCACGGTGGATTCATCTGCATCGGGCGCACGACCAGGCTGAGCGTGCCGTCGATCCGGGTCTTGCCGGTGTTGTGCAGGCGATGACGCAGGAAGGTCACCGGCTGGCCGGTGCGCTCGATGGCGAACACTTCACTGCGCAACTCCAGCCCGGGCTGCGGTGACCACGTAGCGGACGGCATCGGCTTCCAGCCATCCCGCAACGCGTGCTGTATCGGCTGTCCTGCCGCGCCAGCGGTTTGGCCATCGGCACTACGCCAGAGTGGCTGCACCAGTGGCGCGCCCTTGAAGGCTTCCAGGTTGCCGTATTCGTCGAAGATCGATTTCTGTCGCCCTGCGTGCACACCGACGGCCGTCCAATAGGTCTGCTGCATCTGCAACGACGCCGGGAACAACGCGCGCTGCGCGCCGCTGGCGGCGATCTGATACTGCTTCATCGGTGTCATCACGGCTTTCGGGCCGAGCAGGCGCAGGCGTGAAATCTGCGGTGCAGCGCCGTCCACGCTCAGGCGGAATGCACGCAAGGGTCGTGCTGCAGTGGCAGCCAGCCAGCTTTGCCGATGATTGGCCGCCTGTGCATCGTGTGCGAGGTCCTGCCAACGGCCCTGTGCATCCTGCGCCTGCAGTCGCGCGGCGCCGCGCGCGCCATCGGCCCAGTCGACCACCAGGCCAGCCGTGGATTGGGCCTGCGGCAGCGTGATCTCGAACGTATGGGATCCATCTTTTCCGGTCGGAACCGCAACGGTGCTGCCGCCTTGCCAGAGCGCCGCTGCCTGCGTTGCATCGATACCGCTGATGCGTGCGCTGAGCGTGCTGTCCAGCGGCTCCATCTCGAAGATCGACACGCCCCAATCGGAGGTGCGCTGCGGGCTGGCGAGCCGCAGGTAGCGGGCCTGCCGCGGCGCGAAGTACAGCGTTTCCACGTCGCCCAGCGAATCGGCCATCGTGTACGCGGTCTGCCACTGCCTGCCGTCGAGTGAGGTCTGCAGTGAATAGCCTTCCGGGTTCGATACATCCCAGGTGAGGCGCGCGCCGGCCAGCAGGGTGGGCGCGCCCAGATCGATCTGGAACCAGTGGCCGGGGCTGAAGGCGCCGCCGGTCACGGTCTTCGGGTCGCCGTCGATCAGGTGGCTGATCGCCATCGCCGGTACCTGCTGCGAGGAACTGCTGGCCTGCCATTGGCTGCGCGGGGGGAGGGTCTGTGCCTGTGCGCTGGAGGCGAGGGCGGCCAACAGCAGGGCAGTGGCAGATCGCCATGGGATAGCTGAGCGGAAGACCTTGGAACGTTCGGCGCGCAACGTCATTACGGACTGCCTCGCAGGTTCGGCCGGAATCGGGCGAGCGCTACGCTAGCAAGGGATGTAATCGGTTACATGACACACTGCAGCGCCGCAGGACGCTGGCGCCGCCATCACGGGAGGGCTGACGGATGTGGCTCTGGACGTGCAGCGCGGATTGGCTAGGGTCACATCGAAAGTCTTTTAATCTGGTTGTCATTTGACAACTTATGTGAGCCGTGTGCAGACTATGGAGAACAAGGAATGTCTCGAGCGCGTCATCCAGACAAGGACATCGAAGCGGCGTTGCAGTTCGCGGAGGACCGTGGGTGGAGGCTCCGTATGGCGGGCGGCCATGCGTGGGGCCGGATGTATTGCCCTTACAACGACACCGATTGCCGATGCGGGGAGTTCTGCATCGTGAGCATCTGGAGCACGCCGCGTAGCGGCAGCCATCATGCAAGGGCCTTGCGGCGTGTGGTCGAGAACTGCAGTCGTGAGCAATGAGATCAGGCTTCGTCAGAAGCGAAGGGGTCAATCATGGAATTCAACTTCACCCTGAAGTACCGCTTGCCGGACACAGGCAATGAAATCGGCGTCCTCGAGCAGCGCCTGGCCGAAGGTGGCTGTGACGACGCGCTTGTGGGCCTTGGGCTGCCGGGACGACTGGCCCTGGCGTTCTGCCGCGAAGCAGACAGCGCAGGGGCTGCCCTGCGTTCGGCGCTGGACGATGTGCAGCGGGCCGTGCCCGGTGCCGAACTGGTTGAAGTGAGCCCCGATCTGGTGGGGCTCACTGACGTCGCAGACCTGCTCGGAATGTCGCGCCAGAACATGCGGAAGCTCATGCTGGCCAACCCGCAGTCGTTTCCGTCCCCCGTACATGACGGCTCGACCTCGATCTGGCATCTCGTCGACATTCTCGGTTGGCTGCGAGCGCGCGGCAGCGGGAAAGTCACGACGGAAATGACCGAGCTCGCCGCCGCTGCGTTGCAGCTCAATCTGGCCCGGGAAGGGCGCAGGCTTCTCTCGAAGACGTAGTGGCCGCGAGAATCGGAGCCCACCGCGTTACAGCTCCACCGTCTCCCACCAGCGGCTACCCGCCTGCGGCGCCTGCATGTCCAGCGCCTCGCCCATCATCGGCGTGGCCACCGGCACGTTCTTCGCGGCCGCCAATGCGGTGATGCGCTCGAACGGCTGCTGCCATGCGTGCAGGGCCAGGTCGAAGGTGCCGTTGTGGATCGGCAGCAGCCACTTGCCGCGCAGGTCCAGGTGCGCCTGCAGCGTCTGTTCCGGCTGCATGTGCACGAACGCCCAGCGCGGATCGTAGGCACCGGTCTCGATCATGGTCAGGTCGAACGGGCCGTATTTCTCGCCGATGGCCTTGAAGCCGTCGAAGTAGCCGGTGTCGCCGCTGAAGAAGATGCGGAAGTCACCGTCCTGGATCACCCATGACGCCCACAGGCTGCGATCACTATCGCCCAGTCCGCGGCCGGAGAAATGCTGGCCCGGGGTCGCGGTCAGGCGCAGGCCGTTGGCTTCGGTGGATTGCCACCAGTCCAGCTGTTCGACCTTGCTGGCGTCCACACCCCAGGCAATCAGCTGGTCGCCGACGCCGAGCGGTGCAATGAAGCGCGCGGTCTTGCCGGCCAGCTGCATGACCGCGGCATGGTCGAGGTGGTCATAGTGATTGTGCGAGAGGATCACACCGGCGATCGGCGGCAGCGCGTCGATGCTGATCGGCGGTGCATGGAAGCGTGCCGGCCCCATCCACTGCACCGGCGAGGCGCGCTCGGAGAACACCGGATCGGTCAGCCAGTACTGGCCACGCAGCTTCAGCAGGATCGTGGAGTGCCCCAGCCGGAACAGGCTGCGATCCGGTGCGGCGTCCAGCGTGGCGCGGTCCAGCGGCTGGACCGGAATCGGGTGAGCGGGCACGGTGCCCTTGGGCTTGTTGAACAGGAACGTCCACCAGATCTCCGCACCGTCGCGCAGGCCCATCGCCGGACGGGGCAGGGCATTGTGGAACTTGCCATCACGGTACTGCGGTGAATCGGGGAAGTCGGGGAGGGACCAGGACTTGCAGAAGGTGTAGGCGGTCACGGCGAGGATTCCGAGCAGGAGGACAAGGAGCAGGCGCTTCATGGGTGACGTCCGCTGAGTACACTGCACAGTGTAGTTTCGTGTTTTTCAAAAGTACACTGCCGGGTGTAAAATGGTGGTGTCCGTTCAGTTATCCGGTTCCCGCCATGCCCCGTGCCCCACAACGCCTGACCGACCGTAAACGCGAGGCCATCGTGCGCGCGGCGGTGGAGGAGTTCCGTGCATCGGGCTACGAGGCGACCAGCATGGACCGTATCGCCGAGGCGGCCGGGGTCTCCAAGCGCACCGTCTACAACCACTTCCCGAGCAAGGAAGCGCTGTTCTCGATGATCCTGGAGGAGCTGTGGGAACGCAGCGTGGCCAGCGACACATTGCCGTACCGCGCCGACCAGCCGCTGCAGGCGCAGCTGCTGCAGTTGCTGGGCCAGAAGCTGGAACTGCTCAGCGATGCCAACTTCATCGACCTGGCGCGGGTGGCGATGGCCGAGATCATCCACTCACCGGAGCGGGCGCAGGCCATCGTCTGCCGCATGGGCGAGAAGGAAAGTGGCGAGAGCGCATGGATCCGTGCAGCAATCGCCGATGGCCGGTTGCGCGAGGTCGATCCGGAGTTCGCCGGCCACCAGCTGCACGGGCTGGTGAAGAGCTTTGCGTTCTGGCCACAGGTGACGATGGGGCAGGCACCGTTGAACGCACTGGAGCGTGCACGCGTGGCCGAATCGGCGGTGGCGATGTTCCTGGGTTTCTACGCGGTCTAGCTGGCGGCGAAGCGGCGGAACTCGTCGGCCGGCAGCGCCGCCGAATACAGATAGCCCTGGCCGACATCCACACCCAGTGCGCGCAGCTGCTGCTCCTGCGCCAGGGTTTCGGTACCTTCGGCCACCACGATCGCACCGCAGCGGTGCGCGACTTCGACGATGAAGCGCACGATCGACTGCGACTTGGCGTCGGACAGCGTGGCGATCAGTGCCTGCTCGATCTTCACCTCGGCGATGGCCAGCTGCGAGAGCAGGATCAGGGTCGAATAGCCCGCGCCGAAATCATCCAGTGACAGGGTGACCTCCGCCGCCAGCAGCTGTTCGATGTTGGCATCGACCACGTCGCGCTCGACGATCTCGGTCCATTCGACGATCTCCAGGCGCAGCATCACGCCGGGCACATCGTGCAGTGCCAGCAGTTCCTGCAGGCGCAGGCCGAAGTCGGGCAGGCGCAGTGACTCGGCCGAAACGTTCACGGCGATCTTCAGCTGCGAGCCGTCGCGTCGGCACTGCTGCAGGAAGTGGATGGCCGACTGCAGCGTGGCCCATTCCAGTTCAGCCAATCGCCCCTGCCGGCGCAGCAGGGAGATCACCCGCATCGGCGCGATCAGCCGGCCCTCGCCATCGCGCATGCGCAGCAGTGCTTCGGCGCCGACCAGTTGGCGATCCTGCAGACGATGCTTGGGCTGGTAGCACAGCGGTGCGTCGCCCTGCTGCAGCCAGCGTTCGAGGGCGACTTCGATCAGGGCGTCGATCTCGCTGTCGCGCTGGATCGGGTCGTCGAAGAACACGACGCCGGATTCGATCGCACTCAGTGCCACGGTGATCGCGCGAAACGGAAGATGTCCTTCGTCGGCATCAGCGGGGGGCTTCAATTCGACCACCGCACAGCGGAACAGCGGCCGGAAGCCGGGCCAATCGCGGCCGACCCGATCGGCCAGGTTGCTGGCCAGCTCGGTGATCTGCGGCTGCGTGCGCAGTTCGGACAAGGTCAGGTCGCGCACCAGGATCGCCAGTGCTGCATCGCCGAACTGGTAGATCTCCAGTTGCCCGGCCGGCAGCGAGGGCAGCAGCCGATGCACCTCTTCGGTGCTGTCGCGCTGCCACAGGCCGTTGTCCTGCAGCGGACCGTAGCGCAGGCGCAGATCGCGCAGGTTGCCCATCTCGGCCACGATCAGGCAGGCCTTGCCGATGCCGTCGTTGTCGCGCCAGTAATGCTGCAGGCGTTCGCCGAGCGCACGCATGTTGGGCAGGCCGCTGATCGGATCGATGCGCAGCCAGGCCTGTTCGCGCTGGCGCTGTGCATCGATCTGCGCATCGTTGTAGACCAGTGCGAACACCGCGCCGAGCATCAGCAGTGATAGTGGCAGTGCCAGCAGGCGCTGGATTGCCAACTCATCCACGGGCAGCTGATGGGCGCCGATGATTGCTACGCCCAGGGCCAGGCCCAACGCAGTGACGACGATACGCACGCCCCAGGCCTGCAGGATCATGCGCAGCGAGAGTTCATTGAGCATGCGCGGGTGCAGGCGCCTGCGCAGCCAGACGCCGGCCAGCATCTGCAGCGTGGCCTCGAGGCCGGCGGGCAGGAAGTACTGGGTGCCGGCGAACTGGTAGCGGGCCAGCAGGCTGGCGCCCAGGCAGGCCAGGCCGCCGCGCCAGCCGCCGAGCAGTCCGCTGACCAGCAGGATGTCGAAACCCAGGTGGAGCTTGACCACGCCCTGGGTGTAGCGGGCCACGCACCAGGCGTTGAACAGGTAGATCAGGCCCAGCGCTACGCCGACATACAGGCGACGGCCTTCAATGGCGTGCCCGGCGCGGCGGGTGGCGATCAGCAGCACGCCGATCATGCCGATCACCGCCGTGGCCTGCAGCAGGTACAGCGGCAGGCTGGGCAGGGCGCTGTCCAGGACCTGGGCCGAGACCCGTGAAAGCGCATCCATAGCAGGTTCCCGCCTGTGACCGACGGCCAGTGACCAGCAGCGTAGTCGCAGCAGGGCGCAGGTTCAATTGCGCTGGCTGCGTTCGGGCAGGAGGTGTTCGGCCATGAAATCGACAAACGCGCGCACACGCGGTTGCTGATGGCGATGGCTTGGCCAGAGGGCCCAGAAGGTGCTTCGCTCGGTGCTCCATGGTTCCAGAACGCTGACGAGGGCACCGCGGTCCAGCGCATCACGCGTGGCGAAGTCGGGCAGGCACGCAATGCCATGGCCATCGATGGCCATGTGCAGGATCGTCTCAAGATGATTGGCGGTCATCGCGGCAGTCAGCCGCGTCTCAGAGCTTCCCTCATGCACGGGCAGTGGCCAGCGTTCGATCAGGCCGGTGCCGGGAAAGCGATGGAGAAGGCATGCGTGGCCGCTCAGCTCGTCCGGGTGCTGCGGCGTGCCGCGCTGGGCGAAGTACGCAGGGGCACCCACGCACAGCAGGCGGGTACTGCCGAGGTTGCGGCCGTGCAGCCGGGAGTCGGCGGGGCTGCCTGTGCGGACGACGGCATCGAAGCCTTCCTCGATGACATCGACCAGGCGGTCGCTGAAGTGCAGGTCGAGTTCGATGGCGGGGAAACGGTGCGCAAACGCTGAAAGCACCGGCAGCATCAGTCCGCTGGCGAGTGGAAGACTGACCTTCAGGCGACCGCTGGGCGCGGCCTGGGCGTCGGTCAGTTCGCGCTCTGCCGCGGCAACCTCGATCATGATGCGGCGGCAACGTTCAAGGAACTGCTCGCCTTCGGCAGTCAGGCTGACGCTGCGGGTATTGCGATTCAGCAGGCGGGCGCCCAGGCGCTCTTCCAGCCGGGCGATGGTCTTGCTTGCGGCCGAAGGGGTGATGCCACGCTGTCGTGCTGCGGCCGCGAAGCTGCGTGCCTCGGCGACAAGAACGAAGAGGCTGAGACCGGCAAAGCTGTCCATGACGTGGCCATTGATGACGTTTGTGTCATTAAAGTATGGACTGAATGGCGGATTCTTACGAAATAACGTCGCGGATAGCATTAATGCGGTGGCGCTTGGCCACGCTCGAGTTTCATCGACATGTCTGTTGCCTCTGCTGAGACGGCCGGATCATCACGCTTTGGAGTGGTGCTGGCAGGCTGCCTGACGGCGCTCACCATTCCCTTGAGCATTGCCAGCCCCGCCGTGGGCATTCCTGCCATCCGGGACGCGCTGGGCGGTTGCCCTGCGGCGTTGTCCTGGATCATCAACGCCTACCTGCTGACCTACGGCTGCACCACGCTGGTGGCCGGTGGACTGGCCGATCTGCATGGCAGGCGCCGGATCTGGATTCTGGGGGGCGTATCGTTTGCACTCGTCACCGGCCTGATTCCCTTGATGCCCGATGTGGCGTGGATCAATGTCCTGAGACTGCTTCAGGGGATGGCGGCGTCGGCAGCGTTTGCCGGCGCGATGGCGTCGCTGGCGCAGGTGTTCGACGGCCAGGCGCGGGCCAGGGTGTTCAGCCTCATCGGCACCACCTTTGGTGCAGGGGCCGCAGGCGGTCCGCTGCTGGCGGGCGGGTTGATCGATGCGCTGGGCTGGGAATGGGTGTTCTTCCTGCCGGCGTTGCTGGCGGCCCTGACCGTACCGCTGGTCGCCCTGTCATCCGCCGAATCGAGAAACGCCGGTTCGCCACGCCTGGATTGGCTGGGGGCCATCACCTTCATGCTGGCGCTGGGCTCACTCACCTACGCCATGATCGTGCTGCCGGAACGTGGCCTGCTGCATCCGCAGACGCTGGTACTGCTGGCGCTCTCGGTAGTGTTGCTGGGCGTGTTCATTGCGGTTGAACGCTCCCATCGAACACCGCTGCTGGATCTCGGGCTGTTCCGCAACCGGCGTTTTGTTGGCGTGCAGATTCTGGCCGCTGCCCCTGCGTTCTCCTACGTCGTCCTTCTGGTCGTGCTGCCAGCGGGGTTCATCGGTGTTGAAGGACTGCGACCCACCGAGGCTGGACTGGCGATGGCAGCACTGTCTGCACCCTTGCTGGTTGTTCCCCTGGTTGCCGGTTACCTGCTGCGCTGGATTCCGGCGCGGACGTTGTGCTGTGCGGGCCTGCTGATCGGCGCCCTTGGGCTGGCATGGCTGGCGCAGGTGTTCCAGTTCCCGTCGGTGCGCTGGATGCCGATGCTGGTCATCGGAATCGGCATCGGCCTGCCCTGGGGGATCATGGATGGCCTGGCGGTCAGCGTAGTCGGCAAGGAGCAGGCCGGCATGGCCGCTGGCATCTTCAATGCGATGCGACTGGCAGGCGATTCCATTGCCCTCGCGCTTGTCGGCATCATGCTCTCGGCCCGGATTGGCGGGAACATGATGCTGGAGGCCGGCGTCGTGGCCCGTGCCGCCGTGCACAGGCTGTCCATGGGCGACCTTGGCGGAGCGGTGGAGGCGTTGCCCGTTGTTTCGAGAACGGTGCTGGCCCAGGCGTACATGGAGGCCGTCCGTGGCCAGCTGTTTGTCCTGGCGATGGCGACCGTGCTGACCGCCATCGTGCTGGGGTACCTGTTGCGCGAAGAGGTCGAGCCTGGCCTGCGCAGCGGTAGTCAGTAGCGCGGGTCGGCGATGGCCGGCAGCACCAGTTCGCGCACGAAGCCGGACGGTGACAGCTGCAGCAACGCGCGCACCATCGCAACGACGTCATGCACGGGCACCAGTTCGCCGTCGCCGCGCGCTGCGGCCTCTGCCACCGGCACCGACAGTGCATCGTCGGTGTTGAGGTAGCCCAGCTGCAGGCTGGTCACCGCCAGGCGGCGATCGCGGAAACCCTCGCGCAGTGCATCGGCGATGCCGTTGAGCGCGAACTTGGATGCGCCGAACGCCACTTCCGGGCGGCCGCTGCGTGGCAGTGCCGAGGTCGAGCCGGTCAGCACCAGCTGCGGGCGTGGTGTGCCCAGCACCCGCGGCAGCAGGCGCTGCAGCAGCACCAGGGTCGCGGTGATGTTGACGTCGACCAGTTGGGTGAGCGCGGCATCGCTCTGGTCGAGGAAGGCGTACTGATCGCTGAAGGCGGTCTCTTCCCAGATGCCCAGGTTGTGGATCAGCACATCCAGATCGGCCGGTGCCTGCGCTGCGATGTGATTGGCAGCCATGGTGGGCTGGGACAGATCGGCTTCGATCCACTGCAGGGTGACCCCCTCGGGGCATTCAAGGTCGCGCGGACGCTTGCGCGAAACGCCGATGACGGTGTCGCCTGCGCTGCACAGGCCTTCCACGAACGCCCGACCCAGGCCCCTGCTGGCGCCGATGACCATCAATTTCATGTTGCTTCCTTGTTGTACTGCGGCAGCCTCAATCGGCTGCCAGAATGGTGTCCCAATCGGCGAACGCGCGCAGGCCGCTGCGCTCGGCGGTAATGATCGAGGCGGTGTTGTCGAGCTGGCAACGGTACTGAGGCTGCAGCCCAGCCGCCTGCGCGGACACGGCCATGGCGTGTACCAGCTGGCGCGCGTGCCCGCGACCGCGGGCCTCGGGCAGGGTCAGCACGCCCATGTCGGCCAGGGCTGGATCCAGGCTCCACGGGTACATGCTTCCCGCGGCAACCAGCCGCTCGCCATCGAAGGCGCCGAACACCTGCCAGTGGTCCAGCTCGACCCAGGCGGCATCGAGATCCTCTTCGCTGGCGCTGGCCTGGAACACGTCGAACGCGGCTGCGTCGGCCGGGTCGAGACGGCGGATGTGTGGCGGTGCAGAGCGCGCGGCCAGGACCGCAAGTTCTGCGGTAGGGAAGTAGAAGACACGATCCGCGCCATG
This sequence comes from Stenotrophomonas sp. 22LJNL06-5-1, assembly GCF_056861455.1. NCBI lineage: Bacteria > Pseudomonadati > Pseudomonadota > Gammaproteobacteria > Lysobacterales > Lysobacteraceae > Stenotrophomonas > Stenotrophomonas sp. 22LJNL06-5-1. Next base: position 191,182 of record NZ_JBSPUE010000006.1, read on the forward strand.
GGTGCGCTGGCCGAGCTGCTGCAGACGCTGTTGCAGCTGCGCCAGCGTCCAGTGCGGTTGCACGTGCAGTTGCAGGCGAGCCGCCAGGGCAGGGCGCAGCAGGGCGCGCGCAGGGCCGACGAGCGGCTGCAGCAGCATGCCGTCCTCGCCCTCGTCGAAATCATCGCTGCACGCCAACTGCAGCAGTGGATCATCCTGCAGCGTGCGCTGCCCGCAGAACACGCCGCGCCAGGTCGCATCGATCAACGGGGCAAACACATCATCCATGACCGGTGTCTCGCTCAGTGCCGGGGCAGGTCCACCTGCAGGCCGGCGGCCTTCCATTCGGGGTAACCGGCGGCGAGCCGCTGCGCGGTCAGTCCGGCCTCGCGCAGCATCGCCACCGCATCGTTGGACAGCACGCAGTAGGGACCGCGGCAGTACGCGACAATGTGGACGGCACGCGGCAGTTCGTCCATCCGTGCACGCAGTTCCGTAACGGGAATGTTCAGCGCGCCGGGCAGGTGGCCCAGATCGAATTCCTCGCGCGGCCGCACATCCAGCAGCACCACGCTGCCGCGTTGGTCCAGCAGCTGCTCGACGGTCAGTCCTTCCAACGCATCGCGGCGCTGCAGGCTGTCGTGGATCACGCCCTGCATCTCGCTGCGCTGGTGGTCGGCATAGTCGCGCAGCGCGGCCAGCAGGTTGCCCAGCGGGCCATCACCACTGCGGTAGAGGATGCGCTTGCCATCGCGGCGGGTCTGTACCAGGCCGGCACGGCGCAGCTGCTGCAGGTGCTGGGAGGTATTGGCCACCGACAGCCCGGTCAGTTCGGCCAGGCGTTCCACTGCGCGCTCGCCCTGGGCGATGTGCTCCAGCAGGGCCAGGCGATGGGCATGGCCGAGCGTGCGGGCGATCTCGGCCAAGGCCTCCAGCGGTGAGGGTGGTGGCTCTGTTGCAGCGTTCATGCGGTGCACGCTAGCATCGCTCTATCATTCAAGCAAACAATTGAAGGTGTGCGATATGACTGGCGTGGCGATATTCGTGATGGATGCGGTAGTAGTCGGCGTGGGAGCAACCGCAGTAATGGACCTGTGGGCACTGGTGCAGCGGCGGCTGCTCGGTATTCCCTCGCTGGACTTCGCGATGGTCGGGCGTTGGCTGGGGCACCTGCCGCGCGGGCGCTTCCGCCACGACGGCATCGGCCGCGCGGCAGCGGTCAGTGGCGAGCGCGCGCTGGGCTGGACCGCGCATTACGTGATCGGGGTGGTCTTCGCGGCGTTGTTGCTGGCCGTGGTAGGGAGCGATTGGGTGCAGGCACCCACCCTGTGGCCGGCGCTGGCCTTCGGCATCCTCAGCGTTGCCGCGCCGTTCCTCATCCTGCAGCCGGGCATGGGTGCCGGCATTGCCGCTTCGAAGACCCCGGCGCCGGGCAAGGCGCGCCTGCGCAGCCTGGTGGCGCACAGCGTGTTCGGCGCAGGCATGTACCTTTCCGCGCTGCTGTTGGCCGCGGTTCGTGCAGGATGAGCGAGAATCCGTGGGGTCACCGGCAACAGGAACACCCCGGCATGGAAGCACCCAATCCCTCCACTGATGGCATGCCGCTACCGTGGGCATGGCAGGAAGCGTTGGCCGATGCGCGCATCGAGCGCCAGTCGATCGGTGTTTCGCGCGCGGATGTAGCCCGTGTGCAACGGCCGGGGCAGGCCGATGCCTTCGTGAAGTCGGAAGTGATCGACGCCTTCAGTGAGCTGGGCGATGAGATCGCGCGCCTGCGCTGGCTGCAGGCACAGGGACAACCGGCGCCAACGGTCATTGCCACCGCCGAAGAAGCGGGCCGGCGCTGGTTGCTGATGAGCGCGCTGCCCGGCCGCGACCTGGCTTCGTCGCCGGAACTCGCGCCGCAGGAGTTGGTGGAACTGCTGGCCGACGCGCTGCGCGGGCTGCATGCGTTGCCGGTGGCTGCCTGTCCGTTCAACCAGCGACTGGCCTCGCGCCTGCAGGCCGCGCAGGCCCGCGTCGAGGCGGGGCGGGTAGACGCCGATGACTTCGATGACGAACGCCTGGGCCAGAGTCCGCAGCAGGTCTTCGCCGAACTGTGCAGCACCCGGCCCGACCATGAAGACCTGGTGGTCAGCCACGGAGACGCCTGCCTGCCGAACCTGATGGTGGTCGAGAGGCGTTTCAGCGGTTTCATCGACTGTGGGCGACTGGGCGTTGCCGACCGCTACCAGGACCTGGCGCTGGCCGCGCGCAGCCTTGTCTACAACTTCGACAACACACGTTGGGTGGCGCCGCTGTTCAAGCGCTACGGCGTGGTGGCCGACGAACGACGGCTGGCGTTCTACCGGTTGCTCGACGAGTTCTTCTGAGCCCGCGCGTGGCTGGCGATGGCCGCGCAGATCAGGCCACCGACCACGCTCAGGTGCTCCAGCGCGAAGAACAGGGCCAGCTGCTGTTCCGCACCGTGCTTGGTCCAGAAGGTATGCACGATGACGATGGTCAGCAGCATGAACACCGCCAGCGCGCCGCTGCCCAGCCAGAGCAGACGGTCAAGCAGCAGGCACAGTGAGCCACCCAGCAGCACCACGGCGCTGGCGAGGTTGAACAGCACAGGCGGTTGCAGCCCGGCCGCCTGCATTTCGGCCACGCTGTTGTCCCACGCCAGCAGCTTGGCCAGGCCCGAGGACAGGAACACCACGGCCAGCAGCAGTCGGGCGAGGAACCACAGCACGCGGCTGTCGAGCAGGGTGGTGATCATCCGTGGCATGCAGGAACTCCGGGTTGAGCGTTGGGCGGGCCGGACAGCATCGGGCCTCAACAGCGGTTGAGGTCAAGGCAGGCTGAACGAAGCCCGATGGCGGTCGAGTTGCCGCCTTCTAATTGGACGAACGTTCGTTCACTATTTGCGCCATGAACCGAGCCGACCGCAACGAGCAACGCATCGCGCAGATCCTGCAGGCCGCCCTGCAGTGCTTCCTCGCGAAGGGATTCCACCAGACCAGCATGCGCGACATCGCGCAGGCGGCCGGTGTCAGCCTGGGCAATCTCTACAACCACTTCCCGGGCAAGGAAGCGATCATCCTTGCCGTGGCGGTGGCCGAGAGCGAAGAGCTGGCACCGTTGCTGCAGCGACTGGCCGCGTCCGAAGGCGAGCGCGCACAGGTGCTGGTGTTCCTTCAGGACTTCCACGCACTGTGCCGGCAGCCGGAATGGGCGACGCTCGCCGTCGAAGTGCTGGCCGAGAGCGCACGCAATCCTTCCGTGGCCAAGGCGTTTGCGGCCAATCGCAGGCAATTGCAGGCGACGCTGGCCGAAGCCCTGCAGCTGGTGGCACAGCGCGAACGTCGGCGTCCCGTGCTGGCCCCGGCACTGCAGGCGCAGGTGCTGCTGGATGCAATCGAAAGCGACGCACTGCGTCGGGGGCTGGGCGAAGCCGATGGCACCGATGAGGCATCGCTGGATCTTGGCCTGCTCGCGCTGCTGCTCGGGGCACGCGCATGAGCGCCGTGGACCGGCGGTTGCACGGCCTGGATCTGGCACGCTACCTGGCACTGGCCGGCATGGTGCTGGTGAATTTCCGTCTGGCGATGGCCGTGCCGGCAGAGGGTGAGGGTTGGCTGGCAGGGTTCTTCCATCTGCTGGAAGGCAAGGCCTCGGCGACGTTCGTTACGCTGGCCGGTCTTGGCCTGGTACTGGCCACGCAGCGGCAGGGTTGGTGGCCGGCCAGTGTGCAGACCTGGCGGCGCGCACTGTTCCTGATGGTGCTGGGCCTGCTCAACCTGACCCTGTTCCCGGCCGATATCCTGCACTACTACGCGGTGTATTTCGCGTTGGCCGTGGTGTGGCTGCGTGCCTCGCCGCGGGTGTTGCTGGCCAGCATCGTGGGCCTGGCGGCCTGTTCGTTCTGGGCGTTGCTGCACTGGGACTACAGCGAGGGATGGAACTGGCAGACGCTGGAGTACGCCGGTCTGTGGCAATGGCCGGGCGCGGCCCGCAACCTGCTGTTCAATGGCTTCCATCCGCTGCTGCCGTGGCTGTGCTTCTTCCTGCTGGGGATGCTGCTGGCACGGCTGCAGCTGTCGCAACCGCGGGTCCAGCGCGCGCTGCTGGTGCTGGGCCTGCTGCTGTTCGCGGCTGGACATGGCGTGCAGCAGCTTGCGCAGGGAGCGCCCTGGCAGGCGTGGCTGGGAACGCAGCCGATGCCGCCGGGACCGGCCTACGTACTCACCGGTGCGGGCGCAGCGTGCAGTGTCATTGCCGCCTGCCTGTGGCTGACGCGCGTGCGACCGGGTGACTGGCTGGAGCCGTTCACCGCGGCCGGTCGCATGACCCTGACCCTGTACGTGGGCCACATCCTGCTGGGCATGGGCACGCTGGAAAGCCTGGGCCTGCTTGATGGCAGTGCATCGCTCGCGTCGGTGCTGCTGTGGGCACTGCTGTTCCTGATGCTGGCGACCGGCGCGGCATGGCTGTGGTCGTGGCAGTTCGCACGCGGCCCGCTGGAGGCGGTGATGCGGCGCATCGCAGGCTAGTTCTCTGGTCCTGCCGAGGCAATGTTGTGACGGACATGTCTGTGTCGTGGCGAGCGCATCTGCGATAGTGGTGGCAGGTAACACTTTCCGCTTGCATCCATGTCATTCGCTTCGGCGCAGCATCTCGGCGAAGTCCTGCAACAATCCTATGGCATCACCCCCACCGCCGTGGTGCCACGCCCGGTGGGTGCCGACGCCAATGCCAGCGTGTATCGCGTCGATGCGCGGCACGGGCAGTGGTGGTTGAAGTGCCGCACCTACCAGGTCGATCCAGCGGTGTGGGACAGCCTGCACTGGATGCGTGGCACGTTGGGTATCGATGAGATCGTGGCGCCGTGGCCAGCACTGACCGGTGGTGCGTCGGTGCAGCGCTGGGGATTGCAGTTCACCTTGTTCCCTTATGTGGAAGGCCAGTCCGGGTTCGAGGCGGCGTTGAGCCGCACGCAGTGGAAACGGCTGGGTGAGGTGTTGCGCCGCCTGCACGGCGCACAGCTGCCGGCGGAACTGCAGCGGGCGCTGCCGATCGTGCGGCTGGAAACCGCGGCGCTGGAGACCGTCGGGCAATGGTTGGCCGGCGAAGGCCTGGCGGCCGCGAAGGATGGGCTGGGCCGCGCATTCGTTTCGGTGTGGGACCAGCAGCATGCGCGCATCGCGGCGCTGCATGCGCAGGCACGGGAGCTGCTCGCGGCATTGCAGGATGTGCCGGTAGACCTGTACCTGTGCCACACCGACCTGCATGCCGGCAACCTGCTGATGGGCAATGACGGGGGCCTGCACCTGATCGACTGGGATGGCCTGTCGCTGGCGCCGCGCGAGCGCGACCTGATGTTCATCGGCGCGGCCGTTGGCGGGCGCTGGGGGCGCGAGAATCCGCTGGGCTTCGAGGACGGCTACGGCAGCGACCGCGGCGACCCGCGCTGGATCGCCTGGTACCGGCACTGGCGCATTCTGCAGGACCTGATCGAGTTCCAGCAGGTGCTGCTGGGCAGCGATGGAGAGGAGCGTTCGCCGCAGCTGCGCCGGCAGTCGCTGCACTACCTGGGCGAGCAGTTCGCGCCGGGAAATGTGTTCGATGCGGCGGAGCGGGTGTATCGCGGGTTGGATTAGGTTCTGGGCCGTTGCCAGGATCGCCCCGGGTAGAGTCGACTGTTAGTCGACTGCTCTTCGATTGGAACAGGCAAAGCCCGCGCTGCGCGCGATAGTCGACTAGCAGCCGACTCTACCAGGGGTTTGTCCATCGAGGCGGTTTTCATTCGGCGGGCTTGGCCGCTGCCGAGGCCGCCGCGCTCGCGGCGCGGCGCGACAGCACGGCTTCGCGATGGGCGATGTACGCGTTGGCGGCGAGGATGATGCCGGCACCGATGATCGTCCAGCGGTCCACTGTTTCGTTGAACAGCAGCCAGCCGCACAGCGTCACCAGCGGCAGCTGCAGGAAGCTGATCGGAGTCAGGGCGGAAACTTCGCCCAGGCGCAGCGCGCGCGTCCACAGCAGCTGGCCGACGGTACCGAGTACGCCGGTGGCCAGCAGCCACAGCCACGCCACGCCGGTGGGCCAGACCCAGACGAACAAGGCCGGGACCAGCGACAGCGGCACCCAGAACACGTAGGTGTAGAGCACAACGGTGTCTGCGCTGTCGATACGGGTCAACTGTTTGATCTGGATCGCCACCAGCGAACTGAGCACGGCCGCACCGACAGCGACCAGGCTGCCAGCCGTGAAGCCGGCAGTGCCGGGGCGGACGATCACCAGCACGCCGATGAAGCCGACCACCACCGCGGCCCAGCGGCGCACGCGCACGGTCTCGCCCAACCACAGCACGGCGGCGATGGTGACGAACAACGGGGTGGAGTACGAGAGCGAAACCGCCTGCGCAAGCGGCAGGTGGCCCAGTGCCCAGAATGCGCACAGCATCGAACCCAGGCCAATCGCACTGCGTACGAAATAACGCGGCAGCTGCTGCGTCTTCAGCGGCGCGTGGCCGGGGCGCAGCAGCATCGGCAGCAGCGCCAGCAGGCCGAAGGCATTGCGGAAGAACGCCACTTCCTGGGTCGGCACGTAGCGGGTGGCATAACGGATGGCCACGGCCATCAGGCCGAACGCCATCGTGCTGCCGAGCATCAGCAGCGCCGCCCGCATCGGGGTGGCGCTGGGGGAAAGGGCGGGGCTGTTCACCACTGTGCGCCGAGCAGGCGGGGCTCCGGTTCGATTGGCACGCCGAACTTCTCCAGCACGGAGGCCGAGATGCGACGTGCCAGCGCCAGCAATTCAGCGCCGCTGGCATTGCCGTGGTTGACCAGCACCAGCGCGTGGCTCGGCGCAACGCCGGCATCGCCTTCGCGGAAACCCTTCCAGCCGCAGGACTCGATCATCCATGCCGCCGAGACCTTGCGCTTGTCCTCGCGGTCTGCCGGGAACACCGGTAGCTCGGGGAAGTACTGCAGCAGCACGTCGACCTGTTCCAGCGGCAGCACCGGGTTCTTGAAGAAGCTGCCGGCGTTGCCCAGTACATCCGGGTCGGGCAGCTTGCGGCGGCGGATCGCGATCACCGCGTTGGCCACGTCTACTGCGCTCGGTAGCTCCACGCCCTGCGCCTGCAGCTCCTCGCGGATGCCGGCGTAGTCCATGCGCAGGTCGTGCAGCAGCGGCAGCTTGAGCTCGATGGCGGTGATCAGGTAGCGATCCGGCTGCTGCTTGAAGACGCTGTCGCGGTAGGCGAAGCCACACTGTTCGTTGTCCAGCCGCACCCAGGCCTGTTCCTCGCAGTCCCAGGCTTCAACGGCCTGGATGAACTCGCCGACCTGCGCGCCGTAGGCACCGATGTTCTGGATCGGCGCGGCACCGGCGGTGCCGGGGATCAGGGCCAGGTTCTCCAGCCCGGACAGGCCTTCCTGCAGCGACCACATCACCAGGCCATGCCAGGGCACGCCGGCGCCGGCGCGGATCACCGCATGGTCGGCGCGGTGTTCCAGGAAGCTGATGTCACGGTTGCCGAACACCAGCACGGTGCCGGGCAGGTCTTCGGCGATCAGTACGTTGCTGCCGCTGCCCAGTACCAGCAGCGGGCCGCTGGCCACGTCGGGCAGCGCGAGTACGTCCGGCAGCAATGCAGCATCGTGCAGTTCCAGCAGCTGTGCTGCGCTTGCCTGCACATGGAAGGTGTTCAGCGCCTGCAGCGGCGCATTGCGGGTGAGCGTCCAGCGCAGCGGGGCGTTGCCGTCGACGGTATCCATGGGCGCGCTCACAGTGGGGCCACCGCGCCGCGGCTCGGCGCTTCGCGGCGACGACGGATCGCCTCCACGCATTCGGAGACCAGCGCCGGGCCACGGAAGATCAGGCCGCTGTAGCACTGCACCAGTGCAGCGCCGGCGGCCATCTTGGCTACCGCGTCGGCACCGGACAGGATGCCGCCGACGCCGATCAGCGGCACCGATTCGGGCAGGCGCGAGCGCAGGCGGCGCAGCACCAGCGTGGACTGCTCCAGCACCGGCGCACCGGACAGGCCACCGGCCTCGTTGGCCAGCGGATCGCCAGCCACCTTGCTGTGGTCGATGGTGGTGTTGGTGGCGATCACGCCGTCCACCTGCAGCTCGCCGAGCACGCGGGCAGCGGCATCGATGTCGCGTTCGCTGAGGTCCGGCGCCACCTTCACCAGCATCGGCACGCGGCGGCCGTGGCGGGCGGCAAGGTCTTCCTGGCGGTCGCGCAGCTGGCTGACCAGCTGGCGCAGCGCGGTTTCTTCCTGCAGCTCACGCAGGCCGGCGGTGTTGGGCGAGGAGATGTTGACGGTGATGTAGTCGGCCAGCGGATAGACCTTGTCCAGGCAGGCGATGTAATCGTCCACGGCCTGTTCGTTGGGGGTGTCCTTGTTCTTGCCGATGTTGATGCCGAGCAGGCCACGGCGGTTGCGCGCGCGCTCGACGTTGCGCACCAGCGCGTCCACGCCCGCATTGTTGAAGCCCATGCGGTTGATGATCGCGTTGTGTTCCGGCAGGCGGAACAGGCGCGGCTGCGAATTGCCGGCCTGCGGGCGCGGGGTGATGGTGCCGATCTCGACGAAGCCGAAACCCAGCGCGAACAATGCATCGATGTGCTCGCCATTCTTGTCCAGGCCGGCGGCCAGGCCGACCGGATTGGGGAAGGTCAGCCCGAACACCGTGCTGGGCATCGGCGCGATGCGTGCGGCCAGCAACGGCGTGGTGCCGGTGCGATAGGCCAGGTCCAGTGCGGACAAGCCGAGGCCGTGGGCGCGCTCGGCGTCGAGCGAGAACAGGAAGGGGCGGGCAAGCGAATACATGCGTAGGTTTCAGTCCAGCGTGCCGAGGAAGGCTCGGGTTCGATATTCAAAAGCGACCTGGCCGTCGACCGCGTGGGCGGCGAACAGGTCCCGCAGAGCGTCGATCATCGGCGCGTGGCGCGGATGACCTGATTGGGGTGCGTAGGAGGAGGACAGCAGGCGCCCGCGCAGGGCATCGAAGTCCAGATGCTGCACGTTCGGCAGCTCCACCCTGCCGCGCAGGCCGGGGCCGAACCAGGCCTGCATGGTGGCATCGTCCTGGTAGCGCTCGGCTACGGCGGTGTAGTCGGTGCCGTAGTCCAGCAGCAGCTGTTCGTAGCCGATCAGGAACGGGCTGGCATCGAGCAGGCGCGAATTCCAGTAGATCAGTGCCAGGCCACCTGGACGCAGGATGCGCTGCCACTCGGCGCGCACCGCCACGGTATCGAACCAGTGGAAGGCCTGTGCGACACTGACCAGATCGATGCTGGCTTTGTCCAGGCCGGTGGCCTCGGCGCGCCCATCGACGGCGGAGAAGCGTGGGTACTGGGGTGCCAGCCAGTGTTCGGCGGCGGCGCGCATGGCGGCATTTGGCTCGACCGCCACCAGCGGATGACCGCTGGCGAGAAACTGACGGCTGGAAATGCCGGTTCCTGCGCCGATGTCGGCCACCAGCGCCTGGTGGCTGACGCCCATCGGACCGTGCAGCCAGTCCAGCAGCGCGGGCGGGTAATCGGGCCGGTAGCGGACGTAGTCGGCGACGCGGCTGCTGAAGCGTTCAGTGCTGTCGGAGGCGGTCATGGCGTCAGTTCGACACCGCCGCCAGCCACGCCAGGCCACCGAAGAACAGGATGAAGACCAGGATGGCGGCGATCACGGCGCCGACCATCACCCAGCCCAGTACCAGACCGGTGACGGCCAGGCCATCGCCTTCCAGTTCATGCGGGCGGCGGCGGATCTCGGCGCGGGCCATGTGGCCGGTGATGATGGCCACGATGCTGGCCACGAAGGGCAGGACGGTCCAGCTGGCGATGCCCATGACCAGGCTGACCACGGCCAGGGCGCTTGTCTGTCGGGGTGCCACGCTCATCGGGGTCCTCCTTGGCAGTGTGCACATGATAGTGCCTCTGCCCGGGCAATCCCATGCCCGGCGGATGCGATGGCAGGTGTCGGCCTTGGTCGACGAAAGACATGCCAACCAAGGTTGGCAGCTACCGGGGGGCGGTATCAGCCCATCAACACCTGGCCGCCATCCACGTTGAGCACGCTGCCGGTGACCCAGCGCGCCAGTGGCGAGCACAGGAACAGGGCGGCGTCGGCGATCTCGCGCGGGTGGCCGAATCGACCGAATGGGATCTTCGCCAGGGTGCCGTGGTACAGGGCGGGGTCTTCGGTGCGGCGGCGGTCCCACAGACCGTCAGCGAACTCGATCGAGCCCGGTGCGATGGCATTGACCCGGATCCGGTCCTTGGCCAGCGCTATCGCCTGCGAGGTGGTGTAGTGCGACAGCGCGGCCTTGGCGGCGGCGTAGGGCGCGCCACCGGGGCGCGGCTGCTGCGCGGCAATCGAAGAGAGATTGAGGATGCAGGCATCGCTGGATGCGCGCAGCCAGGGCAGGGCCAGGCGCGAGGCCCGCACGGCTGCCATCAGGTCGATCTGCAGGCTGGCGGCCCAGCCATCTTCGTCGTCGGCCATGCCGTAGCCGGTGGCGTTGTTGACCAACACATCGATGCCGCCGAGTGCATCGGCGGCGGCCTGCAGCCAGGCCTGGATCTGGCCGGGGTCGGCCAGATCGGCAGGAAACGTGTGCAACTCGACACCCTGTACCAATGCATCGGCACGCAGGGCATCCAGGCCGGCCTGGCCGCGGGCGCAGACCGCGACCTGCGCACCGGCGCCGGCAAACGCCAGCGCCATTTCACGGCCAATGCCTTTGCTGCCACCGGCGATGAGTACGCGGCGGCCGGTGAAGTCGAGGGTCGGAGCCCCTGCGGGGATCCGACCCACAGACGTCTCGGCGTCGTTTGCCATCACAGGTCGAACTTGATGCCCTGGGCCAGCGGCAGCGAATCCGAATAGTTGATGGTGTTGGTCTGGCGGCGCATGTAGACCTTCCACGCATCCGAACCGGACTCGCGGCCACCGCCGGTGTCCTTCTCGCCACCGAAGGCGCCGCCGATCTCCGCACCGGACGTGCCGATGTTGATGTTGGCGATGCCGCAGTCGCTGCCGGCGGCCGACAGGAACTTCTCGGCGGTCTTCAGGTTCTGGGTGAAGATCGAGGACGACAGGCCCTGCGGCACGCCGTTCTGCATGTCGATGGCTTCGTCGATGCTGTCGTACGGCATCACGTACAGGATCGGCGCGAAGGTCTCGTGCTGGACCACGGCGTCGCTGTTCTTCAGGCCGGAGACGATCGCCGGCAGCACGAAGTTGCCTGCGCGGTCGATGCGGGTGCCACCGGTTTCGATGGTGCCGCCGGCCGCCTTGGCCTGGGCGATGGCATTGAGGAACTGCTGCACGGCGCCATCGCTGTTCAGCGGGCCCATCAGGTTGGCGGCATCGGTCGGGTCGCCGATCTTGCCTTCCACCTGCTTGTAGGCCTTGACCAGGGTGGCCAGCACGTCGGCGTAGATCGAGCGGTGCACGATCAGGCGGCGGGTGGTGGTGCAGCGCTGGCCGGCGGTACCGACCGCGCCGAACACGATGCCCGGCACGGCCAGCTTCAGGTCGGCGGTTTCGTCCAGGATGATGGCGTTGTTGCCACCCAGCTCCAGCAGGCAGCGGCCGAGGCGGCGTGCGACCTTCTCGTTGACGGTGCGGCCGACTTGGGTCGAGCCGGTGAAGCTGATCAGCGGCACGCGACGGTCATCGACCATCTTCTCCGACAGTGCCGTGCCGGCATCGTTGATCAGGAAGAAGATGTCCGGGAAGCCGGCTTCGCGCAGGGCGTCGTTGCAGATCTTCAGCGAGGCGATGGCGGTCAGCGGCGTCTTGTTGGACGGCTTCCAGATACACACGTCGCCACAGATGGCGGCCAGGAACGAATTCCAGCTCCACACCGCGACCGGGAAGTTGAAGGCCGAGATGATGCCGACCAGGCCCAGCGGGTGGTACTGCTCGTACATGCGGTGGCCGGGGCGCTCGGAATGCATGGTGTAGCCGTACAGCATGCGGCTCTGGCCCACGGCGAAATCGGCGATGTCAATCATCTCCTGCACTTCGCCATCGCCTTCCGGCTTGCTCTTGCCCATTTCCAGCGCAACCAGCGAACCCAGGGCGTCCTTGTGCTTGCGCAGTGCTTCGCCGCACAGGCGCACGGCTTCGCCGCGGCGCGGGGCCGGCGTGGTGCGCCAGACCTTGAAGGCCTCTTGGGCGCGCGCGACGACGGTCTCGTATTCGGCCTCGGTGGTTGCGCGGACCTGCGCGATCGGCTCGCCGGTGGTCGGGTTGACCGGGGTGATCAGCTCACCGCTGGTCGCGCTCGACCACTCCCCGTTGCCCAGGTACGTGCCAGCGTTGATCGCGTCCAGGCCAAGGGACTTGAGCAGCTCGGAAGACATGCAGACTCCTGTGTTTCGTTACGTTGTTTGGCGCCATCGCGGGCAGGTGGGGGACGCGATGAACAGAACCGCCGATGGTAGCAGAGGGCGGTGGTTGGGCTTTGGTGCGGTGCGGGGTGGGGCGGTGTGCGGGATCGTCAATACGTTGACGTTCCGGGCGTTGGCGCGATCATCGGCCGGTTCAGGCTTGACGCAAATCGACGCATCCTGAAGCATTGCGATACATTAAAAAATACTAATATTTATAATTACTTAGCACTCATTCGAGGTGTACGGTAACGACTTCTGCCTCAAGCTTTTCCTATCTTTTGTGTGTGATTTCATTCACAATGCCTCCACATTTGATTGACGAAATCCCGACGAAGCCGTGCTGGAAGGGGAGTCCATGCACGTGACGACGAATCCTTCGGCGTCGTGTCGGGCCGATAATGGAGAAGTGCTTTGCTACATGGATCAGTAGAAGACCTTCGCGCGGAGCGGGCCCGAACAGGTCGCCGCCGCGTCGAGGCCCGGGCCGCCCTTGAGCTGGGACTGCGCCTGGGCGATCTGCTGCTCTTGCCGGGCATGGCAGTGCTCTCCCACATGCTGCTGAACGGAACGGGCGCGCCGGACTCCTCCCAGCGCATCGTGTTCGGCGCGGTGATTCTCAGCGCCATCGTCTGCTTCTCTGTAGCGCCGGTGTACCGCAACTGGCGGATCCGGGGCCTTCTGGCGGACCTCTGGCTGTTGCTGCTGGCCTGGTCCGGCACCTTCGCGCTGTTTTCCCTCTATGTCGTGCTGGTTGGCCTTGCTGACGCGGTGCCCTCCGCCTGGCTTGTTGGCTGGTATGTCCTCGGGTTGGGCGCCATGTCGGCCCTGCGCGTGCTGTTGAGGGTGCAGTTGCATCGCCTGCGCTCGCGGGGCATGGATCATGAGCGCATCCTGCTGGTCGGGCTGCGGGCGCCTGCCCTGAGGCTGCATCGCCTGCTGCGCGGGAAGCCGGAACTGGGCAAGGACGTGGTTGGCTATTTCGCCAGTGCCGGTGATATTGCCACCCGTCGTGGTGGGGACTCCCCGCAGCGGCTGGGTGTCCTGGAGGATGTCCCGAAGTACATGGATCAGCACCGGGGTGAGTTCGACCAGGTCTGGGTGTCCATGCCGATGGGGCATGCGGCTGCAATCAAGGACATGCTCAAGCAGATCGAGCGATTCCCGGTGCCGATACGCCTGATTCCGGACACCACGGGGCTGGGCGCGTTGAATCCCGGCGTGCACCAGGTGGGTGACGTGCCGATGATTGGCGTGCGCCAGGGCCTGGTGGATCATCGCTTCCGTCTGTTCAAGCGGGTTGAGGACATTGTTGTGGCAGGCATTGCGGTGATCCTTCTGGCGCCGCTGTTTGCCCTGCTGGCGATCGGTGTGAAGCTGAGTTCGCCGGGCCCTGTGCTGTTCCGCCAGAAGCGTCATGGGCTGGGCGGCAAGGAATTCTGGATGCTCAAGTTCCGTTCCATGCGCGTACATGCAGAGGGTACCGGGCAGATCACCCAGGCGACGCGCGGTGATCCGCGAGTGACCCGGTTCGGCGCGTTCCTACGTCGCAGCAGCCTGGATGAGCTGCCGCAGTTCTTCAATGTACTGGGCGGTAACATGTCGGTGGTGGGGCCGCGGCCGCACGCGATCCAGCACAACGATCACTATGAACGGGTGATCGAGCGCTACATGCACCGGCACTACGTCAAGCCTGGCATCACGGGCTGGGCGCAGGTGCATGGGTTGCGTGGCGAGACGCCGGAGCTGCGCTCGATGAAGAAGCGCGTCCAGTACGACATCGACTACATCCGGCGCTGGAGCCCGACGCTGGATGTGCGGATCATCGTGCTGACGGCACTGAAAGTGCTGGGGCAGAAGTCGGCCTATTAAGGCAGCTGTATCCTGGAACTGCGACGTAATTCCATGAATCTGTTGGTGATTTCATCACCTGTAATGCGCGTGTAAGGTATGCTGTGCGGCTGCTGCCGTTCCAGGTTGTTTCTGGTTGCGTGCGTCGCAAGGAATGCCACAGGATCCAGATCAGTGTTCAAGAACGTTCTTTTTGTATGTGTGGGCAATATCTGCCGCAGCCCTTCAGCGGAGGCCATGCTGAGAGAGGCTGTCTCTGGCAAAGGCATCCAGGTGTCTTCGGCTGGCCTTGGTGCGCTGGTTGGGCACGGTATTGATGCCACCGCGCAGGAGCTGCTGGTAGAGCAGGGGCTGGATGGCCTGGCCCATCGTGCCCGCCAGATCGATGACGCCATCCTGGGCGCAGCCGATCTGGTGCTGACCATGGAGCGAAAGCACGTTCGCCGCATTGCCGAGATCGCCCCCCAGGCTTCCGGCAAGACCTTCCTGCTGGGCAAGTGGCAGCAGGATCGGGAGATTCCTGATCCTTATCGCCAGCAGCGCCCGGCGTTCGAGCATGTTTACAAGTTGATGGCCGAGGGCGTGGAGAGTTGGGCGCGGCACTTCTAGTGCGAATCGCATCACTCTTTCCCACCGCTCGCAACCTTGATTCGAAGAGTTCTTATAGATGACCACCGACACCCGTAGTCCAGTACAGGACGATAGCGATGAGATCGACCTGCGGCAGCTGCTTGGAACGCTGATTGACCATAAGTGGTGGATCGCGGGGATTACCGGAGCCTTCCTGGTTGCCGCGGCAGCATATGCGCTGCTGGCAACGCCGGTCTATCGGGCCGATGCGATCGTACAGGTGGAATCCAAAGTGCCCAGTCTTCCGGGTCTGTCGGATCTCAGCCAATCGCTGGGGATCGGAACCGGGTCGGCCGAGGCGACCACAGAGATCGCGCTGATCACGTCCCGAGCTGTTGTGGGAAGTGCGGTCAACGCGATGAGGCTCGATATCGAGGTTGAGCCGAACCGCTTCCCGGTTCTCGGTGGCTATTTCGCGCGCAAGGCCGAGCGTTCTGCGCCGGATACGCTGGCGGACGTGCGCTTCGGCATGAGCCGGTTTGGTTGGGGTGGCGAGAAGCTGGATGTGTTCCAGCTGGATGTGCCGCGGAGCCTGATTGCGCAGCCGCTGACCCTGATTGTCGGTGACAACAGCAGTTACGAACTGTTTGATGAAGACGAGAACCTGCTGGTGAAGGGGAGTGTGGGCAAGGTTGCCTCCGGAAAGGGGGTCACCATGCAGGTCGCCGAGATTCGCGCCCACCCGGGAATGCGCTTCCAGATCGTGCGTCAGCGCCACCTTTCTGTTGTCAACGAACTGCAGAAGAAGGTCTCGGTCAGCGAGTCCGGCAAGGACTCTGGCATCCTGACGCTGGCTTACGAGAACTCGGATCCGGATGTCGCGCAGAATTTCCTGCAGCAGGTCGCCCAGGCCTACGTCCGGCAGAATGTTGAGCGGAACTCTGCCGAAGCCTCTGCCCAGTTGACCTTCGTCAAAGAGCAGCTCCCGAATGTGCGCAATCAGGTTGACGCTGCGCAGAAGGCGCTGAGCGCCTACCAGACCCGCGCCAACTCGGTGGATCTGACCCTGCAGACCAAGGGGCTGCTGGACCAGGAGGTAGCGGTTGAAACCAGCATCCAGCAGCTGCGGTTGCAGCAGGCCGAGATGGATCGCAAGTTCACTCGCGATCACCCGGCATACCAGGCGCTGATGCGCCAGATCGGGGATCTTGAGGCGCGCAAGAATGGGTTCCAAGGGCAGGTGAAGCAACTGCCGGAAGCTCAACAGGAACTTCTGCGCCTGAGCCGCGACCTGCAGGTCAGCAACGAGATGTACACCGCAATGCTGAATCAGGCGCAGCAGCTGGATGTCGCGCGTGCCGGCACGGTTGGCAATGTGCGGATCGTGGATGCTGCCGAAGTGGATGCAGCCAATCCGGTGAAGCCGCGCAAGGGCTTGATCGTGCTGGTGGGCACATTGCTTGGTGCGTTCCTGTCGATTGGCCTGGTGCTGCTGCGACAGTTGTTGAATCGCGGTGTAGAGGATCCGTCGCAGATCGAAGAAATCGGCCTGCCGGTTTACGCATCGATTCCGATCAGCCCGGGTCAGCAGTCCGATTCGGTGCGCGGCAAGTTCCGCGCCGACGGCAAGCTGCATCTGCTGGCGGTGAAGGATCCGGCGGACCTGGCAGTGGAGGCGGTGCGCAGCCTGCGGACCAGCCTGCACTTTGCGCGTCTGGAGGCGAAGAACAACATCGTTCTGATTTCCGGTTCCAGTCCGAGCGCGGGCAAGACATTCGTCTCGTCCAATCTGGCAGCTGTGATCGCGCAGGCGGGTCAGCGCGTGCTGATCATCGACGCCGACATGCGCAAGGGTACGCTGCACAAGGCGCTGGGCGCGACCCAGACGCCGGGCCTGTCCGACGTGCTGGTCGGCAAAGCGACACTGGAAACCGCCATCCGTACCGTGCCGGGCCTCGACAGCCTCAGCTTCATCTCGCGCGGCGATGTGCCGCCGAATCCTTCGGAGTTGCTGATGCACCGCAACTTTACGGAGCTGCTGGAAGCGGTGGAGAAGCAATTCGATCTCATCATCATCGATACGCCGCCGATCCTCGCGGTCACCGATGCGGCGATCATCGCCCATCACGCAGGCACCTGTCTGTTGGTCGCGCGCTTCGGCCTGAATCAGCCCAAGGAGCTGGCACTTGCACGCAAGCGCTTCGAGCAGAACAACGTGCAGCTGAAGGGGGCGATCTTCAATGCCGTCGAGCGTCGTGCGACCGGCTATTACAGCTACGGCTATTACGAATACAAGTCGACCCGGTAACGGGGAAACGCGGCAGAGCACCACCGGGTGCTCTGCCTGACACGGAAGTCACGGCTGCTGCAGAACGCGGGACCGCGACGCACTTCAAGAAACTGCGGAGATATGCATGAAAGTACTGATTACGGGTGGTGCGGGGTTCATTGGTAGTGCGCTGGCACGCGCGCTGGTCGCTCGTGGCGACCAGGTGACGGTTCTGGACAACCTTTCGCCCCAGATCCACGGTGACAACCCGGAAGGTTCGGCGCTGCTGGCTTCGCTGCCGCCCGAGGCCGTGGTGGTCAAGGGCGACGTGCGCCTGCGCGAGGATTGGCTGAAAGTGCTGCCCGGCCAGGACGTTGTCGTCCACCTGGCAGCTGAAACGGGAACCGGCCAGTCCATGTACGAAATTGACCGCTATGTTGATGTCAACGTGCGCGGTACTTCGCTGTTCCTCGACCTGATCGGCAACAAGGTGCAGGGCTGCGAGTCTGTCAAGCGGGTCGTTGTCGCGTCTTCGCGCTCGATCTACGGCGAAGGCAAGTACAAGGGTGCCAGCGGCCCGGTCTATCCGGGGGCGCGCGTCGACGCGGACCTGCAGAAGGGCATCTTCGAATGCCGCGATCCGGCGACGGGCGATCTGGTGGAGCCGCTGCCCACCGACGAAGAATCCCGCATTCATCCGAGCTCGATCTACGGCATCACCAAGCAGGTGCAGGAACAGCTGGTGCTGGTGGGGGCCGCCGCCATTGGCATTCAGGGTATCGCCCTGCGCTATCAGAACGTCTACGGCCCGGGTCAATCACTGAAGAACCCCTATACCGGCATCCTGTCGATCTTCTCCACCCTGCTGTTGCAGGGCAAGGGCGTCAACATCTTCGAGGATGGCAAGGAGACCCGCGATTTCGTCTTCATTGACGACGTGGTAGCGGCAACGGTTTCGGCCATCGATGCGGATGTCAGTGGCCAAGCCTTCAATGTGGGCACCGGCGAAGCGACCGATGTCATCACCGTCGCAAGCGCGTTGAAGGACGCGTATGGCAAGGGTGGAGAGATCAGCATCTCCGGCAACTACCGCATTGGTGACATCCGGCATAACTTCGCCGATCTCAGCCGCGCTGAGGCTGCTCTTGGCTATCGCCCGCGCGTCACCTTTGCTGAAGGCGTGAAGCGCTTTGCCGCATGGGTACTGACCCAGCAGATTGAAGACTCCGGTTACCAGCGGTCGGTGGATGAAATGCGCGCGAAGGGCCTGCTCAAGTGAAGATTGATGGGCGATCGGAGGGGCAGGTTGTGAGCGAATCCCTGAAGGGGAAGCGTGTGCTCTTCATCGCCCCGATGTTCTTCGGCTATGAGAAGCTGATCAAAGGCGAGCTTGAGGAGTTGGGGGCCGTTGTCGATTACTTCAGCGACAGGCCGGGCGCGGATTTCCTGACCAAGGCCCTTATCCGTGTGGACCGCCGCTTTCTCGCAAGAAAGATCGAGCGGTACTATGGCGACATCATCGAGCAGACCCGCGGCCGCGATTATGATCTTGTTCTGATCATCCGCGCAGAGGCCGTGTCCGGCAGCATCCTCGACCGGCTTCGCAGCATCCATTCGCGTGCAAAGTTTGTGTTGTACCTGTGGGATTCGATGCACTACAACCCGAACGCACGCAAGGTGCTGGGCAAGTTCGATGCGGTGCTGTCCTTTGACCGCGCAGACGTCGATGCCAATCCGCAGATGCAGTTCCTCCCGTTGTTCTATGGCAGAGAGTTCGAGCGTGCAGCCAACTGGACCGGTGGCTTCACGTACGACGCATGCTTCATCGGCACCATCCATACAGACCGTTACAAGGTGCTTGAGCAGATCATCGAACAGCTCGAGAAGGATGGAATGAGGGTGTTCGTCTACTGCTATTACCCTTCCCGCATGCTCTTCAGGTTGCGTTCCCTGTTCGATACGGGCTTCCGCCGGTTCGCCAGGAAGTACGTTGATTTCAAGGGCATGCCGCTTCCCGAAGTGGTTGATCGCATCGCCGAGAGCCGTGCTGTGATTGACGTGAACAGGCCCGGTCAGCTGGGCCTGACGATGCGGACGATTGAGGCAATCGGCGCCCAGCGCCTGCTGGTGACGACGAATGAGGATATCGTCAACTACGAGGTCTACTCCCAGAAGGGTATGTATCTGATCGACCGGCGTGAGCCGAAAGTGGCCAGGGAGTTCCTTCAGCGCGAAGGCGTCCCCCACGACGAATCGGTTCGCGTCGGACTATCTGCCAGGAACTGGGTGCTGCGCGTTCTTGGAAACTAACCGGGCCAGGCCAAAGGCCTGTCATGTCGGCCCTTCGTATGTAGGCTTTCCCAATACAAGCTATCGAGCATGAAGTACCTCACCGTCGTCTACTACGATACGTTCGCCCGCTTCTTCTCCGCCATTGAAGATGAAGTCAGATTGCGGGACGGTGAGGCTGAGTTCCTCCACCTCGCGTTGTTTCCGAGCGCCTACCTCTATCTGGCGCTTGAGCGGAAGTCGGTCCGTCTGCTTCCCTGGGAGGCGACAAAAGCCTCGTCGGCAGTCGCTTCGGTCGACGTCGCCGAACTGGATCGCATCGGCGCGTATCACTCGTACATCCTTTCGGGGGCGGGCAAAGGGGCTGACCTGCGCGTGCGCGAACGCGCGGCGAAGTATGTCAACGCGGTATCGGAGATCCTTCGTGAATTCCGTCCGGACCGCGTCATCATGTCAGGTGACACCCGGATTGCCTGCGAGGCGCTATCGTTCTGCCTGGCCCGTGACTGGCCCGATGTTCCGAAGTTCCACTTCGAGCAGGGACCGGGTGGGACGACGATCCTCGACCCGGTGGGGGTCAACGCCAACTGCTCTTTCCGCCAGGAAGTGGAGGCGCTGACGGGGGAAAACTACTCCGCCGAGGCTCCGCAGAAGCGAACCCGCTTCAAGCGCAATCGGGTATTCAGGGGCATTGACCACATGCTATCCCGCGGCATGAGCGCGGTATCGCGTTTGCCCGTGGAGTGGGAAACACTGCCGATGCCGCGATATCCAGAGCAGCGCTACGCCGCCTGTGTGCAGCCGGTGGCGAACGCGGGAGCCTCCAGCGCTACACAAGTCCTGGTGGCACTGCAGGTTCCGGATGATGCGAACAATATTCACCACAACCCGCTTGGTCTTGGTGATGCGCAGTTCGTCGAGTTGGTGGTTCGCGCTGTTCGCCAGCTCGGCGGGCGTGTTCTTGTCCGGGAGCATCCACTGTATCGGCGCAAGTACAGTGCAGAACTGTATGACTTCATCTCATCGACTCCGGAGGTGGCGCTTTCGAGCGCCGAGCTGAAGGACGATCTGTCGCGAGCGGCGGTGGTGGTGACGGTCAACTCGATGACCGGTTTTGACGCCTACATGGCCAATATTCCCTCTATCCTGTTGGGGAGCGCGTTCTACGATCATCTTCCGGGTATCGTGCGGTTGGATGGAGAGGGGGGGCTTGTAGAAGCCATTGATTCCATACAGGGAAAGACTGTCTCGGAGCTTATTGGCGGGCGCAATCCCCAAGCGATCTTTGCAGAAGCAAAGGCACGCTATCTGATCGAGGGGCATTGGCTCGATGCCGACCTTCGCGCACCCGCGGTAATCGCGGAAATGGTTGTGAAGCCCGAGACGACGTCGTCTGACGCTGCGCCAAGTCCTGCCGTTCTGGTGACGAAGGAATGACGGCCAAAGGAATCTACTGGGGAGTGGCATCGAATCTGCTCGGCAATGCGCTGATGCTGGGGGCGACGCTGTGGCTGACCCGATTGATCAGCCCCGCGGAGTTTGGTGAGTTCCGGGTGGGCGCCAACTTCTCGACACTGATGATCCCGTTCCTGGCATTGGGGGGCGAACGATTGATCAGCCGCCTGATACAGAAGGGAGACTCGGCAGGTGTGGCCAGGACTGTACGAATGGTCATGACGATTGCCATGGCCGGCGCCGCTGTCCTTCTCCTCGCCTACCCGCTGCTCGCCCACTACGCCTTCGCGGGAACAGTAGGGTTCCCTGTCTTCGCCCTGGGTGTGCTGCTTGTTCCGTTGACCATC
Organism: Stenotrophomonas sp. 22LJNL06-5-1; assembly: GCF_056861455.1. NCBI lineage: Bacteria > Pseudomonadati > Pseudomonadota > Gammaproteobacteria > Lysobacterales > Lysobacteraceae > Stenotrophomonas > Stenotrophomonas sp. 22LJNL06-5-1. Next base: position 212,341 of record NZ_JBSPUE010000006.1, read on the forward strand.
TGCTACAACCTGGCCAACACGATATGGAGGCACGTGGGCTCCCCCGCACGGGCCCAGATCCACCTGAATTTCCATCAGCGGCTTCTACGTGCACCGCTTCTTATTGCATTCGCCTGGTTGCATCCCACTGCTGTTTCGGCCTCTGCGGCGATGTTCGTCGCGCAGGGGACTTCGCTGTTGCAACTGTGGAAGTACCTTCGGGTAGCTTTGAAGGGGGGGGCTGATCCAGCGATACCGGTTGCCCGAGGCAGATCAGTGATTAGCGAAATGCTGGTGATCGGGTTGCCAGTCGCGCTCCTGGCGGCAGTTGATCGCGTCGATGTGCTGATCATCAATGCGGTAATGGGCGTGGAGACCGCTGGAGAGTATGACCTTGTGTACATGCTTGCGTTGACTGCCATGTTCCCGGCAATGGCCATGTCCAAGACGTCCGAGCCGTTGCTGCTCGCGCTGAGCGACGATTCCGAACGGCAGCGGAGAGTTCGGTGGTTGCAGATCAGGACCTTGCTGCTTTCCTGCGCGGCGCTGGCTGGAATCGCGGTAATTTCTCCGTTCATTCCAATGATGCTGGGGGTGGCGGGCCCAGACTTCCCCGCCGCAGTTCTGATTCTTTCTGCCGGATTGGCCCTTTCCAGCGTATGTGGGCCGGTGCTTGAGTACATGCAGATCAATGGGCGCGCCAGGATCACCCTTGTCCTGGCGATGTCATTGATGGGGCTGTTTGTTTGGATGAAGTGGTTTGCTGCTACGGCTGATAATCTGGTGCTGTTCGCGTTCCTCGGTGGGCTCTTCTATCTGGTTCTGCGCCTAGTGCTTGCCGCCTATGTGTTCTTTGCGGACCGCGTCCTGCTTACGAACCCTTATGCACTTGCCGTGGCGGTGAGCTTCTACGGCCTACTTGCGGTCTGGTTGCTGGGAGGCAAGCGCGTGTGCCTAGGCTCGTTGTGTTGAGGTCTGCATCGTGCAGATCCGGAAGTGGGGGTGGCCTGCTGTGCCGCCACCGGCCGTGGTTTTCGCCGCATCTCGTTCTACGCTGTTTATCGCTATTTTGGTGTCGGAGGTCTGGAAGTGCGATTTTCTTCTGACATTGTCGCGAAGCCTGTAAATGGCCATGGTGGCGGTATGCGCCTTTTCCTGAGGTGCTGCGTCGTCCTGTTGCTGGTTGGTTTGTACGTGTTCAAGTACGATGGAAATGACTATTCCATGTACGAGAATTACTATCAGCTGGGCAGTGGATTTGAGATTGGCTATGAGCTTCTTGCTGCTCTGGCCCGTGCTGCCGGGTACGATTTCAAGTACTTCTACGGCATGTACAGTGCCCTCAATCTATTTCTCTTCTGCGTGCTTTGTCGCTGGCGGACTGAGCGAATGCTTTTGGCGCTCATTCCGTTGATGCTCTTTCCGGGTCTTCCGTTGAACACGATCAGGCAGTTGACTGCAGGTCTGATCTGCGCGCTGGCCTATGATCGATTCTATCCGCAAAACAACAAGAAGTTTGCGCTTCTTGTTATTTTGGCAAGCCAGTTTCATATTTCTGCGGTTCTTTTTCTTGCGCCTCTTGCGTGGAAGAGGATTGGTGTTTTCGTTTCAATCTCTATTGTCGCAGTTGCGGCTCTTGCATATTTCAGTGCGTACACAAATTATCTGACGGGAAAGATTGTTTATTACACGGGTGGAGCGGCGCAGTCCGGCTGGTATGAACAAGGAAGTGGTAAGTCCTTCGCATTCGTGATCTTTGGTTTGTCGTTGCTTGCAGCTGGTTTTGCATGGAAATTGGGTGATTACAGAAAGTACATGCCAGTACTGTTGCTGGCGGCCATTGCCATGTTCGCGTCTGCGTACATGAGCATTTTCATGCGATTCATCTATCTGTTCCTGCCGGCGGTGTCCGTGTGGATGTATGGCTGCTCTCGGAGAGTAAAGTTTGCCGTATTCCTGCCCCTGTTTATTGTTGGAGCTGTCAATCTGTACTTCGTCGTCGCTGTATGGGGGGAGGGTGCATATCAGCACAGAAATCACCTTATCGAATATCTGTTCATCTGACGGGTTTCTTATGCGTGCATCGACGTCAATCATGGGGTGCGGCAGGAATGGCCTGAGAGGCGTATGGGGGCACCATGCATAATCTGTACAGAATTTTATGGGCGGCGAGGGCTGTCATCTACAAGCTCGTCTTCGGGCGGTTTGGATGGCCAAGCTACATTGGGCCTCCAACATTTCTGTTGCGTCCTGGGCGGATACATGTCGGTAAGCGGGTGCGCATTTTTCCCGGGTTGCGTGCTGAATGTCATGGCGAGGGTGCGCTGTTTATCGCTGATAATGTATCGATTGGACAGAACTTTCATGTCATAGCGGGCTCAAAACTGCTTATCGGCAGCGGTTGCCTGATCTCGGGCGATGTGTTTGTCACTGATACAGACCACACCTTCGATCTGATCGACGTCCCTGTCTTCGATCAGCCTGACAGGATTTCCTCGACCAAAATTGGCGACAATTGCTTCATTGGTATCGGCGCCCGTATTCAGGCAGGAACGACTCTCGGCTGCGGTTGTGTGGTCGGGGCCAATTCTGTCGTGAGGGGGGACTTCCCGGACTACAGCATGATCGTGGGCGCGCCCGCTCGGGTAGTGAAGCGATATTCCCCTGAAGACGGTACTTGGCAGCGGCTTGTTTCAAATCATTCAAACGAGATCAATTCATGAACGTTTCCATCAATGACGCTGTTGCCGTCGGCAACGACCTCCCCTTCGTCCTGTTCGGCGGCCTGAACGTCCTTGAGGACCTCGACTCCACGCTGTTTGCGGCGGAGAAGTACGTCGAGGTCACCGGCAAGCTCGGTATTCCCTACGTCTTCAAGGCTTCGTTCGACAAGGCCAATCGCTCGTCGATCAAGTCCTTCCGTGGCGTTGGCCTGGAAGAAGGTATTCGCATCTTCCAGGAAGTGAAGCGCCGCTTCGGCGTGCCGGTGATTACCGACGTCCATGAAGTGGAGCAGGCGGCTCCCGTGGCCGAAGTGGTCGACGTGCTGCAGATTCCTGCGTTCCTGGCGCGCCAGACCGATCTGGTCACTGCCATTGCGCGTACTGGCCGGGCGATCAACATCAAGAAGCCGCAGTTCCTCAGCCCGTCGCAGATGAAGAACATCGCCAGCAAGATCCGTGAGGCCGGCAATGAGCGGATCATCCTGTGCGAGCGTGGCGCGCAGTTCGGCTACGACAATCTGGTCGTGGACATGCTGGGCTTCCGCGAGATGATCGAGGCCACCGGTGGCCTCCCGGCCATCTTCGATGTGACCCACAGTCTGCAGCGCCGCGACTCGGGCAGTGAGGCCTCCGGTGGCCGCCGCCGCCAGGTAGTGGAACTTGCGCGCGCAGGTATGGCGGTTGGCCTGGCAGGGCTGTTCCTGGAGGCGCATCCGGATCCGGACAACGCGCGTTGCGATGGCCCGAGCGCGTTGCCGTTGAGCGCACTTGAGCCGTTCCTGGCACAGATCAAGGCGGTCGATGATCTGGTCAAGTCGTTCCCGAAGCTCGACATCGCCTGACATGGAATCGGCGAAGTACCGGGGGCCGATCAAGCTGGTCCTGTTCGACGTGGACGGCGTACTGACTGATGGTGGCCTGCACATCGATGGCAAGGGCGAGCAGTTCAAGACGTTCAACGTCCGCGATGGCCTGGCCGTCGCATTGCTGCGTGTGCATGGCATCCGGTGTGGCGTGCTGTCGGGCAAGGCGAGCCCCTCCCTGGACTTCCGGATCCAACAACTCGGCATGGATGTGGCGGTGACCGGTCGCCTCGAAAAGCTCGATGCGTTGGCCGCCATCTGCAGGGATCTTGGAATCAATGAGGCCGAGATCGCCTATGTGGGGGACGACGTCGTAGACCTGCCATTGGCGGGGCGGGTAGGGCGCTTCTATGCGCCTTCCGACGCGCATCCGCTGGTGTTGGCAGCCGCTGACGTGATTGCAGGCGCACAGGGCGGACGTGGCGTCGGACGCGAGGTGGCCGAGCGTGTTCTTGCCGAAGGCGGCGTGGATCTGCCGGCAGCATACGCGCCCCTCATTGCAGGATGGAGCGCCGCTGGAGCGGTGCAGTAGCCGGCGCAGGGTTGCGCGGGTAAGCGCAGCGCACGCAGGTGCGCTACGAATTATCATCAGAAGGAAACAAGGTATGTCCTCCGTCGTATCAGTCGTCGATCACATTGCATCGGCCAAGCGCGTCCTGCAGATCGAGGCATCGGCTGTCGCCGCGCTCGCCGGCAGGCTCGATGGGCAGTTCACCCAGGCCGTGGAACAGGTGCTGGGTTCGCAGGGCCGGGTCATCATCTGCGGCATGGGCAAGTCAGGAATCATCGGGCGCAAGATCGCCGCGACGTTGGCCAGCACGGGTACTCCCAGCTTTTTCATGCACCCGGGTGAAGCGTTCCATGGTGATCTGGGCATGGTCACCGCCACTGATGTATTCGTGGCGATCTCCTACTCCGGCGAAACCGAAGAGGTGGTGAAGCTGCTGCCCTTCCTGAAGGACAACGGCAATTTCCTCGTGGCGATCACCGGTCGTGCGACGTCCACGTTGGCCCAGGCCGCGGATTGCCACTTGGATGCGGGTGTTTCGCAGGAAGCCTGCCCGCTTGCATTGGCACCCACTGCATCGACCACGGCAACGCTGGCGATGGGCGATGCGCTTGCCGTTGCACTGATGGAGGCTCGAGGCTTCCAGCCGGAGAATTTCGCGCGCTTCCACCCGGGTGGCTCGCTGGGGCGGCGCCTGCTGTCGCGCGTGGAGCACGAGATGGTTGCTGGCGATCTGCCGGTGGTGGACGCAGCCGCAACGATGATGGACGTATTGCGGGCCATTACCCGCTCCAGCCTCGGCCTGGCGATCGTACGGGCCGGCACCAGCTACGCGATCATCACCGATGGCGACGTTCGCCGTGCGCTCGAGCGTCATGGTCGCGAGGTGTTTGACAAGTCCGCGGCCGAGCTGATGACCGCCTCACCAGCCCAGGTGAGCGTAGGGACGCGGGTTGAGGATGCGCTGGTGCTGATGGAGCGGCGGCGGATCTCGTCGTTGCTGGTGTTCGACGGCGACGTGCTGGCCGGTGTGTTCAAGAAGTAGATAGAGGAAGGCGCCCTTGCAGGGCGCCTTCGTTCTGTGCCGGTATCACTTCGCAATGGCGTCGAAGTTTCGGTAGAAAAACTCCGAGTCGCGCTCGGATGTCAGCTGGTAAAGGCTGTGGGAGTGCGAGAGGCGCGCGCCACCGTCCCGGTACAACGGGTTCCACATGAAATCGGCGCGGGCACGGGTCGAGCGCGGCAGCATGAAGTCGAAAGGCACCGAGAAGTAAATGCCCTTGTCGAAGCTGCCTTCGCCGAAGTCCTTGGATGAAACGTCGGTCTTGGTGGCGTAGGCGCCCATGGTTACGCCATTGTCGAACATGCGTGCAACCGACACGGTTGCACCCCAGTCCTTGGCCAGGTATCGACCTGCGCTGACCGCGCTGATCAGGCGCCGCTGGTCACCCCACAGGTAATAGAGCGTGGCATGGCCCGTGGTCACGCTGTAGTCGCGGAAGCTGAAGCGCTGGTCGAAATCGCGCTGCTTGACCCAGTTCAGCTCGGCGCCCAGCGCCCAGCGTTCGTCCATCGGGCGATAGAGGACTTCGCCGCCGACTCCGCCATACATGTACTCCAGCATGCCGGCATAGGCCATGCCGTACAGGTCACGGCCGAGCTGCTTCGTGCCGGTCAGCTGCAGGTTGGGCAGGGTGAAGTCCGAGGTGGTGAGGTACTGGCGCACATAGGTACGCACGCGCGGAAGCCGGCTGGGGGCGTCGTACTTGAATTTGTCGTAGTTGTTATAGGCGTTGTAGCTGGCCGTGCCGCTCAGCCAGAGGTTTTCGTTGAAGCGGAAGGTCGCGCCGTACATCCCAGCTACCTGGAACAGGATGAAACCGTCGGGGCCGCCCACACTCTGCCGGTAGCCGACATTGAACGCACCGTCGAAGCGCTTCAGCGGGGCTTCGTACAGCGTTTCCGAGCGCCTTGCATACGGGGCGTTCATTTCGACATGGCGGCTGACGGTCGCCAGGTCCGTGCGGTCGTCCAGGTACTGGTTGAACGTCTTGCGTTCGAGGCTGGTCTCGACAACCGGGAGGCCCAGGCGAACGTTGCGCAATGTCCACCAGCTGACATCGGGAGGCGTCTGCGGATCAAGAATGCGTGCCGCACGACCAATGCCCTGTGCCGGGTAGATGAAGCGGCGCTGCTCGGCACTGACGATCAGCTCCTGGCCGCTTCGATCAATGCGCTTCACCCGCAGGCCGGCGTTCTCCTCCAGCTCCCGGGCAATGGATGACCAGTCGGTGGCTGCTGTCGCCGGGGTTGTAGCGACCGTCTGCGGCTCGCCCTGCGCTGCAGGGTTGCGGGCAATCGGGGGCGGGTCCATGAGCTTGGTCATGGGCTTGGCCTGGGCCAGGTTGGATCGCAGCGTGATGCCGACCATGGCGGTGTTCCCGCGCTCCCAGCCCAGGTGCAGCAACACGTTGTCGTTCACCGCAAAAACGGCGCCCAGATTGATGGGCGAGGACTGCTTCTGGTTATTGCGCTGCGGCTCGTTGCGATAATCGTTGCCGTCGTACTCGAGCTTCAGCTGCAGGCGGTCCCAGGGGGTCTGGTAGCTGACGCCGCCAAATACGCCCAGCCGTCCGCGGAACATCGCGCTGGTATTGAAGTCGCCCGGCGTATTGACACCGGGGCGTTCCTTGAAGCGGTCGTCGATCGCGCCCAGTGGATTGTCCAGGTCGCCACGGTTGCCGATATAGCCGGTTGCCACGCCGAGGCTTGCGTCGAACGCGCCGAAGCGCTTGCTGGCAACGACGTACTCGCTTGAAAACAACCCCGTGCCGCCAAGATCGCGCGCGCCGACGGACACTTCCGGAAGCCAGCGTCCTTCCTGCCACAGGCGCAGCTTGAGGTCGATCGACTTGTCCTTGTAGTTCTGGTTGCCGCTGAGCCACTGTGAGCCATAACGGCGATTGGCAACCGAAATGTAACGGAAGGAACCTTCCACCCACGGCAGGGGCTGCATCACCACCGTGTACCGGCTGTACGGCGAGGTGTGACTTGCGGTAAGGCTGAGCTCGCCTTCTTCGCTCATGCGCGCGGAAGGGGTCTGCAGCAGGCCGATGCCGCCCCAGTCGCTGGCGGTGGGGGCGGGAGCTTCCTGGGCGTACAGGGCTGCGCTGATGCTGAGGCTCAACAGGGCGGCGCCGGCGCGAGCCAGCGGCAAATGATTACGGCACATCAATCTGGAACTCCCGGCGCGTCCAGCACCTGGGTGGCGAGGAAGCGCGCGGCTTCATCGTTGATATCGGGGGTGGCGGACCGGACGGCAGATCCCGCGATGGGAACGTAGATCACCGCTCCGGGCGCCAGCGTTGTCCGTGCGCTACGGTTCCACAGCGCAATGCCGATCTTCGTGACCCGGCCATCGGGCTGGATCACATACAGGTCGTCCGGACTGGCTGCGGGCAGCAGCTCGCATTGGTTGCGGTAGCTCCGCGCATCCTGCATTGCAGCGTGCGGCAACGAGCACGAATGGGGGACGGCGCCCACGATGGTCACTGTCTCTGGCCGCGACGGGTAGATCAGTCGATCGCCTGCGCGGGCCGGCCGATCCTGCGGGCGATCGGCTTCCAGGGAGCGCGGCTCGAGCAGTTGCGGTTCGCGCCCGGTAATGGGAAGTGCGCCGAACTCGCGGGCCATCCGGGACGCTGCGTCGGCGATCTCTGGCGCGTCCTCAAGAGCTGCCAGTGTTTCCAGGTCGAACAGCAGCCCCGCTTTCAGGCGTGCCTGCGCTTCGAGGCTGTTCGTGCGAAGCAGCGCGGCGCCCGCCATGTAGGCATGCTCGTCCGGTGCGGCGGCAAGGGCTGCGGCGCTGAGCCGGGCATCGTTTGCCAGGGTATGGGGTCCCGGCGAGCGAACGTTTCCGAAGGCTTCCACCTGGATGGGAGAGGCCGCTTGGCCCGTGCTGGCGAGTACAGCGCCAAGGGCCATCACGATCAGTTGCGGCTTCATCGGGGTTGCAGGTCCGGCGAATAGGGTTTGAGCTGGATGATTTCCAGATGGGCATCCGGCGCGATGGCCTGGCGGCTTTTCCATATGAAGCCGCTGGACGGGTCCGCCCAGTAGTGGTTCTGCTGCTTCCAGCCGTCACCCCGCAGCTCCTCGCGCACGTGCAGCAGTTCGCGCGTCCGGCCCAGGATCTCAACGCTCTCCGTGCCCAGCGGGTGCAGGGTGCCGGTCACCTTCATGTCGAAGCGATAGTCCGGCATGAGGTCGTAACGTCGTTGCACGACGTCGCCATCCTTCACCTTGCGCAGGTCGAGCAGCGGGTTCGGCCCAATGATCCGCATCTGTTGCAGCTCGGGAGTACCGCCGTGGGTCGCTTCGATCAGGCCATTGCGCAGGAACACGATGCTGCGTTCGCTGCTATACCAGGCCTGGCGGCCACCATCCACTGCGCCAAGCACCAGCACTGCGCCGCCAGCAGGTCCGTTGACCTTGATCTGCGGATAGCGGTTGCGTGCAACGTCCTCGGCGCTGGGCTGCACATCCGGCTTACCCTGCACGGCCAGTTGCACTGCCTTGACGCTGCTGCGACCGACAACACCGCAGCCGGCTGCGGAGACCGCGATGACGGTAGCCAGCAGGCCCAGGCGGAAACTCCGGAGCACGAGGCGGGAGAGAGCGTTCCTGCTCATCTGAAGCCTCGTCAATTGTCCAGATCGTTGCGCGCGCTGGCTGCGTTGCTGATGATGGCGGTGAATGGCAGCAGCTGGTTCACGAAGCGGCTCCAGCGTGTCACGCCAGCTGCGCCCACGAACACGACGTCACCCGGCTGCAGGTTGAACTGGCTGGCAACGGCGAAAGCGGAGGGCGATTTGGCTTCCAGGTGGAACACCTGCGACGGCGTGTCCTGGAGGTCGTTCGAGCCACGGATCACGTAGACCGCGTTGCCGTTGGAGGTGGTCTGCAGCAGACCGCGCGCGCGACCCAGCGCCTGGCTCAGTGAGATCCCGCCGGTCTTGAAGCTCATGGCGCCGGGCTGGTTCACTTCACCAACGACAAAGACTTCCTTGCGGTCGAGATACGGCACATACAGGTGATCGCCCGCCTTGAGGAAGACGTTCGTATCGCCGCCGCCATTGCGGCCCAGCTCGTCAAGATCAATGGTGAAGGTGGTGCCGTCGCGGGTGAGGCGGACGCCGGACAGGTCGGCCTGTGCTGGGTCGAGGCCTGCCTGGCTGATGGCATCACCGAGGGTGAGCGGAGTGACCGTCAGTGCCACCGTGGCCGGCTGGCGCGAGGCGCCGGTGACCCACACGCGCTGACTGGCATAGGTCAGCATCGAGACATCCACCTGCGGCGCTTCGATGTAGCGGGCCAGTCGGGTGGTGATCTCTTCACGCAGCTCGGCCGGTGTCTTGCCGGCGGCGGTGACCTTGCCGATATAGGGGTAGAACAGCGTGCCGTCGGACTGCACCAGGCGGCCGGCTGCACTGAGTTGCTGCTGCGGGCCTGCCGGGACAGTCAGTTCGGGGTGATCCCAGACTGTGATGTACAGGATGTCACCTGCGCCGATCTGATAGGGGCCAGGCTGGTACTGCATCAACGAGGCCGGAAGCCCGGGGGCGCTCTTTGCGCCGCGCTCCATGGCGATGAGCTTGGGCGTGATCGGAATCAACTCGATCTGATCGTTGCCAATCTGCTGGCTGCTACCCATCAGGGAATTCGAGCGCATGTGCTGGCCGGGGGCCCACATGCAGCCTGACATGGTGAGGGTGAACGCCATGGCGGCGACGAGACGCTTGCAGTCCATCGTTAATCATTCCTGGCCCGAACGGGCATGAAAAAGCCCTCGCCGAACTGCCGCCCGGCGAGGGCGTGGGTACTACAACGGCGTTTCGATCAGCGGGTGCCGGTCGTACCGGTTGAGCCGGTGGTGCCGCCCGGCGGGTTGGTGGTGCCGCCGTTGTTGTTGCCGGCATCGTCGCTGCTGCTGTCTGCGGCGACGCTGTAGACCACGGCTGCGGCTGCAACGCCGAGGCCGATGGATGCAGCGGTGGTCAGGGTGCCAGAGGCGGCGGCGCCAGCGGTTTCGGCGCTCGCGACTTCGGCGCTGGTTTCGGTGGCGACAGGAGCTTCCTGAGCGAACACCGGCGAGGACAGACCCAGCAGGGCCAGGGCGGCAATCATCTTCTTCATCTACGGGGTCTCCTACTCCGTGAGGGAAATTTTTCCACCGCTATGTTGGCGGCTATTCGTTTGCTCTGTCAAGGTACGTGAAGGAAATGTGGGGCGCCCTTTGCAGTTCTCAGGAATGCTGGAAAAGCTCAGTCCTGCCGGAGATGAATTTTGCCAGTGCGATGACCAGTTGATGGGTCTGGATATCAGGCAGCGTGAGGGGCAGGAACATTCCGGCAAGCACGGCGGCCGTGGCGGTCACAGCACTCGGGCGTCTGGAAGGTGCTGTACCGCGCAGCGCCCATACGCTGCAGCCCAGGCCAAGGCCCAGCCCGGCGATGACTTCAGAGAGGCTGTGTGCGTGCAGGGGGACGCGGGACCAGGCAATGGCCACCGCCAACAACACCCCACTCATCAGGCCGACCACCCGGGCGCGTCTTTCGGGTCCCGCCAGCAGCACCCCGACCATTGGATACACGGCGCTGGACATCGCCGCGTGCCCGGAGAAACCGGTGAAGTGCAGGCTCTTGATGCCGATACCCCAGCCCATGAAGGCCAGCTTGGATGCAAGCGTCACACATGCGGCCACTGCGATGGCGCTGAGCCATCGCGCTTTCAGGCCCGTTTCGCTGCAGGGCAGGGTGAGCAGCAGCACCAGCGCCATTGGCAGAAGCCAACGGCTGTCACCGAGGGCGGAAAGGGACGACCAGACAATCTGCATCGATGGGGCGGGCGGGAGCGGGGAACGTCAGCTTAGAGGTGTTTGCCTGTCCACAGCCTTTCGATGGCTTGGTCCATTCAGCCAGACGCGGTATCCTTCCCCGCTGCCAATGGCCCCGTAGCTCAGCTGGATAGAGCGTCCCCCTCCTAAGGGGAAGGTCGCCCGTTCGAATCGGGCCGGGGTCACCATATATCAATGGCTTGTGGCATTTGGCCGGCTTGCTGAATGTCGTGACGCGCCATTTGCTCGGCCGAGGCGGCAAGCCTCCATCGCGCGGCCTCAGCGGCAGGTCCGGCGGACTGGTGCCGGAGTTCTACTCCGTCGGCGCCATCCTCGCTGGGGAGACTTGAGCTGCGGTCATTTGTCCCGCCTTTTCTCACGAAGGGTGAGGAATGCGGCAATTGCGCTTGCAGCGACGCCCAGCAAAAAGCCGAGGACCATTCCGTCGAACCAACCCAAGCCCGCCACATTGCCCCCATGCAAAGATTGATGCGCGAATAGCGCTCTGCTGCTTGTGTTGTACTGCGAAGGGGAAAGGTATGGCCCCGGGCTTTCGCGGGCCTTACAGAGCGCAATTCGCGTCTTGGTGTCGCCAATTCCAGGCGATCTGCACCAGCAGATTCCCGCTGTTGTTCCGCGGCGCGTTCACCGCGCGGCTGAGGTGGCGGGCCATCACGTAGCCAAAAGGCGCCGCGGACAGATTGCCGCCATGCACTACTCCTTCCAGATCACTGCTGCCTACCCGGAGCGGGGCCGGATGGCCGACCCAAAAGCAAAGCGGCGCATATGCCGGTGAGTGAGCCTTGACCCAATCCAGGACCGAAGTGGTTTCGACGGACCCTCCGGGTGCGGGCGAACAGCGTCGCGTCGGCCTCCGGTCCGAGCGATTCAGGCAGATCGTTGCTGCGTTCGCAGGATCTTCGACCGCCGGTCGTATCCTTCCGGCTGACGTCAGGGCCAGCATCCCGGCAAAGGCTGTGACCTTCGCGAGGCTCAAGACTTGGAGTTACGGTGAGCGGACACCGCATTGGGTGACGGCTTCGATGTAGCGTGCCTGTCGACGCTTCAGGAACTTACTGTAGAACTTGATATCGCTTCCCCCTCCAGTTCGAGGGGCGACCTCAACAAACTCTGCCGGGACGCCGCCGCTGGAGGTCGACACAGAGTAGCCATCGGAACGGGGCTCAAGTACATACTGCCATCGTGATCCTCCGATGCTCACCTCTCCCCATGCGTCGCGGACGCACGTGGCCGCGGCTAAGGGATCCTGATTGGACGAGAAACTGGCTACAGGTCCGGAACTTCGCGTGTCGCCGACAGAGGTGCAGGCAGCCAACAGCATAAGTGTGCTTCCAGCTGTTGCCATCCTGATGTGTTGGGTCATTCCATGCATTTTGCACCTCCATCGGAAGTGGGGAACTGTGACGCAACCATGAGGAAGCTTCAACGGTGCAGTCGTGAGGTCGGCCAGTTTCTGGAAGCGATCTGAACCAAGGCAAAGGACCCGGTGAGGCTGTGGGCGAGGGCCGGGCTCACCACCCGCCACACTGCACGGCAACCGCTCGCCGGGCTTCTACAACAACTCCAGCCCACCCAGCACCGCCGCCACCTCCTCGCGCTCGCCGCCCCGCAGCCGCTGCAACGGCAGCGGCAGGCAGTCCTCGCCGCACAACCCCAGCAGGGCCGCCGCACAGGCCATGACGCGAATTCCGCCAAACCGGTCATACAGCGACCACAGCGGCGCCAGCCGCGCAGACAGGGCAATAGCACCCTCTTCATCGCCACTACCCATGGCCCGCATGATCTGCAGCGCAACCTCGGGGAACAGTCCGGCGGTCACCGAATACCAGCCATCGCACCCTGCCAGCAGTCCACGCACCGCCGAGGCGTCACCACTGACGCCCAGCGTCACATGCGCGGGAACGCATGCACGGAGTGCAGCAACACGGGCGGCCGCCTCGGCCGGATCATCTGCGAGGCGCGGAATCTTGATCGAAGCGATGTTGGGCAGCGCGGCGATCCGGCCATGCAGTGCATCGGTGAAGCGGAAATGCGTGGTGCCCGGATTGTCGTAGACGCAGATCGGCGTGCGCACCGCTGCGCATACGGTTTCGAACAGCGCTTGTACCTCCTGATCCTTCAGGGGCTGGTAGGACACGGGGGCGAGCAGCAGGCCTGCAGCACCCGCATCCTCGGCATCCAGCGCCAGTTCCAGCACATCGCGGGTACGCAGTGCACCGATGCCGGCGATCACCGGTACGCCCCCGGCATGCGCGAGTGCTTCGCGCAACACCCGCTTGCGCTCGGGCCTTTCAAGATAGGCGTAGCTGCCCGTGGAGCCCAGGACGCCCATCGAATCAACGCCGGAATCGGCCAGGCGCTCGACCAGTCCGCCGAATGCACGCAGATCGATCTGATGCTCGGTGAGGGGTGTGAGCGGAAACGCGCTGAGGCCTTTGAACATGGAATGTACCGATAGGGTCGACAGAAAGGGCGGTCGGGCTGGGCGAGCATGGCCGGACGCGTGGAATTGTTTATTGTCCTATGACAAAACTCAAGTGCCGCCATGCGGCGTGTCTATCCGGTGCAAATGGCGCACCATGAATGTCATGGAACCCAACCTTCGCCCCGTCCAGCTTTCGAACTACGCCGCCGTCGCCAGCTGGCCCGAATCCGCCGAAGCCACCCAGCGCTGGGCGGGCCCGGGTGTGCCGTTTCCACTACCGCCGGAGCGGTTCGCGCAGGCGCTTGAGCTCGCGTTGCGCCCGGGTTGGGTGCTGCTGGACGAGCAGGGCCAGTGCCTGGGATTCGGCCAGTACTGGATGACCGGCGCCGGCACCGCGCACCTGGGGCGCATCATTGTTTCCCCGCTGGCACGCGGGCGCGGCCTTGGCCGGCTGCTCATGCAGTCCTTGAGTGCACAGGCGCTGCGCGAAGACGGTATCCAGTGGCTCACCCTGCGCGTCTATCGTGACAACACGGCCGCCGTGGCCCTGTATCGCGATCTCGGTTTCCAGCAGGTCGAAGCGTCCTCGACGCCAGAACTTCTGTTCATGCAGCGCACGTCGGGCTGAATCCTGCTCGAGCCGGTGTGGCGGCCTGCAGGGCAAACCATTGCTCGCGGGTGATGCGGCTGATGTGCTCGGTGCGGTAGTCGCCGAGGAAGCTGTTGAACTTGTTCACTTCGGTATGGTGATGCTGGAAACCGCATTTGCTCTGTGCGGTGAGTGATTGCAGGTTGTCAGCGAAATAGCCGCACCACAGCGCTTCCAGCTCCAGCTGCATGAACGCATGCCGCATCACTTCGCGTACCGCTTCGGGGACCAGCCCGCGGCCCCAGTACGGTACGCCGATCCAGTAGGCGATCTCGCCCTCGCGGTCGCTGATCTCGAAGTTGCTGTCAGCGCCGATCAGGATGCCGACACAGCCGATGGCGCGGCCATCCTCGCGGCTCTGCAGTGCGTAGACCTCGGCCTGGTTGAAAACGGTGCGGATGATTTCGGTACTTTCCTCGACGCTGGTGTGCACCGGCCAACCGGCGATCGGCCCCACCCGCGGGTCGCGGGCGTACTCGTACAGATCGGCGGCGTCGGTGTCTCGCCAGGGGCGAAGGATCAAGCGTTCGGTGTGCAGCTGCATGTCGATTCCAAGGGGAAAAGGAGAGTGCACAGGCTAGGTCGCCAGGCGCGGCCGGCCCAGAGCGGGACCTTGATGGTTTCGGTACTTTTCACAACTCATCGCCGGGCCCGGGTATGCTGGGGCCCGGAATACAGCCGGATCGGCCCATGGACCGCGTACCCCAGCTTCTGGACCAGGACGAATCCATGCGCCTGGAGGTCAGTACGCTGGCCGAAGGTCAGGGCCTCCCGTTGTCGTTCGGCCACGCCTATCTGGCGGTGCTGGTATGCGTATCGGGGCGCGCGCGCTTTGCACTGAACTTCCGCGAGGTAGCGCTGCAGCGTCATGATGTGCTGGTGCTGGCAGAGGACACGCTGGCGCTGCTGCGGCAGCGCTCACGCGGCTTCCTGGCGGTGGTCTGCCTGATGCCCAAGGCACTGGCATCGGAGGTGGCCTATGTGCTGCCCAATGCACTGTTCAAGTTCCTGCACGATCAGCCCCACTGCGTGCCGTCGCCGCTGGAAGTGCCGCTTCTGCAGGGCTGGCTGCAGCAGTTGATGGATGCGCAGCACAATGGCGGTCGCTATCGGCACGTGATGCTGCGTAACCTGCTGCAGACGTTCTTCCTGAAGTTCGCAACGCTGCTGCCGGCGCGCAGCGTGGCCGTGGCGCAGGTCAGCCGGCGCGAGCGCCTGGCCTGGAACTTCTGGGAACTGGTCGGTGAGCGCAGCACGCGCCAGCGCGACGTGCAGTCCTATGCCGACGCGCTGTGCATCACCCCGTTCTATCTTTCGCAGCTGACCCGCGAGTGCTTCGACGAAACGCCCAAGGCGTTGATCGATCGCCAGGTCGTGCTGGAGATCAAGGCGCTGCTCACCTACAGCGAATTGCCGATCGGACGCATCGCAGAGCGGCTGTGTTTCGAGGATGCGTCCTACCTGTGCCGCTATTTCCGGCGGCACACCGGGCAATCGCTGACCGGCTACCGCCGGGCGGGGCAGGGTGCTACTAGTGCGACACGAACAAGGGCGCCGGTACTTCGGCAAGCAGATCCTCGGTGACCCCGCCGAGCACGCGCTCAACCACCCGGCTGCGGCTGTAGGGGCCCAGCACCAGCAGGTCGGCGTCGGCATCGAGCACGTGCTGGCGGATGGTTGCGGCAACACCGCCCTGGCTTGAACTGATCGCCTGGATCTCTACTTCGACGCCGTGCCGCGCCAGGTGCTGGGCCATCTCGGCGCCCGGTGCGGCCTCGGCCTTGGGCGTGTCGACCATCAGCAGGTGCACCGCTTTTGCACGTGCGAGCATCGGCAACGCATCGGCCACCGCACGACGTGCCTGCTTGCTGGCATTCCAGGCCACCACGATGCGATGCCCGACCTGGTCGCCTTGCCAATGCGGTGGCACCAGCAGCATCGGGACTCCGGTCTGGCGCAGCGTTCCCAGCGGGTGCCAGCCGGTGGGGGCGCCCGGCGTGCGCGGATAGCCGGCAATGATCAGGTCGCAGTACAGCGACTGCAGGGCCAGGTCGGCGCCGCCCAGATAGTCCGAGACGATGCGCAGTTCAGTGCTGATCTGCAGCGGCTCGGACACGGCACGCAGGTTCTGCATCAGCTGCGCGGTGCAGGCGGCATCCGCGCGCGCCTCATGGTCGAGCGCGGCGGCGATGCCGGCGCCGCGCGCGAAGCCGTTGGCGATGTCGGTGAGATGCTGGGCGGTGGAGACCGCGACCAGATGGGCCTGTTGTGCCTGCGCCAGATGGGCGGCGATGTTGAGAACGCGGTCGCCGGTGTCGCTGGCGTCGAACAGCACAGCGATATCGCGTAGTGGATGCAGCATGGCGTTGTCTCCTTCGATGCCTGTGACGCGTTCCCTGCCGTGCACCGACCCGGGTGCACCGGACGCACACCCGTTTTAGCGCATCGGTGATTCTAATGAATCATCTTTGATTCAGTTTATTAATTGATGATTCATGCTAGCGTGAGGGCGAACCCACACCTCAGCGCTTTGCATGCGACCTGCCGCAGCACGCACCCGCCGCGACCTGCACCACGCCTTGGCAGCCACCCTGGTCAGCCATCCGCGCTGCACGCTCAGTGAACTGGCGCAGGGTGCAGGCATCAGCCGGGCCACGCTGTATCGGTTTGCACCGACACGTGAAGGGATAGACGAAGCACTGTTCGCCGCAGGCTTCGAGCGTCTGGAAGCGGCGGCGGTCTGGTTCGATGAGGGCGGTGATGCACGCCACGTGCTGGAGCAGGTCACAGCCACGCTGCTGGCGGACTGGGAACTGGTAACGCTGCTGTTCGCGCGGATGATGGAAGAGCAGCAGCGCCAGGGCGACCTGCATCTGCTGCCGGAGCGCTGGGCGCCGATCGGCGAGCGCTTCGAGGCCTTTTTCCTGCGTGGTCAGGCGGCCGGAGAGTTCAACGTCGGTTTCACCGCAGTGTGGCTCGCGGACTTCTACTGGACCTGCTTCTACGGCATCACCTGGTCACTGGCGCGCGGTCGGCTGGCGCCGGCAGCGGCAGCCTCTACGTTGCTGGCGTCGTTCCAGCGGGGGGCGATGAAGGGTTGACCACAAGGCCTTCTTGCCAGGGTGCCGTGGCCTACGCCTGCTTCAACAACTGCACCAGCTGGCGCAGCCGATAGGGCTTGGGCAGGAACTCCACCTGTTCCGGCAGGGGCGGCAGCTGCGAGCGCGCATAACCGGACGACAGGATCATCCGCGCCTGCGGCTGTTCGCGCGCCACATGCTCGCTCAGCTCGATGCCGGACATGCCGTTGGGCATGCTGACGTCACTGAACACCACGTCGAATCGCGCTTCGCCCTTCAGCAGGGCGGCGGCCTCGTGCGCATCGGCGGTCGTGGCCACGTCGATGCCGAGGTCGCGCAGGGCCAGGCCGATCATCTCACGCAGATCGGTCTGGTCTTCCACCATCAATACGCGGATCGGGTCATCGGTCATCGGCAGGGTCCTCCATTGCGGGGAGCAGCAGGCTGACCGTGGTGCCGACACCGGGCGTGGTGGACACGTCGACGAAGCCGCCGCTCTGGGTAGTGAATCCGAACACCTGGCTCAGGCCCAGGCCGCTGCCTTTGCCGATGTCCTTGGTGGTGAAGAACGGCTCGGTCGCCCGTTCGGCGATGTCGGCCGCCATCCCGTGACCCTCATCGCAGACGCTGAGGGTGACATAGCCACGTTGCAGCGTGGAGTCTGCATCCGGGTCGAGGCGATGCTCCAGCGCAGTGCCGATCAGGATGCGGCCGCCTTCAAGGGTAGCATCCGCGGCGTTGGCGACCAGATTGGCGAGCGCCGTCTGCAGCTGCAGCGCATCGGTGTTGACCGCAGGCAGGCCGGGTGTCAGCTGGGCATCCAGCACCACCGTGGGCGGGCACGCGCGTTGCAGGTCCGGCAGCCACTGCCGTATCAGCGCATTGATATCCAGTGGTTCGCGGATCAGGGTCTGGCCGGTGCTGAAGGCCAGCAGCTGGCGGGTCAGCAGCGCACCACGATCGGTCGCGGTCTGCGCCGCATCCAGCAGTTCGGCGGCGCGCGCATCGTCACCGTTCACGCGCAGGGACAGCAGGTCCAGCGCGTTGCCGATGGTGGTCAGCAGGTTGTTGAACTCGTGCGACAGCCCGCGGCTGAGACGGCCGACGGTCTCGAACTGTTGGGTATTGCGCAGTGCACGCTGGGCATCACGCAGCAGTCGCTGTGCCTGCCACTGCTCGGTGATGTCGCGGGTGATCTTGACGAAGCCGAGCAGCTCGCCCGCTTCGACGACCGGCTCGATGACTACGCTGGCACGGAAAGAGGAGCCATCACGGCGCACCCGCCAGCCTTCACTGGCAAAGTGGCCCTGCTGCGCTGCGAGGCGGAGCAGGCGCTGCGGTTCCCCGGCTTCGCGATCGGCAGCCAGATAGAAACGGCCAAAGTGCGTGCCGACCACTTCATCGGCTGAATAGCCCTTGATGCGCTCCGCGCCCGGGTTCCAGCTGCAGACGATGCCATCAGGATCAAGCAGGTACAGCGCATGGTCGCGCACGCTGTCGATCAGCAGTCGCAGTTGGCGGGAAGGGTCCGTCAGCACGGACGTCGTAGAAGCAGCTGCGTCCACGTGGAAATGAGCATTACCCCTGGGAGGGACGTGAAGCTAGGCAGTGCAGTGTGAAGGGTGCGTGCAGGCGTGGCACGTGCCAATGGTCCTGTGCGGCTGAATACGACACGGAGTACCATCACCCACCCCCTGTCTTCTGGAACCGACCTGCATGCGTCCTGGTGCGACTACGCGTGACCGCTGGATCTGGATGACCTCTGCCGTACTGCTGGCAGCGACCATCGCGTTGGAACTGGTGGTTCCGCTGGGCTATGCCGTTTGGCTGGCGTACTTCCTCGCTGTTGGCGTCACGCTGTTCCAGCGCAGTGCGCGCGCACCGTTCATCGTGGCCGGCGTCGCCTGTGTCCTGTTGATCATTGGCTACAACGTCGCCCCGGCCAGCTCCAACTCGGCGTTCTCGTTCGTCAACCGCAGCATTGGCGGGT
Organism: Stenotrophomonas sp. 22LJNL06-5-1; assembly: GCF_056861455.1. NCBI lineage: Bacteria > Pseudomonadati > Pseudomonadota > Gammaproteobacteria > Lysobacterales > Lysobacteraceae > Stenotrophomonas > Stenotrophomonas sp. 22LJNL06-5-1. The sequence continues at coordinate 231,474 of NZ_JBSPUE010000006.1, forward strand.
GTGCGTTCCTGATGATCGCGCTGATCGTCTCCCGCGCCATCCAGGCGCGGCGCGAAGCGATGCGGGCGCTGTGGCTGCAGGAGGCCGAGAACGCGGTGGCGATGAGCCTGCGCGGTGACCTGGGTCCGGAGCAGATCGCCGAGGCGGCCGCGACGAGCCTGGGCGCACAACTGGAGGCCGAGGTCGGTGCCATCTACCGCATGGAAGGTGGGCGACTGCAGCTGACCGGCGGCCTGGCATTGCCGTCCGGCATGCCTGCGTCGCTGGCGTTGCAGGAAGGGCTGGCCGGGCAGGTGGCCCGAGATGAGCGCGTGCGCCATCTGCACGGCGATGACGCCGTCATGCTCGAACTGCAGACCAGCCTGGGCCGGCTGCCGGTGCGCGAACGCATCCTTGCGCCGATCAGCAGCGATGGTGCGGTGGTCGGTGTGATTGAACTGGGCCGTGCGCGGGTGGGCGGGCAGCGCGAGCTGGATCGTGAGCTGCTGGAACGCTGCGCAGAGACCATCGGCATGGCGCTGCGCGCATCGCTGCTACGCGCACAGTTGGTGGTACTGCTGGAGGAATCCCAGCGCCAGGGAGAGGAGCTGCAGGCCCAGCAGGAAGAGCTGCGCGTGGCCAATGAGGAACTGGAAGAGCAGAGCCGCAGCCTGCTGCAGTCGCAGAGCCATCTGGAAGAACAGCAGGCCGAGCTGGAACAGAGCAACGTCCAGCTGGAAGAGCGCACCCACGAGCTGGAGGCGCAGAAGCAGGCGCTGCTGGTCGCGCAGAGCCAGCTGGTGCGCAACAGCAACGAACTGGCCGCCACCTCGCGCTACAAGTCCGAGTTCTTGGCCAACATGTCGCATGAACTGCGCACGCCGCTGAACAGCTCGCTGATCCTGGCCAAGCTGCTGGCCGACAACAAGGACGGCACGCTCACCGAAGAACAGGTGAAGTATGCGCGCGCGATCCTGTCGTCCAACAACGATCTGCTGGCGCTGATCAATGACATCCTGGACCTGTCGCGCATCGAGGCCGGCCACGTCGAGCTGGCCGATGAAGTGGTGGTGACGGACAGCGTGCTGCAGCGCCTGCGCGAGACCTTCGAGCCGATGGCGCGGCAGAAGGGCCTGGCCCTGCAGATCGAGGCCGATGCGCTTGCCCCCAGCCAGCTGGTGGTGGACAGCCAGCGGCTGCAGCAGATCCTGAAGAACCTGCTGGCCAATGCGGTGAAGTTCACCGAGCATGGAAAGGTCAGCCTGCACGTGCGTGCGGGTGGCCAGGGGCGCATCCGGTTCGAGGTCTGCGACAGCGGTATCGGCATTGCCCGCGAGCAGCTGCAGGTCATTTTCGAGGCATTCCGCCAAGCCGATGGCAGCACCCGCCGCCGCTACGGTGGCACCGGACTGGGGCTGTCGATCTCGCGCGATCTGGCTGAGCGCATGGGCGGCAGCATCCAGGTCGACAGTGAACCGGGTCGTGGCAGCTGCTTCATCCTGGAACTGCCGTTGCAGGGCGCGCCTGCGTCGAATGCCGCTGACATCTCCGCGGCGCCGGTGGCGTCGCCGGTCGCGGCCGCTGTACCGACGATGCCGGCGCCTGCAACGGCTGCGGTGGCGCAGACCACGGCGGTGCCCAGCGTGGCCGATGACCGCGGTCGTCGCCAACGCGCTGGCCGCTTGATCCTGGCCGTCGAGGACGACGCCACCTTTGCCGAAGCGCTGGTGACCCTGGCCCATGAACTGGACTTCGACTGCGTGGTGGCCGGGACCGCCGAAGAGGCGCTGACCCTGGCCAGCGAACTGCGCCCGAACGGCATCCTGCTTGATATCGGCCTGCCGGACGTGTCCGGCCTGAGCGTGCTGGAGCGGCTGAAGCGCAACCCCGATACCCGGCATATCCCGGTGCACGTGGTCTCGGCGATGGACCGCAGCCAGGTGGCGCGCGAGCTGGGCGCGATTGGTTTCGCGATCAAGCCGACCACGCGCGAACGGCTGGTGACGGCCATTGAACAGCTGGAACAGACCAGCCAGCGCGACGTGCGGCGCCTGCTGATCGTCGAGGACGACAGCGAGCTGCGCCACAACCTGGAACTGCTGCTGGGCCGTGATCAGCTGCAGATCGTCGCGGTGGGGACCCTGGCCGGAGCGCTGGAGCAGCTCAGCACGGTCACCTTCGACTGCATGGTGATGGACCTGTCGCTGCCCGACGGCAGCGGCTACGACCTGCTCGAGCACATGGCCGGCAACGATGATGTCGGCTTTCCGCCGGTGATCGTCTATACCGGGCGTGCGCTCGGCCGCGAGGAAGAGCAGCGCCTGCGCCGCTATTCGAAGAGCATCATCATCAAGGGCGCGCGTTCGCCCGAACGCCTGCTGGATGAAGTGACCCTGTTCCTGCACAGCGTCGAGGCCAGCCTGCCGACCGACCAGCAGCGCCTGCTGCGCGAGGCGCGCCGCCGCGACACCGTGCTCGATGGACGCACCGTGCTGCTGGCCGAGGACGATGTGCGCAACATCTTCGCGCTGTCCAGCGTGCTCGAGCCGCTGGGCGTGACGCTGGAGATCGCGCGCAACGGCCAGGAAGCGGTGGATCGCCTGGCAGAGCGCGAAGTCGACCTGGTGCTGATGGACATCATGATGCCGGAGAAGGATGGCCTGGCCGCAATGCGCGAGATCCGCGCGCAGCGCCACCTGCAGGACCTGCCGATCATCGCGCTGACCGCCAAGGCCATGCCCGATGACCGTGAGCGGTGCCTGCAGGCCGGTGCCAACGACTACATCGCCAAGCCCATCGACGTCGACAAGCTGGTCTCGCTGTGCCGGGTCTGGTGCTCGCGGCAATGAACGAACAGGCGCTGTTCGACCTGGAACTGAAGGTCCTTCTTGAGGCGCTTTACCAGCGCTACCACTACGATTTCCGCAGCTATGCGGTGTCGTCGCTGCGCCGGCGCATGCGCCAGGCGATGCAGCGCTATGAGTGCGAACGGCTGGTCGACCTGCAGTACCGGCTGTTGCATGAGCCGGAACTGTTCGCCCAGGCCATGCAGTTCTTCACCGTGCAGGTCTCGGAGATGTTCCGTGACCCGGCGTACTTCCGTGAGCTGCGCGAGCAGGTGGTGCCGGTGCTGCGCACCTACCCCTCGGTGAAGTTGTGGGTGGCCGGTTGCAGCACCGGTGAGGAAGTGTGGTCGCTGGCGATCCTGCTGCATGAAGAAGGCCTGCTTGATCGCAGCATCGTCTATGCCACCGACATCAATCCGGCCGCGCTGGCCACCGCCGAGGCGGGCGCCTATGGCATCGACCGGATGGCCCAGTTCAGCCGCAACTACCTGGCCGCCGGTGGCACTGCGTCGCTGTCCGACTATTACGCCACCGCCTACGATGGTGCGGTGCTCGACCGCCAGCTGCGCCGCAACGTGGTGTTCGCCGACCACAGCCTGGCCACCGATACCGTGTTCTCCGAAGTGCACCTGGTGTCGTGCCGCAACGTGCTGATCTATTTCAACCGCGACCTGCAGGACCGCGCCGTCGGCCTGTTCCGCGAAGCGCTGGTGCACCGTGGCTTTCTCGGCCTCGGCAGCAAGGAGTCGCTGCAGTTCGGGTGCCACCATGACGCCTTCGAGGTCTGTTCGCGCGAGCACCGCCTGTACCGGAAGGTGGCCTGATGGCGCTGCCGGCGCGTCCTGCCGTGCTGGTGATCGGCGCGTCCGCCGGTGGCGTGGCGGCCCTGCAGGCGGTGCTCGGTGCACTGCCGGCGAAGCTGCCGGTCCCGGTACTGGCCGTGCTGCACCTGCCGCGTGACCGCACCAGCCGCATCGCCGGGGTGCTGGCGCCGTACTGCGCTTTGCCGGTGCGCGAAGCCGAAGACAAGCAGCCGTTGCAGCCGGGCACGGTGACGTTCGCGCCGCCGGATTACCACCTGCTGGTGGAGGATGAGGGGTCGGTGGCGTTGTCGGTGGATGCGCCGGTGCTGTTTTCCCGTCCGGCCATCGATCCACTGTTCGACTCCGCTGCTGCGGTGTTCGGCGGGCAGGTATTGGCCCTGCTGCTGACCGGTGCCAGCAGTGATGGCAGTGAGGGCGTTGCCGCCGTGCGCCGTGCCGGTGGCCATGCCTGGCTGCAATGTCCCGAGGAAGCCGAGGCGTCGATGATGCCGGCTTCCGCCCTGCAGCACGCCGGCGCCGATGCCGTGCTGCCCCTTGAACTGATGTGTCGCCGCCTGAAGGAGTTGTTTGCATGAACCTGCTGCCACCGGACCCTGCGCAGTCGCAGACCCCGGTCAACCTGCTGATCGTCGATGACGTGCCGCAGAACCTGGTAGCCATGCAGGCCCTGCTGCAGCGCGAAGGGGTCAACCTGCTGCTGGCCGGCTCGGGCGCGCAGGCGCTGGAGCTGCTGCTCGAGCACGAGGTGGCATTGGCCCTGCTCGACGTGCACATGCCGGAGATCGATGGCTTCACCCTGGCCGAACTGATGCGCGGTTCGCATCGCAGCCGTGACGTGCCGATCATCTTCCTGACCGCCTCCCCGGATGATCCCCTGCGCGTGTTCAAGGGCTACGAGAGCGGTGCGGTCGATTTCCTGCACAAGCCGGTGGCGCCGCAGGTGATCCTGAGCAAGGTCAATGTCTTCATCGAGCTGTACCAGCAGCGGCAGCTGCTGAAGGCGCGCAACGAGGCGCTGGAACGCGCGCTCAAGCTCAACGAAACAATGGCCGCGGTGCTGACCCACGACCTGCGCACGCCGCTGTCGGCGATCCTGCTCTGCAGTGACAAGCTGGCGCTGGAGATCCCGCAGGACAATGCGGGTGCACAGCAGACCCTGCAATACCTGGAGGCCAGCACCCTGCGCATGGCACGCATGGTCGAACAGCTGCTGGACTTCTCGCGGATCCGCAGCGGCGGCCTGCGCCTGCAGGCCAGTGCCTGCGACCTGGCCGATGTGACCCGTGTGGTGGTGGCCGAGGCGGGCAGCGCGCATGGGGCGGAGCGGATCCATCTGGACATGCACGGTGATACGCGGCTGCAGGGCGATCTGGACCGTCTCGGCCAGGTCGCCGCCAACCTGGTCGGCAATGCGTTGACCCACGGCAGCGAGGCGAGGGTGGAGGTGGATGGGCGCGATCCGCGCAGCGTGCTGTTGCGGGTCAGCAACGCCGGCCGGATCGACGACGCGCTGCTGCCGCGGTTGTTCGAACCGTTCAAGGCCAGCTTCCACCACAGCAAGGGCCTGGGGCTGGGCCTGTACATCGTCGATCAGTTCGTGCGTGCGCACGGGGGGCGCATCGCAGCGCGCAATGAGGCCGGACAGGTGGTGTTCGAAGCCCTGTTGCCGCGACGCGTAGAGGGTCTGCCGGCAGCGGCAACCTGAATTCTTCAGGAAACGCCCACGGGTGCTGAGACGGACTCGTCCGCAACTGCTACCGTGGGTGTACATCTTGTCAAGGAAGCACCATGCCACTGCGTGCCATCGCCTACGTCAGCCAGGCGCTGCCGGATCTTTCCGCTGAACGGTTGCAGACGCTGGTCGACGATGCAGCCCGCTTCAACAAGGTGGCGGGCGTGACCGGTGTGCTGCTGCATGACGGCGGGCGGTTCCTGCAGTACATCGAGGGTCCGCCGGATGGTATCGATTCGGTGTACGAGCGCATCCTGCAGGCCGGCAGCCATGTCGACATCATCGAACTGGCGCGCGGCCGCCTGGGCCAGCGCCAGTTTCCATACTGGTCGATGCGCGCGTTGCCGGTGGAAGAGGCGCTGTTGCGCCAGCTGTCATCCAGCGACTGGTCGGGTTTTACCCGTGCCCTCCAGGGCGATCGCTCCGCGCCGACGCCGGTGGATCTGCTCGACAACGTCGTGCAGCCAGCCCTGCACGCCGGCTGAGCGTCAACGCGCGGTGCCGCCGCAGTAGGCGGCATGCAGCGCCTGCAGCACGCCCAGTGCGGGCCCTTCAATCACGCGGTAGTGGATGGCCTGCGCTTCGCGCCGCGTCGCGACGATGTCCAGTTCGCGCAGCACCGCCAGATGCTGTGACAGCGCGGATGCGCTGAGTCCGGTCAGTGCCTGCAGTTCCGGCACCGGCGCTTCACCTTCGACCAGACGGCACAGCACGCGCAGCCGCGCAGGATGGGCCAGGCTTTTGAGCAGCGTCGCAGCCTGGGCAGCGTGCTCGGCCATGGCGGCGCTGTCGAGCGGGGTGCGGGCCATGGTTGACCTTTTGATTTAGAAGAAGCTAATTTAGAAAATGCTAAATAAAAAGGCAAGCGAATGAATGGAATGAGCGGAGGCAGGTCATGACCCTGCCGTGGGCCGCAGTGGCGGGGGGCGCATTGATCGGTGCGGCAGCGGTGCTGTTGCTGGCCACAACGGGCCGGGTGGCCGGCGTCAGTGGCATCGCCGCTGGCAGTATGCGTGCAGTGCCAGGTGAGCGAGGTTGGCGCTGGGCATTCCTGCTCGGCCTGCTTGCCGCGGCAGGGCTGGTGCTGTGGTGGCAGGCCGCGCCAGGACAAGCCCCGCGTACGCTGCTGCGTGACGCCTTGCCGGCGTGGCAGCTGATCGGTGCCGGCCTGCTGGTCGGCTTCGGTACGCGGTTGGGCAACGGCTGCACCAGCGGCCACGGAGTCTGCGGCCTGGCCCGCGGCTCAAAGCGGTCGCTGCTGGCGGTGCTGGTGTTCATGGCCTGCGCCATGCTGACCACATTCCTGATCCGTCACGGCGGAGGCGTCGCATGAGCCGCACGATGGCTGCCGCCGGTGCGGCAGGCGCGCTTTTCGGCGCAGGCCTGGCGTTGGCCGGCATGACCGATCCGCGCCGCATCCTCGGTTTCCTCGATATCGCCGGCGATTTCGATCCCACCTTGGCCTGGGTGCTGGCCTCTGCACTGCTGGTCAGCGCGGTTGGCCAGCGCTGGGTGCTGCGGCGCGCGCGTCCTTCCTGCGCAACGCACTTCCAATTGCCCGCTGCGCGCGGTGTCGATCTGCGCCTGGTGCTGGGCGCGGCGTTGTTCGGCATCGGCTGGGGCTGGGCAGGTTATTGCCCGGGCCCTGCCATCGCCGGGCTGGCGGTGGGATCGCGCGAGGCGCTGTGGTTCGTGCCGGCGATGCTTGCAGGTTTCTGGCTGCATGATCGTGTGGTTCGCTGAGGCTTCACCGCTGTGTCACCCTGCATGGGGTCATATCCATGGATCACGGGGAAAGGAGCGTAACGACATGGCACGGATGAAGTGGAAGGAAACGGCACTGCTTGCGGTCGCACTGGCCGCAGCAGCAACACCGGCGCTGGCCTGCACGCGTGCGGTGTACCTGGGCGACAACGGCGATGTGATCACCGCGCGCTCGATGGACTGGAAGGTCGATGTAGCGACCAATCTCTACGTGCTGCCGCGCGGTATCGCACGCAGCGGCCAGGCCGGCCCGAAGTCGCTGGCGTGGACCGCGCGCTACGGTTCGGTGGTGGCCACCGGCTATGACGTATCGACCACCGATGGCATGAACGAAAAGGGCCTGGTCGCCAACCTGCTGTGGCTGGTCGAATCGGAGTATCCGCAGCAGCGTGGCAACAAGCCGGGCCTGGCCATTTCGCTGTGGGCGCAGTATGTGCTGGACAACTTCGCTACCGTGGAAGAGGCGGTCACCGCGTTGAAGCGCGAGCCGTACTCGATCGTCACCGACAAGGTGCCCGGTGAAGATCGGCAGGCGACGCTGCACCTGTCGCTGTCCGATGCCAGCGGCGACAGTGCCATCGTCGAGTACATCGGCGGTCGCCAGGTGATCCACCATGACCGGCGCTATCAGGTGATGACCAACTCACCGGTCTTCGAGCAGCAGCTGGCCCTCAACAGCTACTGGCAGCAGATCGGCGGCACGGTGATGCTGCCGGGCACCAACCGCTCCGCCGACCGATTCGCGCGCGCCTCGTTCTACATCAACGCCATTCCCAAGGCCGAGGATCCGGTAGAGGCCTTGGCCAGTGTGTTCAGCGTGATCCGCAACGCGTCGGTGCCGTATGGCATCACCACGCCGGGTGAGCCGAACATCTCATCCACGCGCTGGCGCACCGTGGCCGACCACAAGCGGCGGCTGTATTTCTTCGAATCGGCATTGACCCCGAACACCTTCTGGGTCGATCTGAACAAGGTCGATTTCGGCGGGAAGGTGCTCAAGCTCGACCTTGGCAAGGACCAGCGCAATACGTTTGCCGGCGATGCACTGGGCCAGTTCGTGCCCAGCGCGCCGTTCACCTTCCTCGGCGTCGACGGTTAGTTCGACGCCTGGCTGGAGGCCGGGTAGACCGCCTGGATCGCGCAGCTGCCGCGGGTGTACTGCGGCAGCGGGGCGATGCTTTCACCGCGCAGATCGTCTGTCTCGAACTCGATGGTCATGATCCGATCGCCAGGATTGCCGCAGATCAGGCCATTCTGCAGGCCCGAGTGGAAGCTCAGCTGCGGCGCGCGGTCGAGCTGCCGGCAGTGGCTGCCAAGTTCGACCCGGTAGTAGCGATGGCCGCCATTGCGGTGCGGATTGGTCTCCACCAGCATGCCCTGCGGGTCGGATGACCAGGCACGCACGTTGCGCGTGGCAAAGCAGTAGGACGGTGAGCCGCCGAAGCTGCGACGCACCTCCTTGCGTTCGCGGATGGTCACGGCAGGCAGGGTGGCCGTGCGCAGGCGGTCGCTGTCGCGGGCGACGCTGGCATAGTCGCGATCCTGCAGCGGGGTGACCGCGCTGATGGTGCATCGGCGGCCGTCGACCACGACACGTTCGCTGGGGCGGCCGCAGGCCCAGCCGGCGGGGGCTTCCAGTTTCAGCGAAGTGGCACCGCGGACGCCGGGACAATCTTCGTTGAAGTCGATCCGATAGGCCTGGCCGGAGGCGGCGCGCAGTGCGATCGAGCGCGGTGATGCCTGCTCCACTTCCTGTACGCCGACAGCGTCCATGCAGTGCGGAGCCGGTGGCGTACGCTCCTGTGCGGAGGCCGAAGCTGCGAGCACCAGGCCGAGGCTGGTGGCGAGCATCAGGGGCGCCTGCTGATGGGTCATGTCCTGCACTCCCTGCGTTGGATGACGGATCGACTATAGCAACGGTTTGCACGGCCGTTGTTACACGCGCACACTGCCCGGATGGGCGCGATCTTCCATCTGCGGCACTACGGACAGGCCACGGGCCTGGACCGCCATGACTACGCGCAGTGGGTGCTGCCGCTGCAGGGTGAGCTGCAGTTCGAGATGGAAGGGCGGGGCGGTCGGCTGGACCTGCTGCAGGGGGCTTTCGTTGCCGCTGGCGAAGCGCATGACCAGATGGCTGATGGTCCCAATGGTTTCGTGATCGTTGACTGTCCTCCGGGCGTGCTTGATGACGGCACGCAGGAGCATCTGTGCCGCCAACGCTGGCTATACCTGCCATTGGCGCTGCGCCAGCGTCTTGCCAGTGTGCAGGCAGGGCAACCGATGCCGGCACTGTTGCCGCAGTTGCTGCAGGTATTTGCACCTGCTGGCAGTGGCGCGCGCATGCAGGGCCTGTGTGCGGCGGTCCAGGCCGACCCCGGGCAGGCGTGGCCGGTGGCGCGCATGGCTGCGTTCGTCGGGGTCAGCGAGAGCCGGTTGCACGCCCTGTTCCAGCAGGAGTTCGGGCTCAGCCCGCAGGCCTGGCTCAGTGCGTGCCGCCTGCGCTGGGCCAAGCATCAGCTGCGTGCCAGCACCGCGCCGATCAGCGAAATCGCACTGTGTGCAGGCTACTCCGAGCAGAGCGCATTGACCCGCGCGCTGCGTCGTGAGTGTGGCCAGACCCCCGCAGCGTGGCGCAGGGGCACCGGCTGACTTGTAGAGCCGAGCCCACGCTCGGCTGCCCTTATCTGCACAGCGGCCAATCGCAGCCGAGCATTGGCTCGGCTCTACAGAACAGAGATGACAAGGCAGTAGCCTCGGTCAAGAACGACCTACCGGTCACCGCGTACACTGCGCGGCCTCTTCTCCCCCCGAAGATCCCGAATGCGCAACAACCCGATGGCCCTGGGCATCGCCAATGGCGTGGCCGCTGGCGCGCTGTGGGGCGTGGTTTTCCTCGCGCCCGCCGTGCTGCAGTCGTTCAACGCCCTGCAACTGTCGGCCGGCCGCTATCTGGTCTACGGCCTGATCGCCGTGGCCCTGCTGCTGCCGCGCTGGAAGCGGCTGGCGCCGCGGCTGGGCCGCGCCGAATGGATCGGCCTGTTGTGGCTGAGCCTGGCCGGGAACCTGGTGTATTTCCTGATGCTGGCGACGGCGGTGCAGTGGGCCGGTGGCGCGGCGGCGTCCTTGATTGTCGGCCTGATTCCGGTGGTGGTAACCCTGGTTGGCGTGCGCGAGCAGGGCGCTGTACCACTGAAGCAGCTGCTGCCGGCACTCGGCCTGTGCGTGCTGGGCGTAGCACTGGTTGGCTGGGAAGCACTGATGTCCGAGCATCTGGCAACCCCGTGGCGGCAGCGCCTGATCGGCCTGCTGTGCGCGTTCGGCGCGCTGTTCTCGTGGGCGTTGTACTCGATCGGCAACAGCCGCTGGCTGGCACGCCGACCGGATCTGTCCAGCCACGACTGGTCGCTGCTGACCGGCGTTACGACCGGCGGCCTGGCCCTGCTGCTGGTGCCGATGGCCTTCATCGGCCACACCGGCGGCCACACTGCGGCGCAGTGGAGTGGTTTCTGGGCGATCAGCGCCGGTGTGGCGGTGGTGGCCTCGATCCTCGGCAACGCATTCTGGAACCGCGCCAGCCGCCTGCTGCCGCTGACCCTGACCGGCCAGATGATCGTGTTCGAGACGCTGTTCGCGCTGGCGTATGCCTTCGCCTGGCAGCAGCGCTGGCCCTCGCTGCTGGAAGCACTGGCGATCGTGTTCCTGGTGGCCGGCGTGATGCTGTGCGCGCATGCCCACCGCACGCCGCGGGCGATCGCCGAACATGCCGGCTGAATGCGCGCGTCAAGCGTGCTGATGCCGGTTTGGTCACAGATGCAACCAAATGCCGGCACGTTGACCGATGATCGCGGCAAAGGTTTTTTGCGTCGCAGCACTTGACAGCGGGCCGGCGCACAGTGTTTTCTGTGCGTCATGGTTCTTGATGCCGCCCACGCCAGCCTGATCGCCCCCGCCACCGCGGGCCGTTCGACTGCGCCGGTCGCCACCACCACCATTACCACCACCACCGTCACCACTGCCCTGGTGCGGCCCGTCGTCTTCGTGTAACTCCCGAAAACCACGGCCCCGCACCATACAGGTGGCGGGGAAACTCGACACCTGCATGCGACGGGGCCTCCTACCGAGGTCTGCATGTCTTCCCACGCCCCCGCTCATCCCGTTGCCCCGGCCGACCTGGCTGCGCCGTCCACTGTCGTGCACAAGTTCGGCGGCACCTCGGTGGCCGATGCCGAACGCTATCGCCATGTTGCCGGCCTGCTGCTGGCCCGTCCCGAATCGCTGCAGGTCACTGTCGTCTCGGCGATGAAGGGCGTCACCGACGCCTTGATTGAACTGGCGCAGCTGGCGGCCAGCGGCGACGAGCGTTGGCGCGAGGCCTGGCATGCGCTGCGCGCGCGCCATCGTGGTGCTGCCGTGGCCCTGCTGGGCGAGCAGGTGGGCGAGACCGTGGAGTGGATCGATGCCCGTTTCGAGCAGCTGGCCGAAGTGCTGGCGGCGCTGGCGGTGATCGGTGAGCTGCCGCGCGAAGTCCTGGACCGCGTGCAGGGGCTGGGCGAAGTGTTCTCCGCGCAGCTGCTTGGCACCCACCTGCGTGCATTGGGCGAAGACTGCGCGGTGCTCGACGCGCGTGATGTGCTGGTGGTCGGGCATGGCGAACTGGGCGTGGATGTCGACTGGGAAGCCAGTGCAGACCGCCTGGCCAAGTGGCGCCTGCAGCACCCGCAATCGCGCCTGGTTGCCACCGGATTCGTCGCGCGTGATCGCGATGACCGCATCACCACGCTCGGCCGCAACGGCAGCGACTACTCCGGCGCGATCTTCGCCGCGCTGTTCAATGCCGATGAACTGCACATCTGGACCGACGTCGACGGCGTGCTGTCGGCCGACCCGAGGCTGGTGCCCGAGGCGGTGCAGCTGGAGTCGCTGAGCTACGACGAGGCCTGCGAACTGGCTTACTTCGGCGCCAAGGTGGTGCACCCGCAGACGATGTCGCCGGCAATCCGCCTCGGCCTGCCGATCTTCATCCGCAATACCTTCCAGCCCGCGCATCCGGGTACGCGCATCTCCGCCGAGCGCTCGCCGCGCGGGCCGGTGAAGGGCCTGACCCTGAGCCCCGGGCTGGCCCTGCTGAACCTGGAAGGCACCGGTCTGATCGGTGTGCCCGGTACCGCCGAGCGTGTGTTTGCCGCCCTGCGCCAGGCGCAGGTGTCGGTGGTGATGATCTCGCAGGGCTCGTCGGAACATTCGATCTGCTGCGTGGTGCGCACCGCCGAAGCAGCGCGTGGCCGTGAGGCACTGCTGCACGCGTTCGCGCACGAATTGTCGGTGGGCCAGGTGCAGCGCGTGCAGGTCAGTGAGGGCGTCAGCGTGCTGGCGGCAGTGGGTGACGGCATGGCTGGCCAGCCGGGTGTGGCCGCACGCCTGTTCGAGGCACTGGGGCGTGCGCAGGTGAACATCCTGGCGATTGCGCAGGGCTCGTCCGAGCGCAACATCTCGGTCGCGGTGGACAGTGCCGATGCCACCCGTGCGCTGCGCGCTGCACATGCCGGCTTCTGGCTGTCGCCGCAGACGTTTGCGGTCGGTGTGATCGGGCCGGGCAACGTGGGTGCGGCACTGCTGGATCAGCTGTTGGCGGCCCGCCCGCAGCTGCTGGCCAAGGCCAATGTGGATCTGCGCCTGCGTGCGCTGGCCTCGCGTTCGCGCATGCGCCTGGAAGTGGATGGCCTGCGCGCCGACTGGCGGGAGGCATTGCAGGGCGCGGGCGAGTCCAGCGATCTGGATCGCTTCACCGAACACCTGCTGGCCGCGCACCTGCCGCATGCGGTGGTGATTGACTGCAGCGGCAGTGCCGAGGTGGCCGAGCGCTACGAGGGCTGGCTGGCGGCCGGCATCCACGTGGTCACGCCCAACAAACAGGCCGGCGCCGGTCCGCTGCCGCGCTACCAGCGCATCCGCGCCGCGGCGGTGGCCAGTGGTGCGCGTTTCCGCTACGAGGCCACGGTGGGCGCAGGCTTGCCCGTGATCACCACGCTGCGTGATCTGGTCGATACCGGTGACGAGGTACTGGCCATCGAAGGTATCTTCTCCGGCACGCTGGCCTGGCTGTTCAACCGCTTCGATGGCAGCCAGCCGTTCTCGCAGCTGGTCGCGCAGGCGCGGTCGATGGGCTACACCGAGCCGGACCCGCGCGATGACCTGTCCGGCGTGGACGTGGCGCGCAAGCTGGTGATCCTTGCCCGCGAAGCGGGCCATGCGCTCAGCCTGGAACAGGTAGAGGTGGAAAGCCTGGTGCCGGCGCTGCTGCGCGACGGCAGCGTGGATGACTTCATGGCGCGGCTGGGCGAGTCCGATGCCAGCCTGCTGCAGCGCCTGCAGGACGCGCGGGCGCGTGGCGCGGTGCTGCGCTACGTGGCAAAGCTGGGTGCCGACGGCGCCTCGGTGGGCCTGCAGGAACTGCCCGCCGACCACGCCTTTGCCAACCTGCGGCTGACCGACAACGTGGTTCAGTTCCGCACCCGCCGTTACTGCGACAACCCGCTGGTGGTGCAGGGGCCGGGTGCTGGACCGGAAGTCACGGCGGCCGGCGTGTTCGCCGACCTGCTGCGGGTGGCCGCCGGCGAAGGAGCGCGCCTGTGATTGCACGTGCGTTCGCGCCCGCCTCGGTGGCCAACGTAGCGGTGGGCTTCGACATTCTTGGTCACGCCATTGCCGGTGTTGGCGATACCGTGAGCGTGCGCCGCATCGACGAGCCGCTGGTGCGCATCGAGGCGATCCGCGGCAGCGCGGTCGAGCTGCCACTGGATGCGGCTGGAAACACCGCGGGTGCTGCGTTGATGTCGCTGCGCGCAGGGCTGGGCCTGGACTTCGGATTCGCGGTGGAGATCGACAAGGGCATTCCGTTCGGTTCCGGCATGGGCGGTTCGGCAGCGTCGTGCGTCGCTGCGCTGGTTGCCGCCAATGCGCTGCTGGATGCGCCGCTGTCGCGCGAGGCGCTGTATCCGTTTGCGCTCGATGGCGAGGCGGTGGCCAGCGGTGGCCGCCACGGCGACAACGTGGGGCCGCTGTTGCTGGGAGGGCTTGCACTGTGCACGTCCGATCGGTTGCTGCCGATTCCGGTGCCGGCGACCTGGCACAGCCTGCTGGTGCATCCGCATGCGGTGCTGGAAACACGCCGCGCACGCCAGGCGCTGCAGGGCAGCTATGCGCTGGGTGAATTCGTGGCGCAGAGTGCGAATCTCGCGCTGGTACTCAGTGGCTGCCATCGCAGCGACGCCGCACTGGTGCGGGCGGGACTGCGCGACGTGCTGGTGGAGCCGCGCCGGGCCGGCCTGATCGCGGGTTTCGAGGCAGCCCGTGATGCGGCGCTGTCGGCACGGGCGTTGGGGGCAGGCATCTCCGGTGCCGGTCCCAGCGTGTTCGCCTGGTTCGAGGATGCCGACCAGGCCCGCGCTGCTGCCGCACCGGTGCAGGCGGCATTCGCCGCCGCCGGTTTCGACAGCGATGCCTGGGTGTCGCCACTGGATGCACCGGGAGCCCGCTTGTGCTGAATCCTTCCACTTTACTGGATACCCGACTCATGCAATTTGTTTCGACCCGTGGCCGGTCCCCGGCTGTTGGCCTCAGTGCGGCGATCGCTGCAGGATTGGCGCCCGATGGTGGGCTGTATGTTCCGCAGGTCCTGCCGGCGCCACCTGAGCTGCAGGCCGGCGCAACGCTGGCCGATACCGCCGCCGATCTGCTGGCACCGTTCTTCGCAGGCGACGCTCTGGAGGCAGGGCTGCCATCGATCTGCCGCGAGGCGTTCGACTTTCCGGTGCCGCTGCGTCCACTGGGCGGCGGTGACCATGTGCTGGAGCTGTTCCATGGGCCGACGGCGGCGTTCAAGGATATCGGTGCGCGCTTCCTGGCCGGAACACTGTCGCGGCTGCAGGCCGGCAAGGACCGTGATCTGACGATTGTTGTCGCCACGTCTGGCGATACCGGCGCCGCCGTTGCTGCGGCGTTCCATCGCCAGCCCGGCGTGCGCGTGGTGGTGCTGTATCCGGATGGCCGCGTGTCACCGCGCCAGGCGCATCAGCTCGGCTGCTTCGGCGACAACATCCAGGCGCTGCGCGTGGCCGGTGCCTTCGACGACTGCCAGGCGATGGTGAAGCAGGCGCTGGCCGACCGAGCACTGCAGGCGCAGGTGCCGTTGAGTTCGGCCAACAGCATCAGCCTCGGCCGCCTGCTGCCGCAGATGAGTTATTACGCGCATGCGGCGTTGACCCATTACGCGACGCATCGTCGCCGACTCAACCTGGTGGTGCCGACTGGCAACCTCGGCAATGCGATGGCGGGCGTGCTTGCGCGCGCGCTGGGCGTGCCGATCGGGCAGATCGTGCTGGCCACCAATGCCAATGCGGTACTGCCGGCGTACTTCAATGGTGGCGACTACCAGCCGCAGGCCAGCGTGGCCACCGTGGCCAATGCAATGGACGTAGGGGCGCCAAGCAACTTTGAGCGCCTGCGCTGGCTTTACCAGGGAGATGACGCCGAGCTGCGCGCTGCGTTCCGCGCGTTCGCGGTGGATGACGTGACCATCCGCGCGACGATTGCGGCGGCACATGCCAGCAATGGTGAGCTGTTCTGCCCGCATACGGCGACAGCAGTGAAGGTGTTGCAGGACCTGCGTGCGCGCGGAGCCAAGGGCGACTGGGCGGTGGTGGCTACGGCGCATCCGGCCAAGTTCGAGGCGGTGGTCGAGCCGTTGATCGGTGGTCCGGTGGCGGTGCCGCCGGCGTTGGACGCGCTGCTGCAGCGACCGGCGCACGCCGAACCATTGGCGGCCGATTACGCGGCGTTGCGTGAGGTGTTGTTGCGTTGATCGGAGATGGATGCGGTTGCCGGCCAGCGGCCGGCACTACCGGGAGGATGCAACACGGGTAGTGCCGGCCGCTGGCCGGCAACCCCATGAACCGCGATGCGGTCAGATCAACCCTTCGCCGGCCAGCATGCGCAGCCCGTCCTCGTCGAGGATCTCCACCACGTTCAGGTGGGGCAGGGCGATCAGCCCCTGCTGGCGCAGTTTGGTGAAGGTACGGCTGACCGTTTCCATGGTCAGGCCCAGATGGTCGGCGATGTCGCCACGACCCATCGGCAGCGACACGCGCAGGCCGTCACCGCCCAGCTTGGCCTCGCGTGCGGCCAGGCGCAGCAGGAAATCTGCCAGCTTCTCCGCCGGCTGCAGGCGAGCCAGGGCCAGCGCGGCGTCCTGTGCGGCATCGAGCTCCTGGCAGGCGCGCTGCAGCAGCTTGCGCTCCAGGTGCGGGAAGCGGCTGCGCAGTGCCTTCATCTGCGGCAATGCGACGCGGCAGACGCGGCTGTCGGCGATGGCCTCGATGTCGTAGCGATGGTTGTCGCTGCCGCTCAGGCCCAGGTAGTCGCCAGGCAGCACGAAGCCGTTGATCTGGCGGCGCCCATCGGCCAGGGTGCGCACCAGGCGCAGCGCGCCGCCGGTCAATGTATAGACATGCTGGCGTTCCTCGCCGGTGCGGGCCAGGGTGCTGCCCATGGTCACCTGCTGCGAAACGGTGACCTGTTCCAGCGCCTGTACTTCATCGGGCGACAGCGCCGAGCACACCGCCAGGTGGCGAACCGAGCAGTGCAGGCAGTCCTGCGTGACGCAGGACGGCGAGGCGGAGTCATTGGTGGTGGGCGGAGCGCCGGAAGGCCGTGACATGTTGCGGGGGGCGTATCGCGGTCGGGGAGGGCCTTATGATACTTCAAGCGGCCGTTCGACCCTGCCCGAGGCGGGGGCGCTAGAATGTCGCCCCCTCCCACGTCCCGTTCCAGCAGGAGTTCCGCCCGTGATCAAGCCCCGTACCCCGCCCGGCACCCTTGAACTGCTGCCGCGCGAGCAGATTGCGTTCCAGCGCATGCTGGACGTCATCCGCCGCAACTACGAGCGCTTCGGGTTCCTGCCGGTGGAGACGCCGGTGTTTGAGCTGTCCGACGTGCTGTTGACCAAGTCCGGCGGTGAGACCGAGCGCCAGGTGTATTTCGTGCAGTCCACCGGTGCGCTGGCCAACGCCGCCGAATCGGGTGACCGTTCGCTGCCGGAAATGGCGCTGCGCTTCGACCTGACCGTGCCGCTTGCGCGCTACGTGGCCGAGCACGAACACGAACTGACCTTCCCGTTCCGCCGTTACCAGATGCAGCGCGTGTACCGCGGCGAGCGCGCCCAGCGCGGCCGCTTCCGCGAGTTCTACCAGTGCGACATCGACGTGATCGGCAAGGACAGCCTGAGCGTGCGATACGACGCCGAAGTGCTGGCAGTCATCCACGCCGTGTTCTCGGAACTGCGCATCGGTGACTTCAGCATCCAGCTGAACAACCGCAAGCTGATGCGCGGCTTCTTCGAAAGCCTGGGTGTGGCCGAGGGCGAGCGCCAGCTGGCCGTTCTGCGCGAAGTGGACAAGCTGGACAAGCGCGGCGCGGATTACGTGCGCGAGACGCTGGTGGGCGAGGGCTTCGAGATTCCGGCCGAGCAGGTCGAGAAGATCCTGGCATTCGTGGCCGTGCGTTCGCAGGGCCATGCCGATGCGCTGGCCCAGCTGGCCGCGCTTGAAGCCGACGCCGGTTCTTCGGAGATCCTGCGTACCGGCGTGGCCGAACTGCGCGAAGTGCTGCAGCTGGTGCAGGCACTGGGCGTGCCGGAAACCGCGTACTGCCTGAACTTCTCCATTGCGCGCGGCCTGGACTACTACACCGGCACCGTCTACGAGACCACGCTGACCGACCACCCGCAGATCGGCTCGATCTGCTCGGGCGGCCGCTACGAAGACCTGGCCAGCCACTACAGCAAGTCGAAGCTGCCGGGCGTGGGCATCTCCATCGGCCTGTCGCGCCTGTTCTGGCAGCTGCGCGAAGCCGGCCTGATCGATGGCATCGAAGGCAGCAGCGTGCAGGCGCTGGTGGCCCTGATGGACGAGCAGGGCATGCCGCAGTCGCTGGACATCGCGCGCCGCCTGCGCGCCGGTGGCATCAACACCGAAGTGCAGATGGAGCCGAAGAAGATCGGCAAGCAGTTCCAGTACGCGGCCAAGGCGGGCATCCGCTTCGTGGTACTGGCCGGTGAGGACGAACTGGCACGCGGCGTGGTGGCGGTGAAGGACCTGCTGCGCGAGCAGCAGTTCGAAGTCTCCCGTGACGAGCTGGCCAGCACTCTGCAGGTGGAGCTGGAGCAGTCCAAGGCGATGGCGTAATGCGGGCCGCCGCAGGGGCGCTGAGCGTGCTCCTGCTGGCGGGCTGCCAGAGTGACCCGGCGCTGCACAGCGCCCGGATCGGGAAGGCGCAGTACAGGTTGCAGGTCGATCGTTGCCATGTGATCGACCGCGCGCAGCTTGAGGGTGACCTGCGAGCCCTGGCGGCGCGGAAGTGCCCGGCGGGCGCAGGGGCGTTGCAGAACATCCAGTCCCTGCCGAGCCGGCAGGGCAGCCCGTTCGGCGAATGCCTGCGGCGCGGGGCGCTGCAGGCCGAGGTGCGCTGTATGCCCTGAGCCGGGTCAGGCTGTTGATTTGAAAGAAAAACGCCCACCTTTCGGTGGGCGTTTTTCGTTTCCGGACGAAGCGCAATCGAGCATGGCTCGACTCTACAAAAGCCGGTTCCGATCCGATCCATGCTGTTCTGACAGCTCGCGGCCAACTGTCGAAGGCGGGGTGGGTCCGGTTGAGGGGGCGTGAGCCGCATGGATGCGGCGACCGAGCTTACATGGACGTACTTGCAGCGCCCCCCTCAACCGGATCCATCCCGCCAACCTGCAGAAAACCAGCTTCTGCTGTTGCTCTGGCTGTTGCCTCTGCGGGTGCAGGGCAGCAGCCCTGCCGCCCCCTCAATCCTCGATTTGACGCACTGCGCAAGAATGCGCTAATGTACTAACGCGCTATTACATTGATGCATGGAAACGACCCCGTGAAAGCCCGCCCCGAGATTGCCGCCAAAGACCCGAAGGCCGACCTGGAAGCCCTGGCCCAGGCCTTTGCCGCCCTGCGCGAGCCGGAGCAGGTGGAGGCCTTCCTTCGCGACCTGTGCACCCCCGCCGAACTGGAAGCCATGGCCGACCGCTGGAAGGTGGTGCCGCTGCTGCAGCAGGGCGTGCCGTACCGCGAGATCCACGAGCGCACCGGGGTCAGCGTGACCACCACCGGGCGGGTGGCACGCACGCTCGAGCATGGCCATCGAGGCTATGCCGCCGCCATCGACCGCCTTGCTTCGCGCTGATCCGCGCCCCGTTCCGAACTTCGAGACCTCCCCCATGAGTGCAACCCAGGCAGCGCCGGCACGAGACCGGCTGCGTATCGCCATTCAGAAGAGTGGCCGGCTGGCCGAGCCCGCCCGCAACCTGCTCAGCGCCTGTGGCCTGAGCTGGCGCGAAAGCCGCGACAAACTGTTCTGCTACGGCGAGTCGCTGCCGGTAGACCTGTTGCTGGTGCGCGACGACGACATCCCCGGCCTGATCGCCGACGGCGTCTGCGACCTCGGCATCGTCGGCCGCAATGAGCTGGACGAGCAGGCTGCGGCGCGCCGCCAGATCGGCCTGCCGGATGCCTACCAGGCATTGCGTGGGCTGGGCTTCGGCCAGTGCCGGCTGATGCTGGCGGTGCCCGAGGAGTGGCAGTGGCAGGGACCGGCCCAGCTGGCCGGCACCCGCATCGCCACCAGCTACCCGGCCATCCTCAAGCAGTGGCTGGCCGAGCAGGGCGTGGACGCACAGGTGGTCGAGCTGTCCGGTTCGGTGGAAATCGCCCCGCGACTGGGTACCGCCGACCTGATCTGTGATCTGGTCTCCAGCGGCGCCACCTTGCGCGCCAACCAGTTGACCCCGGTGTACAACCTGCTCGACAGCGAGGCGGTACTCGCCGGTGCGGTGCGCGTGCCGGATGATGCGCGTGCATCGCTGCGCGCGATGCTGCTGCGCCGCCTGGACGGCGTGGTGCAGCGCCAGGACCGCAAGCTGCTGATGTTCCGTGCCAGCGAGGATCGCCTCGACGCGCTGGCGCAGCTGCTGGCCGACGCCGAGCCGCTGGTGCGGCTGCCGGCCGATGGCGGCGCGCTGCGCCTGCAGACCATGTGTCCGGGCCCACTGAGCTGGCAGCGCATGGAAGAACTCGAGCGCGCCGGCGCGCAGGGCCTGATGGTACTGAGTGTGGAGCGGTCACTGGCATGAACCGTCTGATCTGGTCCCGACTTGATGAGGCCGCGCGCAGTGCGGCACTGACCCGCCCCGTGCAGACCGTGGCGCAGCAGACCCGTGACGCGGTGGCGACGCTGATTGCACAGGTGCGCGGGCAGGGCGATGACGCGCTGCGTGCGATCACCGCACGCTTCGATGGTGTCGAGCTGTCGTCCTTTGAAGTGAGCGAAGCCGAGTTCGCTGCGGCCGAAGCCGCGGTGCCGGCCGAACTGCGCCAGGCGATGGTGGAAGCTGCCGAACGCATCGCGCGCTTCCACGCCGCCGGCATGGGCCAGGGGTATGCGGTGGAAACCGCCCCGGGCGTGGTCTGCGAACGCATGCTGCGTCCGATCGGCCGGGTGGGCCTGTATGTGCCGGCGGGCAGTGCACCGCTGCCGTCCACCGCGCTGATGCTGGGTGTTCCTGCGCAGCTGGCCGGCTGCCCGCAGGCGGTGCTGTGCACGCCGCCGCGCGCCGATGGCAGTGCCGATCCGGCGGTGCTGGTCGCCGCGCGCCTGACTGGCGTGCAGCGCGTGTTCAAGCTGGGCGGTGCCCAGGCCATCGCCGCGATGGCCTACGGCACGACCAGCATTCCGGCCTGCGACAAGCTGTTCGGGCCGGGCAACAGTTTTGTCACCGAAGCCAAGCAGCAGGTCGCACAGGATGGCGCGGCCGCCATCGACATGCCGGCCGGCCCCTCCGAAGTGCTGGTGATTGCCGATGCCGGCGCCAATCCGGCGTTCGTGGCCGCCGATCTGCTGTCGCAGGCCGAGCACGGCCCGGATTCTCAGGTGCTGCTGCTGACCGACGATGCCGCGATGCTGGCGGCGGTCGAGGCTGAAGTGGAGCGCCAGGTGGCCCTGCTGCCGCGCCAGCAGATCGCACGCCAGGCGCTGTCGGCCTCGCGCCTGATCCAGGTCGATTCGCTGGACGAAGGCTTCGCGATCAGCAACCGCTACGCGCCCGAGCACCTGATCCTGGCGCTGCGTGATCCGCGCGTGTGGCTGGACAAGGTGCAGGCGGCCGGCTCGGTGTTTCTGGGGGATTACACCCCCGAGGCACTGGGCGACTATTGCAGCGGCACCAACCACGTACTGCCCACCGCCGGTGCCGCGCGTGCCTACAGCGGTGTGAGCGTGGCCAGCTTCCAGAACCTGATTAGCGTGCAGAGCGCCAGCGCTGCAGGATTGGCGGCAATCGGGGGCTGCGCACGCATCATCGCCAGCGCCGAAGGCCTGGATGCGCACGAGCGTGCAGTGGCCCTGCGCATGGAGGCAGCGGCATGAGCGCGGCTATCGATGAGGTGCTCGCGCTGGTGCGCCCGGACCTGCAGGCCTTCGCTGGCTACAGTTCGGCGCGCAGCGCGGCGGTGCAGGGCGAGGTCTGGTTGAATGCCAATGAGTCGGCCTGGGCCAATCCCGCTGATGTCGAAGGCAGCAGCCGGCGCTATCCCGAACCGCAGCCGTTGGCATTGCGCGAGGGACTGGCGGCGCTGTACGGCGTGACGCCACCGCAGCTGCTGATCGGTCGCGGCAGCGACGAAGCCATTGATCTGCTGGTGCGCGCGCTGTGCGTGCCGGGCCGCGATGGCGTGCTGGTCACGCCGCCGGTGTTCGGCATGTATGCCGTCTGCGCACGCCTGCATGGGGCTGCATTGATTGAAGTGCCGCTGGTGGACAGCGAGGACGGCCTGCGCGCCGACCTGGATGCGGTGATCGACACCGCCAAGACGCGCAATGCCAAACTGGTGTTCCTGTGCGCACCGTCGAACCCGGCCGGCAGTGATATCGCCCTGGACGAGGTCGAACGGGTTGCAGTTGCGCTGCGCAGGCAGGCCCTGGTGGTGGTCGATGAGGCCTACGTGGAGTACGCCCAGCGCGCCTCGGCGACCACGTTGCTGGCCGCCCACGCCAACCTGGCGGTGCTGCGCACGCTGTCGAAGGCACACGCGCTGGCCGCCGCGCGCATTGGAACGCTGATCGCCGCCCCGGAACTGATTGCCGTGCTGCGCCGTTGCCAGGCGCCGTATCCGGTGCCGACTCCGTGTGCCGAGCTGGCCGTGCAGGCCCTGCAGCCGGCCGCGCTGGCACGCACCGCCGAGCGCGTGGCCACGGTCATCGCCGAGCGCGAGCGCCTGCGTGCTGCGCTGGCCAGCGTGCCTGGCGTGCACCGGGTGTATGCCTCGGCCGGCAACTACCTGCTGGTCCGCTTCACCGATGCCCAGGCCGCGTTCGATACGCTGCTGGCCGCGGGCGTGGTGGTGCGCGACCAGCGCGCCGCGCCGCAGCTGGGTGATGCGCTGCGCATCAGCATCGGCAGCCCCGAAGAGAATGACCGCGTGCTTGCGGCCCTGTCGGCGCGGAGGGCCGCAGCATGACCCCGATTCTGTTCATCGACCGCGACGGCACCCTCATCGAGGAGCCGTCCGATTTCCAGATCGACGCCTACGAGAAGCTGCGCTTCGTGCCGCAGGTGATCCCGGCGCTGCTGAAGCTGCGGGATGCCGGCTACCAGTTCGTGATCGTCACCAACCAGGATGGCCTCGGCAGCGACAGCTACCCGCGCGCCAGCTTCGATGGCCCCAACGACCTGATGCTGCAGATCTTCGAGAGCCAGGGCATCACCTTCCGTGACGTGCTGATCGACTGCAGCTGGCCGCAGGACAACGCGCCGACCCGCAAGCCGGGCATCGGCCTGATGACCGCCTACCTGCAGGACCGCAGCATCGACTGGGCGCGCTCGGGCATGGTCGGCGACCGCATCACCGACCTGCAGTTCGCCGACAACCTCAACATCCGTGGCTTCCAGCTGCGCACCGAACAGTTCGGTGGCGAGTGGGACTGGCCGGGCATCGCCCACGCGCTGGCCGACGCGCCGCGTACCGCCGTGGTCCAGCGCAATACGAAAGAGACGAAGATCCGCGTTGAACTGGATCTGGACCGTGCCGGTGATGCGCGCATCGCCACCGGCCTGCCGTTCTTCGACCACATGCTGGAGCAGATCGGCAAGCACGGCGGCTTCGCGCTGGACATCCAGGCCGAGGGTGACCTGCACATCGACGAGCACCACACCATCGAGGACACCGGGCTGGCCCTGGGCCAGGCCCTGCGTGAGGCGCTGGGCGACAAGCGCGGCATTGGCCGCTACGGCTTCACCCTGCCGATGGACGAGACCCTGGCCAGCGCTGCGCTGGACTTCAGCGGCCGCCCCTATTTCGTGTTCGAGGGCGAGTTCAAGCGCGAGCGGGTGGGTGACATGCCGACCGAGCTGGTGCCGCACTTCTTCCGTTCGCTGTGCGATGCCAGCGGCCTGAACCTCAACCTGCAGGTTCGCGGAGACAACGACCACCACAAGGTTGAGGCCTGCTTCAAGGCACTGGCGCGCGCACTGCGCCCGGCATTGGCCCGCCAGGGCACGGCACTGCCGAGTACCAAGGGGGCGTTGTGAGCGACGTCGCGCTGATCGATGCCGGTGGTGCCAACCTGGGCTCGGTGCGCTACGCGTTGGAGCGCCTGGGCGCGACGGTGCGGCTGGTGCGCGATGCGGACGGTCTGGTCGGTGCGCAGCGGGTGATCCTGCCCGGCGTCGGCGCCGCCGGTCCTGGCATGCAGCGCCTGCACGCGCAGGGCCTGGTGGAGCCGTTGCAACGACTGGAAGTGCCGTTGATGGGTATCTGCCTCGGCATGCAGCTGCTGTTCGAACGCTCCGAGGAAGCGGGTGTGGAGACACTGGGCCTGATTCCCGGCGTGGTGCGCAAGCTGGTGCCGGCCTGCGGCATCCGCGTGCCGCACATGGGCTGGAACCGGCTGCTGCCGCTGCGCGAATCGCTGCTGCTGCGCGGCGTGCCGGAGCGCGCCAGCGCCTACTTCGTGCACAGCTACGCCGCGCCGCTGAACGCCCACACCGTCGCTGCCTGTGACCATGGCGGCCTGTTCACCGCCGTGGTGGAGCAGGGGCGTTACTACGGTGCGCAGTTCCATCCCGAACGTTCCGGCGAAACCGGTTCGCTGATGCTGTGCAATTTCCTCGAGGGCACTGCTGCATGAGTTTCATCGTCTACCCCGCGCTGGATATCCGTGATGGCCGCGTGGTGCGGCTGCGCCAGGGCGACTACGCGCAGGAAACCTCCTATGGCGACGATCCATTGCCGCGCGCGCAGGCCTTCGCCGCGCAGGGTGCGCAATGGATGCATCTGGTCGATCTGGACGCTGCGCGCGCCGGCGGCTACACGCTGGCGCCGCTGTTGGCATCCATTCGTGCGCAGACCCCGCTGCAGGTGCAGACCGGTGGTGGCGTGCGCGGCCGCGACGACGTGGCGCGCATCCTCGATGCCGGCGCCGGCCGCGTGGTGGTGGGTTCGCTGGCAGTACGCCGCCCCGACGAAGTGGTCGGCTGGCTGGAAGAGTTCGGCGCCGAGCGCATCACCATCGCGCTGGATGCCCGCCAGGATGCCCAGGGCCAATGGCAGCTGCCGGTGCATGGCTGGACCGAGAACGCCGGCGTGACCCTGGATGACCTGGCCCAGCGTTATGCGCGTGCCGGCATGCGCCACCTGTTGTGTACCGACATCGCCCGCGACGGCATGCTGGCCGGGCCCAACATCAGCCTCTACCAGCACCTGTCGGCGCTGCTGCCGGGCGTGGCGGTGCAGGCCTCCGGTGGCATCCGTGACGTGGCCGATGTGGCCGAGGCGCGTGCTGCCGGCTGCGGCGGTGCCATCCTCGGCAAGGCGCTGCTGGAGCAGCGCATGGATCTGGCGGAGGCACTGGCATGTTGAGCCGTCGCATCATTCCGTGCCTGGACGTGCGCGATGGCCGCGTGGTCAAGGGTGTGCGCTTCCGCGACCACGTCGACATGGGCGACATCGCCGAGCTGGCCCAGCGCTATCGCGACCAGGGGGCGGACGAACTGGTGTTCTATGACATCGGCGCCAGTCCCGAGGCGCGTTCGGTCGATGTTGCCTGGATTGAGCGCATCGCGCGGCTGATCGACATTCCGTTCTGCGTGGCCGGTGGCATCGACAGCGTGGAAACCGCGCGTCGCGTGTTGTTTGCTGGCGCCGACAAAGTGTCGATCAATTCGCCCGCGCTGGGCCGTCCCGAACTGATCACTGAACTGGCCGACGAGTTCGGCGTGCAATGCGTGGTGGTCGGTGTCGACTCGGTACGCGAAGCGGATGGCCAGTGGCGGGTGCGCCGTTTCAGCGGAGACCCGGACAAGACCCAGGCTGTGCCTTTGCGCACCCTGGATTGGATCGTCGAGGCGCAACGACGGGGCGCTGGTGAGATCGTGCTGAACTGCATGGACAGCGATGGCGTACGCCGTGGCTACGATGTCGTGCAGCTGCAACAGGCACGGGCACTGTGCCAGGTGCCGCTGATCGCCTCGGGCGGTGCCGGTGCGATGGAGCACTTCGCCGAAGCCTTCGACCAGGCCGACGTCGACGGCGCGCTGGCGGCCAGCGTGTTCCACAGCGGCGCCATCGCCATTCCTGAACTGAAGCGCTACCTGCGCGGACAGCAGATCGAGGTGCGGGATGTCTATTGAAATCAGGCCGTCATTGGATGCATTGCAGGCGCTGGACTGGGGCAAGGGCGACGGCCTGCTGCCGGCGGTGGTGCAGGATGCCGATACCCTGCAGGTACTGATGCTCGGTTATGTCAGCGCGGAATCGCTGGCGGCCACGCTGGCCATCGGTCACATGACCTTCTTCAGCCGCAGCAAGCAGCGGTTGTGGACCAAGGGCGAGCAGTCCGGCAACGTGCTGGTGGTGCAGTCGATCAGCGTCGACTGCGATGCCGATACGCTGCTGGTGATGGCGCGCCCCGCCGGGCCGACCTGCCATACCGGAGCCGAGAGCTGTTTCGACCAAGCGCCGAAGGACTTCCTGGGCGGGCTGGGCCAGCTGGTGGCGATGCGTGAGGCGCAACGCCCGCCGGGCAGCTACACCACCAGCCTGTTCGATGGCGGCATCCGCCGCATCGCGCAGAAGGTGGGCGAGGAGGGCGTGGAGACCGCCCTGGCGGCGGTGGCGCAGGATGACGAGGCGCTGCTGGGCGAGGCCTCGGACCTGCTGTACC
The DNA here is from genome assembly GCF_056861455.1 of Stenotrophomonas sp. 22LJNL06-5-1. Taxonomy (NCBI): domain Bacteria; kingdom Pseudomonadati; phylum Pseudomonadota; class Gammaproteobacteria; order Lysobacterales; family Lysobacteraceae; genus Stenotrophomonas; species Stenotrophomonas sp. 22LJNL06-5-1. The sequence continues at coordinate 257,909 of NZ_JBSPUE010000006.1, forward strand.
ACCTGCTGGTGCTGCTGCGCGCGCGCGGGCTGTCGCTGGATGATGCGCGCGCGGTGCTGGAAAAGCGCCATCGTTGAGGAAGGTGTGCGGACCAACGGTCCGCACCCACCTTTGCAATGCAGCCGAGCATGGCTCGGCTCTACAATAGGCGGTCTTCTTCTTTCCCGGACCGCCCATGAAACTGCCTGCCGCCTGGCTGTGCTGCCTGTTGCTGACCTCGCCGGCCTGGGCCGCGGACACTGTGGTCACCGGCAAGGTCTATCTGGAGCGTGACGGCCGGCCGGGGCGCGGCGCGACCGATCCGGGCCTGGCCGGGGTGCAGGTCTCCAACGGCGAGGCCATCGTCAAGACCGCCGCCGACGGCAGCTACAGCCTGCCGGTGCGTGATGGCCAGACCGTGTTCGTGATCAAGCCCGATGCATATTCGTTCCCGAAGGCGGCGGACGGCCTGCCCTCGTTCTGGCGCCACTACCGCCCGAACGGCTCGCCGGCGCTGAAGTACGGCGGCATCGCCGCCACCAGCGACGTCACCCGCAACTGGGATTTCGCCCTGCAGTCGGATCGCCATGACAGCCGCCGTGGTTTCCAGATGCTGGTGTTCACCGATTCGCAGACCGCCAGCCTGAAGGACATCGGCTACTACCAGCAGTCGATCGTGGCGCCGCTGGTCGGTCAGACCAGGGCGCGCATGGGCACCACCCTGGGTGACATCGTCAACGATGACCTGACCCTGTATCCGGCGATCAACAAGGTCACCACCGAACTTGGCGTGCCGTGGTTCCATGTGCCGGGCAACCATGACCTCGATTTCGACGCGGCCAGCGATGACCATTCGCTGGACAGCTGGCGCAACATCTACGGCCCGGACACCTATGCGGTGGAAGAGGGCGGTGCCAGCTTCGTGTTCCTCGACGATGTGGTGTACGACCCCAAGGCCAAGCCGAAGTACGTCGGCGGCCTGCGCGAAGACCAGTTCGCCTTCCTCGCCAGCTACCTGAAGGGGCTGCACAAGGATCGCCTGCTGGTGCTGGGCATGCACATCCCGCTGTTCGACGCGGCGCCGGGTCGCGAGACCTTCCGCCACGCCGATCGCCAGCGCCTGTTCGACCTGCTGAAGGACTTCCGCAACGTGCTGGTGCTCAGCGGCCACAGCCACACCCAGCAGCATGTCTACCATGGCAAGGCCGAGGGCTGGAACGGCGAAAAGCCGCTGCACGAGTACAACGTGGGTGCCAACTGCGGTGCGTTCTGGTCGGGGGTGAAGGACGCCGCTGGCGTGCCGGACAGCACCATGAGCGATGGCACCCCGAAGGGCTATGCGTTGCTCGACGTGGCTGGCAATGGCAGCTACAAACTGCAGTACCGCGTGGCCGGCAAACCGGCCAGCGAGCAGATCGGCCTGCATGCGCCGAAGGTGCTGCGCCAGGGGGCCTACCCGGCGTGGGGCATCTATGCCAACGTCTACATGGGTGAGGATGCCAGCGTGGTCGAGTACCGCGTCGATGGCGGCGCCTGGCAGCCGATGAAGCAGGTCAGCCAGCCCGATCCGCGCCTGATGGTGGAAAACGTGGCCGATGATCTGGCCAACAACCTGCGCGGCTACGACCGCTCGCCGGAGGCCACCGCATCGCCGCACCTGTGGCGCGGCGCGTTGCCGACCGATCTGGCCGTGGGCAGCCACAAGGTCGAGGTTCGCTCCACCCAGCCCGACGGAGCGGTGTTCACCGCCAGCACCAGCTACAGCCTGCAGACTGCCCAGCCCTGACACGCCGCAAGGCCTCTCCAGCGAAAGGACCCCGCATGGATATCCGCTTCATGGCCGGCACCACGCCGGTGACCCTCAGCCGCCATTGGTTCACCGGCGCGATGCTGCTGCAGAGCGCCACCGAAAAGGTCTGGGTGCAGCACCCGCTGCATCCGGGCACCCACTTCTCGTTCTCGCTGGTACAGTCGTGGCTGCGCCATATCGCCGGCCACGAAGTGCTGGTCGAGCGCACCCGGCCGCTGCTGTTTGCCGGTTTCCGTCCGCAGCGGCTGCGCGTGCTGGTGGATGGTGTGCAGGTGGCCGAACAGGAAGGCATGTAGGCCAACCTGAACCATCGGTGTGCTAGGCAAAGCCGCCCCGATGCCTGAGAATCGGGGCGATTCAATCGATCCAAGCAGGCCAGCGTGACCATCGCAGCAGCGTCCCCGGTTTCCTCCGACTCCGCCCGCGGCGGTCTTCCGCGCCGTCTGGTGGTCGCCGATGTCGGCGGCACCTTTGCCCGCCTCGCGCTGGCTGAAACCCAACCCGGCCAGGCGCCGCTGCTGGGCAGCCATCGCACCTACGCCTGCGCCGAGCACTCCAGCCTGGCGGCGATCCTGGCCGATTTCACCGCAGGCCTTGGCCAGCCGGTGCAGACCGCGGTGGTAGCCATCGCCGGCCTGCTCGATGGCGATGTGCTGATCAATTCCAACCTGCCATGGACGGTCTCGCTGTCGGCCACCCGCGCGCAGTCCGGGTTGGGCGAACTGCAGCTGATCAATGATTTCGAGGCGGTGGCGCTGGCCATCCCTTATCTGCAGCCCGACACGCTGGTGCCGCTGAACGGCGATGCCGATCCGGCGCAGGCATTCCCGGCGCTGGTGCTGGGCGCTGGTACCGGCCTCGGCGCCGCACTGCGCTTTGCCGATGGCGAGCGCCCGGTGCTGGCCAGCGAGATCGGACATGCCGCACTCGGTGCTGGCAATGCGCTGGAACTGGAGGTGCTGGGCAAGCTGCTGCAGCGCTGGGCGCACGTGGACAACGAGCGCGTGCTGTCCGGCAGCGGCCTGATGAACCTGTATCCGTGCCTGTGCGAACTGCGCGGCGCCACCCCGGTGTGGACCAGCACCGAAGCACTGATCGGTGCCGCCCGCAGCGGTGAGGACGCGTTGGCGGTGGAAACGCTGCAGGTGTTCTGTGCCTGGCTGGGCAGCCTGGCCGGCGACGCAGCGATCGCCGTCGGTGCGCGCTCGGTGTACTTGGCGGGAGGTATTTCCGCGCATGTGCAGGGTTTCCTGGCCGATGGCCGCTTCCGTGAGCGCTTCCTCAACAAGGGCGTGCTGACCGAGGTGCTGCGCCAGGTGCCGGTGTGGCGGGTGGAGCATGGCCAGCTGGGCGTGCTCGGTGCAGCGGTCTGGCACGCCGCACGACAGCCCACGCACGACTGATCGGCGGGGCCGGCATCGGGCCGGCCGTGCATTGCAGACTGGGAGGGGAAGATGGTGGATCGCAGGCAGTTCCTGCAGGCCGGTGCACTGGCCGCAGGCATGGCGGCGTTGCCGGGCGTGCAGGCGCGCACGCAGGGTGGGGCCAAGGTGGTTTCGACCTGGGACTTCGGCGTGCCGGCCAACCAGGCCGCATGGAAGGTGCTGGCGCAGGGCGGCAGCGCGCTGGATGCGGTGGAAGCAGGCGCACGCTGGGCCGAGAGCGAGCTGTGCAACCCCACCGTCGGCCATTGTGGCAACCCGGATCGCGACGGCGTGCTGAGCCTGGACGCGAGCATCATGGATGGCGATGGCCGTTGCGGTGCGGTGGCTGCGCTGGTCGACATCCTGCATCCGGTGTCGGTGGCCCGCAAAGTGATGGAGAACAGCCCGCATGTGCTGCTGGTGGGCGAGGGCGCGCAGCAGTTCGCGGTGCAGCAGGGCTTCGAGCGCAAGCACCTGCTGACGCCGCAGGCCGAAGCGGCCTGGCGCGAGTGGCTGAAGACCGAGAAGTACCAGCCGCAGATCAATGCCGAGCGCCGTGGCATTCCCGGCAACAGCGACAACCACGACACCATCGGCATGCTGGCGCTGGATGCCAAGGGCCACCTTGCAGGTGCCTGCACCACCAGCGGCATGGCCTGGAAGCTGCACGGCCGGGTCGGCGACAGCCCGATCATCGGTGCAGGCCTGTATGTCGACAACGAAGTGGGGGCGGCCACCGCCTCGGGCGTGGGTGAGGAGATGATCCGCAACGCCGCCTCGTTCCTGGTGGTCGAGCTGATGCGCCAGGGGCGCTCGCCGGCACAGGCCTGCCGCGAAGCCATCGACCGCGTGGTGCGCAAGCGCCCGGAAGCGAGCAAGACACTGCAGGTCTGCTTCCTGGCCATGAACAAGCAGGGTGAGGTGGGCGCATACGCGCTGCATCGCGGCTTCGTCTACGCCGTGTGCGATGGGCAGCGCCAGGATGACCTGCGCGATTCGCCGTCGATCTACACGAGCACCCAGACGTGAGCACGCGGCTCACTCTGGAAATCGCCAGCAACTCGCTGGCCTCGGCGCTGGCCGCTCAGGCCGGTGGCGCCGACCGCATCGAGCTGTTCGACAACCTGGCCGAGGGCGGCACCACGCCGTCGTTCGCCAGCATCGCGATTGCCCGCGAGCGCCTGTCAATTCCACTGTTCGTGCTGGTGCGGCCACGCCCGGGCGACTTCCACTACGACGCGCTGGAAACCGAACTGATGCTGCGTGACATCGCGCAGTGCCGCGCGCTCGGCTGCGATGGCGTGGTGATCGGTGCGCTGGATGTGCAGGGCGGCATCGACGTGGCGCTGTGCCGCGAACTGGTGCAGGCCGCCGGGCCGTTGCAGGTGACCTTCCACCGCGCCTTCGACGCCGCCCGTGATCTGCCGGCGGCACTGGAGCAGGTGATCGGGCTGGGCTGCCAGCGCGTGCTGACCTCGGGCGGTCAGGTCAGCGCCGAAGCCGGTGCCGAAGTGCTGGCGGGACTGGTCACCCAGGGCGCCGGGCGTATTGCGGTAATGGCCGGAGCCGGGCTGGGCCCGTCCAACATCGCGGTGGTTGCGCGGCGGAGCGGCTGCACCGAATTGCACGCGTCCGCCAAGGGCCTGCGCCGCTCGGCGATGCAGTTCCAGAACCCGGCGCTGCGCGGTTTGGACCCGGACTGGAGCCAGACCGCCACCGCCACCGTGGCCGCACTACGGCAGGCGCTGGACGGCTGATCGCAAGCCCGGGGTCGGATCCCTTCGCAGAAGGGCTCTGACCCCACCCGGATGCTCACGCGTTGCCGAAAAATGACGTTTCTGACGTGCGCGGATGGCCAGTCAGTCTGCCAAACATCGGAACGCAGGGGCCTCTGTGTTTCCGGGTAGACGATCAAACCAGGATTATTGACAGTGGGGTCCAACTCCCCGTGGCAATGATCCTCCTTCCGCATGCCTCGATTGCTCCTGCTACTTCTCTGTTTGCTGCCCACCGCCGCAATAGCTGCAGAGAAGGGACAGCCCCCGATGTTTATCTGGAAGGCGGCCGGACCCGAGGGCGGCGGCATCGACGATTTGCTGGGCGGCGTGACGCTGGCACCCGCTGCTACAGGTGTATTCGTCGACACACGGGTACATCGGATCGGGGAGAAGCGCTTTCGCGCGCTCTATCAGGTGTTCGATTCAAGCGCTTCCAAGCCGATGGGGCGCTGTGGCGCGGGGCGCGAGATCCATCTGTTCGTCTACGAATTGACCCTGCCGAAGCCCATTGAGCGCGGCAGGGTATTGATAAGCAGCTGCCTTGAGACCCTGTCTCTGGCGAGCCAGAACTCAGGGCGCCCCCACAGTGAATCCGACTTTTCCTCGGTCATCTGGCAGGGCGACGGGATCAACATCGAGTGGTGGGGTATCGGACCCGGAGGCGATGCGTCGAGCCGCTACGCCCTCCGAAATGGCCACTTCGTCCCGACTCGATCGGCTGAGGGGAATCGCTGAGGGCGGACAAAACCGTTCCGCGCGCGATTGTCGCGATCGTGTCACTACTTCGTGCGCAGTTCTCTCAGCGATGTTTCGCAACTCTTTGATTGTTCTTGATACCTGCGGCCGATAGCGGCATTGCGTAGGGTGTTGCTGCGCCGCCGCATGCCGGGCGTGGTTCAGCTGTGCTTTAGTTTGGATCGATCCACAGGGGAGGGTGCCGGGACGGTCTTGAACCGATCCAGGAGCCCGGATCAGCCGTAGTGCCGCGCCACCACCCGTCCGTGCGTCCACACTTTCGAAGAGCAACCACCCATGGCTCAGATCGTCCGCAAGCGTCGTCACCTGCTGTCCCAGGCCCTGGTCCTGGCCCTGTTGCCCCTGGTTGCCAGCGCGCAGGAGGCCGCCAGTTCGTCCACCAAGGATCTCGACGCGGTCACCGTCACCGGCTCGCGCATCAAGCGCGCCAGCGTCGAAGGCCCGGCACCGGTCAACGTGATCACCGCCGCGCAGATCCAGAAGGAAGGCTTCGTCAGCGTGTACGACGCGCTGAAGACCCTCACCGAAGCGACCGGCACTGTTGAAGCCGCCTCGCAGTGGGGCTCGCATACGCCCAATGCCAGCGGCCTGAACCTGCGCGGGATGGGCCCGAACCGCTCGCTGCTGCTGGTCAACGGCCGCCGTGTGGCCGACTACCCGCTGCCCTACGGCGGCGAAACCAACTTCTCCAACTACGGCAACATTCCCGCTGCCGCAGTCGAACGCATCGAAGTGCTGACCGGTGGCGCCTCGGCCATCTATGGTTCCGATGCGATCGCCGGCGTGGTCAACGTCATCCTCAAGACCAACTACGACGGCGACGAAGTGCGCGTGCGCGGCGGTACCTCCACCGAAGGCGGCCGCGATACCTGGGATCTGTCCTGGGCCGGAGGCAAGACCGGCGAGAACTGGAGCGTGACCTACGCGCTGCAGTACACCAAGCGCGACCCGCTGTTTGGCCGTGATCGCCCGCAGATGGACGATGCCGATGATGCGCCGTACCCGTCCTGGAACATGGAACAACGCAAGGTCGGCTTCCGTCCCACCGCCGGCCTGGCGCTGATCGATCCCACCACGGGCCAGCGTCTGGCACCGCCCACCGGCACCTGCGAGAAGTTCGATGGCGAGTACTACACCGCCGATCGATTGGTCTACAACTACGCCGCCAACACCATCACCAACACCGGCCGCCTGTGCGGCATGAGCGCCGACTACACCAACTGGCTGCTCACCGGCGGTGCCGAGAACGTGTCCGGCAACCTGTATGCCACCTTCGATTTCAGCAATGACCTGCAGGCCTGGACCAACCTGGCGGTGTACCGCTCTGAAGCGATCTGGGGCACCAATCCGCCTGGCGTGTCGCTGATCGACGATGACAACGGCTACTACTGGGATGCCAACCGCAACCGCCCGATCCTCGGCGTGCGCCAGTTCACTCCAAACGAGGTGGGTGGCCTGGATACGCTGCGCAACACCAACCGCGAACTGTCCTGGGACTGGAGCGCCGGCCTGCGTGGCCGCCTCGCCGATCGCTTCGACTGGAGCGCCACGGTGGGGCGTTCCTATTACCGCGTGGAAGAACGGCAGAACGTGGTCGACAAGCAGAAGTCGTACGACTACTTCCTCGGCCCGAAGCTGGGCACGACCGCCGACGGCGAGGCGATCCACGCACTGAACGAATCGCGCTGGTGGAACCCGCTGACGCCGGACCAGTACTGGCAGATGGGCACGGTGGCGAAGAATCGTGCGTCCTCATGGGTCAATCAGGCTTCGGCGGATATCACGGGCGAGCTGTTCCAGGGCTGGGCGGGTCCGGTTTCGTTCGCGGCGGTGGCCGAAGTGGCGCAGCAGGGCTATCACCTCAGCCCCGACCCGCGCGCTGGCATCGACTTCGACCTGCAGAACGTTGATCGCGGTGGCGGCGAGCGCACCCGCTATTCGGCCGGCGTGGAGTTCAAGATCCCGCTGCTGGAGAGCGTGACCGCTACTGCGGCCGCGCGCTATGACCGCTATGGCAGCTACAAGGCTGACAACAGCGGCGAAGCGCTGGACATTGGCAGCCAGAAGGAAACCACCTGGAATGTCGGCCTGGAATGGCGCCCGGTGGAGTCGCTGCTGGTGCGAGGCTCCTATGCCACCAGTTTCCATGCGCCGGACATGCACTACCTGCTGGGCCAGCCGAGCAGCTCCGAAGTGCAGACCTATGACCGCCTGCGCTGCATCCAGAGTGGCGCGTACCTGGTCAACAACTGTGGCGTGGGCAATACCGATGTCTGGTACACGTTTGACGTGAACCGGCGTGGCACGCCGCTGCTGCGCTCGGAGACCGGTGATTCGTGGACGGTCGGTTTCGTCTGGGATGTGATGCCCAATCTGTCGGTCAGTGCCGACTACTGGGCAATCAAGCTGGAAGACATGATCGTCGACGTCGGCGCCGACGAGGTGCTGGCCAGCGAAGCGGGCTGCCTGACCGGCAAGAACATGGACGGTACGCCGTGGGCCAATCCGGCCGGTGGCGAGTATTGCGCCGGCATCCTGGCCCGCGTGAACCGCGACAGCAACGGTCGCTTGGTCTCGATCGAGCGCGGCCCGTTCAACCTGGCCAGCCGGGAAGTGCGCGGTATCGATCTGACCGCACGCTATCGCCTGGAAACCGCGCAGTGGGGCAGCTTCCAGCTGGGCCTGAACTACACCAACCAGATCTCGACCAAGGAACAGCGCTACGCCAACGATCCGAACCCGGAACGCCGCGATCGCGACCTGCGCAGCAAGCTGCGCGCGAGCCTGGCCTGGCAGCGCGGTAACTGGAACGCCAATGTCTATGCCGACCGCATCGGGTCGGTGCCGGGCGTGCGCTACCACTGGGGCACCGATCGCCTGAACAACCCCGGTGGCTGCCTGCCGTTCGCCGATGGTTACGTGCCCAGCGACAGCCCGTCGCTGAACTGCCTGGAACCGGCAACACGTCCGGATGGCTCGCCCAACCCGAACCCGAACGCCGGCCAGCAGACCACGCGCTACTACGGGCGTGTCGGGCCGTTCATCACCTGGAACTTCAACATGGGTTACCAGGTGACTGAACGCGCCAAGGTCAACGTCTACGTCAACAACGTGTTCAATTCGGCCAGCTGGAACCACAAGGACCCGTACAAGCTGGACTACGATTTCGCCCCGACCCGGTTGCTGGGCGCGGTCGGCCGCGAGTTCGCATTGGAGTATGTGTTCACCTTCTGAGGAGACCGATCTCCGCCAATAGATCCACGCCATGCGTGGATGCGGAACCTGAACACCGGGGCGGCGGCGCCCCCTTCAGGCATGCGGACAGGCTGGATTTGACCTTCCCACGATGGCAAGGTTTAGCCTGTCCGCATCCAGAAGGAACCCCGGGAATCCGATCATGAGCACGCCCCGCGCCATTGCAGCCCCCGCAAGCCCCGCCACCATCAGCCTGCCCATCGAGGGCATGACCTGCGCCAGCTGTGTCGGCCGGGTCGAGGCGGCGCTGTCCAAGGTCGAAGGTGTGGGCAGTGTTTCGGTCAATCTGGCCACCGAGCGCGCGGATATCCGCCCGTCCGGTCCGGTCGATCGCGCGGCGCTGATCCAGGCGGTGGAGCGGGTGGGCTACGACGTGCCTGCCGCCACCGTTGAACTGGCCGTGGAAGGCATGACCTGCGCCTCCTGCGTGGGTCGCGTGGAGCGCGCGCTGCTGGCGGTGCCAGGCGTGAGCCAGGCCAGCGTGAACCTGGCGACGGAGCGTGCGACCGTGCGCGGCGTGGCGGGCGTTGACGCGCTTGTGGCGGCCATCGACAAGATCGGCTACGCCGCACACCTGATCGAGGCCGGCGTGCAGTCCGATGATGAGGCCGCAGAAAAGAAGGATGCCGAGCGCGCTGAGCTGAAGCGCGACCTGATCGTGGCGACCGCGCTGGCGCTGCCGGTGTTCGTGCTGGAGATGGGCTCGCACCTGATTCCCGGCATGCACGAATGGGTGATGGCCACCATCGGCATGCAGGCCAGCTGGTACCTGCAATTCGTATTGACCCTCCTGGTGCTGGCCATTCCCGGCCGCCGTTTCTACCAGAAGGGGTTCCCGGCACTGCTGCGGCTGGCGCCGGACATGAACTCACTGGTGGCGGTGGGCACCGCCGCGGCGTTCGGCTATTCGGTGGTAGCGACCTTTGCACCGCGGCTGCTGCCGCCGGGCACGGTGAACGTCTACTACGAAGCGGCAGCGGTCATCGTCGCGCTGATCCTGCTCGGCCGCTTCCTCGAGGCCCGCGCCAAGGGCCGTACCTCCGAAGCGATCAAGCGTCTGGTCAACCTGCAGGCCAAGGTCGCCCATGTGATCCGCGGCGGCCGCACTGTCGACATCCCGGTCAATGAAGTGCAGAGCGGCGACGTGGTGGAAGTGCGGCCGGGCGAGCGCGTGCCGGTCGATGGCGAGGTGGTTGAAGGCCGCAGCTACATCGACGAATCGATGATCAGCGGCGAGCCGATTCCGGTCGAGAAGCAGCCGGGCAGCAGCGTGGTGGGTGGCACGGTCAACCAGAAGGGCGCACTGACGGTGCGTGCCACGGCGGTGGGCGCGCAGACCATGCTGGCGCAGATCATCCGCATGGTCGAACAGGCGCAGGGCTCTAAGCTGCCGATCCAGGCGGTGGTCGACAAGGTCACGTTGTGGTTCGTGCCGGCGGTGATGCTGGCGGCACTGGCGACCTTCGCGGTCTGGCTGATCTTCGGCCCATCGCCGGCGCTGAGCTTCGCGCTGGTCAATGCGGTGGCCGTGCTGATCATTGCCTGCCCGTGCGCGATGGGCCTGGCGACGCCGACCTCGATCATGGTTGGCACCGGTCGCGGCGCCGAAATGGGCGTGCTGTTCCGCAAGGGCGAGGCACTGCAGCTGCTGAAGGACGCGCAGGTGGTGGCGGTGGACAAGACCGGCACGCTGACCGAAGGCCGCCCGCGCCTGACCGACTTCGAGATCACGGACGGTTTCGATCGCAGCACGGTGCTGGCGGCAGTTGCCGCAGTGGAATCGCGCTCTGAACATCCGATCGCCCGCGCCATCGTCGATGCCGCCACCGAGCAGGGCATCGCGCCGCCGTCGATGGTCGATTTCGAATCGGTCACCGGAATGGGCGTGCGTGCCAGCGTCGATGGTGCGCGGGTGGAAGTCGGTGCAGATCGTTTCATGCGCGATCTGGGCGTGGACATCACTGTGTTTGCGACGCTGGCGGCAGAGCTGGGCACCCAGGGCAAGTCGCCGCTGTATGCCGCCATCGACGGTCGCCTGGCCGCGATCATCGCGGTGTCCGATCCGATCAAGCCGAGCACGCCTGCGGCGATCGCGGCGCTGCATCAGCTCGGCCTGAAGGTGGCGATGATCACCGGTGACAACGCCGGGACCGCGCAGGCGATCGCGCGCCAGCTCGGCATCGATGAAGTCGTGGCCGAGGTGCTGCCTGAAGGCAAGGTCGAAGCGGTGCGCCGCCTGAAGGCCATGCATGGCCACGTCGCCTTCGTCGGTGATGGCATCAACGATGCGCCGGCACTGGCCGAGGCCGATGTCGGCCTGGCCATCGGGACCGGCACGGATATCGCAGTGGAATCGGCCGATGTGGTGCTGATGTCGGGCAACCTGCAGGGCGTGCCGAATGCCATCGCGCTGTCCAAGGCGACGCTGGGCAACATCCGGCAGAACCTGTTCTGGGCCTTCGCCTACAACACCGCGTTGATTCCGGTGGCCGCCGGCGTGCTGTACCCGGTCTGGGGCGTGCTGCTGTCACCGGTGTTCGCGGCGGGTGCGATGGCCCTGTCCAGCGTGTTCGTGCTGGGCAACGCGCTGCGCCTGCGCCGCTTCCAGCCGCCGATGGTGGATGCCGCCTCCGTCACTCATTGAAGGGAATGCCCATGAACATCGGTGAAGCCGCCAAGGCCTCCAGCGTGTCGGCGAAGATGATCCGCTACTACGAACAGATCGGCCTGATTCCTGCCGCGGACAGAACCGAGTCGGGCTACCGGGCGTATTCGCAGGCGGACATCCACCGCCTGCGTTTCATCCGCCGCGCGCGCGATCTTGGCTTCCAGGTGGCCGAGATCACCGATCTGCTGGGCCTCTGGAACGACACCTCGCGGCACAGCGCCGACGTCAAGCACCTGGCCGAGCAGCACATCGCCGATCTGGAACAGCGCATCGAGCACATGCGGCAGATGGCCGACACGCTGAAGTCGCTGATCAGCTGCTGTGCGGGCGACGAGCGCCCGGAGTGCCCGATCCTGCAGCGGCTGGGCGAGGACGATGAGACGCCGGTGCCGGTCGATACCGCGAAGACCGGCGCGGTGCGGCGGCGCGCACAGAAGCATTGACTCGATATCGCATGCACTGAAAAGCCCGCCCTGTGACAGTGCACGGGGCGGGCTTCGTTGTGGATGCAATGCAGGGGATCAGGCGCTGCGCGGCGGGAAACCGGCATCGTTCACCGCGGCGAACACCTGTTCCTGCGACGCGGTGGTCTGCACCTTGACCAGGCCGGTCGGCGGATCGGCGACCACGCTGGCGTTCGGATCGATCTGCTGGATCGCGCGGGTCACGCTGCGCGCGCAACCACCGCAGGTCATGCCGTCGACATGGAATTCCATCTGTAGCTCCTTCGGTGCTCTTGGGGTGGAGTCAGTGTGCACCTTCCAACGATGGCAGGGTCAAGCGCTGGACTGAACGACGACGCACCAATGAGCACGTACCAATGACCACGGACCAATAAAAACGGCAGCCACCTGTACCAGCGCGGCTGCCGTGGAGGAACGTCCCCGCCGGAGCAGGGCGTGGGTTGCGCCAGGCGGGCCCGGGCAACCCATGGTGCCTTAGAACTTCCAGGTGGCGCCGAAGTACAGCTGGCGGCCTGCATAGGTGTTGGAGATCAGGCGGGCCTTGGTGTCATTGCCCAGGTGCACGCGCTGCTCGGACTTGGTGGCATTGATCACCGAGGCGGTCAGTGTCCAGTCCGGGGTCAGGTTGTAGGCCACGTTCAGATCCAGCTGGTCATACGGCTCGGTGTAGACCGTCATGCCATTGTTGAGTCCACCGACCACCTGGCCGCGACGGTTGAACGAGGCGCGAGCAAGGAACTTCTCGTTCTCGTAGAACACCGTCACGTTGGCCTGGTTCTTGGCGCTGCCGACCAGCGGCGAGGAGCCGATTTCCTGGCCGTCCAGAACAATCGAGGCCAGGTTGGTGTCGTTGTAGGTGTAGTTGGCCTGCACGCCGAAGCCGAAATCGAAGGTGTACTGGCCATACAGCTCCACGCCCTGCGACACGCCATCGCGGCCATTGGCCTGGGTCTGGTAGCGCTGCACGTTCACCGCTTCACCACCGATGACCATCGGCGTATCGCGCACCACCGGCAGGGTGAAGTTGTCTACGTTCTTGCGGAACAGGCCGACGCCGGCGACCGCGCCCGGCTGGAAGTACCACTCCAGGCCGAGGTCGAACTGGGTGGCCTTGAACGGTTCCAGCTGCTTGTTGCTGCCCTGGCCAAGCCAGCCTGCGGTCGAGGCGCCGCCGGCAACACGGCGATCATTGACGTACTCGTCGCTGTAGTAGCTCAGTGCACCCGGTGCTGCGATGTCGGTGTAGCCGGGACGGGCGATCACCTTCGACGCGGCACCGCGCAGCACCAGCGTATCGGTGATGTCCCAGGCGATGTTGAAGCTCGGCAGCACGTCGGTGTACGTGCGATCCACGCCGATCAGGTCGTAGGTCTTGCTCTGCGCAAGGTCGTGCGGCAGGCGCACGAAGCCGCTCTCGCAGCTGTAGCCCGGGTAGGCCGCAGCGGCCGGATCGGTGCACGCCATCGGCGCGCCGGACGCGTTGTCCAGGAAGTAGTCGTTGAACTTCTCGATCGAGTCGGAGGACTGTGCGAACTGCTTGGTGCGCACCACGCGCACGCCGACGTTGCCGCGCAGACGCTCGGTGCGGAAGTTGGCCTGGAAGTAACCCGAGTAGATCTTCTCGTTGACGTTGTAGACGAAGTCTTCCTCGGTGCGGTTGTGCGAACCGCCGTAGGTCTTGTTCAGGTAGTCGATGTAGGCCGGGTAGTTGATGCCTGGGAACACGTTGGCATTGAAGCCGCCGGCAATGTTGCTGATCGGATTGGACAGGAAGAAGCCGGGCTGCGCGTCGCCGGCAGTCGGATCGCAGCCACTCTGGTAGCGACTGTTGTCATAGTCGGCCGGGTCGCGGCCGGGGCACACCCAGTAGGTGTTGCCGGTGTTGCGGTGGACCTTGCCATCGCGGTACTTCGCACCGAACTGGATCGAATCCAGCCAGCCCGATTCAAACAGCTTGGTCACGTCAGCCTGGAAGTAGTTCTGCTTGACCTCGGTGCGCTTCCACGACGAATCGGTCGAGCCGGTGTCGACTTCGGCGATGCCGTTCATCAGCTGCTGCTGCAGGTCGGGCGAGAAGGTGGCCGAGGGCGTGCCAGTCAGATCCCAGGCGCTGTACTGGTTGCCGGACAGGTAGTCGTTACCGACCTTGCGGCGTGGTTTGGCCGACATGCGGAAGTTCATCGACGGACCACCTTCGGACCAGGTGCGGCCGCCGGTGAACGAGGCCTTCCACAGCGGGCTGATGTCCCAGTCGATGGTCAGGTCGGCGGTCTGTGACAGCGCCTTTTCCTTGCTGTAGCCACCGGTCAGCTGCGGTGTCGGAATCGTGCAGTCGTCCGGGCCCCAGCCGCCGGGCTTGAGGCCGGCGGCCTTGGCCTGGTCTTCGCTGCAGTAATAGGTCTTGCCAGCCAGCTTTTCGAACTGGGCGCCGGTAACGGTGTTGCCGCTGGGATCGAAGTCCAGGCCGTTGAGCAGGCGGCCGCCGGCCCAGTTTCCATCGCCGTTGAAGCGGGCCATGCTCCATTCCGGAATCTTCAGCATGTTCTGGGTGTAGTCACCCTGCAGCTCGAAGCGGAAGTAGTTGGCGGTCATCGTGACGTTGTCGACCGGCTTGAACTGGAAGGTCAACTGGCCGCCCTTGCGCTCGCGCTTTTCTTCCTTCACCGCGAAGTTGACCGAGGTCGGCATGAAGAAGTCGCTGTAGTTGCCGCCGGTCTGGTTGTTGAAACCGGACTTGCCCCACCAGTAGTGGATGCCATCCTGCTGCTGCACATTGCCAAAGGCATCGCGCGCCTTGCCGGCGCCGTACCACTGGTAGTCCTCGGTGCTGGCTTCCATGGTACGGGTGGTGCGCTTCTGCTGCGTCACCCCGATCAGCACGCCGAAACGCTCATCCTTGCTGTGCCACGAATACAGGGCCGAGGCCTGCGGGTCGATATCGTGGTGGGTATCGGAGGAGGTGCCCTCGAGCGTGACGAAACCCGAGTTGGATTCCATGTCCAGCGGACGACGGGTGTGCAGGATGACCGTGCCGCCGATGCCGCCTTCGTCGATGCGTGCTTCCGGCGACTTGAACAGCTCGGCGCTGGACAGCATGTTCGACGGCAGCAGGGTGTAGTTGAACGAACGGGTCGCTTCGTCGTTGGTTTCCGACGTGGCCACGTAGTTGCCGTTCAACTGGGTCAGGGTCAGGTCTGGTGCCAGGCCGCGCACGCTGACGGTCTTGCCTTCGCCGCCACTGCGGGTGATGACCACGCCGGGTACGCGCTGCAGTGCGTCGGCCACGTTCTTGTCGGGGAACTTGCCGACGTCTTCGGCGGTGATCACTTCGACCACGGCGTTGGCGTCGCGCTTCTGCTCAAGGCTCTTTTCAATGGCGTAGCGGTAGCCGGTGACCTGGACGCTGTCCAGATTGGTGGCCTCCTGCGAGCCGGTGGAAGCGGCCTGCTGCGCGGCGGCGCCTGCCGGAATGACGGCGGCGACCAAGGCCAGCGCGATGGCCAGCGACAATGCGTCCTGGCCGTGCGTACGTGTTGAATGCTTCATTCCCATCTCTCCCTCTCTCCTGGATTGATCCGGTGACGTGGCACGGACAACTTGAATCGATCTAATTTGAAGTGACTTTGTCGCTATTGCCATGCAGTGGCAGTAGCACCGTGCGCGTGGCCTGGTACGTCCTGTTGCTGCTCCCCCAACTCCCGGCCATCGCAGCGTCGTCTTGGATCGATCTAAGCGATGGGCGGGCGTTTTTTAGCATGGGTCGCCCGTGGGCGCATGCTGCTCCGCAATATGGTACTGGCGTGGCGAAGGGATGACGGTTTGCTGAAATCAGTGAAATCGTTTTCGTGCGCAGGGGAGGGTGGGTCGGCAGGGCTGCGCCCTGCACCTGCTTGAAGCCAGGGCAACGGCCAAAGCCGAAGCCAAAGGCAAAGCGGCTCTGGGTTGTCTGTGGTTTGGTGGGGCGGTGCGGGCTGGCAGGACACGCCGTAAACCCTTCCATGGGGGCTCGATGGCGCCATCCATGGCGCCAACGGTCCTGCCAGCCCACACCGCCCCACCTTTGACAGTTTCCCGGTGACGGTTGGATTGATCCTGGAACGACATGAGGTCGTGGGGTCAGATCCGTTTTCCGTTGGGAAACGGATCTGACCCCCGATTGATTTCGATATCCGACAGAGATTGATCCACGCATGGCGTGGATCCACAGATCGCGGAAATCTGTCGAAGGCGGGGTGGGTCCGGTTGCGGGGGTGTCCGCGGCATGGATGCCGCGGCCAAGCCCCCAAGGACGGGTTTACGGCGTCCCCCGCAACCGGACCCACCCGCCATCCCACGGACAGCCGGCTTTTGCTGTTGCTGTTGCTCCAGCTCGAAGCAGGTGCAGGGCGCAGCCCTGCCGAACACCCCTCTCATGCTGCGCCGCAGAATGCATTCGGCTGAAGCCGCATGCTCTACTTGAATCGATCTAAATCCACGGTCTGGTGGGTCGGGCGTCATTCCAGGGGGAGCTTGCTGCCAGTCATGGCGGGGCCCAGCGGAACGGTGCCGGACGGCCCCGGCCGTCTGCCTCCGCGTCATCGACTACAGGAACCCGACATGCGTCCAGTGCCGTCCGCTCCCGCCGTCCCATTGTCCTCGCGCCCGCTGGTGCGCCTGGCCTGCCTGCTCGCGCTGTCGTCAGTGCCGGTGCTGCTGCAGGCCGCGCCGGCTGCGCTGGAGCGCGAGGTCAACACCTTCATCGGCAGCAAGGACGACGGCAACACGTTCCCGGGCGCGTCGGCGCCGTTCGGCCTGATCCAGGTCAGCCCGATCGGCAGCCACTATTCGGGCTGGCGCTACGACGACGAGAAGATCCGCGGTTTCGGCCACTCCTTCATTTCCGGTGCGGGTTGCTGGGAGCAGGGCGGCCAGGTGTCGGTGCTGCCGGTGACCGGTTCGATCGGCCCGGGCGGCGATTTCGATACCGGCAACGCCAAGCAGTTCGACCACAAGGCGTATGCCTCGGCCTACACCCATGACGGCGAGATCGGGCAGGCGGGCTATTACAAGGTGCGGCTGACCAGCTACGGCGGCATCGACGCAGAAACGACCGCGCGTACGCGCGCCGCAGCAGAGCGCTACACCTTCAGCCAGCGCCAGGGCGATGGCCACGTGCTGGTCAATGTCGGCCAGGCCAATGAACGCCACTCGGTGATCGGCAGCGTGGTCGATGTGGTCGGCGATCGTGTCGTGGAAGGCAAGCTGGTCACCAAGAGTTTCTGTGGCGGGCACCAGTACACCACCTGGTTCCGCATCGAGTTCGACCGTCCGTTCAAGGCGCATGGCACCTGGGGCGAGGGCGGTGGCCTGCCGGGCGCGCGACACAGCATGGAAGGCGAGCAGAAGCCGAACGGTGCCTGGCTCAGCTTCGACCTGGCCAAGGGCCAGTCGGTGACGGCGGTCAGCGCGATCTCGCATGTGGATGCCGAAGGCGCGCGCATCAACCTGCGCGCGGACGGCATGCAGGGCGGCGCGCTGCTCGGTTTCGACCGCATGCGTGCGCTGTCCCAGCAGTCGTGGCGTGAGCAGCTGGGCCGGGTGCGCGTGCAGGGCGGCAACGCCGACGACCGTGCCGTGTTCTACAGCGCCGTCTACCACGCGCTGCTGCAGCCGATGACCGGCAACGACGCCGACGGCCGCTACCGTGGCTATGACGATGGCATCCACCGTGCTGACGGCTGGACCTACTACGAGTATTTCTCGCTGTGGGATACCTACCGCGCGCAGAACCAGTGGTTGGCGCTGACCCGTCCGGACGTGGCGCGCGACATCGGCCGTACCCTGCTGGCGATCGACGAGCAGGGTGGCTGGCTGCCGCGCTGGGGCTATGCCAACTTCGAGACCAACATCATGACCGGTGACCCGGTCACGCCGTTCATGGTCGACCTGTGGCGCTTCGGCGCGCTCAAGGGCCGTGAAACACAGGCATGGGACGCGCTGCGCCGCAATGCCTTCGGCACGCCGCCGCTGAACTCGCGCATGGCTGGCCGTTCCGGCAACCCGACGTACCTGGACAAGGGCTACGTGGTCTACGATCGTGCATTCCCGTCCAAGGGTATGGACGTCGATCCGCACCATGGCGGTTCGGCCACCTTGGAATACGCGCTGGCCGACTGTGCGCTTTCGCAGATGGCCGATGGCCTCGGCCACGCGCAGGACGCGGCGACGCTGCGTGAGCGCGGCCGCAACTGGCGCAAGGTGTGGGACCCGCAGGTGCGCGACGCCGAGACCGGCTTCACCGGTTTCCCGCGCCCGCGCACCGAAGATGGTCAGTGGTACACCCCGGCCGATGGCCACTACAGCCCGCGTTCGCATCACGGTTTCCATGAAGGCACCGCGTGGCAGTACCAGTGGCTGGCGCAGCAGGACGTGCCGGGCCTGGTCGAAGCGATGGATGGCCGCGAACAGGCCGGTCGCCGACTCGACGCGTTCTTTGCGATGGACGCACTGCAGGCCGACCCGCTCAACGCCGCCCGCAAGGAGTGGGTGGTCGGGCCGTACAGCTACTACAACCAGTTCCGCTACAACCCGAACAACGAGCCCGACCTGCACTCGCCGTGGCTGTACACGCTGATCGGCCAGCCGTGGAAGACCGCAGCGGTGGTGCGCGCCGCGCAGCAGCTGTTCACCAATGCGCCCAACGGCGTAACCGGCAACGATGACCTCGGCACGATGTCGGCCTGGTACCTGTTCAGTGCCATCGGCGTGTACCCGGCGGTGCCGGGCAGCGGCCAGTTCCTGCTGCACACCCCGCGCTTCAGCAAGGTGGAGGTGGACATGGGCAATGGCCGCACGCTGCGCATCGATGCGCCGGGCGCCGATGGCCGCCGCCTGCAGTACGTGCAGGGCGTACAGGTCGATGGCCAGGCGCATGCACCGGTGTGGCTGGACTGGAACCGGCTGCAGCAGGGCCCGCGCCTGCAGTTCGCGCTTGATGCGAAGGCGCCGGAGCAGGGCTGGGGCACGGCGGTGAAGGACCTGCCGGTATCCTGGTGCGCGGCACCGGGCAGCCAGCTGCGCTGAGACGGACTGTGCCGTTCGCGGTGACCCAGCGAACGGCACGGCACGACAGGGCCCTGATCCATTAGGCTTGAGCATCCAGCGGAGTCCGGGAAGACGATGAACGACAACGGCAGCAGTCCCAGCAAGCGCGCCGGCAAGGCGGTGACGGTGACCGACATCGCACGTGCCATCGGCGTGTCACGGGCAACCGTGTCGCTGGTGCTGCGCGGCAGCCCGCTGGTCAACGTCGATACCCGCGCCAAGGTCGAGGCCGAGCTGCGCCGCCAGCGCTATGTCTACAACCGCGCGGCGGCCAACCTGCGCCGGCGCACGTCATCAAGCATCGCGCTGGTGATCAACGATCTGTCCAACCCGTTCTTCGCCGAATTCGCCTCCGGTGTGGACGAGGCGCTGGGTGGGCGCGGTTATGTGACCCTGCTGGGCAGTACCGGTGAATCACCGGAGCGCCAGCAGGCGGTGCTGTCCACGCTGATGGAGCACACCCCGGCCGGCCTGATCCTGTCGCCGGCCGAGGGCAGCGATACCGCGCAGTTGCGGCAGGCGCTGGGCGCGAATGCGAATGTGCTGCTGTTCAACCGCGAACTGGACGGGGCCGACTGGGATTTCCTGACCCTGGACAACCAGCACGGTGCCTATCTGGCCACGCGTCACCTGATCGAGCGCGGCCATCGCCAGATTGCCTTCTTTGGCGGCCACGCCGCATCGAGCTCGTGCCATCAGCGCCGTGCCGGTTTCCAGCAGGCGCTGGCCGAAGCGGGCCTGTCGCTGCCGCCGGGCTGGATGATCGAGTCGGCGCCGAACCGCCTGGAAGCTGCGGCGCGCACTGATGAGTTGTTTGCCGACGGCCATCGCCCGAGTGCGGCGGTCTGTTACAACGACACCGTCGCGCTCGGCCTGATGCTGGGCTTGAATTCGCGCGGCATCCGCCCGGGCGGCGACTTTGCCGTTACCGGTTTCGATGATATTTCCGAGGCGTCGGTCGCGGTGCCGCCGTTGACCACGCTCACCGCCGATCCGCGCGAGCGTGGCCGGCAAGCTGCGGCGCTGCTGCTGCAACGACTGGACGAACCGGACGCGCCGCCACGGCGCACGGTCGCGCCGGTGCAGTTGCGCATCCGCGAAAGCAGTGCCGCACGACCGAACTGATTTCTTCCATACACCCCTTCCACGCAACAACGACCTTCCGCGCATCGAGGCGCGTACCGCATGCCGATCTCCGCAACGCCCCGTCCATCGGGTTCTTCCAGCAGCCAGGCACCGGTCATGAATGCCCGTGCAGCTCTGGCGGTCGCCACCACCATCTTCTTCATGTGGGGCTTTCTGACCAGCCTCAACGACGTGCTGATCCCGCATCTGAAGGCAGTGTTCGAGCTGAACTACACCCGCGCAATGCTGGTGCAGTTCACCTTCTTCGGCGCGTACTTCCTGATGTCGGTGCCGGCCGGTCGGCTGGTCGCCCGTCTGGGCTACAAGAAGGGCATCATCGCGGGCTTGCTGATCGCAGGCGTGGGCGCGCTGGGCTTCTGGCCATCGGCCGCGCTGCGTACCTATGAAGCGTTCCTTGCTTCGCTGTTCGTGCTGGCCAGCGGCATCACCGTGCTGCAGGTCGCTGCCAATCCCTACGTCGCGCTGCTGGGCCCGGAACAGACCGCATCGAGCCGGCTGACCCTGGCGCAGGCGCTCAATTCGCTGGGCACCACGCTGGCACCGCTGTTTGGTGGCTTCCTGATCCTCAGCACCGCAGTGAAGAGCGGCGATGAGATCGGCGCGATGCCGGTGGCCGAGCAGATCGCCTACCGTGCTGCCGAGGCGCAGTCGGTGCAGGGCCCGTACGTGGGGCTGGCCATCGCACTGGTGCTGTTGGCGGTGTTCGTTTACCTGTTCCGCCTGCCCAGCCTGACTGAATCGACCGAGCAGGCCGACACGGGCCACCACACGCTGCTGGATGCCCTCAAGCAGCCGCACGTGCTGTTCGGCGTGCTGGCCATCTTCTTCTACGTCGGCGCCGAAGTGTCCATCGGCAGCCTGATGGTGAACTACCTGGCACTGCCGGAGATCGGCGGCATGACCGAACAGCAGGCCACGCACTACGTGTCGGCCTACTGGGGCTGCGCCATGGTCGGTCGCTTCGCGGGCGCGTGGCTGCTGGCCAAGTACTCGCCGCGCGGCCTGCTGGCCGGTTTCGCGGTCGCCAATGTGCTGCTGCTGGCCGTCACGTTGGCGTCGGGCGGCAAGGTCGCGCTGTACGGCATCGTGGCGACCGGTCTGTTCAATTCCATCATGTTCCCGACCATTTTCTCGCTGGCCATCGAACGCCTGGGCCCGCTGACCAACAAGGCCTCCAGCCTGCTGATCATGGCCATCGTCGGCGGCGCTATCATCCCGCTGCTGCAGGGCATGCTGGCCGACCGCATCGGCCTGCACCTGAGCTTCGTGGTGCCGGTGATCTGCTACGTCTACATCATCTTCTACGGTCTGGTGGGCTCGCGCCCGCCGGCTGTCCGCACGCACGGAGGCTGAGTCGGAAATGGGTGCCATTGTCTGCTTCGGCGAAATTTTGATCGATCTACTAGCGCAGCCGCCGGCCTCGGCCGATACCCCGCGCGCGTTCCTGCAATACGCCGGCGGCGCGCCGGCCAATGTCGCGGTGGCCGCCGCGCGGCTGGGCGCGAAGACCCAGTTCGTCGGCATGCTGGGCCGTGACATGTTCGGTGACTTCCTGGCCGACAGCCTGGTCGAGCACGGCGTGGGCACGGATTACATCGTGCGTACCGACGCGGCGAAGACCGCGCTGGCCTTCGTCGCGCTGGATGCCAGCGGCGAGCGCAGTTTCAGTTTCTACCGCCCGCCGGCGGCCGACCTGCTGTTCCGTGACGGCGATTTTCAGGCCGCGTGCTTCGACAGCGCACAGTGCTTCCACGTCTGCTCCAACAGCCTGACCGAGCCGGCCATTGCCGAGGCGACCTTCGCCGGCATGGATCGTGCGCGTGCGGCCGGTGCGGTGGTCAGCCTGGACCTCAATCTGCGTCCCGCCCTGTGGCCGGCCAACGAGGACCCGACGCCCCAGCTGTGGCAGGCGCTGGAGCGCGCCGACCTGGTGAAGCTGTCGCGCGAGGAGCTGGACTACCTGGCTGCGCCGCTTGGCGCCGATGGCGAGGCGGCGGTGCTGCGGCGCCTGCTGGCCGCGCAGGCACGCTGGGTGATCGTCACCGATGGTGCGGCCACACTGCATTGGTACACCCGTGACAACCACGGCACGGTCACCAGCTTCCGCGTGGCTACGGTCGATACCACGGCAGCCGGTGATGCCTTCGTCGGCGGCGTGCTGGTCGGCCTGCTGGAGCGGGGTGGGGCGGGTGCGGGTTTCGCCGCGTTCTGCCAGGACCCGGAGGCGATCACCGCCACGTTGCGCTTCGGCGCCGCCGTGGGGGCGCTGGCTGTTACCCGCAAGGGCGCGTTTGCCGCGATGCCCTCGCTCGATGAAGTGCAGCAGCTGCTGCAGGCACAGGACATTACTGCATGAGCACCTCGCCCGATTTCCGTTCGCCCGCGTTCCTGCGCGCGCACATCGCCGATACGATGGCGTTCTACCATCCGCGCTGCATCGATCCGAACGGCGGCTTCTTCCACTACTTCCGTGACGACGGCAGCATCTACGATGCCAGCCATCGCCACCTGGTGAGCAGCACCCGTTTCGTCTTCAACTACGCGATGGCCTACCGCGAGTTCGGCAATGCCGAATACCGCGAGGCGGTCGAGCACGGTGTGCGCTACCTGCGCGAGGTGCACCGCAACCCGGCCACCGGCGGCTATGCCTGGACCCTGCGCGACGGCAAGGTCGAGGACGACATGAACCACTGCTACGGCGTGGCCTTCGTGCTGCTGGCCTACAGCTGCGCGCTGAAGGCCGGTGTCGAGCAGGCCCGCGCGTGGATGGACGAGACCTGGCAGCTGCTGGAGGCGCGCTTCTGGGAGCCACAGCACGGCCTGTACAAGGACGAAGCCGATGGCCAGTGGAACTTCACCGGCTATCGCGGCCAGAACGCCAACATGCACATGTGCGAGGCGATGCTGGCAGCGTTCGAGGCCAGTGGCGAACAGCGCTATGTCGAGCGCGCGCTGCAGCTGGCCGACAACATGACCCGTCGCCAGGCCGCCAAGGCCGGTGGCCTGGTCTGGGAACATTACGATTCCGACTGGGAGATCGACTGGGACTACAACCTGGACGACCCCAAGCACCTGTTCCGCCCGTGGGGCTTCCAGCCCGGCCATCAGACCGAGTGGGCCAAGCTGCTGCTGATCCTCGATCGCCACGTGCAGGCCGACTGGCTGCTGCCGACCGCGCAGCACCTGTTCGATGTGGCCGTGGCGCGCAGCTGGGATGACGCCCGGGGCGGCCTGTACTACGGCTTCGCACCGGAATCGCGCCGGCAGCCGGGCATGGATGGCGCGCCGATCGGTGGCGACAGCTTCGTCTGCGACGACGACAAGTACTTCTGGGTGCAGGCCGAAACGCTGGCCACCGCCGCACTGATGGCCAAGCGCACCGGTGATGACCGCTACTGGCAGTGGTACGAGCGCATCTGGGCGTACTCGTGGGAGCACTTCGTCGACCATCAGTACGGCGCCTGGTTCCGCATCCTCGATGCCGACAACCGCAAGTACAGCGACGAGAAGAGCCCGGCCGGCAAGGTGGATTACCACACCATGGGTGCGTGCTACGAAGTGTTGAACGTCGTGCGCTGAAGATCGCTCGAATGCAGTAGTGCCAGGCCATGCCTGGCAATCTGAAATCGGTAGCGCCGGGCCACGCCCGGCGGAAAAACAGGAGCTTCGCGTGCATCGTCTTTCCCTCGTTGTCCGTTTGCTCCTGCTGCTGATCGCGGCCTCTGTCTTCCCGGCAACTGCAGCGCCTTTGCAGGCACAGTGGGAGTTCCGCATGCTGCCCGGCGATGCCGAGGGCGCAGCCCACCCGGGCCTGCAGCAATGGCGGGCGGCGAAGGTGCCGGGCAGCGTGCACACCGACCTGCTGGCGCATGGGTTGATCCGTGATCCGTACGTTGGTGCGCCTGAGGCCGAACTGCAATGGATCGGCCTGGCTGCTTGGGAGTACCGCGCCCGCTTCGACGTGGATGCGGCGACACTGGCCAAGCCTAATGCAGAGCTGCGCTTCGATGGGCTGGATACCTATGCCGAAGTCAGCCTCAACGGCAAGCGGCTGCTGCGCGCGGACAACGCGCACCGCACCTGGCGCGCGCGCGTGGAAGGACGTCTGCGTGCGAAGGACAATGAACTGCAGATCGTGTTCCGCTCACCGATCCGCACGCTGCTGCCGGGCGTACAGGCGATGCCGCACAAGATCGCCGGAAACTATCCTTCGCCCTATGGGGACGAGCCCAAAGACGCGATGGTCGGCAACTTCGCACGCAAGCCGGCCTACCACTTCGGCTGGGACTGGGGCCCGCGCTATGTCACCGCCGGCGTGTGGCGTGGGGTCGACCTGCAGGCCTGGGATACGCACCGCCTGACCGATCTTGCCGTGCGCACCGATGCGTTGAGCGCGGAACAGGCGAAGCTGGCGGTGTTGCTGCAGGTGGAGCAGGGCAACGCTGCCGGTTCTGCGGTGATCAATGTCGATGTGCGCGATCCGCAGGGTCGCAGCGTGGCCCAGGTGCAGCGCACGGTGCTGCTGAAGCCCGGCCAGAACAGTGTCGAACTACCGGTCGAACTGGCCAAGCCGCAGCGCTGGTGGCCGGTCGGCCACGGTGCACAGGACCGCTACACGGTGCAGGCCCGCCTGGACGGTGGCGCCGATGCAACGCGGGTGCGCGAGCAGCGCATCGGCCTGCGCACGGTCGAACTGCGCCGCGAGGAAGACGGCAAGGGCGGGCAGGGCTTTGCCTTCGTCATCAACGGCGTGGAGATCTTTGCCAAGGGCGCCAACGTCATTCCGTTCGATGCCTTCCCCGCACGCGTCGATGCAGCGCGCCTGCGCCAGGTGCTGACCGCCGCGCGCGACGCGAACATGAACATGCTGCGCAACTGGGGCGGCGGCTATTACGAGGACGATGCGTTCTTCGACATCGCCGACGAGCTGGGCCTGCTGGTCTGGCAGGACTTCATGTTCGGTGGTGGCATGCAGCCGGGCTACGATCCGGCCTTCCGCGCCAGCGTGGTAGCCGAAGCGCGCGATAACGTGCGCCGCCTGCGCCATCACCCCAGCATCGTGCTGTGGTGTGGCAACAACGAAGAAGAGACCGCCTGGAAGGACTGGGGCCATGGTCGCGACCTGAAGGCGGCTGATCCGGCGTTTGCGGCGAAGGTGTGGCAGGGCTATGTCGACCTGTTCGGCAACGACCTGCGCCAGGTGGTCGGCGAGGAGGGGTTGGGCGTGCCGTACTGGTCCAGTTCGCCCAGCAACGACCTGGATGAAAAGGCGAACGATTCCACCCGCGGCGACAAGCACTACTGGCAGGTCTGGGGCAATCCGGCGCTGCCGGTGCAGGCTTACCTGCGCGAGACCCCGCGCTTCATGTCCGAATACGGACTGCAGGCGTGGCCATCCGTGGCGACGGTGGACCAGATCGCGACCCGCGCCGAGCAGCGCATCGACAGCCCGGTGGTTCGCGCGCACCAGAAGTTCATGGCCGGCGAGGGCAACAGCCGCCTGCTGCACTACATCGAGCTGGGGTACGGCACGCCGAAGGACTTCGAGGACTTCGTCTACCTCAGCCAGGTGATGCAGGCCGATGGCATCGCGCTGGCGGCGCTGCATCATCGCGCCTCGCGACCGTACACGATGGGTTCGTTGTACTGGCAGCTCAACGACGTCTGGCCGGGTGCTTCATGGTCCAGTGTGGACTACTTCGGTCGGTGGAAGGCGCTGCACTTCGCCGCGCGGCGCTTCTTCGCGCCGGTCACGCTGGCGGCATTGCGTGATGAGGGCAGTACGCGGGTGCGCCTGATCAATGATGGCGCTGCTGCAGATGCACGTTGGCGGTTGCGGGTGATGGATGTGGACGGCAAGGTGCTGCGTCGTCGCGAGGACACGGTGACGTTGACGGCGGCGGGTGTCACCGCGATCGGTGATTTCCGCGATGCCGAGCTGCTGGCCGGTGCCGATCCGAGGCGCACGGTGGCCGTGTTCGAGCTGCTGCAGAACGGGGCGGTGAGTGCTCGCCAGGTGGTCGGATTCGTCGAAGCCAAGGATCAGGTGTTGCCGCGGCAGAAGCTCAAGGCCACCTTGTCCATCGAAGGCGACCACTACCGTCTGCGGCTGGAAAGCGCGGCTTACGTGCGCGCGACGTGGATCGATTTCGGTGCGTTGGATGTGCAGGTCGAAGACAACCTGCTGGACCTGTTGCCCGGCGAAACCCGGGACATTGCAGTGCGTGGTCCGGTGGATCTGACGACGCTGCGCGAAGCGTTGAAGCTAAAAACTCTCAACGACCGTTGAGCAAAAAAGGGGACGGAGGGGATTAAGTCGTTTGTGGCCCATGTGTGCCACAAACGACTTAATCCCCTCCGTCCCCTTTTTCTTCT
Source organism: Stenotrophomonas sp. 22LJNL06-5-1 (assembly GCF_056861455.1). Taxonomy (NCBI): domain Bacteria; kingdom Pseudomonadati; phylum Pseudomonadota; class Gammaproteobacteria; order Lysobacterales; family Lysobacteraceae; genus Stenotrophomonas; species Stenotrophomonas sp. 22LJNL06-5-1. Next base: position 284,647 of record NZ_JBSPUE010000006.1, read on the forward strand.
TTACAGCTGGATCTGCTGGAAGTTCTCGACCCGCTCGTGGCCGTTGGCGGGCTGGCCGGTGCGCGGCAGAGGGTAATCATCCAGGCGATCAACCAGGCGGGTCTGCAGGCCGGCTTCACGAGCGGCATCCAGTTCTTCCACCACATCGGACAGGAACAGGATCTCGCCGGCCGGCACGCCAATGGCCTGCACGATGCGGCGGTAGCTGTCGGCCTCGCGCTTGCCACCCACTTCGGTATCGAACCAGCCGGACACCAGCGGGCTGAGGTCACCCGCATCGCTGAAGCCGAAGAACAGCTTCTGCGCCGGCACCGAGCCGGAGGAGTACACGTACAGCGGCAGGCCGGAGGCGTGCCAGCCCTTCAGCACCGGCGCCACTTCCGGGTAGAAGTGTGCAGTGTAATCGCCGCGACGGTAGCCCTCGTCCCAGATCAGGCCCTGCAGTGCCTTCAGTGCAGTGTGCTTGCGGTCCTGGTCGATCCAGCCCTGCAGCGTCTCGGCCACCAGGCTGTCCTGGCAGGCGCCGCCGATCTCGGTAGCCACCGCGTCCAGCCAGCGGCGGACCTCCGGTTGCTGGCCATGTTCGGCGACGTACGCCGGCAGGGCCTTGCGGGCATAGGGGAACAGCACGTTCTTGACGAACGAGATGCTGCTGGTGGTGCCTTCGATGTCGGTCAGGATGACGCGGGGCTGCATGGATCAGGACGCCTGGGTAGGTACGTAACGGGGGAATTTCTGCGCGATGTCGGTGCCGGTGAAATGGCCGACCCAGCCGTCCGGCTCGGTGAAGAAGCGGATTGCCACGAAGCTCGGCTCATCGCCCATGTCGAACCAGTGGGTGGTGCCATCGGGCACGGCGATCAGGTCGTCCTTCACGCACTCGATCTCATAGACCTTGTCGGCCACATGCAGGGTGAACAGGCCGGAGCCGGCGACGAAGAAGCGCACCTCGTCTTCTTTGTGGAAGTGCTCGTCGAGGAATTTCTTGCGCAGCTCGGCGCGGTTCGGGTTGTCCGGCGCAATCGAGGCTACGTCCACGCTTTTGAAGCCGCGCTCGGCGACCAGGCGATCGATGTCGGCGCGGTAGGCTGCAAACACTTCATCCTGGCTGGCGCCCGGCGCGACCGGTGCGGTGGCCTGCCAGCGCTCGAAGGTGACGCCGATCTTCTGCAGTTCGGCAGCGATGATCGCGCCGTCCTGGGTGTCCAGCAGCGGTGATTCGGGGCGGGTGTCGTCGTAGATGCGCAGTCGGCTCATGGCGGCAGCTTGAACGTCTCGGGGGGAAGACAGGGTAGCAGGGTGGGGACGGGGTGCAGATTCCGGATCGGCATCTGCACCTGCACGCAGGCTCAGCCGCGCAGCTTGCGCAGCTCGAGCTCGCAGTGGAACAGGAACTCGAACGCTTCCATGTGGCGGCGGGCCTCGGCCATGTCGCGGCCCCAGGCGTACAGGCCGTGGCCGTCGATCAGGTAGCCCCACAGGGGCTGGGTGTCGAGCAGTGCATCAACCTGCGCCGACAGCACGTTCATGTCCTGGGTGTTGGCGAACACCGGCACATCGATGGCCATCTCGTGGGTGCTGTTGCCGGCGAAGGCCTTCAGCAGCTCGTAGCCTTCCAGCCGGATATGGCCCTGCGGCGCATACAGGCGCGAGGCGATGGTCTGTACCGGCGAATGGGTGTGCAGCACGCAACCCACTTCGGGGAAGCGGCGGTACAGCTGGGTATGCAGCAGGGTTTCGGCGGACGGGCGCAGCGGGCGACCGACGGCCTGGCCGTCGAAGTCCACCACCATGATGTCGTCCTCGATCAGGCGGCCCTTGTCCTTGCCCGAGACGGTGATCGCAGCGTGGCGGTCGTCCAGGCGGTGGGAGAAGTTGCTGCTGGTGGCCGGGGTCCAGCCGGCGTGGGCCAGTTCGCGGACGTTGTCGATCAGCAGCTGGGCCAGTTCGCTCAGGCGCGCGGTGTCGTACGGGAAGGTGGGGGCGTTCATGCCGGTGATTTTACTGGATTCGGCTCGTCGCTGGACCTGCGCAGCAGCGGCGGACCCGCTGAGCGTGCAAGGCGCGGCAGCGCATTGTCACAGGGCCTGCAGGATTTGGATCGAGGCAGGCACAGCGCTGGCTGAATGGGGGAAGCCGGCAGCGCGTTGGAAGCGATTCCGGTCGTGGACAGCCTTCACGCTTCGAAACACCATCGAGTGGCCGCAGAGATTCCGGCGAGCGCCAAGGACAGGAGTATTTCGATGATCGCGCGCGCGATGGGAGTGGTGGGGGTGATCGGTGTCGTGCTGGCCTGCAGTGGCTGCACGATGGAATGGGTGAAGATGGATGCGGGAGCACGGCCATTCGGCCCCGCCCACTCGAGTTGCGCGGCGCGGGCCGACGATCACTGGCCGGTGAGGAATGAAGTGGCCACGCGCACCGTCTACGAGGACCGCAAGGTGCCCTGCAGGCTCGATGAAGTCTGCACGATCGACGGCAAGTACAACATGGTGCCGATGCCGAAAGAGGAGAGCTACATCGTGGACGTCAATGCGTCCGACCGCGGCAGCGAGTTCCGGGGCTGCATGGCCGGCGCAGGCTGGCAACAGCAGCTCATCTGGTTCAATCGTCGCTAGGCGAGGCGGGTGCCTCGCACCAGGACGTGGGAGGGCAGGGCCGCTGTGGCCCTGCCGCTCTTACTTGCCCCGCAGACGGCTGTGCCTGAACCCGTAGCAGAAATAGATCACGAAACCGACGAAGGTCCACACACCCATCAGCATCCAGTTGTGCATCGTCATCGCCGACAACAGTGCCAGGCAGCTCAGCACGCCCAGGCTGCAGATCAGCCACGCCATCGGCATGCGGAACGGCCGCGGCAGGTCCGGTTGGGTACGGCGCAGGATCAGCACGCCGGCGCACACGGCCGCGAACGCGATCAGCGTGCCCATCGAGGTCAGCTCGCCGAGGATGTCCAGCGGGAACAGCGCCGCCAACAGCGCGATGCCGATGCCGGTGATCACGGTGTTGATGTGCGGGGTGCGGTACTTCGGGTGGATCTTGGTGAATACCGGCGGCAGCAGGCCGTCGCGCCCCATGATCATGAAGATGCGCGGCTGGCCGATGATCATCACCAGCACCACCGAGGACAGGCCGACCAGCGCGCCGACCTCGACCACCCAGCGCAGCCAGCCCAGCTGCGGATGCGCGGCCACGGCAGTCACCACCGGCTCATCGGTGCCCAGCAGCTGGAACGGCACCAGGCCGGTCATCACCGCGGCCATCGCGATGTACAGCACGGTGCAGATCACCAGCGACAGCATCATGCCGAACGGCATGTCGCGCTGCGGGTTCTTCGACTCCTGCGCCGCCACCGACACCGCCTCGAAGCCGATGTAGGCGAAGAACACCATCGCCGCGCCACGCAGCACGCCTTCCATGCCGTACTTGCCGGGGCCTTCGTTGGCCGGGATGAACGGGGTCCAGTTGCTGGTGTCCACGTACTTCCAGCCGACCACGATGACCAGCACGATCAGGCCGGTCTTGAGCACGACCATCGCCATGTTCATCGCCGAGGACTTGCTGATGCCGACGTAGCACAGCCAGGTCAGCAGCAGCACCAGTGCGGCGGCCGGCAGGTTGGCGATCGCGCCGGTGGGGCGCAGCTGTGCGTCGAGCGGGGCACTGACCAGCGCCGCCGGTAGATGGATGTCGAACTGGCTGAGCAGGCTGAGGAAATAGCCGGTCCAGCTGACCGCGACCGCCGAGGCGGAGACGCCGTATTCGAGCACCAGCATCCAGCCGATGAACCAGGCCGAGAGCTCGCCGAAGGTGGCGTAGGTGTAGGTGTAGGCGCTGCCGGAGACCGGCACCATCGAGGCGAACTCGGCATAGGCCAGCGCGCAGAAGGCGCAGCAGATGGCGGCCAGCACGAAGGACAGCATGATCGCCGGGCCGGCGTGGTTGGCGGCGGCCTGGCCGGTGATGACGAAGATGCCGCCGCCGATCACCGCGCCGATACCCAGGGCGGTCAGGCCCCAGGGGCCGAGGTGGCGGCGCAGGCTAAGGCCGTTGGCGTCTTCATGGGCGGCATGCGGGTGCTTGGTGGCCCACAGTTGCTTGAACATGTGTGGTGGTCTTGTCGAAGCGCGCCGTCAGGGGCGCGCAGGGAAAACGGACGGGCCGGCACGAGGCCGGCCCGTAGGCGGATCAGGGCGACTTGGCCAGCTTGCTGTTGCGGATGCCGTAGCCCAGGTAGATCAGCAGGCCGAGCAGCGTCCAGCCGACGAACAGGTGCCAGTGCACCACGAACGCCTGCCAGAACAGGAACAAGCAGGTGGCTGCACCCAGCGGGCAGATGATCCACACCATCGGCACGCGGAACGGGCGGTGCAGGTCCGGCTTGGAATAGCGCAGCACCAGCACGCCGATGCAGACCGTGGCGAACGCCAGCAGGGTGCCCATCGAGACCAGTTCGCCCAGCACGTTCAGTGGCACCAGGCCGGCCAGCGCGGCGGCGATCACGCCGACCACGATGGTGGCGACGTACGGGGTGCGGAAGCGGGCGTGGACCTTGCCGAAGAACTTCGGCAGCAGGCCATCGCGGGAGATGGTGTAGGCGATGCGGGTCTGGCCCATCATCATCACCAGCACCACCGAGGACAGGCCGGCGATGGCGCCGATCTCGACCAGGGTCTTCAGCCAGGACAGGGTCGGGTAGGGCTCCAGCGCGGTGGCCACCGGCTTGTCAGTGCCCAGCAGGTGGTACGGCATCATGCCGGTCAGCACCGCACAGACGATGATGTAGACGATGGTGCACACGGCCAGCGAACCGAGCAGGCCGATCGGCATGTTCCGCTGCGGATCCTTGGTTTCGCCGGCGGCGGTGGAGACCGCATCGAAGCCGATGTAGGCGAAGAACACGATGGTGGCCGCGCGGAACACGCCGCTCCAGCCGAATTCACCCGGCACGCCGGTGTTTTCCGGGATGAACGGCTGCCAGTTGGCCGGGTCGATGTGGGCCGCGCCGATGCCGATGAACAGGCAGATGACGGTGACCTTGATCGCCACGATGATCGCGTTGACGAAAGCCGACTGGGTCACGCCCACGTACAGCAGGCCGGACACCGCCGCCACGATCAGCACCGCCGGCAGGTTGAACAGCTTGCCGGAGGCGATGAACTCGCTGCCGGTCCAGGCAATGGGGGCTGCGCTGAGTGCATCCGGGAACGGCATGTGCAGCGTGGTGGTGATGAAGCTGATCAGGTATGCCGACCAGCCCACCGCGACCGAGGCCGAGGCGAACAGGTACTCCAGCACCAGGCACCAGCCGATGAACCAGGCCATGCCTTCGCCGAGGGTGGCGTAGGAATAGGAGTAGGCGCTGCCGGAGACCGGCATCATCGCCGCGAACTCGGCGTAGCACAGGCCCGCCAGGGCGCAGGCGAAACCGGCGATGACGAACGACAGCATCACTGCCGGGCCAGCGTGGTTGGCTGCGGCCTGGCCGGTCAGCACGAAGATACCAGCGCCGATCACCGCACCCACGCCAAGCAGGATGAGGTGTTTAGCCGTGAGGGTCCGTTTCAACGTGGCTTCGCCGTCCAGGCTGCCTTCGATGGGTTCGCCGGCATCGACGTGCCCGGCCGGCTGGACCGGCTTGACCCTCAACAGAGCTTTCAGCATGCAGTACTTCCTAGTGATCGGATTGGGTGGGCCGCCGATACGTTGCCGGCAACCCTGGAATGGTGAAGGCCGCGCGAACGGCCCGCTGTACCTTAGCCAAAGCTGAAGCCAACGCACAAGCGCAATCGCAACAATGAACGGCGATAATGAGCAGTATTTTTCCAAACGCCGCCCATTCATGAGCCAGACTGCCGAAACCCTTGCCGTGCTTGACGATCGCTTGCGTGGCCTGCTGCGGGACTATGCCCGTCGTGAGCCTGCCCACGACGCACTGGCTGCCGAATTCGGCACATTGCTGGACGATCCGGAAGATCCGTTCCGGCGTGAACGGCTGGCCGGGCACTTCACCGCCAGCTGCTGGCTGGTCAGCGCCGATGGCCAGCGCCTGCTGTTGACCCATCACCGCAAGCTGCAGCGTTGGCTGCAGCTGGGCGGCCACGCCGACGGCGACCGCGACCTGGCCCAGGTGGCGCTGAAGGAAGCCGAGGAGGAGTCCGGCCTGAGCGGCCTGGTGCTGGAAGACCCGGCCATCTTCGATCTGGACAAACATTGGATTCCGGACCGCAAGGACGTACCGGGGCACTGGCATTACGACGTGCGTTTCGTGATCCGCGCGCTGGGCGGCGAAGCCTTCGTGCTCAGCGAGGAATCGCTGGACCTGGCCTGGCGGCCGGTGACCGAAGTCGCGGCCGACCCGGAATCGGACGAATCGATGCAACGCATGGCACACCGCTGGTTGGCGCGTTGAAGAAAAAGGGGACGGAGGGGATTAAGTCGTTAATGCATAAACGACTTAATCCCCTCCGTCCCCTTTTTTGCTCAGTACAGAATTCGCGTGCGCAGCGTGCCCGCAATCGCGGCCAGCTCGTCGCGCACGGCAGCGGCCTGTTCCTCGCTGGCGGTGATGTCGATCACCACGTAGCCCACCTTCGGGTCGGTGCGCAGGAACTGGCCGTCGATGTTGACGTTGTGTCGCGAGAAGATCTCGTTGACCTTGGACAGCACGCCCGGCACGTTCTGGTGGATGTGCAGCAGGCGCAGGCTGTCGGCGTGCTCGGGCAGGGTCACTTCGGGGAAGTTGACCGCCGACAGGGTGCTGCCGTTGTCGCTGTAGCGCACCAGCTTGGCCGCCACTTCCACGCCGATGTTGTCCTGCGCTTCCAGCGTGCTGCCACCCACGTGCGGAGTCAGGATGACGTTGTCGTGGCGGGTCAGCGGCGATTCGAAGATATCGCCGTTGCCCTTCGGCTCGACCGGGAACACGTCCAGCGCGGCGCCGCCGACGTGGCCGCTGGCCAGGGCTGCATCCAGTGCATCGATGTCGACCACGGTGCCGCGCGCGGCGTTGATCAGGTGCGCGCCCTTCCGCATCTTCGCCAGCTCGGTGCTGCCGATCATCCACTGCGTGGACGGGGTCTCCGGCACGTGCAGGGTGACGATGTCGGCACGCGCCAGCAGGTCGTCCAGACTGGCCGCGGCGCGGGCATTGCCCAGCGCCAGCTTGGTTTCCACGTCGTGGAAGATCACCTGCATGCCCAGCGATTCGGCCAGCACGCCGACCTGGGTGCCGATGTGGCCATAGCCGATGATGCCCAGCGTCTTGCCGCGCACTTCATGGCTGCCGCTGGCCGACTTCGACCAGCCGCCACGGTGGCATTCGGCGTTCTTCTGCGGAATGCCACGGGTCAGCATGATCGCTTCGGCAATGACCAGCTCGGCCACGCTGCGGGTGTTGGAGTACGGCGCGTTGAACACCGGGATGCCGGCCAGCTCGGCCGCGTCCAGGTCGACCTGGTTGGTGCCGATGCAGAAGCAGCCCACCGCGATCAGGCGCTTGGCCTCGGCCAGCACCTCGGCACTGAGCTGGGTGCGCGAGCGGATGCCGACGATGTGCGCCTCGGCGATGCGCGCCTTCAGTTCGTCTTCGGGCAGCGCCTTGGTGTGCGCCTCGATCTGGCTGTAGCCGGCGGCGCTGAACACCTCCACGGCGGTCTGGCTGACCCCCTCCAGCAACAGTACGCGGATATCCTGCTTCGGGAACGAGGTCTTCTTCGGCGACATGGGGCAACACGGCCAGTGGGACAGGGGCTGACCACTATGCCAGATCGAAGCGCCCATGGTGCAGTGCGCAATTGGTTGCATCCGTAGCTATCCGCAGCGCGGCGGGGCTGGACGCTGGCGCGTGCCGCTGGCACGCTTGCCCGTTCTTCACGCACCGCGCTGGACTGTCATGACCGATTCCCGCATTGCCTCGCTGCAGCAGGCCTGTCCCGGCCTGAAGCTGAAGACCGACCCGGCCGACCTGGAGCATTACGGGCGCGACTGGACCCGGCGCTGGACGCCGGCGCCGCTGGCGATCGCACTGCCGGCCACGGTCGAGGAGGTGCAGGCGGTGATGCGTTGGAGCGCAGGCGAGGGCGTGGCCGTAGTGCCATCCGGCGGCCGCACCGGCCTCTCCGGTGGCGCGGTGGCCGCCAACGGCGAACTGGTGCTCAGCCTGGAACGGATGAACAAGGCGCTGGCCTACGACGCGGTCGATCGCACCCTGGTGGTGCAGGCCGGCATGCCGCTGGAGGCCGTGCACAACGCCGCGCTGGACCACGGCCTGATCTACCCGGTGGATTTCGCTGCGCGCGGGTCGTGCACGATCGGCGGCAACATCGCCACCAATGCCGGCGGCATCCGCGTGATCCGCTACGGCAATACCCGCGAGTGGATCGCCGGGCTGAAGGTGGTCACCGCCAGTGGCGAGTTGCTCGAGCTCAACAAGGGCCTGATCAAGAACTCCAGCGGCTATGACTTCCGCCAGCTGCTGATCGGCTCGGAGGGTACGCTGGGCGTGATCGTCGAGGCGACAGTGAAGCTGACCGACCCGCCGCCGGCCAGCAACGTGATGCTGCTCGCACTGCCCAGCTTCGAAGTGCTGATGCAGGTGTTTGCTGCGTTCCGCGCGCGCCTGCAGCTGCAGGCCTTCGAATTCTTCACCGACCGCGCACTGGAGCACGTGCTGGCGCACGGTGCCCAGGCGCCGTTCGATGAGGTGCATCCGTACTACGTAGTCACCGAATTCGCCGCCAATGATGAAGCGCAGGAAGCGGCGGCGATGGCGGCCTTCGAGGACTGCATGGGCAACGGCTGGGTCAGCGATGGCGTGATCAGTGCCAGCGACGCCCAGGCCGCCCAGTTGTGGCGCCTGCGCGAAGGCATCACCGAATCGCTGGCGCGCTACAAGCCCTACAAGAACGACGTTTCGGTGCGGATCTCGGCGATGCCGGCGTTCCTGGCCGAGACCCAGGCATTGATCGGGCAGGCCTACCCGCATTTCGACGTGGTCTGGTTTGGCCACATCGGCGACGGCAACCTGCACATCAACGTGCTCAAGCCCGATGACACCAGCGACGCCGATTTCGTGGCGCAGTGCGAGCAGGTGACCAAGCTGCTGGCCCAGGTGCTGGCGCGCTTTGACGGCAGCATCTCGGCCGAGCATGGCATCGGCCTGGTCAAGAAGGGCTACCTGGACAGCACCCGCGGCCCGGCCGAGATCGCGCTGATGAAGGCGGTCAAACATGCGTTCGATCCCCAAGCGCGGCTGAATCCCGGCAAGCTGTTCGACGTTTGAGCCGGGCAAATCCTTCACGCACCCGTTACGCTCCACGCTTCCTCACAACCGGCTTCGAACCGATGACCCGTCCGCTTCTGCTGCTCGCCCTGCTGTCCCTGCCGCTGGCCGGCTTCGCTTCCAGCTTCGCCGGCACGTCGGCCGGTTCGGCGACCGGTGCCTCCTCCGGTTCCTCGGGCAGCAGCTCGGGTGACGACAAGGTGGTGCTGGCTGCACGCGACGATGCCGCTGCGTTTGTCGCCAGCGATGGCCAGATCCGTGGCGCCCGCCTGCAGGCCGCGCTGGTCCACCTGCGTGAGCAGAGCGCTGCCGCACAGCAGCAGAGCGATCTGGAACTGGCTCGCGCGCTGCTGGCGCGTTGATCCCGCCTTCGGGTAGTGCCGGCCGCTGGCCGGCAACGCCATGACATCTGCACGGAACGCAGCCACGCATGGCGTGGCTCTACTGCTGATCGCTCACGTCGCGCACGCCGCTGATCGCCTGCAGCTTGATCCGTCCGGTCTCGATCCGGCACAGGAGCAGCTCGCCAGCCAGACCTTGGCCGACGTGCAGGCACTGCTGCCTGATGGCCTGCTGCGCGCATTGCCGGCCCAGGTCCAGGTGCGCTGGAGTGATGACCTGCCGGCCGATGTGCACGGCCGCGCTTTTGCCGGGCGCATCGCCCTGCGTCGTGAGTTGCTGGATGATGCCGTGCCCGGCGCGCGCCGCGCACGCCGCAGCGCGCTGGTGCACGAACTGACCCATGTTGCCGACCGTACGGGGGCGAACTGGTCGCGCAGTGTGCGCTGGCGTGATCTGGCCGGATGGCAGCGCAAGCCCTGGCATCTCGGCCGTGGTGGCAACGACTTCCGTGACCGTAGTCCGGATGCCTATGAGCTGAAGGACCCGGCCGAGTACCTGGCAGTGAACGCCGAGCATTTCGTGCTCGATGGCGAGTTTGCCTGCCGGCGCCCGGCGCTGGCGCAGTGGTACCAGGCCCATTTCGGAACCCCGCCATCGCTGCCGCAGTCGCACTGCGCGGCCACGTTGCCATTGCTGCAGGCCGAATCGGAAGAGGGTGCGGCATCGCTGCTGCAGCTCGATCCCTCGCGTGTCTACGCCGTGGATTACCTGTTCGCCGAAGGTAGTGCGCAGCCGATGAGCCGCTGGGGCCACAGCATGCTGCGGCTGGTGATCTGCCGGCCGGGCCGTGCGCCGGGGCCGGACTGTCGCCTGGACCTGGAATATCACCGCGTGCTGTCGTTCCGCGCATTCGTGGGCGATGTGCAGATTTCCAACTGGCGTGGCCTGACCGGTGGCTATCCGTCGCGCCTGTTCGTGCTGCCGCTGCAGCAGGTGGTGGACGAGTACACCAAGGTGGAACTGCGTGGGTTGCAGTCGCTGCCGTTGCAGTTGTCGCCCGGCGAGATCGCCAGCCTGCTCGAGCGCACTGCACAGGTGCACTGGAGCTATGACGGGCGCTATTACTTCGTCAGCAACAACTGCGCGGTGGAAACCGCAAAGCTGCTGCAGGCGGGTGTGCCGCGCCTGGGCGAGGCCGGGCTGGCGCAACTGAGTCCGCGCGGGTTGAAGCGCAGGCTGTCCCGGCTGCAGGTGCTGGACGAACAGGTGCTGACGGACCGCAATGCAGCGCAGGCGCAGGGCTACTATTTTGCCTCGGCGCGCGATCACTATCAGCAGTTGTTCGCGGTGGCGAGCTCACAGCTGGGGCTGCCGGTGCACGATGTGCGCGGCTGGCTGAAGTTGCCCGCACGACAGCGTGCGCCGTGGCTGCTGCAGGGTGACCTGCGTGCCAGCGCCGGGCTGCTGCTGCTGGAACAGGCTGCGCAACGCCGCGCCGAACTGCGCGCGCGCGATGTGCTGAAACGGCGCTTGCTGGCGGCACCGGACAGTGCCGAGACTCGCGGCCTGCGCCAGCTGCTGGAGCAGGGTGGGCAATGGCTGCGCCCGGGTACGCTGCTGGTCGACGATGGCTACGGGTTGCCGCTGGCCGATGAGCAGGCGGTGCTGGCCGAAGCGGTTGCCACTGCCAGTGCAGAGGCGGTGCCGGCCTGGCAGGCGCTGCGCGTGCAGCTGCGCCAGCAGTTGCCGGTGGGCCAGCGCAACGAGATGGATGCGATCGATGCCAACCTCGCCGCACTCGGCGCGCGCCTGCGGGAACAGGCAGCCACGCCCGCTACTGGCGCGGCAGCTCGATGACGAAACGGCTGCCACCGGCGTTGCCCGTCGTGCAGTAGACGCGACCGCCGTGCGCATCGGCAATGGCCTTGACCACCGCCAGGCCGAGGCCGCTGCCACCGCCCTGGCGTGAACGCGAGCCGTCGGCACGCATGAACGGGCTGAAGATGTCGGCGTGCAGCTCCGGATCGATGCCCGGGCCCTCATCCTCGATCGCCACCTGCACATGGCCCGGTGTGTCATGCACGGCAATCCGTACCTTGCCCGGGCTGGCGTAGCGGCGCGCGTTTTCCAGCAGCGCCAGCAGCGCCTGGCGCAGGCGCGTGGGGTCGCAGTGCGCGTTGTGTTCCTCGCGGCTGGTTTCCAGCTCCAGCACGAAGCCGGCGGCGCGGAACTGCGGATCGACCAGGGTCATCACCGAATGCACTTCGGCCACCACATCGGTGCGCGCGCGGCGTACGTCCAGCCGCGCGTTGTCGGACAGGCTCAGCACGCGCAGATCCTCGATCAGGCGCGAGAGGCCCTCGACCTGCGCCAGCAGGCTGCGGAACTGGGATTCGTCCGGCTGGAACACGCCCTCGGCCAGCCCCTGCAGACGCCCGCGCAGGATCGTCACCGGGGTCCGCAGTTCATGGGCGATGGCCGCATGCCACATCGCACGCTCGCTCTCCATGTGCTGCAGGCGGCGCGCCATCGCATTGAAATCCTCGACCAGGGTGGCCACTTCGCCCGGTGAGTTTTCCTCGACGCTGGCGCGCGCACCGAGGTCGCCGCCGGCGAGCGCGCGCACGCTGTCGACCAGCGAATTCAAGGGCGACAGGATGCGGTGGGCAAGGCGGAACGAGGCGGCGATGGCCAGTGCCAGGCCGGTCAGGATCACCCCGACCATCCATGCCAGCTCCGGCCCGGTCGGCAGCCAGCTTTCCGGCTCTTCGGCACTGCCGGGGAAGAACTCGACCAGCACCGCGTACAGCAGCCACGACGACAGGATCATCATCACGATGACGCCGATCACCATCAGCGACATCGAGACGATGATGTGGCGGCTGAGCCCGGAGCGGCGCAGGCGGGCCATCAGCGGTCGGCCATCAACCGGTAGCCGACACCGCGCACGCTGGCCGGAACATTGACCATGCCCACTTCATCCAGCTTGCGGCGCAGCTTGCTGACATGGCTGTCGACCGTGCGCTCCAGCGCCTCGCTTTCCGGCAGGCATTCGTGCATCAGTTCGCTGCGGCTGAAGATGCGGGTCGGCGCCAGCGCCATGCAGTGCAGCAGCTTGAACTCGGTGAGCGTGAGCAGCACTTCGTGGCTGTAGCCGTCGCCTTCCACATGCACGGCATGGGTAGCCGAGTCGATCAGCAGCGGGCCCGCCCGCAGCGCGGTCGGTGCGTCCACGCGCGAGGCGCGCAACGTACGGCGCAGCACGGCGCGCACGCGCGCTGCCACCTCGGCTGGATTGAACGGCTTGACCACGTAGTCGTCGGCGCCCATGCGCAGTGCGGTCAGCTTGTCCAGGTCCTGGTCCAGCGCGGTCAGCATGATCACCGGCGTTTCGCCGCGCTGGCGCAGCTGGGTCAGCACGCTCCAACCATCCAGGCGCGGCAGCTGTACATCGAGCAGGACCAGGTCGGGGCGGGCGCTGCGGTGCAGGTCCAGTGCGCTGTGGCCGTCGGCGGCGCGCAGCGTACGCAGTCCTTCGCGTTCCAGATAGGCGGTGAGAATGTCGGCGATCTCGGCCTCATCCTCGACGATCAGGACGAGGGCGGCGAGGGCAGGGGCGGCATGCATGCAGGGGCGGGGCCTTAAGGTGCTTGCCTCCATCGTATCTCCACAGTTCCTCCATCGAAACCCCATCATCGCCACGCACACTCTGCGCTTCAGAACCTATCAGCCGCCCGCGCGGCATTGTGCACAGCAATGAGAACCTTCAGGACTCCGGTCGCGTTGATCGCGGCCCTCGCCCTGGCCATGACGGCCTGTTCCGCCCCCGAAGCCACGCCCGAAGCAACGCCACGCGTCAGCGTGGTCACCGTCGGCCCGCAGGTGGTGCAGCGCGATGACGAACTCCCCGGCCGCGTGGCCGCCGTACGCACTGCACAGATCCGTGCCCAGGTGGGCGGCATCGTGCAGCGCCGCCTGTTTGACCAGGGTGCGGAAGTGAGCGCCGGCCAGGCCCTGTTCCAGATCGATCCGGCGGCCTTCCGGGCCGATGTCGACTCGGCACTGGCCGCGCTGCAGCGCAGTGAGGCAGCCCTGGGCCGCAGTCGCGTGCAGTCGCAGCGCCTGCATGCACTGGCCGCCGCACAGGCCGTCAGCCAGCAGCACCGCGACGATGCCAGTGCCGAGTACGAACAGGCCCGTGCCGCGGTGAACGAAGCGCGCGCGATCCTGGCGCGTCGCCAGCTCGACCTGCGCTACGCCACGGTCAGTGCACCGATTGCCGGCCGCATCGACCAGGCGCTGGTGACCGAAGGCGCACTGGTCGGCGTAGCCGATGCCGAGCCGATGGCGGTGGTGCAGCAGATCGACCAGGTCTACGTCGATGTGCGCCAGCCGGCTGCGCAGCTGGAGTCGCTGCAGCGCAGCGCTGCCGGCGGCGGCGAGCTGCCGGTGACGATCATCGGTGCGGCCGGCAAGCCGCTGTCCGAGCGTGGGCAGATGCTGTTCTCCGGCATCAACGTCGATGCGCGTACCGGTGATGTGATCCTCCGTATCCTGGTCGACAACCCGCAGCGCCAGCTGCTGCCCGGCATGTACGTGCGCGCGAAGGTGCCGCGGGGGGCGCCGGCCAGTGCACTGACCGTGCCGCAGCAGGCCGTGCTGCGCAGCGCCGGTGGCCAGGCCTATGCCTGGGTGATCGGCGGCGATGGCAAGGCGGTGATCCGCACGCTGGAGGTCGACGGCAGCGTTGATCGCCAGTGGCTGGTGCGCACGGGCCTGAAGGCCGGCGAGAAGGTGGTGGTCGAGGGCCAGGAACGCCTGCAGGAAGGCGTGGTGGTCGATGCGCGCGACTGGCAGATGCCGGTCGCCAGCGCCGGCGCGGTGCAGGCCGGTAGCAAGGGCTGAGCCTCTACCGGGCTGGTCCCTCCAGGGAAATCCAACATGGCACGTTTCTTCATCGATCGCCCGGTGTTCGCCTGGGTGCTGGCGATCTTCATCATCCTGGCCGGCGTGCTGGCGATCCCGCGGCTGGCGGTGGAGCGCTACCCGGCGGTCGCCCCGCCCAGCGTCAGCATCTATGCCAGCTACCCGGGTGCCAGCCCGCAGACGCTGAATGACGCGGTGGTCGGGCTGATCGAGCGCGAGCTGTCCAGCGTCAAGCACCTGCTGTACTTCGAGTCGTCGGTGGACACCTCCGGCGAAGCCTCGATCACCGCCACCTTCAAGCCGGGTACCAACCCGGAGCTGGCGCAGGTGGACGTGCAGAACCGGATCAAGGCGATCGAGCCGCGCCTGCCGCGCAGCGTGCGCCAGAACGGCCTGTTCGTGGAGGCCGCCGATTCCGGCTTCCTGATGCTGGTCGGCCTGCGTTCGCCGGATGCCAGCGTCAGCGAGGCCGCACTGGGCGACTTCATGGCGCGCAACATCATTGAAGAGCTGCGCCGCATCGATGGCGTCGGCCGCGTGCAGCTGTTCGGTGCCGAACAGGCGATGCGCGTGTGGCTGGACCCGACCCGGTTGACCGGCTACGGGCTGACCATGGGTGACGTGGCCGCTGCCATCGAGCAGCAGAACCTGGAGATCTCGCCGGGGCGCATCGGCGATTCGCCGGGTGTGCCGGGCCAGCGCATCACCGTGCCGTTGAGCGCCGATGGCCAGCTGTCCACGCCGGAGCAGTTCGCTGCCATCGTGCTGCGCGCCGGGGCCGACGGCTCGCGGGTGGTGCTGGGCGATGTCGCCCGCGTCGAGCTGGGCGCGCAGAGCTATGCCTGGGGCACCCGCGAAGATGGCCATCCGGCCACTGCCGCCGGCGTGCAGCTGCGCCCGGGCGCGAATGCGGTGCGTACTGCTTCGGCAGTGCGCGAGCGCATGGCAGAGCTGGTGCCGCTGCTGCCGCGCGGCGTGGAGTCGAGCATTCCGTTCGACACCGCACCGTTCGTCAAAATCTCGATCCAGAAGGTGGTGCAGACGCTGCTGGAGGCGATGCTGCTGGTGTTCGCGGTGATGTACCTGTTCCTGCAGAACTGGCGCTACACGCTGATTCCGGCACTGGTCGCACCGATCGCGCTGCTGGGCACCTTCGCGGTGATGCTGGCGCTGGGCTTCTCGATCAACGTGCTGACCATGTTCGGAATGGTGCTGGCAATCGGCATCATTGTCGACGACGCCATCGTGGTGGTCGAAGGCGTGGAACGGATCATGGCCGAGGAGGGCTTGCCGCCGCGCGAGGCGACCATCAAGGCGATGCGTGAGCTGACCGGCGCAGTGATCGGCATCACCCTGGTGCTGACCGCGGTGTTCATCCCGATGGCGTTGGCCAGCGGCTCGGTGGGCGCGATCTACCGCCAGTTCACCGTGGCGATGGCGGTGTCGATCCTGTTCTCGGCGCTGCTGGCATTGAGCCTCACCCCGGCGCTGTGCGCGACGCTGCTGCGCCCGAACACCCATGGCCATCATGGTCGTGGCGGGCTGTTCGGCGCCTTCAATCGTGGCTTCGAGCGGATGACCGGGCGTTACCAGCGTGGAGTGGCGTCGGTGCTGCGGCGGAGCGGGCGGGTCATGGGCGTGTTCGCCGCGCTGGTAGTGGCGCTACTGCTGGGCCTGCACTGGTTGCCGGGCGCCTTCCTGCCGGAAGAGGACCAGGGCTATTTCATGACCTCGATCCAGCTGCCGGCCGAAGCCACCGCCGAACGCACGCTGGCCGTGGTGGAAGCCTACGAACGGCATGTAGCGTCACGCCCGGGCATCGGCTCAAACCAGTCGATCCTCGGCTACAGCTTCTCCGGTTCCGGTCCGAGCGCGGCGCTGACGTACACCATGCTGAAGGACTGGGGCGAGCGTGCAGGCGCTACCGCAGCCGGCGAAGTGGAGGCCGCGCAGAAGGCAATGGCCACGATTGCCGAGGGCGAGGTGATGAGCGTGATGCCGCCGGCCATCGACAGCCTGGGGCGTTCGTCCGGCTTCTCGCTCGCCCTGCAGGCGCGCACCGGGCAGAGCCAGGCAGAGCTGCGCGCTGGGCTGCAGCAGCTGCTGAAGCTGGCCGAGGCCAGCCCGCTGCTGTCGGAGGTGCATGCCGATGGCCTGCCAGCAGGTACCAGCGTGCGGCTGGACATCGACCGTGCCAAGGCTGAGGCGATGGGCGTGGGGTTCGAGCAGATCAGCAGCACGCTGTCGGCGGCGATGGGCTCGCAGTACGTCAACGACTTCCCCAACAAGGGGCGGCTGCAGCAGGTGATCCTGCAGGCAGATGCACCCCACCGGATGGAGCTGGAGGACGTGCTGAAGCTGTACGTGCGCAACAGCGACGGCGGCATGGTGGCGTTGTCGGAACTGGTGACGCCGCACTGGACCGAGGCGCCGCTGCAGCTGCAGCGCTATCTCGGCTTCCCAGCGTTGAACCTGTCCGGCGCACCGGCCTCCGGCGTGTCGACCGGCCAGGCCATGGCGGAGATGGAGCGGTTGGCGGAGAAGCTGCCGTCCGGTTTTGCCCTGCAGTGGACCAGCCAGTCGCTGCAGGAGCGGGAATCGGGGGCGCAGGCGCCGTGGCTGTTGCTGCTGTCGATGCTGGTGGTGTTCCTGGTGCTGGCGGCACTGTACGAGAGCTGGTCGATCCCGCTGGCGGTGATGCTGGTGGTGCCGCTGGGCCTGCTCGGTGCGGTTGCTGCGGTGCTGTTGCGGGGCATGCCCAACGACGTGTTCTTCAAGGTCGGCATGATCACCGTGATCGGGCTGTCGGCGAAGAACGCGATCCTCATCGTCGAGTTCGCGCGCCAGCTGCAGCAGCAGGGTCGCGGCCTGGTTGAAGCAGCGCTGGAGGCGGCGCGGCTGCGCCTGCGGCCGATCGTGATGACCTCGCTCGCGTTCGCGCTGGGCGTGGTGCCGCTGATGCTGGCGCAGGGCGCGTCGAAGGAAACCCAGCAGGCGATTGGAACCGGTGTGTTCGGCGGCATGGTCAGTGCGACGGTGCTGGCGGTGTTCTTCGTGCCGGTCTTCTATGTAGTAGTGCAGGGCGCGCGGCAATGGATCGCGCAACGCCTGCGCAGGCGCCGGCCGATGCCGGAAGGATCCGTGGATGGAACGGGACATCGTTGAAGACCTGCATGAGCGGCAGCTGGCAGCGCTGGAACAGCGCCTGCGGCAGGCATTGCTGGATGACGACCACGATGCGCTGACCGCGCTGGTATCGCCGGCATTGTTCATGATGGACGGGCAGGGCGGGCGCATGCTCGATCTGCCCTGGCTGGGCGACTGGCTGGCCGGAAACCTGCAGGTGCGCAGCCTGCAGTCGTACGCGGTGGAAACGCTGCTGTGCGGGCGCCTGGCATTGTTGTCCAGCGACGTGCGCTTGTCGGTGTGCGGGCGGGGCCAGGAGCGCGAGCTGAAACTGCGCCTGCTGCGGGTGTGGACCTGCAGTTCCGGCGAAAGCGGCGCGCAGCTGTTGTCGATGGCGGTACTGGCCGCATGAGTGCGGTCAGGCCGCTTTCAGGCCCCGCTCACCGACAGGTGGTAGGGTCGAGCCTCTCTGTAGTGTCGACAAGGAGTCGAGCCATGCGTGTAGTTCCCAGTCTGTTGGCAGCCTCCCTCGGGTTGGTGCTGGCCGCGTGCCAGCCGGCCCCGCCGCCTGCTGCAGGCGGCAATGATGCTGCGCCTGCCACGCCGCCGCCGGGCGCCAGCACCGAAGGTGGCAGCGAGACCACCTACCAGTGTGGTGATCTGAGCGTGCGCGCGACCTTCAATGGTGAGGATGCGGCCACGGTGGTGATCGGTGATCGCACCTTCGCCATGACCTCCGAGCGCGCGGCATCCGGCGCCAAGTACGGCGATGGCCAGGGCAACAGCTTCTGGACCAAAGGCAGCGATGACGGCCTGCTGAGCCTCAAGGGCGAGGCGGACCGCGAGTGCCATGCGGTGGAAGCCACCGAGGGCGATGGCAGCGCCGGCAATGCCGCGTTCCGTGCCACCGGCAATGAGCCCGGCTGGCTGGCGGTTGTCGACGGCGACACGCCGGGCCTGCAGGTGGAAGTGGATTACGGTGAGCGTCGTTTCGATGTCGCCAAGCCCACCGAAGGTGCTGACGGATGGAGTGGCAAGGCGTCCGATGGCACCGACGTCAAGCTCAGCTTCCAGCGCACTACCTGCCAGGACGACATGAGTGGCGAGGCGTTCGAGGCCAAGGTGAATCTGACCATCGGCACCCGCCAGTACCACGGCTGCGGCAATTTCGGCGCGAAGCAGCCGTAAGCCATCCGTAGAGCCGAGCTCATGCCCGGCTCTACATCATCGAGGGATCAGCCCTCGCAGGGCTTCAGGTCCAGCTCGAAGTCCAGGTCATAGCGACCGTTGATTCCGATCAGCGCTTCGCGGATCGCACAGTCACCGCGATGACGCGCGATCAGATCGGTGAAGATCTTCTCGCGGCCCTCGCAGTACTTCGCGCCGGCCTCTTCCAGTTCGCGGCGACGCTCGTCGTCGTACGGCTCCTCGCCTGCAAAATGCTGGCAGGTGTTCTCACGTGCGAGGAAGGCCTGGACGTCAGCCGGCATCGAGCAGTAGATGCGCACGTCGTCGACGTCATACACATCTTCCGGGACCGGACAGCCTGCGGCGGCACGTGCTTTGTCCAGCGCCTCATCGCCCGAGGACAGGTCGGCAGAGGGCTCCGCTTCGGCGGTGGCCTCCACGGCGGCCGGTGTCTCCACCGCCGATGCGGCCGTCACCGCCGGTTCGACAGGCGCTGCCTTCGGCGCAGCATCGGCCGTGCTGTCCGCTGCCTGCGGCGAACACGCCGCAAGCAGGGACAGGCAACCGATCAGCGCAAGGCGCTTAGTCGGCACGGCCAGCGAATTCGCCGGTGGCGGTATTCACCAGCACGCGCTCGCCGTTGACGATGTACTCCGGCACCATGATCTCGATGCCGGTGTTGAGCTTGGCCGGCTTCGGGCGCTTGGTGGCGGTACCACCCTTCAGTTCCGGCGGCGTCTCGATCACTTCCAGCACCACCGAGGCCGGCAGCTGGATCGCCACCGGCTGCTCGTCGATCACCTGCACGTAGATGCCGGTCAGGCCGTCGGTGATGTAGCCGGCGTCGTCGCCGATCACGTCCGCGTCCAGGGTGTAGGGGGTGTAGTCCTCGTCATCGAGGAACACGAACGCATCGCCGTCCTTGTACGAATAGGTGGACTGGCGGCGCAGCAGTTCGACTTCGACCAGGTTGTCGTCGGCATCGAAGCTGGCGTCGAGCTTGTTGCCGCCCGGCACGCTGTACATGATGAAGCGGAAGCGGACGTTGCCGCCGCGACCCTGCGGCGAGCTGCGCTCGATGTCGCGGATCTGGTACACGCCGTTGTTGAACTCGACGACGTTGCCCTTCTTGATGTCGTTGGCTTTCATGGTGATCTAGGTCGTTGGGGGAGGGCGCCGTCCCGGCGCCCGGGGGGGGATCACTTCGGAGCGAGGCGGGTAGCGCCGTCCAGGCGGATGGTCTCGCCGTTGAGGTAGGTGTTGCCGAGGATGAAGCCGACGAGGCTGGCGAAGTCTTCCGGCTTGCCCAGGCGCGACGGGAACGGAATCGAGGCCGCCAGCGACTGCTGTACGGCTTCAGGCATGCCGTCGACCATCGGCGTCCAGAACACGCCCGGAGCGATGGTATTGACGCGGATGCCGAAGCGCGACAGTTCGCGTGCCATCGGCAGCGTCATCGACACCACGCCACCCTTGCTGGCGGCATACGCGGCCTGGCCGATCTGGCCTTCATAGGCGGCGATGCTGGCAGTGTTGATGATCACGCCGCGCTCGCCGTCGGTGCCGGCTTCATTGTGCTGCATGCGGTTGGCGGCGGCCTTGGCGACGTTGAAGCTGCCGACCAGGTTGACCATCACCGTGCCCTGGAAGCCGGCCAGCGGCATCGGGCCTTCCTTGCCGAGCACGCGGCCGGCGCCGAGGATGCCGGCGCAGTTCATCGCCACGTTCAGGCCGCCGAGGAAGTCGTGGGCCTGGTCGATGGCCGCAGCCACGGCTGCCTCATCGCTGACGTTGACGTTGAAATAGCGGGCCTTGTCGGCACCCAGCCCGGCAACGGCGGCAGCGCCCTTGTCGTCGTTGAGGTCGAACAGGGCCACCTTGCCGCCCTGGGCGACGAGGTGCTGGGCCACGGCCAGGCCGAGGCCGGAGACGCCGCCAGTGATCACGGCACGTACGGAAGACAGCTGCATTGAACGGTCCTGCAGGTTCGAGAACCGCCGATTCTAACGGAAGCCGCGACCGCCGCTGTTGTGCACTGCGCCGCCCTTGCGGGGCGGCGCAGCGCGGCGGTCAACCGGCGGCGGCCAGCGCCTGTCCGGTGCGACTGGCGGTGGCGCGGCCGAGCAGGCCGGCCAGCCAGCGGCCGGTCTCGGCCAGTGCCGGCAGATCCACGCCGCTGTCCAGGCCCAGGCCCTGCAGCAGGTAGACCACGTCTTCGCTGGCGACGTTGCCGCTGGCGCCCTTCGCGTACGGGCAGCCACCGGCGCCGGAGACGGCACTGTCGACCACGCGCACGCCTTCCTCCAGGCAGGTGGCGATGTTGGCGATGGCCTGGCCGTAGGTGTCGTGGAAGTGCACGGCCAGCGCTTCCATCGGGATCTCGGCGGCCACCGCCTGCAGCATCACCCGTGCCTTGCGCGGGGTGCCGACGCCGATGGTGTCGCCCAGCGAGATTTCGTAACAGCCCATCTGGTGCAGGGTGCGCGCCACCCGCACCACGTCGGCCAGCGGTACGTCGCCCTGGTAGGGGCAGCCGAGCACGGTGGAGACATAGCCGCGTACGCGCATGCCATCGGCGGCGGCACGGCGCAGGATCGGCTCAAAGCGGGCCAGCGACTCGTCGATGCCGGCATTGGTATTGGTGCGGTTGAACGCCTCGGACGCGGCGGTGAATACCGCCACTTCCTCCACGCCCACCGCACGGGCGCGGTCGTAGCCCTGTTCATTCGGCACCAGTACCGGGTAGTGGATGCCCGGCCGGCGCTGGATGCCGGCATAGACCTCGGCGGCGTCGGCCAGCTGCGGAATCCACTTCGGGCTGACGAAGCTGGTCGCCTCGATGCTGCGCAGGCCGGTGGCCGACAGGCGGTTGATCAGTTCGATCTTGTCGGCGGTGGAGACGGACTGTTTTTCGTTCTGCAGGCCGTCACGCGGGCCGACCTCGACAATGCGGACGTAGTCGCTCATGCGGCCTCCCCGGCGGTGGGGCGGTGGCAGACCGCCTCGATGTTGTTGCCATCCGGGTCGAGCACGAAGGCGCCGTAGTAGTCGGGGTGGTACCACGGGCGCAGGCCCGGGGCGCCGTTGTCGCGGCCGCCGGCGGCGAGGGCGGCGGCATGGAAGGCGTCCACCTGGGCGCGGCTGGCGCAGGCGAAGGCCACGTGCACGCCGTGGCTGGCGGTGCCGCCATTGCCGAGCCAGAAGAACGGCTTGCCGTCGCTGCCGAAGCCGATGTGGTCGTGCGCGCCGGTCTGTTCGGCGGTGACTTCCATCACCACGCCGATCTGCAGCGGCGCCAGCGCCTGCAGGAAAAACGTCTTGCTGCGCGCCAGGTCGGCACTGGTCAAACCAAGATGATCGAGCATGTTCAGGCTTCCGTGACCCAGTGGGGCGCGCGCTTGTCGAGGAAGGCGCCGAGGCCTTCCTGGCCCTCGGCGGACACCCGCAGGCGCGCAATCAGGGCGGCATTATCGCGATCCAGGGCATCGCGGTCATGGCTGTCGCGGACCTGTCGCACTAACTGTTTGGCGCTGGAGGACGCGATCGGACCGGCCTTGTCGAGCAATGCCAGCTGGCGCTGCACCGCCTCGTCCAGGCGCTCGGGCTCGACCAGCTGGTGGACCAGGCCGATGCGCAGCGCGGTCTCGCCGTCGAAGTGCTCGCCGGTGGCGAACCAGCGACGGGCCTGGCGCGGGCCGATGGCCTCGATCACATAGGGCGAGATCACCGCCGGCAGCAGGCCGAGGCGGCTTTCGGTCAGGCCGAAACGGGCCGAGGTGCTGGCGATGGCAATGTCGCAGCAGGCAACCAGTCCGACGCCGCCGCCGAAGGCCGCGCCGTGGACCCGGGCCAGGGTCGGCTTGGGCAGCTCGTCCAGGGTGCGCATCAGCCGCGCCAGGGCCAGCGAGTCCTCGCGGTTGTCGGCCTCGCTGGCCGCAGCCATGCCGCGCATCCACTGCATGTCAGCACCGGCCGAGAAGGAGGCGCCGTGGCCGGCCAGTACCACCGCGCGCACCGAATCATCGTGGCCGGCGGCTTCCAGTGCGGCGGTCAGCCGGGCGATCAGCCCGGCGTCAAAGGCGTTGTGCAGCTCCGGCCGGTTCAGCCAGAGCGTGAGGGTGGCGCCGCTGCGCTCGATCTGCGAAGCATCGTTCATGGGATTCCAGGGTCACTCCATACCTGTATGGATCATAGCGGGCCATTGGTCATGGGCCATGACGCGACGCGGGAATGTTAGAATCGAGAACCATTTACATCCAGCAGAGAACACGCTAGATGACGCTGTCCGAACTGCCGCTGCACACCTCGGCCGTGGTCGAGTCCGTGCAGGACCTGCATGCCAACGATGCCATCGCCCGTCGCCTGCGCGAGCTGGGTTTCGTGAAGGGCGAGGAAGTACGCCTGGTGGCCAAGGGTCCGGTGGGGGGCGAACCGCTGCTGGTGCAGGTCGGGTTCACCCGTTTCGCGCTGCGGATCAGTGAAGCCAAGCGGGTCGTGGTCGACGCCGCCAGCCAGGAACGACGCGCATGACCGCCACTGCCACTGCCGCCCCCCTGCGCATCGCGCTGGTCGGTAACCCCAACAGCGGCAAGACCGCACTGTTCAACCAGCTGACCGGCAGCCGCCAGAAGGTCGCCAACTACACCGGCGTCACTGTCGAACGCAAGGAGGGCCGCCTGCGTGCGCCGTCCGGCCGTGAATTCGCGGTGCTCGACCTGCCGGGCGCCTACAGCCTGCATCCGGCCAGCCTGGACGAGGCGATCACCCGCGACCTGTGCCGGGGTTTCTACCCGGGCGAAGCCGCGCCGGACGTGCTGCTGTGCGTGATCGACGCCACCAACCTGCGCCTGCACCTGCGTTTCGCGCTGGAGCTGCGCGAGCTGGGCAAGCCGATGGTGGTGGCGCTGAACATGGTCGACGCGGCCCAGCGCCGTGGCATCCAGGTGGACGTGGCCGCGCTGGAGCGCGAGCTGGGTGTGCCGGTGGTGGAGACCGTGGCGGTGCGCAAGCAGGGTGCCAAGGCCCTGGTCGAGCGCCTCGATGCGATGGTGCCGCACCTGGATGCGCCGGTGCCGGGCCCGGAAGGTGGCATCGACTACCACGCCAAGGTGCGCGAGATCCTGTCGGTGGCCGTGCGCATGCCGGCACGGACCGCGAAGGTCGACGATGCGCTGGACCGCTGGCTGCTGCACCCGGTGTTCGGCCTGATCAGCCTGGCGGTGGTGATGTTCCTGATCTTCCAGGCGGTGTACGCCTGGGCCACGCCGCTGATGGACGCCATCGAGGCCGGTTTCGCCTGGCTCGGCGCCTTCGTCGGCAGCGTGCTGCCGGAAGGGCCGCTGGCCAGCCTGCTGACCGACGGCATCATCGCCGGTGTCGGTGGCGTGGTGGTGTTCCTGCCGCAGATCCTGATCCTGTTCTTCTTCATCCTGGTGCTGGAGGAATCCGGCTACCTGCCGCGTGCGGCGTTCCTGCTCGACCGCATGATGGCCGCCGCCGGCCTGTCCGGCCGCTCGTTCATCCCGCTGCTGTCCAGCTTCGCCTGCGCGGTGCCGGGCATCATGTCCACCCGCAGCATCCAGGACCCGCGTGACCGCCTGGCCACGATCCTGGTGGCGCCGCTGATGACCTGTTCCGCGCGCCTGCCGGTGTACGCGCTGCTGATCGGTGCGTTCATCCCGCAGAAGACGGTGTGGGGCGTGTTCAACCAGCAGGGCCTGGTGCTGTTCGGCCTGTACGCGGCGGGCATCCTCAGCGCGCTGGCGATGTCGTGGATCATGAAGAAGTGGCGCCGCGACAAGAGCGAGCATCCGCTGATGCTGGAGCTGCCCTCGTACCGGCTGCCGCACGTGCGCGACCTGGCGGTGGGCCTGTACGAGCGTGGCATGATCTTCCTCAAGCGCGTCGGCGGCATCATCCTGGCGCTGACCATCCTGTTGTGGGTGCTGCTGTCATTCCCGGCGGCCCCGGCCGGCGCCACGATGCCGGCCATCGACTACAGCTACGCGGGCCAGATTGGCCACGCGATGGCGGTGTTCTTCGCGCCGCTGGGTTTCAACTGGCAGATCTGCATCGCGCTGATCCCGGGCCTGGCCGCGCGCGAAGTGGCGGTGTCCTCGCTGGCCACCGTGTATGCGCTGTCGGCGGCCGATGACGATGCCGCCAGCCAGGCGCTGACCCCGCTGATCAGCGACGGCTGGTCGCTGGCCACCGCGCTGTCGCTGCTGGTCTGGTACATCTACGCCCCGATGTGCATCTCGACGCTGGCCACCATCAAGCGCGAGACCAATTCGTGGAAGACGATGGCCTTCTCGGCGTTCTACCTGTTTGCTGCGGCCTACGTGGCGGCGCTGATCACCTACCAGGTGACCAAGGCGCTGGGAGGCGGCTGATGGATACCGGCCTGCTGCTGCAGTACCTGATCATCGCGGTGGCCGTGCTGGTCAGTGCCTGGGTGGTGCTGAAGAAGCAGTTCCCCGGCACCGTGCGCAAGCTGCGCGGTGCGTTGGCGCTGGCCCTGCTGAAGCCGGGCCGTGCTGCCTGGCTGCAGGCGCTGGGGCGGAAGGTCGCGCCGCCGGCGAGCGGGAGTGGTGGCGCCTGTGGCGGTTGCGACAGCTGCGGGCCGACGAAGAAGTAGCGTCGAGCCATGCTCGACCGCGGCCGCCTGGTGGGTGCGAACCCTCGCCCGGTGGGGGCGAACCTTCGCCCTGTGGGTGCGAACCTTGGTTCGCACGCTCCCCGGGTTCAGACCTCTCTGCGGATGATCGCCCGGAAGCTTCCATCCTGATTCAATCGCCGCACCGATTCCCGGTTTCCATGGGTTGCCGCAAAACCGGCCACGTCGGCAAGGGCAAAGAGCAGCAGGCCTTTCAGCGCGTCGCGGTTGCCGGCCTGCAGCAGATCTTCAAGATCCTGCTGGATGAAGGCCCGGCGCAGGCCTGGCGTCTCTTCGATCCGCCAGTCGACATGGGGCGTGGGAATGCTGGAGCGGTACCTGAAAGCCGTTTCAAGATCGTCAGGCGCGAGGGGGTGCTCGAGCAGCTCTGGAAAGTAGAGTCCAGCATTCACATAGAAGCCCCGGCTTTCGCTCGCGCGTTGGTGATTCACGACAAGCAGTGCGTCATCCAGCAAGCGGTAGCGGGTCGTCGACGTGCCGGCAAAGCCGGTCTTCCTGGCGCACTTGCTGAAGACAGTCGAGGATTTCATGGGCGTTGCCTGGGCCGGAAGACGGGCCCACAGCCTTGAGGTGCAGTGCCTGGCGGTCAATTGGCAAACGCGACACGCGCAAACGAGCGCCCCAGGTGGGGGCGAATCTTCCAGGTGGGTGGGAACCCTCGCCCCAGGTGGGTGCGAACCTTGGTTCGCACGCCTTGCCCATGGCCTGAATCTACCGAGCCCGTGCTCCCAGCTCCGCTGCCAGCGCCAGCCACTTGCTGGGTTGTGCCGGAGTACTGCTGCGCACCGCGCCCACGCGGCTGACCCGCACCGGGCGGATGCCGCAGAACTCCAGGATGGTGGCGCGGATCTGGCTGATGCCCGGGTCGCGGTAGATCCAGCGGTAGTACCAGGGAGGTGTATCCAGCGTGGTGATCACCCGCGCGCTGCGCCCGGCCAGCAGCCGGTCCCACCACACCGAATCGCGCCGGTAGCGGAAGGCGTAGCCCGGCAACAGCACGCGGTCGAAGAAGCCCTTCAGCAGGGCCGGCATCGCGCCCCACCAGGTGGGGTAGACCAGGACCAGGTGATCGCAGGCCTCGATCGCATCGGCGGCATCCAGCAGATCGGCTTCCAGTGTCTGGATCCGGCGGTAGCCGTGGCGCAGCACCGGGTCGAATTCAAGGTCGCCCAATGCGATCAGGCGCACCCGGTGGCCGGCGTTTTCGGCGGCGGTGGCATAGCGCTGGGCGAGGGCGCCGCACAGGCTGTTACGGTCAGGATGGCCGAGCAGGATCAGGATGGAGCGGGACACGGCAACCTCGGGCAATGGAAAGTGCGCGAGGTTGGGGTCTGCCCCAGGGGCAGAGTCAAACCGGGGTGGTGCAGCCGCTGGGATCCAGGATGCAGTCGCCGCTGCCGGAGTGCAGCCACTGCTGCAGTTCGTCGCTGACCTGCTGCAGGGCAAGCTCGACCTGCGCCAGTCGCGCCCGCTCGTCGGCAATGCGGCCGCGCTGCTGCTCAAGCAAGGCCAGTACCGCTGGCCAGTTGAGCCGTCCATCGCGACCCTGCAGGCGGGAGATCGCGGCCAGGGTGATGCCCAGCCCCAGTGCGTGGCGGATCAGCTGCACCCAGGCCACGTCCTGTTCGCTGTAGTCGCGGTAGCGGTTCAGGCGCGGCACTGGCGGTAACAGGCCGCGCGCCTCGTACAGGCGGATGGCCTTGGCGCTGGCACCGGTCAGGCGGCTGACCTCGGAGATGCGCATCGGCTCAGTCCCGCACCAGCCCGCCATCGACCACCAGGTTCTGGCCGGTCACCGCGCGTGACCAGGGACTGGCGAAGAACAGCGCGGCATCGGCGAACTCGGCGGGGGTGGTGACGCTGCGCAGCGGGGTGTTGGCAGCGATGTAGTCGAACACCGCTTCCGGCGTGGCGGCACTGGCATCGGTGGTGCGCAGCAGGCCGCCGGACAGCATGTTTACCGTGATGCCATGCGGGCCGAGATCGCCGGACAGGGTGCGGGTGAGTGACAGCAGGGCGGCCTTGGCGGCAGTGTAGTCGTGGTAGGGCACCACCGGATTCTGGAACAGGTTGGTGCCGATGTTGATCACGCGGCCAAAGCGACGGGCCTGCATGCCGGGCAGGGCAGCCTGCACGGTGTTCAGCGCACCGCGCACGCTGCCCTCGAACTGTGCCTGGAAGGCCGGCCAGCCGATATCCGCGGCGCCGTCTCGGGCATCACCATTGAACGAGAAAGTGGCCAGCGCGTTGTTGACCACGGTGGTGACACCTTGGCCGAAGTGGGCCAGCGCGTGCTGCAGCATCGCATCGACCTGGGCGCGTTCGGTGACGTCGGCCGGCAGCGCGATCGCCTGTCCGCCCAGCTCGGTGGCCAGCGTACGTGCGGCGGCTTCGCTGCGGTGGTAGTTGATGATGACGCGGGCGCCCTGGGCGGCGAAGGCGCGGGCGATGTGCTTGCCAAGGCCGCGGCCGGCGCCGGTGACCAGCACCAGCTGTTCGCTGATCTGCATGAGGGAGCTGCCATCCATTGCATGAAAGGGCATGCAGCGTAGCAGCGATGGCGCTTGCCGGAGCGGGCGTGCTGCCGCTAGCCTGCAGGCATGAACCAGACTCCCCTGCGATTGCTCATTCACGGTGCCTCCGGGCGCATGGGCCAGGCCCTGCTGCGGCTGGCCGCCGAACAACCCGAAACCCTGCAGATCGTGGCCGCAGTGACCGGCCGCGCGCCGGCACAGCGCGTGGTCGACGGCGTGCCGTTCTTCGGCGCCAGCGAACTGCCTGGTGCGCCGGTGTTCGACGTGGCGATCGACTTCAGCCTGCCGGAAGGCTTCGACCCGCTGCTGGCACTGTGCGTGGAACGTGGTGCGGGGCTGGTCTCGGGCACCACCGGCATCTCCAGCACGCAGCGTCAGGCGCTGGAGGCCGCGGCGGCGAAGATCCCGCTGGTCTGGGCCTCGAACTTCAGCCTGGGCGTGGCGGTGCTGGACGAGCTGGTCGAGCGCGCGGCGCAGGCGCTGGCCGGCTGGGACTGCGACATCGTCGAATCGCACCACACCCAGAAGAAGGACGCACCGTCGGGCACCGCGCTGACCCTGGGTGCGGCCGCGCAGCGGGGCGGGGCGGAGCCGCAGTACGCCAGCCTGCGTGCCGGTGACATCGTCGGCGAGCATCTGGTGCAGTTCACCGGGCTGGGCGAGCGTATCGAGCTGGTGCACCGGGCCACCAACCGCGACATCTTCGCCCGCGGCGCCCTGTTCGCCGCCCGCCAGCTGCAGGGCCGGGCCCCGGGCAGCTATCGGGTAAGGGACCTGCTGCAGTAAGTCGGTAGTGCCGGCCGCTGGCCGGCAGCTTGCGGGCGCCCGAAGGCGTGTGGATTGCCGGCCAGCGGCCGGCACTACCGGGCGGCGGACCCCGCATACGCCGCCGGATTGAAATGAATGCGCAATCGCCTGTTCATCAAGTGCGATAACCGCTGGCGCGAGCGCCCCGGCAGCGCTACAATTCGCACTCGCCGAATCACGAAAGCCGGACCGGTCCCAGACCGCACGTCCGCGCTTTTTTGCAACCGGATTTCCGTGAAGCGCAGGCGTGACTTCGGCAGCCCCCTCGGTAGCCAAAGTGAGATTCCCGTGACCCAAGCCGCAATCCTCGTCCTCGAAGACGGCACCGTATTCGAGGGCGAATCCGTAGGCGCGCCCGGCCTGTCCGTCGGTGAGGTGGTGTTCAACACCGCCATGACCGGCTACCAGGAAGTGCTGACCGACCCGTCCTACGCCCGGCAGATGGTCACGCTGACCTATCCGCATATCGGTAACACCGGCATGACCGACCAGGACAATGAAGCGTCCAAGGTGTGGTCGGCCGGCCTGATCGTGCGCGATGTTCCCCGCCGCCCCAGCAACTGGCGCAGCCAGGTGTCGCTGCAGGACTGGCTGATCCAGCGTGGCGTGGTGGCCATCGCCGGCATCGACACCCGCAAGCTGACCCGCATCCTGCGCGAGAAGGGCGCGCAGAACGGTGCGCTGATGGCCGGCGACATCGACGTGGAAAAGGCACTGGAAGCCGCCCGCAAGTTCCCGGGCCTGAAGGGCATGGATCTGGCCAAGGTCGTCACTACCGAGAAGACCTACACCTGGACCGAGGGCCAGCTGGACCTGGATGCCAACGCCTTCGTCAGCGTGCCGGCCAAGTACAAGGTCGTGGCCTACGATTTCGGCGTGAAGACCAACATCCTGCGCATGCTGGCCGAGCGCGGCTGCGAAGTGACCGTGGTGCCGGCGCAGACCCCGGCCGCCGAAGTGCTGGCGCTGAAGCCGGATGGCGTGTTCCTGTCCAACGGCCCGGGTGACCCGGAACCGTGCGACTACGCCATCGAAGCGATCAAGACCTTCATCGACGTGAAGATCCCGACCTTCGGCATCTGCCTGGGCCATCAGCTGCTGGGCCTGGCCTCGGGCGCGCAGACCATGAAGATGGGCCACGGCCACCACGGTGCCAACCACCCGGTGCAGGATCTGGACAGTGGCCGGGTGATGATCACCTCGCAGAACCATGGCTTCGCGATCGATGAAGCGACCCTGCCGCCGACCCTGCGCGTGACCCACCGTTCGCTGTTCGATGGCACCAACCAGGGTGTCGCCCGCACCGACGTGCCGGCGTTCTCGTTCCAGGGCCATCCGGAAGCGTCGCCGGGCCCGACCGATGTCGGTCCGCTGTTCGACCGCTTCGTGGTGCTGATGGAGCAGGCCAAGGCGTGATCAGTACGCCGCCGGCCCCCCGGTGGCGTCGCGATGGACCGTAAACCCCGCATCGCTGCTGCCCCTGGCGCGGCGCTGCGGATCAAGATTCCTGATCGACAGCGTGCGATCACTCCCCCTTGTCACGCTGTACTGACTTAGAGAAGAAAATGCCCAAGCGCACTGACCTCAAGACCATCCTCATCATCGGTGCTGGCCCGATCGTCATCGGCCAGGCCTGCGAGTTCGACTATTCCGGCGCCCAGGCCTGCAAGGCCCTGCGCGACGAGGGTTACCGCGTGGTGCTGGTCAACAGCAACCCGGCCACCATCATGACCGACCCGGAGATGGCCGATGCCGTCTACATCGAGCCGATCAACTGGCAGACGGTCGAGAAGATCATCGCCAAGGAAAAGCCCGATGCACTGCTGCCGACCATGGGTGGCCAGACCGCGCTGAACTGCGCGCTGGACCTGGCCGACCACGGCGTGCTGGAGAAGTACAACGTCGAGCTGATCGGCGCCAAGCGCGAAGCGATCCGCATGGCCGAAGACCGCGAGCTGTTCCGCGTGGCCATGGGTGAGATCGGCCTGGAATGCCCGACCGCCGCCGTCGCCCACACCCTGGACGAAGCGCTGGAGATCCAGACCCGCGTCGGGTACCCGACCATCATCCGCCCCAGCTTCACCCTGGGCGGCAGCGGTGGCGGCATCGCCTACAACCGCGAAGAGCTGGTCGAGATCGTCAGCCGCGGCCTGGAACTGTCGCCGACCACCGAAGTGCTGGTGGAAGAGTCGGTGCTGGGCTGGAAGGAATTCGAGATGGAAGTGGTCCGCGATACCGCGGACAACTGCATCATCGTCTGCTCGATCGAGAACCTGGACCCGATGGGCGTGCACACCGGTGACTCGATCACCGTGGCCCCGGCGCAGACTCTGACTGACAAGGAATACCAGCGCCTGCGCGATGCCTCCATCGCCGTGCTGCGCAAGATCGGCGTCGATACCGGTGGTTCGAACGTGCAGTTCGGCATCAACCCGAAGACCGGCCGCGTGGTCGTCATCGAGATGAATCCGCGCGTGTCGCGTTCCTCGGCGCTGGCGTCCAAGGCCACCGGCTTCCCGATCGCCAAGGTCGCCGCCAAGCTGGCCGTGGGTTACACCCTGGACGAACTGAAGAACGAGATCACCGGCGGCCTGACCCCGGCCTCGTTCGAGCCGTCCATCGATTACGTCGTCACCAAGATCCCGCGCTTTGCCTTCGAGAAGTTCCCGGCCGCCGACGCCCGCCTGACCACCCAGATGAAGTCGGTGGGCGAGGTGATGGCGATGGGCCGTACCTTCCAGGAGTCGGTGCAGAAGGCCCTGCGTGGCCTGGAAACCGGCAAGGTCGGCTTCGACCCGACCGGCCTGGACCTGGCCAACGAGGAAGACCTGCAGACCCTGCGTCGCGAGCTGAAGGCACCGGGCCCGGAGCGCCTGTTCTTCGTCGCCGATGCATTCCGCGCCGGCATGAGCGTGGAAGAGATCTACGCGCTGTCGTTCATCGATCATTGGTTCCTGGACCAGATCGAGGAAATCATTGCTGCCGAAGCTGAAGTCGCTGCCGGTGGCATCGACGCGCTGGACGCTGCGCGCCTGCGCAAGCTGAAGCGCGCTGGCTTCTCCGACGCGCGCCTGGCGCAGCTGACCGGCACCAACGAAGCCGCCATCCGCGCGCTGCGTCGTGCGCACAAGGTGCGCCCGGTCTACAAGCGCGTGGACTCCTGTGCCGGTGAATTCTCCACCGGTACCGCCTACCTGTACTCGACCTACGAGGACGAGTGCGAGGCTGCGCCGAGCAACCGCGACAAGATCATGATCCTGGGCGGTGGCCCGAACCGCATCGGCCAGGGCATCGAGTTCGACTACTGCTGCGTGCACGCGGCACTGGCGCTGCGCGAGGATGGCTATGAAACCATCATGGTCAACTGCAACCCGGAAACCGTGTCGACCGACTACGACACCTCCGACCGCCTGTACTTCGAACCGCTGACCCTGGAAGACGTGCTGGAAATCGTCGAACTGGAACAGCCGAAGGGCGTGATCGTGCAGTACGGCGGCCAGACCCCGCTGAAGCTGGCGCGCG
Organism: Stenotrophomonas sp. 22LJNL06-5-1; assembly: GCF_056861455.1. Classification (NCBI taxonomy): domain Bacteria; kingdom Pseudomonadati; phylum Pseudomonadota; class Gammaproteobacteria; order Lysobacterales; family Lysobacteraceae; genus Stenotrophomonas; species Stenotrophomonas sp. 22LJNL06-5-1. Next base: position 317,051 of record NZ_JBSPUE010000006.1, read on the forward strand.
CGCTGGAAGCCAATGGCGTGCCGGTGATCGGCACCAGCCCGGATTCGATCGACCTGGCCGAAGACCGCGAGCGCTTCCAGCAGCTGGTCGACAAGCTGGGCCTGAAGCAGCCGCCGAACCGCATCGCCCGCAACGACCAGGAAGCCCTGCTGCTGGCCCGCGAGATCGGCTACCCGCTGGTGGTGCGCCCGAGCTACGTGCTGGGCGGTCGTGCGATGGAAATCGTCTACGGCGAAGCCGACCTTGCCCGCTACGTGCGCGACGCGGTGAAGGTATCCAACGATTCGCCGGTGCTGCTGGACCGCTTCCTCGACAACGCCGTCGAGTGCGACGTCGACATCATCGCCGACAAGGATGGCAACGTCCTGATCGGTGGCGTGATGGAGCACATCGAAGAAGCCGGCGTGCACTCGGGCGATTCCTCGTGCTCGCTGCCGCCGTACTCGCTGTCGGCTGAAACCCAGGCCGAACTGCGCCGCCAGGTGGTGGAGCTGGCCAAGGCCCTGAACGTGGTCGGCCTGATGAACACCCAGTTCGCGATCCAGACCAGCGACGACGGTGCCGACACCATCTACCTGCTGGAAGTGAACCCGCGTGCCTCGCGCACCGTGCCGTTCGTGTCCAAGGCGACCGGCATGCCGCTGGCCAAGATCGCCGCCCGTTGCATGGCTGGCAAGAGCCTGGCCGAGCAGGGCGCGACCAAGGAAATCGTGCCGGACTACTACTCGGTGAAGGAAGCGATCTTCCCGTTCGCCAAGTTCCAGGGTGTTGATCCGATCCTCGGGCCGGAGATGCGCTCCACCGGTGAGGTGATGGGCGTCGGCCGCACCTTCAACGCCGCCTTCGCGCGTGCGCAGGAAGCCGGTGGCATCAAGGCACCGCCGGTCGGCAAGGCCTTCGTTTCGGTGCGTGATCCGGACAAGAAGCGCGTGCTGCCGGTGGCCAAGGCGCTGCTGGCGCGTGGCTACAGCCTGGTCGCCACCCGTGGCACCGCCGCGTGGCTGCAGCAGCATGGCATGGACTGCGAGATCATCAACAAGGTGGTCGAAGGCCGCCCGCACATCGTCGACTCGATCAAGAACGGCGAGATCGTCTACATCGTCAACACGACCGAAGGCCGTTCGGCGATCAACGACTCGTTCTCGATCCGTCGCGAGGCGCTGCAGCATCGCGTCACCTACTCGACCACCATTGCCGGCGCCAAGGCGCTGGTGGATTCACTGGAATTCCGCGGCACCGGCCCCGTCTGGTCGCTGCAGGAGCTGCACAAGGAGTTGAATGCATGAGAGCCCCCATCACGATGAAGGGCGCGCAGAAGCTGCGCGACGAACTGGATCACCTGAAGTCGGTCAAGCGCCCGAAGGTGATCGCCGCGATCGCCGAGGCGCGTGAGCATGGCGACCTGAAGGAGAACGCCGAGTACCACGCCGCGCGCGAGGAACAGGGCTTCATCGAAGGCCGCATCAAGCAGCTGGAAGGCGAGCTGTCGCACGCCGAGATCATCGATGTGAGCAAGCTCAATGCCGGCTCCAAGGTGGTGTTCGGCGCCAGCGTGACCCTGGCCGACGTGGAAACCGACGAAGAGAAGAAGTACCAGATCGTCGGTGACCTGGAAGCGGACATCAAGCTGGGCCTGATCGCGATTTCCTCGCCGGTGGCGCGCGCGATGATCGGCAAGCTGGAAGGCGATTCGATCGTGATCGACGCCCCGGCCGGCCAGCGCGAGTACGAGATCGTCAGCGTCAGCTACGTGGACTGACCCGGTGGCAACGGCGACCCTGCTGTTGCCGGCACGCAGCCGCTTTGCCGCGGCTGCGCTGCCTGATGACGTGGCGCGTGCCCTGGGCCGCGCCAACGCCTCGCAGTTCGAAGCCGGCGAGCGGGCACAGCTGCAACGCCATTTCACGGTCGCCGCGCCGCACTGGCCGGTGGCTGCACTGAGCCGCCAGCGTGACGTCGGCGATGCTGCCGGCGCGTGCTGGCTGCGTGCCGATCCGGCCTGCATGGTGCCGGACATGCACGGCGCGCGGATGATGGCCTATGGCGAAACGCTGCGGCCGACCCTGGCCGATTGCCTCGCCCTGCTGCCGGTGCTGCAACCGCTGTTCGCCGATGCCGGGTTCGTGCTCGACGCACCGGACCCTTCGCGCTGGTACCTGCGGCTGCCGATCGACCTGGCCCTGCCGGACTTCGACAGTCCGGACGAGGTGCTGGGCGATGACCTGTTCTCGCACCTGCCAGCAGGCGAGGGCGGCCGCCGTTGGCGGGCGCTGATGACCGAAGCGCAGGTACTGCTGCACAACCATTCCTGGAATCAGCAGCGCGCCGCGCAGGGACAACAGCCGATCAATTCGCTTTGGTTCTGGGGCGGTGGCGTGATGCCGGTGTCGGTCAGCACGGCGCATGCGCAGGTGCGCAGTCGTGATGCCCTGCTGCAGGGCCTGGCCCTGGCGGCTGGCGTAGCCGTGGATGGCGAGCAGGCGGTGGATGCACTGGTTGATCTGCGCCAGCTGCGCTCTTTGCAGCAGCTGGGCAATGATGCGATCCGTCCGCTGCTGGCCGCGCTGAAGCGTGGCGAGCTGCAGAGGCTGGTGCTGGATTTCGAGGACGGCCTGCAGTTCCAGCTGGATCGCGGACAGCGCTGGCAGTTCTGGAAGAAGCCGCGCCAGCTTCACGATTGATTTCCCTGTAGAGCCGAGCCCACGCTCGGCTTCATCACTACTGGACGTCCGTAACGTAGGTCGGCAACGCCCAGTGCCTGCGGCTCCGGGTTGAGCAGGAATCACCCAGATACGTCGCGCTCAGGACCAGGCGCGAGCCGTCCCACGCCCAATGCCGGTTCGTGCCGCACGCATTGGTAGCGGTCACAACGCCTTCTTCAAGAAATACGGCATGCGGGTAGAGCGGAAACAGCGTGCTCGGGGCGATCAGCGTGGGCGAAAACGGTGGACGGTCGCGGATCAACCAGGTGCCCGCCGGCACGATGTTGCGGTCGGTTGCGCAGTTCAGCAGGGCCAGGACATGGCTGGCATCCACCCGTTCGATGCGGAGTTGGCGTGGCGACATCCGGTTGCACGCGTTTCCCGCAGCGGCCACTGGTTGCAGCTGCTGCAGCAGATCCGCCCGCTCGGCCAGCTGCGCATCGCTTTCCTGTGCTTCGACCAGAAGCGGCGGTGCCTTCAGGGGCGGCGCGGCAACCGCAGCCGGGACCTTCGACTCCGGCTGTGAGCCCTTGCGCACCAGCGCGCCCGGAGTATCCAGCCGACCTTGTGCTTCGTCCATCTTCAGCAGCAGCGTGCGGATGCCGCGGTCAGACAGCGGCCACGCGTGGCCTGAGGCGTCGCTCATCTCGACGCGCTTGCCCGCCAGCAGTGCTTCAATCATGGCGGTCACGTAGCGGGTGGGCAGCTCCAGGCCAGAGTTGAGCGTTTCGCTGTGGCCGATGGCACCGAGGTCCTTTCCGTCCACGTGTAGTCGCAACGTTCCTTCAGGGGCCACCGCCGCAGGGGTCGCAGGCGCGTCCTCTCCGCCCTCGGCCATGGACAGCCGGGCGGTGACCGCCGTGCGCGGCCCGCCGCTGCGTTCGATCAGCGCGCTCAGCATCAGCGGCGCCAGTGGACCGTAGGCTGCCAGCCGGCAGGTGCGGGTGTTGTCGCAGGCCATCACGCCGTCGCCCTCCACCAACGACGTGCCGGCCGGTTCGGCAGCCGGGGCAACCGAGGCCATCGTCAGCGACGCCAGCAGCAGTGGCGTGCATGACAGTGAAGATGCATGCATTCAACGCACCTCGCTGAGCAGGGTTGGCAGCATCCAGTGCCCGCCTGGCATGCCACGGCACAGGCCGGTACTGAACGCACTGCTGGGCTGGAATCTGCGGCCATCCCATACCCAGTCCGAACCGGAAACGCAGTCGCCGATGCCGCGGCCCTTGTAGCGCGCGTAGAGCGTGCGTTCGACGCGCGAGAAGCCCTCTGCTTCCATCGTGACCGTCTGCGGGGCGAACGGGGGCTGGTCGCGCGCGATCCAGAAGCCATTGCTGTAGTTGTACGCGCCCATCTGGCACAGCGCCTGCAGCAGTACGTGGTGTTCGTCCAGCCGCTCGATCACCATTTCCGGGGTGCCCGTGTACTCGATCAGGCGCGGACAGTCGTCACTGTCGCCGAGCGTGGCGATCAGCGCGTCGCGCAGCGCTTCGCTGCTTCCCAGTTCGCTGTCTCCGGAACGTGGCGCCGCCAGCGCCGCGCTCACGATCACCGGCTTGGCGTGCGCAGCCGGCACGCTCGTTTCGGCACGCGTGCCACGCCGCACCAGGGCGCCGGGTGTTCCGATCCGCCCTTGTGCCTCGTCCATCTTCAGCAGTACGGCGGCAGCCCCACGGTCGGAAATCGGCCAGCGCGTGCCGTTGCTGTCGATCACCTCGATGCGGGCCTGGCCGGGCAGGGCGGCGAGCAGTGCTTCAACCTGCGCAGGCCGCAGCGTCACGGCCTCGTCGGCGCCGGTGTCCTGCACCGGGCCCAGATCATGGCCGTTCACCTGCAGGCGCAGCGCTCCGTCAGGCATTGCGCTTTCGCCATCCTCGCCCACCCGCAGCCGCGCCTTCACTGCCGTACCGGGACCGCCGGCACGTTCCAGCATCAGGCCCAGCAGGCTGTCTGCGTTTTCCGGGCCATAACCCGCGGCACGGCAGGTGCCCGTGTTGTCGCAGGCCAGGAACCAGTCGTGGTGCACGAACTCGATACCGGGTGTGACCCGTGTGTTTCCAGCGTGGGAGGCGAGTGGCAGCAACAGGCCGACAATCAGTGCGGACAGCGGGCGATGCATGGCGAATTCCGTTTCAGAAGCGAACAAGCATGGGCGATCGCCACGTCTGCGCCAAGCCCGGGAAGAGCCGGACAAGCCGGGCGGGGTATCATGCCCGGGTCCTCCGTAACCCGGCGATGCCGATGTCCCTTGCCGCCGATGCTGTGCAACCCGCCTCTGATACGCCGACGATCCGCCGCCGCGATGCGGTAATACCCTGCAATTGGCCGGAGGGCACGCTGCCGCTGCTGGCGCGTCTCTATGCCAGCCGTGGCGCAGGTACACCGGAGTTGGCGCAGCCGAAGCTGGGCAATCTGCACGCGCCTGAGCTGCTGACCGGCATCGACGATGCGGTGGGCCTGCTGGTCGAGGCCATCGCCAACGACAAGCGCATCCTGGTGGTTGGCGATTTCGATTGCGATGGCGCCACTGCCTGTGCGGTCGGCGTGCGCGGCCTGCGCATGCTGGGCGCGCAGCATGTCTTCCACGCGGTGCCGAACCGAATGGTGCACGGCTACGGCCTGTCGCCGTCATTGGTTGAGGAGCTGGCCGCGCTGCAGCCGGACCTGCTGGTCACGGTCGACCACGGCATTGCCTGCCACGCCGGTGTCATCGCGGCCAAGGCGCGTGGCTGGCAGGTGCTGGTCACCGACCATCACCTTCCCGGTCCGCAGCTGCCGCCCGCAGATGTCATCGTCGATCCAAATCTCGACGGCGACGCTTTCCCCAGCAAGTCACTGGCCGGTGTCGGCGTGATCTTCTATGTACTGATGGCGCTGCGCCGGCAGATGCGCGAGGCCGGTGTCTTTGCCGATGGCAAGGGACCGGACCTGACCACGCTGCTGGATCTGGTGGCGGTCGGCACCGTTGCCGATCTGGTGGCGCTGGATGCGAACAACCGGGCACTGGTCAGCGCGGGCCTGCGCCGTCTGCGCGCGGGGCAGGGCTGTGTTGGCCTGCGCGCGCTGATCGAAGCCAGCGGCCGCGACGCCGCGCGACTGACCGCCACCGACATCGGCTTCGCACTCGGTCCACGCCTGAACGCGGCGGGCCGGCTGGAAGACATGGCGCTGGGCATTGCCCTGCTGCTGACCGAAGACCCGCGCCAGGCGCGCGAGATCGCGCAGACGCTGGAGCAGATCAATTCGGAACGGCGCGCGGTGCAGCAATTGATGACCGATGACGCCGAGCAGGCCTTGACCCGCGTGGTGCTGGAGATGGCCGGTCAGCGCCCGGTGGCGGCCTGCCTGTTCGACGCCGACTGGCACCCGGGCGTGGTCGGCCTGGTCGCGTCGAAGATGAAGGATCGCCTGCATCGCCCGGTGATCGCCTTCGCCCCGTCCGAGCCCGGCGCCGACACCCTGCGTGGCTCAGCCCGCTCGATTCCCGGCCTGCACATCCGTGACGCCCTCGCGCTGGTCGATGCACGCCATCCGGGCCTGATCGAACGCTTCGGTGGCCACGCCATGGCAGCTGGACTGAGCATGCGGCTGGATCACGTCGATGACTTCAAGACCGCCTTTGTTTCGGTGGTGCTGGAAATGCTCGACCCGGCGGCACTGCAGCAGCAGGTCCTCAGCGACGGCGAGCTGGCCGCCAACGAACTTGATCATCGCCATGCCGATGCGCTGCGCATGGCCGGGCCGTGGGGCCAGGGCTTCCCCGAGCCGCTGTTCGACGGCCACTTCGAAGTGGCCAACTGGCGCGTACTGAAGGAACGCCACCTCAAGCTGGAACTGCGCCTGCCGGGCGTGCCCGGCACGATCAACGCGATCCACTTCGGCGGCTGGCACGGCAACGCGCCGGGTCGCCACGTGCATCTCGCCTACCGGCTCGCCTGCGACGACTATCGTGGTGGCAGCGCCATCCAGTTGATCGTCGAGCACAGCCTCCCCGCCTGAAGAAAAGGGGACGGAGGGGATTAAGTCGCAAATGGCAAACAAGGCAAAAGCGACTTAATCCCCTCCGTCCCCTTTTTCTGTCGGGTCAGCGGACCTCGGTCACCAGTGCCGGCAATTCCCAGGTGCCACCGGGCACGCCCCGGCACAGACCGGCCGCTGCCTCCGACGTCGCGACGAACTTCGTCCCGTCCCATGTCCAGGTTGCCTGCGAGATGCAGTCACCCAGGCCGCGGCCCTTCTGTGCGGCAATGATCTGGCCGTCGGCGTAGTCGATGGCATCGCTGGTCACCCACTGCGGCTGGAACGGCGCCTGCGGGCGGGCGACCCAGTAGCCATCGCCGGTGTTGTAGGCCGCGCGCCAGCACTGCACGTTGACCAGCACATGCTGTGCGTCCAGGAGTTGGATCTGCAGCGGGGAGTTGCTGAGCGGAACGTCGGCATCGCTCTCCAGCAGCCCTTCGCAGCTGTCGTCCTTCAGCGTGGCACGCAGCGCTGCACGCAGGGCGGGTGAGGCGGCCAGTTGCGCAAACGCCGGATCATCCGGGGTCGAGTCCACGGTAGCGGCCTTGCGCACCACCGGCACCGGCAGCGCGGCGGGGACGCTGGATTCGGGCGTGCTGCCCTTGCGCATCACGGCGCCGGGTGTGCCGAGGCGCCCCTGGTACTCGTCGATCTTCAGCAGTACCGCTGCCGCCCCCTTGTCTGACAGCGGCCAGCGGTGGCCGGCGTCATCGGTCACGCTGACCCCACCGTCGCGCACCAGTGCCGACAACAGTGCGCTGGTCTGCGCGGCATTCAAGCTGTGCGTGCCTTTGCCCTTTGCCGAGGCCAGAGCGCCCAGATCCTGCTGCTGGATGTGCAGGTGCAGTGCACCCTTGGGCTGGGGCTGGCCTTCTTCCGGCTGCAGCGTCAGGCGGCCCTGGATGGCCTGGCCCGGGCCGCCCTTGCGGGTGAGCAGTACACTCAGGGTGCTGCCATCATCGGGGGCATAGCCAGCGGCGCGGCAGGTGCGGGTATTGTCACAGGCCACGACCCAGTCGTGGTGCTGGAAATACAGGCTTCTGGCCGGGGCTGCCGCAAGGGCGGCGATTGGGCAGGCCAGGGCTAGCAGGGCGGTTGGCAGGGAGAATCGCATCGGCATCCTTGCGCATATGGGTGTGGGGCATCGTGCCTGTGGGTGGCGGTATTGAAAAGCTCGACCGCGTCAAACCCCGTTCCGGCTGTTCGTGCGTTCAACCTTCCACGATCCCACTGGAGTCCGGTCATGGTCTTCGCCCGTTGCTGCACTGTGTTGTTGCTGGCCCTTGCGGCCTGGCCCGCTGGCGCGCAGTCGCCGCCGATCTCCCGGCCGCAGGCCGCGACGCCTCTGCTGATCGCGCCCGCTGCCGAGCAACCGGTGCAACTGCAGCGTGCGCGCATCGAAGGCGAGGTCCAGGCGGGCATCGCCCAGACCCGGATCACGCTGGAATTCCACAACCCGAACCGCCGCGTGCTGGAAGGTGAGCTGCAGTTCCCGCTGAGCGATGGCCAGCAGATCAGCGGCTTCGCGCTGGATATCAACGGCGAGTTGCGTGATGCGGTGCCGGTGCCCAAGGACCGCGGCCGCCAGGTGTTCGAGGAAATCGCCCGCCGCGGCGTCGACCCGGGCCTGCTGGAACAGACCGCCGGCAACCAGTTCCGGCTGCGCATCTACCCGCTGCCGGCTGGTGGCAGTCGGCGCGTGCAGCTGGTGATTCGTGAGCCGTTGGCCTTCGCCGGCCAAGGCTGGCAGTGGACGCTGCCGCTGCAGTTCGCCGCGGGTGCAGCCTCGGTTGAACTGAAACTGCAGGCCCCCGGCGCGACCACTACAGGTACGGCACCGTTCCGCATCAGCGCGGGCCAACTGCAGTGGCAGGGCAGGGGCGCGCAGTTGCCGAAGCAGCTGCAGTGGAGCCTGCCGGCAGCCCGCCAGGCACAGGTGCAGGTGGCGCCCTGGGAGGATGGCCATTACCTGCTGGCGCAGCTGCCGGTGGCGGCCAGCAGCACGCCCCGCACGTTGCCCAGCGAGATCGGCCTGCTGTGGGATGGCTCCGGTTCGGCCGGGCAGCGCGATCGCACGCGCGAGTTCGCATTGCTGGATCGCTACTTCGCTGCGATGGGCGACGGCACCGTGGCGTTGACCGTGCTGCGCGATCGCGCCGAGCCGGTGCGTCGCTTCCGCATCCGCGCCGGTAACTGGAGTGAGCTGCGCGCAGCACTGCAGGCGGTGCGCCCGGACGGTGCCAGCGCGCTGGCGCAGTGGCAGCCGCAGCCGGGCGTGAAAGAATACCTGCTGGTCAGCGATGGACTGTTGACCTATGGGCCGGAACAGCTGCCGGCGATGGCGCCGGATCAACGCCTGTTTGCGGTCAGCAGCGCCGGTGCGCGCACCGATGCCTTGCGGCTGCGTGGTTGGAGCGAAGCGCTTGGCGGCCGCTTCGTTGCGCTGGGCAAGGATGTCGATGCGGCGGCGCGCGAGCTGCTGTCGTCGCCGTTGGATGTGCAGGTCGATGCGGGGCGCGGTGTGCAGGACGTTGTGATCGATCGTCGCAGTGAAGCCCAGGGCTGGCTGTGGCTGCACGCACGACTGGCGGCCGACGGTGTGCCGATGCGGGTGCGCGTGGGTGGCGGCGAATGGCAGGCGCTGCCCGCCACGCAGAAGAGCGACGACGGAGAACTGCTGGCGGGCTTGTGGGCGCAGGCGCGCCTGCAGCAGCTGGCCGCCGACCGCCGTGGCAACCGCGAGGCGATGCAGCGCCTGTCGCAGCAGTTTGGCCTGGTCGGTCCGGACACCTCGCTGATCGTGCTGGAGACGTTGGAGGACTACCTGCGCTATGCGATCCGCCCTTCGGGCACGCTGCGCGCCGGGTACGACGCCAGGTTTGCAGTGCAGGTAAGAGATCGCGCCGCTGCTGATCGCCAGCGCCTGGATGAAGTGGCGGCACGCTGGAAGGAGCGCCAGCAGTGGTGGAACCGCAGCTGGCCGAAGGGTGTGCCGCCGCAGGCGAAGGGCGGGGCACTGGAAGTGGCCTCCGCGGACTACGCGATGGAATCGGCGCCGGTGGCGATGCTCGCCGCGCCGGCCCCTGCGACACCGCCCGCCCCGGCACCGATGCCCGCCGCCGAGCAGCGCATGGAAGCCAGCAGCGCGCGTGCACGTCGCTCAGCGTCTGCATCGAACAAGGCCCTGGATTCAATCACGGTCACTGGTGGTCGTGTCGCTGCGCCTGCTGCCGCCAACGAGGGCGAGCTCGGTATCCAGCTGGCGGCCTGGCAGCCGGACTCGGCCATCGCCAGGCGCCTGCGCCAGGGCCCGGCGTCGCAACTGTATGACCGCTACCTGGCCGAGCGCGATGCGCATGCCGACAGCAGTGCTTTCTTCCTCGACGTGGCCGACCTGCTGCTGGAGCAGGGTCAGCGCGACCTGGCACTGCGTGTGCTGTCGAACCTGGCCGAGATGGATCTGGACAACCGCCACCTGCTGCGCGTGCTCGGTTACCGGCTGATGCAGGCTGATGCCCCCGCACTGGCGGTGCCGGTGTTCGAGCAGGTCCTGGCGATGGGCCAGGAAGAGCCGCAGAGCTTCCGCGACCTGGGCCTGGCACTGGCAGCGGCCGGCAAGCCGCAGCAGGCGCTGGCGCCGCTGTACCAGGTGGTGGTGCGGCCGTGGGACAGCCGCTTCGATGGCATCGCCCTGATCGCATTGGATGAACTGACCAGCCTGGTGGCCCGCAGCACGCCCCGGCTGGATACCACCAGTATCGACCCGCGCCTGCTGCAGGCGATGCCGCTGGACCTGCGCGTGGTGCTGTCGTGGGATGCCGACAACAGCGACATGGATCTGTGGGTGACCGACCCGAACGGCGAGCGCGCGTACTACGGCAACCGCCTGACCTACCAGGGCGGGCAGATGTCGCAGGATTTCACCGGCGGCTATGGCCCCGAGCAGTTCTCGCTGCGCAACGCCAAGCCCGGCAAGTACAAGGTGGAAGCGAATTACTTCGGCAGCCGCCAGCAGCTGGTGACGGGTGCGACGACCCTGATGCTGCGCCTGACCGCCCATTGGGGTACGGCCAAGCAGAAGGACCAGATGGTGACGATGCGGTTGAAGGACCGCGCCGAGACTGTGCTGGTGGGGGAGTTCGAGGTGAAATGACTGTTCGGACGCCTGTGTAGAGTCGAGCTTGCTCGACTGCTTTGATGTAGAGCCGAGCCCATGCTCGGCTCTACAACTGCGCTGTCGCGGCGCGTGCGATCGGCGCCGCGGTTGGATTGGCACGCAGGCCGAACAGGGGCCGCAGCCAGCGCACGCGACGGATCAGCAGCTCGTGGATCAGCAGGCAGCCAGCGACGGTGCCGCCGAGCAGCAGGGCCGGTTCGGCCCACGGCCCCAGCTGCAGCGGCTTGAGCCAGAACAACAGTACGATGATCAGGCTCTGGTGCAGCATGTACCAGGGATAGATCGCCTCGGTGCAGTACGGCAGCCAGCCGAACGGGCGGTCGAGGAAGACCTTGCCCCAGCCCAGGATGGTCAGCAGCGCGGTCCAGACGTACAGCGATTGGCTGGTCCGTACCTGCAGGTCCCAGAACGGTTCGGGCCATTGCCGCAACGAGGAGTCAGCCGGCAGGACCTGGCCGAGGATGCGCAACCCCAGATACCAGCCGACCGTGGCCAGCGCCAGCCACAGCGTGGTGCGGCGCAGGGCGACTACGCGTTGCCAGAACACCGGCTCGCGACCAAGCAGATAGCCTGCCAGGAACACCGTCGCGTACTTCGCATGCTGGTACCAGTCGCCAAGCAGGGCATTGGTGGACGGATAGATCGGCTCCAGCCAGATGACCCAGGCCAGCAAGAAGGCGAAAGGAATGCCGATCAACAGCGTTGGCGATGCTGCAACGCCTGCCATTGCCCGGCGGACCACTGCCGTTCCCAGCAACGGCATCAACAGGGCCAGTGCCAGCGTGTAGTTCCACAGATAGGCCAGGTACCACAGGTGGTTCCAGGTGATGCCGTACTGCCAGCCGGCGAAGCTGTCTTCCGGCCACGGCCGCACCTGCCAGTAGCGCAGCAGGAAGTGGCCGAATCCGGGTGCCACGTGGCCGTTGGCCACGCCCTCGCAGTAGGGCTGGATCGGTACGATCACGAACATGCCGAACAGCAGTGGCAGCAACAGCCGCCACGTGCGCAGGCCGGCAAAGCGCAGCAGCCTGCCTTCCGGCCGCATCAAAGCGATGGCAATACCCGAGATCAGGAACAGCAGCGACATCCGCCAGCGGTTGACGAACACCATGGGCCACTGCAGCCATTCGGCGGTGTGCACGCTCTTGAGGTGGAAGCCCCAGTCGTCCACATAGGCCATGCCGGTGTGATAGAGGATCAGCAGAGCGAAGGCGAACACGCGCAGGGCGTCGATGTCGTGGCGTCGGGTCATGGTCACGGCGGGCCGGAAAAGTCATTCCAAGGTGGCGTCGGCGGGAGGGGGATGCGATCGCGGAGGGGCCGCCGGAACCCGTGAGGTGACCAATGGCGGGGGTGATGGGACCAATGGAGCCGCTACGCTCGGCTCCTTGAGGCAGGCTGGAGCACCGTAACGACATGGATGCAGCAATGACTCAGGGCCGACCACCGCGCTGGCGTACGTCAACCCGCCTGCTGGTATGGGCGGCAATCCTGTCGGCCTCGGCAGTGACCAACGCGTTGGTCGAAGTGATGGATGCCAGTCGCCGCGGCGCCGATCTCGGCTTGTGGGAGCCGATGATCTGGGAGTTCAGCAGCCTCAGTCTGATCCTGTTGACCCTGCCGTTGCTGTGGTGGGGCTGCGAGCGCTGGCCGCTGCATGCCGATACCTGGAAGCGGCGGTTGCCGCTGTATCTGCTGGCCAGCGTCGGTTGGTCGCTGCTGCACGTGGTCGGGATGATGCTGCTGCGGCATCTGGCCTATGGAGCGCTGGGTTGCCGGTACCAGGACGATGCCGGCTGGCTGGAGCGTTTTGCCTACGAATACCTGAAGGATGTGCGCACGTTCGCGATGTTCGTGGCGCTTGAGCACTTTGCCAGCTGGTTCGGCAGGCGCAGGCAGGGTGAGGCGCACCTGCTGGCCGAGCCCGATGTCGGCCCGCCGGTGGAGCCGGTCGAGCGCCCCCAGCACTTCCTGGTGCGCAAGCTGGGCAAGGAGTTCCTGGTCGCCACCGCCGACGTGGAGTACGCCCAGGCGGCGGGGAACTACGTGAACCTGCGGGTGCGCGGCCACGACTACCCGCTGCGGATCACCATGGCGGTGCTGGAGCAGCGGCTGGATCCGGCGATGTTCCTGCGCCCGCACCGCAGCTGGCTGATCCACCGTGGCCAGTTGCGCTCGATCGAGCCGCTGGACGGCGGCGAGGCCCTGCTGCACATGGCCGACGGGGCGAAGGTGCCCTGCAGCCGGCGCCAGCTGCCAGTGCTGCGGCAGGCGCTGGGGGCAGGGTGAGCCCCTCATTCCGGGCATCCCCGGCCTGCGGTATCATTACCAGTCATCTTTTGAATGCATAACCGCCGACATGATCGAACTGAATCCTGTCCGCCAGCGCATCACCGATCTGACCGATCGCGTGCTGTCGCTTCGGGGGTATCTTTGACTACGACGCCAAGAAAGAGCGTCTTGAAGAAGTAACGCGGGAGCTGGAAAGCCCCGACGTCTGGAACAACGCCGAATACGCCCAGAACCTGGGTCGTGAGCGCTCCAGCCTGGAAAAGACCGTGGGCGGTATCGCCTCGGTGCTGGACGGCCTGGCTGATGCCACCGAACTGCTTGAGCTGGCCGAGTCCGAGCAGGACGAGGACACCGCGCTGGCCGTGGTCGCCGACCTGGACAAGCACCAGTCGCACGTCGAGAAGCTGGAATTCCAGCGCATGTTCTCCGGCGAGATGGACAATGCGGCCGCATTCGTCGACATCCAGGCCGGTGCCGGTGGCACCGAAGCCCAGGACTGGGCCGAGATCCTGCTGCGCATGTACCTGCGCTGGTGTGAATCGCGTGGCTGGAAGACCGAGCTGATGGAAGTCTCCGGTGGCGACGTCGCCGGCATCAAGTCGGCTACGCTGCGCGTGGAAGGCGACTATGCCTACGGCTGGCTGAAGACCGAGACGGGCGTGCACCGCCTGGTGCGCAAGTCGCCGTTCGACTCGGACAACCGCCGCCACACCAGCTTCACCTCGGTGTTCGTGTCGCCGGAAATCGATGACAACATCGACATCACCATCAACCCGGCCGACCTGCGTACCGACGTGTACCGTTCGTCCGGTGCCGGTGGCCAGCACGTCAACAAGACCGAGTCGGCGGTGCGAATCACCCACATCCCGACCAACATCGTCGTGGCCTGCCAGACCGGCCGCAGCCAGCACCAGAACCGCGATAACGCGATGAAGATGCTGGCCGCCAAGCTGTACGAGCTGGAGATCCAGAAGCGCAACGCCGAGAAGGACGCCGTGGAGGCCACCAAGTCCGACATCGGCTGGGGCAGCCAGATCCGCAATTACGTGCTCGACCAGAGCCGTATCAAGGACCTGCGCACCGGCATCGAGCGTTCGGATACGCAGAAGGTGCTGGACGGCGACCTCGACGAATTTGTCGAAGCCAGCCTGAAGGCCGGCCTGGCCGTGGGCTCCAAGCGCGTTGATGCCTGATCGACGCGCCTGCGCGGATATCGTCACCCTCGTGCGCAACGCCGAGGGGGGCTGATCACGCTTCCGGTAGAGCCGAGCCCATGCTCGGCTGCTGTTGGCGCAGTAGCAGATGCGTCGAGCATGGCTCGACGCTACAAAGGGTAGGACGGGCCGATGATGCGCAGCGAAAGTGAACGCAAGGAACTCGGCGGCTTCCTCAAGGCCTGCCGCGCCCGTGTCGACCCCGCCACGCTCGGCCTGCCGGCCGGGCGCCGGCGAACCCCGGGCCTGAAGCGCGAGGAAGTGGCGCTGGCGATCGGGGTGAGCGTCAGCTGGTACACCTGGATCGAGCAGGGCCGTGAAGTGCGTGCCTCGCCCGAAGTGCTGGAGCGCCTGGCGCAGGTGCTGCGCATGAGCGACGACGAACGCGCCTATGCATTCGCGCTGTCTGGTTATGGCGTGCCGTTGGAGTCGCCGGACGAGAGCGTGACCGACGGCCTGCGCCAGCTGGTGGAAGCGATGCAGCCGATCCCGGCCTACGTACGCAACACCCGCTTCGACATCCTGGCCTGGAACCCGGCCATCGCCGAGCTGTTCGTGGACTACAGCCAGTTGGCGCCGCATGAGCGCAATACGCTGCGGCTGATGTTCCTGTACCCGCCGTACCGCACGCTTATCCTCAACTGGGAGGAAATGACCCGCGGCCTGCTGGCAGGCTTCCGTGCGGCAATGGCGCAGGCGCCGGACAAGGCACCGTTCCTGGCGCTGGTAGAGGACATTGCCGCGCACAGCGAGGAGTTCCGCCAGTGGTGGCCTGAGCACGATGTGCGCCGGTTCGATGAAGGGGCGAAGAAGCTGAACCACCCCACGCGCGGGTTGTTGGACCTGCAGTACGTGGCGCTGGTGCCGGAGAGCCGGCATGACCTTTCCCTGGTGACCTACCTGCCGCGTAGGTAGGTTGGTCGGCAGGGCTGCGCCCTGCACCCGCAGAGGCCGAAGCAACTGCAACTGCAACAGCAACAGCGGGCATTCTGTGGGATGGCGGGGTGGTGTGGGTTGGCAGGACACGCCGTAAACCTGTGGTGGTCAAGTATTTTTGGACACTCCCAAAGGGAGTTCAGGCCACCTGCACTTCACGGAGCGCAGGTGGCACAAGGCCGTTG